>NZ_PPPU01000053.1 GCF_006483455.1 Methylomonas koyamae
TAATTCAGGACACCCTCGCTGGTTTTCGTTTCTTGTCCATCCAAAACGCTCATCTGTTTGGCTATCACAAAATTTCGCTATTCGAGCAGCATCGCGATTCGTTTGATTGGTTGCTGTTGGCAAGTGCTTGCCAGGAAAATTTGATTTTGTTGTCCGCGGACAATCATTTCGCCCTTTACGAACAGTGGGTTCAGGTGTTTTGGTCGCAGTGATGGACGATCTGCGTTCTCGGGTTATTTTCCTGTGCGATAGGATGACTCCGTCAGGCACATCGTTCGCGACCGTTGCGCCTCGCCGCTGGCTCGGCGCAACCTATGTGGGGTGCGGGCTTTATTGCGTTGCATAAGTTGCTAATGCTAGAGCTGACCCCGGTCTTTCGCGAACGGCGAACCTCTGCCGGTCAGGGTAAGCCGCCAAATAATTTAACTGACGATTTAAATCGATTTTTCCGGCTTGGCCGCTTGCTGTTTCAATACCGATAGCGCAAATTCATACGCTTCTGGGAAATCGATTAAGGCCGCGGTACTGTTTTTTTGGATTTGCTCATATAAACCAAACTGGGTTTTATATTTCAAATTACCGATAGCCATCGGGCCTATGCTCAAAAAACGGGTGCCGGATACCTCCGCGACGACACCAAGGTCGTTAAGCCCGATGCCGGCCACTCCGCTAGGTGGCACCGCATTGGTATCAGCGGCCAGGATCAGATTCTTGGCATGCGCCAAGGAGTTCTCCAAAATGCGCACCCCGGCTCTTACTGCACTAACAATGATTTCGGCTTCCCGGACCACAATGTCTTTTTCGTCGTTAGTCTGTGCGGATACCCACTCGACTTCAGCGTTGTAGCGTTCGCAAAAGCGTTGCGCCGATCTTTCGTCGTCGTCGGCAACCAGTTGGCACAGTTTTACCTTTGCGCCCTGTTGCGTAGCCAAAATAGCTGTGCAAAGACCAACCGGCCCCGTACCGAATACGGCCACTTTCTTTCCCGACAAGCCTTGGCCGGTCTTGTCGTTCAGAACCTGTTCGATCAAGGCGACAATACTTGCGGATGTGGTATACGCGCCATTCGGATCGGCGAATACGCCAACCTTGAAAGGTCCGACCATGGCATTTTTGGCATTCTGAAACATGTCGGTCGCCATATGCACATCGCGTCCGCCGATGAATATGCCGGTGTCGTTAAAGCGGTTGGGTGGGCGACAAAAAATGGCGTCTTGAACCATTGCCGATACTTGCTTAGGTTCGACTTTGGTAAACGGCACCACCATATCGAAGCCGGCATCAGCAGCAATGGTGACATCGAACGGGCTGATGTTTTCGCTAGGCGTTAAAAAATACAGAATTCTTTTGCTCATGGTCGATTGGTCCGGGTTAATTTTAAAGGTGGTTTTAATATAGTTGATACCGGACTATTTACTGCGGACGCTTGAAAAACTTGTGCTTCGGAGCGCGTAAGCCCGGTGGGCTTGAAACGGGAGGCGAGGTGGTTGTGAGGTGGTTAGACGCGGATTTGGAGGTGCAGCATTTGGTAGGTCTACACTGCAATCGATTCGTCATGGCAATAGATTGTGGACGGACAGGATTGCCCTGCCGCCACAGTCCATGTTCTCGGTTTGAGCTGTTACAGGCTCCTGACGAGAGAATAAGTGAAATTTGTGGCGAAGTAATTATCCGCTGTATAAAGGTTTTTGATCTCGCCTTCCAACACGTCTTTGTTGGTTGGAAACGTCACGTTTCCTTGTCCCTGGTAAAAGCCAAAGTTTGGTTCCAGAAACACAATATCAGAGCCGGTGCCGGTAATAACAATCGCTTCGTGATTGTTCTTGGTCGCGTCGGGTGGAGCAGCGTTAGTCGCTTTGTCGAACCATAGGCCGATCCGGTAAAGCGAATTGGTCTTCAATGGTGTGTTCAGCGACGGGTAAAATGACTGCGGAGTGCCATGCTGCTTGCCTCGCTTTTGAGCAAGACTTTTAGCTTTACTCGCCTTAATAATTGTGGCGGGCGTGACATTTTTTGCGGCTTCGACCGCATCTTTAAGAGAACTTACACCCGGTTTGGCCCAGATTTTCTCTTCGACATATTCGCAGATGTAATAGCAAATCCCTGGCGCCGAATAGCCGAATTCGCCGAGAAATTTAGCTTGGTTGAGTTCTTTCAATAAGGTGATTGGCATTTGCAACGCTCCATAACTTGGTTAATTGATCGCTTAACTGCGGCCCGTGATGGAGGTCAATCCGATGGAATGTTTTATTCACCGCCGGCCGCCGTTGCAGTAATTGGTTGAGCCGTTTTCGCTGAGCTCGCGAACATTCCCGGCAATTGCGATGCCAACTTATTGGGGGTGGTAACTCTATGAATTAAAACAGTTAAATTTATCTTTGAAGGGGAAGGGACTTATACCAATATCAAATTGAGACGGCATATCGTAGATCTACGATATGTCGCAACTTGGTGCGCGGACAGCGGGGGCAGCTCTTGCAATCATATTTCTGTAGTCAAAACATCACTATATCGGTTTCATCTTCCGCATTTTTTCCGCTTCCGGACAACTTGAAATAACTGACGTCGTGTTGAAAGGCTGAGGATACAACGCTCAAATCGTCGCTGGCCTGGGCCAACACATCTGCGGCCTGGGCGTTCGCTTCGGCCATCGACGTTATTTTGTTGGTCCGGCTCGAAATATCGTGAGCATTGGTGCGCTGCTCACCCAGCGAATGTGTCATTTTGGTGACTCTGTCGATAGCATCAGCCGCGGCCAGGCGAATCCGATCTATAGAACTCAGGGTTTCTACCGCCAAAGACCTGGAGTTTTCCACTTGATTTTGATTGTCGGTGATGGCTTCGGCAATGGCATGGGAGGCCCTCAGAACTTCATCGACATGCGTGCCTATCAGGGTTGTGGCCTGCGTCGTACGCTCAGCGAGTTTCCGAACTTCGTCCGCGACAACCGCAAAACCTCGCCCCGCTTGTCCTGCTCTGGCGGCTTCGATAGCAGCATTCAAGGCTAAAAGATTCGTTTGGCCGGCGACGTCGCTAATTAAGGTGGCAATCCCGGTAATTTCCTTGATCCTGCTATTTAACTCTCGCGCCTTTTCGGCTGCCCGGCTTGCCGACTGTGCACCTTGCACGACTCCATTCACCATTTCCTTAATCACGATACTACTGTCATCCGCAACTCGGCCCGAGCTAGCAACGATTTCTGTGGCCCGAGTGGCCTCGTCCGCAAGAGAGCTAATATTTAGCGAAAGTTGGCGCACATTGTCCGCGATATCGCTCGCTAAGCTGGATTGTTCCTGACTATTACTGGCCAAGGAATGTGCGTTAAGGTTGAGGTTGTTTGCCGCCTTGGCCATGATCACAGATTGCCCTTTAAGCACGCTAACGACATCGATCCAGCGCTTACGCATGGAATCCATGCACGCCAGAATGCTAGATTTGTCGTTGGATTTAACCGGTAAGCTTATCGACAGATCGCCCTGTTGCATCTGCATCGCCAATCCGGCACCTACGGCGGGTTCTGCGCCAATGTCGCTCAGAATGCGCCGATAAACAAAAGTGCCGATTCCCACGATCAGCAGGATAACGATAGCCGTCAACACCAATGTAAAAAAAATCACCCCGTTGATGCTTTGGTCCAGTTCGTTAAGCGCTTTTTTTTGCCGAGCGTTGACGGCTTCCACCAAATTATTGATTTGCACCTGGGTTGTATCAGCTTTCGCATCGAATCCATCCGCTGCTTTCATCAGTATATTGCCCTCTTCACGGCTGATTTTGTAAGCCGCGACCATTCTTATACCGGTGTCATACAAGCCTTTGACTTCGTCGGCCAAGTTAGATATTTCAGTGTGAAGGCTGGCATCAAGGCGGTCCATTTGTTCCAGGAATGCAAGCGCGTTATGGTAGCTTGCGGTACCGTCTTGGACGCCATCATCGAGTGCCGTCGCCGATGAATCGGTCAGATATTGTTGAATCTGAACCACCTGATGTTTTGTCGCCGCCAAGTCGTCCACGAGAACGTCGGTTACGTTATGCTCATAATCGCTGTGCTGCTTGACTTTGGAGATTAAAAACAGCACTTCCCCCGCTGAAATGCAGGTAAGTAAGACGACCGAGGATAGAAAATACCAAAGTAAGGCGCGCAAGCTAAATTTTCGGGATGCCATAATTTCACTAGCTGATGGTTAATTGGATTGAAGTTATCGCTCGGCAAACTTCATAGTCCTGTAGGGCAGTCGGAACAAAGGTGTCTATTTAAATAGTTGATATATAGATAATTTTTCTCAATTGTTGTTGTTTAACCTTATTCCAAAGTCGTTTTGCGGCATTTGAACACGTCCAGATTAACGAGGGGAAGATTGAGATTCGCAAGCGCTCACACTTTCGCGATTTGGTTAATGCTTTGGATAATTTGGATTTTGTAATTTTAGATCAATACCAGCGATCGTACTTTTCAGGGACAAAACGACGTTATCCCTCACCGACATCTCGGTCTAGCCTAGCTCGCCAGAGAATGGTTTGTACCTGGTATCTACCGGGCCTTCAGTCCGAAGGCGGATCAGTCTACTGTCGGTCGAACCGACATGATCCAGGGTTACATTCTGAGTCGGACCCGATTACCAGTTCTACATCTCACGCCGATATGACCGCCCGGTGAGGATTTCGTGAGGTTTCCGTTTGCACAATGGCCGCGCCATTTGGCATTCACGTTAAGGAGAATCACGATGCAGAAAAACCATGCTTTCGCGCTGTCGGCGCTGTTGTTGGCGGCCGGCGCGGCGCCATTGAGTTCCGCTGAGGCGGCGCAAGTCACGCTGAGTTTCAGCAATTTGTCGGGTGCCAACGGGCCGGCCTTGAGTCCGTTCTTCATTGCCTTGCACGACGGCTCGTTCGACGCCTTCGACGTCGGCACCACCGCATCTGCGGCCATCGAAGCGGTTGCCGAATTGGGTAACGTTAGTGGTCTGTCCTCGGCGTTCGCGGCCAGCGGCGCGGCGGCGGCCGGCGGCACCAGCGCGATGGTGACCGCGTCGGTCAACGCCTTCGGACCCGGCATTTTCCTGCCCGGCGCCAGCGGCAGTATCACTTTGAATCTGGACCCGGTAAAAAACCGCTATCTGAGCTATTTCGCGATGGTGGTGCCGTCCAACGACCGTTTCGTCGGTAACGATTCGCCGACTGAAATCGAATTGTTCGACGCCCAGGGCCATTTCACCGGCGGCACCTTCGCCGAGAACGGCGGCAGCATTTGGGATGCCGGCACCGAACTGGACGGCACCACCGGCGCGGCCTTTCTGGTGGGTTCCAATGCACTGGACAGCCCGGCGCAAAACGGCACGATTCAAGCCAACCACGATTTCGCGGTTTACGCCGGCTTAGCAACCCCGGCCGGTTACAACTTTACCGACCTGCCCGGCGCCAACACGCCGCTGCTGCAAATCAGCGCGGTGTCGCAAGTGCCGGTACCGGCAGCGGCCTGGTTGTTCGGCAGCGCCTTACCTTTGCTGGGTTGGCTACGCCGCCGTTCGCCGGTTTCGGCTTTGCCGGCTTGAGGTTAGTGGATCGGCCTACCACAAGCTAGGCCTGCAGTGGCGTTGGCGGTCGGAAAACTCAATTCCCCTCGTTTTCCGTCGTCAGCCATGCGGGCTGGATTTGGCGTGCAATTCCGGATTTGCACGCCGTTTTAAAACCCATCGCCATAACCTTGATCTTGCAAACTGGCCGGCGGCTTGCCGGTCTGGAAGCGGGTTTTCAGTTCCAATCTGACAGAC
This sequence comes from Methylomonas koyamae, assembly GCF_006483455.1. Lineage (GTDB taxonomy): Bacteria > Pseudomonadota > Gammaproteobacteria > Methylococcales > Methylomonadaceae > Methylomonas > Methylomonas koyamae_B. The sequence goes on from NZ_PPPU01000053.1 coordinate 5,769, forward strand.
AATTCTCCGGCCGGCACGGTCACGACCTGATCGGCCGGCTGCTCGGCGGCGTCCGGGTGCCAGAAAGTCAATCGGTAACGACCGTTCGGCAGGTCCAAACGCCAGTGGCCGTCGGCATCGGCAACCGCCAGATAATCGGCATCGCTGACGTAAACGTAACCCAGCATCCAATCGTGGATGTTGCAGCCCAGCGCGACGATGCCGGGTTGACCGAATATCACCGGCTCGCGCGGCACACCGCTATAGAGTTTGATTTCGAAGCGCTTGGCCGGCGAGAACGAATAGACGTGGTGCTTGATGGCATCGCTGTTCGGAAAATACACCGGCGTGCCGCTACGCACCGCCAACACGTGGGGGATGAATTCGCGGCTTTTCTGGTCCAGCGCCATCGCTGCCGGCGGCGGCGCGGCCTTGACCCGGCCGGCTTCGTCCAGCGCCTGTGCCGCCACCACCAGATTGGCCAGCGACAAGCCGCCGGCTTCGGCTGTGCCGGCCAATTCCGCGGCCGGCGCGACTGCCGCCCAAGCCGTTAAAAAAACAGCCGATAGCCGACTTGCCACAGCGTGTCCTCCTGATATGCCGCTTCGCCGAGTTCCAACCGGGCCGGACGGGCGCTGAAAATGCGGCTGAATTCGAGGTTGAATTGATGGCGCTGGGCGAAGGTCAGGTTGTAATTGACGGTCCAGGCCTGGCCGTGTTCGCCGTTGCGGTCTTGCGGCAGGTAGTCGCGTTCGTCGCTGCCGAAGCGCTCGTAACGCACGCTGAAGCGGCCGTCGCCCAATGGCCGGCTCAGCAGCCAGGATGCGGACCAAAAACCGACGTCGACCGCGCGCAAATCGCCGATGAGTTCGCCCATGCGGGTGCGTCCGCGCATCCCTTGACTGATCAGCGTGATTTCCCATGGCAATTCGGCCTTGGCGCCCAGGCTCCAGAAACGGGTGTGCCAGCCGTATTGGCCGGCCGACAGCGCCGCCGGGTCGGCGTTGTTGTCGTAATACAGTGCGCGCAAGGTATAGCGCTGTGGCCGTTCGGCGGCGATGCCGGCGTAAAAGCCGGGCCGGCGGTCCACTTCGACGAAGGTTTGGCTGGCGTTCGCCTGTTTTGGAAACAAGGCCGGAATGCCGATGCCGTCCGGCAGGCGCAAGCGGCCGGTCAAGGTCGATTCGAAGTCGTGCTGGCTCCAGCCGCGCCAGGCCAGCATCAGGCCGGTGGTGTCGTTATCGGCCAGACCGGCGCCGAACACGCCCAGTCTGTCGCCAGCCTCGGTTTGGTAATCCAGGCGCAGTTCGCCGCCTAAGGCGCGCAATTCCTCGCCGACCCAGGCGTTGATGGTCGAAGAACTCAAGGTGTAAGGGCTGCTCCAGGCAGTGCCGGTGTTCTCCAGCGAAATCGGCGGGAAGAACATGCCCAGCCGACCGGCCAAACGCCAGCCGGCGGCGCCGACCGGCCGGTAGGCCAGATAGGCTTCGGTCAAATCCAGCGGCGCCGATTGGCGATCGGCGTATTTGACGGTGGCGTTGACCATCCAGTCCCAATCCAATCGCACCTGCAAGGTGGCGGCGGCTTCGTTAACCCGCCAGCGGTCGCGCTCGCCGCCGGCCCGCAACTTGCCCAGGCCGTGCTCCAGCTCGCCGGGCGTGGCGTCGCTGTGCTGGTAGCGCAGGTCCAGCAGGCCGTGCCAGGTCAATTCCGGAAATTGGCTGTCGTCGGCTTGGCAGATTGGCAAGCCGGCAACAGCGAGTAAGGTCAAAGACAGCTTCAGCCGCGATGAAACCCCGCTGTCCCATTTGAGCGGCGTTGACCTAATCGAGGAAAGCCGGATCACGGAAAACGTCGCCGGTTTAGGGTTTGCTGCCGGCGTCGCGCGCCATATCCGCCAGCGGCAAATCGAAGCGAAATTCGCTGCCGACGCCGAGGGTACTGTCCACGTCCAAGCGGCTGCCGTGCAATTGGGCGATCTTGCCGACCACGATCAAACCGAAGCCGCCGCCGTCGGCGCGGGCGCGCCGGGCCAGCGGCGAGTCCCAATCGCACAAGGTCGGCAAGTATTCCGGGGAAATTCCGATACCGGTATCGGCAACCGAGACAGCGACGCGGCCGTCCGCCGGCCAGGCGTCCAGCCTTACCGTACCGCCGGTTGGCGTATGGCGCAGCGCGTTGTCGATCAGATTGGTCAGCAGGCGTTCGATCAGGCCGATGTCAGCGACCACCACCGGTAGCGCCGGGCGTAATTCGGCCCGTAAGGTCAGGCCGCGCTGCTCGGCCTGCAAGCGGTATTTTTGCGCGACGTCTTGCAGCAATTCGGCCAGATTGAAGGGCTCCGGATTCAGGCTGGCGTCGTCGCATTCCAGCTTGGCCAGTTCGAACAATTCCTGCGCCAGCCGGCTGACTTTTTCGGTCTGGCGCAACGCAGTGTCCAGAAAATGCTGCTGCTCGTTGGCCGGCAAGGTATCGGCCTTGCGCTGCATCGTTTCCAGAAAGCCGCGCAACGCGGCCAGCGGCGTGCGCAAATCATGCGACATGGTCGCCACCAGCTCGCGCCGTTCCTGGTCTTTCTGGCGCAATTCGCCCAATTGGCCGGCCAGTTGCGCGGCGCGCACGAAGGTGTCGGCCAGCCGGCCCAGTTCGTCGCTCCGGCCGGTGAGTGCGGAAGCGGCGAAATCGCCGTTGACTACCCGGTCGCCGGCCCCGGCCAAGGCCCGCAGCGGCCGCGACAGATTGCGGGCGATCACGACGCTGCCGGCCAGCGTCGCCAACAGGCCGAGCAATAACACGCCGGCCGCCAGCAACAGCATTCGGCGATAACCGGCGAATGCGTCGGTGAACTTGATTTGCAGTAAGGCAACGATGCCTTGCGCCGGATCGGCGGCCGGCAAGGGCAGGATGCGGCCGAGATAACGGCCCTGAGCGGTATCGACCGTGGCCGCCAGCGTCCGGTCGGCGCCGCTGTTCAGTAAAGCCAGGGCCGCGTCCGGCGCGGAGCCGGCCAACAAGCGGCCGCCGTCGGTATTCAGTTCGGCCAAGCCGATTTGCAGCGGCAATAGCGAATTCTGCCGAAACTGGGCGATGCGCGGCTCGTCGACCGCCTGCGCCACCGCGACCCAACCTACCGGCAGCGGCGCCAGCACCGGCACCAATGCCCATTCTTGTAAGCGGCCGTCCGTGACGCCGAACCACACCGCCGGGTTGTTGCCGTCGGCACGCGCCAAGGCTTGCGGATAGGGAAACGGCCGGCCCTGCCATTGGCCGGCGCTGTCGGCGACGACGTTGAATTGCGGATCGATGAAAAATCCGCGCCGGGCACGGACGCGCAGCAGCAGGTTTTCCAAAGCCGAGGCGATCGTGGCCGGATCGCCGCCGGTCACGGTACTGCGAAAGCCGAAATCGGCGACCAGCAAGCCGGTCTCGCCGGCCACCCGTTCGGCGCGCTCGACCAGCAACTGGCGGAAAGCTTGTTCGGCGTAGCGCAAATCCTGATCAAGCTGGCGTAGCAGATTGTCCCGCACCGCGACGTAAATGCAGACCACCGTCAAGGCTTGCACCGCGACGAACAGAGCGGCAAACAGCAAAGCGATGCGGCTTTGGAAGCTGAGCGTCATGCGCCGACGTCGTCCGGTCCGGCAAACTTATAGCCGACGCCCCATACCGTCAGGATTCGCGCCGGCTTGGCCGGATCGGTCTCGATTTTGGCGCGCAAGCGGTTGATGTGGGAATTGACGGTGTGTTCGTAGCCGTCGTGGCTGTAGCCCCAGACCTGGTTCAGCAGTTCCAGCCGGGTAAACATGCGGCCGGGATGGCGAGCAAAAAAATGCAGCAAGTCGAATTCGCGCGCGGTCAGCGCCAGCGGCTGGCCGTCCAATACCACCGTGCGGCTTTGCGCATCGATCCGCAAGCCGTGGCCGACGATGACGGCATCGGTTTGCTCGGCGGCCGGCCGGCTCAAGGCTTCGACTCGGCGCAACAGCGCGCGGACTCGGGCGACCACCTCGGCCAAGGCGAACGGCTTGACGATGTAGTCGTCGGCGCCCATTTCCAGGCCGACCACGCGCTGCACGTCGCTGGATTTGGAACTGACGATGATGATTGGGGTATACACCGGCCCGGCCCGCACCCGCCGGCAAATTTCCAGGCCGTCGACGCCGGGCAGCATGATGTCCAATAACAACAAGTCGTAATGTTTGCCAGCGATTGCTGCCAGCGCCGCGTCGCCGTCCGCGGCCAAATCCACGTCGTAGCCTTCTTCGCGCAGATTGGCGGCCAACAGCCCGGCGATGTCGGGATCGTCTTCAACCAATAACAGGTGTTTGGTGGGCGGCATCGGCGGTGGCTGGGTTCAAAATAACGCCGATTATCGGCCAAGCGTCGTATTAGCGCCATTCACGAAAGTTTCGCGGCGGCGTGATAACTCCGTGAGATTTGGCAGATCAAATTTGAACGGCGGTCAGTCGTTGCCCGGTCTTTATCGCCGATCGCGACAGCCGAAATCCTGTTTCCCGGCCAAGGTCAGGCCCTGGCGCACCCGCCATTTCGAATACACGTGGCTGCGGACCCTGATGGGGAACTACGCCGATTTTTGGCAAGTCACCGCGGAAGCTTTGGACTTTGCGGTCCGCCAACATCATCTGGAGCCAAGTGGCGAAAAACGCGACCGATTGTTGCAAAGCTTTCTGACGTTGGAACCTTGGCCGGATGCGAAAGAGGCCTTGCTGCAAATGAAGGCTGCCGGCCTGCGGCTGGCGTTTTTATCCAATTTCACGGCAGCGATGCTGGACGCCTGCGTCAAGCATGCCGGCCTGGAGGGGATTTTCGAAGCGCATCTGAGCACCGACCGGGTCCGCGCCTTCAAACCGGACCCGCGCGCCTATCAAATGGGGGTAGACGCCTTCGAACTGCCGCGCGCACAAATCGGCTTCGCCGCGTTCGGCGGCTGGGATGCGGCCGGGGCCAAAGCCTTCGGTTATCCGACTTTCTGGGTGAATCGGGTACAGGCGCCGCTGGAAAATCTGGGCGCGGCCGCCGACGCCTCCGGGAACTCTCTGCACGAGCTGGCTGTTTTCGTTAAACATTCGGCTTGAGTCGGTAGTCCCCGTCAGCCGGTTCATAGCCAACCAATATCGTTATCGTAATCCCACGCTTCCGGATTAGTTTATAAAAATCAATTGGATGGCGATTGACATGTGTCCGGTTGATATTTTGAGGCAAACATTGTTTGCCTCAAAATTAGCGGGTTCGTTAGAATCGGCCGGCACGTCAATCGACTTAAAATGGGAGGGCGTATCGAACATTCAAACCGACAAACGATTGGTGTGGCCGATGCGCATCGACACCGAATGCTGCCTCAGGCCCTGGCGGTTGGGGTAGGAGCTGGTTTCATTGCGGTCTGTTTTCGCTTGTCTCTGGATGGCGGTGAAGCCTACCGTCAGCAATTCCTGGCCCACGTTGCAGGTCGGCACGAGTTGGGTATCGTCGTTCTGTTCGGTATCGCTTTGGCCGCAATCGCCGTTGCCGCCGGCACGGTAAGTTTGCTGGCGCCGGAAACGGCCGGCAGCGGCGTCCCCCAATTGAAAGCGGATTTGGCGGCTAACCGGCGCCTGCGTTGGGTTCGTATTCTATTTGTCAAATTCTTCAGTACCTGGCTGGGCAACAGCGCCGGCCTGATTTTGGGACGAGGCGGCCCCAGCGTGCAGATGGGAGCGGCGATAGGGCAGGGCTTGTCCCAACTTGGGTCGGGGAGAAGCCCGCGGGACTCCGCCATTTTGTTGGCGGCCGGCGGCGGCGCCGGTTTGGCGGCCGCTTTCAATGCGCCGTTATCCGGTCTGACCTTCGTTTTGGAAGAATTGGACAGGCGTTGTTCTACGTTGGAATTTTTCGTGGCGGCCGTGGCTTGTTTGTCCGCCGATATGGTATGCCGAGCGTTGTTGGGCCAGGACGCGACGTTCCAGATTCCGTTCACCCCCGCACCGGCCTTAACCCAACTCAGTGCATTTTTGCCGCTGGGCGTTTGCGCCGGGCTGTTCGGCGCATTATTCAATTACCTGATGCTGCGCGGCCGCTCGCTGGCCGATCTGCGCGGTTGGCGGCGTTGGCTGTGGTGGGCGCTGCTGGCCGGGCTGGTGACGTTCACGGCGTTCCGTAGTCCTTTGCTGCTGGGCGGCGGCCAGGCCTTGATCGACCAACTGCTGAACCGGGACGGGTTTGCCTTGCAGATTGTCCTGGCCTATTGGTCGATTCGTTTCGGTTTGACCGTAGCCAGCGCAAACTCCGGCGCTGCCGGCGGCATCTTCATGCCGGTATTGGCGCTGGGGGCCTTGCTGGGCTGGGCTTGCAGTTTGCTTATCGGTCCATTGTTGGACAACCCGGTCGATCCGCGCCTGTTTGCAACGGTCGGTATGGCCGCGTTTTTTACCGGCGTGGTGCAGGCGCCGCTGACGGCGATCGTACTGATTATCGAATTGACCGGCAATTATGCGCTGATCCTGCCTTTGTTCGTCGCTTGTTTCATGGCGCTGCTGATTGCCGGCTGGTTGAAAACCTCGCCGATATACGATGCGCTGATGAAGAGCGCCGGCGGCCGGCGTTGATTCAGCGTTGGTAGCTTGATTTTCACGAAGGGGGCGTGGAATCTTAGCGGATCGATTGATTTGCTATTGGCCGGCCTGTCTTGTCGGTTGCCGGAGGTGGTTGCCGAGTTGCCGCCGGAAAAGACCGAAGGCGATACCCCTTCGCTCTGACCGGGTCGGTGCGGCCCGTAAACTATTTGCCGTCGCCTTTGCTGCCGAACTCTTTGATCGTATTGGTGAATTGCTTTAATTGAGCGTCGATGCGGCCGTTGAACGAGTCAGGCGGATAGGCGCCGCTGGCGTCGGCCGTGCCGACTTCGATGCCGCTCAACAATTCCATCGCTTCGTCGACCGTCGTGACCGGATAAATATGAAATTGTCCGGCCTGGGCGGCGTGGACCACGTCCCAGCGCAGCATCAGATGCGGCACGTTGCTGGCCGGAATGATCACGCCCTGGTTGCCGCTCAGACCGCGAGCGGCGCAGATGTCGAAAAAGCCCTCGATTTTTTCGTTGACGCCGCCGATCGGTTGCACCTGGCCGAGTTGGTTGACGGAACCGGTCATCGCCAGATCCTGGCGCAGCGGCACTTGCGCCAAAGACGACAGGATCGCGCACAACTCCGCCAGCGACGCGCTGTCGCCTTCGACGTGGCCGTAGGATTGCTCGAACACCAGGCTGGCCGATAGCGAGAACGGGCTGTTGCGGGCGTAACGGGCGGCGATGAAGCTGGACAATATCAGCACGCCCTTGGAATGGATCGCGCCGCCCAGTTCGGTTTCCCGTTCGATGTCGACCACCTTGCCGCTACCCATCCGCGTCGTCGCCGTGATCCGCGACGGCTGGCCGAAGCTGAACTCGCCCAGTTGCAACACCGATAGGCCGTTGATCTGGCCGGCGACGCGGCCTTCGGTGGCGATCATGATCGTGCCGCGGCGGATGGTTTCGTACAGCCGCTCGCGCAACTGGTCCAGCCGGTGGTTTTTCTGGTCGATGGCTTGCTGCACGTCGCTGTTGGCGATCGCGGTATGGCCGTTTTCGGCGGCCCAATAGTCGGCTTCGGCCAACAGGTCGCGGATGCTGCGCAGATGGGTCAGCAGCTTTTCCGAGTCGTCGGCCAGCCGCGCGCTGTGTTCGATGATGCGCGCCACGGCCGGCCGGCTCAACGGTCGCAGTTTTTCGCGGCGGGCGATGGTGGCCAGCAAGCGGGCGTATTCCAGTGTGTTATGTTCGCGGTCGATATGGCTGGCAAAGTCGGCGGCAACCTTGAAATAATCGGCGAATTCCGGATCGTAGAAATTCAGCAGGTAATACAGCATCGGCTCGCCTAACAGCAAAACCTTGACATCCAGAGGAATCGGCTCCGGTTCCAACGAGGTGGTGCTGATCAGGCTCAGTGCCCGTTCCAGCGATTCGATGCGGATCTCGCCGGCTTGCAGCGTGCGTTTCAGGGTTTCCCAGGCGTAGGGTTGCAACAGCAATTTGCGGGCGTCCAGGATCAGATAGCCGCCGTTAGCCTTATGAAACGCGCCGGGCTTGATCATCGTGAAGTCGGTGACCAGCGAGCCCATTTGCGCCTGATGGTCGATGCGGCCGAGCAGGTTGGCGTAATTGGGCAAATCTTCGCACACCACCGGCGCGCAGCGTTTGTGGTTCAAGCTCACCATCAGGTTGACCCGGTAGCGCTTGAACGGCGCCGGTTCCTGCGGCAATTCCATGAACGAAAGCACCTTCTCGCTGTGCGGCATGAAGTCGCGGACATGGTCGATGATGTCCTGCTGCACCGCGCTCAGATAGTCCTGTACCGCCTGGTTTTTGGCGTATTTTTGCTTCAATTCGTCGATGGAATGGTGCACGGCCAGTTCGGCGACTTCCCGATTCAAGGCCTGGATCTTGCGCTTGGTTTGCTTGCGCCATTGCGGAAATTTCTTCAGCGCATCCTGTACCTTTTCCTGCAAATCCAAGACCGTGTCGTGAAATTGGTGCTGGCGCTCCTTGTCCAGCTTGTTGAATTGGTCCGGGGTGTAGGGCTCGTTGTTGTCGTCGGCCGGCAGGAAGGCGTAGCCGTTCGGGGCCTCGGTGAAAATGATGTGGGCTTGTTCGGCTTCCTCGCGCAACTGGTTGATGGCTTCCTGCTCGCGTTGGCGCGATTCGTTTTCCAGCTCGCCGGCGCGCGAGCGGTACTCGTCGCCGTCGAAGGCGGCCGGGATGCCGACGCTGAGTTCGTCGATCAATTCGGCCATATCGTCCTGAAAGCCCTTGCCCTCGCCGGGCTCCAGCCGGATCGCCTTGGGCTTGGCCGGCTGGCTGAAGTTGTGCACGTAGCACCAATCCGCCGGCGGCGGTTGCCGGCAGGCCTCGTGCTCGGCCAGTTGTTTGATCGTGGTCATTTTACCGGTGCCGTCCGGCGCCAGCGCGAAGATGTTGTAACCGCTCTTGTCGATGCGCAGGCCGAACTTGATCGCGGCCACGGCCCGGTCCTGCCCCAGCAGCGTATCGACGTCGTCCAGCTCGTCGGTGGTGGTAAAGCTGAACTGCTCCAGCTGGCACGGTTTATATAGTTGCGACGGCTCTAGCGGTTTGATGGTCATGGCCTGTGTTCCCCATCCGGTCTTGGCGCGGCGTTGGTGTCGATCTATGGATTCGAGTTCCGGTCCGGCAGAATAGTGTAGCTATCCGGGCCGGAGCATGTTGCAGGATATGCCGATTCAGGTCAAACGGAATGGAGGTGGGTTGTAGGGTTTCCGGTGGCGGTGGTTGCGGGGTTGCCGGTTTGGTGGATGGGTTAAATTTGGTGTCGCTGTCGCGACGGTTGTTTGATGCCGGTTCGCGGACCGGCAGCCGCGATACTTTCGCTACGAAAACCATCCCTGGTTTTCGCCCTGCGGGCCAGCCTATCGGCTGTTCAAATTCGTTCCAGACGAATTTGTGCTTGTCCAAAGAAGAGAATCCAAAAGAAAAGACACCCGGATGCCGCTTGTTTCCTGCGCGCCGAAGGGTTTGAACGGGGTTTTCCGAAGGGGCTTACCAGCCCATGCGTAAAACGCACCGCATCCCTGCGACGCCCCTAACGGGCAAATCCGTTCAAACCCTTCGGTGCTCGGCGCGGCATACGGGAGAAAACCCCGCCGCGAAGTTTAAACCCAGCTAATATGTACGGAGTTTTGTATGGCGCATAAGCGATAGCGTAATGCGCCGAATGTTTTAATGCCAACATGCGGCGCAATACGGCTACGCCTATTGATGTATATGGACTCCTCCCGTTTTGCAAGCATTTCCCCTGTTGGTTGATGGTACGACTGCACACGTATATCCGGCCTGTAAATCAGCGCAATTGGCTCGGGCCGTAATGGGCTGTTCGCGCGTTTGCTCCTTATCGCCCTATCGTGCTCTTGGGCACAGCGCAATAATCAGGTTTTGCAAACGCCGGTTCGACCGGCTGCCATCAGGGTCTAGCTCTGCAATCGGTTGGATTGCTCTTTTATCTCAATCGGTTTGGGCGTGACAGCTTGCTGTCATGCACAAGCCGATTCAGATGCCAGCCCGTTTTCAGTGGGCTGGTAATCCAGGCTCTTGGTTAATAACGCCCAGGCAATTCGGGCATTTTTATTCGCCAAGGCCACGGTGGCGATGTTTTTGTTACGCCGCTCGCTGAGACTTTGCAGCCAGCGGCTGCGTGGGTCGTCTTTTTGACTGGCGACTTTCAGGACGGCTCGCGCACCATGAATTAATAAGGTTCTCAAATAAGCATCACCACGCTTGCTAATCCCCAAGAGCCGTTCTTTGCCGCCACTGCTGTGCTGTCCGGGCGTCAAACCTAGCCAGGCCGCCATGTCACGACCTCGCTTGAATTGCTTGGCGTCGCCCACGCCACTGACCAAGGCGGTGGCGGTAATCGGGCCAATGCCGGGGATTTGTAGCAAACGCTTGGCGCCAGGATCGGTGTCGGCTTGTTGTTGAATCCGTTTGTCCAATGCCCTGACACGTTCATCAAGCGTCTGCAAGTCTTGACGAAGACCTGCTAGCAAGACTCTAAAGTCACTACTCAAGTGATTTTCGGCATCTTCCAATAAGTCTGGCAGCGCTTTTCGCAAGCATTCGATGCGTTGACCGACGACCATTCCGTATTCAGCCAGTAGACCGCGAATCTGATTGACCTTTTCGGTACGCTGACTCACCAGTTGGCTGCGTACCCGATGGGTGGCCTGTAAGTCTTGCTGCGCCAAACTCTTGATGGGAACGAAGCGCATACTCGGCCTCGATACCGCTTCGCAGATGGCTTCCGCATCATTGGCGTCGTTTTTGTTGGCTTTGACATAGGGTTTAACAAATTGCGGCGCAATCAATTTGACGGTGTGACCCAACTTTTGCAGTTCGCGAGCCCAATAGTGGGCGCTGCTACAGGCTTCCATACCGATTAGACAGGGCGGAATATCGCGAAAATAGCTCAGCATTTGCTCGCGCTTAAGCTTTTTCTTCAGCGCGGGTTGTTCGTGACTATCGACGCCATGTAATTGAAACACCTGTTTTGCTAAATCAAGGCCTATGCGTTTAATATTCATCTCGGACTCCTCCTCCGTTTGTTGGGTAACTCAATTTTACCCCTCTGGTACATCGATGCCGCTAGGTGGGAGGAGTCCATACCATTGCCCTACGAATTGCGCTTTAAGGCGTTAATAGATAGTTAGTTGGTTGAAGTACCGAAACTAGTCGTTCAAAGTTTTGGATTCCGCAGAAGAGAGCCGGCCCCAAAA
>NZ_PPPU01000054.1 GCF_006483455.1 Methylomonas koyamae
CCTATTGGACATTTACGACGGGGGTGCAATAAGATGCAACCAGAACGGAGTGTAAATATGTTTCGGGAGCTCGCTGGTCATTCGATCCGGCTGCGGCGGGGAAGTTATTCGCCGATTATGCAACTGGTCAAGAGCTTAGCCATTGTGGCGGTATTGGGTGGAAGTTCCGCAACCTTGGTTGGCTGTTCCGGCGAAGAGGGGGCTGTTACGTCTGAAAAAGCCCGGTCTGAGAAAGCTAACGAAACAGCTCAACTGAAAAACGCGGGTTCAGGCGATGGTTCGGGCGAAAGACCGCTCCTCCCCCCGTCGCCGTCGACACAGCCGACCGACATACCGAGTCGAAGTGAATTGAGGGTCTTGTCCGAGGAGGCCAAATCAATTGAGAATTCGGCTCAACGTGATATCGAGCGATTCGATAATAGCCTTGGCAATCAGCAGGAACGGAACGCGGTTCAAAACGAATTTAAAGCGATGTTGCCTGAGTATAAGGAAAAAATGTTGCAAATCGGTAAGGCTAAGTTGGCGGAACAGGCCAAGACTCGTTAAATTCCTGGTTCCGCGGCCTTCCTTATTTTGCGTTGGCCATTGTTGCGGATTCCCGATTTTTCTTCTGCGGCCGACAGAATGTGCGGCCTGTACACTTGTGATGTTTCTTGATTGTTCAAAACTATCTTATTCCTGCAAAACAACTTTCCATGCGCCCTCCGCAGAAATCCAAATACGTCCAGTCAGTTTGTCGTTAGATTACGACGTTAAATTGAGACAAAATCCGTTTCATGATTAGGCTTCTAAAGCCAGGACTGAGTTTTCATGGCCGCGTAAGCGCCCGGAAACATTGACATTAACGGTCCCGAAAGTAAAATGACCGGCTATTTTTAGCCAACTTGTCCCGGCTGATTCGGCCGTACACTCTCAGACCCTTAGGAAAAGCATTCATGAGCCACACTCTTTACCAAGCCAATGTTCAACGTGTACAACGTTGCGAACTGGCTGTGCCGGGTTCCAATCCGGATATGTTCGAAAAAGCCCTGAAAAGCGGTGTGGACTACATCTTTTTGGATCTGGAAGACGCGGTAGCGCCGGACGACAAATTGCAGGCGCGCAAAAACGTGATCCAGGCCATCAACGATCTGGACTGGGAAGGCCACGGCATCACGCTGTCGGTGCGGATCAACGGCCTCGATACCCAATATATGGTGCGCGACGTGGTCGATCTGGTCGAACAGGCCGGTAGCAAGATCAAAACCTTGCTGGTCCCGAAAGTCGGCGTTTACGGCGATGTCTACATGGTCGAAGCGATGCTGAATCAATTGGAAATGCAGCAAGGGCTGAAAAACAAGATAGGCATCGAAGCCTTGATCGAAACCGCATTGGGCATGGCCAACGTCGAAGACATCGCCAAACAGGGCTCGATCGGCGGTCGGCTGGAGGCCTTGCATTTCGGTGTGGCCGATTATGCCGCCAGCAACCGGGCTCGCACCGTCAACATCGGCGGTTTGAATCCGGATTACCCGGGCGACCAATGGCATTTCGCGATCAGCCGGATGACGGTGGCATGCCGTGCTTACGGTTTGCGGCCGATCGACGGCCCGTTCGGCGATATCAAAGACCCGGAAGGTTACAAAGCCGGTGCCCGCCGTGCCGCCGCGCTGGGCTGCGAAGGCAAATGGGCGATTCACCCGTCGCAAATTGCCTTGGCCAATGAAGTCTTCACCCCGCCGCCGGCCGAAGTCGAAAAAGCCAAACGCATTCTGGAAGCTTTAAAGGAAGCCGCCGCCCAAGGCAAAGGCGCCGCCGCACTGGACGGTCGCCTGATCGACGCCGCCTCCGAGCGCATGGCCAACAACATCGTGCGCATGGCCGAGGCGATCGCCGCGAAAAGCCAATAAAAAAACATGTAGGTTGGGTTAGCCGATAGGCGTAACCCAACACGACGGCTTTTAATGTTGGGTTACGCTTCGCTTTTATGCCCGAAGGGTAAACCCAACCTACATTTTCCAATTCCACGAGAGAACCCATGGACATTCATGAGTACCAAGCAAAACAATTGCTGTCCGAATACGGTGTAAAGATCGCCGACGGCGGCTTGGCCTACAGCCCGGAGGACGCCGTGCAACGCGCACGCGAAATCGGCGGCCATGTCTGGGTGGTCAAGGCCCAGATTCATTCCGGCGCCCGCGGCAAAGCCGGCGGCATCAAGGTCTGCAAAACCCACGAGGAAGTCAGCGACGCCGCCAATGCCTTGTTGGGTAAACGCCTAGTCACTCACCAAACCGGGCCGGCCGGCAAACAATGTTTGCGCCTGTACGTCGAAGCCGGCACCGACATCGCCAAAGAGTTGTATTTCAGCTTGCTGATCGACCGCGCTCACGAAAAAATCGTCATGGTCGGCTCGGCGCAAGGCGGTATGGAAATCGAAGAACTGGCCGAGACCAACCCCGATGCGATCAAAAAAATCCACATCGAGCCGGCGGTCGGCTTGCAGGATTTTCAGGCGCGGGAAATGGCGTTCGCGCTGGGCCTGGACGCCGACCAGGTGCCGCACGCGGTTAAACTGATTCAAGGCTGCTACCGCGCCATGCGCGACCTGGACGCCAACATGGTCGAGATCAATCCGCTGGTCGTGACCGGACACGGCGACATCATCGCCCTGGACGCGAAAATGGGCTTCGACGACAACGCCTTGTTCCGCCGCCAAAAAATTTCCGAATTGCGCGACAAGACTCAGGAAGACCCGCGGGAAATGGCCGCGGCCGACCGCGGTTTGAGCTATGTCGGCCTGGACGGCGACATCGGCTGCATGATCAACGGTGCGGGCCTGGCGATGGCGACGATGGACATGATCAAGCTGGCGGGCGGCGAGCCGGCCAACTTTTTGGACGTCGGCGGCGGCGCTTCGGCGGAACGGACCGAAAAAGCCTTCCGCATGGTATTGCAAGACAAAAACGTTAAAGCCATGCTGGTCAACATCTTCGCCGGTATCAACCGTTGCGACTGGATTGCCGAAGGGGTGGTGCAGGCCGTGAAAAACATCGATATGAAAGTGCCGCTGGTGGTACGCCTGTCCGGTACCAACGTCGAGTTGGGCCGTAAAATCATCGAAGACAGCGGCTTACCGATCATCACTGCCGACACTTTGGCGGAAGCCGCCGAGAAGGCGGTTGCAGCCCGTAACCAAGTCGTCGCGGCCCTAGGATAAGGAAACAACATGGCAATTTTTATCGATAAATCCACTCGTATCATCGTCCAGGGCTTTACCGGCAAGATCGGTACCTTTCACGCTCAGGACATGATCAACTACGGTTCCAACGTGGTCGGCGGCATTACCCCCGGCAAAGGCGGCCAGAAACATCTGGACCGGCCGGTATTCAATACCGTCAAGGAAGCCGTCGACCAAGCCGGCGCCGAAGCCAGCATCGTCTTCGTGCCGCCGGCTTACGCGGCCGATTCGATCATGGAAGCGGCCGAAGCCGGGATTAAATACTGCGTCGCGATCACCGACGGCATCCCGACCCAGGATATGATGAAAGTCAAAATCTTCCTGAGCCGGTTTCCGAAAGAAAAGCGCATGGTGCTGACCGGTCCTAACTGCGCCGGCACCATCAGCCCCGGCAAGTCGATGCTGGGCATTATGCCGGGCCACATCTACATGCCGGGCAACGTCGGCATCGTCGGCCGGTCCGGTACCTTGGGTTACGAGGCTGCCGACCAAATGAAGCGGCTGGGCATCGGCGTGTCGACCTCGGTCGGTATCGGCGGCGACCCGATCAACGGCAGCTCGCATCGCGACATTTTCGAGCGTTTCGAGCAGGACCCGGAAACCAAAGTGGTCATGATGATCGGCGAGATCGGCGGACCGCAGGAAGTCGAAGCCGGCGTGTTTGCCAAGGAAAATATGAGCAAACCGGTGGTAGCCTACATTGCCGGTTTGACCGCGCCCAAAGGCCGGCGCATGGGTCATGCCGGCGCGATCATTTCGGCGTCCGGCGAATCGGCGGCGGAAAAAGTCGAAATGTTGCAAGAACTCGGCGTCACCATCGCGCCGACGCCGGCCGCGATGGGCGAAACCGTGGCCAGAGTACTGGCCAAGCTCTAGGCCGAGCAGTCCGGCACTTACCAGAGAAAGCCCGCTAAGCGGGCTTTTTTTTGTCCTGCGCGTTATCCCGGCTTCATCCCGCGGCGGCAAGCTGTTACCATCGTTAGTTTTTGTTTTCCGTCGCATCATGCAATCCGCACGTTTAGTAGAGCGCCTCAAAGCTTACCAATCGCTGACCGCCGACCAGCAGACCGTCATGAAGCTGCTGGCCCTGTATTACGGTTACAGTTCACCGACCAATCTGGCCAAATGTTTGGCCGCCTTGGGCATCAAGGAAGCCGGTAAAGCATTGAAGTCCGATGTCGTCAAAAGCCGCCTGAAGCCGCTATTGAAATTGGGGCTGATCGACGAAAACGCCAAATCCGGCGGTAGCCGTTGTTGCCGGACCTTGGTGGAAGTCATCGCCAGGCAAATGGTCGATGCCGGCGAATTCAAACGCTATGCGTCGGCCGTGTTGGCGGCCAATCCGCCCGGTATTGGCTACTACCGTTACGGCAGCGTCGAGGATTGTATCCGCGATGCCCGGTTGCAGTTTTACCGCGGCGACTATCGCAAGGTTGACGAATGCCTGGAAAGCGGCGAGCGCTATCTGGGCAAGTTGCCGCCGGCCAATGAGTTGTATCTGTCCTGGTTTTTGAATCCGCTGGATAGCGCCTGGTTCAGCAAAAACCATCCGCAATTGTTGGTCGGCTTGGCCGCTTACGCCGGAATGCATCAGCTGCTGTACCTTTATGCCGATCCGAAACTCGACGAATTGCTGGCGAGTTTGATGTTCGCCGATAACGGCGAAGGCCTCGGGTTTCTGAATCGGATCGGTCTGGAGTTGCAATTGCTGCGCGGCGACTGGGAAACGGTGGCGACTCGGACTTGCGGCGCCGCCGATCCCGAATTGCAGGCGCTGGCCGCGGCGTTGGCTTTTCTGCGCGGCGACTATGCCGAAGCCGTCAAACTCTACGATGCCGCGCTGGCGGCGCAGCGCAAGCTGGCCGGTCAGCGCAACGCCTACTTCTACGGTCTGGCCGGCGTGTTTTATCCATTGGCGATTCTGAAGCACAACGATGCCAAACAGCGCGCCAAGCTGGGTACGCTGCTGAACCAAGCGATCAAGGGCGACGGTTACTGGATCGGCGTTTACCACGATCTGGCCTTGTTCAATCGTTTCCTGCAAGGCGAACTGCAGCTGCGCAGCCAATTGCTGGCGCCCGAGCCACCCTACAAAATCGGCGACGGTTATCGCGACAGCGGGTTACCGGAGACCTTACACACGCCGCCGCTGCTATTGCCCCTGATGTCGCTGCTGGTCAAGTTTTGGGTCAAAGCCGACCATTTCCAACGAGTCGATCCGCTGACCCAGAAACTATACCGGCACCTGCAGGATAACGGCTACCGCTGGCCGGCCGCCGAGTTGGCAACCGTGTTCAAAGTCATCGAGCCGCCGCGTTCCAAGCAATGGGATAGCGAATTTTTGCAAGGCCGTCCGGCTTTGAGAGATCTGTTCGCCAGTCGTGCCGATTGGGAAGTGGCGCTGGATGCGCTGGCGAATCTCCCGGTGGCCGATAAAAAAACTGCCAGTGCGCCCGCCGTGGACAAACCGACCCGATTGGTCTGGCTGTTGGCTTACGACGAGCAAGGTCATCGGGTGCGGATCGAGCCGCGCGAACAAAAGTTGCAAGCCAAGGGTGGTTGGAGCAAGGGCCGGGCGGTGGCCTTGAAGCGGCTGGCGCAGGAAACCGACCAGTTCGATTATTTGACCGAACAGGACTTGAAACTGTGCTCCCACATCAAGGAATACCGGGATAGCGGCTGGTACGGTGGTACCACGTTCTTCGATTTCGACAGCGGTATGCCGCAAGCCTTGATCGGCCACCCGCTATTGTTTTGGGCCGATACGCCGGACGCTAAAGTGGAAGTCTTGAAAGGCGATGCCGAGTTGCGGGTCAAGAAACTGGACGGCGGCGGCAAAATCAAGATCACGCTGGAACCGCAACCCGGTTACGAGCAGAAATTTCATGTCGGCAAGGAAACCCCGACCCGATTGCGGGTGATCGAATTCAGCGCCGAGCACCATAAAATTCATGGCGTCCTTGGCCCAAACGGCCTCGAAGCACCGGCATCGGCGCAAGAACGGGTATTGCAGGCCCTGACGGCGATTTCCGGCGTGTTGACCGTACATTCCGATATCGGCGGCAGCTCCGCCAACGCCGAGCAGGTTGCCGCCGACAGTACGCCGCGGGTGCATCTCCTGCCGCTGGGTGAAGGCTTGCGGGTGGCGGTTTTGATTCGGCCCTTGGCCGACGGCGGCGCCTACTACCGTCCGGGCCACGGCGGCGAGAGCGTGCTGGCCGAGCTGGACGGCCGCCCGGTGCAGGCCGTGCGCGATTTGGCCTTGGAAAAGCGGCGCGCAGCCGACCTGTTGCAAGCTTGTCCGGTGCTGAGCATGGCCGAACAAGACGCTGCCGGCGAATATTTGTTGGAGCAGGTCGAACAGTGCCTGGAATTATTGCTGCAATTGCAGGGGTTGAACGAAGGGGTGGCGATTCTGGAGTGGCCGGAAGGCGTCAAATTCAAGCTGCTCGGACAGACGGTGGGCACCGGGTTGAGCGTGCAAGTCAGACGCGATAACGACTGGTTCAGCGTCCAGGGCGAATTGCGGGTCGACGACAATACCGTAGTCGAAATCCGCCAATTGCTGGGTTTGTTGGACGAGCGCCAGGGCCGCTTCCTCAAATTGAAAGACGGCCAGTTTTTTGCGTTGACCGAAGAATTCCGCCGCCGGCTGGAAGATCTTAGAGCATACGCGGATCTGAGCGGTAAGAAAGTCCGGCTCAATCCGCTGGCGGCATTGACGCTGGAAGACTGGCAGGACGAGGCTGGATTTCAGGCCGACCAGCATTGGCAGAACCAGTTGCAACGGCTGAAAGACTCGCGCGACTACCAGCCGCAACTGCCGTCGACCTTCCAGGCCGAGCTGCGCGACTACCAGACCGCCGGCTTTCGCTGGCTGGCGCGGCTGGCGCATTGGGGCGTCGGCGCCTGTCTGGCCGACGACATGGGCCTGGGCAAGACCGTGCAGGGCTTGGCCTTGTTGTTGGCGCGGGCGCCGGACGGGCCCAGCCTGATCGTCGCGCCGACTTCGGTTTGCATGAATTGGGAAAACGAGGCGCGCCGCTTTGCGCCGACCTTGAACCCGCAAATCCTGGCCGGCGGCGACCGCCAGGGTGTGATAGAAAGCCTGGGGCCTTACGATCTGCTGATTTGCAGTTACGGCTTGCTGCAGCAGGAAACCGTGGCCGAGATACTGGCCCAGATCCGGTTCCGGACCGTGATTCTGGACGAGGCGCAATGGATCAAAAACATCGCCACCCGCCGCTCGCAAGGCGCGATGAATTTGCAGGCCGATTTCAAAATGATCATGACCGGCACCCCGTTGGAAAACCATTTGGGCGAATTGTGGAACTTGTTCCGTTTCATCAACCCCGGCTTGTTGGGCTCGCTGGAACAATTCAACCGCCAATTCGCCGGGCCGATCGAGCGTGATGCCAACCCCGAGGCCCGCTACCGGTTGAAGAAACTGATCCAGCCTTTCATCCTGCGCCGCACCAAAACCCAGGTGTTGCAGGAATTGCCGCCGCGGACCGAGATACCGGTTTACGTCGAACTCAGCGCGGAAGAAATGGCGTTTTACGAAGCGCTACGCCGGCAAACGCTGGAAGCCTTGGCCACTGCCGAGACGCCGGCCGGGCAAAAACAATTGCAGATTCTGGCCGCAATCAGCAAGCTGCGGCGCAGTTGCTGCAATACCCGCCTGGTCAATTCCGGGGTGGCTTTGCCCAGCAGTAAATTGGCGGCCTTCGGCGATATTGTCGACGAATTGCTGGAGAACAAGCACAAAGCGCTGGTGTTCAGCCAGTTCGTCGACCATCTGCAATTGATCAAGGAATACGTCGAGCAGCGCGGCATCGCTTACCAATATCTGGACGGCAGCACCCCGGCCAAAGAACGCCAGCAACGGGTGGATGCCTTTCAGCGCGGCAACGGTGAATTGTTTTTGATCAGTCTGAAAGCCGGCGGCGTGGGGTTAAACCTGACCGCCGCCGACTACGTGATCCACATGGACCCGTGGTGGAACCCGGCCGTGGAAGACCAGGCTTCCGACCGCGCCCACCGCATGGGCCAGCAGCGGCCGGTGACGATCTACCGGATGATTGCCAAGCAGACCATCGAGGAAAAAATCGTCGCCTTGCATAGCCACAAACGCGATCTGGCCGATAGCCTGCTGGACGGCGCCGACGTCAGTGGCAAAGTCTCGGCGGACGAATTGCTGAGTTTGATGAAAGGGGACGCTTAACGCGAAAATCCGGCCGCAGCCGGATTTTCCGAACGCTCATGGTTGGCGTAGATTGTGTTTTTTGCGGGCGATGTTGCGGCTGGCCTTGTTTTGCTGGTGATTCAGCCGGGCCCGCTCCGCCGGCGTCACGACGCCGTCGGCCTGAGCCGCGTTTTCCTGGCGTTCGATCCGCATCTGTTGGTGCTCCAGGCGGTTGGCTTCGCGCCGGGTCAACTCGCCGGACTCGATGCCTTGCTCGATACGTTGTTCCTGGATTTCCTGGCGGCGGTCGACGCGCGGCATATCGACCCCGGCCCAGGCGGTTTGGCAAAGCGCCATAGCGGCCAGCAGGCCGGCTTTAGTAAAGTTGTTCATGTTCGCCTCTTCGAAAATAGGTTTGTCCCACCGCCGCTGATGCCGCAGGGTGGCTGTCCGGCGCGTTAGAGATACTGCACCGGTATCCGCATTTTAGCCGGATTTATTAACCCCGCCTTAACCCGCCGCCGCCGCAAACCGCCGGCAATTGTAGCCTGCCGAATTAACAGTTTTCGCTAAACCGTTGAGTTAAAAAAACAAGTACGAAAGTAGCGAATCACCAGTAAAAAAATCCGTGGTCAACACAATATATTGTGCTAGTATTTTTACAAAGCACTATATCCAGTATGCATTGAGCGGGCATCATTTATGTCGCACCGCTTGCCGCATCGAACATTCCGGCGTACCGGCCCAGCCGGCAACACCGTTCCGTAATCAACTCAAAAATAACAAGGGAAGCTACGAATGACCGCAAAACTTCATGTTGTGACGTCAAACGATACCGATATTCCGCTGCAAAGCGCTTCGCTGGACATCTGGGACAGCAAGTACCGTTTGAAGACCAAGGACGGCCGCGCCATCGACGACACCATCGACGATACCTACAAGCGGGTGGCCAAGGCCTTGTCCAGTGTGGAGAAAACCAAAGCCTTGCAGGAAAAGCATTACAAGGAATTTCTGTGGGCCTTGCGCAAAGGCGTGATTCCGGCCGGCCGTATCGTTTCCAATGCCGGCGCGCTGGAGCATAAACCGGCCACGTCTACCATCAACTGCACCGTATCCGGCATCATCGAAGACTCGATGGACGACATTTTGCGCAAAGTCCACGAAGCCGGCCTGACCTTGAAAGCCGGTTGCGGCATCGGCTACGAGTTTTCGACTCTGCGGCCGCGCGACGCTTACGTCTCCGGCGCCGGCGCCTACACCTCCGGCCCGCTGTCGTTCATGGATATTTACGACAAGATGTGCTTTACCGTGTCGTCCGCCGGCGGCCGCCGCGGTGCGCAAATGGCGACATTCGACGTGGCCCATCCGGACGTGGTTGATTTCATTCGCGCCAAGCGCGAAGACGGCCGTTTGCGCCAGTTCAACCTGTCGCTATTGATTACCAGCGAATTCGTCGAAGCCGTCAAAAACAACGGTCAGTGGCCGTTGTCGTTCCCGATCACCGAGCGGGAAGCCAAGGCCGACCAACTGGACTTGACCGACAGCAGCAAAATCATCTGGCGCGATCTGCCCAATAAAAAAGGCTACGTGGTCAACGACGCCGGCCTGGTGGCTTGCCGCATTACCAAAGTGATGCCGGCGCGCCGCCTGTGGGACATCATCATGTCCTCCACCTACGATTACGCCGAACCGGGTTTCATTCTGATCGACAAGGTCAACGAGATGAACAACAACTGGTTCTGCGAGCACATCCGTGCCACCAATCCCTGCGGCGAACAGCCGTTGCCGCCTTACGGCTCCTGCCTGCTCGGTTCGATCAATCTGACCCGCTTCGTCCACCAACCGTTCGGCAAGGAAGCTAAATTCGATTGGGACGATTACCGCAAGACCATCCGCATCTTTACCCGCATGCTGGACAACGTGGTGGAAATCAACGGCTTGCCGCTGGAAAAACAGCGCGACGAAATCACCAGTAAGCGCCGCCACGGCATGGGCTACTTAGGCTTGGGTTCGACCATCACCATGCTGGGCATGAAATACGGCGATGCCGATTCGCTGGCCTTTACCGAGCAAGTCACCAAGGAACTGGCTTTGGAAGGCTGGCGCACCGGCCTGGAGCTGGCCAAGGAAAAAGGCCCGGCGCCGATCATGGAGCAGATGTTCGAAGTGACCGGCGAAATGCTGCACAAACGCCCGGAAATGAAAGCCGACGGCTACAAACTCGGCGACCAGGTGCCGGGCCGGGTTTTGCACGCCAAGTACAGCCGTTACATGCAGAAAGTCGCCCAGGAAGAGCCGGAGTTGGTGGCGGAACTGGCCGATGTCGGCTGTCGCTTTACCCACCACAGCTCGATCGCCCCAACCGGCACCATTTCCTTGTCCTTGGCCAACAACGCCAGCAACGGCATCGAGCCCAGCTTTGCCCACCATTATTCGCGCAACGTGATCCGCGAGGGTAAAAAGTCCAAGGAAAAGATCGACGTGTTCTCGTTCGAACTGCTGGCCTACCGCCATCTGGTCAACCCGGACGCGATGCCTTACAGCGACGACCCGAAACAAAAACTGCCGGATTATTTCATTGCCGCCGACGATATCAGCCCGAAACAACACGTCGACATCCAGGCCTCCGCCCAACGCTGGATCGACTCGTCGATCTCGAAAACCGCCAACGTGCCGACCGACTACCCGTACGAAGATTTCAAGTCGATTTACGAATACGCCTATGAGCAAGGCCTGAAAGGCTGCACCACCTTCCGCTTCAACCCGGAAGTGTTCCAGGGCGTGCTGGTCAAAGAGTCCGATCTGGAAAACACCACCTACCAATTCACGCTGGAAGACGGCCACGTCGTGGAATTCAAAGGCAACGACGAAGTGGAATACGACGGCGAAATCCACACCGCGGCCAACTTGTTCGATGCGTTGAAGGAAGGCTATTACGGGAAGTTTTGATTCGTCTTGGGAGAATTGCCATGCCAGCGATTTCAATGTTTTACGGCATCATCGTCTACATGTATTTTCTGGATAACAAGCAGCACAAACTGCCGCATATCCATGCCAAATACCAAGACTGCGAAGTCGTAGTCGCGATTCCCGAAGGCGAAGTTCTGGAAGGCGAGATCCCCAAAGCCCAAATGAAATTGCTGCAGGCTTGGATCGAACTGCATAAGGACGAACTGATGGCCGATTGGCAATTGGCTGTTACCGGCGAGCAACCCTATAAAATCGAACCGTTGAGGTAAGCCATGAACCCGAGAGTCAAATCGGTACAAGCCGGCGACGATTACTCGTTAATGCTGGAATTCACCGACGGTAGCCAGGGCGTTTACGACTGCACACCCTTGTTGGATTTCGGCGTATTCAAGGAATTGAGCGACAGGCAGTATTTCAAACGCGCCGCAGTGGTCGACGGCACGGTAGTCTGGCCGCACGAGCAGGATATTTGCCCGGATACGCTCTACCTCGATTCGGTAAAACGGGCAAACGCCTCCTAATTTTTAAGAACATACACGGCTCGTTACACAGGCGAGTCGACAACCTTTTTAGGTAAACGAGATGACCCTACACAAAATCAACAAAAAAATCGTCGGCTACAAAGTGCTGAGCAAAGACAGCGCGGAAGCGGTACAACAAGCGGAAGCCGAAAAACCCTCGTTGGAGTCGATGCACGAAAACGTCGAGCGGCCGGAAGTCTTGCTGGGCTCGACTTACAAAATCAAAACCCCGCAGTCCGAGCACGCCTTGTACATCACGATCAACGACATGATCCTCAACCAGGGCACCGCCCACGAAGAACGCCGGCCTTACGAAATCTTCATCAACTCCAAAAACATGGAGCATTTCCAATGGGTGCTGGCCTTGACCCGGGTGATTTCGGCGGTGTTTCGTAAAGGCGGCGACGCCACCTTTTTGGTAGAAGAAATGAAAGCGGTGTTTGACCCGCGCGGCGGCTACTTCAAAAAAGGCGGCGTGTTCATGCCGTCCTTGGTGGCGGAAATCGGTTCGGCGATCGAATCGCACATGAAACACATCGGCATGATCAAGCCGGAAAAAATGACCGACCACCAAAAACAGTTCCTGGCCGAAAAACGCCGGGAATTTGAAGCCGCGCATGGTGAGTCGGATGCCCAGGCGTTTCCGGAAAAAGCGGTGTTGTGTGTGAAGTGTTCGACCAAGGCGATGGTGTTGATGGATGGGTGTATGACTTGTTTGAATTGTGGGGAGTCCAAATGTGGTTAACGCTACGCGGCTCGTTATAATCCAGCCATGACCGAGTTAGCGACGACCGAATACTTTCGAAATGATGTATTGCTGAAAAGGCCTTACATAAAACTCGAATGGTGCCAAGCAGCATTAGCTGAACCCTTGCGCCGCGAAATTCAAGAAGACGGACGAATTCGTCATTGGTTATTCGTAGCCGAACTGAATAAATATTTGCGAGTTGTTACGTTGGATGATGGATTAACCGTGCATAACGCCTTTCCCGACCGGAGATTTAAACCATGAAACTAAGTTACGACCAAGCAACGGACTCTTTATATATTCATTTAGCCGATAGACCTTCGGTCAATTCGGATGAAGTCAGCGATGGTGTGGTTTTGGATTTTGATGAAAACGGAGCGTTGGTGGGGATTGATGTACAGCATGCCAGCCAAAAGGCAGATATTCAGAATTTAGCGGTATTGCATTTGCCGTTGAGGGAGTTGCAGGCGGCGTGATGATATTTAGTGCAGATGCAGATAGTCGTCCGTCAATTCGATATTGTCAATTTGGCGGAACCTTTACGAGGTCCGCGTTACGCGTTGTAGGGAGTCGAAGTTTGGATAGTTTATGTCGCTATTACAGTTGAAAGGGTTAGAATCCAATGAATCCAGATTTGCTCAATAGTATAGTTACATTTATTGTTGGTTTATTTGCATTCCTTGTTTATTTTCTGAGCAAGCGCTCAGAGAAGCAGAATGCGGCGACTATTGTTGTGATGGATATCCGGCACGCGGAGCAGGTAGTGTTGTCCATACTTGAAAAAGGACTTGTCGATAAGTCATTAAAAAATATAATCTCTGAAAATAACTGGGCAAAATATAAGCATCTATTTGCATCAGATTTTTCATACGATGACTTTGCAGCATTCAATCGTTTTTTTGATGCTTGTGTTGAGATTTCATATGCGAGAAATCGAATGTTAGAAGTTTTTTATGCCAACTTAATTTCAAAGGCCTCAATATCTCAGCAAAAAATATTCGATATTGAAGATCTTGGTTCGCCAGAGGGACAAATTAAAAAGCAAAAAATTATTTCAGAATTTAACAATGAGGTTTTTGTGTTTGATCCTGATGATCCTAAGGTAAGGATTTATCAGAGTCTTCAATTGATGGGTCGGTTATCAAATACTGTAGCATTTGAAAAGTTAAAAATTCTTGCCGGAATTAAATCTTAGCCGGGTAGGGTGGGCACGATTTTTGTGCCCACGCGGAATTTAAAACTTGTAAGAATATTGTTTCGCTACCGCGAAGCTTAATTTAACGCCGGTTCGCGGACCGGCAGCCGCGATACTTTCTTTTGTTTGGCCAAAAGAAAGTATCCAAAGAAAAAGCCACCCCGATGCCGCTTTGATCCTCCGCGCCGAAGGGTTTGAGCGGGGTTTTCGGAAGGGCTGTCCTAGCCCTCCGAAAACGCGCGGCATCCCTGCCGCGCCCCTGTCGGGCTGATCCGCCCAAACCCTCCGGTGCTCGGCGCGGCATAGGGGATTTGGTATGCGCTTCGCGCGAAAAGGTGTGGCCGCGTTGCGGCCCTTTTGACTGGTTTTCTGGTTCCCACGCACTGCGTGGGAACCAGACTTGCTTCTCGATTAAATTAACGAAAGCTGGAGCTTTCAAGCTAAAGTTCCCAAACTGGAGTTTGGGAACCAGAAACTGTATTAGTTGTGTAGATATCGTGAAGCCTGATTTAACGCCGGCTGGCCGGAAGCAGACCAATGAGCATTATTTTGCTGCCCGGTAAGCTGCTGATTACCTGCGGGACCGGTTCGGGGTTGGTCCCGCTATTTCGCATGCGAAGCATCCGAAGGGCGAGGCTCAGGGATGAGCCGAGTGAGCTAGGCGGACTGCCAGGTCGCCTTTTGTTTGGATACTTTCTTTTGGCGACGCAAAAGAAAGTATCTCGGCTGTCGGGCCGAGACCCGACGTAAATCAATCGTCGCGATGGCGACACCGCTAAAACAAAACACACCATACTCATGCAAATCTGGATCGACGCCGACGCCTGCCCCAAGGCGATCAAAGACATTCTGTTTCGGGCGGCGGAGCGCTGCCAGTTGACGACCACGCTGGTCGCGAACCAAAGCATCCCAATCCCTCCGTCGCGTTATATTCGTATGCTGCGCGTCGCCGGCGGCTTCGACATGGCGGATAACGAGATCGTGCAGCGTATGGTGGCGGGGGATTTGGTCGTGACCGGCGATATTCCGCTGGCGGCGCAAGCGATCGCCAAAGGTGGCCACGTTATCGATCCGCGCGGTGAGCGTTACAGCGAACACAATATCGGCGAACGTTTGGCGATGCGCGACTTCATGGACGGCTTGCGCAGCAGCGGCGTCGATACCGGCGGCCCGGCGGCATTGAGTGCGCGCGACGTGCAAGCCTTTGCCAACCAACTGGACCGCTTGCTGGCCCGGCCTGCCGGCGAGCGTTAAGCTGCTCGATTCCGGTGCTAGCTGGGTCGGCTTCGATTTTGCCTGCAACGTTACTCTCCCATGCCGTCGGGAGACTGTTTCTGTCCGTTTTGGGCTAGTTCAATCGACCGCAACTCCAGCTTTGGATCATGGCCGCGACCGAAAAGTGTTACGGCCGATCGCGGCGGATACCCAATAAAACCGGATGTTTCTGCAATAGGGAGTATGATCGGGCATTGGGGCGATTTTGCCCGACGTTTAACGCAGGGTTTTACCGGAGTAAATTATGGCTTCACTGGATATGTACGGCGCTTATGATCTGAGCTTGGCTAAGATCGACGAATTGGTTACCAAAATCTCCGAAGGCAATTATGCCCTGGGAGTGATAAATCAAAACACGCATAAATTCGTCGTCAAGTATGTCGGGCGGGCCGAAGAAGATCTCAACGTGCGGTTGAAACAGCATGTCGGTAAATACCCCAAATTCAAGTTCAGCTACGCCGTGTCGCCACAAGCGGCGTTCGAGAAGGTATGCCGCAACTTTCACGATTTCGGCGGTACGCAAAAACTGCGCAATACCGTCCATCCCAAACCGCCGGCGCACGCCGATTGGAAATGCCCTTGCTGCGGCATTTCCGCCGCTTAAGCGCTAGTTTGCGCCGCTGTTAAGCCTCAATTTATCGGCGAGGTTTCTTGAGGCTGCGGCTGCCGGTGCTTAGCGGCCTGTAGTCGGAGTTTACTGCTTGATGCCGGTGGAAACGAAGGTTCCCAACACGTTGTCGCTGCAGGTCGCGGTGATCTGGTTGCCGTCGCTGCTGACGGTGCCGCTGCAATTGCCCTGCGAGGTCCAGCCGTTTTGATATTGGGCGAAATAGTTGTAGCTGATGTTCTGGGCGACGACTGTCCCGCTGCCCTTGGACTCGTAGCCTATGCCTTGCGGCAGCATGCCCCAACTGCTGAATTGAAAACCGGTATTTTGCTGGACGATGCGCGAGCCGTTGGTCGGTGCGGCGGGGTTGTACCAAGTGCCGCTGATATCGATGACCGGCACCGGCAGGGCAACTTGGGTGTTGCTGCTGAGATGATGGGATGCATTGGCGGTCGGCTCAGGCGTGACTGCTGTTGCTGTTGGCGGAGAGACTTGCGGTTTGGGGAAAATTTTATCCCAATTGCTGATCGCCGCGACCGCGACCGAGCCGATCACGGTGATTACGGTAGCAATGATGGTGGCGTTAGGGCCGGATTCCGCCATGATTTTCTCCTGCTGGCTGTTTTCGGCGGATTATAGCGCGGCCGGCGAATTCGCTGCAGGGCCTTAGCTGCGGAACGAAGCGTAGCGCGTCGATCGTGTAATCCGGTGCATGTTGTGATTGAAATGCCTGGGTTTATGGGGTCGCTACCGCGCAGTCAAATTTCACGCCGGTTTGCGGACCGGCATTTAAAAAGTATCCGTCGCAAATCCGCGCAACGTGCAAACCTTCGCCAACCAACTGGACTGCTTGCTGGCCCGGTCTGCCGGCCAGGATTAAGCCGCCCGGTTTCGGTGTTGGCTATGCCGACGCTGGAGCGGCACTGTTTTTATAGCGTTTGATTTCGGTTGCAACCAGGAGGTGGAGATGAAAAAAATCAGTATTCTGTATCCTAACCGGGCGGGTGCCCGCTTCGATTTTGCTTATTACCTGGATTCCCACATGCCGCTGTCGATAGCACGCCTCAGCGCCCACCCAGGGTATCGCGGGGTGTCGGTCGAGCGGGGGCTTAGCGGCGCGGTGCCGGGTAGCGAGCCGGCTTACGTCGCGATGTGTCATTTTCTGTTCGAATCGGTGGACGATTTTTTGGCGGCTTTCATGCCGCATGCCGCCGAGCTACAGGGCGATATGCCGAATTACACCGATATAGAACCGGCGATTCAACTCAACGACGTGTTGATTTCTGCGTAATTCGGCAGCTTGATCTGACCGGATCGGGAAGGCTCGCCGGAGAGGCGATTGGCCGATGGCGTTAATGCCGCTCGCCGAGCTAAGTCGCGGAGTCCGAGCATTCGCGCTCTGCGGTTAGCTTTATTGCGCCGTTAGAGCGGTCCGGCTAGAAAGCGTCCAAAAACACCGGCGCTTTGCCGAACTCGGTCTTATATTCGCCGTTAGGCACGTACCAACCTGGGCCTTGAGACCCGCCATGCCATGACACGCGCTTGCCGTCTGTGGCCCATTTATCGAGTTTCTCGCCGCTTTTGGTCAGGTAGTTGGATGCGTAACAAACGGTATTTAGCCAAGGGTCGATGATTAGCCAGGATTGGGCGATCTTGCGGCTGGTGAAATCGGCCGTCGATGCATATTTGCGCGCCGTATCCGGGATCGCTTCCTGCGAAACCAGGCAAAAAGCGTGGTCGCCTTTGCCGTAAACGATGCCGATGTAGAGTAAATCGCGCTTGATATTGTAGATTTTCTTAGCGTAGTAAGCGCTCAATGCCGCCATTTCTCCGCAGTTGCCCGAGCGGTCGGCGATCGTCATCTTCACCAATTTCTCGGCCAAGTCTAAGTGCGACGCGACGCCGTTAAGCCTGTGTTTGTCAGACTCGTCGGCTTCCAGCCATCGGGTCATGCCTTTGGCGCTCATAGTCGCCAAAATGGCAGAGCCAGCAAGATCCACGTCGTATAGCTTATTACTGGATTTATGGCCTTTTTTAAAGAATTCTCTGACTAAAGCCTTAATTTTCTCGCCTTCGTCCACCAGCATGGTTGTACCCTCCAAAGTCTGATTCTTTGTAATATTGAGTGTCCCGCTCTCCGCCGTTTCGGTGGAGTACCATACCAGGCTGGCCTTACTCCGAGTCTTGCTTGCTAGGCCTCGTCTGCTAAGTATAGCCGTAACCCGAATGGCTTAATAAAGGTAACCGGTTTCTAACGGTAAGCGGCAATCTCGACGACGTTTTGGCTGCGGCCGGAGCGAGCCATTGGCTAGGCCGGTCAAAGGCGGTCTATGATTTCGATACAACGCTGGAACGCACTCCGGATGATGAAGAAGGTCATCGCCAACGGGAACGATAGATAATGTTCCGGCAGCGCCAGACACACCAGTACCAATGCGGCAATCAAACCCGGCGTGACGCGGGACAGGTAGGTCTCGAAGTAGCGGAAGGTTTCTTGGGATTCCCAATCGAAGCGCGGGCTGCGGTTGATAAACCCGAACAGCATCCAGGCGGCGAGCAGAGCGAAATAGACCGGAAACACGCTGAATTGCGGCGAACCTTCGCTGAACAGCGGTTTCCAGTAGCCGTACCAAGCCCATAGGCTGGCGCAGGCAAAACCGTCTTGCCAGACGGTACTGCTGAGGCGTTTCAGGCCGCCCGCCAGCAAGAATATCGCCGCGATTGCGGCTGCGGACATCCAAACGGCTTCCAGATTCAGCAAGGGCAAAACCGGGTTATGGGTTTCGATCAGGGTGGTCAGGATCAGGCTGCTGGCTATGAATACGGGCATCGGCGTCATTCGGTATCAAAGGATGACACAGTCTGCCCTAAAATCGCGCTTAACCCAAGCTGCGAGAAGCGGCATACCGGCGCGGCCGGTATGCCGTTGCGGATTAACTCAAGCGAACCGCTTCGCTCAGGCCCACATCGGGATGTTGTTGCCGCCGCCGGCATTGCTGTCGGCCAGGCGTTCGGAGTAGGCGTCGCCTTGACGGAATACCAATTCGTCGACCGCGCCCAGCAGATGGAAAATAAAGCCGAATGCGCCCAGATTCAGGGAATGGCCGGATTCGTGTTCGATGTGCCAATCGCCGGAATTCATGTCGACGAAGGCGAAATTACCCATATTGAAGGCGGTATCCCAGACGTTGAGATTGCTGATCAGGCCGCCCTTGACGAAAATTGTGCCGGTCGGCCAATCCACGCGCAGACCTTGCAGTTTCAGGTACTGCACTTGAAAACCGGTGACGGCGGCCAGCAACAGGCTGAACAACAGAAACAGCAAGCCCAGCAGCACGATGGGCCAACTCATCGGCAGAAACCAGTTAGACCAGCCGATCAAGGCCTGGTAAACCTCGAACTGCGAAATCCATTTGACGATCGCCAACAGGTTCAAGCCGAACAAGCCGATCGCCACGCCCTGCGCCAAGCCGGCATTGCCGGTCTGGCTGAGCAGTTCGAATATCAGCAAGCCGTTTAACGAGGCATTGCTGCCCACCAACATACCGCGGATGAATTCGGAAAATCCGGTCGCGGCGGAGACGGTGCTAGCCGCCAGAATGTAAAACACCAGCATCGCACCGGCATAAACGCCAAAGGTGATGCCCATACTCTTTGCCAGAAAAAATATCAAAGCAAACAGGCCGACAGCGGTCAGACCGCCGAGAATGACTAGCCAAGTTTTAATGACCATAGCGACTCCCCTCAATCAAGATTTAGTTTTCATCGATCGGGCGCTTAGCGTTAGCTTCACCGAATCGAAGTGTCCACGCCGGTTTCGGCCGTGTCGACGTCCGGACCCCGGCGCGGTTGTCTGGCGGCTGATGCGAGCCGCAAACCCTCATTACTCTTATGCGTATGTTTATGCAAGATTTTTTCGTTTTTGCATCCCCAGCGTAGCCATCACGCCGGACAGGAACAGCCAGATACCTGCTGGCAATGGCACTGCGGTAACCGTAAAACTATCGACCGAGAACCGGATTTGGTCGTCGGCGAAATTGGGCCGATTGGGGACGTTAAAGTCCAGCCAGCGCCAATCGGGGCCGTTGATGGCCGCCAGCGGGATCGAGGACCAGTCGGACAAATCCGGCGGCAGCGTATCGTTCCAGAGTTGACCGGTCGCATTCTCTTGGAGCAAGCCGAATTGCATTGCCGGATTGGCAAGTCCGTTCCAATCGGTATTGGAAATGCTGGCGCCGCCGACGATCAAACCGTCCGCCGGCAAAGTGGCGGAACCGTTTTGTTGGTCGTTCTGTACCCACAAATTGACCGGCGCTGCCAACGATGCAGTGAAACCGTTGCCGAAACGGTGGGAAAACGCGCTGACGACGCCGGTGTCGACATCGTAGGTAAAACTGCCGGACATCGCGCTGCCGATGGCGACGCCGTTACCGACCAGCAAACTACCGATATCGGTGACGGTGCCGGTGTAATCGACCCGAATCGACTGCGCCTGACCGGACAGCGGCAACAATAAACCGCTGCTTGCAATCAAAATATGGATTAAAGTAAATTTCATGATAACTCCTGTGGAAAATCGGTTTTCCCAAGTCGGCTCGGAGTCTGCAGCGCCGGATGGATCTGGCGGCGTTCCGGGTTCCGAATCGGCTTGAAGGGTAGAAGTAATGTATCGGGCCAGACCTGGCCCGGCTGTGAGCATTTCCACTTGGCCAAGGTGAATTTGTCCGCACCCGGCGCCGACATTCCGGAAAATGTCGGCCGGTTGAGCCGGAGCGGACCGGCGATAACCACAAGGCATAATGACGATGACGATGGAAAGACGCGATAAGCTCGGGTTGGCGCTGTTACCGCTACTGGCGCTTGCCGCCTGCACGCCGGGCGCTCCGCCGCTGGATGCCGCGGCCGCATTGCCGAACGGCCCGCGGACGCCGATTTTCGTGACCGCCGCCCGCCAGAAAGTCGAGGTAAAACAGGCGTTGGCGGCAGCCGGCTTTCGTCTTGTCGACGAGTTGGCGGACGACGCCTTGTTGCTGCGGGCAACGATCGGTATCGACCAGGGCGAGCAAGCCTGCGGGACGATGAACAATGTTCGGCTGCAACTGCGGCGTCAGGGCGACAATGTCGCGGAAGTCGTCGGCAAGGGGTGGACCGGGAGCTGTCGGCCGAATGTACTCGAGGAACTTAGCCGCAAGTTATGGCGGCACCTTTTCGCTCAAACGCCACAATAGGAACCGGACCGATGACATCACGACTTTGCCCACCCCTGCGTTCTATCGCCGCCGTCTGCGGTATGGCCCTGTCGGGCTGCGCTTACATTACCGACGGGACCAAGCTGGGGCCGATTTCGCCGCCGGCCAACACGATGAAACCGATGGTGGAGCACACCGTCGGCGACTTCGCGTTTACCTTGGAAGGCGGCAAAATGGTCACGTCCAATCTGGCCGGTAGCTTGATCAACCAGAACGTGATGGATGCCTGGCAAGATAAAGGCTACATCCGCGATCACGAAGCGGTGGAACCCGGCGAGTTTACCGGTAAAGCCGATTACCAATTGACCTTGAGCGGCAGCCAATACGGCGATTCCAGCATCGGGATGCAGATTTTGAGCGGGCTGACGCTGACCTTGATCCCGTACACCGTGACCCAGAGTTACGACATCCAATACACCTTGGCCGACGTCAAGACCGGCAAAAAGTACAGCGGCAGTATCGAAGAATCCAATAAAGGCTACGTCGAACTGTTTATGCTGTTTGCGTTGCCGTTTTCCAAGCAGAACCAGGACGCCATGTTCGGCCGAATCGGCGACCATCTTTACGATCAGCTCTACCGGCAAGGCGCATTCCAGACGCCGCCTGCCGCTCAATAAGCCGGGTTGCCGCCGGCTGTGCGATCCATTGACGGGCTGATAGCCGGCCCACGGTCGAGCCGGCGAGGGAGATTTGCTGCTGTGTGCTGGCTGTTTTGCCGGTTTGCGCTTGACGAATCGCCGGCCAGCCGCGCACTCGGTCGGTGTCGGCGCGGGCTATCCGGGAGGGACGATTGGCCGGACTACAACTCGATACGTTCCGGCGCGACTCTGAGAATTTCGTCGATGGTGGTGATACCGGCCGCGACTTTTTCGGCGCCGCTAAGTCGCAACGGCCGCATGCCTTCCTTGATCGCCTGTTTTTGCAGCAGGGCGGTGTCGCAGCCTTCCACGATCAGCTTTTCCAGTGCCGGGCTGTTCTCGAAAATTTCGTAAATGCCGACCCGGCCGGCGAAACCGGTATTGCGGCATTCCTTGCAACCGACGGCCTTGAACAACTGCTTGGGCGGCGCCACCTTGAACGGCGCCACCAGCCCCCGCCACAGGTTTTCGTCGGTGGGTGCCGCAGTTTTGCAGTGCTTGCACAGCACCCGGATCAGACGTTGGGCCATGATGCCGAGCACGGTCTGTTGGATCAGGTAACCCGGCACGCCGATATCCAGCAGACGGGTCACCGCGGCCGGCGCGTTGTTGGTGTGTAGTGTCGAGATTACCAAGTGGCCGGTCAGCGAGGCCTGTACCGCCATTTCCGCGGTTTCCAGATCGCGAATCTCGCCGACCATGATGATGTCCGGATCTTGCCGCAGCAAGGTGCGGATGCCGCTGGCGAAATCCAGCCCGATATTGGCCTGGACCTGCATCTGATTGAAGGCCGGCTCGATTTGCTCGATCGGGTCTTCCACCGTGCATAAATTGATTTCCGGCGTCGCCAGCCGCTTCAGGGTCGAATACAGCGTCGTGGTCTTGCCGGAGCCGGTCGGGCCGGTGACCAGAATGATGCCGTGGGTATGGCCGACCAGGCGGTTCCACAGCGTCAGTTCCTGCTTGCTGAAGCCGAGTTGTACGTAATCGCGTAGTAACACTTCCGGGTCGAAAATCCGCATCACCAGCTTCTCGCCGAACGCGGTCGGCATGGTCGACAGCCGCAGTTCGATTTCCTTGCCGTTGCTGTTCTGGGTTTTGATCCGGCCATCCTGCGGCAGCCGTTTTTCGGCGATGTTCATCCGTCCCAGAATTTTCAGTCGACTCAAAACCGCGTTCATGATCGGCATCGGAAATTGGTAGACGTTATGCAGGATACCGTCGATCCGAAACCGGACGTTGCCCTGCAGGCGGCGCGGTTCCATGTGGATATCGCTGGCGCGCTGGTCGAAAGCGTATTGCAGCAGCCAGTTCACCAGGTTGACCACATGCTGGTTGTTGGCGTCCAGATCCGCGGTTTTGCTCAGTTCGACCAATTGCTCGAAATTCTGGCCCTCCGCGGTGCGGCCGTCGTTGTGGCTTTGTGCGCCTTTCAGCGATTTGGAAAAGTTATAGAACTCGTCCAGGTAGCGCTTGATTTCGTCGGGGTTGGCGAATACGCAACGAATCTTGCCGTGGTGCATTTTCGCCAGATCGGTTTGCCAGGCGCGGATGAACGGTTCGGCGGTGGCGACCACGATTTCGTCGTCGTTGATTTTGATCGGCAGAATGTTGTAATTACCGGCGTAGGCCTTGCTGAACAGGGCCGTCACGGTCGGCACATCGATTTTCAACGGGTCGAAATAGTAGTATGGCAGGGCCAATTTTTTCGCCAGCCACTGGGTCAGATCCTCTTGCGACAGCGCCTTGCCCAGCTGGGTTTGGTCGGACAGCTCGCATTCTGACAAAACCTTGAGCGGATGCTTGTTTAGATTGATCTTGGCTGCCGCATATTGCCGGCATTTTTCCAAATCCTGCGCCGACAGAATCCGGTCCTCTTGCAGCCAGCGGATGACCTGTTGAATCTCCAGTTTTCGGTCTTCGGTTTTGCTTTCTTCCCGCATGTGTTTGGTTTGCTGTGAATTCGGGAAGTTAGTCTAGCTAATTATTGGCCGGACGGTGTGGCCTAACTTTGGCTTCAACCGTATTGCCGAGGTAACTGCGGCTTGACGTAGCGGACTGAGACGCGCCAATCCGGAAACAGGATGCGGCGGAAACTGGACACAAAAAAGCCGGCTGACGCCGGCTTGGTATGAAAACGCTAACGGATTAGCGCTTGACGTTAATTTTTCTGACTCCGAAACCTAACAGGCCGATACCTAACAGGCTCAAGACGCCTGGTTCCGGAATGGTCGGAATGTTGTCGGTACCCGTACCGTTGGTGTAAGCGTAGTGGCTTAATCTACCGATATTGCAGTTGTTCCGACCGCATCCACCGGTGATGTTGCTGACTAGAGCATTGGTCCAAACCAGTTTGGTCATTTCTCCGATGTTTTCGAAGAAATAGGTATCGTCCACTGCACCCAAGCCACCGGTGCCGAATTTCAGCAGAAAATAGCCAGGTTGATCCGGAGCGACGTCGAGGTACCAATTGCCGGCGTCGTCGGAGGATGCCGTTACCGCGCCGCTGCTTTTGTAGTCCATCACCAAATTACTGCCGCTAGATCCCAACAAGGCTTTCAATGCGTTTAATTCGGTGGCATCGCCGGAATTGCCCAGGTTTGCCGACCCGATCAGGTTGTCGACCGTATAGGTGGCGGCTTGCGATACCGGTGCGGCAAACCCGATGCCGATCGCAATTGCTGCAATGTATAAGTGTTTGAATTTCATGGCGTCTCTCCCCCGATGAGATATAAGTTACAAAAAAGTGAAAAATTCCCTTTAGATTGAGCATGAAATATGCCTATAAAACTATTTTGATCTTTATCAGAGAGTTATGAATTCTTTGTAACGCGGTTTTCACATAACTGTAAAAAAATACGACACTAGAAGAATCAAGCACAACACCGCAGGAATGGGGCGGTATCATTTGCAGATGCGTCCCGGTTTAGGGTTGGATGTCGCATAAATCTTGGGTGCCGGCGCGGTATAGCGCGCTAGCTGATTCCGGCATTGGCCTCAGAGCAGAGCTGAGTTGTTAAATTTTCCGGCATCTGAGGTATCAATCACCAGCGAGCCCAGCGACCTGCCCGGCTGACATCGACGGGGCTTACTTCCCGGTATCACTCAGCGTTGGGTGCGTGCATTTTTGCGCAATTTGACCGGCTTAAACCGGACCGGAAACGGCTGGAAGCGCCGCACCAGCCATTTGCGCAATTCTTCCAGGACCAGCAGGCTGACGACGAAGGGCAGCGTGAACAGCCAGACCTCGCCGCCGATCGGTGCGGCGCCGAACAGGGCGTTGCCCCACGGCGTGTAGACGATGGCCAGGATCAGCCCAAGTTCCAACAGGATGCCGGACAGGATCAGTTTATTGTCCAGCAACGCCGTGCCGACCAGGCCGCGCTGGCGCTGCTTGCAGACGAAGACGTTGGCGATCTGCATCATGATGATCGCGCTGAGGCAGGCCGTGGTTGCCTGCAAATACAAGGGCTGGCGGCCGTGCAGGATTTGGCCGTACTCCCAGCCGCCGCGCTCCAGCACGAAAAAGAACGCCGCCATCGCCGCGACGGCTTCCAACACGCCCAGGAAGCCGTAAGCGCGAGCCAATAAGCGCCAGTCGATCAGGGTTTCCTTTTGGGAGCGGGGGGCTTGCTTCATCACATCCGTGTCGGGTTTTTCGACGCCCAGGCCCAGCGCCGGCAGCATGTCGGTGCCCAGATCGACGGCCAAGATCTGGATGATGGTCAGCGGCAGCGGAATCTTGAACAGCACGAAAGCCAGATAGGGCACCACTTCCGGAATGTTCGATGTGAGTATATAGGTCAGAAACTTGCGAATGTTGTCGAATACGGCGCGGCCTTCCTCGATCGCGGCGACGATGCTGGCGAAGTTGTCGTCCAGCAAAATCATGTCGGCCGCTTCTTTGGCGACATCGGTGCCGGCCTTGCCCATGGCGATGCCGATGTCGGCCTTTTTCAGCGCCGGAGCGTCATTGACGCCGTCGCCGGTGACCGCGACGATATGCCGCTTGCGTTGCAGGGCTTCGACGATCTGCATTTTCTGGTCGGCGCCGACCCTGGCAAAAACAATCTCTTCCGCATCCAGCGCGACTTGCAATTGGCTGGGCGTCAGTTTCTTCAATTTGTCGCCGACGATGACCTTGGGATGCTCGCTGCGCACCAGGCCGATTTGACGGGCGATGGCGACCGCGGTGTGCGGGTGGTCGCCGGTCACCATGATGACTTTGATGCCGGCCCGATGGCATTGGCCGATGGCAGCAGCGACTTCCGGCCGCGGCGGGTCTTCCAGACCGACCAGGCCGCTGAATACCAAATCCTGTTCCGGATCGTCGGGTAACGCCTCCGGCAGCGGCCGATAAGCCAGCGCCAGTACCCGCAAACCTTGGTCGGCCATGGTTTGTAGCGCGTCGGTCAATTGTTGGCGGCGGTCGTCGTCGAGAGTCTCTATCTTATTGTCGAACATAATCTGCCGGCATAGCGGCATTACCATTTCCAGTGCGCCCTTGCAGTACAGCATGTTTCCGGACGGGGTACTGTGGATGGTGGACATCCGCTTGCGGTCGGTGTCGAAAGCGACTTCGCCGATCTTCGGATAATCGATGCGCATGCCTTGGGCGTGAGCCATTTCCACCAAGGCGATTTCCATCGGATCGCCCAGCGCCGCGATACCTTCCACCCGTTTCAGGTTGTGGCACAAGGCGGCGCCGGCCAGAAACGCGGCGTGCTGTTGCAGGCTATGTTGGTCCAAGTGTGCGGGGACGCAATGGCGGCCGTCCACAAACAGCTGCTTGACCGCCATCCGGTTCTCGGTCAGAGTCCCGGTTTTATCGGTACAGATCACCGTGGTCGAACCCAGGGTTTCCACCGACGGCAGATTGCGGATCAGGGCGTTGCGCTTGGCCATGCGTTGTGTTGCCATCGCCAGCGATAGCGTCACGGTCGGTAGCAGCCCTTCCGGCACGTTGGCGACGATCAGGCCGATGGCGAAGATGAAGTTTTCCCAGAAGGTCAGGCCGATGGCCTGGCCGATAAAGAAGAACGCCAGGCCCAGCGCCAGCGCCAGCAGGGCGACGAAGCGGCTCAAACGGGCGATTTGCTTTTGCAGCGGCGATTGGCTTTTCACCATGGTTTTCAGGGTGTGGGCGATTTTGCCGAACTCGGTGTGCATGCCGGTGGCGAAGACCACGGCCTTGCCTTCGCCGGCTACCACCGAGGTGCCGGCCAGCAGGATGTTGCGGCTCTGGCCGATGTCTTCAGCGGCGGACGGCAGTGCGTCGCGGCCTTTCGGCAAGGATTCGCCGGTGATGGTGGCGTTGTTGACCCGCAATGCAAACGCTTCCACCAAGCGGCAATCGGCCGGCACGTTATCGCCTTCCTGCAACACCAAGAGGTCGCCGGGCGTCAGTTCGTCGGCGTAAACCAAGCCTAATTCGCCGTCGCGAATCACTTTGACCTGGCGCGGCAGCAGTTTTTGCAAGGCGGAGATGGCCTGTTCGGCCTGATGTCGTTGCCAGAACGAAAAACAGCCGTTGATCGCAATCACGCCCAGAATGGCGTAACCCAAGGTCTGCATGCCCTCGCCGGGTTGCTGCGATTCGGCGAAGAACGCCAGTCCGGCCGCCAGCCACAAGATCAGCGCAAAAAAATGCAGAAACTCCTGGGCAAACTGCAACAGCGCAGAGGTTTTCCGGGTTTCTTCGATGCGGTTGAAGCCGAATTCGCGCAGCCGGCCCTCGATCATGGCATCGTCCAGGCCGTTCAGGCTGGAGCCCAAACTTTCCAGCGCTTCGGCAGCGGTCAAATGGTGGATTTTCATGGTTCGGCACGCTAGCGAAGTGGCGGGTGGCGACAGTGTAAACCCAAATTTCTCCGGCCGCGGCGCAGGCCGGCGGACCCGGAGAGTGCGGCGGCGAAAAAATGCGATTGTGTTTTCGGCGGCTGCGCGTGCAAACTTAGCCGGTTTTTTTCACCCATTTGCCACGATGCCCAATCTGTTTCGTTACCGAATGTCGCTCCCCAGTTTGACTGCGATTCTCGGCCTGGCCGTGCCGCTGGCCTTGTCCGGCTGCTTGTCGCCGCTGGCCCTGGACCGCGCGGTGGTCGAATACGACAAAGCCACGGCCGATACGCTGTCGCGGCAATTGTTGCTGAACATTGCCCGAGCCCACCATCACCAGCCCTTGCATTTCACCGGGGTGTCCAATATCGCCGCGACCTTTAATTTTCAATTGAATGCCGGGGCGACGCCGGCGGCCACCGGCGACAACGGGTCGTTGTTGACGCCGGTGTTCGGCGGCACCGTCTCCGAAAATCCGACCATCAGCATCGTGCCGATCGAAGGCGAGGAATTCACCAAGCGCATGCTGACGCCATTTCCGGAGAGCAAGTTGACGATGCTGTTGCGCCAGGGCGTCGACGTGGATTTGTTGCTGCGTTTGCTGGCCGGCGAACTGCGTCTGGCCGGCGACGGGCAAAACGGCATCTATTCGAATCGGCCGGTGGATGCGGCAGGCTACCGGATGTTCCGCCAGGCGGTGCTGCATTTGTCGTCGATTCAGGACCGGCACCAACTGTTTGCCGAACCGCTGATGTTCGAGCGCGAGTGGCTGTTGCCGGCCGGCAGCGTGGCGGCGGAACATCTGGCCGAGCTGGAAAAAGACTACGCCGTCGAATTTCTGCCGCAATCGGGACAAGTGCGGCTGAAGAAACGGGTGGTGGGGCGAATCGTGCTGACCAATTACGATCCGGCGCTACTGAGCAACGACGAGCGGCGGCGGCTGCACGAAGAGGCCGGGAAGGGCGCCGATAACGATGTCGGCGTCGATATCCGCGCCGGCTATCCGGGCGGCGAATGGCCGCTGCACGGCGTGTTCCGCTTGCGCAGCTTTCATAATGTGTTGAACTTCATCGGCGAAGGCCTCGGCGACGAGCCGGAGTTTGCGGTGGACAAACACCCGGCGACGCCGGCGGTGCGCGAAAATCCGGTGCAGACCCTGGCCTTGCAAGTCGGCGCCGACGACGGCGACCTCAGCGTCGAATTCGGCGGGCAGAATTACGCATTGCAACCCGAAACCGGCTACCAGTGGAACCGCGAGGGTTTCCGCTTGCTGTGCCAGATCTTTCAGATGACGGTCGCCAATTTGAACCAGCAAGGCGCCCCGACCATCACCATTGCCAAATAAGCGGAGAAGCTCTTGAACCAGGCTATCGATAATTCCAAGGTCATGCGTTGCGTGGCCTACCAGAAAGGCATCGGTATCGGCGACATTACCATTGAGGACATCAGCGAAGTGCTGCTGAAGGAGGATACCTTTGTCTGGTTAGGGCTGCGCGAGGCCGACAGCGGCATTTTGCGGGCGATCCAAATCGAGTTCGGCTTGCACGATCTGGCGATCGAGGATGCCTGTTCCGCGCATCAGCGGCCGAAAATCGAGGAATACGGCGATTCGCTGTTCATCGTATTGCAGACCGCGCAGTTGGTCGACGACAGCGTCGCCTTCGGTGAGACCCATTTGTTCGTCGGGCCGCGCTTTTTGGTTACGGTGCGTCACGGCGCCTCGCACAGTCTGGCCCGGGTGCGGGAACGCTGTCAGGCCATGCCGCAATTGCTGGCCAAAGGTTCCGGGTTTGCGTTGTATTCGGTGATGGATTTCATCGTCGACAACTACATGCCGGTGATCAACGGCTTGCAGGAACGCTTCGATGTACTGGAATCGGCCATCTTCCAGAACCGGCCTAGCCGGCAGACCATGGAAGGCTTGTACGAATTGAAGCGCGAGTTGCTGCTGCTGGAAGGCGCGATCAATCCGGTGATCGACATTTGCAACGAACTGATGCGGTTTCACGGCGGCATGATCCACAAAGACGTGCGCTTTTATTTTCGCGATGTCGCCGAC
Organism: Methylomonas koyamae; assembly: GCF_006483455.1. Lineage (GTDB taxonomy): Bacteria > Pseudomonadota > Gammaproteobacteria > Methylococcales > Methylomonadaceae > Methylomonas > Methylomonas koyamae_B. Next base: position 29,506 of record NZ_PPPU01000054.1, read on the forward strand.
CATATCAAGCGCGTGGATCGAGCGATTCAGGGCATGCGCGAAATGCTGCTGGCGGCGATGCAGGTGCATCTGACCTTCGAAACGGTGCGCCAAAACGAAGTGGTCAAGCGTCTGGCCGGCTGGGGCGCGATTCTGGCGATTCCGACCATGGTGTTCAGTTGGTACGGCATGAATTTCCGCCACATGCCGGAACTGGATTGGGCCTTCAGTTATCCGCTGGTACTGGCCGGCGTGGCGGCGGGCAGCCTGGGTTTGTACTGGCGCCTCAAGCGCTCCGGCTGGTTGTAGCCCACGGCTGGCGTCTCCACGTTTCTCGACTATAGTAGCCTGACCGGCAAGCGGATGCGGTTGGTGCGTTAGAGTCGCCGAACCGAAGCAAGCGCCGCCCGCCGGTTGCGGTCACTTGGAACGGGAGTTAGCGATGCGTGCGACGAAACGGCTGGGTTTGGGGCTGGCGAGCCTGTGGTGCGGATTGGCGCAAGCCGATTACCGGGACGATATCGGCTATCGGCAATTGCAGCAGTTGCTGGGAAGTGCCGTGCCGACCGGGGCCGGCGTCAATGTCGTTCTGGCCGAAGCCTCCACGGTTCCACAGTCCGACAAGCTGCGCTATCCGGTGTTTGCCCCCAACACCGGGCAAACCCGGTTTGCCGGTAAAACCTTCAGTTATCCGGGGCCGCTGGCCAGTACTGGCATCTCCGATCATGCCACCGGCGTTGCCGCCATGTTTTTCGGTAACGATTCCATCGCCCCCGGCATCGCCAACATTGCCGTGTACAACGCCGACGACTGGCTGCACGGCTTGGTCGCCGCTAGCGCCGAAGCCCCGCTTGCCGGGGCCCGGATCGCCAACCATAGCTGGATCGGCAGGGCCGACAGCGAAACCGACATCGGCGCCTACCTGCGTTTGGCGGACCGCATCGTCCAGCGTTACGAATTCATTCAGGTGGTCGGCATGGACAATGGGCCGAGCGACTCGCCGTTACTCGGCAGCGCTTACAACACGATTGCGGTCGGCCGCAGCGACGGCGGCCACGACCGGGGTTCGGACCGGGTCGACAGCGTCTACGGCGGCGGCCGCACCCGGCCGGATTTGGTCGCGCCGCGCTCCACCACCAGCGGCGCGACGCCTATGGTCGCTGCGGCCGCGGCCTTGCTGGTCGAAACCGGTCATAGCGGTGCCGGCAATTTGTCCAACGCGGCACAAATGATTGCCGGCATCGGCCAGGTTTATAACGCCGAACGCGCCGAGACGGTCAAGGCGGCGCTGATGGCCGGGGCCGAACGGACCACCGATAATACCTCGACCGCCGCCAATCTTGCCGATTACCGCAGCGCCGGCCACCAGACCGCCAACGGCTTGGACGACCGCTTCGGTGCCGGCCAGCTCAATGTGTTCAATAGTTACCGGATCATCGCCGGCGGCGAGCAGGACAGCATCGAGGACGGCGGCAATGCCGAGCTGCGGCCGGCCGGGTTCGATGTCGACGACGCATTCGGCGGACTGAACTCGAATAGGAGCGCCAGTTACAAAATTACCGCGCTAAAGGATCTGCAATTGTCGGCGGCTTTGGTCTGGAATATCGGCGTCGCCGACGACAGCAGCTTGGCCACGGTCTTGTACGATCTGGATCTGGAGTTGTTCGACACCACGCTGCAGCGTACGGTCGGTTTATCCGATAGCCGCGTCGACAACAGCGAACACCTGTGGCTGGCTTTGCGCGGCGGTCACGCTTACGAGCTGCGGGTGGTTGCGGCCACGGCCGGCGATTTCGTCTGGGATTATGCGTTGGCCTGGCGGATGGAGCCGCTGGCCGCGGCGCCGGTGCCGCTGCCGGCTTCGGCGTTTCTGTTCTCCGGCGCATTGTTTGGATTTGCGCTATCGCGCCGCAGGGTTCGCTTGAACGGCGTCAGCCGGGTTTAGATCGCAGGTCGCCGCCAACCGGCGGCGACGCACATCGGTCTGGCGGAAGCGAAGCCGTTCCGGCCTTGGCCGAGTCGGTGTCTGGCAGGAATACGCAAACTGCGGCAAATGCCATAGTGCATCAGTCATATCACCCAGCAGTTGCGCGGTTTTTGTCGAGTCAGTTCGAATGTAGCCATCCGTAAATTCTCATGTTTTTATTTTGGTATGTGATTTGCATCACGCTTATCGGCTCGTTGTTGAGCCGGTGACGGCAGGGTACGGCTTAGGCCGATGCAGGGATGCCGGTACCGCCTGTCCGTGCCGAACAAATTGGAAGATGCAAACTGTGGTATCGCGAAACCGGGGAATTCGCGTGCCGCCGACTAAAAAACATACGAGGAATTTAAATGAAATTCGCAAAAAAATCCGTTGCCAAACTACTGACCGGCGCGGCTTTGGCGTTAACCGCCAGCCATGCCAGCGCGTTCAGCTTGACCGCGATGACTGCCAACGGCCAAGTTGCCACCGTGACGCCCGGATCTTCTTACAGCCATAACGATACCGTGGCGGCTAAAGCCTGGGCCGACGGCGGCGGTCCGGCCGGTTCCGGTTGGGGTCATACCTCCGACTGGTACCAATTCCAGGTTACGAGTGCCACCGACGTCAAAATCGTGGTCAGCGCCAATAACGCCAATGCCTTGTTGCACCCCGGCTTTTCGATTTGGTCCGTCAACGGCCCGGTCGACCATTCCAGCGGCGCTCACCGTTACAGCCAGGTCAGCGGCCCGGAAGCGAGCGGCGGCGCCCATAAAAACCAATGGATGAACGGTTTGGGCGCAGGCACGCCGCCGGCTACCTCGACTCACGTCACCGGTTTCGTCGGTTATTCGAACGGTAACAGCAATCCGGCCGACAGCAGCTTCACCAACGGCGCCGGCTATGCGGTCGGTAGCGGCAGCGCCGGTGCCAGCCGCGGTACCACAGGCGGTTTGGACTGGGCGGCCTTGGATCTGGCGAATTTGGCGCCGGGCTACTACATCATGGCCGTCGGCGGCAGTTGCTATACCCAGACCAATTGCGGTACCGCCAACGGTTCCGGCGGCTGGCTGGCGGGGTCTTATAACGTGCAGATCAATGCCGTTCCGGTCCCAGGCGCAGTTTGGCTATTCGGCAGCGCGCTGTTCGGCATGTTGGGCCTGAAACGACGCCAAGCGCTATCGGCGTAATTCCGTCGTCAATCGACGTTAACGGTCAGACCGCTCAAGGACGCTCGACTACGGACCAGGACGGTCCGGCCCCGGCAGGGACGCCGGGGTTGGCGGCCGGGCCGCACATCCCGGCCGATTTTGTTTGTCCGGCCTAAGCCTGAACTCCGGTATCGCCGGTGCCGATTCGGGCGCAACTTAAAGGCCATTCGGAGACTGAAATGATGAAATATACTTTGTCCGCCACCTTGGCGGCGGTTTTGTCGGCGGCCGCGCCGGCGCAAGCCAATACCCTGGTGGTCGACGGCACCCTGTTCCGCCAAGCGGGCGGCACCACGTTCGACGTTTGGAACATCGCTATCCAAACCGCAGGCAGTTTTAGCGTCAATCTGGCGGCCTACGAGGCCTCACAGAGCAATGTCGCGACCGCCGGCTACGCGACGGCCGATTTGAACGGCGACGGCGAACTGACCTGGTTGGACCCGGACACCCACTGGTATCTGGACGACGGTTCTGCGGGCTTGAGCGCAGCCAACCACTTGGCCCGTTGCGACGACATCGCCAATAACTGTGCGACGGTCAGCAACAGTACCATCAGTTTGACATCCCGCAGCCAAGAGCAAGGCGCGGCCGACGGTTCCATCCATTTTCGCCGCGATCCGGCCTTCGACATTGCTTTGGCTGCCGGCGCGTATCGTTTCGTAATCGCCGACTATCGGCTGACCGATGCCGAAGCCGCCGCAGGCATCAACAGCGGCGACAGCTTCTCGGCACCCGGCGGTTACGCCAACCCGATTTTGGACTACGCCGATTACCGGATTACCTTCAGTTCCGATACGCTGAATTTCGCCCGCAACGGCAACAGCATTACCGTATCGCAAGTACCGCTGCCGGGCGCGGTCTGGTTGTTCGGCAGCGTCGTCACCGGTTGGAGTCTGCGCGCACGGCGTAAAGCCTCGACCGTCTGACCCGGCCGGGCTTGGACCTAGCGGACGGGAGTGCCGGCTGCGGTGCTCCCGTTTTCGCGTTTTCCCGTTATGATGCGGGCTGTTTAACCCTAACACCCATCCATGAATTCGAAGCCTTCGACCAAACCGGGCCGTAACGAAGCCTGCCCGTGCGGCAGCGGCCGCAAGTATAAACACTGCTGCGCGCAGCCGACGGCGGCCCCGGCAGGCGAAACCGGCTTGCAGCAATTGCTGGAAACCGCACGCTATCATGCCTACCAACGCCGCGATTTCGCGGCGGCGGAGCAATGCTATCGCCAGGTGCTTGAGCTCAAGCCCAATCATGCCGAGGCCTTGGCCGGCGTCGGCCAGGGCTTGTGCTGGCGCCACCGTTTGGCCGAAGGCAAACGTTATCTGGCTCGGGCGGCGAAAGCCTTGCTGCGGCAGGCCGATAAAACCGACGGCCGGGTATTGCTGGGATTTGCCGAACAAATGCAAATTTGGGGCGATATGGACTTGGCGCTGCAACTGGCGCGGGCGGCCGCCAAAGCCATGCCGGACAATGCTTCGGCCCATTACGGGGTGGCGGTTTGCCTGCAGCGCTTGCATCAGACCGACGCGGCGATCGCTGCGCTGGAGAAGGTATTGAAACTGGTGCCGCACGATGCCGGTTCTCATATCCTGCTGGCGATATTGGAGTTCGACAACAAACACTACGATGCGGCCCGGCAGCGGCTGGAGCGGGTGGTCGCCGCCGAAACCGATACCCGGCAATTGGCCCGTGCCTGCCTGGAACTGTCCAAGGTCTACGATAAGCAGAAACGCTATGCCGAGGCGTTCGCGATGTTTGCCAAGGCTGGCGCGTTGCAGCGGCAATTGCCGGAGAATCAAGCGCTCGATGCCGCTTACATTTTTAAAAAGATTGCCTTGTTCAAACAGGGCTATAGCGACGCCTTGCTGAAACGCTGGACCTCGGAACAACTGGCCGACGGCTTGCCGGCTCCGGTGTTTCTGATCGGTTTCCTGCGTTCCGGCACGACCTTGACCGAACAGGTGCTTGCCGCCCATCCGCAGGTATTGACCTCCGACGAAAACCATCTGCTTGAGGAACTGTCCGCCCAACTGGCGGCCATGGCCGGCATCGGCGACGACACGCCGGCGGCGTTGGCCCGGATCGGGATCGAGCAAGCCAGGCAACTGCGCACCTATTACTGGCAGCGGGTGGCGGAGGAGTTCGGGCCGGAGGCCTTGCGCAAACGCTTCGTCAACAAGGTGGCGTTGAACAGTATCGAAACCGGCTTGATCAGTTGCCTGTTTCCGGACGCCAAGATTCTGTTTGCGTTGCGCGACCCGCGCGATGTTTGCCTGAGTTGCGCGATGCAATCCTTCGCCGCGTCGCCGGCCACGGTCAATCTGTTGTCGTGGCAAGGCGTGGCCGAACAGTATGCGGCGGTGATGGATTTATGGCTGAGCCTGCGCGACCGGATCGCGCCGGCCTGGCTGGAGCTGCGCTACGAAGACGTGGTCAACGATTTCGAAGCCAGTTTCCGCGGCGTATTCGAACTGCTCGGCGTCGACTGGCGGCCCGAAGTCGAGCGTTTTCACGAGCGCACGGCCGGTCGCTACGTGGCGACGCCCAGCTTCGCCGCGGTGTCGCAACCTTTGTACAACTCGGCACTGGCACGCTGGCGGCCATACCGACAAAACTTCGCCGAGCTGATGCCGCAATTGGCACGGTTTGTCGCTGCATTCGGCTACGACGAGGCGGACCTTTGACGGCCGGCTAAAGCATAAGGGCCGCAGAGTCGGAGCGGTATATTGTCGCCAGGCGTTTGCCGCCGATTTGGTTCGGATTTCGGAACAGTTGCTAAAATGAAGCATGACCGTTCCGCAACCGATGACGCCTGCCGATTTGAAACCGATTCTGACCGTATCCAGCCTGTTGTTGTTGGCCATAGCCGTATTGTCGCTGTTTGCCGGCGAAAGCTGGTTGGCGTTGCTGGATAGCGCGCATTGGACGGTCAGTGCCGGTACGGCCTGGGTTATCGCCTGGCAGGGGACGCTACATGGGGACGCCGGACAGTATTGGTATCGCCGCTGGTTTTGTTACGGTACCGGCCTGTATTTTGTCGGCCAATGCTGTTGGAATCTGCAAGAACTGTTTTACTGGAATCCGTTTCCGGCGCCATCGGATGTGTTTTATCTGCTGATGGGGCCGTGTTTCACCTGCGGCCTGCTAAAAGCGCTGCGCCGTCGTGTTTCTTCAGCCCGGTTACGGGCCGTCAAGCTCGATACCCTGGCGATGACTATCGCGCTGTTGGGTTTCATTTTGGCCTTGTATCTGCCGAACGCCGCAGACGCCAGCGCTTTGGAGTTGGCCGTGTTGGTTGCGTATCCGCTCAGTTTGCTTACTGCGGCCAGTGTGGCGTCGCTGGCGTTGCCGTTTTTGGCGCTGGAGCTGACGTGGGCCAGTGGTCTGCTACCGGCTGCCTTGTTGGCGGAAGGCTGCGTTTGGATGCAATGGAATCTGCAAGCGCTAACCGGGACCAACCAGGGCGCGTCGATATTGAATTGGGGATTCTCGATAGCCGGATTGCTGGTCGGTGTCGGTGCTTATCTCTGGCAGGCCGAGCGCCGGCGTACCGCCCCTGTCAGGACGTACCGTGCCGTTTTGCGCGCCATCCCTGTCGCGGCATTGCTGGTGAGCGTGGCGACGCTAGTGCTGATTTGGTTGAGCGCGCAGCCGCAAACGGCGGAGATGCTTATTGCGGCCGGGGCCGGCGGTTCGGTATTGCTGCTGTCGGCGTTGCGCCACAGCTTGCTGTCGAAAGAAAACGGCAAGTAAACCCAGTCGGAGCGGGCAAGGGCTCGGGGGCTGAAAATTGAGTTAAGCAGCCTCCGCTGTTTGGTTGGCGAGGGGATGCAATTTTAATCTTCCTCCCAACGCTAAAGCTCCGTTGACAGGACTATACTGTTCTGGCGTATTTATTGACCTCGGGAGCGGCGTATGAACAAGCAAATATTCCTCACTTCGTTGGCGTTGACGGTTTTGGCGGCAGGATGCGCGACGGAACCCGAAAAAAATGTCTCCAGTACGGACGATTTAACCAGAACCATGCCTAGTCCGGGGGCGGGCATGGTCAGCGAGCCTTTGTATTTCTCGTCCAAGGAAGACGCGGAAAAAGCCTTGGTCGGGTACAACTATGCTTTGAAGACTTTATCGGACGGTCGGGTGCAGGCTTTTGTCTCTGGTTTGATCGATTCCGGTGACGACAATCCGATCGCGTTGGCCCAGGCCGCCATAACAGCCACGTCAACGCCGGATGGGACTGCAGATGGTGGAGAAAGTCCGTTTATACAAATCAGCCTTTCCGAAAAGAAAAACGGCAAAGCGGCGATCGAAGCGCTGGGCGACAAACTTGAAGCGGTCGCCCGAACCTACGATATGTCCGCCGAACGCCTGGCCGAAATTTTAGCCACCGACTCGACTGCCTGGATCGACGAGAGCGGCCGCTTGCTCTACATCGATTCGTTACCGCAAGGTGACACCGGCGGCCAGGAGGCCACCACTACCGCGCCGGCCCAAGCTGGAAGCGGCGGCATGAGCGTCGCTTCCAGCACCGATGCCTTTGCCTTGCACAGCAAGCCTGGCGCCAACCGTCTGATTTATCTGGATTTCAACGGCCATGTGGCTACGGCTACGGCATGGAATTCCGGGACTTTGACGGCCCCGGCTTACGACATCGACGGCAATCCGGCGGCTTTTAGCGCCACCGAATTGAGCAATATCGAACAAATCTGGCAACGGGTTGCCGAAGACTACGCGCCGTTCGATGTCGATGTGACCACGGAAGAGCCGAGTGCAGATAAATTGTTCCGGACCGCGGCCGACGACGGCCAGTACGGCACGCGGGCCGTGATCACCCGGTCGATGCCGCAACTGTGCAATCAGGCTTGCGGCGGCGTGGCTTACGTCAACGTCTACTCCTACTATTCGGCCAGCAAGCCGGACCGTTACCAGCCGGCTTGGGTGTTTCTGGACAAATTGGGCAACGGCTTTCCGAAATACGTCGCTGAAGCGGTATCGCACGAAGTCGGGCACAATTTGAATCTGACCCATGACGGCAATGCCTCGACCACTTACTACTCCGGCCACGGCAGCGGCGTCACCGGATGGGCGCCGATCATGGGGGTCGGCTATTACAAATCGCTCACGCAATGGAGCAAAGGCGAATACCCCGGCGCCAACAACCTGCAGGACGATATTACGGTGATTCACGCTGCCGGTACCCCGCTCAGAGTCGACGACTATGCCAACAATTCGGCTGGCGCCGGACCTATCGCCGGCGACTCCAGTGCCGTAGACCAAAGCGGCATCATCGAACGCAGCAGCGACGTCGACGTGTTTGCCTTTAATACCGGCGGCGGCGGGGTGCAATTCAATGCCAGCCCGGACCCGGTGTCGCAAAATTTGGATATTCAATTGAAGCTGTTGGACGCCAAAGGCGGAACCGTTATCGAAGCCAGTCCGGCCGACAGTTTGTCGGCTAGTGTCGCTGCGGTGCTGAACCCCGGGCAATATTATCTGCAAATCGAAGGCGTCGGCTTCGGCGACTTGACCACCGGATACAGCGATTACGGCAGCCTGGGACGCTACCAGATCAGCGGCAGCTACCCTAAAGCTGTCGAAGCGCAGGCGCCGACGGCAATCGTCAGCGCGTTGCCGAACCAAGGCTATGCGCCGTTGAGTGTCGAATTGAACGGATCCGGTTCCAGCGACCGCGACGGTAGCATCACCGGTTACGAATGGAATTTCGGCGACGGCAGCGGGGTGAGCCGCTCAGCCACGGTTACCCATAGCTACAACACGCCGGGAACCTATACTGCAACCTTGACGGTGACCGACAACAGCGGTTTGAAAAACAGCGCCAGCGTCAGTCTGCAAGCCCAGCAAAGTCCGGTAACGAACAGTATGAAAGTGGCATCTACCCGGGTTCTGCGCCGGACTCTTCCCGGCGGCAAGGCGCAGTGTGTGGCGAACGTAACGTTGAAGTACTTGAACTCGACGGTTTCCGGTGCGGCGATTTACGGCGTTTGGAGCGGCGGTTTGACTGCCGGTACCAGCAAAACCTTGCTCGCCACCTCAGCGATCGGTTTTACCGGCAGCACCGGCCAAGCCACCATCACAAGTCCGACGTTTGCCAGTTCGGCCAAAGGCAGCTGCGCTTTTAGCGTCAACAGTGCGTTTAAAACCGGCTATCTGTACGATGGCGGCGGCTCCGTCACCGGAAGTTTTTCCTGGTAGGGGACGGTTTTCGATGGGGGCGGAAGCGTCCCCATCGCCGCCGCAAATTGCCGGATCGCCAGCGGCGATTCAGTTAATGGCGTAGCGGGGTTTCTCGGCCAGCGCCTCGCTCAAAGCCAGATGCTCCGCCGCATCGAACAAGATTTGCTGTTCGCGGAAAAATTCGGCACCGGCGTCGATCGCGTCCTGCATCACGGCGATGACGTAGCGTTCCGCGTGCGCCGAGCCTATCATGTTGTCCGGCACCGCCGCTTCGAGTTGCAAGCTCTGCCCGGTCTGGTCGAAGCCGCGGATGCGCAATCCGGCGAACGCGGCGCGCTCCTGGCTGCCGGGTAGCATAAATACGATATCGAGGGCCGGTGAACGTTTTTGCACCGGCAATTGCCGGTAGCCGGCCAAAGCGATTGCAATCTTGGTGATGGCTTGGCTGATGGTGCTGTCTTCCAACGCCCGGTCCGGCGTCATCGAAGCGATAAATAGACTCATCGTAATTCTCCTGGGCAAGTGTTTGCTTAACATGCAGCAAAATCGGTTCCAGAATTTGCGGTCCGCTGCCAGCGTCCGGAAATAACCGCCGAAGGCCCGCTAGTCGCGGTCTCAGCCGAGGCCGTACCGGTTAGCCGGCGCCGATCCGGCGCCGGATCGGCGTGGATTGTTGTGGTAAAGCGGACAAAATACGGCGACACTGGATGGCAAAGCTGCAAGCCGCTTCCGGTCAATTGCTGCGGTGAAAGCGTTTGAACAGGTAGAAGCCGGCAAACATGGCTGCAACAAAGACATAGTTTCCGGCCAGCCCTGCGGTGAGACCGACCAATGCCGGTCCCGGACAAAAGCCGGAGATGCCCCAGCCCACGCCGAATATCGCTGCGCCGCAGACCAAGCGCGTGTCGATCGCTGCCGGCGTCGCACCGGTGTCTTGTTCGTGGTCGGCGGCTTCGGTATTGCGGTGCAGCCAATGCCGGGCTCCGCCCAAGGTCGCCAGCGCGCTGGCCATGACCAGCGCCAAACTTGGGTCCCAGGCTCCGGCCACATCCAGAAAGGCCAAAACGTTGGCCGGATTACTCATGCCGGCAACCACCAGACCGATACCGAACAGCAGGCCGTAGCCGAAGAGTATCACTCCGTGTTTCATGACGTTTTCCTCTCTCAAAGCCAATGGCGGGTCAGGAAGACCGTGATGCCGGCGCTAAACATAAAAATCAGCGTAGCCACGATAGAACGGGGCGACAGGCGGGCGATACCGCACACGCCGTGCCCGCTGGTACAGCCGCCGCCGAGGCGGGAACCGTAACCGACCAATAGTCCGGCCAGCGCCAGAAGCGTAGGCGACGCCTGCAATTCCGTGACCGGGTCGGCGCCGGCCAATTTCGCGAGCGGCGCGCTGGCGACCAGACCGGCCAGAAACCAGATGCGCCAGACGTTGCCCTTCGGCCAAGGCGGCAACAGACCGGCAGCGATACCGGAAATACCGGCGGTATGTTTGTGGGTAAACAACAGTAAGGCCGCGGAGGCGCCGATTAAAACGCCGCCGAGAACGGCGGCGAGCGCAGATGAGTAATCCATGAATTCAGCATATAAGGAAAAGCCGCTATTGAAACAGAAAAGCCCGGAACTGGCGAGAACGGACCATTCGCCTGGTTTTCTAACCTTTCCGGCTGGTGAGTTTGGCGAAATTAACTAAGCTTGTAGACGGTATTCGCCCCGATTTTGCGCGACACCGAGGAAATAAGATGTCCGATAAACCCTTCTGTATTTTTGTTGTGGATGACGACGCCTTGTTGCGGCTGGTGATTGTCGACCAGTTGCAAGGCCAAAATTATCAGATTCACGAGTTTGCCAATGGTGCCGATTGCTTGGCTGCATTGGATCTGCAGCCGAATCTGATTCTGCTGGACATTGAGATGCCGGGCCAAAGCGGGATCGATGTTTGCCGACAGATTCGCGCCGACGGTAACGACGAGGTGCAAGTCATGTTCGTCTCGGCGCACGATGACCTGGAAATTCTGTTAACCGCCTTCGATGCCGGCGGCAACGACTTCATTCCGAAAAATGCCAAGAAGGAAGTATTGCTGCGCAAGGTCGAATTGGCGATCGAGACCGAACAGCAAAAACGCAATCTACGCACTCAGCTCGATTACGCCCAGCAAACGGCATTCACGGCCATGTCCAGTTTGGGCGAGACCGGAGCGATCCTGCATTTTCTGCGCACTTCGTTTCAATGCCGGACCCCGGCGCAACTGGGGGCATTGATCATCGAGACGCTGCCGCAATACGGTGCCAGCGGTCTGGTGAAACTGGACGATAGCTGCGGCGAACACGTTTTCGGGCCGGAGCCGGTATGTTCGGCGTTGGAGCGCTCGATTCTAAGCTATGTGAGCAAACTTGGCCGTATCTATCAGGCCGGAGACCGACTGGTATTGAATTTTCCGAACGTGACCTTGTTGGTGATGGGCCTGGATGTGACCGATCCGGACGCGATAGGCCGCTTGCGCGATCACCTGGCGATTCTGGTGGAGGGCGCCAGCGCCCGGATGGAGGCGATGGTCGGCGAGCAGCAGCGCCAATTGCAGGCCAAAGCCAGACTGGAAGGTATTCGCGAATTGAATGCATTGTTGAGCGAAATCGAACAAAACCAACAGGTCAACCATCAGCAACTGGTCAATCTGTCCGAACAACACCGCAGCAACATGGAGAACGCGTTCGTCCATTTGGGGCTGACCGATAGCCAGGAGTATTTGTTGCACGGCTATGTCGAAGAGTTAACGACTCAGCTGGACCGCTTGTTCGATAAGGACCACCAGCTGGCATTGCGCTTGAATCAGATCCTGGAAAAACAGAACGCTTTGCTGGCCGGCAACGCCGAAGTAAGCGAGCAAGCGTGAGCCGGAACCCGTGAAGACCGGGCAGAACCCCATAAAAGTCTTGTTTTTGCCGGCCGAAGCGGTGATGAACCGCTTGAGCTTTAGCAAAAAGTTCAGCGTGATCGGGCTGTTGTCGCTGTTGGCGGTACTGGCGGTATTTTTTAACCTTTATCAAAATCTGAATCGCTCGCTGTCCTATGCGCAGCGGGAAGTGACCGGATTAAGCCAGATTGCCCACGTTACCCGGGCGTTTCAATTGGTTCAGCAGCATCGCGGCCTGTCGGCGGGCTTAATCGGCGGAGCTGAAAGTTTGCGGGCACGGCGCGACTTGGTCGAAGCCAGGACAACTGCGGCACTTGCCGAGCTGGTGGCCGCTAGCGATGCCGGTTCTGCGGGCGTCGCGATAGCCGAGGGCCTGCAGACGGATTGGGCGCTGTTGTTGCAACAGGGCGGGACCGAAATCAGTCAGCAGCGCAGCTATGAATTGCATAGTAACTTGATTGCCGGCCTGCTGGAGCTCGCAGCACTGGTCAGCGAGGAAAGCCGCTTGGTCAACGAGTCCAGTCTGGCTACCCACCACTTGATTTTGCTGGTTGTCGAGCAACTGCCAAAGGCCTTGGAAAACATTGGCCGGGTCAGGGCGATGGGGGTCGGCATCCTGGCCGCCAAGCAGATCGATGCCGCGCAAAAGCAGGAACTGGCGGTACTGAAAAGCCGGATATTGGACGACGTCAAAACGCTGGAGCACGCCGCGAAAGACATCCAGCGTTACAACCCGGCGCAACTGCCGCTGATGGCCGCGATGTTGGATCGTATCCGCGATGCGGTTACTCTGATCGCCGGGCATTTGATCGACGATATGCTGCAGCAGCGGTTTACCGTCGATCCGGATCAGTTTTTTTCTACCGCGACCATCACGATAGACAGCGTTTTCGAGCAAATATACGACAGTTTTTTGCCCGAGACGGAGCGGGCTATCCAACGCCGGATAGCCGAAATGCACACCTCATTGGCGTTGAGTGTTGGTGTGCCGGGTTTTTTGCTGGTGTTGATCGCTTATTTTTCGATAGGCGCCCATTTGTCGATCAGTGCCAGCATCGCCGGTTTGGCGAAGGCAGCCAAGGCGTTCGCCGAAGGCGATTTGCAGCAACGGCTGGCACAGGATTCCGACGACGAAATCGGCCGGGTGGCCGGGCATTTCAATCGAATGGCAGACGGCTTCGCCGCGTTAATGGCGGAGCGAAAACGAGACGAGGTCCGTTTGCGCAGCATCGTCAATACCGCTTTGGACGCGGTTGTGCAAATGAATCGCCATGGCGAAATCACAGGCTGGAACCCGCAAGCCGAGGTCATCTTCGGCTGGCAAGCAGAGGAAGTCTTGGGCCGACCATTACACGATGTGATTCTTCCGGAACGGTATCGCAGCGCTCACTTGCAGGGCTTGAAAACATTTCTCAGTAGCGGCAAAGGCAGCGCGGTCAACCGCCGCATAGAAGTTGCCGCATTGCGCCGCAGCGGCGGCGAGTTTCCGGTGGAATTGGCTATCACGCCAATCGAATTGGCCGATGCCGTCGAATTCAACGCCTTTATTCGCGATATTTCGTTCGAAAGGCAAGCCGCTGCCATTCTGCGGAATAGCGAGCAACGTTTTCGGGCCTTATTCGAATTTTCGTTGGACGCGATCATGACCTTGAGCCAGGCCCGCGGCTTTTTATCGGCCAACCCGGCCGCGGTCAGCTTGTTCGGCTGCCGCGATCTGGCGCATCTGTTGAGTCTGTCCCCGGTGTTGCTATCGCCGGAATATCAGCCGGACGGCCGTTGTTCCGCAGAGTTGGCCGCACTGTACATCGAACGGACATTGATGGAGGGCGCTCAACACTTCGAGTGGCAACATAAGCGAGCGGACGGCGAGCTGTTCTTTGCCGAAGTGCAACTGAACCGCATCGTCATCGGCGACGAAGAGCTGGTGCAGGCAACCGTGCACGACATCAGCGAGCGCAAACGGGCCAAGCAGGAGCTGGTGGCGAGCGAGGCCCGCAACCGGGCGATTTTGCGTACCATGGCCGACGGTGTGGTATTGATCGATCAGGTTGGGACTATCCTGTTGGTTAACGATGCGGTTTGTAACTTGTTCGGCTACGACGAAAACCAGTTAATAGACCACAATGTCAGCCTGCTGATGCCGGAACCCCATCGTTCCAGCCACGATGGCTATCTAGCCAGATATATGACGAGCCGCAGTCGCGCGATCATGAACCGCTGTGTGGAATTCGAAGGACTCAGATCGGACGGCAGCACCTTTCCGCTGGAATTGACGGTCAGCGAGTTGATCGACGATTACGAGAACATCTTTATCGGGGTGATCCGGGATATCAGCAACCACAAGGCTACCCAAGCCGCGCAAGAGCAGGCTCGCTTGCAAGCCGAGCGTCTGTCGCAAGTCAAAAGTGATTTTCTGGCCAACATGAGCCACGAAATTCGGACGCCGCTGAATGCGATTCTGGGCTTGGCCAAAATGAATTTACGTAAGGCCGGGGCGGAAAATGCCAACATGGCCAAAATTTACGAAGCCGGCCAACACCTGTTGAATCTGGTGAACGATATCCTGGATTTTTCCAAAATCGAGTCGGGCAAAATGCAGTTGGACCCGCATCCGTTCAAACTGGCCGACCTGATTGGTGAAGTCCGCGAGTTACTGGAATTACGGGTGCGGGAAAAGCAGTTGACGTTGGTGGTGCAGTTCGACGGCGAAATGCCGGAATGGGTGCTCGGCGACGGTTTGCGTTTGCGGCAGATACTGCTGAACTTATTGGCTAACGCTGTCAAATTCACCGATAGCGGCTACGTGGCGGTCAAAATCAGCCGTCGCGACAACAACGTGCGCTTCTCGGTGATGGATAGCGGGATTGGGATGACCGCGGAACAGTTGCAGCGCCTGTTCAATGCATTCGAACAGGCCGACAATTCGACTACGCGCAAATTCGGCGGCAGCGGTTTGGGGTTGGCGATCAGCCGGGATCTGGCGCGATTAATGGGCGGCGACATCGAGGCGCAAAGCACGTACGGCGTCGGCAGCACCTTCGTGTTGACTGTCCCGCTGCCGGCCGCAGCAGCGGAAATCGGGGATAGCGGTGCGCTGACTGCCAGCGGTGCAAGATTGCAAGGTCTGCGCATACTCGCCGCGGAAGACGTCGAGTTGAACCGGCTGGTACTGGCCGACATTCTGCACACGGAAGGCGCCGAGGTGGTGTTCGCGGAGAACGGCCAGCAGGCGCTGGATTTGATTCAGCGCTCCGGCCCTCAGGCGTTCGATCTGGTTTTGATGGATATTCAAATGCCGGTCATGGACGGTTACCAG
>NZ_PPPU01000055.1 GCF_006483455.1 Methylomonas koyamae
TTTTGGGGCCGGCTCTCTAACCTCCGGGAAAACATCACAAGAAGCTGAGTTTAAGTTCTTGTCTGGAACTCGAGGGGCCAAATGGCTTTTTGACGACTCAATCGTTCAATACCTCGAAAAAGTTCTTTGGCACAAGATCTGTGAACTCGGCTGTCTTCAATCCGAATTGGAGGGATTGCCGATCGGTGACGAGCGCTCAAGAATAGTTCATGCGAGTGCTGATATTAAGAAATGGATGGTTGAACAAACGAGCGTACTAGACGAAAAGTTTTCTCCTTACTTATCTCTTCGCCACTAGGTCTGACCTTTCGGTCAACCGGACCTGCCAAGCGGCAACCCTGTTACCTCCATCGCTAGCAAGCAGCCTCGATGCAGTCGAGGATTCGAAGGCCAATTTTGCCAATTGCCGAGGTGGCCTTGATGACCGGATAGCAAGTAGCCTCAATGCAATCGAGGATTCGAAGGCCAACGTCTTTCCATTTTCCGATAATGCCCTTCTGGTTTGAATCCGACGCCCTCGATTCCGCTGACGCTCCATCGAGGCTACACTTGGCTTGTCTCAAATTGATTGTGGAAGTGTCATGGTGGCATATCGGCGTAATTCCTGACTGGGGGAACGTACTTTTTCACGGTGACGCTGCGCGACCGCCGGGCACGCTTTCTGGTTGATTATGTCGATGAATTGCGCGCTGCTTTTGCGCAATCGCGCGCCCGCAAAGCGTTTTTAATTGAGGCGATGGTAGTTTTGCCCGACCAATTACATACCATCTGGCGTTTGCCGGATCACGACACCGATTAGCCTGGACGCTGAAAATCGATTACATCCCTATTTACCCAATCGCTGGACGGCCTGTATGTTGGTAAACGCCGCGACGGCAGCGCCTCCATTTGGCGACGGCGTTGCGAGCATACCATTCGTGACGAACAGGATTGGCAACATCATATCGATTACATTCACTTCAATCCGATGAAACACGCTTGGGTACAACGGATTCGGGATTTGCCGTTTTCATCATTTCACCGTCATGTTCGGAGTGGAATATTGCCCTTATTGATTGGGCTGGCGACGGCATTCGGAAATGGAGCCTAAAAGCCACAGAATAAACTAGATAGCCGACGTTGCGTCCCGATAAGAAGCGGTGACGGCGACAGATTTTGCAATTAAGCACATCAAAAAGTGCTTTGCGATATTTCAAGACTCCGCGTATGTGCCATTTGCGTTTTGAGCCTGACGTAAGGCCGGGATCGCTGACAGAATAAGCTGACATAAATTATCTATCCCGCTACCTATTGCCTCGTAGCCTGACACTAACCAAACCGAAAATGACAAAACCGAACAAAAATCCGCTCGCAGGCACCGGCACCGAGGCTAATTCACGTGTCCAGTTACCCGGATTACCGGTTACCGAACCGGTAAAACTGTACATTAGTTCTCCTGCATCCAAAGAACTTACGCCATTGCCAACAGAGCTTATCGACACGCCGCCAAGTAGTCCTGGCCGGCCGTATTCATGTCTGTTTAGGGCCGCATTCCAATTGCCAGTGAGATGCCCATCGGCGTCGGTATCAAATTCTATCCGCGCACTTCTTTCGTAATATGTCGAAAAATGCGGATCGACCCCGTTATTATTTGGGGCTGTGTAAAATTCCGTGGTATCGATTTTATAGTACTTTCCCAGCCCAAAGATGAAGGTAAACGGGATCCGCCCGCTGGTATAGTCGTCAACATCAAGAATAGCCCGACCCGATTTGGGCAACAAGGTTTCTTCAACGACGAAGCTGATGTTCACGCCGATATCTCCAACCCCCAGTGGGAATACGTCGGTAAAGGTGTTGCCGGTATAGGTATACCGAACCAACGCCGCTGTCGCGGGTAAGCTGCTCAAGACGAAAAACGATAATAATGCAACTATCAACGCCAAATATCGAACGAAGGTATTCATGAGATTTACCCGCATGACTGGTTGTTGGAAGACGAACACTATTGATAATACTCTCACAAACTCTAGCGTTCAAGCCAATCCGCCAGACAGCCCGCGTAGCTCCGATTAGCGAAGCGTAATCGGAGGAATGCAAATCCCCAGACAAATTCGAATATCACGTATTGTTTCCGCTATCGCGATAGCCTATATGAATGTCGGTTCTCGCCATTCCGTCCGGTGCCCGGCGCGGCAGCAGGGAACAAAATCCGCACCAGTCCTCCCCCAAGACCACAATCGCTCTGTGGAACGGAGGCAATGCAAAAATATTTTGGTATCGAATCGATGTTTTATTACAATCTTGCCGAATCCGTTGCGACATTTCTCCCCCCCAAGGGAATGTCGGCGGATTTTCCGCTGATGGCAGGCTTTGCGCTTGCCATCACGGTCGAGTAAACTGCGGCGGCTGGCGGAGCTGCCGGCAATGGACACGATGCGGTATCACTGCTTTAAAGAGGCACTGGCATGATTAGGCAACATCTGGATTTAATAGCCGTAGCCGGCGTCGGAGCCGGTTTGGCAATGTACGATTTGACCATCGATCTGGTTTTCAGCGTCGCCCACTTCCTGTTCGAAATGCTGCATCTGGCATTCGAATGGTTCGAACTTGGCATCGAACATGCCGTGGAGCATACCTTTCACACCACCCGCCACGGCAGCCAGATCATCACTTTTTACATCTTGTTGGCACTTGGCGGTTCGGCGCTTTACGCGCTGTGGAAAGCATTACCGCTAATACGGCGCCGGCTGCAGCAGGCACTGATGAATGCCTGGGTGCGGCGGAAAACCGAGTGCGAGCTTTATTGGCAATCGCTGACTTTGCAAAACAAACTCCGCTTGCTGTCCACGTTGCTGGGTGCGGTTTACCTGAGTACGTTTTTCGTGATGTGACGGCTTCCGGGCGGCCGCTTCAGGTCAATTAAGCTGCGTCGGCATCGGCGACGACGCAATTGCGACCGTTGCGCTTGGCGCGATACAAGGCCTGATCGACCCGCTCGAAGAACGCCTGCTCGGTTTCCGTCATCGTAAACTCGCCGGCGCCGATACTGACGGTCGTCCGAATTTGGCGCGGGAAAACCAGATTGGCGATCGTCTGGCGGACTCGTTCCGCAAATTCGACGGCATTATCGACCGGCGTATGCGGCAACAAAATCGCAAATTCTTCGCCGCCCCAGCGCGTTACGTCGTCAACGGCCCGGACCAGGCCGCGCAGAGCGGATGCCAGCACTTTCAAGACTTCGTCGCCCACCATGTGGCCGTGGCTGTCATTGACGTTTTTGAAATGGTCGATGTCGATCAGCAATAACGAAAACGGCGTCGACCGGTAACGCCGCATGCGCTGAATTTCTTCTTCCAGACGTTTCTGCAGCATGCGCCGGTTACCGATACCGGTCAACGGATCGCTGAGCGCCGTTTTTTCCAATCCCGTTGCTTTCGATTCGAGAAAACTGACCAATTCCTTCAGTTCGCTGGCATGGTGTTTGACCAAATCGATCCAGGTGCCGTAGGCAAATCCGACCAGCTCGCTTTGGGTGACGACGCCGACCAAGCGTCGGTTTTCGTCCACGACGACCGAACGCTTGATCTTTAAGGTCTTCAGTTGCATCAGGGCATCGTGGATGGTTGCGCCGGTGTCGGTGGTCACGACCGGACTGGTCATGTATTCCGTCAACGGCAAATCGGTAGCGCTTCCGGACGACAAAATCCGGAAAATGTCTTTGGTGGTGATGATGCCGACCGGTATCCCGGCGTCGATCACGATAATCGAATCTTCCAATTTGCGCAGATGGCTCAGTACGTCCTCCAGTATCCAGTCCGGCGAAAACGTGACCGGTTCGGTGCGGAACATCAATTCGCCTATGGTCTTTTTTTGCACCAATACCGTCGGATCGACCGCCGAGAGGATATCGGTATAGGTCAAGATGCCCACCAGCTCGCCGCCGGCTCCTACCGCGGCCAGATAACGTTCGCCGCTATTTTCCAGCACCTCCAGCCCCACCAGTATATGTTCGTTCTCGTCCAGGCAGGCGATTTTGCGAATCGGTAACTCGCCGAGGGTCACGCCGCTCTGACCGCCGGAATGAACGTGTTGTAACAGATCTTCGACCGAAAACACGTAGTGGCCGTCCGCCTGCTCGATGACGACGCTGCTGGCGCTATTCCGGCTCAGCACCTCGGAGATCTCGCGCACGCTCATATCGAGCGAGGCTCGCAAGATTTGGCGCTGGGCAATAGCGCCGATAGTAGGAAACAGAGTCAATTCCATCAAAGGGTAATTCGGTTAGCAGTTGAGGTTAAACCGGTATCGCAATAAGGATTGGCCGGACGTTTATCGGCCGGGACTCAGGCCGCCCAGTCCACTGCCGCCGCTCCGGGATAACGAGGCTTCACGCCCCCACGGAGAATTTTTTTACAAGACTCGGTACGCCGTTGATCTTGACCATAAATTCGTCGTAACCGCGCAGCAATTCGGTCACGGATTTAGCCCGCACTTTGCGCATTAAATTGGCCCGGTGAACTTTGACCGTTTTGATGGAAATATCCAGCTGTTCCGCTATTTCCCGGTTCGTCAGGCCGCTGACCACCATTTGGCAGGTCTGCAATTCTCGGCGGGTTAAACTTTTGAAGTCGCTGAGCCGGCGTCTATCGCGCTCGTGCAATGCCAACGAATTTTCCAACACCTGCTGCATCTGCTCCAGCCGAAACGGTTTCTCGATAAAATCGAACAGGCCGGAATTGATCGCCTGCACCGCCCTGGACAAGCGCCCGCTGCGGCTGATACAAATCCGCGGGCATTGGCCGAATAATTCGTCGAACGGGCCGTTGTCGAAGATGTCCAGAAACTCGGGATCGAACACCACGCTGGAAGCCAACTTGCCCGGATCGAAACTATCACGGTTCTCGACAGTCCACCGACTCAATTCGTGACGACAGGCAAAATGCACCACCTCGGCCGCCAGCGGTTCGGCCATCCGCAAAATGCCCTTGTAGGAAGAGATGTCTTCGTCGACAACCAGGATTACTCGGTCGAATTTCATGGGTTGGGATCAAGCAAAATAAACTGGGGCAAATCAAATATGCCTTTAAAAATTTCCGGATTCTAGCCACATCCATTGTTTTGTCTATAGGCCCAAATAACTAGACAAGAAGCTGCTGCGCGTGACCCCGGCGCAACTTGCGCCAAGACT
Organism: Methylomonas koyamae; assembly: GCF_006483455.1. Lineage (GTDB taxonomy): Bacteria > Pseudomonadota > Gammaproteobacteria > Methylococcales > Methylomonadaceae > Methylomonas > Methylomonas koyamae_B. The sequence continues at coordinate 5,168 of NZ_PPPU01000055.1, forward strand.
TTCCGCCGGCCTGTTTGTATAATCCGGGCAACATTCTCAACCAACCCTATGCCATGCCAAGCCCATTCCAGCGTATCGGCCTCGTCGGCAAGTTCGGCGACCCCGGAATCGCGCCGACGCTGAACCAACTCTACCGCTATCTGCTGCGCCGGGGTTTTCAAGTGGCGGTGGAAAGCCAAAGCGCCGACTTGATCGAGCACGCCGACGTCACCGGCGTCTACATCGAGCGTTTGCCGGAGCATTGCGATCTGATGATGGCCTTGGGTGGCGACGGCACCTTCCTGGCCGCGGCGCGGGCGGTGGCCGATTTCGACGTGCCGTTGCTGGGCGTCAATCTGGGCCGGCTCGGATTTCTGGCGGATATCTCGCCGGAACAACTCTCCGGCAGCCTCGAACAGATTCTGGCGGGCAACTACAAAACCGAGCAACGCCACTTATTGAACGCGGCCATCATCCGCGACGGCACGCTGATCCACCAGCAAACCGCGGTCAACGAAGTGGTGGTGCACCGCTGGGTCACGCCAAGCATGATCGAGATTGTCACCAGCATCGACGGCGTCTATCTCAACACACAACGCTCGGACGGCTTGATCGTCGCCACGCCGACCGGTTCCACCGCCTATTCGCTGTCGGCCGGCGGTCCCATCCTGCATCCTGCGTTGCACGCCCTGGTCTTGGTGCCGCTGAATCCGCATACCTTGTCCAACCGGCCGATCGTGATCGACGACAACGTCACCATCGAAGTCCGCTTCAGCCGCGCCAAACAAATCAATGCGCTGGTGACTTGCGATCATCTGGAAATTCCGGACGTCCGCATCAACGACAAGATCGTCATCAAGAAGGCCGAGAAACCGATTACAATTCTGCACCCGGCAGATCACGATTTTTTCCATATCCTGAGAAGCAAACTCAACTGGAGCGGCTACCCCGCCTGAACCCATGCTGCTGAACCTGAACATTCTCGACCTGGCCGTGGTCGACGCCCTGGATCTGGACCTCGACCCCGGCATGTCGGTATTGACCGGCGAAACCGGCGCCGGCAAATCCATCCTGTTGACCGCGCTGGGCCTGGCGCTCGGCGACCGCGCCGACTCCGGCTACGTCCGTCCCGGCAGCAAACGGGCCGAGATCAATATCGAATTCGATTTAAGCAAAGCGCCGCTGGTCAAACAATGGCTGGCCGACAACGAACTGGACGACGACAGCCATTGCCTGATCCGGCGCACGGTCAGCGAGGACGGCCGCTCCAAAGCTTACATCAACAACCGTCCGGTCAATCTGCAGACCCTGCAGGCCTTGAGCCGGCAATTGGTGGAAATCCACGGCCAACACGCCCATTTGACCTTGCTGGACGGCGAAGAGCAGCGCCGGCTGCTGGACGGTTTCGCCAACAATCAGGCCTTGTTGGAACAACTCAACGCGTGTTACCAAAACTGGCGTCAGGCGCACAAGGAATTGCAGCAACTGCTAAAGGCCGGCAGCGACCAGGCCGAACGCGAGGAATTGCTGCGCTACCAATTGGAAGAACTGCAGCAACTGGACCTGGAAAACTTCGATTACCAGGCCCTGGCCGACGAACACCACAAACTGGCCAACCTCGGTAAAATTCTCGGCGTCGGCCAACAACAACTCGAGATTTTGTACGACAACGACCAGCAGTCGGTCGCCGACATGCTGGGCCACGTGATTCACGCACTACAAGAGCTGAGCCAATACGCAGCCGAATTGAACGGCGTGGCGGAACTGCTCGGCGACGCCGAAATCCAGATCGGCGAGGCCACCCAGCAATTGCGCCGCTTCCTGGAAAACCAGGAGGCCGATCCGCAGCAACTGGCCTGGCTGGAAACCCAAATCGGCGTGATCCAGTCGCTCAGCCGCAAACACAAAGTCCAGCCGGAAGAACTGCCGGCCCTGGCCGCGGGCCTGAGCGAAGAATTGCACAATCTCAGCCACAGCAGCGAACGCATCGAAGCGCTGCACGCCGACTGCGAACGTTTGCTGAACCAGTACCGCAAACTGGCCGCCGAATTGTCAGCCAACCGGCGCCAGGCCGGCACCGAACTGCAACAACGGATTTCAGACGCGATCAAGGAACTGGGCATGCCGCACGGCGAATTCATCGTCAAACTGCAGACGCCGGAACAGGCCGAACCGCAGCGCAACGGCCTGGACCAGATCGAATTCCTGGTCAGCACCAATCCCGGCCTGCCGGCCAAACCTTTGGCAAAAGTTGCCTCCGGCGGCGAATTGTCGCGCATCAGTCTGGCGATCCAGGTCACGACCAGCACCGACAAAACCACGCCGACCATGATCTTCGACGAGGTCGATTCCGGTATCGGCGGCGGCATCGCCGAAATCGTCGGCCAGAAACTGCGCCGGCTCAGCCGCAACCGCCAGGTGCTGTGCGTGACTCACCTGCCGCAGGTCGCCGCCCAAGCCCACCAGCACCTGTTCGTCGCCAAAAACCAGAAGGCCGCCGTCACCTCGTCCAGCGTCCGCCGGCTCAGCGAGGAGGAACGGGTGCACGAAGTGGCGCGGATGCTGGGCGGCGTCACCATCACCGAAAACACGCTGGCCCATGCCAGGGAAATGCTGGCCTCGGGCGGATCGGCCGACGACCGGCACTAAGGCCTGCGCCGCGGTTCATTTTCGCGACAGGCTCAACACCCCGGCCAACACCAGCGCCGCACCGGCCATTTGCAGCGGGCTCAGCTGTTCACCGAGAAACACGTTCGCTAAAAACAGCGTCGCCACCGGCCCCAACGCGCCAATCAGCGAGGCATGGCTGGAGCCTATAATCCGGATCGCGGCCGACAGCATGAATACCGGCAGCACGGTCGACACAATCGCCATCCACAAACTCAATTGATAGACCCGTGCCGAGACCAGCAGCGCCTGCGGCGGATGGGTCAACAGGAATTGGATCAGCGTTGCCGCACAGGCCACCAGCATCGCGTAGGCGGTAAAGCGCGACGCGCCTATCCTGGCCACCGTCTCGCCGGTGCCGATCAGATACGCCGCGTAAGTCAACGTGCTGGCAAACACAAAACCGGCACCCAACCACAAATGCTCGGCCTGCAACGTCACCTGATCGCTGAACACCACGCCGATCCCGGCGTAACTGAGCAGCAAGGCGACAATCTCTTTGCGTCCGAACGGTTTATGCAACAACAGCGCCGACAACACCACGACCAAGGTCGGGTACAAAAACAGAATCAAGCGCTCCAGACCGGCGGAAATATATTGCAGACCGATGAAGTCGAACAAGCTGGACAGGTAGTAACCCAGCAGACCCAATAACAACAACGCCGCGTAATCTCGCCGGCTCAAGGCCTGCGCCGGTTTTTGCCAGGCATGGCGCAAGGCCACGATCAGGAAAAACGGCGCCGAAAACAGCATCCGCAACGCCAACAAAGTCACGGCATCGACCGCTTCGCCATAAGCCAGTTTGACGAAAATGGCTTTGCCGGAAAAACCGATCGCGGCCAAAGTCGCCAAACCGAAGCCGAGCAAACGGCGGTGTTGAAATGAATGGGTGGAAACGGTTGTAGCCATTAGGCCTCCTGTATCGATGCGGGCCTTTGGCAAATGACGAAGCAACTGCGGCAAGCCCGCGGTTGCTTGAAAGTTTTTAGAAAAACGCAAACACCACGGCAATAGGTAAGCCCCATAGCCAGCGGCGTTTATTGACGAGAAAAAGCAGATTGGAAAATATCATGGGCAGGATAGTAGCCGGATTTGGTCCGTTAGTACAACAAAAAATGGCTATGTGCCTTCTAAGGTTGGAACGAAAGGCGCCGGGTTTTATGTTGAGCTGCGTTATTTTGGCTGAATTTCGGTTCTCAGGAAATTCGCCGCTTGGTAGGATAAGGCGTGATTGTTTTGTTACACCCCATAAGCGACAGTTGGCTGAACTTTCCAATTACCGCTAATGGATAATAAACTGAATCTCCATTCGTGGACGTAGGCTGGGTTGAATGACAATGAAACCCAGCTAAAAGCCGTTAAAGCTGGGTATCGCTGCCGCTCCACCCAGCCTACAGCCCTTTTCAAGAAAACAACAATCACAAGTCTTAGATTTAATTTACATATAAAATCACGACAGCAAATTAATCAGAAGTTCCTTAATAACAAATCGACGTAAATTATTTTAAGTCTATCGATGACAGCATCGATGCCCAAATAAAAACCTATAGACACAAACTCTTTGCCAAGGGACTAAAATAACAATATGACCAAAGCCAGTCTAATTTTAAAACTGCAAGATGTTCTAACTAAATACAGTGGCGACATTCCAAGATCTGAGATACTTAATATAGTCGGCACAGATAGCAATCCTGGACTCCATTCCATGAATTGCTTTTGGTGCGAAGAAAAAAATTCTTTTCAAATGGCCAATTTATTCGATTTGCCAGATAAAATGTCCAGTTTGCAAAAAATCCTTTAAGGCGTATTTTGGAGCAGTTAAAGCAAAAAGATTCAAGACCACCAAAATATACCACCCTTACCCCTCATACTTTACTATTGGCACATATACTATAAGATCATTTGATAACTCTGGAGATGAGCGACAAATAGACTTCTCAATCTACGGGACAAAGAATATTGAGCTTCGGGCAAAAGATGTTTTTTGTCTAATTACAAGTGAGAATATGCCAAACCGTAAGAACCTAAAGTTTCGCGGAGAACCATATCCAGAACATGGCATGATCATAATAACAAACTTTAGGAACCTCTGAAAAACTGCCGTTTTGAACGACAGTAATTTCTAAGATAGGTCAAAGATTTCAATAATCGACCGTTTTTTCATCAAAACAGCCGGATTTTCTCGAGAACAAGCCCTTTTTTGGGCCTATTTTCAAATTTCAGACGCAATGAGGCAGCGACGTTCGTACGCATCACCGCGCAGCACATTCGCAATCGCGGTC
>NZ_PPPU01000056.1 GCF_006483455.1 Methylomonas koyamae
CAAATTTTTCTTTAGCCATGATTCAATACCTGATATTTAAAAACTTAAGATACTTTTCTAATAATCGCTTCCGCAATATTTGCAGGTGCTTCGTTATATTTTTCAAACTGCATACTATAAGTGGCACGTCCTTGCGTGGCCGACCTAAGATCGGTAGCGTAACCGAACATTTCCGCTAGAGGCACTTCGCACTGGACCACTTTACCAGCTGGAACATCTTCCACGCCATGAATCAGCCCTCTGCGCCTGTTAATGTCGCCGACGACATCTCCCATATTTTCTTCGGGAGTCACTACCTCTACTTTCATGATAGGCTCCAGCAACACTGGGTTTGCAGCTTTTGCTCCATCCCTAAAGCCGATAGATCCTGCTATTTTGAAAGCCATTTCATTCGAATCGACATCATGATATGAACCATCGAATAAACTAACCTTTACATCAACCACTGGAAAACCAGCCAACACTCCGTTTTCCATTTGCTCCTGAATACCTTTGTCAATGGCCGGGACATACTCTTTAGGAACTATGCCACCCACGATCTCATTGACGAACTGGTAGCCTGAGCCTAGCTCACCAGGCTCAATGCGCAACCAAACGTGGCCGTACTGCCCTTTGCCCCCGGTTTGCCTAACAAATTTACCTTCTGCTTCAACGACTTTCGTCACTGTTTCACGATAAGCGACCTGGGGAGCCCCTACGTTGGCGGTAACGCTGAATTCCCGTTTCATCCGATCAACGATAATCTCAAGATGTAGCTCGCCCATGCCAGCAATAATTGTCTGCCCGGACTCAGGATCGGTACTTACGCGAAAGGACGGGTCCTCTTGGGCCAGCTTTGCCAGCGCAACCGCCAATTTGTCTTGATCTGCTTTGGTTTTTGGCTCTACTGCAACGGAAATAACCGGCTCCGGAAACTCCATTTTTTCCAACAACACAGGCGCCGCCATATCACAAAACGTGTCGCCTGTCGTAACCTCCTTCAAACCAACCAAGGCCGCAATATCACCCGCTCTAACTTGGCTTATCTCTACCCTGCTATTGGCATGCATCTGCACGATACGGCCGACGCGCTCTCTTTTATTCTTCGTCGAATTGAGCACCGTATCGCCTGATTTAAGCACCCCCGAATAAACCCGAATAAAGGTTAACGTTCCTACGAATGGATCGGATGCGATTTTAAAAGCCAAGGCGGAAAACGAATCGTTATCTGCTGCCGACCTATAAACACTTTCGCCCGCATCGCTCAATCCACAAACCGAACCGATATCGACTGGTGACGGCAAAAAGTCTACTACCGCATCCAGCAGGCACTGCACACCTTTATTTTTAAAGGCTGAACCGCAATAGGCAGGCACCAGCTTATTTGCTAGGACCTGGGCCCGTATTCCTGATATTACCTCTGCATCCGTAAGCTCTCCTTGCTCCAGATACTTATCCATTAATGAGTCGCTTCCTTCGGCCGCCGACTCAAACATGTATTCGCGCCACTTAAGGCTATTGGCAACCAGTTCTTCCGGAATTTCCGATTCGGTAAATGCCAAACCCATATCGGCTTCAGACCAGTAAATGGCCTTCATCTTCAGAAGATCAATCACACCTTTAAACGCGTCTTCAGAGCCTATCGGTAACTGCATTGGAACAACCGAAGCCCCCAAGCGACTTTTTATTTGCTCGACCACCCGAAGAAAATCTGCCCCGACTCGATCCATCTTGTTGACGAATACAACACGGGGCACTTTGTATTTGTTAGCCTGCCGCCAAACGGTTTCGGATTGCGGCTCTACACCTCCGACTGCGCAGAAAACCGCGCAGGCGCCATCTAGCACTCTAAGCGAACGCTCAACCTCAATGGTAAAGTCGACATGACCTGGAGTATCGATAATATTGATACGATACTGCTCTCGCCCACCACCCATCCCAGCCCAAAAGCAGGTCGTGGCCGCGGATGTAATAGTTATGCCACGCTCTTGCTCTTGCTCCATCCAATCCATGGTAGCAGCGCCGTCATGAACCTCGCCAATTTTGTGCGAGACCCCAGTGTAGTAAAGTATCCGTTCAGTAGTCGTTGTTTTTCCAGCGTCTATATGCGCCATTATGCCTATGTTACGATAACGCTCTATAGGCGTCTTTCGAGACACAACGAAACCCAGACCTGATTACCAACGATAATGCGCAAACGCCTTATTAGCTTCAGCCATTCTGTGGGTATCTTCCCGCTTCTTAGCTGCCGCACCGCGACCTTCAGAGGCATCCAGTAACTCACCGGCCAATTTGGCAGCCATTGTCCTTTCATTCCTTTTGCGGGACGCATCAATCAACCAACGCATAGAAAGAGCCAATCTTCGTGCAGGACGGACTTCTACTGGGACCTGATAAGTCGCACCACCCACCCTTCTTGACTTAACCTCGACCCGAGGCTGAACATTTTCTAGCGCCTTGGAAACCAACTCCAGAGACTCTTTGTGCCCTTTGCTCTCGATAACATCGAGCGCACCATACACGATTTTTTCGGCAACTGATTTTTTGCCATCTACCATAATCATGTTCATAAACTTTGAAAGCATATCGCTACCAAAGCGCGGATCAGGATTTATTACTCTTTTTGCAGCAACTCTTCTTCTTGACATCTGTTACCAACCCTTATTTCTTAGGCCTTTTTGCGCCGTACTTTGAACGACCGCACTTTCTATCCTTTACGCCCGACGTATCAAGACTACCGCGAACCACGTGATAGCGCACACCCGGCAAATCTTTTACCCGACCACCTCTAATCAAGACCACAGAGTGCTCCTGCAAATTGTGCCCTTCGCCGCCGATATAGCTACTTACCTCAGCGCCATTGGTTAACCGCACCCGCGCAACTTTGCGCAACGCCGAGTTAGGTTTTTTTGGCGTCGTGGTGTACACGCGCGTACAAACACCCCTTCTTTGCGGGCACGCCTCCAATGCCGGAACATTGGTTTTTTCTATTTTTTTAGCGCGAGGCTTACGGACCAACTGATTGATCGTGGCCATTCTTAACTACTCCGAATATGCAATGTTAATAAGTAATATCTTTCCACAAATGACATTACTCCGCCCAAATCACTTGGTCGATTCGAGCAGAGCATGATACCTTTACAAGGTAATCAGGTCAAGTCTTTTTAAGGCTATTCAATATTCAACGCCTGTTTCAAGGCCTCTTCCACATCAACGGCTTCCATGGCCTGACTAGATGCGTCCGCCGAGGATGCGAACTCAGCAGACCTTCTTTTCCGTCGCTGCTCGTGGTAGGCCAGCCCGGTTCCAGCAGGAATCAAGCGCCCAACGATAACGTTCTCTTTCAGTCCGTTCAGGCTGTCACTGATGCCGCGCACCGCCGCATCGGTAAGCACTCGAGTAGTTTCTTGGAACGAAGCCGCAGAAATAAACGACTCTGTAGCAAGAGAAGCTTTAGTGATACCCAGCAATAACGAGTCGTAACTTGCAGGGATTTTTCCTTCCCTTTCAATTTGATCGTTAACCGCGTTAATCAAGGTCCGCTCTACCTGCTCGCCCTTAACAAAATCAGTATCTCCCGAGGCGGTAATTTCAACCTTTCTCAGCATTTGCCGAATGATTGCCTCAATGTGCTTGTCATTGATTTTTACACCCTGCAGGCGATAAACGTCTTGAATCTCTTTAACCAAGTAATCAGCTAGCTCTTCAATTCCACGCAGACGCAGGATGTCGTGAGGAGTCAGCTCGCCTTCGGCGATCGTTTCACCTTTGTCGACAAATTCACCCTCGAACACCGTGATATGCCGCCATTTGGGAATCAATGTCTCGTACTGCTCACCTTCGGAATCAGTAATAATGACGCGTTGCTTACCCTTGGTTTCTTTACCGAACGACACCATACCGGTTGCTTCTGCAAGAATGGCAGGATCCTTGGTTTTGCGAGCTTCGAATAAATCGGCAACACGTGGCAAACCACCGGTAATATCGCGAGTTTTACTAGATTCTTGCGGAATTCTCGCCAATACGTCACCGACCTTAACTTCACCGCCATCTTTAACGCCTACGATAGCGCCGGCTGGCAAGAAATACTGAGCCGGGATATCAGTCCCAGGCAAATTAATCTGGCCGCCTTGCTCATCTATCAACCGAACCATTGGTCGCAGCTCTTTACCGGCCGAGGTCCGTTGTTTTGGATCCGTAACCACCCGAGACGTCAGACCAGTAACCTCGTCAGACTGCTCCTGTACTGTGATTCCATCCATAAAGTCGATCAATTGGATGAAACCATCCACCTCAGTAATAACCGGATGAGTATGTGGATCCCAATTGACGATGATGTCACCAGCACTAACCGGTGTACCGTCGGCTACCGACAAAACGGCGCCATAAGGAATCTTGTAACGCTCGCGCTCACGGCCGTAGTCATCCATCACGCCGACCTCGCCGGATCTGGATACAGCAACCAAGTTATTCTCGCGGTTTTTAACAGTCTTCAAATTATTGAGCTTCGCCGTACCACTCGATTTAACCTGTACGTTGCTGACCGCAGCCGAACGCGATGCCGCACCGCCAATATGGAAGGTACGCATAGTCAATTGCGTGCCCGGCTCACCAATCGACTGCGCAGCTACAACACCGATAGCTTCGCCAATATTGACCAAATGACCTCGACCTAAATCCCGGCCGTAGCATTTAGCACAGACACCATGCCGCGACTCACAAGTGATTACCGAGCGAACCAGCATTTTATCGATACCGTTCTCTTCCAGCACAGTGACCAAATTTTCATCGATCATTGTACCCGCCGGTATTAAAACTTTATTCCCGGCAGGCTCGGTAACATCAATTGCAGCCACACGCCCCAAAACTCGATCAACCAAAGGCTCTACTACATCGCCGCCTTCGATAATCGGCATCATGGTCAAACCATTTTGAGTACCGCAATCGAACTCGGCAATGACCAGATCCTGGGCGACGTCGACCAAGCGCCGGGTCAAATACCCAGAGTTCGCCGTTTTAAGCGCCGTGTCAGCCAGACCTTTGCGAGCACCGTGGGTCGAAATAAAGTATTGCAATACATCCAGACCTTCGCGGAAGTTAGCCGTAATAGGCGTTTCAATAATCGAACCGTCCGGCTTCGCCATCAAACCGCGCATCCCGGCTAACTGCCGGATTTGAGCCGCGGAACCCCGCGCTCCCGACTCGGCCATCATAAAGATGGAGTTGAACGATTTTTGCTTGACGGTTTCACCCGCTTTATTGACGACCTCATCCTCCCCCAAGCCTTCCATCATGACTTTCGCCACTTGGTCATTGGCTCTGGACCAAATATCGACAACTTTGTTATAGCGTTCGCCGTCGGTAACCAAACCGGATGCGTACTGATTCTGAATTTCGCTCACCTCGGCGTCCGCAGCCCGAATAATGTCGGCCTTTTTCAGCGGAATTTCCATGTCTTCGATACCAAATGACACACCTGCGCGAGTCGCGTACTTAAAGCCAAGATACATGATCTTATCGGCCAGAATAACGGTCTCTTTGATCCCCAGGTAACGGTAGCTATAGTTGATCAGCCGCGATATATTCTTTTTAGTCATATCGACATTGACCAACTCATAAGGCATGCCGTCTGGCACGATACCCCAGATGATGGAACGCCCGACTGTAGTTTGCTTACGGCTCACAATCGTTTCGAATTCACCTTCGGCGGTTTTTAGCTTTTCGGTAATTCGCACCTGAATCTTGGTCTGCAATTCGACTGCTTTGCTATCCAAAGCCAGCATGACTTCGGACACATCGGAGAAAACGCTACCTTCGCCAACCGCGTTAATTTTCTCACGGCTAATGTAATAGAGCCCCAAAACCACGTCTTGCGACGGATTGATAACCGGCTCGCCGTTTGCGGGAGACAGAATATTATTGGTCGCCATCATCAGAGTACGGGCTTCCAACTGTGCTTCCACAGACAACGGAATATGGACCGCCATCTGGTCGCCGTCGAAGTCGGCATTGAAAGCGCTACAAACCAAAGGATGCAACTGAATAGCCTTACCTTCGATTAAGGTCGGCTCGAATGCCTGAATGCCCAAACGGTGCAACGTCGGCGCACGGTTCAACAGCACCGGATGTTCGCGGATCACTTCTTCGAGAATGTCCCAAACTTCAGCGCCTTCGCGCTCGACCATCTTTTTGGCCGCCTTGATGGTTGTCGCCAAGCCACGCAGCTGCAACTTACTGAAAATAAACGGCTTGAATAGCTCCAGCGCCATTTTTTTCGGCAATCCGCACTGGTGCAGACGCAGCGTCGGTCCTACCACAATTACCGAACGGCCGGAGTAGTCCACCCGTTTCCCCAGCAGGTTCTGCCGGAAACGACCTTGCTTGCCCTTGATCATATCGGCCAAGGACTTTAACGGCCGACGATTGCTACCGGTGATGGCCCGGCCGCGGCGGCCGTTGTCCAATAATGCATCCACCGCTTCCTGCAGCATCCGCTTTTCGTTACGCACGATGATGTCGGGCGCGTTCAAATCCAACAACCTCGTCAAACGGTTATTGCGGTTGATAACGCGGCGGTATAAATCGTTCAAGTCCGACGTTGCAAAGCGGCCGCCGTCCAATGGCACCAAAGGCCTTAATTCGGGCGGCAACACCGGCAACACCGTCATAATCATCCATTCCGGGCGATTATTCGATGCCAGCAAGGAGTCGATCACCTTCAATCGCTTCGAAAATTTCTTGATTTTGGTGTCGGAATTGGTCGAATTGATCTCTTCGCGCAACTTGTTGATTTCGTCTTTCAAATCGATCGACTTCAACAAATCGTAGATAGCCTCGGCACCCATTTTCGCGACGAAATCGTCACCATGCTCTTCAACCGCGTTCAAATATTCTTCGTCGGTCAATAACTGGCCTTTCTCCAGCGGAGACATGCCGGGATCTATCACCACAAACGTTTCGAAATAAAGCACGCGCTCGATCGAACGCAGAGTCATATCCAGCAGCAGCGCAATACGCGACGGCAAAGACTTCAAGAACCAAATATGCGCTACCGGGCTAGCCAAATCGATATGGCCCATACGTTCGCGCCGAACTTTGGACAAAGTCACTTCGACGCCGCATTTTTCGCAGATCACGCCACGGTGTTTCAAGCGTTTATATTTACCGCACAAGCACTCGTAATCGCTAATCGGCCCGAAAATTTTTGCGCAGAACAAACCGTCGCGTTCCGGCTTGAAGGTCCGGTAATTGATCGTCTCAGGCTTTTTGACTTCACCGTAAGACCATGAGCGAATCATGTCCGGAGAAGCCAAACCGATACGTATAGTGTCAAAATCGTCTGTACGGCCTTGACGCTTTAAGAAATTCATTAAATCTTTCAAGAGCTCACCCTCTTCAAAATGTTACCGATATCGTCCGAAATCTAGTCGCGTTAGACCGACTACTCTTGCTCCATCTCGATATTTACCGCCAAGGAACGTATCTCTTTGACTAATACGTTAAACGATTCCGGCATGCCGGCTTCCATGGAATGGTTGCCGTCGACAATGTTTTTGTACATTCGGGTTCGGCCTGTCACGTCGTCCGACTTGACCGTCAACATTTCCTGCAATGTGTAGGCTGCGCCGTAGGCTTCCAATGCCCAAACCTCCATCTCGCCGAAGCGCTGGCCACCGAACTGGGCTTTACCGCCCAACGGTTGCTGGGTCACCAGACTGTATGGACCGGTCGAACGGGCATGCATTTTGTCGTCCACCAAGTGGTTCAGTTTAAGCATATACATATAGCCTACCGTCACTTCGCGCTCGAACGGTTCCCCAGTAAGGCCGTCGTACAGCACCGTTTGGCCATGCTCCGGTAAATCGGCAAGCCGCAACATGGTACGAATGTCTTCTTCGGAAGCACCGTCGAATACCGGTGTTGCCATCGGTACACCGCTGACCAAATTCAGCGCCAATTCCAAAATGTCTTTATCGCTGAACAGGCTCAAATCTTCTTTTTTGCCGCTGCAGTTATAAATCTTTTCCAGGAAACCGCGAATTTCAGCGGCCTTGGCTTGCGCCTCCAACATTTTGCCGATCTTGATACCCAAACCTTTCGCCGCCCAGCCCAAGTGGGTTTCCAACACCTGCCCTACATTCATCCGCGAGGGTACGCCGAGCGGATTGAGCAAAATGTCGACCGGGTTGCCATCGGCCGTGTAGGGCATGTCTTCGATCGGCACGATTTGCGAGATAACCCCTTTGTTACCGTGACGGCCGGCCATTTTATCACCAGGCTGGATGCGTTTTTTCACGGCCAAATAAACCTTGACCATTTTCAGCACGCCTGGAGCGAGATCGTCACCCATTGTGATTTTTTTCTTCTTCTGTTCGAAGCGCTCGTCGAATTCCTTACGCTGTTGTTCGACCTGCTCGGCAACGGTTTCCAATTGCAGGTTCGCGTCTTCATCCAGCGTTCTGATTTTCAGCAGCTCGGAATGAGTCAATTGATCCAAATAATCGGCACTGATTTCCTCGCCTTTTTTCAAACCGTTCGGTCCCTTTTCGGCTTTTTTACCGGTCAGCAGCGTCTTAACCCGGGCGAAAATATCGTGTTCTACGATTTTCAACTGGTCATCCAAATCTTTACGGTAACGCTTGATTTCCGCTTCTTCGATTTCCAGCGCTCGTTTGTCTTTCTTAACGCCATCGCGAGTGAAGACTTGTACGTCGATCACCGTACCGCGAACGTTGCCTGGCACCCGCAAAGAAGTATCTTTCACATCGGCAGCCTTCTCGCCGAAAATCGCCCGTAACAGCTTTTCTTCGGGCGTCAGCTGAGTTTCGCCTTTCGGAGTTACCTTACCGACCAGAATGTCGCCGCCTTTCACTTCGGCCCCGACATAAACAATCCCCGACTCGTCCAACTTGGAAAGCGCTTCCTCGCTGACGTTTGGAATATCGGCTGTGATTTCTTCCGGACTATGTTTGGTTTCCCGGGCCACGCAGGTTTTTTCTTCGATGTGAATCGTCGTGAAACGGTCTTCCTTCACGACCCGCTCCGATACCAGGATCGAGTCCTCGAAGTTGTAACCGTTCCATGGCATGAAAGCGATCAACATGTTTTGGCCCAATGCCAGCTCACCCAAATCGGTGGATGGGCCGTCGGCCAGGATGTCGCCCTTGTTAACGATGTCGCCCAGTTTGACCAATGGTTTTTGATTGATACAGGTGTTTTGGTTGGAGCGGGTATATTTGATCAAATTATAGATATCCACACCCGGTACGCCGGCGACCGTCTCGTCGTCGTTGGCACGAACCACGATCCGGCCGGCATCGACAGCTTCGACCCTACCGCCACGGGTAGCAACCACCGTCACCCCGGAGTCTTTTGCTACAACCCGCTCCATACCGGTACCGACCAAAGGCTTCTCCGCACGCAAAGTCGGAACCGCTTGGCGTTGCATGTTAGAGCCCATCAAGGCGCGGTTAGCGTCGTCATGCTCCAAGAACGGAATGATCGATGCCGCTACAGAAACGATCTGCTTGGAGGACACATCCATATACTGCACGGTTTCTGAAGAGGCCAAGGTAAATTCGTCCTTATAACGGCACGACACTAGGCCTTCTACCAATTTACCGTTCTCGTCGACAGCCACGCTGGACTGAGCGATGACATATTCGCCTTCTTCAATAGCGGAAATGTAATCGACTTGATCGGTCACTTTGCCGTCCACCACCTTCCGGTAAGGCGTCTCCAGGAAACCGTACTCGTTGGTTCTGGCATAAACAGACAACGAGTTAATCAAACCAATATTCGGGCCCTCGGGCGTCTCGATTGGACAAACCCGTCCGTAGTGCGTGGTATGAACGTCGCGAACCTCGAAGCCCGCGCGCTCTCTGGCCAAACCGCCGGGACCCAAGGCAGACACCCGGCGTTTGTGCGTCACCTGTGACAGGGGATTGTTTTGGTCCATGAACTGCGACAACTGGCTGGAGCCGAAAAATTCCTTCACTGCCGCCGACACCGGTTTGGCGTTGATAATTTCCTGTGGCATGTAGCCTTCAGAATCGGCCAGGGTCAAGCGCTCTCTGACTGCGCGCTCGACCCGCACCAAACCGATGCGGAATTGGTTTTCGATCATTTCACCGACAGAGCGGACGCGACGATTTCCCAAATGGTCGATATCGTCCACGGTGCCATTGCCGTTCCGGATTTTAATCAGTTCCTTCAGGACATCAATAATATCTTCTTTGCTAAGGGTACCGGGACCGTCGGTCTCTTCCCGACCTAAACGGCGATTAAATTTCATTCGTCCGACTGCAGACAGATCGTAACGCTCGTCGGTAAAAAACAGGTTTTCAAATAAATTTTCGGCCGACTCCACGGTAGGCGGTTCGCCCGGGCGCATCATCCGATATATCTCAACCAACGCTTCCAACCGATTGGTTGTGGTGTCCAAACGCATTGAATTGGAAATGTAAGGCCCACGATCCAGATCGTTTACGTACAGAGTGTTAATCTCGGGCACGTCGGCGTCGATCAGTTTTTGCAGCAGGTTATCGGTAATTTCATCGTTGACGCTGGCCAGCAATTCGCCGGTTGACTTGTCGATAACGTTGTGTCCCAGAATTTTGCCGTACAAATAGTCGCGAGGCACTTCGATTTCGGTGACGCCAGCTTTTTCCAACTGCCGAACATGCTTCGCGGTAATTCTCCGGCCCTCTTCGATCAACACCTTGCCGTCGTACTTGATATCGAACACAGCCATTTCGCCGCGCAAGCGATCAGGAATCAGATGGAACATCAATTTATCGGCGCTTAAAGAGAACTTATTGGTATCGAAGAAAATCTTGATCATCTCTTCGTTTTCGTATCCCAACGCTCTCAATAAAATAGTGGCTGGGATTTTACGTCTCCGATCGATACGCACGTATACGGCGTCCTTGTGATCGAACTCGAAATCCAACCAAGAGCCGCGATACGGAATTACCCGCGCGTTAAATAGCAGCTTTCCAGATGAATGAGTTTTGCCTTTGTCGTGGTCGAAGAATACACCGGGCGACCGATGCAATTGGGAAACGATAACTCGCTCGGTGCCGTTAATTACGAAAGTGCCATTGTCAGTCATCAAGGGCAGTTCACCCATATAGACTTCCTGTTCGCGAATATCCTTGACAACTTTCGTATTGGCGGGCGCATCCTTATCGTAAATGACCAGACGCACCAACACTCTGAGCGGCGCCGAAAACGTCGCACCGCGTTGCTGACATTCTCTTACGTCAAAAGCAGGCTCTCCCAAGCGATACTTAACATATTCCAATACGGCGTAACCGGAGTGGCTGACCACCGGAAATACGCTGGAGAACGCAGCATGCAATCCTTGGCTTCGCCGTTTATCGGGCTCCACACCGGACTGCAGGAAATTCGCATAGGAATCTATTTGTGTCGCTAAGAGATATGGGACGTCAAGTACCTCTGTACCTTTCCCAAAATTATTACGGATACGCTTTTTTTCGGTAAAAGAATAGGCCATATTGCTTCTATACCTTCGTCGTCAGAGATTATTTGTACTGCTTTTTACAAGCAGTAAAAGGCCGACGGCAAGATGCCGTCAGCCCGGTTTGGTAGGCTTACGCCAGATATGCAGCAATCAAGATGCTTATTTAATTTCGGCGGTTGCGCCAGCTTCTTCAAGTTCCTTCTTAGCTGCTTCAGCTTCAGCTTTGCTGACGCCTTCTTTCAATGTGGTTGGAGCGCCTTCTACGGCGTCTTTAGCTTCTTTCAGACCCAGACCGGTCAGACCGCGAACTGCTTTAATTACAGCGACTTTGTTATCGCCGAAACCTGTAAGAATTACATCGAACTCGGTTTGTTCTTCAACTACAGCCGCAGCTGCAGCGGGTGCCGCAACTGCGACCGCAGCGGCTGCAGAAACGCCAAATTTTTCTTCCATCGCGGAAATCAGGTCGACGATTTCCATCACAGTCATATTCGCAACTGCTTCTAAGATGTCTTCTTTTGAAATTGCCATTTTATTAGTCCTCTAATATTTAAAAGTTGTATATCGTAGGTTGCGAATTTATGCCGCTTCTTTTTCGTCTCTGACAGCCGCCAATGTACGAGCCAATTTCTCGACAGGGGCTTTCATTACAGACATCAGCATACTGATACCTTGATCGCGTGTCGGCAATCTCGCCAACCGCTCCAGCTCCGATCCGCCAAACGCTTGGCCGCCGATCGCTACCACTTTGGCGACGAGCTTGTTGTTTTCTTTCGCGAAATCGTTCACCAGCCGAGCGGCAGAGCCTGGATCTTCCATCGAAAAAGCCAAGATCAGTGGCCCAACCAACCCATCTTGCATACATTCGAATTCGGTTCCGGCGACTGCGCGTTTTGCCAGCGTATTCTTTACGACTCGCAAATAAACACCCGTCTCTCTCGCGGTTTTTCTAAGCTTGGTTAGCTCAGTAACAGTCAAACCACGATATTCTGCGGCTACCGCAGAAAGGGCTTTAGCGGCGAATTCAGCAACTTCCTCTACGACAACTTTTTTGCCATCTAAATTGAGTGCCACATCTATCTCCGGTGTGTTTCTGATTTTCATCAGAATCAATAAAACGCATCTTTGCGATGCCCCTTACGGGTATCTTTCACCTTTTGGTTCCAGCTCCCGTCTGCGTAGGATAATTAAGCCTAAGCCCCTACGGTCTTTGACGGTTGCCGGTGTAGTCCGGCAACCCAAAGTTTTTGAATATTAAATCTCGATGCTAGCTTGATCGATCCACAGCCCCGGCCCCATGGTCGAAGACAGTGAGATTTTTTTCAGATAAATACCTTTTGCCGCAGTCGGCTTGGCTTTTTTCAAATCGGCAATCAAAAACTCGAGGTTTTGTTTGAGCGCATTTTCGTCAAACGAAACCTTACCGATTGAACAATGGATAATGCCAGCCTTATCGGTACGATATCGGACTTGACCAGACTTTGCGTTTTTTACCGCCGTCACTACGTCCGGGGTAACAGTGCCCACTTTCGGGTTTGGCATCAGACCTCTTGGACCCAATATCTGACCTAACTGACCCACAACACGCATAGCGTCTGGAGAAGCAATAACGACGTCGAAATTCATTTCACCACGTTTTACTTGTTCGGCAAGATCGTCCATTCCAACTACGTCAGCGCCTGCTTCGCGTGCAGCATCAGCATTCGGCCCTTGAGTGAAAACGGCAACTCTTACTGTTTTCCCTGTACCATGAGGCAAAACAGAAGCGCCGCGCACGTTTTGGTCAGATTTGCGCGGATCGACGCCCAAGTTAACACTGACATCGATGGATTCATCAAATTTGCTATTAGCAAATTCTTTCAGCAGAGCCACCGCTTCGCCAACAGAATATTGTTTGCTACGCACAACCTTTTCTTTAATTGCTTTAGCTTTTTTCGAAATTTTAGCCATTACACGCCCTCCACATTCAAGCCCATGCTACGAGCGCTTCCCGCGATAATTCTGATCGCGGCTTCCATATCAGCTGCATTCAAGTCTTCCATCTTGGTTTTCGCTATTTCTTCCAATTGCGCTCTGGTGACAGTGCCAACTTTATTGGAATTTGGCTTGCTGCTTCCACTTTTAATGCCAACTGCTTTTTTCAGCAATATGGAAGCTGGCGGGGTTTTAGTAACGAAAGTAAAACTTTTATCACTGTAAACAGTGATTACAACGGGTAAAGGCAAGCCCTTTTCCACATCCTGGGTCCTGGCATTGAACGCCTTACAGAACTCCATAATATTGACGCCACGTTGACCCAACGCTGGCCCGACTGGCGGACTCGGATTAGCCTCACCAGCCTTTACCTGTAATTTGATATAGGAATCAATTTTTTTTGCCATCTTATACTCCGAACGGGTTATAGCGCTTTACAAGCTCCCCAAGAAACAAAAATCCCGGCCACGCGAATGGCAGGGATTTTTAATGAAACATCACTGAATTAAATTTTTTCGACTTGGCCGAACTCAAGCTCAACAGGAGTAGAACGACCAAAAATCAAAACAGAAACCCGTAAACGGCTTTTTTCGTAATTTACTTCTTCGATATTGCCGTTAAAGTCTTTGAATGGACCATCTATGATTCTTACTACTTCGCCCACTTCAAATAGCACTTTAGGCCGCGGCTTATTGACACCTTCTTCAACCCTGCTCAATATCGCCATCGCTTCCTTCTCTGAGATAGGCGAGGGCCTATCCGAAGCACCACCGATAAAGCCTAAAACTCTAGGCACATTCCGAACAAGATGCCACGTCTCGTCATTCAATTCCATTTGGACAAGTACGTAACCCGGAAAGAATTTCCGCTCGCTTTTACGCTGCTGCCCCATCCTCATCTCAACAACCTCTTCGGTCGGCACAAGGATCTTACCGAAATATTCTTGCAAGCCTTCTCGCTTGATTCGCTCTTCCAGAGCTTGCTTTACTTTATTCTCAAAATTGGAATATGCGTGAACCACATACCAGCGAAGCGACATTACTTAACTCCCTGGCCCATCAGTAGCTGGACACCCCAAAACAGAAACATATCAAGCAACCAGAGTATCAAACCGACCACAAAGACCATCAAGAACACCATTAGCGTCGTGCGAACGGCTTCGTCTTTTGTTGGCCAAACAATCCGCTTGAATTCTTGTTTTGACTCTAAAATAAAACCCCACAAACCACGCCCTTTGGCCGTAGCAAAGCAAAGACCAGCTGCCGAAACCAGCAAAGCCAACAAAGCCAGGACTCTATAAAGCAGCGGAATGTCGGAAAAATAGTAGAACGCGACAACGCTCGCTACGACAACCAGCAAAGACAATGACAGTTTTACAATATCACCTACAGAGGTGACTTCTTCTGCGTGTGCGTTCATTTATCAGATTTGAAATAAATTGAAATAATTTTCTGAGTGGCAGGCCAGGAGGGACTCGAACCCCCAACTTGCGGTTTTGGAGACCGCTGCTCTACCAATTGAACTACTGACCTATTTCAGAAAATGTACTTTCAGCCAAAAACCGAGAATTACTCGACAATAGAAG
>NZ_PPPU01000057.1 GCF_006483455.1 Methylomonas koyamae
CGCCAAGAACGGGTAGCCGCGCGCACGGCGCTGGCCAACCAGATGCGCGGTTTTCTGGCCGAGCGCGGCATCGTGCTGGCAACAGGCCTTAACAGCGTGCGCAAAGCCTTACCGCTGATTCTGGAAGACGCCGACAATGCACTGACGTCCACGGGCCACGAATTGTTTGCCGAACAGTATCAGCGTCTGGTAGCCATCGACGCTGACATTAAGGCCCCACGAGCAACGTATCAGCCGCTTATGCGAGCAAAATGCGCTGAGTAAACGATTTCGGGACGTGCCGGGTGTTGGGCCGATCACCGCCACCATCCTGGCTTCGGACATTTGCGACGGCAAGGGCTATACCCGAGCACGTGATTACGCCGCCAGTCTGGGCGTGGTGCCCAGACAACACAGTAGTGGCGACAAACAGGTATTACTGGGGATTAGCAAACGCGGCAACCGCTACTTGCGCACCTTGTTGATCCACGGTGCGCGATCAGTGCTAAAAGTGTGCAGCGGCAAGACCGATCCGCTGATTCGCTGGCTGCAAGGTCTGATCGAACGACGAGGCTTCAACAAAGCCGCCGTGGCGCTGGCCAACAAGAATGCCCGGATACTCTGGGCGATGGCGACGCAGGGCAAAGCATACCGAGCGGGGGCATAACCACCGTTCGATGCCGGGTTATCCACGCTTTGCCCAACGCCTCCACGCGAGGGAAGGGCTCCGGCGTCGGGCAAAGCGTGGATAACCTTCAATCCGGTGTAGGGCAAGACAAACAGAGTTCAACAGATTGCGGAGGCAAGTAACTCAAAAGTGATGACATTCAACAGGTCAGACCGGTGCTTTTAAATCCCGTTCCGCGCATAGGTTCTTAAGAAACCTTTAGGATGATAGTGGAAAAAGCGCGCGGATAGATTCATCAGGGTCCGAAGGCCTATCAAGTACCTTCATCAAGAGACCGAATATATGGCTTCAATCTTGATCTCTGTTGGAAACATCAATTTTGATAACACTTGGCTTGCAATTGGTGAGGAGTCCATATATGCGCGGAGGATGACACTTTCCAGCCGACGATATAACGGGCGTACACATACCGATTTGCCGCGCACGACGCCTTTCAGCCCTAGGTTTTTCATCAGACGCTCCAAGGTACAACGGGCCACGACCAACCCTTCGCGCTTCAACTGAATCCAGACCTTACGAGCGCCGTAGTTTTGGATGTTTTCATCCTAGACGTGGCGGATCTGTTGCCTCAATCCTTCGTCCTGTTTGAAGCGGTTAGAACGTAACTCCGGATTGGCTTGGCGGGCCGCATGCCGGTAATACGTCGACGGGGCAATCGGCATACCTCTTCGCAAACCCAGTTGGCGAAGGCTTCAGCCTTGGGTTTGTTGGAGCGCAAGATGAGTTTGTACAGAGCCGGTTCGTTGATAAAAAGTCGTCTCTCTTTCGCCTTTTATGGTCTTGCAATACGGAGACCACAACCCAGGGTTCCGGTGCGGACCTGAGCGTATTTCCGGTTCCTGTCCATGTAATTTACTGCACGTCGCAGACGTCCTTGGACTTAAACCAGACGTCGCCATTGGCATCTACGTTAGTTCCAACGAATTTATCGGTAAATGCGAAACCATTTGCCATGGTTTTGAATTCCGACATGATCGTCTCCTGAGCAAGGTTAGAAACCCGGCACCAAGACGCCAAACCCAGGCACCGGATTTTGCCAGCGCAAGTTCAGATTAGGCCCCGGAAAAACCTTTTGTCAGCAAGAATTTGACGGTGGGAGTTTAAACCTGTTTTTAGGTGTATTTTGGTCTTTTTACTCTTGGCTTGATGTTGAGGCACTAGTGGAAAAGCGTGCAGCCGGCCGAGGCTATAATCGGTGCCGTTAACTATTATCCTGCCTTGGTAGAAACAGCCGGCACGCCCTGTCTGATGCCCAGGGTTGCCGGCATTCGACGGGTCAGTCTCCCGGCCGGTCCTTATCTAGCTCGCGAAGGAGACGAGCAGCTAAATCCCCTATATCACGGCCTGTGGTGGGATCTACCCGTTCCCAGAATACGATGACTTTTCTGTAAGCGTCTGCTACCAGGCCCGGGCGCTGCTGCTCCGCGTGCAGCAAGCCGAGGTTGTATGCGGCCTTGGCGGCTTGAACCCAGCCTGCGTCCGAGTCGGCCCGCTCGCCGTAGTCGATGGCCTGGCGGTACGCGTCGGCGGCCGGGTCCGGGCGCTGCTGCTCCACGTACAGAACGCCGAGGTTGACCACGGCCCTGGCGGCTTGAACCCAGCCTTCTGCCGAGTCGGCCCGCTCCCCGTAGTCGATGGCCTGGCGGTACGCGTCGGCGGCGAGGTCCGGGCGCTGCTGCTGCTTGTGCAGAAGGCCGAGGTTACGAGCGGCGCTGGCGGCTTGAACCCAGCCTGCCGCTGAGTCGGACCGCTCGCCGTAGTCGATGGCCTTGCGGTAAGCGTCGGCGGCTGAGTCCGGGCGCTGCTGCTCCGAATTTAGAAAGCCGAGGGCGTACGCAGCCCCGGCGGCTTCAACCCAGCCTGCGGCCGAGTCGGCCCGCTCGCCGTAGTCGATGGCCTTGCGGTACGCGTCGGCGGCCGTGTCCGGGCGCTGCTGCTCCACGTGCAGAAAGCCGAGGTTGTTCGCTGCCCTGGCGGCTTCAACCCAGCCTGCCGCCGAGTCGGCCCGCCCCGCGTACTCGATGGCCTTGCGGTATGCGTCGGCGGCCAGGTCCGGTCGCTGCTGCTCCGAATTTAGAAAGCCGAGGGCGTACGCAGCCCCGGCGGCTTCAACCCAGCCTGCGGCCGAGTTGGCCCGCTCGCCGTAGTCGATGGCCTTGCGGTACGCGTCGGCGGCCGTGTCCGGGCGCTGCTGCTCCGCGTGTAGAACGCCGAGGTTGTACGAGGCCTTGGCGGCTTCAACCCAGCCCGCCGCCGAGTTGGCCCGCTCGCCGTAGTTAATGGCTTGCTTCATGCAAGACTCGGTATGCTCTTTGGTGTCGTCGTAGTAATGAGCGAGGCCAAGTAGCTTGTACCCTGTTGCCATCGCTAATGAATCAACAGACTCGTCAAAGTTGTTGAGCTTCCCTAATTCTCTTTTGACAAAGGCATAGTCTTTGTTGTCGTATTTTTTTCTACACCATTCGTAAAGCAACTGCAGATCCTGCTGTTGGAAGCAATAGGCCAGCACGGTTTGATCGTCACCCAGGGTATCGACTACGTTTTGCAAAACACCGGGATCCGGGGACATGGCGAACAAAAAGCCGTGATCGGTCAATTCCTGGCAAGCGGTCGGCCATTGATGGCGCAAGTCGATGTGGTCGATCGCCCGGGCAAAGTCTCGCCAGCGGTCTTGGGTTAGCGCGATGCCGCGGGTATCCAGGGTAGCAGCACTGCGCATGATGCCTTTGGCGGGTTCCGACAGCGTGCGCCAACGCAGTCGCATTTCTGCGAAGGCTTGGTGTTCGACGAAGCTGAAATTGTGTTCCAACGGGTGCTCCATCGGCGTTTCGTTGGCGGCTGTTGCCATTTCTTGCAGCATGGCATCCGTGGGGGCATTGAGGATGTGGCGCTCTAGCAATTCACACAGGGGGCGGAAAGCCTCGTTGCCCTGAACGATGGCGGCGGGGCCGCCGTTTCTGAGTGTGGCCCAGATAAAGGCGGCACAACCATTGGCTTTGAGCTTGGTTAGCAAACGCGTGATTTCCGGCAATCGATCTTGAAACAATTCAAGGTCGTCCAGAACAATGTCCAGCCGCTGGTTTTTGAAATGGTGGATGGCGTCCGGGCCGAGTTCTGGAATGGCGCTATTGGCTTGAGGGACCAGCAGCCAGTGATCCGGAAACGCGGTTTGCAGAACTTGCGCGACTAAGCGGCTTTTTCCGATGAAAGGATTGCCTTCGAGCAATATGCCTTGGTGGTGCGCCGCTTGAGTTTTGGCGTGTTGTGTGCGTTTTTGTATGAAATAGGCGCTGGCATCCTCACTGATTTGTTGGTTTTCCGGGTTGCGTTCCAACGCCATGGTCCAGGGTTTGTTCAAACCCCGCCGCGTTTGAATAAAAGGGATATCGAAGCGCCGCGACTGTATCGAAACTTTGGCTAAATCAAATTTTTTCGCTGGGCCGGCAAAAGCAAAATGGCTGAACCAATCGGTTCGTCTTTTGCTTCGCTTAAGGTAGATAACCAACCACCAACCAAGCAAACTCAGCAGGGCGAGCAGAGAAAGTTGAAGCCGCGTTTCAGGGGTGGTGAAATCGATACTGTCGAACCCGTCTTTGACGTCGTTTTTAACAGGCAGATAACTGAATAATAAGGTCGCGAAACCACCTATCGCACCTATGACTGCTTTGAAGATCCCGTTCATCGAATCACGTTAGTTTGTTTGGGATAGCAAAAGATTAAATGTTTTTGCGATCACTTTTACATGGCCTATCACCGCTGCTGCCACCCCGATCCGGTATCGACAAACTGGCCAGGCGCGGCTTGGTTGATGACTTTTTGCGCCGTCAGCCGCGCGACCTCTTCCGGACTGACGCCGTTCTTGGCGGCGATGCGTTGGTATTCGGCTTGGCGTTGGGCGTTGATGTTGTCGACGAAGGCTTTGACTTCGGCCGGGGCGTCCGCTTTGACCAGGCCCAGCAGGCCGTTGCTGCGTTCGCCGACGGTGCCGGCCGCTTTCAGTTGCGCCAGATCGGCGGCGCCGGCGGAGGTGGACAATATCAAGCCCAGGGTCAGGGCGGACAACAGGGATTGTGCGGTTTTCGCTAACATGGGGACTCCTTAGAACAGGCCTTTTTGGCTGGAAATCAAATCGTCGACGTCTTTTTCCACTTTCAGGCGGATTTCGTGTTCGATCTTGACGTTCATGTTGATCTCGATCGGTTTGTCCGGGGCTTCGAGTTTGACGGACGGCGAGCATCCCGCCAGTATCCAGACGGCCCAGACCGGCAGTAGGTACTGCGCTGCTAATTTCATTATCTTCTCCTCTCGGCCGCCGGCGGCAGCGTTGGTTATGGTTTCCCAGCGGGCTGGGCTTTGGGTTGGGCCGGCTGCTGGCCGACTTCTTCCAATATCGCGCGTTCGAAATTGCCGGCCACCAAACCGCGGCGCAACAGCTCCGGCAATTGGCCGCTGATGTTCAGGTTAAAGGCCAATGGGTGCCCGGACAGCACTTCCGGATTATGGCCTTCCAGGCGCAAGCCGATCCGGTAATCGCCGTTGGGCTGGTAGTTTAATTGAGCTTGTAAGCGATGGTAAACCAGGTTGCGCAGCGCTTGAAACGCCAGATTGCCGTCGTCGGCCGGGCTTAGGTAGCGCAAAGTACCGGGGCGGGTGCCGGACAGGGTGCCGTTTTGCAGTTCGATGCTGTCGGTCGCCAGCGTTAACGGCAGTTCGCCATCGACGCTGCCGGTTCCGGACAATTGTGGATAATCCAGGCTGGCCAATAGCTGGGCCAGATCGATTTGCCGGGCTTGCAGGGTCAAGGCCAGCGGCATCTGGCTGATATCGAACGTCGCCGGTGCCAGTTCCAGTTCGCCGCCGAAGATGGCCAGCCGGGCCCGCTTCAGATTCAGTTGCGGTTCCCGGTAGGCGGCGTCTATCTCCAGATCGCGGCCGCTCAAGCCGTCGCCCAATTCCAGCGTCCGAATCCGGGCGCTGAGTTCGCCGTTGCCGGCGCCGAGGTCAGGGACGGCGACATGGATATTGCTGTGCAGCAAGCGCGCCGCTCCGGCGGTTAACGCCAAATCGGAGACATCGATGTCGGCTTTGCCGCGTTTGAGTTGCGCTTGCCAATAGATTTGCCAGGTGGCAGCGATCTGGCCCGAGGCCACGTTCCAGTTGCGGGCGGTTTCCGGGAGCCAGGGTTTGGCCAGGTCGAAGGCTTCGCTGGCGGTCAGCGCCAGCCTGCCGGAAATGTCGGCGGCCGACTGCGGTTGCAGACTGATTGCGGCGTTGGCTTCGGCCAGAATGTCTTTTTCGCGGGTCAGCGATAAACGGCCCTGGCTGTGGCCGAAGCCGTCGGAACTGTGCAATTCCAGGTTTAATTGGCTATTGCCGAGTTGCGCGGCCAACGCCGTCGGCGCGCTGGTCGGCCGAAGCTTGGCCGGCAGCAACGGCGTGCTTTCCAACCAGGCGGCGATGTCGCCCAGTTTGCCGCGCAGGCTCAGCTTGCTCGTATCCGCCCCGAAGCCGGAGCCGTCCAGCGCCAGAATCCGGGCGCCGTTTCCGTCCGCCAGCGCCAGGTCGAAATTGCTCATGTTGGCGGCCAGATCCAGGGTCAGACTTTGCCGGCCGTCTTCGAGATTCAGCCGGTAAGCAGCGGGCGGCGTCAGTCCGAATTGGGCGCTGCCGTTGAAATTGCTGTCGCCCCAGGGTGTGGCGATTTGCAGATCGAGCTGGGCGATGCGTACCGGCGGTAGCGGCAAGCGCCCGGGCTTCGCGTCCTCACCAGCTTTCGCGGGATTGTCGGCGGCGGGCCGGTAGTCCAGCTTCAGCGTCGCGCGGCCGATATCGACGGCATCCACACCCAGCGGTTCGAGCCGATAATCGGCGGCGACGTTTTCCAGCGTTACTTGCAACGGGCCGGCGGCGGTTTCCAGCGCAAATCCGAACCGGGCCAGTTGCACCCGCTCGGCGTCGAATTGAAGGCCGGATAATTCGGTTGCGGCCAGCGGACTGAATTGCAACGCCCGGCTCAATAGCCGTTCGCTGATCTGAAAGCGCAGGCTCCAGACCGCAACGCCGAGTATCGACAATAGCGTCAGCAAAAACAGCCACCTGTAGCGTTTGGCGGGTTTGCTTGCCGGCGGCGAAACGGGTGTGGGCTTCATTGCTTGGCCTTATTAGCGTTAAAGCCGATTAGCGGCGCCAGCAGGAAGGCGCTGCCGACGCCGGCGGCCAGGGTCACGCCGAAGGCATGGACGATGGCGGTGGAGCTGGTTGCCAACAAACCGTAGCCCAGCAGGGTGGTGAAGGCCGACAAGGCCACCGCCAGCGTAGTCGTATCGCGCTTGTCAACCGTACCGGCGGAAGCGGCTGCCATATGGAAGAACACCGCATAGTCGACGGCAACTTCCAACACCAACAGCAGCGCGAACAGATTGAACAAGGTAAACAATTCGCCGAACCAGCCCAACGTCGCCAGCGCCGTTAACATCGCCAACAGCGGCACCGACATCACCTGCACGCCGTCGCGCCAGCCCAGCCGGTAAATCAAGATGCCCAGAATCAAGCCGCAAACCCCGGCCAACAGCACTGTTACCCGCTGCCGGTAGCGTTGGAATAAATCCGACAATTGCGATACGTGGTCCACCCAGACCACGCCGGGCAAATCGGCCAGCGCTTGCAGTGGCTCCAGATCGGCGATGCCGGCCAAAGTCACGATGCTGCGGCAAGCCTCGGCGTTGCAGCCCAGCCATTGCTGGCGCAGATTGGGGTTGGCGGTTGCCAGCCAGTCATCCAGGCTCAACGTTTTTGATTCTGCGGCCGCGAAATTTTGTAACTCACTATCGATCGCCGTTTGCTCGAATCCGAGGTTCAGCATATAGCGCTGCAACAAATCCGGCCGGTAAACGCCGGTTTTCAGTAACTGGTAATCGTCACGTTGTTGGGCCGGGTCGGGCCAGTGCGAACTGACGCCATCGAACTGCTTGAGTTTGGCTTGCCCGGTGAGCGGTGCCAGCGAGTCGAGCAGGCCGCGTTCGTTGCGGTACCACGCGGCCAGGTCCGCGCCGGAGACCAGGAAGAATTGGTTGTCGCGGCCGATCGGCAGTAGCCGCCTGATTTCGGCGTCCGCTGCGGTAATTTCGGTTGGGGCGGTTTGCAAGAGGCGAACGTCGTCTTGTGCGCGCAACAGGCTCAGGCCGCCGACCAGCAGTATCACGGAAACGGCCGACAGGCTGCGGCGGTGGCGGTGTAGCAGTTCCGGCCAGCTGCGTTGCCAGTAGCCGGCCAGACTCAGCATGCCGAATTGGTGTTGCGGCCGGAAGCGGGCCAGTAGAAAAGGAAACAGCATGACCACGGTAAGCCAGGAGGCGACCAAACCCAGTGCCGAGAACAGCGCCATTTCCCGCAAGCCCGGAAACGGCGAGAAGCCGAGGCCGGCGTATCCCAATAAACTGGTCAGCAAACCGAAGCCGATGCCCGGCAGCACGTAAGTCAAGCCGCGGCGCGGCGTCCAGTGTGGCAGGCCGAGGCCGTCGCAGAAAAAATGCAATGCGTAATCGACCACCACGCCTATCAGGCTGGAGCCGAACACCAAGGTCATGATGTGCAGTTTCGGGACCAGCAGCAGGCTCAAGTTCCAGGCGGCCAGCAGACCGACGGCAACGGCCAGGCAACACAGCAGCAACGGCCGGGGGCTGCGGAAAGTCAGCCAGAGCAGCACTACCACGCCCAGCGTCGAGCCGCTGCCGATGGTGGATATTTCGTGTTGGGCCTGGTGGGCGCCGTAGGCGGTAAACAGCGGCAGGCCGGTCGCCAGCAGTTCGCCGCCTTGTTGGCGCACTTGGTTTTGCAAACTTTGATTCAGGCTCAGCAAGAGTTCCAGTTTGTCGAGTTTCAAATCTTGGTCGGGCAATTCGCCGACCAGCAAGGCCCAGACCATACGTCCGTCAGGCACTACCACAGCGCCGTGTTCGATATTCAGTTGCAGCGGGTTTTGCGCGGCGAAGTAACGGCTGAACAGCAACAACGGGTCGTGTTCCAGATTGGCGGCCTGCAACTGGCCGAGCGGGCTGTACAGCGTTTCCAGATTGTCGCGTAGCAAGCGCTCTGGATCGTGCTGCAAGGCTTGCCGGGTTTTCGCGTCCAGCAGTTGGTAGCGGTAACTAAACAGTTGCTGGTAACCTTGCCGGTACTGTTGCTGCGGAATTTGCAAGGTCAACTCGGCGAACAGCCCGCTGGCGGCGAGGCGAGTCTTCACCGTTTCGGCCAGGGTTAGCGCTTGACCGGCGTTGGCAGCGCCGGCCAGCCAGACGACCTTGCGGTTGACGGCCTGGTTGTGGCGTTCGATGGCATTTGCAACCTCCGGCCGTTGTTCGGCCTGCGGCAGTAGCGCCAGGAAGCCGGTTTCCAGCCAATCCCGCCGCAGATTTTGCAGGGTCAGCCAGGCCAGGGCCAGCATGCCTAGCAGCCACAGCGCGGCGTAAAGTTTAGGGCGATAGACGCGCAAATTCGGCCGCCTGTTCCGGGCTGAGTTGGGCAGGGCGGCTGATCCTGTCGAAGCCGATCCGCGACACGTTGCCGCCGGTTTCGCGAATTTCCACGCTGCGCAATTCGCTGTCGCCGGCCAGGTAAATGGCGGCGATGGCTTTGCCGAGCAGCGGGTCTTTCGGCAGTAATGTCAGGCGCCAGGAATCGGGTTGCATCTCGGCGCTGGCGCTGAAGTCTGCGCTTAACTCGGCGAAATCGCCGCCGAGCATGGCCGGAAACACGCGGCCGAAACTGGCCGGCAGAGCTTGCTCGCCCTGGCTGGTGATTAAGCGGTTTTCCCCGATCAACAGCACCGACTCGACCGGGCTGACGGTTTTCCAGATCACGCCGCGTTGCTGCTGGAAGGTGAATTCGCCTTCCGAAATCAGCGGTTTGCTCAGAAATTTCAGTTGTTTTTCCTGGCGGAAATGGCCTTGGACGATTGCCGTCGGCACCAATCTGGATTTGATGTCGGCCAAGGCATCGTTTGCCTGGGCTGCGGCGGTGAACAGCCAGAGCAGCAGGACGGATAGGGTTTTCATGGTTTTTCGATTCCGAGTTTGCCCAACAAAACCGGCGGCGATTCGAAACGCATCTCCCGGGTTTCGATATCCACCGCCACTTGCACGCTGTGGCCCTTGCACAGTCGGCTGCCGCTGGCGTGGTCGCGGATTAGATAGTCGATTTTCAGCCGGTTTTCCCACTCGCTCAGCGTGGCGCGCACCAAAATGCGCTGGCCGAAACGCGCCGGTTTTATATAGCGCAGGTGCAAGTCGATGATAGGCCAGAAAAATCCCGAGTCGCGCATTTGCCGGTAGTCGTAATCGATGCTTTCCAGCAAGGCGCAGCGGGCGATCTCGAAATACTTGCAATAGTGGCCGTGCCAAACCACTTCCATCATATCGACATCGTGGAACGGAACCAGCAACTCGACTTCGGTGGTCAATTTTTCGGCCATGGCGTTACGGATACAGTTGCCATTGCTGCTCCCGAATCGCGCTCAGGCAGCGGCGCAAATCGGTTTCCAGTGCCCGGTCCTCGGTCAAAAACGCCACGTGTTCGCGCACTTGGTGCAGGGTGGCTTGCAACATCGGTCCGCTGCGATCCAGGCCGCCGCGCAATTCCAAGGCCTGGCAGCTCGCGATCAATAACGCTGCCGCCACTTGTTCCGTCAGTTCCAGAATCCGGATGCAATCGCGGGCGGCGATGGTGCCCATGCTGACTTTGTCCTGGTTATGGCATTCGGTGGAACGGGAGAACACGCTGGCCGGCATGGTCAGTTTCAAGGCTTCGGCGGTCCAGGCCGAGACGCCGATTTGCACTGCCTTGAAGCCGTGGTTCAAAGGCGCCTGGTCGCCGTCGGCGCCGCTCAGATTGGCCGGCAGGCCGTGGTTGAATTTGGGATCGACCAGTTGCGCCAGTTGCCGGTCCATCAGGTCGGCCAAGTTGGCGATGGCGGTTTTTAAAGTGTCCATCGCCATCGCGATGTGGCCGCCGTAAAAATGGCCGCCATGTAGGACATGTTCGCCGTCGGCATCGATCAACGGATTGTCGTTGGCGCTGTTCAATTCGGTTTCGATCAGTTGCCGCAGCCAGGGCAGGGCGTCTTCCAGCGCGCCGATCACGTGCGGCGCGCAGCGCAGCGAATAGCGGTCCTGCAAGCGCTTGTCGTTGCGCGGCGCTTCGCCGGTGATTTGCAGATCGGCGCGGACTCGGGCCGCAACCCGCATCTGGCCGGGATGGGGCTTCAACGAAAACAATTTGGCGTCGAAGTGGTAGGCGTTGCCTTGCAAGGCCGCCACCGCCAGACTGGTGATGCGGGTGCAGAGTGCGGCCAGATAAGCGGCGCGGTCGAAAGCCAGACAAGCTAGGCCGGTCATAGCCGCGGTGCCGTTCATGATCGCCAAAGCCTCCTTGGGTTGGAAGCGTAAGGCTTCGATCTGCAATTCGGCAAACACCTCTGTGGTCGGGCGGCGTTGTCCGCGGTACAGCACCTCGCGCTCGCCGGCCAGCACCGCGGCCAAATAAGACAAAGGCGTCAAATCGCCGCTGGCACCGACCGAGCCTTCCTGCGGAATCAACGGCAAAACGTCGTGTTGCAGCAATAGTGCGATTTGTTGCAACAGTTTGTATCTGACGCCGGAATAACCTTGAGCCAGGCTGGCCAGGCGTGCGGCAACAATCGCGCGGCTTTGTTCGGCGTCGAAGTGATGACCCAAACCACAGCCGTGAAAGGTGTACAAATGAATCGGTAATTCTTCAACTCGATCGGCCGGAATGGCGACCGTGCAGGAGTCGCCGTAGCCGGTGGTGACGCCGTAGACGCAGCCTTCTTCCTGCAATAGCCGGTCGACGAAGGCGGCACCACGGTCGATGCGGGCGGCAAAGTCCGGATTATCGCTTAACCCAGCGCCACGGCGTTGGCGGGCCAGATCGGTGATGGACTCGATAGGCAACGGCGAGCCGTCGAACAGTACGGGCGGCAGTTGGGTCACGGCGTCGGTGTGCGATTCGAGTTGAGCCGGAAGCCGGCCGGGTAGCGTAACGATGAGTTGGACATGCCGGTTGTGTAAATCAAAACGTCCGGGATTTTCGCATATCCCGCGGCGGCGGGTTAACCAAGTTTACTGGTTGCCGCGCGCGGCTTTTTTGAAGACTGGCTCAAGTTATTCGCCAAGGCTGGTTTCTGCGTCTTGCTAAGTTAGAGCTACTTCAAAGAACGCCGGCGCAATGCTCGCAACAATGAGCCGTGCAGAAAGCAAACTCAGCGAGTTTAGCTTTCCGTGCAATCCATTAACTCGACGGCGATACCCCAAAGCCGTCACTGCAACAGGTTGGATCGGTTGGTGTGCCTGTTGCAGTTCAATGATATAAAGGTGACCGATATGAAAACGCTCAACAAAGTTGCGGCGGGCATTTTTGCCATTGCTGCAAGCTCCGCCTCTCTGGCATTCGCCGCAGATACCTCTCAGTTGCTTGGCAAAGATCTCGACCAAAACCGCGAATTGGTCAATAGCGTCATGCGTGGCCGCAACTACATGGTTCAAGTCGACCAGGCCGGTAAAATCAAACAAATCATCGATACCGGAGCCAACGGCGACGGCAGCGATCCATTGCAAGCGGCGACCGCCGGCAGCACTGTGCCCGCTCAAGCCGCAGTGACTTCCGTCGAACTGCCGGTCAATTACGAAGGGCAACACGCCATCGATTTTTTAGGGGCCGAACTGACCAAGGTAGCTGACGGTTACGGCCTGACACCCGACAAATTGCGGGAAATGCTACTCAGCGACGATTCGTTGCGGGTCGATGAGAACAATCGGATGTTTTACGTCGACCAAGATGCCGGTAATCCCGGCGCGCACGAACCCGAAACGGCGGGCGGTGCAACCACAGCGACGACCAGCAATACCACGGTGCCGATCGCTTCTACCGCGCAGCTGGCCAATGCCTTCAAATTGCATAGCAAACCGGGCGCGAGCAAAACCATTTATCTTAACTTCGTCGGCTACACCGCCAGCAAAACCGCTTGGAGCAGCTCGACCATCACCGCGCCGGCCTACGACTTGAGCGGTAACCCGGCGGTATTCGACGACAACGAACGCAGCAATATCATCAGTATCTGGAATCGGGTGGCCGAGGATTACATTGCCTTCGATGTCGACGTCACCACCGAGCCGCCCAGCAGCGACGCGCTGCTCCGCACCAGTTCCGCCGATACCAGTTACGGCACCCAAGTCGTGATCACCAAAACCGGCACCATTAGTTGCAACTGCGGTGGTGTCGCCTACGTCGGCGTGGTATCGATGGTGAATAACACTTACTACCAACCGGCATGGGTGTTCCAACAATCGCTGGCCAACAATGAAAAATACATTGCGGAAGCGATATCGCATGAAGCCGGCCATACCCTGGGCTTGTTGCATGACGGCCATAATTCCGGGACCACCACGGTAGGTTATTACAGCGGCCACGGTACCGGCGAAACCGGCTGGGCGCCGATCATGGGGGTTGGTTACTACAAAAATGTGACTCAGTGGAGTGCCGGTGTTTATCCTGGTGCCAATAACCAGCAAAACGATCTGGCGGTGATGGCATCCGCCGGATTTAATGCGCGCATGGATGATTTCGGTAATCTTTTCGGCAACGCCAGCTCGTTGAACAACACCGCAACCGGCGCCACAGCAAATGTCAGCACGTTCGGTGTGATCGAAACCGCTGCCGATATCGATATGTTTATCGTCAATACGGCCGGCGGATTGGTGAATCTGAGCGTGAAACCGGCGGCGAAAGGTCCGAATCTGGATGTCAAAACGACGCTTTACAAAGCCGATGGCAGCGTGGTTGCGATCAGTGCGTCGGAAACCTCGTTGGCGGCAACGATCAATAGTACGGTACCTGCCGGCGTTTACTACCTGGCGGTTAGTGGCAGCGCTCATGCCGCTGCCGGCACCGATTACGGCTATCCGACCTACGCCAGCTTGGGCCAATACAGCATCACCGGCTCGTTCCCGGTTGCCAATGCCGGCGCCGCCGCACCGGCTGCGGTGATCGATGCTTCCACCTTGAGCGGGCCTAGCGCATTGACCGTCAATTTCTCGGCCAACAAATCCATCGGCAACGGCAATATCGTCAAATACCAATGGAGCTTTGGCGACGGCGGCAGCTCCACCAGTGCTAACCCGGTCTATATCTACAAAACCGCCGGGACCTTTACCGCAAAACTGACCGTAACCAACCAGTACAATTTGACTGATACCCAATCGGTGCAAGTGGTTGTCACCGCGCCGGTAGTGAAATCGGTATCCGTTGGCTCCGCCAGCTTGATGGTTGCCAGAGGCTCCACTGCTACCGGGATGATTTTGCTCAGAGTGGTTGACGCCCAAGGCCGTCCGGTGCCGAATGCGGTGGTAACCGGCACCTGGTCGGGTGCGCTGTCCGGTTCCTCGGTTGCTAAAACCGGAACCGACGGTATCGTGTTTCACACCTCCAAACCGTCGAGACAAGTCAGGGCGGCATCCGGCGTGTATACCATCAACAGTATTTCCGCTCCCGGTTATACCTACGCCCCGGCGAAAAACGTTAAATCGGTATTTACTCTGACCTGGTAACGACACCGGGTCCGGTGTCCGCCGGCCCGCTGGGTAAGACCGCTTAGGCCGCCGTTCTTTTGAACGGCGGCTTTTTTATGTCTGCCAGAAATCGTAGAAATTGAACCATTGCAACGGCGTTTGCAATGTATGCTGTTGCAGCCGCTGGGCATAAAGCGCGGCCGCTTGTTGGATAACGGCATCCCGCTGTTCGCGCCGCCAACTCAACGCATCGCCGATTCGTTCGAACACGATTTGGTGTCTGCCCTTGCGGTTGACGCAAAACAGGTAATACACCGGGCATTTCAACAGGCCGGCCAATACGAACGGCCCGAGCGGCAATCGGGCCGGCGCCCCCAGGAAGTCGACGGTCAGCGTGCGGCCGCCGTTGACCGGCGTGCGGTCGGCCGCAATCACCACCAACTCGCCCTGTTCGATTTTTTCCGCCAACAGCATGGCCGTGGCCGCATTGATTTCGGTGACTTGCAATAAATTCATCGCACTGTCCGGATTGTAACGGCGGAGCAGGCGATTGAATTTCTCGGCGTGCTTGGTATGCACCAATACCGTGATCTTGACGGCAGCGTCGCGGTCGGCCATGACCCGGCACACCTCCGGATTGCCCAGGTGGTTAGCCAGCAACAAGGCGCCACGGCCGTCGGCAAGGTCCGCCAATAGCTGTTCGCGACCCGAGAATTCGACATCGTTTACCGCGATCAGACCCGACCAGGCCGCCAGTTTGTCGATGATGGCGTTGGCGAAGCCGAGGAAGTGGCGGTAGCTATCGAACAGGCTACCCGAAAGCTTCACCTCGGGCTGGAAAGCCGCCAATCTGACCAGGTAATCGCGGCTGGCGCGTCTGGCCGCGGAATTTGCCAGCCAGTAATAGGTCACGACCGGGTAGAGAAAGACTTGTAGCATCTGCCGTCCGCACAGTCGGTACACCGCGAACAACAGGCGCATACCCCAGGCCAGGCTCCAGTCCTGCATTTGCGACCAATGGCGCTTGGTTTTCATCGCCAATGCCGCGCCAGCAGGCGGGGGAGACGAAGCAGCATGCCGCAAAACAGGCGGGCGTGGGCCGCCGAAATCTTCAAGTTGTCCCGCCATAAATCGAAATGCGAAACGCCGTCCAGCGGGTAGCGGACGGCGGTCGCCAGGTTGACCGCCTCCAGTCCGTGCCAGTACAAGCGCACTACGATATCGATATCGAACGCCATGCCGGGCGCCAGCCGGCTACCGGCCAGCAATTGCCCGACCGCCGTCAACGGATACAGGCGAAAGCCGCACATGCCGTCGCCGATGGCAGTCGACAAGGTATTGACTGCGATCCAGAAGTTAGTGATTTTTCGGCCATGAACCCGGCTTTTCGGCGCGTCGCTCTGGTATTGCGGGGTTCCCAAGATCATTTTTTCCGGATGTTGGCAGCCCAGCTCCAGAAATTTGGGAATATCGTCCACGTCATGCTGGCCGTCGGCGTCGATTTGCAGCGCATGGCTGAAGCCCTGGGCGATGGCCCTTTGAAAACCGTCGACTACCGCCGCGCCCTTGCCGCCGTTACTCGGCCGTTGTAGCAGAGTGATCCAACTGCGGTGTCGGGCGGCACACTCGATCAGTACTTGCCGGCATGCCGGACTGCTGCCGTCGTCGACCAGAATGCAAGGCAAACCGAAGCGTTCCAATCGCGCCAGCAAGGGCACGATCGCACGTTCGTGGTTGTAAACCGGGATGACCAAACAGGTTTTCATGATGGGTCCGCTGCGTATGTCAAACGGCCGGAACTATAGACTTGTTCGGCTTGGCTGAATCGGAAATTCAATTTGTTGCTGTCGCGGCGCCAGTCCAGCGTTAATTGCAATTCATAATCGGGACGGACCGGTTTAGCGAACTTGACGGCTTCCAAACGGCTAAACGGCGCGTTGATGTTAAAAAGTTGTTTGCCGAAATGCTCGGCCCAGCCGATCTGGACCACACCGGGCAGAATCGGATAACCCGGGAAGTGGTCGGCAAAATAGCGCAGCTGGCGCGGCACTTTCAAACCCAGCACCACGGTGTCCGGCTGCAAGTCGGCGGTTTGCAACAGCGGCATGCGGTCGTTGCTCTGTAACAAGGTTTGCAGCAATTGGCTGTCCAGTTTGGCTTGCACGGTGGTCGGCATGGCGGACAGAAATAGCCACTTGCGCGGAATCAACACCGCTTCGAACCACGGCTGCAAAGCTTCCTTCAGCTTGCCGATCAAGGCTTTACGGCCGTGGGCGGCCATCGCCGCGTTACCGGCTGCTGACAGTACCGCACAGACCGCCAACTGGTCGCGGCTGCCGGCCAAAGCCAGGGCATGGACTTCGCTCAGCCAGGGGTTATCCGCCAAATGCCGTTCCAATTCGGTTAGAGATAAGCGTTTTTCTTCGATTTTGACGATACGGTCGCGGCGGCCGTGCAATAGGAAACGGTCCTTGCTTTGCAAATCCAGCCTGTCGTCCAGTTCCAGTGCGTTCTCATCCGGTAAATAGGGTGAACTCAGGTAGGCTTTGCCGTCGCTCAGGTCGATACTCAGGCCGTCGAACAATTGCCAGACCGGATCGGGATAGCGGCGCCAGGCGATGCCGCCGGTTTCGCTGCTACCGTAGATTTCCAGCGCCGCCCGGCCGCAATGGCGCTCAATCTGCGCGGCGGACTCGGCCGGAAGCGGGCCGCCGGAACTGAAAATGGCGGAAAGCCCGGCCAGACTGGGCCACGGCGCATCGGCCGCCAGCCGCTTCAAATGGGCCGGGCTGGCGACCCAGCAAGCCCGGCCGGGCGCGGCTTGTTGGGCCAGATGTTCGGCATCCAGCGCCGTTTCGCTGTGGAAAGTGCGGCCGGCTGCCAGTGGCCACAACACCCGGAACAGCAGCCCGTAAATGTGTTGCTGGCTGACCGTTGCCAGAATCCGGCTGCCGGCCAAATCCCGGCCCCAAAGCCTTTCCAGCGTGTCGACTTCGGCTTGCAACTGTCGGAGGGATTTGCTTATCGATTTGGCCGCGCCGGTCGAGCCGGAGGTGAAAATCGCCAGGTTGTTCGCGTCCGGCTGCAGACGGCCGAAAACCGGTGTTGTGGTTGGTTCCTGGTCCAGCCGGCAATCGAAGCCGGCTTGCCAGTCGCCGATCAGCCGGCAGCCGGCCTGTTGCAGTTGCTGCGCCGTGCCGGGCCGGTTGTTGGCGGCGAGCCAGACCTGCTTGCCGGCGTGCCACAGCGCGCACAACAACACCGCAAACGGGTAGGCGTCGTGGCAGAACAAGGCATATTTTTGCCCGTTTTCAGCGGACAACGATTCTCGCCAGTCATCGACCGCCGCGCGAAATTCGGCGAAGCTGTAATCGCGGCCGCCGTGTCGGGCAACGGTTCCGGTCCGCTCGGCACTGAGTAAATCGGCCAGCGCAATCAAGAGCTTATTCCGGTTTCAGCGTGCGCAGCCTGACCCAATATTCGCCGGCAAACAGCAATCCCATCAGCAGGTAAGCGATCAGGCCGTTGTAGAGGCTCCAAACCTGGAAACTGCTCCACAGCGCGGTGGCCGCGGCGATGCCGCCGTTGATGATAAAAAAGCCGCACCAGACCTGGGTCACGCGCCGGGTATACGACACGCCTTGCGCCGGCAGATCGGGTTGCTTCAGCCGGGCCAGGCGTTCGACGATCGAAGGTGGATGCAACAGGCTGGCGGCAAATATCATCAGCATCACCGCATTGACCAGCGCCGGATAAAAGCGCAAGGCCACGGCCTGATTGCTCCAGATTGCAAAGCCGGCGTAGGCCAAGCCGGCCAGCAACAATGGTTTGCTCCAGTCGGCGCGGACCAGGGCCAAGCGCAACAGCAACATCGCGGCGAGCGCCAGCGCGATGAGCCGGGGTTGCAGGTATTGCAGGCCGAAATACACCGCCGCCGGATACAGCGCGGTTAACAGGCCGATCAACGCATTCAAGCCCGGCGCCATCTCAATCCTGCATCAGGCGGTGGACGGCCTCGACCACGTCGCCTATGGTGCGTGCGGTTTTGAAATCCTCGGGTTTCACCATTTTGCCGGTGAGTTCTTTCAGACGCACAATCATGTCGACCGCGTCGATACTGTCGAAATCCAGGTCTTCGTAGAGGCGGGCTTCCGGTTTGATATCGGCTGGGTCCATTTCGAACATTTCCACCATGATGTCCTGGATGGCGGCCAAAATTTGTTCACGATTTTTCATAAGCTGTTAACTGCGCGCGGAATCGATAAATTGAGCCAGAGCCGCAACCGACGAAAAAATCTGCGCCACGTCGTCCTGTTCGGCGTCGATTTTAACCTGGTATTGCTTGCGGATCGCCACGCCCAATTCCAGGGCGTCGATCGAATCCAGCCCCAGCCCGCCGTTAAACAGCGGCGCCGAGCTGTCGATGTCGGCAGCGTCGATGTCTTCCAAAGCCAGCGTATCGACGATCAGGCGTTTTAATTCAGTTTCGGTGTTGCTCATAAGCTTGGCGTTGTTCGGTGAAGTAATCCAATAAAGTTTGGGTGAGCCGGCGCACCGCGATCGAGTGCGGTTGCAGTCGCCGGTAATCGCTCAGGTCGATGTCGTCGCCGACTTCCATCCGCAAATGAAACCGCCGCGGCGGAATCCGGTACCAGGCCAGGTTCTTGGTCAGCGTGCTGGGGGTGCAGGTCAAGGTCACCGGGGTCAACACGCAGTCGGCGGCCAGGGCAATCGCGGCGACGCCGCGCTGGAAGCGGTAGGCTTGGCCAGGCACCGAACGGGTACCCTCCGGGAACACGATCAAACCGCCGCCGCCGTTCAGCCACGCCGCACAATCGGCGATCATGGTCTGCGAATCGGCATTGCTGATATAGCCGGCATGCAGGATCGAGCCGCGCATCGCTGGATTGCGCCACAGGCTGGCCTTGACGATGCAACTGGCTTGCTTGATGCGGCTGAGTAGAAACACTACGTCGACCAAAGTCGGATGGTTGGCGACGACCAGTTGGCCGGGACGGTTCAGTTTTTCGCCGCCGCAGATTTGGTAACTCATCACGCCCAGCCGGTGCATCAAGCCGATAAAAGCATAAAAGCTCAGATGGACCATGGTTTGGGCGCGGCAGGCTTTGCGGCGGCGGTCGCCGGGCAGCAGCGCCAGCAACGGAAACACCACCAACCACAACAGCACGCCGCCGAGGCCGAAACAGGCGAAGCTGATTGCGGTTGCCGCCAGTCGCCAAAGATAGTTGATGTTGTGACTCAGAGTTTTTGCCATTGCCAACCGCGGCCGCCGTTTCCCAAATGCAATTCGGATTGCTCGGCGGCCAGGAATTCGATAAAGGCCGGCAATTGTAGCGGTTGCTCGCCATCCTGACGAGTCGAGCTTGTCGGCGAAAATTCCAGCGCCAAGCCGGGGCCGGCAAGCGCCAGCCGCAATGCGGCTGCACAGGGAAAGGGTAACGATGCCGCAAAACCGGCCGAAGGAAAGAAATCCGGCAATACTTCGTCGTAATACACCAGCAGGACTTCGCCGTATCCGGCGTGCAATAAGCCTAGCGCTTCGATCAGGCCCGGTCCGAGCCCGCCGGCGCCGGGGGCGACGCAATTGATTTCGCAGCGGTTGGCGTAGGCGATCGAAAACAGGCCGGCAATCGCATTGTGTACCGACAGGCTGAACGCGGTCGGCGATAATTCCTCGCCGCGCTGCAGATCGTTCAGCATGTCCAGGCATTTGCCGATTTCGCCGTGCGACGAGCTGAATACGGCCGGCATTTGCTCGCCGGGCGCCAGGCATTGCTCGACGACGAACATCGCCGCCTTCGCCAGCGGGCTGAGCCGGCGTTGCAAGGGTTTGGGCGCGTATTGCAGCGGCGGCGGGGTTTGATGATCCGGCGGTTTCCGGCCGGCCGCAAATTGCTGCCAGTCATCCTGGGTTTGCAAGCCCGGTGCCCAGGCGCTCCAACGGCGGATGATGAACGGGTAGGCCATGTTGCGGAAGTCGGTTGACGCTGGCGCCGAAGCGGCGGGGAGCAAATTATAATCGGGAACTGAACTACCGCGCGCGGGTCGCCGTTCAGAAGATTCGGAACGAGGGAATTTGGACGGGTGATGCAATACTAATCGAAGCCAAGGCAGTAAGGTGTAATTGGGTAGGGCGTCAATAGGCTAAGCCGTATTGCGCCGCAAGTTGGCTTTTAATCATGCGGCGTATTACGCTATCGCTAATACGCCCTACGCGGGCTATACGTTTAACATTCATCTCGGACTCCTCCTTCCGCTTGTCGGATAGCTTTAGTCTATCCCTCTGGCACCCGAGGCCGCTAGGAGGGAGGAGTCCATCCCATTGCCCTACGCGGGCTGTTTGAAAATACGGCGCAATGCCCGTTGGTTATTACGCCTTACCGTCTTGCTTCGCGAATCCACCTTACGCCAATCGTCTATCCGCCTTACGGCCGTAAAACTTAAACCGCCAATTTCTGCAAAAAGCAAAAATCCCAGAAATAAACATTATAAGCGCTGAAGGTATAGGTGTTACAAGAGGCGAGCCTTGGGTCAATGTTCCGGTAAAAGGAACCGAAGAACCACCGGCTGGAAAAGCAAATATGGTACTGTTGAATTTGAATAGCGGTATCGGACCTGGAGAACTTAAATCACCTTGAAACCAAAATGAGAAAGTTTGTGCATTTGGAACATGTCCGCCGCCACCTACTACTTCTCCTGGAATATTAACCATAAAAATATTTATCCCGCCTGTATTTAATGACTCAAAACTAGGGTTAACATTAGAAACAGAAATATCATAAGCAGATCCAAATCCACTTGAAATTAAGGCAACATCAAAAAGGGCGGTTGTTTCAGTATTGTATTGAAAACTGCCTTTGACCGTGCCTTCTGTTAAACCTGTACCATTGATATTCCATGTAAGAATACTTGCCTGTAACGGCAAAGCAATCATCGTCAAACCGCCCACTAAAATGGATTTCAGCATCGTAGTTAACATAGGATTTTCAGCTCCACAAGTAATTAGGAAGATTTAGATAAAAACACTTTTTCACAACTTTTCAAACTATTGTCATGAATAATGAGCACGCCTAGAGAATAGGTTGGTGGCCTAATTCGATATAATCTCAACTGATTTTTCAAGCGCTGTCAAAATTATTTCGGCGATGAATCCTGGCACGGCCATCGCTACAGGCAGATTCCTTGCTGCCTGCCAAAGGGGGTAGGGTAATGGGATGGATTCCTCTCTCCTAGCGGCTGGTGCTAGATGGATAGACTAAGGCTATCCGACAAACGGAAGGAGGAGCTCGTAGGATGGGTAGAGGCGTTAGCCGAAACCCATCAAAACACCATCGATTACCCCAAATCCAATTTAGGATATATGCCGCCCGCCCAATTTGCCGGGAGAATGCCGCGTTTGACGAAATCATGAAATGAAGAATATCTCCAATCGGCAACACAACGGACATAACCGTGTTTTACTGGATTGTAATGAATATAGTCGACATGTTTGACGAAGTCGTCCTGGTTTCTGATTCGATGCTCCCAAAACCGTCTTTGCCAGATACCGCGTTCCTGTTTGCTTTCGCGGCTTTTGGAGATTCGCTCGCCTTTTTCGACCTGTTTAGTGAAGTGGGTCTTAATGAGCCGCCAGCGACAACTAAAATCATCGTCACCCTCCGGCAAAGTCCAAATGGTATGGAGATGCTCCGGTAAAACAACAATCGCGTCGATATTAAACGGGTGTTGATCTTTTACGTTA
This sequence comes from Methylomonas koyamae, assembly GCF_006483455.1. Classification (GTDB taxonomy): domain Bacteria; phylum Pseudomonadota; class Gammaproteobacteria; order Methylococcales; family Methylomonadaceae; genus Methylomonas; species Methylomonas koyamae_B. The sequence continues at coordinate 22,010 of NZ_PPPU01000057.1, forward strand.
CGAAAAGACTCGCGAAGCAGTTCAATCTTATCGGTTAGCAAAGTCCGATTTCGTTCAGCCAAATTGACTGTGAAAAAATAACAACCGCCTTTGAGGCGATGTCGACGATATTCTGTCATATCTCATCTATCGGCGTTTCGTTTGATGGGTTTCGCTTCGCTCTACCCATCCTACTGTCGGCAATTGGTTCACCCCTGTCGGTTGCCTCCTATGGCCGCTACCGATCACTCACCATCTCACCCCAACCGCCGAATATCTTTCGGCAGAATAAACCACCGAAATTCGGTATCCGGTCACCGATAAAACGGCGCAGTTCCCAATGGTGCTTTACTCGAACGCGCTGATGACTTCGCTTTCCTGTTTGCCGGCTTCGATCCAGGCTTGCGCTTCCGGGCTGTGCAACACGGTTTGCACATAGGCTTCGGCGTCCGGGTTGGTGACCAACTGGTAGGTGTGGAAGCGGAACGCCACCGGTGCGTACATCGCGTCGACGATGCCGAAACGGCCGAACAGCCAGGCGCCGTTTTTGCCGTGCCGGCGTCGGCATTGTTGCCAGATTTCGCCGATGCGGTCGATATCCGGCTGCACCCCTTCCGGCAAATGCTTCGCGGCCGGCGTGCGCCGGCAATTCATGCCGCAATAGGTGCGCAATGCGGTGAAACCGGAATGCATTTCCGCCGCCAGCGAGCGCGCCAACGCCCGTTCGGCAAAATCGTCCGGCCAGCCCTGAGTTTGCGGGAAGCGTTCGGCCAGATACTCCAGAATCGCCAACGAATCCCAAACCCGCAGTTCGCCGTCCAGCAATACCGGGACTTTGCCGGACGGCGAGTATTGCAGGATTTTGGCTTTGGATTCTTCCTGGTACAGCGGAATCCGGATCTCTTCGAACTCGATGCCGTGGTGTTTCAAATAAAACCAGGGCCGGAACGACCAGGACGAGTAATTTTTATTGCCGATGACCAGACTCAGACTCATATCGATAAGCTCCCGTGTATCAAGATTCCAATAATGTGCCGCGGGTCGCGGCCGCCGGGTCGCAATAATGCGCCATGACCCGGCAAATTTTACCGGCGGCGTCGATTTCCATCGTTTCCGCCGCCAGCAGGTCGTTCACGCTGCGGTACAACAAGGTGACGCTACCGACGCCAGGCAAGACCTGCAATAGCGTGAAATGCAATTCGGGGAATTTGGCCAGACCCTGGGCAAAATAGGCTGCCAAAGCCGGTTTACCGTGCAGGCTGCCGTCCGCGATATCCATGAGTTTGACGATGAACGGGCTGCGAAACTCGATCGCGTCGGCGTAGTGCTCCATGATCCGCGCCAGATCGCGGCTATTCCAGGCCTGGAGCCAGGCGTCGGCCAGTTTGTCGGCTTGTGGTTGGGTAAGCATCTGTTGAATCGTAAATTGCCGGAGTGGTGGTTTGACGGCCGGACGGGTTCGGCGCCATCGTATGCCGTTTAATTTAACAGCATTCCGGCTAACGGGAAAAGCCATTATGCCTATTCGCCGCTGCCGCCTTAACCAGGCGCTACAGGCAATGCCGGCGCAACGGGCCGGCGGGCTTCGGTTCGCGGCCGGCGGCCGGGCCGGAACCGAAGCGGTGCGGATTATTCCTGTTTGTCGTTAATCAAGTCGTAGGTGATGTTCGGATTCAGACCCATCGGCCAGTAAATCAACGAGAACGGCGGCCAGAAAATGGAAACCACCCGGAATTTGGCGCGGAGCTTGCCTTCTTTCACCACTTTGCCGTCTTTCTCCAGCCGGTAAGGAATACCACCGCCCGGCGGCATGCCGGCTGCGGTCCAGAAGAACGGCCGGGTGGTGACTTCGCCGTTGGCTTTAATGTCCACCGGTTGCGGCCGCTTGTACAGATACAATTGCGAGCCTTCCGGTACCTTGAAATGGCCGGTCGTGGTGCAGCCCACCAACAGGCTCAAAAACAGCGCGAGTACGATCTTGTTCAGCATGGTTGTCTCCTGGGTTGAATAAAACGTTACGGTTTATTTTCGGAATAGTTCTATTTGTAACGGGCGGATTTTGTTTTTGGTAGTTGGCCGGAAACCCGCTGACGACAAATATACGCCAAGACTGTTCTTAACTGTAAAGACACCCCCAAAGCGCTTATCGCCAAATTTAATGTCGCTAATGTCCCATTCGCGCGACTTGATCGATTAAAAACGTTTAAAAATCAGCGCCGTATTGATGCCGCCGAAGGCGAAGTTATTGCTGATCACGTACTCGGTGTCCACCAGCCGGCTTTGGTCGCGAATATAGTCCAGATCGGCGCAGGCCGGATCGACCTGCTCCAGATTCGCGGTCGGGTGAAACCAACCCGCGTTCATCATCATGATCGCGGCCCAGGCCTCCAGCGCGCCGCAAGCGCCCAAAGTGTGGCCGGTGTAGCTTTTCAATGCGCTGATCGGGGTGTTGCCGCCGAACACCGCGAAGGTGGCGCGGCTTTCGGCGATATCGCCATGTTCGGTGGCGGTGCCGTGGGCGCTGATATAGCCGATGGCCGACGCCGGCAAGCCGGCATCCTGCAGAGCCAGCCGCATCGTGGTTTGCATGCTGGCTGCGTCCGGCTGAGTCACGTGCAGGCCGTCGGAGTTGGTGCCGAAACCGGCGACTTCGGCGTAGATATGCGCGCCGCGGGCCTGGGCATGCTCCAGTTCCTCCAGTACCAGCGTGCCGGCGCCTTCGCCGATCACCAGACCGTCGCGGTCGCGGTCGAACGGCCGCGGCGATTGGTCCGGTTCGGCATTGCGCAGACTGGTGGCGAACAGGGTGTCGAACACCGCCGCTTCCGAGGCCGACAATTCGTCGGCGCCGCCGGCCACCATGACCTGCTGCTTGCCGTATTTGATCGCTTCGTAGGCGTAACCGATGCCCTGGCTGCCCGAGGTACAGGCGCTGGAGGTGGTATACACCCGGCCGTTGATGCCGAAAAACAGGCCGATATTGACCGGCGCGGTATGTGCCATCATCCGGATGTACGAGGTGGCGTTGAGACCGTCGGTGGCGTGGTTGAGCAGCATGTTGCCGAAATCGGCGATCGCCTCGAAACTGCCGGCGCAGCTGCCGTAAGCGATGCCGGTATTGCCGCTGCCCAGACAGGGGTGATCTAGCAAGCCGGCGTCGATCAGAGCCAGCTCGGTGGCGTAAGTGGCGAGCAGCGCTACCCGGCCCATGCTGCGGGTTTGTTTGCGGCTGTAGTGGGCCGGTCGTCCGAAAGCCACCGGCGCCGCCAACCGGGTATTCAGGCCCCGGTATTGGTCCCATTCCTCGAGGGCGCGAATGCCGGTACGGCCGCTTTGCAAATGTTGGGCAATCGTCGGCCAGTCGTTGCCGATAGGCGACAAACCGGCCATGCCGGTAACCACTACTCGCTTCAACACAGGCCTCCGTTCACCGCAATCACCTGGCGGGTGATGTAGCCGGCGTCTGTCGACAGCAGAAATGCCACCGCCGCGGCCACTTCTTCCGGGCGGCCGACCCGGCGCGCCGGGATCATTTGTTTGATTTCGTCCAGCGGCAAGGCTTCGGTCATGTCGGTGTCGATCAAGCCCGGCGCCACGCAATTCACCGTGATTTCGCGCTTGGCCAGTTCCAGCGCCAGGGCTTTGGTCGCGCCGATGATGCCGGCTTTGGCCGCGCTGTAATTGACCTGGCCGCGGTTGCCGATCAAACCGGAAACCGACGACAGGGTCACGATCCGCCCCGGTTTTCGCCGCCTGACCATCGGCATCACCAGTGGCTGCAACACGTTGTAAAAGCCGTCCAGATTGGTGCGGATCACGCTGTCCCAGTCTTCGCCGGTCAAGGCCGGAAAGGCATTATCGGCACTGATGCCGGCGTTGCAGACCACGCCGTAGTAGGCGCCGTGGGCTTCGACGTCGGCGCTTAACACTTCGGCGCATTGGCTGCGGTTGCCGATATCGAATTGCAGGATGCGCGCTTGGCGGCCCATCTGCGAAATTTCAGCGGCGGCAGCTTCGGCTTCGGCCCGCCGGCTGCGGCAATGCAAGACCAGGTCGTAGCCGCGTCCGGCCAGGTAAAGTGCGATGGCTTTGCCGATACCGCGGCTGGAGCCGGTGACGAGAACAGTGTTATTCATCGGGTAAGGATTGGTCGGATCGAGGTTGGTAGACATTCAGCTTGGCGCTGATTTCGATATTGTCGCCGCTAACCCGGCAATCGAAAACGCCTAATTGCTCGTCCTGCACGATTTTTTCGACCGTCACGGCCAGTTCGCAGCCGACCGGCAAGCTGCCGACATTGCTTTGCAGCAGACGGCTGCCGAGCAGAAAGCCGAGACGGATCGGCTGGCCGGCCTGTTTGGCTTGCAGGCCGACATAGGCGCCGATGGCTTGCGCCATGTATTCCAGTGCCGCCCAGGCCGGTACCGCGCGTTCGTCGCCGAACAGCAGGCCGTCGCCGCGCACGGTCAGCACCGCGCTGAGCCGGTCCTCTTCAAAACTGACTACCCGGTCCAGCAATACCATGTCGCCGGTATGCGGCAACAACTCGGCGATGTCCCAATCGGTCACGGCTGTCATGCCTGCGCTATCACGATCGAAACGTTGCTGCCGCCGAAGGCGAAGGAGTTGCTTTGGCAGACTTTTAACGGCCGGCCCAGGCTCTGGCCCGGCGCCACCCAATTCAACGGCGGCAGGTCTGGGTCGATATCGTCGCCGTTGATGTTGGCGATCAGGCGGCCCTGAGCATCGTTGCTTTGCAGTAACAACCAGCAAAAGCCCAGTTCCAGCGCCGCCGCCGCGCCCAGGGTGTGGCCGCTCATGCCTTTGCTGGAACTGACCGGCGTGTCGGGGCCGAACACGGCATGTACGGCCTTGCTTTCCATGGCGTCGTTCAACAGCGTCGCGGTGCCGTGCATATTCAGATAATCGACTTGTGACGGTGTCAGGCCGGCCTGGTCCAACGCGGCCCGCATCGCGGTTTGCACGGAGGGGCCGTCCGGATCGGGGGCCGAGAAGTGGTAGGCATCGCTGGTCGCGGCTACCCCGCGCAAACAGACCGGCCCCGGCTGTTTGCTCAGGAGGAACAGCGCGGCGGCTTCGCCGATATTGATGCCGTCGCGGCGGCGGCCGAAGGGTTTGCACAAGCCGGCGCCGACCGATTCCAGCGCGGCGAAGCCGTTGACGGTCAAGCCGCACAGGCTGTCGGCGCCGCCGACTATGACCGCGTCGCACAGGTCCATCGCCAGCAGCCGTTGCGCCGAGGCAAAGGCCTTGCCGCTGGAGGCGCAGGCACTGGACAGGGTGTAGGCCGGTCCGCGGATTTGCAGATATTCGGCCAGAAAATCGGCGCCGGCCCCCATCTGCTGTTGCTTGTAGTGGTAAGCGGGCGGCAGCCGTTCATGCTCGGCTTGGTAAGCCAGAGCCAGTTCGGTATTGCGGACCCCGGAGGTGCTGGTGCCGAGGGCGATGCCGATCCGCTCCGGGCCGAAGCGTTCGCGCATTGCTTCGATGCCGGGGCGAATCTGTTCTGCCGCGGCCAACAGCAGTTGGTTGTTGCGGCAGGCGTACACGGCCAGTGTGTCCGGTATTTCGGGTAGCGGTGTTGTGACTGCGCCCAGGTACTGGCTGCGGCCCGGACTGAATGTGTCGCTCGGTTGCAGCCCGCTGCGGTCGCCGCGCCACAAGCCGTCAAGAACCTCCTGTTGGCCGCTGCCCAATGCGCAGAGGATGCCTAAGTCATTCAGGTAGCAGTTCATAGCTCAGGGTATCGATGGTCAAGCGATAGCGGTAGCGCAGGTTAGCCAATTCCGCGTGCCGCGGCCAATCGGCTTCATTGGACAGATAAACGATTTCGGCGATTTTTTCCGCGCCTTGGAACAGTTCGCGGCGGTTGGCGCCGGTTTGCAGATGCCAGCCGGGCACTAGCCGGTCTTGCAACTGCGCGACAGGCCAATAGATCAATTGCATATCGGCGACGATGGCCCGCGGGTCGATCGCATCCGGCAGCAACGGATTTTTATCCAATGCCAAGTTTTTGCCGTCGTAGCTCAAATTGAACAAACTCAGACCGTCTTTGCTGGTGCCGGCCATTGCGATGCGTTCGGCAGTCAATTCCAGTGCGCAGAGCAGGCTGTCGCTGCCGCCCGGCCAGGTCGCTGTCACCAGTTGCAGGATGTGTCGGGCCGGGCCCAACGGCGGCGCCAGGGTTGGCGCGGCGGTATCCGCTGCCGGCGGCACCGGTGCGCATGCTGCGGCCAATATCAGGGTAAAAACGGACGGCAGGCCGCGGCGGAGGGCTTGCAATACCGCCACCTTATTTGACGGCGACTAGATTGACCAAGGTCGGTTCCGGCTGCTGCGGCAGGGAAAAGCCGAACCATTCCAGCGCGCCGATATCCGGCCGGCTCCACCACAAATAGGGTTTGGAGATGGCGCTATCGTCCAGTTTGAAGCCGCTGTCGCGGATCAAGGCGATGTATTCGTCGGCGGTTTTTTGCACCTGCATCGGATGCCGGAACAGCAGCCGGATCGGCAGGGAATGGATGAAGCGCTTGCAGGATTCGGCGAACAGCAGCAGGCCGCCCGGTTTCAAGACCCGGTGGAATTCCTGCATCGCGCGCCGGTGATGCACGATGTGGTGAAAGCTTTGGTGGCAGAACAGCAGGTCGAAACTGGCGTCCGGATACGGCAACTGTTCGGCATTGCCCAACGCGACGTCGACCGGGCAGACACATTTGCGTCCGGCGCGAGCCGCGTCCGCCAGCAATGCCGGGTCGATTTCGATGCCGGCGATATGTTTGGGTTGGAACTGCTGCTCCAATAGCGCAAACGAATTGCCGCGGCCGCAGCCGATATCCAGAATCGCCGGCCGGAGCGGGGGAGACGGCAACAACCTGGTCAGATCGTTCAGTGCGATGCGTAGTACCCGCTGCCGCCAGGTGTAGGTATTCAGAAACCAGATGCCGAACGCGCTTTCCTTGACCCAGTACGTGCGCGGCATTCCAGCCGGGTGCGGAGTGAGGGCGGCGTTGGACATCTGCCGGGCTAAGGCCTATTTGGCCTGCACTTTGTAAATGGCGTAGGCGGCGAAACTGACGGTCAGGATGTAAATTACGGCTGAGATCACAGGCATTTCCTCGTGGATGGTTGAGTGCAAACTTTTAACATTAATTTCCCGCAATGGGAAAGGGATTTTTCTGGCAGTGGTGGCTGCCGTTGGTTTGCAAGGCCGCGAGCGCCCGGCGGGCTTGCTTTTCGCATTGAAACAAAACCACTCCGGCCGGCCGAAGGCGCTAAAATTGGCCGGCGGCTGCCCGGCCGCTTAATTCAGCAAACGAGTTTGAAAACATGGCCAAGAATGTATCCGCCCAAGTCAATTTGACGCTCTACGGCCAGCCGGTGGCGTTGCAATTCGCGGTCCCCGCGGAAAAGGTGACGCCGCTCGGCGTGCTGCCGGCATTGCAGCAGATCGATAACCAATTCGTCGATACGGCGGTCGCGGCCTTCGTCGGCACCGACCAGGCCATTTCCTGCCAGGCCGGTTGCGGCGCCTGTTGCCGGCAGGTGGTGCCGCTGGCCGAATTCGAGGCTTACCACATCGCCGCCTTGGTCGAACGCTTGCCGGAGCCCAGGCGCAGCGAGGTCAAACAACGTTTTGCCGACGGTTGTGCGCAGTTGGACCGGGTCGGCTGGCTGGAGCGCTTGCAGCAGCAACTGGAGCAGGGCACGACTCACGACGCGGTGCAGAGCCACGCGCTGGAGTATTTCCGCCAGAACATCGCCTGCCCGTTTCTGGAGGCCGAGAGTTGCTCGATTCACCCGGACCGGCCGCTGGCCTGCCGCGAATACCTGGTCACGTCGCCGGCCGAGCATTGCCGGGAGCCGTCTCCGGATACGGTCAAACACATCGAATTGAAGTTTCAGGTCTCGCGGCTGGTGCGCAAGCTCTGGAAAACCAAGCACATCACTCAGCCGGATTCGGTGCCGATGATCTACGCCCTGCAATGGGTCAAGACTCACCCCAACCAGTTTCCGAAAAAACGCGGAGCGGAGTGGATGCAGGAGTTTTTCGAGTATCTCGCCAAGCCTTGATTTTCAGTTCCGAAAGTCAGGCGCTGCCGCCAATCCCGCCGGCGCCTGTTCTATGCTACGCTAGCCAAGAGCTTGCGTTCGGACGTTATCCGGTTGCCGGATACGGCGCTCCGCCCAGCCGATCGAAGATTTCGTGCATCAGATTGAATATCCCGTCGAAGGAGGCAACATGTCCGCAAACAGTGCCGCTCTGCGCGCCGCCCAACTGCTGGTAACGCTGTTGACGATATTGGCCATCGGCAAGGCGGTATCGCTGGTACCGATGATGGACCAGCTGGAATTGTTCTGGCATTTCAAGGCCGGGCAGATTGTCTGGTTCGCAGCGAAACTGGCGGCTCTGGTGCTGTTTTACTTTTGCGCCAGTCTGGCGCTGCAAACGGTGCCGGACCGCGGCGGCGTGCTGGTGTTTGCCAAGGACATTGCCGAACCGCTATGCGCGTTGGCGATACTGGTTGCCGCGCAAAGCCTGTTTTGGGAGGTGCTGGCGCCCTTCGTCAATGCCACCGGCAAAACGATTTATTACGGTAGCGTATTGACGTTAATCGTCGGCGTCAGCGTCTGGCTGGTATTGCGCGCGTATCGCCAAGCCGACCGACTGGTTCTGGCACTGAGCGATTGGGCCAGGCTCCGGCCGTGGCTGGCCGCCGCCGACAAGCGCCGCTGCCGGCAATGTCGCGCGGCGGTATCCGCCAAGGCCAAGTATTGCGGGGAGTGCGGCAGCTCATTGCAGCCAAGCGTCCACTGCTATGCTTGCGGTGCCTTGGTTGGTGAGGAGCAGCGCTATTGTCCCGATTGCGGTGCCGATTTACAGCACAGCGCCGCCCCGGCACAGCCGCCCGCAGCGGCAAACGGCGAATCCGCACCCTAGGCCAGCTACACCGGCGGACCGCGGTGTTTCCCGATACGCTGGTAGACTGACGCTCTCGCAACCAGCAACAGCCGGCCCGCCATGTCAGACTTGAAACCAACCCCGCTTGCCGCCCTCCATCAGCAACTGGGCGCCAAAATGACCGCCTTTGCCGGTTACCAAATGCCGGTGCAATACCCGCGCGGCATCATCCACGAACACCTGCATTGCCGTAGCCGCGTCGGCTTTTTCGATATTTCGCACATGGGCCAATGCCTGGCGCTTGGCGATGCGGCAGCGGAGGCCATCGAAAAGCTGACGCCGGGCGGCATCCTCGATTTGCCGGTTAACAGCCAAAAATATTCGGTACTGACCAACGACCACGGCGGCGTCATCGACGACATTATCGTTACTCGGCTGGCGGACGGCGTCGGCCTCATCGTCAATGCCGGTTGCAAGGACAAGGATTTTGCCTATCTGCGGGAAAAATTGGCCGGTAAAGTCGAGTTTCGGGAATTGGCTGACCAGGCCTTGTTGGCCTTGCAAGGCCCGGAAGCGGCTGCGGTGCTGGCAAAATTTTCGCCTGATGCCGCGGCGCTGCAGTTCATGCAAGTCTGCGCCACTGCCATCGCCGGCGTGGCCTGTACGGTCAGCCGCAGCGGCTACACCGGCGAGGACGGCTTCGAAATCTCGTTGCCGGCTGCGGAGGCCGAACGAGTCGCCAAAGTGTTGCTGGCCGAGGATGGCGTCGAGCCGATTGGTTTGGGCGCGCGCGATACCTTGCGTTTGGAGGCCGGGCTTTGCCTGTACGGTCATGAATTGAACGAAACCATCACACCGATCGAGGCCGGCCTGGGCTGGATTTTTAAAAAAGGCCACACCGATTTTCCCGGCGCCGAAACCATTCTGGCGCAGCGGCAAAACGCGGTCGGCCGGCGCCGAGTCGGCTTGCTGGTGGACGGGAAAATTCCGGTTCGCGACGGCGCTGTCTTGCTGCATAGCGAAGATCGAGAAGTCGGCATCGTCACCAGCGGCAGTTTTTCGCCGAGTTTGAACCGGCCGATTACGATGGCCTTGGTCGATCAACGCGTCGCCACAACCGGCACCCGCCTCAAAGCCCTGGTGCGGAACTCGGCAATCGATTTGACAGTCTGCCGGCTACCTTTCGTGCCGCATCGGTACCACAAACCTGGGAGATAAACCCATGAGCCATCGTCTCCGCCTCGATCAACTGGAAATGCGCGGTAACTTCATTCAACGCCATATCGGCCCTAGTGCCGAGCAAACTCGGGCCATGCTGGCCGAATTGGGCCTGGACGACCTGGAGCAAATCGTCGACCGGGTGCTACCGCCCGACATTTTGAACCAGGAACCGTTGAAACTGACCGGTTCGATCAGCGAGCGGGCAGTGATCAAATACCTGCGCGCCATGCGCGAACGCAATAAAGTCATGGTGTCGATGATCGGCATGGGTTACTCGGACACGATCATGCCGGCGGTGATCAAGCGTAACGTGCTGGAAAATCCCGGCTGGTATACCGCTTACACGCCGTATCAGGCGGAAGTCGGCCAAGGCCGGCTGGAAGCGCTGTTGAACTTCCAGCAAATGATCATCGATTTGACCGGCATGGAGATCGCCAACGCCTCGTTGCTCGACGAAGCCACAGCCGCCGCCGAAGCGATGACGATGGCGCGCCGTCTGGCGAAAAGCCAAGCCAACACGGTGGTGATCGACCAGAACTGTCATCCGCAAACCATCGCCGTGGTCAAAACCCGGGCCGGCTCGCTCGGTTACGAGGTGGTGGTCACCGACCCATTTAACGGGCTGGAGCAGTACGAGTTTTTCGCGTTGATTCTGCAATATCCCAACAGCGGCGGCGAAATCCACGATTTGACCGAAATTACCGCGTTGGCCCACGCCAAATCGGCGCTGGTCACCGTCGCCGCCGATTTACTGGCTTTGGTGCTGTTGACGCCGCCGGCCAGATTCGGCGCCGACATCGTGGTCGGCAGTGCTCAGCGCTTCGGCGTGCCGATGGGTTACGGCGGCCCGCATGCGGCGTTCTTTGCCACCCGCGACGACTTCAAACGCTCGATGCCGGGCCGCTTGATCGGCGTCTCCAAGGACAGCCACGGCCAGGTCGCATTGCGGATGGCCTTGCAGACCCGCGAGCAGCACATCCGCCGCGACAAGGCCACCAGCAATATCTGCACCTCGCAGGTGTTGCTGGCGGTAATCGCCAGTTTTTACGCGGTCTACCACGGCGCCGACGGCTTGCGCCTGATCGCCGGCCGGGTGCATCGTTACGCCCAGATTCTGGCCGCCGGCTTGGCGCGCAGCGGCTACCAGGTGTTGAGCCAATGCTATTTCGACACGATCAGAATTCGTGTGCCCAACCGGGCGCGGCGCTTTGCCGCTCAGGCCGAAGCGGCGGGCATCAATCTGCGCGTGATCGATCCGGATACTTTGGGTATTGCCTTGGACGAAGCCACCACCCGCGACCACATCCGCGCCCTCTGGCAAATCTTTGCAACGCCGATCAGCGAATTGCCCGACATTGCCGCGCTGGATGCCGGCCTGGCAGAATGCGTTCCCACCTCGTTGTTGCGCGACGATGCGATTCTGAGCCATCCGGTGTTTAGTTTGTACCACTCGGAAACCGAGATGATGCGCTACATGCGCCGGCTGGCGCGGCGCGACATTGCCCTGGATCGGGCGATGATTCCGCTGGGCTCGTGCACGATGAAACTGAACGCTGCCACCGAAATGCAGGCGATCTCGTTTTACGAATTTGCGGCGATGCATCCGTTCGCACCGTTGCACCAAACCCAGGGCTATCAGCAATTATTCGCGGAGCTGGAAGACATGCTCTGCGACTTGACCGGCTTCGATGCCTTCTCGTTGCAGCCCAATGCCGGCTCGCAAGGCGAATACACCGGCTTGCTGGTAATCCGCAAATACCACCAGGTCAACGGTCAAGGCCAGCGCAATATCTGCCTGATTCCGGCTTCGGCGCACGGCACCAATCCGGCCAGCGCCACCTTGGCCGGGCTGCAGGTCGTGGTCGTGGCCTGCGATGATCACGGCAACGTCGATGTCGCCGATCTGCGCGCCAAGGCCGCGCAATACCACGACACGCTGGCGGCGTTGATGATTACCTACCCATCCACCCACGGCGTCTACGAAGCGGCGTTCCGCGAGATTTGCGACATCGTCCATCAACACGGCGGCCAGGTGTATATGGATGGCGCCAATTTCAATGCCTTGGTCGGTTTGTGCCGGCCGGGCAAGATCGGCGCCGACGTCGCGCATTTGAATTTGCATAAAACCTTTGCGATTCCGCACGGCGGCGGCGGGCCCGGCGTCGGCCCGATCGGCGTCGGCGCGCATCTGGCGCCGTATCTGCCGGAGCATCCGGTGGTGGAGGGCGTCAATCCGGCCAAGGGCGAGCACGGCACGGTGGGTACGGTGTCGGCGGCACCGTGGGGCTCGGCCAGCATTTTGACCATTTCCTGGGCCTATATCGCGATGATGGGCGCCACCGGCTTACGCCGCGCCACCTTGACTGCGATCATGAACGCCAATTACATCGCCCGCCGGCTGGCGCCGCATTATCCGATTTTGTACACCGACGCCAACGGCTGGGTGGCGCACGAATGCATCATCGATTGTCATGCCTTTAAAAAAACTGCCAATGTCACCGTCGAGGACATTGCCAAACGGCTGATCGATTACGGCTTTCATGCCCCGACCGTGTCGTTTCCGGTGCCGGATACCTTGATGATCGAACCCACCGAGAGCGAGAACAAAACCGAGATCGACCGCTTCTGCGCGGCGATGATTGCGATCCGCGCTGAAATTCGCGAGATCGAAACCGGCAGCGCCGACCCGGAAAATAACGTGTTGCACAACGCGCCGCATACCCACCGGCTGTTGCTGGAGGATTGGAAGCTGCCGTATTCCCGGCAGAAAGCCTTCTTCCCGGACAGCCACCAGCACGACGACAAATACTGGCCGCCGGTCGGGCGCATCGACAGCGTTTACGGCGACCGCCACGTATTTTGCAGTTGCCCGCTGGATTGGGCGCAAGCCGCGACGGAGTGCGATGCCGAAACTCGTTAACCAGCCGCTGGCCTTCGTCGACCTGGAAACCACCGGCGCCACCGCCACCAAGGACCGCATCACCGAAATCGGCATTGTCCTGGTCGATGCCGACGGGGTGCGGGAATGGAACCAGTTGGTCAATCCGCAAACCCGGATTCCGTTGTTCATCGAACAAATGACCGGCATCAGCAATGAGATGGTCGCCGAGATGCCCAGCTTTGCCCAAGTAGCCGGCGAAGTGGCGGAATTGCTGGAGGGGCGCTTGTTTATCGCCCACAACGCCCGCTTCGATTACGGCTTCTTGAAGAACGAGTTCAGCCGGGTGGGCATGAGCTTTCGGCCGCAAGTGCTGTGCACCGTCAAACTGTCGCGGGCTTTGTATCCGCACTTCCACCGCCACAATCTGGACAGCCTGATCGAACGCCACGGCTTGCAGGCCAAAGACCGGCACCGGGCCTTGGCCGATGCGCAATTGATTCATCAATTCTGGACCCAGGCTTGCGAGCAATTTTCTGCAGAGACCGTCGATGCAGCGGTGCAGCGTCTGGTCGGCCGCTCCAGTCTGCCATCCAATATCGACCCGTTATTGATCCACGATTTGCCGGAAGCCCCCGGCGTCTACCTGTTTTACGGCGAGAACGACCTGCCGCTTTACATTGGCAAAAGCGTCAACATCCGCAATCGGGTGCTGGCGCATTTCGGCGCCGACCACAAGAACAGCAAGGAGATGAGCCTGGCCCAGCAACTGCGCCGCATCGACTGGATCGAAACCGCCGGCGAATTGGGCGCGCTGTTGCTGGAAGCCCGCTTGATCAAGGACAAAACCCCGGTGCACAACCAGCGCCTGCGTCGCAAAAACGCCTTGTGCGCCTGGCAGTTACAACAACAGGGCGAGCAACTCAAGCCGGTATTGAGCTGGGCTGGCGAGCTGGATTTCGGCGCCCAGGACAATCTCTACGGCCTGTACCACAGCCAACGCGACGCCCAAAAAGCCTTGCGCGGCGTCGCCGAACAGCACGGCCTGTGTTTGAGCGTATTGGGCTTGGAGAAAACCGCCGCTGGTAGGCCGTGCTTCGGTTACCAGATCAAAAAATGCCGCGGCGCTTGCGTCGGCAGCGAAGCGCCGCTGGCCCACGCGGCGCGGGTGCTGATCGCCATGCAAAAACTCAAACTCGCCGTCTGGCCGTATCCGGGCGCAATTGGCGTCCGTGAAGGCGCGGAACTGCACGTGATCGACCGTTGGTGTTACTTGGGCACCACGAAAAACGAGGCGGAAATCGCGGAGTTGTTGCAGGCTGGCGTTCCGGCGTTTGACCGGGATACTTATATGCTGCTGAGTAAGTCGTTGAAAAAGGCTGAGGTTGTGGCGTTGTCGCAGAGATTGAGAGTGGTTGGTTGAACCGCATTCGTCCGATTACGCGTTGCTAATCGGACCTACAGCTCTGTGCGCACAATTTAGGTGGTCTAGTCGTCTAGTCGTGTAGGGTGCGGTGAGTTTACGAACCGCACCGTTCGCGAGCTAAAGCTCTGTGCGCACAATTTAGGTCGTCTAGTCGTGTAGGGTGTGGTGAGTTTACGAAACGCACCGTTCGCGAACGATGCGGTGCACGTTGTTTACCGCATCCTACGGGCTGATTATTCCACTTTTGGCAACGTGGTGTATACGTGTTCATATTGCCAGTTTGCGATTCCTTCGCAGCCTACGGATAGATAGTCATTAGGAACAGGAATTTCGGGATGCATCATCAAGAACATTCTTTCGATGACTTTAGTTCTTAACGACTCGTCAAGGCCTTCCCACCAAGAGATGCGTACGGCGTGATTCTCGCAGCACGATACGGAGAAGCGCAGTAATGCGTCCTCGACCTTTTCACCCGTCGCAACTCTCGTGGCGAGCGATTGAATGAAAGGAATACACGTTTGATTGCTCGAAACATGCCATCCAAATCCGAAAGCCCATCCGCCTTCGATCGGAGCGGTAAAGAAAGTAATCAAATCGAACCGTGTCTGATAATTTCCGAGGTCTTGCAGGCGGCCGCCTTTGAAGTCGTAATCAGGGTAAAGTAGACCTGACAATTGAATAGGGCATGGTGTGGATGATGTGAAGTAGGTGAACTCGAATTGTGCGTAGTCACCAGCAGAAAGCGCTGCATCGAATATCAATTTGTGGCGCCTTAACCTCGCGAGGCCAAGATCATAGAGCCGGCCCCAAAAAA
>NZ_PPPU01000058.1 GCF_006483455.1 Methylomonas koyamae
GAATGGAGCCACTTCTGTACTGCCGGAACATTTACATTGCATTTGGCGCTTACCCGAAGGTGACGACGATTATCCGATGCGTTGGCGCTTGCTTAAATCACACTTTTCCAGACAGATTCAAAAGAACGAATTCGTTTCCGACAGTCGATTACGGAAAAACGAACGTGGGGTATGGCAACGGCGATATTGGGAGCACCAAATCCGGGATGAAACGGATTATCAGCGACATTTGGATTATATTCATTACAATCCGGTGAAACATGGTTATGTCGATAAAGCAGTGGATTGGCGTTATTCTTCCATCCACCGCTGGATTAAATTAGGGGTTTACACCGAAAATTGGGCTGCTCTGCCGGACTTAATCGAACAAAACTGGGAATGATCGCTGGGTTTCACGTTGTTCAACCCAGCCTACGGCGCTAACCCTTCACTCCAGCAGATTGTCAAAAAGCTGAGCTTTATACTGCCCGCTGAATTACACATTGACCTTAAGAGCGAGTGACATAGATAACATGGAATTCCTGCCTCAAACAATCTCTGCTGCTGCTCAAAGTCCGCTTGGCATTTTGGCTCTTCTGTCGGTCGCCCTATCTGTTCTGGCCTACAGATTCTTTGGCTATGAATCTGTGCGAGTAAAAGTGTGCATTTTCGTTCTGTTGTTCTTTGGCGTTGTGGCATTCGGCTGCGCAATGTTTCTTACCTCTGTTCCCGACATCAGTCCTAAGCCAACACCGCAACCATCGCCTGCACCTGTGCCATTGCCTGGTCCCGCACCTACCCCTTCATCGCAAGTACAGGCCTACTGTGGATCGCTTTTTCATAAATCCAGCGACCGCGAAACTAGTAATTGGAAAGATTCAGTAACTGTAAGCTGTGCTCCGAACACTCAACTCATCGCCTGCGAGTATTGGAAAAACGCACAAGGCAACGGCCCAAATGACGTCGCAAGTGGCCCTACGCCATCCGGCAACGGTTGCAAATGCGAGTGCCGCCACGCAGCAAAGGAGGATAGTGATGCTCCGATTGTAGATGCGATCGTTTCGTTTATCACTGTCGATCGGGTTTCGCATTTAGGTAAAGGGCATATGTGCGGGTGCTATCCCGTAGCAGTATGCGCCTCTGAACCCATTAATTTGTCAGGCCCAAAAGACGAGCTGATCAAAGCTGCTATATCAAGTTGTAAATAGAGTCCCGCTTGTCGCTCAACCGGAGCGCGGTTTTCATGTAATTTTGTTTTTTCGGCTTTCGTGGCCGAGCCCGCTTAGCTCCGCGTTTTACGAGCAATTTATGACACAAACCGGCCATTCAGAAATCAGTCGCGATTGGTGCGGTTCGTAAACTCACCACACCCTGCGCCTGCTATCGGTTGGACGGTTGCCATTGGCAAGTTTGTTTCGTCCGGCGGTTTTTGGCCGATAACGGGTATTGATAAAACAAACTTAACATCACGACTTATCGGCCAATTCCACTACTGCATGACCTTCAGCCAATAATTGCAGGGCTTGTGGAAAAACTTCGTTGAACAATGCTTGTAACCGTTGGTTGGTCGTATTACCGCAGGTGACCCAAAGTAATTGCGGTGGTGGTTGCTGCTGACGCAGCAATAGTTCGACAAAATCACTGTCTTTACTGATTAAAACGATACCCTCTTGCTGAGAGCGTTCGAAAATCTCCAGATCGTTGGCATCACGCAATCCCAGATCTCGGAGGGCATAGGCTTCAACTTTGAATGTCCAGCGCAGCCAATCGGCCAGATTTGGCGGTAGTTGGGCGTCAACCCAAAAAATCATGCGACCAGTCGTTCAAGGTTGGCTCGTCGGGCTGCGTACAGCAGGCAGGCTTGGATGTCAGCGAGTTCCAGGTCCGGGTAGTCGAGTAGAATGCTCTCGGTACTTACGCCTTCTGCCAGCATCTGCAAGATGTCACTGACCCGTATCCGCATGCCGCGAATACAAGGTTTGCCACCACATTGCAGCGGATTATGGGTGATTCGGCTTTCAACTTGCTCGTTCATAATGTGACTGTTCCATTACTCATTTGACGTTATTTTAACTTCATAAGGCTAAAGGATACTCGCCGCGTAGTCTCTAACTTTTATTTCCTCAGTATTTACGTAAAGGTACGCTGTGCAAACCCTTTAACTGGATTTGGTGCCAAACCAATTCTTGACAGCACATAGCCAGTACTAACCTAGTAATGATTTCATTTTGCTCGCCAACTACCTGACAGTCAAATGGATCACAGGTAGCTCAATCTGTTGAAATCGGATGGCGACGTTGCAGTTCAGCTTTTGGCCTTCGCTGAAAATCTTGGAAACGGAGCGTCAGCGAAGTGAAGATTTTTAGTCCCCGATAGCCGTAGCGTCGGGCGGGTTTTCGCAGCGAAGCGGAGAAAACCTGCAAGGCATCGCGACACGGCGTCAAGTCATGCGAGAGCCGATGTTTCGACCCCTTGCTGGGTCGGAACGAGGTGACGCGGACGAATCGGGGCGCCGAAGGCATAAGCGGTCGCGTAATTTTTGCCGATTTTTTCCTGCTGGGAAGCTCGAAAAAATCTTTCGGCAAAAATAGCGACTCCCCGGAGCTGTTGAGAACAAAAGTCAACAGCCTGCTTTTGTCTTCAATAATTAAAACTGAGCTCCACCAGAAAGTTACGCCCCGGATTGGGGGCAAATTGGAAATATTGCTCGTTGCTTAAGTTGTTGGCCATGAAGCCGACGCTGACGTTTTTAGTGGGGCTATATTTGATTTTGGCATCCATTAACCAGAAGGCCTGAAAACCGCCGTACACGTCGTGCACCACGTCAATGTTTTCAGCCGTATCAAATGATTCGGAAACATGTCGGCCAATCAAGCTGCCGGACCATTCATGCCAATTGGCTTCCAGGCCAACGGTCAATAAATGTTCCGGTGAATTGGGCAAGCGTTTGCCTTCTGAGGCGGGGGTGCCAGGACTGGACAGCGTGGTTGCGGTAGGGGTCCAGGTGTAATTGCTGAACAGCGACAGCCAATCGGTCAGGTTCTGGTCGAGCGATAATTCCACGCCTCGGGTAATAGCTTCAGCGGCATTGATGCGTTGCGAGCCGGTAAAGTTGGCGCGGCGTTCGATTAATTTGTTTGAAATTAAGTCCGATAAATGGTTTTCAAAAAACGTGGCTTTAATTTGGGTGTCGGTTGCCGCGATTTTCTGCTCAACACCCACTTCCCACGATAAGTTGCTTTCGGGCGTCAGATTGGGATTGGACAAGACTGTCGCGACCACGCCGCGGCGTGAATCAACATACAGGTCCTGCAAGGTCGGTGGGCGGAACGATTTACCTGCTGATGCGCGTAAGGTGGCCCCTTCCCAGGCATCTTTGTAGATCAGTGACAGCTTGGGATTGACTTCGACACTTTCCTGCGTGGATTCGGGCTTGAAAGTATTAAATGCGTAATCTTTGCTGATCCCTGTGGCTTGCCACCAATCGACTCGCGTGCCCAAATAGGCGGTAAATTGATCCGTAAAACGGATTTCGTCTTGCGCAAAAAATGAAGTGGTGTCGGTTGAGGCGTCGGCCACCAGGCGAGTACCTGTCCGGCTGTAGCGGTCGTTCCATTGACTCAGATCGTAATCTTTACGATCCATTTCACCATGATCCACTTCAAACCCCGTGGTGATCATTTGACTTTTGGTCAATGGAAATACCAACTGCGCCCGACCGTTGACCATCGTGCTTCTGGTGTGGTTTGACGTACCCGGACCACCCCCTAAACCGGAGCTGGTGAGGACGTTAGTAAACCAGGTGTCCCGGGAGGTGTGGTTGAAGTTGACCGTTAATGCCGTATCGGCACTGAAATTGTGTTCAAACTTCCAAAAGCTGCGCAAATCGTCTTCATGCGATGGCGAGTTCAGAAAGACGTTTGGCGTTACCTGTCCCAATAAGGTGCCATTCTGCCGAATTCTGCCGCTGATTACCGGATTGCCGTTGGCGTCGCGTAGATAGCTGTTAAACGGGTCTTGGCTGTAACCAATGTCGGAGTAGAAGTAATGGAGACCCGCCGAAAGACGCGTGTAGTCATTAAAATCATAATAGGCTTTGATATGACTGTTGTGCGATTCCCATGGTGCGCGGCCATGATCGCCCACTAAATAAGCGGTTTGTCCTTGCGCGGTGGTGGTCGGGATGGCGCCTGTGACATTGGTAATTGGGCCGCCTCCGCCCGGATTGGCAAAACCCCAGATGTCACGAATGCCGTCATTGAGCTCGTGGTGGTGGCCCAAGCTGATGGACAAGCCGTTGTCGAACACATCCCGGTAGATGCCGCTGGCAGTCATGCCCTCGGCGGCATCAAACTGATAGGTGCCTTTCACCAATACTTCGCGTTTGGTGGGTTTTTTGGTGACGATGCGCATGGTGCCTGCAAACGCATTTCCGCCATACAGTGCTGAGCCGGCTCCGGGCACCAATTCGACTTGTTCGACATCCTCTGAAAAGATCGCGCCGTAGTTAACGGTGCCAAAACTCGGATCGTTCATTTTTTGGTCGTCGAGCAGGACAACGGTGCGCGCCGTGCCGCTAATGCCGCGGATGGACTGGCGTACCGCGCGGTTGGCGGCAGGCGGTAACGCACTGGTGGCGCCAATCGCCATGTATACGCCGGGCATTTCTCGCACAATGTCACCGATACGACGTACATCGCGGAGTGCGATTTGTTTATCGTCAATCAAGTGCAAGGTGCCTGGCACTTCGTCGATTGATTTTTCCGATAAGGTTGCTGAAACCACCATGGTACTCAGCTCGGTGGCTTGGTCTTTTTTGGGCGCTTCCGATGTTGCAACGGGCTGATCTTTGGAAGCGTTTGTTTCCGACTCGGCCAAACTGACCTGGCAGCATAATGCCAGACTAATGGCAGCCGCCAGTGGATGGTATTGCATAGGGTTGTTCATAACAGTAAAGGGTGGGGTTTATTTGGAATTTGACCTAGGTGTTGATGGCTGACTTCGCGAATACCCGAGCGTGTGCCGCAGCGACAAACGTATGGTGATAAGCAACCAGTATTTGTTGGACATTTCAGTAAGCTGCTTTTACGGTGCTTTTGCGGTGAGTCGCTGGTTATGCACGCGTCGGGATGCGCGTTTTTTCAGCCAATGGATGATGCCGGTAATCAATAAGGCCAGTGGCGCAAAGCCAACAATCAGCACAGCCACTTGGCCGGGCGTACCGAGGATTTCGCCGTTATGAAGAGGTAACTGGATATTGATAAACGCATCGCCAGCGGCAAATTGATTGGGGTCGCGGACCATCAGTACTTCGCCGCTGTATTGATCCAGCCAAAGCATGGTTGCGCCTTTACTGCGGGTTTCGTTGGCTTGTTTGCCGCTGACCATGAAACTGCCATTGGCGTCGGCAGGCAGGTACAAGCGCTGTAGTTGCAGATTGGGAAAGCGCAGTAGTGCATTGCTCAAAATGGTTTCGTAGGCCAGCACCTCGCTGCCGATGGTTTTGGATTTAACGGCACGCGGTACTTCGTGCACACTGGAAAACACATTGACCGCCGGCTTGAAGACGTCCGGGAAATTGAAGTAAAAGCCGGAAAGCGATACGGCAAATAAGACGACGGCGGTATAAAGCCCGACGGTTTTGTGCAGATCAAAATTGAAGCGGGTAAAGCTGGCATTGCGTTTAATGACCAGTGCTTGCAGCCATTTGCCGGTTTTGGGCCACCAAAGGTAAATGCCGGTAATGGTCAAAACCAAGGTCAGCAGGGCGGTGATGCCCATCAGCCATTTGCCGAACGGGTCCACCAATAACTTGTAGTGCAGGCGCAAAATAAAGTTAATCAGTGAGTCGTTGCGGTCGCGATGGCCCAGCGCTTGGCCGGTGTAGGGATTCACCATGACTTCGTGGAAGTGATGATTGTGTCCGGGGCCCGCGTGGGGCACTTGGTAACGCACAATCAGGGCTTCATCGGGATGTTTGGGAAGTTGAATATGGTGGGCTGGGTGCTTGATGGGGGAGACTTGATCGGCGGTGGCCAGGATGTTTTGCAAGGGTTGTCGGGATGATCCGGCTGCTACGGCCAGGATGTCGCTGTTCAGCCAATGATCAATCTCTTCGCCGTAAACCAGTATGCTGCCGGTCAAGCCGGCAATGGCCAGAAACAAACCCAGCCATAGCGAGATGTATAAATGCAGTTTGAGCAAGACCTTGCGTAAGGTGATTTTCTGCAGCCAGTCTAAACGTTTTACAGAGGCAACAGGACGACGAACGATTGGGATTTCCTTCGCGGTAAACGGATCGATGACAGACATAACAAGCTCCCTTAGGAATCAGCACAACTTGGGTGTGCCAATTGAGCGAGGTCTGTGCCATAACTAAAAAAACAAACAATCTCAGTGATTTGCTGTGCGCTAAATCGGCTAGGACTTAAGTAGAGTGGGTTATTTCACACACCATTCGGTTTGCGGTGTGTGAAATACCCTATTTGTGGATTTAAACGGGGTGACGACCGTTACCCAGTGGTATTAAAAAAACCGCCGCCCGGCCAGTGAGGCGCCGAAGTGCGCTACCGCTATAAAATCCCTAGCCCCATCAAAGCGAAGCCTCAAGCCTTATTGGCTTGCAGAAAACCGTGCTGGAAAGTGACCTGATCGGCATCCCGCCGAGCATGCCTGTTACGACAGAGGCAAAACGCGGTACTTCAAAGTGCGTAGGGTAGAAATATAACGGCACGTTGCCGCGACTGGAACCGGGATTGCGGTCGGGGCAGGCCAACCTGCGCCGGCTGTCCCCTGGCCGCAGTAGCGAAGCATCAGACCGATCCCAAGCCTTTACGCAATAGCGGTTTCATTGCCAAAATCGCCAAGCCGGTGCCGATGCCCAGGCCGGCCAACAGCAGAAAAAATGCTTGTCTGGGCATGGTCTGATAAAAGCTGCCGATATAACCCGAAAGTAAATTGCCGAAGAAGGACGACAGGAACCAAATCCCCATCAACAAACCGACCAGTCCGGGCGGCGAGATTTTGCTGACCAGCGATAAACCGACCGGCGACAGGTATAACTCGCCCAAGGTATAAATCAAGGTACATAACGCCAGCCACAAGAAACTGATTTTGACTGACGGATCGCTAGCGTTGGTGGCATAAATCAGCACGAAAAACGATGCACCCAACAAGCCGGCGCCCAGTGCCATTTTGCCGATGCTGGACGGCTGGCGGCCGCGCGCGGTCTGCCAACGGGATAGCTTGTCGAGCAAAGGCGCCAGTATGAAAATGAAGGCCGGATTCAGGGACTGAAACCAGGTGGAAGGCATTTCCCAGCCGAACAAATGCCAATCGGTCTCGTGTTCGGCGAATAGTTGCAGGGTATTGCCTTGCTGTTCGTAGACCGCCCAGAACATCACGTTCAGTAGCGCGATGGCGCCGAGAGCTGCGATGGCCCGGTAATCTTTGCCGGATAACGTGCCGGTAGTCCTGGGCGTTGATGGCGGGCTCTGCTCTGTCGCCGGCAAATAGCGTCGGCCGAATCCGTAAACCAGCAAACCCAGCAACATGCCGACGCCGGCGGCGGCGAAGCCGTAATGCCAGCCGTAGCGTTGGCCCAGGGTGCCGCAGATCAGCGGCGAGAAAAACGCGCCCAGATTGACGCCCATGTAAAAAATCGTGAAGGCGCTGTCGCGGCGGGGATCGCCCGGCGGATACAAGTCGCCGACCTGAGCGGAAATATTGGGTTTGAAACAGCCGTTACCGGCAATCAAAAACAGTAAGGCCAACAGAAACCAGCTTTCCCCGGCCATCAGAAAATGGCCGACCGCCATCAGGCTGCCGCCCAACAGCACGGCGCGGCGCCGGCCCAGCACCCGGTCTGCAAGCATGCCGCCGAACAACGGTGTCAGGTAGACCAAGCCGGTGTAAAGACCGTAAATCTGCGACGCCAAAGCTTGGTCGCCGAGCGGACCGAAAGCGGCTTGCAAAACCCGTTTCAATTGCGGCAAGCCAAACACCGGCCGGCCGTTTTGCGCCGCCTTTAGCAGGTGTTCGGTCATGTACAGTACCAACAGCGCGCGCATGCCGTAGTAGGAAAAGCGCTCCCACATTTCAGTGAAAAACAGCACGAACAGGCCGGCCGGATGGCCGAAAAAGCGTTTTTGCGGCATCGGGCTAAGTGTTGCCGCCTGGTGGCCGGCTACCCTCACTCGAAATCGCCGATGCGTTTGCCGATTTTGAACAAGCTCCAGGCCAGTACCAGCGCGACCGATGCGATTGCCAGACCCAGAAACCAGCGGCTGTTGACCCATCCCGCCCAGTCGAATTCCGGTTCGGGCTGAGCTAGCGCGATTGCTTCGCCCAATTCTGCGCTGCTGCTTTGGTAGCCGCGGCGCAACAGTTCCTGGATCGGTGCGATGTCGTAATTCGGCGCTTCGGCTTTGTCGACGCCGTAGCCGAGCTGGTAGTTGTGGCCGGCCTGGGCCAGAAACAACAAGCGGTAGCCGTGGCCGATGCCGGCCACCGAGTTGATGTGCAACGGCGGGTTATCCTCGTTGTAGACCAGGATCCGGTAATGCTCGCGGCGGGTTTCGGCGAATTCGATCGTGTTTTGGTCGCGATTGAAGCCTTGGAAGTGCAGGGCTTGCAAATACCCCAGACCTAGGGTTCGGGTCCGGGCTTCCAGGCCATGGCTTTCGTCGATCTGTACCTCGGTGCGGCGGTTGAAATTGGGGCTGAAGCTTTGCACGCTGAATCCGATCAGGGGTAGGCGTTTGCTGTCGATATCGATCACACTGGCCTTGAGCTCGACGTCCTGGCTGATTTTGAAGGCGACGGGATAGTCGAAGCGTTGCGCTGCGTCGGCCAAGGTTTCCGTAAGTTTTTGCCAGAATTCGATGCGATCGATGTGTAAGGGCTCGTTGCGAAGTTCTATGCTTTCGCTACGTTCTTGCTCGGAGCCGTTTTGCATGGTTCGGGTCAGTTCGGTCAAACCGCTGCTGCGGGTTTGGCTGGCCTGGGCCACGACCAGCTTGAATTGGCGGTAGTTGTTGGCCGGCAGCTCGATGTCGTTGTTGCCGATCTGGGCGTAGCGCGAGTAATCGAAAATCCGGCCGTTATCGACTAGCGGCTGCCAGGTTTTGCCGTCCGCGGAACCGAAGACGTGTAAGCCGTATTCGTAATCGCGTTGCGCGGTGACGATGCTCAGGCCGTCGGCACCGGCGGCGGTTTTGTCCAGCGCCACGATCAGTTCGATGCCGTTCTCGCCGGTCCGGTTCAGGCTGACAATTTTGCCGGTGCTGGGGAGGCGCCGGGCCACAGCCTTTTGTTCGGCAATTTTTTGCAATAAATAGGGCGTTTCGACACCGTTTTGGTCGGTCAGGCGCAGGTCGCGGAAGTCGGCGGCGCTGGCGGCGTAAACCGCACTATCCAGCGTTACAGCCAACAAGGTCTGGTCTGCTTGCTCTGTATGGATCACTGCGCGGCTGAAACGTTGCGGTAGCGACCGCTCGGCCGCGGTGGCCGACAGGGTCAGACAGAACAAGATAACGAGTTTGGCGATCATGGCGATTTCTCTGCAGTATCGTTGCCGATAAAAGTTTGTTGGTAACGCATGTAAAAAAACGCGCCGCCCAGGGCCAGCATGCCCAGTACGATAAAGGCGACGATCCGGTAGATTTGCTCCAGCCGGGCCAAATCGACGAAAAACACCTTCCAGGCCACCAGCGCGAACAGGCCCAGGCCGACCAGACGCAGAGCCGGTATCCGCCGCTTGATGCCATTGAACACCAGCGCCAGCGCGAATATCGACCATAAGATGGTGACGCCGCCGGAGCGCAAACCCGGCACATATTGATACAAAATCGAGTTGATCTCCAGACTCAGGAAGGTAAACAGCAAGGCCAGCGCCGAGCCGCCCAGCCAGAGCCGGAAATTGCCGGCATCCCGCTCCGCGCCGGCCAAGCGGCTGAGCGCAAACAGCAAGAAGGCGATGATCGCGGCGAAGTCGAACAGGCGCATCAATGCCGATTCGAAGCGGTAGTCGCCGGCATAACGCAGCGTGAATAAATCGTCGCCGCCGCCGATGGCGCCCAAGGCCAGATCCCAGGACGGCAAATCGAACAACAACAACTTGACGGCAACGCCAACCAAAAACCACTTTAACGCCGGTAGCAACCAGGCGCCGGAGCCGGCCAGAAAACGCTGCAGCAGCAACCAGCACATCGCCAGCCAGACCAGGCTCAGCATCGGCAGTTGCAGCGGCGGGTACAGATAGGCGAAGCTGCGGTAAAGCTCCAGTTGCAAGGCCACGAACAGCAAACCGGCGCCGGCGATGGCAATGGCCTGCAGCAGCCAGTTATCCTTGATCCACAGCGGCGTGTCGGTTTCCGGGGTGCAGGCCAACGGCGAGGCGGCGGCCGGCTGCTCGATCAAGCGGTAGGCGGCCGCCAGGGACGCGATCGGAATGCCGAAACTGGCCAGGCGTTGCAACAAGCCGAACAAAAACCCGCCCAGGCTGGCGCCGTAGTCGCTGGCTGCGGCGTACTGGCCCGGCAAGTCGACCAAACAGAAGCGGCCGATCACTATTAGATACAGCAGATACGCGGCTTGGCGCAGAAAGGCGCTGTTGACCTTGCCGGCCATCCATACCATGGCCAGCGCTTGCAACGACCAACTCGCGGTCAGCCACGGCGCCGACAATAACAGCGGCAGCGTCACGCTCAGGAAAAACGCCGCCAGGCCGATGAAGCTGACCAGCAATTCGCGGTCGGCAATTTTTCGCGCCAGGCAGTAATAAGCGTGGCCGACATAAAACGCCGCCAACGCGACGGCGAGCAGCGCGGTCCAGATTTGGCCGTAAGCCTCGTCTATCAGTTGGTAGGCGGTGGCGAAGAAAATCGCGGCGTTGACTAGCAACGCAATCAAATCCAGCAAGGTCGATTTGCTGCGATTGACCAGGCAAAACAGGAACACCATGGTCGAATACAGCACGAAAAAACCGGTCAGAAACGGTAACACCTGCCAGAAATGCTCGATTTGGTATTTCTGCATCGCGCCGAAAAACAGCAGGTAGTTGCAAGCGAAACTCAGGAAATTCAGGAGGTGCCATTGCTTGTACCAGTTGATCGCCAGCATGCCGCCGCCAAGCAGCAGCATGTAACCGAACAGGCCGGGGAAATTGACCTGGCCGGTCGAGAGCAGCAGCGGCGTGCAATAGCCGCCGATGATGGCGAAGATTGCCACCAGCATCGAATCCAAACGTACCGCCAGAAAGGCCGCGCTGGCGGTGACCAGGACCATCAACGCGAAAGTCGGATACACGCCCAGCAGGTGGTAGAAGGCGAAGGCGGCGAACACGCCGAAATACAGTACGGCGATACCGCCGCCCAGCAAGCCCTGGCCGAACAAATGGTATTGGCCGCCGACCAGTCTGACGCCGCCGGCCACCATGCCGACCCCGGCCAACAGGGTCAAAGCGACCCGCGCCTGTTCGCCGATCAGGCCGTTGTCTATCGAATATTTCAAGAAGAAACCGATACCGGTGACCAGGATCAACACGCCGATCCGCAGCAGCCAGTTGCTGGCCACGGCGTATTCCATCGCTGCGCCTTGCGGGCGGTGGCCTTCGCCAACGATGATCCAGTTCCAGATTTGTTTCAGGATTTTCTGTGCGGCCAGTTCGAACCGGCTGGGTTCGGCCGCTTGCCAGTCTGCGGTTTGCCAGGGATCGGCCGCGGCTGGCTCAGGTTGGACTGTGGGTGTGGCGGCGGGAATCGGTTCCGGCATATCGGCCATTGCAATCAGCGGCGGCGCAATGGTCTCGGCCGATTCGGACGCGGTTTCGGCTACTGCAGCGGGCGCTTGCACGGCTGCTAACACCGGTTGCGGCTGATGCGCGCTCAGCCGTTCCAGCAAGTGTTGCTGCTCGCGCAAACGTCGTTCGATGCTGTCCAGCGCGACACTCAATTCCTCCCGCGCCTGCCGCTGCTGCGACAGCAGCATGCCCAGTAGCACAAACAGGGCAATAGGCAGTGCCAGCAGTAAGACGGCGATAAACCCCCAAAAATCGTCCACGGTAACGCTCCTGGAAATCCAAAATCTCGACAGCCGGCAGCATAGCCGCTTGCCGAACGGAATGCGAATAAAGATGTCATGCGCGACACGCTTTTTGGCGGCGGCTTGGGCTATGCTTGTCAGTGCAAGATTACAGGCTGCCGGTTCGGACAATGTATTGAGTTTTGCCAGCCGCCGCCGATAATGGAATTGGATGTCCCCTTCAATTCAGAACAGCCGGCCGATATTTCATGACTAACCATTCCACGATCCAATCCAAAATCCTGCTCAGCATCGCCAGCGTGTTTCTGTTGCTGATGTTCGTCAGTACCTTGTTTATGGCCGACCGGCAGAAAGACATGGTGGCCAGTCTGGCGACCGGCAGAGCGCAGGATACCGCCAACAGTTATTTCGACGGCCTGAATACCTTGATGTTGACCGGTGCCATGGCACAGAGCGATGTATTGCGCGACAAGGCCCGTGCCCGTGCCGACATCGCCGAAGTCCGCCTGCTGCGAGGCAAGGCCATCACCGATGCTTACGGGCCCGGCAAAGCCGAGCAACGCCCGAACGATAGCCTGGACCAGCGCGCATTGGCCGGAGAAGCCATTACCGATTACGGCAATAACGATGCCGGTCGGCTGATCACGGTGCTGGAACCGATCAAGGCTAGCGCGGATTTTCGCGGTACCAATTGTCTGAACTGCCATGCGGTGCCGGAAGGTACCGTGTTGGGTGCGGTCCGGGTGTCGTATTCGCTCGCCAATCTGGATGCGCAAATCAACAGCCATCTGGTTACTGCGTCGGCGATTTCGCTGGCGATGTTTGCCGCCGGCCTGTTGCTGGTGAACGTGTTGATGCGCAAGATCGTCGTCAATCCGTTGGTGGCGATGCGCAACGCCGTGAATGCCATTGCCGGTCAGTCCGATTTGCGTAAACGCCTGGTCGTCGAATCGGGCGACGAGATCGGTCAGGTCAGCGAATCGTTCAATTCCATGTTGGCGCATTTTGCCGACAGCTTGGAACAAGTCTCGACCGTCAGCCAGCAATTGGCCACGGCCAGCGATCGCATTGCCGACGTCGCCCGTCAAACCGCGCAGGCCGCCAGCCAGCAGCGGAGCGAGACCGAATCGGTGGTGCGCGCGATCCACGAGTTGGAATCTTCGGTGCGCGAAGTCCGCAGCGGCGCCAATGGTGCGGCGCAAGCTTCAGTCGAAGCCGACCAGCACGCAGCGCAGGGGGCGGCAACCACCAAAAACGCGATCGACGGCATCTACGGTTTGGTCAACGAAATCGAACGGGCCAGCGAGGTCATCAAGCGGCTGGATCAACGCAGCAACGGCGTCGGCGCGGTGCTGGATGTGATCAAAGGCTTGGCCGAGCAGACCAATCTGCTGGCCTTGAATGCGGCGATCGAAGCGGCGCGCGCCGGCGAGCAGGGCAGGGGCTTTGCCGTGGTCGCCGACGAAGTGCGGACCCTCGCCACCCGTTCGCATCAGGCTACCGAGGAAATCCATAAAATCATCGAGCAACTGCAGCACGAGGCCAAAGATGCGGTGAACGTGATGAGCAAGGCCAAAATCAGTGCCGAGCAGCGTCGCGAGCAGGTACAAAGCGCCGATCAGGGTTTGAGTACCATCGCCGAGCGCGTCACCCAAATCCGCCACCTGAACTCGAAAATGTCGGAAGCGGCCGACATTCAAAGCCGGATGGCGCAGCATGTCGGCCAGAGCGTCGGCAACATCGGCCAACTGACCGAGCGCACCTCGCGCGATGCCGAGCAAACCAACGCCGCCATCGGCGAACTGGTGAAACTGGCCGGACAATTGAACCAGTTGGTCGGGCAATTTAAACGCTAGCGCTCCGCTTGCGGATATGGCTTCGGATTCGGTTGCAGGCTTGGGAATCGGCGGTTGGGGCTCTCGCTGAGTTGCGGGAGTCTCCTCCGGGCCGCCGCTGAAGCTCAAACGGTGTTGGATGTTGCTCAGTGAGAGTGTCGGCTGTCGCCAGGAACAGCCGACTCGCGCGGTGTCAGCATCTGGCGGAGAGCGACAATCAGCGCTTGGTCGGCAAATGCCCTGCCATGCCGGTGGTTGCCGGCGGCGGGTTGGCTGCGACCTTAGGGGCTTCGAACCCGAAACTGGCGATGCAGTTGACGCCGCCAACCAGTTCGTCGTCGGGATTGGGTAGCGTCATGCGCACGGTGAAACTGCCGCTGGCCGGATCGATTAATGGGTCGACTTTGGTAACGGTTGCTTTGACGACTTTCTTGGCCGGCAATTCAGGCCGCACTTCCACTTCCAGGCCAGGCTGAATCAAACCGAAGTATTCGGTAGGGGCAATCAATTCGACGCGCAACGGATTCACTTGGGCTAGTTTCATGATGGCGCGATCGCTTACCGATTCGCCCGGCATGGCATAGCGTTCGATAACCACGCCGTCGATTGGGCTTTTGATGGTTTTCACTTCAAGCTGAGCTTTGGCCAGTTCCAAGGCCAGCGCCGCCGAATTTTTACGCTCGGTGGCTTTTTTCAGTTCGATTTCCGCCAACGCGACTTCGGTTTCGACCTTATCTTTTTCGATTTGTGAAATAACATTGGTGGTGAACAGGCTGCGATAACGGGTGCGATTCCGCGTGGCGTAATCCAATTTCACTTTCTGGTTGCGCAAATCGCTGTTGGTTTCGGCATCGGCCTTGGCCTGATTGAATTTTGCTCGTTCCACCGAGGCCTCCAATTGCACGACCGCCTGACCTCGGCTGACGCGGTCGCCTTTATCGACTAGCAAGGTCTCTACGATTCCGGCTACCGGGCTGCTCAACTCTACATACATTTCCGGTTTGACCATGCAATCCAGGTTGGCGGCGGAGACGTCAGCACGATTGAGAAGGAGCCCTGGTACTGCGCAGATTAAGAATAGCCGGTTGATTCTACTCATGTCGTTTAAAAAGTGTGGCGATTGGCCTGATTGGGTTGCAGATGCCGTTTTTTAGCAAAAACGCCGGCAGCAGGCTACGGCCGTTATTCGAATTTGCCGGAGAATGCCAGGATGCGCGCCAAATGTTTGTCCTGATGCATTAATCGTTTTCGGACCAGGCGCTGTTGCCGTTCCTTGACCAATTGGGGTATGCGTAACACCATTTTTCCCAAAAAAGGCGGCAAAGGTTCGGCTGTAGCGGTCCAGCCCGCTAAGACCCTGAGCATAGCAGAGGAATAAAACTCCTGCAGGGTGGGGTCCTCAAGGGACAGAATGGCTTCGCAGCTGCCTGGATCGCCCTGGCGCGCGCAACGGCCGTAAAGTTGGCGGTCGATCCGGCGGGATTCGTTGCAGTGAAGCGAGATCACGTGCAACCCGCCCAGTTCCGCCACGCCCAGGCCCAGCCCAATGTCGGTGCCGCGCCCCGCCATATTGGTTGCCACGGTGATGGCATTTAGCTGGCCGGCATGGGCGACGATCTCCGCTTCGTGTTTATCTTGCTCGGCATTCAGTACCCGGTGCGGCAGATCTAGCCGGTTCAGCCAGGCGCTGACTTCCAACGATTCGGCCACCGAGCCGGTTCCAACCAAGATCGGCCGGCCCTGCTGGTGCAAGCTGCTGACCCGTTGCAAGAATGCCTGTTGTTTGGCCGTCGTTGTGGCATAAACCCGTTCGGCGAGGAGCAATCTGGTCGATGGGCGGTGGGTTGGCACTTTCACGGTATGGATACCGTAAACGCGGTGCATTTCCGCAGCGACTTCCCGCACCGTACCCGACGTCCCCGCCAGTTTCAGATAACGGCTGAAAAAGCGTTGATAACTGATCCGTGCCAATGGCTCGCGTTGTTCGGAGATCAGATAGCCCTCCTTGGCTTCTATCATTTGTTGCAAGCCCTGTTCCCAGGCTCGGTCGGGCATGACTCGGCCGGTAAACTCATCGATGATTTGGATCTTGTTGTCTTTCACAATGTAGTGTTTGTTGCGTTTGAAGCAATATTCGGCAAGCAAGGCCTGCTTGATCATCGCTTCCCGCCAGCGTTTGTTTTTCCAGACGGGGCCTAAGCCGACCACTAAGTCTGCGATGGTGTTTTCGCCGTGCGGTGTCAGTTCGATGTCCCGGGTTTTGGGAATCATGACAAAGTCTTCGTTGATGAACAGCGATGAGGCGACATACAAGGCGTCGCCGTAAGTCTCGGGCGATTCTGCGTTCGGCTTGGTTTGGGTGATGATCAGCGGAGTTTTGGCTTCGTCGATCAATACGCTGTCCGCTTCATCGATGATGGCAAAGCATAAACCGCGCAAGATGAGCGGGCCGGATTGCGCTTGCTTTAATTCCCGCTGGATTTGCCGAAACTGAAATTTCAACGGTCCGGTGTCTTCCCCCATTTCGATCCGATCGCGCAGGTAGTCGAAGGCAATCTGCTTGTTAGTGGTGTGTACGATCGGCAAGCCATAAGTTTTTCGGCGCTGTTCCAGCTCCATGCCGTCGACCACCGCGCCGGATTTCAGTCCAAGACGCAGGTAGAGCGGCTGCAAAATCTCGGCGTCGCGAGCGGCCAAATAATCGTTTGCCGTGATCACATGTACCGGGATGCCCGCTAATGCAGCGGTGCAGGCCGGTAGGGTCGCGGTCAGGGTTTTACCCTCGCCGGTTTCCATTTCCGCCAACATGCCGTTGATCATCAACCAGCCGCCAAATAGCTGCACATCGAAGTGTCTTTTATTCAAGGTACGTGCAGCGGTCTCCCGAATCACGGCAAACGCTCGCACGATCAGCCGTTCGGTCAGGCCGTGCTTATGCAATTCCTCGCGTAACTCCAGAATCGCCAGCGTGAGTTGTTGCTCGTTGAAGTGGCTCAAGTGGGTTTCGTGCTGCTTTACCCGGCTGACAATGTACGCTTGGCTGTAACGCTCGCGCCCCAGCCGTTTACGTATTTTGTCGATCAGAACCGCCGCGCCCTGCTCGAAGTCTGTCAAGCGGCTTTCCGGCTTTTGCGGGTAACTGCCGTAGCGCACTCCGGGGCGCATGACTGACTCAGACACTGAATTGTCTCAAAAAGACTTGGCGGATGCGCCGGTAAATCTGGGCCGCAATCGCTTCGCCACCATGATTGATCCGCACGTAGGCGCGAGTGCCTATCGGCAGATTCGTCGGCGCCGAAAAATCCAAGTCGACCAAAAAGATTTTCTGCAGGGTTTGCATTGCTTGCTCGTCTTGCGAGTTGACCCGAATTCTGCCGCCGCCGGTGGTTGCCAATGCCGGGCTGGGCAGGGTATTCGTCGCCTCCGGCGCCAAACGGATGATGGTGGCAGGGTATTCCCGAAACGGTTCGCTGGCCAAGCGGACGCTGATTTGCGGGACGCGTTGGCGAATCAGGCCGATATCGTCCTGGGGGACCGCCATCCGGATCGTCGGGGCCTGCGAATCCAGAATGTAGCCGATCGGTTCGCCGTGTTTTAAAAAACTGCCCGGCAGATCATCGCCATCCGGCAACAGGATGTATCCGGATTTTGCGGCAGTGACGATCATGGCATTGGACTTTGCGTTCAAATGATCCAGTTCCGATTCGGCAACCCGCAGCGATTCTTTCAGAATTTCGGCTTTGACTAAATCCGCTTCTCTCTCGGCCCGATATTGACTTTGCAATTCGGCGACCCTGGCACGGGCGATTTTGGTCTTTGCTTCTAACGCATCGTCATGCAGGTAGAGCAGCGCGTCGCCTTGATTGACCAATTGATTGGGTTTGACCAGTAGTTCGCCGACAAAACCATCTTGTTCGACTTTGATTTGGGCTTCATCCGGCAGCCATACGACGCCTTCCGCCAGCGTGTAATGCGGAATCGGCACAACGCCGATAAGTAATATCAAGCCCGTGGCCAAGCCGGCGGCGGTCAGCAGTGTTTTTTGTTTCTTTCGGCCGAGGGATGGGCTGGTCAAAACGAATTTTACCGCCCTGAACAAAGGCCAGCCGATTTGGAATAGTGCCATAGCGGAGGCGACGACTATTCCCAGGGCAAAGAATTTTTCGGTCAAATAAATGCCGACAAACCATAGCATCGAAAGCCGGTAACTCAACGAAGCCAAGCTATAGACGACGAACCAGGCGGTTTCTCCCGGTGCCGAAGCCGGCGAAGCCACCTGGCGCAAATCGAATAGATAGCGCTGGAAAAAATACGGCCAAATTCGGCTCGAACGCTGGTAGAGATTCGGAATGCCGAGCGCGTCTGCCAGGACGTAATAGCCATCGTACTTTAGGAGCGGATTGCCATTAAAGAATAACGATGAAACACCCCCGGTCAGCATCACGTTGAAGCCGATATCCTGGACTACCCCGATTTCGCTGCCCAGAAATAAAAACAAACCCAGTGCCGCCAGAAACGATTCCACCAAAATACCGGCAGCACTGATCAGAATCCGATCGAATTTGTTTCGCAAATGGTTCGCCGCGGAGACGTTGACATAGGGTACCGGCATGAACAGTAAGAAATTGATGCCCATCTCATGGACTTCGCCACCCTTCAGTTTCAGCGCAAAACCGTGGCCGAATTCATGCGCAATTTTGATCAGTGGGTAAAGCAAGAACAGAATCAAAACGTTATACGGAGCTAACGCATTCAGTTCCAGGTGGTGAGCGATTGCCGCCGAATTGGCGGCGGCTTGCAACAGCGCGGCGAACACAACCAGCAACCAGACCAGACCGAATTTTGCATTGAACAAAATGGCGGCCTTGGCTGCGTGTCTGGCGAGAAACTCGTCGGGATCCCACAGCGCCAATTTCAATGACAGCGGGTTCAGCAGCCGTTGATTGAGCTTGGTTTGATTCAGCCGGGCTTGGCGCTCGAACAGTTCTTCGGTGTTAACCAGGGCTTCGGTTTGCATCAAATCGGCCTGATGCAACTGGCCGAGCAACTGCACGATGTCCTGCTGGCTCGGAGCATAGTCGCCTAATTGGTGGTTCAGCGCATCAGCAATTTCCTGCACGCTGAGTTTGCCGTCCAACAGGCCGATGAATTGATAGGCCAGGCTATTGAAGCGTTGATGGCGGCCGGTGTTGGTGTCTTCCAGGATGTACCAGATCAGTCCCCGATACTCATGGCGATGAATCTCGATATGGCTGTGCAGCCTGGGCCTGAGCTTGGCGACGCGGTACCAATGCGGGCTGAACATATTATCTGACACGGCTGAACCTCTTCGGCGCTATCACCAGGACCAAATCCACAGACGTAACCAAGCCAGCATTTCGTGACTCCAAATCCACAACCAGCTGGCGCGGCCGGTCTCGATTTTGCCGACGCCTTCCATGCCGGGCCTTAACAGCTCGGGGGCGTTTTCCAGACTGGCTTCGACGCGGAATATGTTTCTCCCGCTATCGGTCTTCGCCACGGCGGTGATTTTTTGGACCACCAGGCTGAACGTTTGACTCGGCATGCTTGCCAGCACCAACGAACCCTTTTGACCTTCGCGCACATACGAAATTGCGCTTTCATCGACTTTGAGGATGATGCGGTAACCTTCCAGCGGCGCGATTTTGAACAAGGTGCTGCCGCGATCCACCGGCGATCCCAGTTTTTGGCTCAAATCGCCCTCGATCACCACCCCATCGAAAGGGGCGGTCAAGACGATCTTTTGCAATTGCTGACGGGTAAGTTCCATTTCCGCGTCGGCCTGATCGATTTGAGCGCTAATCACCCGTACCTTGACCAGATCGCCGCTGGACAATGCTTCGCGATATTCGCGGCGGAACTTCTGTAATTGGCCGTCCAGCTTATTCAATTCCAACTGCAGTTCGGCATCGTCCAGGCTTGCCATCACTTCGCCCTGGCGTACCGTATCGCCGGCGCGTACCGCGGCCGATTGCAAAAATCCGGAAATTGGCGCCGCGACCACACGTTGAATTTTGCCCTCCAGCACGGCGTCGGCCGTCACCCGAAAATCGCCGCGCAGTATCGAGGCAAGCAGCAGAAACACCAGCAGACCAACGCCGGTGAGCTTGAGCGCCAATCCTTTTAATCCGAAAAATTCTTTCAGGCCTTGCTTCAGACTAGCGCCCATCTTGGTCGTCAAGGCCTGCTCGTCGATTTTTTTGAGTGCCATGTAGGGCGCGATCAAAGCCAGTGCCTGTTCGCACAGGCGGACGCTGCGGCTGTCGAAGGGGCGCTGTTCGCTACGCAAGAGTGTGACCGCGCCGATGAATTCGCCGCAATGCAGCATAGGTAGGGTCAATAACGAACCGTAACCGTACTTTCTCGCCACTTCCAGGTGAGCCCGTTGAATGATGGCCGAAACGGTGTTGGGCACTACCACGATGCTATCCTGCTCGATCGCTTCATCCATCGCATCAGCGATCTTTTGCAGCAGATTCGTCTGCGGGTCGAGCTGTGCGTTGTGCGAAATAGCGACGACCTTGGTGTAATTGTCGTGAAATTCGCCAATGGCCACCCGCTCGCAATCCAAGGTCTGCGCCAGTTCCGTCGCCAGCCGAATCAGAACTTCAGGGTAGCTGTTCTGCTCCATGCAGCCGGCCAGCAGGTTGACGACCGCGGCGTAAAAATCGTCGCTCAACTGTGATTGGCCCTGAGCCAATTGCCACCATTGCACGCTTTGCTGCAACGTGTCGAAAACAGCTTGCTGACGCTCAACGGCTGAGTGTTGCAACTTGAGGGCGATTACGCCCAATAACGCAGAACCTACCACGACCGGCATGGCGAAAAAGTCGCAACGCGTTTCGTCCGGCTGCAACGCATCAATCATGCTAGCGGGTTGATTCGTCGCGAGTGCGCGCTGGCAAATCGGCGACAGATCGCCCGGCGTCGCGCCATCCGCAAGCCATTTCGCCACGGGTCGCATTTTTTTGGTGCCGGGCTCCAGCGCCATCAGGGCGGCGGCCTGCGTGTCCGGTACCTGTTGGCACAGGATGTTCAACCATTGCTGAGCGAAGCGGTTACTCATGGCGCTGAAGCTCCCTGATTCGCAATGAAATTCAGTGGGCAGAGCATTTGATAAACCTCATCGAGGTGCTGGGCTATTTCTTGCGCCACCACGTCTTTGGCGTTTTCCGGAATCGGGCCAAATTGGTCATCTTTGAATGGCTCGGCTGCAAGGGGTTTCGAAAAATGCTCCGGTGCGTTGAAAAGTTGTTGGGCGAAGTAGATCAGATAAGTCTCGTTCCGGTAGGGCGGTGCGCTGAGTTCAGGGTGCAGGTAGTGGCCGATAATGTGCGAATAGACTTCCGGCAAATGCCAAAGCCGCGTCAGCTCCGCTCCGAGCTGGCAATAATCAAAACCGAATATTTTGCGCTCTTGGGCGTCAATCGGCAGTCCCTGGTCGCGGCTGGTTAGCAATGCTTCGAGAGCTTGCTCCGGTGCTTTGACGAACATGGCGGCATGACCGATTTCAAGTAACAGGCCCAGCGTAAAAAAACGGTTTCCAGCCGGGACGTGACTGAGTCTGGCGATAGTTTGGCAGGCAATCCCCGATTCGATGGCCTGTCGCCAGAACTGGCGTAAATCCAGTACCGGGCTGGGCATATTGCAAAAGGTGCGCATGCATAAGCTGCTCAACAACAAATCATGGAGTTGAATGGTACCGATCAGGCTGATCGCCTCGTCAAGATCTGCGGCCTGGCGCTTGAAGCCGAAGAACTCGCTGTTGGCGATGCGGATCATCCGGATGGCTAACATCGGGTCGGTTTGCAAGGCTTTAACGTAATCGT
Organism: Methylomonas koyamae; assembly: GCF_006483455.1. Classification (GTDB taxonomy): domain Bacteria; phylum Pseudomonadota; class Gammaproteobacteria; order Methylococcales; family Methylomonadaceae; genus Methylomonas; species Methylomonas koyamae_B. The sequence continues at coordinate 21,707 of NZ_PPPU01000058.1, forward strand.
CGATTCTTGCGCCGGGTTTTTCCAGTAAAACCCGGATTTTCAGATAGACCTCGGGCATGGAAATCCTTTCGGCCAGATCGCATAGAAAACGCTGCTCGGCTCTCATGTCGGATTTAGTTCAACATAACCTTTTCCATCTCCCTGCAGACCTCCCGAGTCCGTTCGATGGCTTCTTCCAGTTGTTCCGCAGTGAGCCCTAAATCCTGCAGGGCGGTGGCGGTTTCATCGCCCGTTTGCGTTAGCCCGGCGCGAGCGAAAACAGCTCTTTCGGCACAGCGGTGTACCAGATGCAGCAACGCGGTTTCCTTATGGTAGGTTTCCGCGTGATCCGGAGTGGGTTGGTAATGAACGATATCCTGAAAATGTCCCGGCAATTGCCATTGAGCCATTAGCTTGGCGCCAATTTCGCCGTAATGCATTCCTAACAACTGTTCCTCGACCAAGTGCAGTTGCCGTTGGCCGGACCGGGCGCTTTCCAACGCGCGTTTGGCCAGTTCCGGTAACTTGGCATAGATCACCAAATGACCGATTTCGTGAAGCAAACCGATCACAAACAAACGCTCGCCTTGGGGGATTTTTAAATGACGTGCCAATAATCGGGTCAATACCGCCGAGAACAAGCTGAAACGCCAGAATGCTTTCAATGGCACGATTTCGTTAGGCAGTTGCAAGGAGCCGATCGCGGAGGTTGCCAAGACCAAATCGTGCAATTGGCCGATACCCAGCATACTGACGGCTTGATTGAGGCTGCCGATTTTTCCGGGAAAGCCAAAAAAAGCGCTGTTGGCGACTTTAAGTACGGCGACCGTCAAATTGGGGTCGGAACTTACCACCTCGACAAATTGGTCGATATCGGACTTCGGATCGTCGATCAAGGTTCTGAGTCTTTGGTAAATCTCCGGCAGGGAAATCAAGCCTTTGATTTCCTCTAATATTTTCTCAATCGCGCTGGCTTCAGAGGCGGGGGCGACGGGTTTAAGCAACATAATTCTCCAACACGGGCATTAAACAGTCGATCCAGAGTATAGAGGGTAAACGGGAAACTGTGCCGATGCGGTTGCCAAGACGGGGAGGGCCATTGCCGGGCAAGAGTCAAGGCCGGGTCGGCAAAGTGGCGGGCGATGCGGTTACGTTACCGATTACTCGTCTCAATCACAGACTGAATCTGCCGGAACGGCTAAACTCTGCCTATATCTCGACAGCCGGACATTGATGGTGCCGGCTATTTTCAGTCTACCGGCGTGAGTTTGGGACTATGCATTCGAAATTGCGTCAAACACATTATCACTCCAAACCGATTCTGGAGGAGTTGGAATCCCGGCAATTGTTTTCTGCCGGCGTCGAAGGTCTGCTCACCGAGCCGATGCTGGACCCGAACGCGGTCTATGCCAATGCCAATCCGGCGCCGGTCGCGGAAACCCAACAGCCGCCGGCACAGAATTCCGGCAATCAAGCTCCCCGCAATGAAATCGTATTTGTCGACACTCGCGTGGACGGCTACCAGACGCTGCTCAACGATATCAAAAGCAGCGACGTCTCCGACCGCAACCTGGAAATCATTGCGCTGGATAGCAACAGTGACGGGATCCAACAAATCAGCCAAGTTCTGGCCGAGCGGGACAACCTGGATGCGGTGCATATCATCTCCCACGGCAGCGACGGCAGCCTGGATTTGGGTAACAGCCAACTCAATTTCGACACCTTAATTCGGAACCAAACCGACATCAGCGCCTGGGGCGATTCGTTCAATCAAAACGGCGACATCCTGCTGTACGGCTGTAACGTCGCCGAAACCCAGTTCGGGCAGAGCTTTGTCGACTATTTGGCCGGGATTACCAATACCGAAATCGCCGCATCGGCGGATGCTACCGGCAGCGCGGATTTGGGTGGCGATTGGCAGCTGGAATATCAAACCGGAGAAATCGACACGCAAATTGCGCTTAGCGAAGCAGAGCAGAGCAACTGGGAAGGTTTGATGGCGGTTACCGCCAATGGCTCTATTTCATCGACCAATTCGACCAGTGCATCTAGTCTCACTTGGTCACATGGTGTCGCGACCGGGACCAATAGCGCATTGTTTGTGGAGATCGCTTTAGACGATCCAACTGTCAATGTTAACAGCGTGACGTACGGTGGAGTCGCGTTAACTCAAGTCGGCAGAAGCGCGAACAACCATGCTGTGGAAATTTGGACTTTGGTAAATCCCACTGTAGGTTCGGCTAATATAGTGGTTAGCTTGTCAGGCACGACCGGCGTAGCGGCAGGTGCAACAAACTACAACGGTGTAGCTCAATCTACAGCCTATTACGGGTTTGTCGGTGCTAGCGGCACGGGCACCACGGCTTCCGTAACGGTAGCCAGCGCCAGTGGCGATCTGGTTATCGACTCTCAATATTGGCAAGGCATACCTAGCGGCGGCGCCGTGGGAAGCGGTCAAACACTTCTGTGGCAGAGGCAAAATGCCGTGTTGACTGGCGGCTCAACCTCCGAAGCCGGAGCGGCCTCTGTGGTTATGAGCGGCAGCTTTTCGTCTTCCGCCCAATGGGAAATCGCGGCGGTGTCGATCAAGGCTGCATCAACTTGGGCGCCAACTATCACCACCAGCGGCGGTTCGTTGGCCTATACCGAGAATGCTGCAGCGACCATTATCGATAGTGCTTTAACTGTCTCCGATGCTGACGGTTCTTATCTAGCCAATGCCACCGTCAGTATTTCCTCCGGTTTTGTCAGTGGCCAAGATACGTTGGCGTTTACCAACCAAAACGGCATCACCGGCAGTTGGAACGCCAGTACCGGCGTCCTGACCCTGACCGGCAACGCCAGCGCTGCCACTTACCAAACGGCATTGCGCAGTATTACTTACGTGAATTCATCGGATGCGCCGAGTACCGCGACACGCACAGTCTCGTTCACGGTTAACGACGGCTCCTCCTCCAGTGCCACCGCAACCCGTAATATCACAATCACGGCAGTCAATGACGCACCGGTCAATACCGTGCCCAGTGCCCAAACCACCAATGAAGACACGAACAAGGTGTTCTCATCGGCTAATGGCAATGCGATTACCATTGCCGATGTCGATGCCGGCGGTGCCAACAACGAAATTACCTTGACGGTAACCAACGGCACGCTGACTTTAGCCGGCACCACCGGCCTGACCTTTGTAGCCGGCGACGGCACGGCCGATGCCACCGTGACTTTCCGGGGCACGGCCAACGCTATCAACACCGCTTTAAACGGCCTAACCTATACGCCGACCGCGAACTACAACGGCAGCGCCACCTTGACCGTGTCGACCAAGGATTCAGTGTTATTGAGTCTGGATATCGACACCAGCCTGAAGGGCCGCTATACCTTCGATAACACCGGTGCGTTGGGCACCGACACTAGTCCGGCCGCCGCCTATAACGGTACTGTGGTCAACGGCACATCGGTTAACGACGCTACACGCGGCAATGTACTCAGTTTGGCTGGCGACGGTTATATCCAAACCACCGGCCGTTACGGTGACTCGGCGAATGTTACGTTGGCCGCTTGGGTGAATGCCAGTAGCGTCGATACCAACGGAGGCGAAGTCATTTCGCTCGGCGATAGTGTCGCGGTTGGTTTAAACGGTAGCGGTCAGGTACGCGGCTTTTTCTACAGCGGCGGCACCTGGACAGAAACCGTTTATTCAACATCTATAGTAGGAACCGGCTGGCACCATTTGGCTTACTCGTTCAATGATGCCGGCAATGCGGCCACACTCTATGTTGACGGAGTACAGGTAGGCACATTAGGCACGACTGCCTCTATCTCTTACACCTTGGGCGCAAATAGCTTTATAGGCAAACATGGCAACAACCTGACTACAGTTGATTTTTCCGGCAAGATTGACGATGCTCGGATCTACAGCCGTGCTCTCACGGCAGATGAAATCGCCACGCTGGCTTCCGATTTGACCAAAACCGACACCGATACGGTCGCGGTTACCGTGGCGGCAGTCAACGACGCCCCCAACGATCTTTACGCCATAAATGGCATGGCCGAATCCAGCCTAGTTGGTGTCTATGGCTTCAATAACCCATCCAGCCTGGGCCGCGACGATGCCGGCAACAATGCGCCGATAACCTTCTACGGCAATCCGGGCCAGACCATAGGTCCCAGCGGCTCCGGCGCACTTGATCTAGCGGGCGGATCATCCGGGCAATATGGCGATATTGTCGGCATCACCACCGGTGGTGCCATGACCTTTGCCGCTTCAGTAAGGTTCGATAGCACCGGCGATTGGCAGCGGGTGTTCGATTTCGGCCAAACCACTAGCGGCGGAATCGGCAACGTCTACGTCGGTCGGGAATGGAACACCAACAATCTGACCTTTACCATTGAAAAAAACGGCGTATATACCTATCGCGCCACCGCTAGCAATGCCATCAGCAATGGCTCATGGCTGCATTTCGCCGCGACGGTAGATGCGACAGGCAATATGAACCTCTACGTCAATGGCAACTTGGCGGCGTCCACCGCCGGCGTGGCATTGGAGACAGGCGTTCGCAGCAATAATTTCATCGGCAAATCGCATTGGGGCGGCGACGCGGCGTTTGATGGCGCCATCGACAATTTCGTCGTCGCCAATGGCGTGATGAGCGCGTCGCAAGTGGCGGCACTGTATCAACAAACCAGCGGCTTTACCGTCGCCGAAAACGCCGCCAACGGCACTGTGATCGGTACGGTGGTGGGCTTCGATGTCGACGCCAGTGCCAATCCCACTTACAGCTTAACCGACAGCGCCGGTGGGCGCTTTGCTATCAACGCAACCAATGGCACCCTGACGGTAGCGGATGGTTCCTTGTTGAATTACGAGGCGGCTACCAGTCATTCCATCACCGTGCAGGTCACCGACTCCCTGGGTGCAAGCTATTCTGAAACTTATACGGTCAACCTGTCGAACGTGGTCGAGGCACCTTCAGCAACCAACCTTAGCGCGTCCGAAACCTATACCGAAGATACTCCGCTTAATCTGACCGATATCGTCATAACGCGCGGCGACAGCGCCACCGTTACCGCCACCTTGACCTTATCCAATGCCGCAGCCGGCAGTTTGAACACCGGCACTTCAGGCGCGGTGACCTCAACGTACAATGCCGCTACCGGCGTTTGGACCGCCAGTGGCGCAGTGGCCGACGTCAACACCTTATTGGCCGGCCTGACCTTTACGCCAGCAACCAACTTCAATAGCAATTTCACCATTGCTACCAGCATCAGCGACGGCGTGCTGGCGGCTGTGACCGGTACTAAAGCGATGACGGGTATAGCGGTGAACGATGCGCCGGTTATCAATGTCGTTAGCGCGAGAACCACAAATGAAGACGTAGTTAAGCGTTTTTCGGCTTGGATTGGTAATGCCATTACGATCTCTGATGCTGATGCCGGTTCCTCTAATCTGGAGATGACGATTTCCGCTACTAACGGCACAGTTACTTTAGGCGGGTTGGTCGGATTGACATTTTCTGTTGGCGATGGCACGGCAGATACCACAATGACGTTCCGTGGCACTCTAGCAGCCATCAACACGGCTTTGGATAACATCGATTACATGCCAGACCCCAATTACAGTGGGCCGGGCGGTATGCAATTTACACTCAATGATTTAGGCAATACCGGAACCGGTGGCGGGCTGGTAGTAACTGCGACTCAGGTCATCACCGTCAATCCAGTCAACGACGCTCCGACGGCAACGATCACCCCGGCCAGCTATAGCGCCACCGAACAAACCAGCCTAACTCTACACGGTACCGGGCTGAGTATCGCCGATGTCGATGCCGGTAGTTCCAGCGTGCAGGCAACCCTATCGGTGGTATCCGGCACCTTGACAGCCAGCGCCGGCACGACGGGGGTGACCGTATCCGGCTCCGGCACCAGTTCAATCACTTTGACCGGTAGCCTCAGCCAAATCAACGCTCTGCTGGCCGGTAATGCCAGCGGATCGTTGAGCTATATCATCAATTCCGATACCCCGCCGGCCACCGATACCTTGACCCTGAGCGTCAACGACCAGGGCAATACCGGCTCGGGTGGCGCACTGACCGGTTTTGATGTGGCGACGATCAACATCACGGCGGTCAACGATGCACCGGTCAATACCATTTACGGTGATGGCACCATTGTGCCGGAAGACTCGGTAATTCAATTGCTGGGCTCGGTGGTGATCGCCGATGCCGACAGCGGTTCGGGTACGCTGACCACCACACTATCGGTCAGCGCCGGCGCCGGGGTGCTTTCCGCAACCTCCGCCGCCGGTGTGACGATCAGCGGTAGCGGCACCAATACTTTAGTACTGTCCGGCGATGTGGCGTCGATCAACGCCTATTTTGGCTCGGCGGCCACCGCACCGGTGTTTACCGCCACCGCTGACTATAACGGCGCGGTTTCTTTTACCGTGGTGACCACGGACAACGGCAATTCCGGCAGCGGCGGCGCCTTGTCGGATAGCGATACCATCAGCGGTTCAATCTCGGCCGTTGCCGATATCGTTAACGACAGCGTTACCACCAATGAAGATACCCCGGTCACCTTCGACCCACTGGCTAACGATACCTTTGAAAATTCCGGCCGCTATATTTCGGCTATCGACGGCACCAGCGTCAGTAGCGGCCAAACGGTCGCCATCACCGGCGGCAGCGTCACACTTAATGCCAACGGCAGCTTGACCTTCACGCCCACCGCCAACAGCAACGGCGCGACCAGCTTCAGCTATACCGTGACATCCGGAGTAACCACCGAGACCGCAACCGTTGCGCTGACGGTCAATCCGGTCAACGACACCCCGGTACTGACCAGCGCCAGCCTCACCTTGAACGAGGGCCAAACAGTCACCCTGACGGCGGCCAACTTCGGCGTGACCGATCCGGATAGCAGCAGTCTTACCTACACGCTCGGCAGCATCTCGGGTGGTTATTTCCAGCTGACGACCAACCCCGGCGTCGCCGTCACCAGTTTCTCCACTGCCCAACTCGGCGCTGGTCAGGTGCAGTTTGTCGATGACGGCAACGAGGTTGCGCCGAGTTTCAGCGTGACCGTGAGTGATGGTGTTTTGAATTCCAATACCCTGGCAGCCACGGTGAACTACACCTCTGTCAACGACGCGCCTCATGTCACCTGGGCAGGTAATTATCCGTTCGGCACCGATGAAGACACCGCTTCCGCAGGGATTAGCGTCAATACCTTAATCATGAACGGACCTGTCGGTTCAGTCGGATATAGTGATGCGGATGGCAGTTCTTTGAAGGGTATGGCGGTCATTGCGAAGACGGGTAGTGGCAGCTGGGAGTATTCGACTGACGGCGTAAGCTGGAACGACTTTGGTACGGTATCCAACACCCATGCCTTGCTCTTGGAGAGTAATACGCAAGTTCGTTATGTCCCGAACGGTTCCGGTGCAGAGGTAGCCCAACTGCAAATTCGCGGCTGGGATCAAACGACGGATACGGCATCCTCAAATCTTGCCGCATCCTATGGCAATGCATCGATCAACGATTACGATCATGCCTATTCTTATGAAATTGCAACGGTGACATGCACGGTTTCAAGCATCAACGACGCACCGACCCTGGCGAACGCCATCGCCGATCAGAACGCCACCGAAGACAGCGCCTTCTCGTTCCAGATTCCGGCCAATAGCTTTGCCGATATCGATGCGGGAGATAGCTTGAGCTACAGCGCCACGCTGGCGGATGGCTCCGCGCTGCCGAGTTGGCTGGCCTTCAACCCGGTTAACCGAACCTTCAGCGGCACACCGTTGAACGCTGACGTCGGCAGCATCAGCGTCCGCGTCACCGTCACCGACAGCAGCAACGCCAGCGTGTTCGATGACTTCACGATTACCGTCGCCAACACCAACGACACACCAACCGTGGCGAACCCCATCGCCGATCAGAACGCCACCGAAGACAGTGCCTTCTCGTTCCAGGTTCCGGCCAACACCTTCGCCGATGTCGATGTGGGCGATGCACTGAGCTATACCGCGACCTTGGCCGATGGCTCGGCACTGCCGAACTGGCTGACGTTCAATGCCGCCACGCAGACTTTCTCCGGTACGCCCGCCAATGCCGACGTGGGCTCGATCAGCGTCCGCGTCACTGGTGCCGACAACAACGGTGCCACGGTTTACGACGATTTCGCCCTGACCGTGACCAATGTCAACGATGCGCCGGTTTTGAACTTGACTGACAATGCCTTTACTTTTGTGGAGAACGCCTCCCATGTCAGGATTGGCAGCAGCGCCACGCTGGTTGATGTTGACTCACCCAATTTCGCCGGCGGGACCTTGACCGCAATAATAACCGGCAATGGCACAGCGGAAGATCGACTCTACTTGGTCACTCAAGGAAGCGGCCCCGGCCAGGTTCAAGTCGTGAACGCCAATGTCTTCATTGATGGAAATTTGGTTGCTACCACGGTGGGCGGAGCAGGGGCAGGAAGCCCGTTGGTTGTATCTTTTACCGCGAATGCCGATGCGTCCGCTGTGCAAGCGGTCGCCAATCGTGTGAGTTTCCGTAATGTCAGCGAGAACCCCAGCGGCTTACAACGCACGGTGGAGATGGTGGTGACCGATGGTGATGGCGGCACCAGTAACACCGATTCGGTGCTGATCAACGTCACCCCAGTCAACGACGCACCCGTTATGACCGCTGCATCGCTCACGCTGAACGAAGGCCAGACCGTCACGCTGACAGGTGCCAACTTCAGCATCAGCGACCCTGACAACACCAGTTTCACCTACACGGTGAGTAATGTTACAGGCGGTTACTTCCAGTTGAGCGGCAATGCCGGTGTCGGTGTCACCAGCTTCAGCAGCGCGGATCTGACCGGCGGTCTGGTGCAGTTCGTCGACGACGGCAACGAGGTCGCGCCGAGTTTCAGTGTCACGGTCAATGATGGCGCCCTCGACTCCAATACTCTGGCCGCTACGATCAATTATACGGCCGTCAACGACAATGCCCCGGTGATCAGCTCCGGCAGCAGCGCCAGCGTGAATGAGAACAGCGCCGCCAGCACGGTGGTCTACACCGCCAGCGGCAGCGATACCGACGGGGATAGCCTGAGCTGGAGTCTGAGTGGAACTGACGCGGCCTTGCTGAGCATCGACGCCACCACCGGCGAAGTGACCCTCAACGCCGCGGCGGATTACGAAAGCAAAACCAGCTACAGTTTCAACGTCGTGGCCAGCGACGGCACGTTCAGCAGCAGTCAGGCCGTGACTTTGACGGTCATCAACCTAAACGACAACACTGTCAGCACCATCACCGATAGCAACTCTGGCTCGAACACCGTCAATGAGAATGCTGTTAACGGCACCGTGGTCGGTATCACCGCCCTGGCGACCGATGCCGATGCCGGTGCCACAATCAGCTATAGCCTGACCGACGATGCCGGCGGCCGCTTCGCCATCGACAGCAATACCGGCGTGGTCACCCTTGCCGACGGCAGTCTGCTGGACTACGAGACCGCCACCAGCCACAGCATCACGGTGCGGGCGACCAGTTCGGATGGTTCAACGAACAGCCAAAGCTTTACGATCGCTGTCAGCAACCTGAATGACAATCCTGTCTCGGCGATAAGCGACAGCAACGCTTCCGCCAACAGTGTGGCCGAGAATGCCGCCAATGGCACCGTGGTAGGCATCACGGCTCTAGCCACCGACGCCGACACCGGTGCCACGATCAGCTACAGCCTCAGCGACGATGCCGGCGGCCGTTTCGCCATTGACAGCAATACCGGAGTGGTTACCGTCGCCGACGGCAGCTTGCTGGACTACGAGACCGCCACCAGCCACAGCATTACGATACTGGCAACCAGTTCGGACGGTTCCACCAACAGTCAGACCTTCAGCATTGCCGTGACCAATGTCAACGACAATCCGGTCAGCACCCTTACGGACAGCAACGCCACGGCGAACAGTGTCGCCGAGAACGCCGCCAACGGCACAGTGGTCGGCATCACGGCTCTAGCCACCGACGCCGACAGTGGCGCGACCATCAGTTACAGCCTCAGCGACAATGCCGGCGGCCGCTTCGCCATCGACAGCAGCACCGGTGTCGTCACCGTCGCCGACGGCAGTCTGCTGGACTACGAGAGCGCCACCAGCCATAGCATCACGGTGCTGGCGACCAGTTCGGATGGCTCGACCAACAGTCAGACCTTCAGCATTGCCGTGACCAATGTCAACGACAATGCCCCGGTTCTAAGCAGTGCCGATATGACGTTAAGCGAAGGTCAGACTGTGACTCTTGCTGTATCCAACTTTGGCGTCAGTGATCCGGATAACACCAGTTTTAGCTATATTGTGAGCAATGTTAGCGGCGGTTATTTCCAAATAGCCAGTAATCCAGGTGTCGCCATCACCAGCTTCACAACCGCCCAGCTAGTCGCCGATCAAATTCAGTTTGTCGACGACGGCGATGAAGCGGCGCCGAGCTTCAGTGTTACGGTCAATGATGGCGCGTTGGAATCCAATACCGTGGCCGCGACGATCAACTATACCGGCGTCAACGATGCGCCAGTCATCGGTAGCGCGACACTGAGCTTGAGCCAAGGCCAGACCGTTACGCTGAGTGCCGCCAATTTCGGCGTCAGCGACCCTGATAGCGCCAGCTTCACTTACACAGTCTCCAGCGTCAGCGGCGGTTACTTCCAATTGACCGGTAACCCCGGTGCCAGCGTCACCAGCTTCAGTAGCGTCCAGTTGGCTGCCGGCCAAGTGCAATTTGTCGACGACGGCAATGAGGTGGTTCCGAATTTCAGCGTCACCGTCAACGATGGCTGCGCGAGTTCTAACCTGGTGAATGCCGAAATTACCTACTCAAGTAGTGACGATAACACAAACGGTTTTCGTGAAATAATTAGATACAATCAGACAAATGTTTCGGATCGTAAAGAGCAAACCGAGCAGTCTGTAGGCGATAAAGTACTAAGTTCCGCCGCTATTTTCGATCAAGTTAATAATGTTTTTGGCGAAAGTGTTGCTGTTAGTCAAATAGTCAATAACGAGATTGATGGCATAAATAACGTTGATATTTTAGTTTCGGTGGATCAAGGTTTATCGGAAGTTGACAAAAGTAATGTCAAGTTATCAGCTTATGTGCCGGATAATCTATTGCAGGAACAGCGTCGTGATAGCGTCAGAAAACAGAACTTTCAATTAAAAAACGCCGCTTTGGAGCAATACAGCATCGATACCGAATCTGTCCTGTCCGAACAAGAGGAAATAGAGTTTTGGAATAGATTGGATCACATTCGCCAGCAGATGAGCGATCCTGACGCCGTTGCGGATGCTAACCCGGTAAACGTTAAAATCATACTGGGTACTAGCGCGAGCCTGACTGCCGGTTTTGTGAGCTGGATACTACGCGCAGGATCGCTGATGGCGAGCTTTATGTCTACCGTGCCGTTGTTGAAACGGTTTGATCCTTTGCCGGTTCTAAGATCCGCCAGGAAAGATGCGGATTCTGTAGCCGGAAGCAAAAAAGATCGATCATCAAACCCGGCCGACTCGGAAGATAGCGATAAATAAGTATCGATTTATTTTGGTTTAGTATTTTGCCGTAGTTTTTTTAATATCATGGATTCAGTAAAAAATACCATTGGCGTTTTGTTGCCGGCAATGCGAATAAGTTTTGCATTGGTAATGCTGGCAATCTGCTTGTTATTTGCGGCGGAAATGCTGGGGTTTATGCCTGATAAGTCTAAATTTCTATTAGAATCGCGCAAGCATGTTAGCGAGTCTCTGGCGATTCAGTTTTCCACTTTGGCTGCTGATCAAGATCCTCAAAAAATAGAGAGGATGCTCAATTTATTGATTAAGCGTAATTCCGATATTTTATCTTCCGGTATTCGGCTCCAGAATGGAGAATTGATTTTTCAAACTGGGGACCATAGTCAGGAGTGGCGCGATTACGATAGTCAAAAATCGACCTCGACTTATTTGGTGGTTCCAATTTATCGAAATTCTGAAAAATGGGGCGAAATCGAATTTAAATTTGTACCGATATCCGGTGAGTCGTTATCGGATTTTCTTGAACATCCCAGCTTTAAAATAGCGATATTTTTTCTGGTCGTCGGCTTCTTTATTTATCTGGCGTTCATGCTCAGAACTTTAAAAATGCTTGATCCGAGTGCCGTGATTCCGGATCGGGTCAACGCGGCTTTCGATACGCTGGCAGAGGGGGTCATTATCATCGACGAGCGGCAGCAAATTGTTCTGGCGAATCGCTCGCTACTGCAGAAGATCGGCAGTCCTATCGGTGCCTTACTCGGCAAAAATGCTTCCAAACTGAATTGGAAAAGTGCGGATGAAACCGACTCCGAGGTTTATTTGCCTTGGCAAACCGTGCTGAAATCAGGGAAAAGTTCCAAAGGCGCTCATTTGATGTTGGTTAATCCCAGCGGCGAAAGCTTTAAATTCGCGATCAACGCCTCGCCGATTTGGGGTGGGAACGATACCGCGCAAGGCGTGTTGATAACACTCGACGATATTACGGAGCTGGAGGAGCGTAACAGTCGACTACAGACCATGGTCAACAGGCTTGAAGAGAGTCAGGCGCAAGTCCAACAGCAGAATAAGGAATTGCATTTTCTCGCGACCCGCGATTCGCTGACTGGCTGCTTGAACCGTCGGGCTTTTTTCGAACTTTTCGATAAAGCCTTTAATGAAGCCTTACAAAACGACCTTGAGCTGTCCTGCGTCATGGTGGACATCGATCACTTCAAGGCGGTAAACGACAACTACGGCCATGCGACCGGAGATGTGGTCATCAAACTGCTGGCCGAGGTGCTGACCACCAATACCCGCAAGGTCGACTTGGTGGGGCGCTATGGCGGCGAGGAATTTTGCCTGGTGTTGCCCGGTTTGAGTGTGCAGGAGGCCGTTACGGTTGCAGAGCGGATTCGTCTGCGGATTAAGGCTGAATCGGCCGCCCGCTTCGAAAATGGACCCTGGGTTACCGCCAGCCTGGGGGTGGCCGGCATTGTCGACAAACCGGCCGATCCAGCGGAATTGAACAAGTTTGCCGACGAGGCGCTCTATGTTGCCAAGGAATCCGGTAGAAATAGGGTCGTCCGCTGGCAGTTAAAAAATCAGTTTTCCGAAAACGCCAAACCGGAAACGCCTCTCCCAGAGAGCCAGCCGGCTACCGGCAACGATACCGCTTTAACAAGCGGCACCGTTTCCGAGTTGCAATCCCGTGTCGACGAACTGGAACTGATCGCGTCGCAGATTTCCAGCGAACTCGATTATTCCAAGCACTATGACCAACTGACCGGTTTGCCCAATCAGGTTTTGTTCTACGACCGGGTGCGCCAAGTCATCGAGCGGGGGCAACGCTATAGTCATTTGGCGGCGATATTCGTGGTCGATATCGGTATGTTCGGCATGATTAACGCATCCTTGGGGAATGTTGCCGGCGACCATATTTTGCAAGAAGTTGCCAATCGGCTGAATTCTACCTTCAGAAAAAGCGATGACATCTCGCGGCTAACGCTCTCTCGGATCGGTGGGGACGTGTTTGCGGTCTTGATCCCCGAGTTGCCCAATAAAGAGGTCATCACTTGGATGGTCGAGCGCTTGATGGCGGCCTTGGCGACGGCGATCGAAGTCGATCAAACCAGTATTTACCTTACCAGTCACGTCGGCATCAGCGTATATCCCGCCGATGCCAGTACGGTAGACAGCTTAATCAACAACGCGATTGTCGCGAAAACCTTTTGCAAAAAGACAACATCCGAAACCGGTTTCCAGTTTTTCGACAACCACATGCAGGATTTGTCGATCCGGCATTTGCGTCTGGATAAGGAGATACGCAACGCGATTCAAAACCAGGAATGGGAGTTGTTCTATCAACCGAAAATGGACATCGCCAACAAAACCATTGTCGGGGTGGAAGCTTTGATTCGTTGGCGGCACCCTAGCCGTGGGCTATTGGCGCCGTTCGAGTTTATTGATTTTGCCGAGCAGAGGGGTTTGATTGTCGCGATTGGAGAATGGGTGATCCGAGCCGCGTGCGAAAAGTTGAAGTATTGGAGCGAACTGGGATATTCGGACCTTTGTATTGCGGTGAATTTATCCCCGGTGCAACTAAAGCAAGACGATTTTGTTGACAGGGTTTTTGCCATCATTGCGGAGTATCAGATTTCGCCGCGGCAACTGGAATTAGAAGTGACCGAAACCACCCTGATGAGTAACTTTCAGGCGGCATTGACCTCGCTAAAGCGGCTCAGCAGTAGAGGAATTGCAATATCGATTGATGATTTTGGCACGGGTTATTCCTCTCTCAGCTATCTGAAAAATTTGCCGGTCGATAACCTCAAAATCGATCGCTCTTTTATCAAAGATCTATGCCACGACGAGAATGATCAAAAAATCGTCAAGATGTTGATCAACATTGCCCACTCAATGAGTATGATCGTGATTGCCGAAGGCGTGGAAACACAGGGCCAGTTCGATATTCTGGCCGACTACGGTTGCGACGAAATTCAGGGATATTTGCTCAGCCAACCAGTACCTGCCGGGGAAGTGATACACATGTTGGCTAAAGGACGGCCCAATTAGGCACCTGATTTCACCGGCTAACATCGCTCGGCCGCTCTGGACAACAGACGAGGTTCAAAATAGGCGATTGACCCGGATTGAACGAGCGCTTATCTCGGTGCCCATGAGTTCCTTACCCGACCCTGTTTCAACACTGGAATCCGCTGGGCAGCATGGGGCCAATGTCGTTAAGTTAAGCCGTTCGTGGTGAGATTGTCGAACCATGAATGGCTTAACCATTCGCCCTTCGACGGGCTCAGGCCGAACGGTTAATCCTAAAGTTTACGACATTGGCCCTGAGGGGGCGTCTTTCGTCAGTTTTAGCATCCGCAAAAGCGCAAAGGCAATCAGTATTCCGGGCCGGGTGAATAGTGAGCCAAGCGCAGTCGCGGGTGGGGGAACCCGTCACGTCGATGTAACAAACGCCGGATAAAGTTGAGAATCCGATCACAAGATTTTCAACCATTCAGGAATCCGTTATGCGTGTTACACCCAGTTTACTGATGGCCGGTTTGCTGCTGGCCGATACCGTTTCCGCCGCGCCGACCTTCGTCAACGGTTTGGCAATTTCCGGCGCTACCGCCGACCAGTTCGGCAGCAGCGTCAACGACGGCCGGGTCGGCTTCTTTTCCGACATTTATTACGACACTCACCGTAACGAGTGGTGGGGCCTGTCCGATCGCGGTCCGGGCGGCGGCAGCTTGAACTACGAAACTCGGGTGCAGCGCTTCACGCTGGACATCAATCCGGTATCCGGTGCGATTTCGAACTTCCAGATTGCGCAGACTTTGAAATTCAGCAAAAACGGTGCTGCCCTGAACGGCTTGGCGCCCAATCCGACCAACGCACTGGGTAATGCTTTCGATCCGGAAGGCATTGTGGTCAATCCCAAAAACGGCAATTTACTGGTGTCCGACGAGTACGGCCCGTCGCTGTACGAAATCGACCGCAATAGCGGCGCCGTCGTCAAAACCTACGCCACGCCGACCAATCTGATGCCGCGCAATGCCGCCAGCGGCGTCGCCAATTACGCCGCCGATACCGGCAACAACGCCGGCAAACGCACCAATCGCGGCTTCGAAGGCTTGGCCGTCAGCCCGGACGGCAAATATGCGTTTGCAATGTTGCAAAGTGCGATGTTGGACGAAGGCGCCAGCAGCGGTTCCGTTAACCGTATCGTCAAATTCGATACCGCGACCGGCGAGGCCGTAGCGCAATACGCCTACCAAATGAAACGCTCCGGCCAAGGCCAGGGCGTGTCGGCGCTGGTGGCCCTGAACGACCACGAGTTTTTGGTGTTGGAACGTAACAACCGCGGCATCGGCGTCGGCGCCGATCTGGCGACCGCCGACAAGGAAGTTTATAAAATCGATCTGGCCGGAGCCACCGATGTCTCCGGTATCGATCTGGATGCGGTCGGCGCGGTTTACACCAAGGTCACCAAATCCAGCCAATTCCTGGACCTGGACGCCAATACCCTGGCCGAACTGGGCAATAAATCGCCGGAAAAATGGGAAGGCCTGGCGATCGGGCCGAAACTGGCCGACGGCAGCTATCTGTTGCTGGCAGGCACCGACAACGATTACAGCGTCACCCAAAATGCCGGCGGCACCCAGTTCGACGTCTATTTCCGTTTCAGCGATGCCGACCCTTACGCCGGCTCGATTCAATGCCCGTTGGGCCAGACCGAGGCCTGCGTCTGGACCGCAAACGGCAGCGCGGCGACGCTGAGCGCCGAGTACCAACTGCTGCCCGGCGTCCTGCATGCCTATAAAGTATCCGCGGCCGACTTGGGCAATTACGCGGCGCCGGTGCCGGTCCCGGCCGCGGTGTGGTTGTTCGGCAGCGGCGCTCTGGGCATGTTGCGTCTGACCGCCAAGCGCAAAGTCGCCGCGTAACGGCTGCACCCCGAGCCTTGCGCGCCGCCGGTCAAACCCGCGGCCGCAAGGCATCAACGGTTTGGTTAGGATAGGGCCATCGAAAACGTCCCGGAATTCGAACTGTTCCCCAGCATTAATGCATTAACCGAATTCGGTATAAGGCTCCAGTTCGGCCCGGTTCAACAGGACGATTTGTTGCGCCATGGCCTCGCGCTGCAAATCGTCGGCGCCGATTCTCGCCGCCAACAAAAAGTACGGCAATAATGCCGCTCTGACCTGAACCGCATGCCGGCCGTCAACCATCCCGTAATCGCGTTCCACCGCCCGCTTTTGCGAATCGCTCAAGCCGGGGTGGGGGCCGATCTCCACTGTCAGCAGTTGTTCCCAGCGGCTATCCGGCGGAATCGGCGCATCCGGTTTGCCGGCCGCCGCCGCGGAGTGAATCCGCGCCAACACAAAATCGCGGTATTCGCCGTGGCTCAAACTATAGGCCCGCATGTGCCAGCGCAAACCGTCGAATACCAGCGTTTTCGGCTGTACCAGGCGCCGGGCCGGTTCCGGGGTGGACATGGATTGGTAACCGATCTCCAGCAAAGAACCGAAACGCGCGGCCTGCAATACCGGTTTCAAAACGGCGATATCGACCAGCCGCGCCGGCGGATTGACCGTCTCGACCGCCGGTAAATTGCCGACCAGAGCCAGCAGCGGCGGTGGCGAGTCTCGGCTGGCCTGCAATACCTGCAAACATTCCTGCGGCTGGCCGCTAATCAACAACGGCACGAATTGCTCGGTAATCAGATAGCGCTTCAAAGATAGGTCGTAGCGCAAATTGCCGGGGCGTAACGACGAATACAGGCCAATGTCCTTGGTGGCCTGTACCCGGCTGATGGCAAAAGTATTGGTCAAAAAACCGGTCGCCAGCTCCCCGGTCCAGAACACGGTCGCCTCCAAAAAGGTCAAGCGTTGGCGGACGTCCCACTTTAACGAGGTTATAACGGATTCGGCGTCGCTCATAAAATGTGCTAAAAATTATTGCATGTAAACTTTGTTTCAGGTTAAAGTCTACTCCGAACCGGTCAAACCCGCAGCGTTAATTCGAAAACCCTGTCGGCTGATCCTGGGCGAAAGACTAACGTTTCAACGAGGCGAAAAATGACAGAACCAGCGGCGTACTTCCGCTATTGGGGCAAAGCCAAACCCGAGGCCGGCGACGCCCCGGCGTATCACTTGCTGCCTTACCATTGTTTGGATGTGGCGGCGGTGGCCAGTTGCTGGTGGGAGCAAAGTAAAAGTTTGCGCCAACAATTTACCCAATCCATGCAGATGGAAAGCGAAGAGCAAGCAAAAGCCTTGATTCTGTTTTTTGTCGCCTTGCACGATTTAGGCAAGCTCGACATCCGCTTTCAAGCCAAAGCGCCACATGCGCTATTACACTTGCAAGCCGATGCCAGTTTTAAAAATTTAGATGAAGATTATTCTCACGGCCCGGCGGGCTATTGGTGTTTTATCCAGGAATATCAGCACTACGGCATTCAATTTGGCAATAAAGATGCAGCGTTTGATTGGTTGCAACAAGTCGCGGGGCATCACGGCGCAATTCCTGGATATGCTGAATTTATCTATCCAGCGTTTGCTGAGTCCTTCATCCAACGCGATCAACAAGCGCGAATCGATTGGATAAACGACTTAGCTGAACTGTTTCAAATCGATTTAAACGCGATTCCCGAATCCGTGCCGCCCATGCTGGCCGGTTTTTGTAGTGTTTGCGATTGGATAGGCTCCAGCGACTATTTTCCTTACGAAAGCACGCCCAATATCCCTTTAAATAGTTATCTGGAGTCGCGACGTGCACAGGCAGAGGAAGCCTTAACGGCATTTGGTATTTTTGCTCAGCTTAAAACCAATAAGACTTTGGAAGCACTGTTTCCCGGCTATGCCCCGCAAGGCTTGCAAACCCTCGTCGAGCAGTTGCCGCTTCAACAAAATTTGACACTCATTGAGGCTCCTACCGGCTCCGGTAAAACCGAAACCGCCTTGGTTTATGCCGCCAAAATGCTACATGCCGGTTTGGCGGAAAGTATTATTTTTGCCTTGCCTACCCAAGCGACAGCCAATGCCATGCTGGATAGGCTGGAAAAGATGGCCGATTATTTATTCAAAGACGGCGCAAACGTGGTTTTAGCGCATGGTAAAAGCAGCTTGCAGCAATCATTGCAAACCATTAATCGCACAACCGTCCAAGGTCAGGAGGAAGCCAGCCAGCAAGCGGTAAGTTGGTTAACCGCCAGTAAAAAACGCGCATTTCTCGGGCAAATTGGGGTTTCTACTATCGATCAGGTATTGCTCTCGGTGCTGCCGGTTAAACACAAGTTTGTCCGCGGCTTTGGCATCCAAAAAAGCCTGTTAATTGTCGATGAAGTTCATGCCTACGATAGCTATATGTATGGATTGTTGGGCAAGGTACTACAGCAACAATATCAAGCCGGTGGCAGTGTTTTGCTGTTATCCGCCACCTTGCCACAAAAGCAACGGGAGGATTTGGCCGCCAATTGGAATAAAAGCACCGTCCCGAAAACGGATGTTTATCCGTTGATCACGCAGATTTACCGCGAAAAACCGTTAGAAACGTTTGCGATTAGCGATAGCCAACAACTGCCAACCTCGCGCGAAGTGTTGCTGGAGACATGGCAATTGCCCGAACTGAAATTCGATGAATCCAGCTTGCAGCGGATCGTTGATGCGGCAATGCAAGGTGCCAAAGTTGCCGTGATCTGCAATCTGGTGGCGGATGCGCAATTGCTTGTAAAGCGCCTGGCCGATGTCGCAATCGACACGCAGATTCCCGTCGATTTATTTCATTCCCGCTACCGTTTTGTAGACCGGCAACATTTGGAAAAAACCGTCAAAACGCTTTACGGCAAAGACAATAGCAAACGTGCACAAGGTGGGCGCATCTTGGTTGCTACCCAAGTCATCGAACAGAGTTTGGACTTGGATTTCGATTGGCTCATCACGCAATTATGTCCGGTCGATTTGTTGTTTCAACGCATGGGGCGCTTACATCGTCATGCACGACCCGGCCACGAAAGGCCGCGAAACTTTAGATCGTTGCCAAGCTGTGTTGTCGTCGTGCCGGAACAGCCGCTGGATTATGGCTATACCGGCCAATATGTTTATCAAAATACCCGCGTGTTGTGGCGTACCGAACAGCTTATTAGCAGCCCAAGCGTCGTATTTCCTCAAGCCTATCGCGATTGGATAGGCAAGGTTTATCAAGAACAGCCATGGGAAAACGAACCTGCCGCCATTACCGAAGCCGCCGACAAATACCAACGCGAAGTGGATGATAACAAGCGGCGCATCGCCAAATTAGTTACTGAATCTAAAGTCAATCCCTTGCCCGATGATAGCGATAAAGCCACCACGTTGACGCGCGACGGCGAAATGGGGCTAACCGTTTTGCCGGTAATTGTGGAAGGCAGTCAACGCCTGACTCTTGAAGGTGAGTTGCTGGATAAGGACAGCAAAAACTACTGGGAATTACTGAGTCTGCATGGTGTTCCAGTACCCAGTTCATGGAGCGGTTTATTGGCCGGTTGCCTGGAAGATGGCGTGTATTTTTTGGCCATGCGGCAAGAAAAGGAACAATGGCAAACCGCTATCAACGGGCAGGCCATTTTTTACAGCAAGGTATTAGGTTTATGGGTGGAAAAATGATTAAAATGGACAAAACATCCATTTCTAATGAGGGGGACTTTATGAAAATTATCAACGCGACCCAAGCCAAACAAACCTTTGGCGAATTGCTGAATAACGCCCAACAGGAACCGGTGGCGATTCAAAAACACCAAAAAGACTTTGCCATTCTGTTGTCGTCGGCGCGTTACCAAGAGCTGTTGGCGTTTGAAGACCAATGTTTACATGGCTTGGCCGTGTTGGCAGAGCAAGAAGGCTTTATTGGTGTAGAGGCTAGCAAGAAATTATTGGATAGCATCTGATGCGCCAACTGGACTTCACTAAATCCGCAGAACGCAGTTTGCGGAAACTGGCCGAATCGGATCAGCGTGTTGCCAAGCAGGTCAAAATCAAGTTGCTGGCCTTGCTGCAAGAGCCGCAGCCGCAGGAGTCCCTGAAAATGGTGGGTAATCCGGAGTATTTGCGGGTTCGCGTCGGCAAGTACCGCATCATTTACCGCTTCGACGAAACCATGCTCTACATCGTGCTAATCGCCAAACGCGAAATTGTTTACGAAGAATTTGCCCGACTCATGAACCGATAAGGCTATACCCATGAACCTACTGACCGACGACTGGATACCCGTTGAAATTGCCGGCATGCAGCAACGCATCTCGCTGCAAACCCTGCTTTGCGACGATCCGGATTGCACCATCAAAACCTTCCGTGACGATATGGACTTGGCCACCCTGCAATTGCTGGTTTGTCTGGTACAAGTCGTTTTCATGCCGGACGATAAAAAAGTCCTCAAACAACGCTGGCAGAAGCCATTGACCGTTAGCGAATATCAAGACGGCATCGCAAGCTTTCTGGATTGGTTTGATCTGCTGCATCCCAAAACGCCGTTTATGCAAACGGCTAACGTTACGCCGGAGAAAGGCGATAAAAATTGGGCTTCTTTACAGAAACTGTTTATGGGTTTGCCGGAAAAAACCAGTTCCAGCCCAACATCTAGCGCTTTTTTCGACACAACTGATGAAATAACCAATATCCCAATTGGTGATGCTGCTATTGCCTTATTTCAACAGGCCACTAATGGTTTTAGTTTGGGTGGCGTTGGTTATTCAGTGGGTTTGAAGGGGTCTATGCCGCTAACTACCTTGGTCGTTAGCGAATCGCTGAGAAAATCGATTTGGTGCAACGTGCTTAGTCGAGAATTCCTAGAGCCGTTTGGGATTTTGGATGTCCTGATACCAGAACCTACCTGGATTACTCCGCCGCATAGCCGGTTTACCGAGGAACAAGCCCATCACATCGGCTTAGCCAGAGGCCTATTTTGGCAGCCCGCCAAGGTCAAATTAGCGCTCTGCAATGGCTTGGTAACCGGCTTTTATAAAGAAGCCGGAACCTGCACTGTAAAAGGCTACTGGCAACATCCACATACACCGATCGACATTCTGCGGCTTCAAGCCAACGACCCCAAAGAAAAGCCCTATTTGTCGGGGCAAGGCAATCAGCCCTTATGGGGACAAATGCTCAGTTATTTTTACAGTGCTGAGAACATTAAAACCCTCGACATCAATCGCGGCGGCTACAGCCGGGCCTTAGTCGTGCAGCAGTATCAGGCAGTCTGGCGTGGTGCCGGTATCAAATTAGCAGTAGGCGGTTATATCAAAGGTGGTTCCACCGAGAGTCTGGCCGGGCGCAAACATGAGCTTTACAGCTTGTCGACGGATTGGGACGCAAAAATTTCCGAAATCGATTGCTTGATCAAAATCGGCCTGAATACCCAGCAAAAACTCGATTCCGCCATTCGTAATTTTGCCGACTTAGCCGAAACCACGTTTAAGGATCGCAGGGATGGCAAGCCCAGGCAGCAAACAGGCAAAGAAGGCCATTTTCGCAAAAACCTTCGTAACAAAGCCAAACAGCAATATTTCGACAACTCGGAAACCATCATGCACAGCATTTTGCGCAACCTCGTGTTTGATGATCTTGCGGGATATCAAAAGCGATTTTCACAACTGGCCGAACAGGTTTTCGAGCAAGTGATAAGTCCGTATGAGCACGAGGACAAAATGCTTCAACCTGTGTTGGTGGCACGCCGAAAGCTTGACTATGAGCTAAAAAATTTAAACAAACCCAGTGATGGAGCGACCCCATGAGCCTAGCGCCAACCCCAGAGGACAAACAACGCTACTTGCAAGCCCTGTATGACGAGTATCAGGCTCTAAGCAACGGCGACAAAGCCAGCATTCGCCGCTGTGTGGAACCGGATGACTTGTTGATTACGCCGGCCTTTTTGCGCTTGATCGGTGAAACGCTGGGGCAATTTAACGGCACGGAACGCGCCAACGCCGCTGCATTTTTTGACTATTTACCCAAAATAGCGCGAATTGTGTATTTGTTGCCGTTTGCCAAACTCAACGGTCAATCATTGGGAGAAGTATTCAACGAACGGAAAATCAGCGAACGCCGTTTATTTTTAGTCATGCGTTCCGAATATCCGCAAGACTTGGTACAGCTCCGGCGCTTGTGCCAACAATGCAAGGACGCCGATATTGATGGTCTTAACTTAGCCAATCTATTGCTGTATTGGGGCAAGGATAAAGCCGCCAGTGAAGGCAGCAAACGCCAGTTGATGCGGGATTTTTATTTATCCAACAAACAACCTGCCGAGGAGGCTGTCGATGCCGATTATTAGCCGCTTTCTCGGCATTATTATCACCATGTACTGGTCGGACCATGCACCGCCGCACTTTCACGCCAAATATGGCGAGTACGAAATTATCGTCACTATCGAAGGCGGAGTTATCGAAGGCAAATTTCCCAAACGCGCCTTACAACATGTCTTGGAATGGCTGGAATTACACCAGCATGAGCTATTGGAAAACTGGCAACGCTGCCAAAACCGCCAACCCTTATTACCCGTGCAACCTTTGGAGTAAGCCATGATTTTGCATGTTACCGATGTTCAATACCTACAAAACTACCAACTTAAACTGACCTTTAACGATGGTGTTGCCGGTGTCGTCGATTTAAGTAACGAGCTTTGGGGGGAAATGTTCGAGCCCTTGAAAGACACCCAATTATTCAGCCAAGTGAAGTTGGATAAAGAGCTGGATACCATCGTTTGGGCTAACGGCGCCGATTTAGCCCCGGAATTTTTACGCAACTTGATTCAACCTGCATAGGAACCGCAACCATGTCTAAAAACTTTGTCAATTTTCATATTTTGATGTCCCACAGCCCTTCCTGCTTGAACCGCGATGACATGGGGATGCAAAAAACGGCGGTATTTGGCGGTACGCGGCGAGTAAGGATTTCTAGCCAAAGCCTGAAGCAAGCGATGCGATCATCTAGCTATTACAAAGCAAACTTTCCAGAAAAATCGATCAGAACTAGAGATTTAGGATTACTGTCGGAAAAAATGTATGAGGAATTAAACAACCAAGGCCATGGCATTGAAAAAAAGTGGGTAGAAAAAGCTATTCAAGTATTTAGCAGCAAATCGGTGAGCAGTGAGGAGGAAAACGAAGATGAAATTGTTGCTGATGACACTCAGGAAGAAATGCCTAAATCTGACACCAAAAAAGTGGCTGTTGCGCCTTGGTCAGTTTCAGAATTTAAATTTATCTGTGACAAGATCATTCAAATCTATCAAACCGATTTAACCGAAAAGGAAAGTGAAGCCTTACAGAAAGCTTTGGATAAGGAAAACGCTCGTAAACCAAGTAAGAAAAAACCAAGAAAATCGGCTGATGAAGTTAAAGACGAGTTTATGCTGAAAAAAATCAAGAATGAACTTGAAGCAAGCAAAACTGCGTTAATGACAGCCTGTAGCAGAGCTACGGACATTGCTTTGTCAGGTCGCATGGCTACGTCTGGGCTAATGACTTCCATTGATGCCGCTCTTGCTGTCGCCCACGTCATCACTACCCACACCGTAGACGGCGATTTGGATTGGTTTACCGCCGTGGACGATTTAACCCAGGAAGCCGGAGAAACCGGTTCTGCGCATTTAGACACGCAGGAATTCAGCGCCGGGGTGTTTTACCGCTATGCCTCATTAAACTTGGTGCAACTTCAAGAAAACCTAGGCGAAACCAGCCGGGAAAAAGCCTTGGAAATTGCCGCCCATACCTTGCACATGCTGGCAACCGTGATTCCCGAAGCCAAACGCAACAGTACCGCCGCGGACAATCCGGCGGATTTTGTCTGTGTCGCATTAAGCGATCAACCCATCTCGTTAGCCAACGCCTTTGAAGAGCCGGTTAAAGGCAAATCGGGTTTTCTTAAACCCTCGATTGAGCAATTCATCAACTACAAGGAGCGCGTTTATCAAGGCTATGAGCTAGACGACAAAGTGGCTTTTTTCAGCTTGCACGATACCGGCGCATTGAATGGAAAGGCTTGCCCGTCGTTAAGCAAGCTTGAGAACTGGTTAAAACAAGACGGCGAGGCTTGATCATGCCGGAATTTTTAATTCTCAAATGCCAAGGAGCCATGCAGGCTTGGGGCGGGCATACCTATGAAGATTATCGGCCCAGCCTGATTTTTCCAACCCGTAGCGCGGTGGTTGGTTTGTTGGGGGCATGTTTAGGCATCAATCGTCAACAGCCGGAGCAGCTTAAAAAGCTGAACGACAGTTTTGATTTAACCGTGTTGGCTAATCCGCGACACGTTGAACAACGCCAGTTCAATGACGACCGTAAACCCAAGACAGTCGCTTTGCACAAAATCACCGACTACCACACGGTACTAAACGCCCGTCGTGCCGACGGCGGCAAGCGTGACGATGCGATTGTTTCTCGGCGTGAATATTTATGCGACGCGGAATTTACCTTAGCCTTGGCATTTAAAGATTCGGCGGAATACGATTTGGCAAAAGTCTTGGTAGCAATAAAAGCGCCCAAGTACACCCCCTATTTGGGACGCCGATCTTGTCCTTTACAGCGACCTTTATTCGAGGCGATTGTCGGTGCCGACAATGCCCAGCAAGCATTACAGCAAATCGAAAGCAGTGGCACGCTCTACAGCGAAACCCCGCTAAATAATGCCCATGCCTTGCAAGTGCGCGACCTGCCGTTATTCGCTGAAACGCGGCGCTTCGTCACCCGCCCTGTTTATGTGTTGGGAGGCTAAGATGTATTTCAGTCGTCTGCGTGTGGCCCCCAACCAGCTACCGCAATTTACCAAGCTGTCCCAATATAACCATTACCTGTTACATCAAGTATTGTGGCAGCTGTTTCGTGACAAGCCCGAGCAAGGGCGGGACTTTTTGTTTCGGCAAGATTCTGACAGCCATGGTTTGCCGATTTTTTATTTGTTGTCCAAATATCAGCCGCAACATGATGGAAACATGTGGCTGATCGAAACCAAACCTTTCCAGCCCAAACTAAAAGCGGGCGATCTGCTGTCCTTTAGTCTGCGCGCCAACCCGGTAGAGCAGGTCAAACAGGACCGTAGCGAATCCGAACAGTTGGAACATGCCGAGCAACGCAAAGCTAAAGGATTGCCGGAAAAGCAAACCAAAAAGCGGATTCATCACGATGTGGTTATGCAGCTAAAAAAATCGCTGAGCTATGAAGAGCGGCAATGTTACTCGCAAGCGGAACTGGAACAGCAAGCGGGACAAAAATGGCTGAACGAACGTGGCGAAGCGAATGGTTTTCGAATCCTTTCCGTCACGGCTCAAGGCTATCAGCAACATCATTTCAAAAAGCGGCAAATCAAAATCAGCACTTTGGATTTCACGGGCGAATTGCAAATCACCGACGCCGACAAATTCCGTCACACCCTATTCACCGGCCTGGGCCGGGCTAAGGCATTCGGTTGCGGTTTGCTGATGGTGCGCCGGAGTTATGTGCAATAGCGGCAAAGGGAATCCCTCGAGCATTGTGCAATCACGTTCACGAGGCTTGCCGGACTCTCTTGAATTGTTGCCTTGGCGGCAAGCCTTTGGGGATGTCGTTTGAGTCGGATAACTTGGCGTGCAAGGCTTTTTGCCTCGCGCGCAAGGCTTATATTCTGGCGAGCTAGCCTTTGGGGTTTGCGTTCAAACCTAAAAGCCTTGCGGCCAAGGCGGTTTGCATTGCACGCAAACCGCCGAAGCTTGCGAGTCTGCCTTTTTGGCTTGTGTTTAAACCTAAAGTCCATGTGCGCAAGCCTTTTTAGTTCGCGCGTAAGCCGGAGAACCTTGCGGGCCAGCCTTTTTGGCTTGGGTTTAACCCTAGAAGCCTTGCGAGTAAGTGGCAAAGGCTGGCGAATAAGCCTTGTTGGTCTGACTTATTGGGTTGCCTATTAATTCAGTCTGAATTTATTCTATTGCGAGTAAGGCTACATGAAACCATCGGAAAACATAAAACCCATCAGCTACTTAAAAGCCAACGCGACCGAGGTGATCGAAAAGTTAAAAACCGACCACCAGCCGCTGGTCATCACTAAAAATGGGGAGGCGGCGATGGTGGTTCAGTCGGTTGCCGATTACGAGCAGACCCAGGAAACCCTGGCATTGCTGAAAATGCTGGCACAAAACCAGCAGGGTTTGGCGGAAGGTAAAACGGTTTCCAGCAAAGAGGCTTTTGCCCGTTTGCGGCAACGGCGCGGCCTGGCATGAAATACCGGTACTGCTGACCGAAAACCTGCCGAATCCGGTTTATTGATGATCAATAAGAACAAAATGGTTGTTCACGCGCTATTGGATGGCCGCAGAGATATACAAGACTTGGGACAATCTAAGTCCATTGGCGATGGATTTTTGGCAATATACAGAATCTAACAGCACCTGTTAACAGGTGCTAAAATCAGTTCATAAAAATCACTCCGAGTAAACACCATGAACATCAAATTTTCCGAAGATGTCATTCCCCTTAGCGATCTGAAAGTCAATCCGGGCAAAGTCGTTAATCAGGTAAAAGAAACGCACCGGCCCGTGTTGTTGACTAGCAGAGGCCGGGGCGTAGCAGTGGTTCAGGATCTGGATGACTATGAAAAGAATCAGGAAGAACTCGCCTTCATGAAAGCGGTTGCTCAAGGCTTGATGGATGTCAAAAACGGTCGCGTCATGGAGCTGGCGGAGGTCAAAGCCAAGCTGGGTATCGGCTAAATGAAGCTACTGATTGCTGATTCGGCTTTCAATGACCTCGCGGATATTAAAACCTATTATTTGGAGCAAGGCGTCGGACACATCGGCGATAAGTTTGTCACCGAGATCATTTCCCATCTCGAAATCCTGACGGAGTATCCTGAGATTGGCCGCACAGTTCCTGAATTTTCCGAATCTCATATTCGCGAGTTGATTCATCCACCTTTTCGTGTTGTCTATTGGTTGGACAATCAGATTATCCATGTCATCAGGGTCTGGCGTAGCGAGCGCTTGTTGCAACTGCCTGACTTAAACTAAAAATTGCGGCATGCTCCCACCCCTCAAACCCATCGCCATGAAAGAACGCGTGTCCATGGTCTTCATCGAAAAAGGCCAGATCGACGTCAAAGACGGCGCCTTCGTCGTCATCGACGAAACCGGCATCCGCACCCATATCCCGGTCGGCTCCATTGCCTGCATCATGCTGGAACCCGGCACCCGCGTCTCCCATCACGCCGCCGCGCTGGCGGCCAGAGTAGGGACCTTGCTGGTCTGGGTCGGCGAAGCCGGCGTCAGGCTTTACGCCGCCGGTCAGCCGGGCGGAGCGCGTTCCGATCGCTTGCTGTATCAGGCCAAATTGGCGCTGGACGACGTTGCCCGCTTGAAAGTGGTGCGCAAGATGTACGAAATCCGTTTCGGCGAAAAACCGCCCGAGCGCCGCAGCGTCGAACAACTGCGCGGCATCGAAGGCGCCAGAGTCAGGAAGTTGTACCAATTGCTGGCCAAACAGGCCGGGGTGGAATGGAACGGACGCAATTACGACTACACCCAATGGGACAACAGCGACACCGCCAACCGTTGTCTTAGCGCCGCCACCGCCTGCCTGTACGGCATCTGCGAAGCGGCGGTGCTGGCCGCCGGTTACGCGCCTGCCATCGGCTTTATCCACACCGGCAAACCGCTGTCGTTTGTCTACGATATCGCTGACCTGTTCAAATTCGACGATATCGTCCCCCACGCCTTCAAAATCGCCGCCAAGAACTATCCCAACCCGGAGCGCGAAGTGCGACTGATGTGCCGCGACGTGTTCCGCCAATCCAAAATCCTGCGCAAAATCATCCCCACCATCGAAGAGGTACTGGCGGCCGGCGAATTGGAACTGCCCAAACCGGCCGAGGAAAACATCGCCCCGGCCATCCCCAACCCGGAGAGCATCGGCGATGTTGGTCATCGTAGTTGAAAACGTCCCGCCCAGGCTGCGCGGCCGCTTGGCGGTGTGGTTGATCGAAATCCGCGCCGGGGTTTATGTCGGCGACTTGTCGGCCAAAGTGCGGGAGATGATTTGGGCGCAAATCGAACAAGGCGTAGAGGAGGGCAACGCGGTCATGGTGTGGAGTACCAACACCGAATCGGGTTTTGATTTTTTAACGCTCGGCAAAAACCGCCGCCTGCCGGTGGAACTGGATGGCCTGAAACTGGTGTCGTTTTATCCACCAGACGATGCCGATTTGTCTCCCTAGCCCTCAGGGCAATGTCGTTAAGTTAAGGAAGAGACCGGCTGTTTCAAATCCTGTAGGAGCAGGCCA
>NZ_PPPU01000005.1 GCF_006483455.1 Methylomonas koyamae
CAAATTTTTCTTTAGCCATTTCGAAACACCTACAACAATACGATCAAAATAAACTGGAGCTCATAACCGGATTTGAACCGGTGACCTCTTCCTTACCAAGGAAGTGCTCTACCTGCTGAGCTATATGAGCAAAAACAACCTACTCAGAATGGAGCGGGTGATGGGAATCGAACCCACGCAATCAGCTTGGAAGGCTGGAGTTCTACCATTGAACTACACCCGCAGGATTCCTCAAAATTAGATGGTGGAGGGGGGAGGATTCGAACCTCCGAAGGTAGAACCGGCAGATTTACAGTCTGATCCCTTTGGCCGCTCGGGAACCCCTCCGTACTTATTCGATCAATTTTCCTCTTTTTTACAAAAGAGGTCAAGCTTTTTATACGGCTTCTTACGCAAGCGAATTAATTCGCGCCAAATCACCAGCCACCAACGCCTCAACATCCTTGAGCAACATATCGCACAAAGCCATAAACCTGAGCATCGCGCCATTAGAAAAACCAGACAAAACGTAATCAGCCACGCCTCCATCAGACGGCCGACCTATACCAATCCGCAACCGGAAAAAATCTTTGGTCCCAGTGTTGGATATTATGTCTCGCAGACCGTTATGCCCAGCATGACCACCATTGCGCTTGAGCCTCACCACGCCTTCCGCCAACTCAAGCTCATCATGAACAACCAAAAGCTCGCTGCAATCCATCTTATAAAACCGCATCAGCGCACCGACCGATGCACCACTTCTGTTCATAAAGGTCACTGGCTTCAGCAACAACACCCTACCAAGACCAATGCTGCAATCTGCAACATCCCCTTGAAACTGAGCCGAGCGAGACCAGCGCGCTCCATGCACTTCAGCCAAACGATCCACAAACAAAAACCCGGCATTATGCCGGGTTCTTTCGTACTGCTGACCAGGATTACCTAAACCAACAATCAACCTAATCATTCAATGACTTTGGCAATTACACAGATTCTTCAGCACCCCTGGTTTTAACAACCTGAGCCACAGGATGATTGTGCTCAGAACCATGAGCCAAAGCAGGCAACTCTACGCCAGCAGGCAACACCAAGTCAGACAAATGAATAGTCTCACCGATATCGATAGCTGCCAAATCCACCTCAATAAACTCGGGCAACACAGAAGGCATGCATATAACCTCAACATCAGTCATCGCATGCGTCACAACCCCACCTTTTTTAACGCCAACGCACACAGCCTCGTTAACAAAATGCAACGGAACATGAACCTTCAGCTTGTGAGACTCATCGACACGCATGAAATCCATATGCAAAATCTGAGGCTTAGCCGGGTGACGCTGGATGTGCTTCAGCACCGCTTTTTCGGCCGCACCATCAACCATCACATCCAGAACATGAGAGTAAACCGCTTCGTGAGCCAGATGCTTAACGACCTCGTTATGATCAAGAACCAGCATCAAAGGAGAAGCAGAACCGCCGTAAATAACCGCAGGAACCTTACCTTGCCGACGCACCGCTTTCGCCGAAGCACTACCAACACCAACACGAGCCTCTGCAATAAATTCAAACACGTTTGCCATTATTTCTCCTCACGCTTGCCACACAAGCACTACTTTAATTCTCAATTTAATCAACATATAACGAACTTACGGATTCTCCAACCGCTATTCGCCTTATGGTTTCAGCCAACATTTCAGCGACACTCAACTGCCTGATTTTACTGACACCCAACAACTCATCGGTTAAGGGAATCGTATCTGTGACGACCAGCTCATCAAGCACCGACTGCTTGACATTTTCAGCCGCAGCTCCAGAAAGCACCGGATGAGTGCAATAAGCCACAACTTTTTTTGCCCCGTGCTTTTTTAATGCCGCAGCGGCGTGACACAGCGTACCAGCAGTATCCACCAGATCATCGACCATCACACAAGTCCTACCGTCGACATCACCGATAATGTGCATGATTTCAGACACGTTAGGCCGAGGGCGGCGCTTATCGATAATCGCCAAGTCCGCATCACCCAAGCGCTTTGCAATTGCTCGAGCCCTCACCACACCACCAACATCCGGCGACACCACAATCAAGTCCGGATATTCTTGCCGCCATATATCGCCAAGCAGAATTGGAGAAGCATATACATTGTCGACCGGAATTCCGAAAAAACCCATAATCTGGTCGGAGTGCAAATCTACCGTTAAGGCTCGATCAGCACCAGCATTGCCTATCATGTCGGCCACTAAACGCGCCGTAATCGGCACTCGCGCAGACCGAGACCTTCTATCCTGCCGCGCATAGCCGTAGTAAGGCATCACTGCAGTAATCCGGGCCGCAGAGGCGCGCCGAAGAGCATCGATCATCACCAACAACTCCATCAAATTTTCGTTGGTGGGAGAACAGGTTGGCTGAATTACAAAGACATCCCTTCCCCTAACGTTTTCCTGGATCTCTACAAAAATCTCGCCATCGCTAAAGCGACCGACACTAGCCATGCCAAGGCGCATGTTCAGCTTTTTCACGATACCTTCAGACAAAGCCTTATTGGCATTGCCAGAGAATACCATTACCGAAGCCTCGCGCATTAAAGCACTCCCAAGGGATTTAAATTTGGAAATTATGGCTGGGCTGCTAGGATTCGAACCTAGGTATGCGGGGATCAAAACCCCGTGCCTTACCGCTTGGCGACAGCCCAATATTTGACTTAAAACACTCCCTGTTCCAACTTAACGTGAAGCGGCGACTTATCCACCTCCTTGGCGAGATAAACCATCCACTCTTCAATCAGCCCGGAATACGCACACTTTGCCGCATCTTCGGAATCAAATTCCGCAAAAACACAGGCACCGGTACCGGTTAACTTAGCCTCTCCGAATTCCGACAAAGCATGAATAGCCCTTACAATCGGAGGATACAACTCACTCACAACCGAAAGACAATCGTTCCTTGCATCCCCTGCAAGAAAGTCAGTCATTTTGATTGGTTTACTATTTCTTGTCAACCCATTAGCCAAAAAAATTTGTTTGGTGTTTACGTGGCAATCCGGCTTAATCACAACAACCCACCTGCCCGGAACGTTCACCTCAGTCAACTTTTCTCCAACTCCCTCAGCCCAAGAGGTTCGACCAAACACAAAAACAGGCACATCGGCGCCCAATCGCAACCCCAGATCCATTAAAGTCTCAAGAGAAAGGTTCAATCCCCAAAGCTTATTTAGTACCAGTAGCGTCGTGGCAGCATCCGAACTCCCCCCCCCCAATCCACCACCCATTGGAAGATTCTTTTCAATTTCAATCCACGCGCCCTCACGGCTTCCAGTATATTCTTTGAGTAAATTAGCAGCACGAACAGTCAAATCATCGCTCTCAGGCACCCCAGGAATCGGGTTGCGGAGCCTGACTTTGCCATCCTCCGCAGGACTAAACCTAATCCAATCACACAAGTCGATAATTCGGAACACCGTTTGCAACAAATGATAGCCATCCGGGCGACGGCCGATAATTCTCAACATCAGGTTTAATTTTGCCGGAGCTGGCCACTTCTCGCCCCATCCCTTCGAATTTAATTGACTTTCAGTCACGACAAATCCCATTGATCCACTATCAATTTTATTTTTGTACGATCTTTTTCAATATTGATTTTCTTAGGCAGAGAATCCGACGCTACCTTATACACGTCCCTAAAAGTGACCCTCCAACCCGCCTGCATAAAACCAGCATCCAATTCGACGCCCTGCAAACCCGGATCGAGAATCCCGAATACCCAATACCTCAACGAGTCGACAGGCATCACCACTCCCAACCGCTCCGACAAAACCTGCTCTGCCGAACCGTAAAATTCTTGCCGATTCTCGCCATCGTCGATTGTGACCGCGCCATCGACCACACTAATCGCCAAACGCCCCTGCGCCAACGGCCCCAACAACTCGATATCGTCCCTGCCGCCAAGATGCCGCCAATTGACCGATGCAGAAAACGACTCTCGCTCATCAGCAACCGCCAATCTTCCCGAGAATGCCCAACGACCGTGAGCCTGCAAGGCATGGGTTTCAAAGGGACGATAAACGCTGACTTCCGACTCAGAAACCAGCGAGCAAGCTGACAATGCCAAAATGCAACACACCCCCAGCCCACGCAGAATCATCATTATTGGCCGCTCTGTAAAAAGCGCTTTTTGAATTCGAGCAAATATTCGTCCTCTGGAGATTTTTTAAAAGCAGCGTCAAACAATTCCTTGGCCTGCTTTTTATCACCCATCTCCCACAACACCTCGGCAATATGGGCGGCAATCTCATTTTCAGGCTGTTTGTCGTAGGCTTTACGCAAATATTCCAAGGCCAATTCCAACTTACCTTGTTTATATAGCAACCAACCGTAGCTATCGACGATCACCGGCTCTTCCGGCTGCAACTCGATGGCCTTTCCAAGATATTTGGCGGCCTCATCATAACGTTGCGTTCGGTCGACCAAGGTATAACCCAAAGCATTCAGAGCCGCGACGTCTTCCGGCTTTTTCTCCAGAATCTTCAGCAAATCTGCCTCAAGCACGTCGAGCTTATCCAAACGCTCAGCCACCAGAGCCCGAGCGTAAAGCACATCACGGTTATCCGGCGCCTCTTTCAACGCTGACGTCAGAGCATCGAACGCATCCTGATAGCGCCCGGACTGGTTATACAATTCGGCCTTTACCATCAGTATCCGCAAACGCTGCTCCGGATATTTGACATCCATCCGATTGACTCGCGCTTCGACATCATCCAATCGCTTCTGATTCATCAAAAGTGAGACTGCGGCCATGTCGGCGTCGAAAGCGTAACTCCCCTCTTCGACCCGGTCGAACCAAGCCAAAGCTTTTTCCGGACGCTGTTGCTCCAGCGCTATTTTGCCCAGGTAAAAGCTGGCCTGGCCTTCCCAGTCCGGATTGGGCAACAACCTCTCCAAAGTGTTTTCGGCCTTATCTACCTGGTTTAGCTGCATATGAATCAAAGCCAGAGCAAACAAGGTCTCCGGATCGTCCGGCTTATCTTCAAGCACTGACTGGCAAAGCTTGATCGCGTCGTCATAATCGCGACTATTAACCAAAACCTCCAACAACATTTTTCGGAGCTGTTTGTCGTTCGGCGCCTGTTTCACGGCTTTTTCCAGATATTCTCTGGCCTTAGCCAAGTCGCCCGCCCGACCCGCCAACTGCGCCTGAAAAATAACCGCCTTGTTCCAATCGGGCTCCAACAACAAGGCCTGACTGATTTTTTGTTGGGCCAGTTCGCTCTGCTGCAATACCGAAGCCAATACCGCCTGGACGAAAAAGATGCCGGCATGGGCCGGACGCATTTGCGCCAACTCATCCAACACATCGTAAGTAAACTGAGTCCGCCCCTCTTTTTCAAGCAGCTTGCTCATCTCCAGCAATCCGGCTTCAAAACCGGCAGGATCGTCGGCCAACATCGCGTCGAGATTATCCAGCGCTGCCTTATGATCGGAATTCTTAATAGCCAACAACACCGCAAACTTTCTGGCTGCCAAATTTTTGCCGTCCTTAGACAACCAAACCGTCAACGCTTCCCGCGTCCGCGCCTCATCCTTTAGGAACAAACCGATTTTCACCGCTCTTTCGGCAATCCGCGGATCGTCGACCCGCTTAGCGGCCTGCAAATAGGCATCCATCGCCAAATCGTACTGGTTGCGCTGGCCCGCCAACTCAGCCGCCATCAACAGGTATAAAACCTCTTCGTCAATGACGGTGTTGCGGTTAACCCGGCTTTGCAGGCCATCAACCTTCGCCGGCTGATTCTCGACCGCAGCATCCTTGTCAGGCGCAACAGCACATCCCGCTGCAGACAAAACTATTGCTATGGCTATCCATTTATTCATGCAATCAATCGACCTGTGTTCAGAAAATTGTTTTTTATAGATTACCAGAAAAACCCCGGCGAGTCGGACCGCTGTTTGATTGGATTTGGACAAAAACTGCGCATTCCTTAAAATACAGGAATTTTCTTAAGTGTTTATGCGTATTCGATGACTCTTCTCGCCGTAGGGATAAATTACAACACCGCGCCGGTCGCCGTCCGCGAACGGCTGGCGTTCCCGTCGGAAGCCCTGGAGGCCACACTGAAAAATCTGTGGAGCATCCGTGAAATCAGCGAGGCCGCGATACTCTCTACCTGCAACCGCACCGAATTTTATTGCCAGGCCGAACACGACGCCCAAAGCTCACTAGTGACATGGATTGCCGACACCAAGCAGATCAAACCCGCCGAATTTACTCCTTACCTTTATAGTTACAAAGACAGCCAATCGATTCGCCACATGTTCCGCGTTGCATGCGGCCTGGACTCGATGATACTCGGCGAACCGCAGATTCTGGGCCAGATGAAAACCGCCTATCACGCAGCATCGCAAGCCGGCACGTTGGGCCGCAACCTGAGCAAGCTGTTCCAGCATACGTTCTCCGCGGCGAAAAAAGTCCGTACCGACACCGCAATCGGCTCCAGCCCGGTCTCGGTCGCTTTCGCCGCAGTACAACTGGCTCAGCAAATTTTCGACAAGCTAAGCGACCAAACCGCGCTACTGATCGGAGCCGGCGAAACCATAGAGCTCACGGCCCGCCATTTGTTCCAACACGGCATCGGCCGGATCATCATCGCCAACCGCACCTACGACAAAGCGCACGTACTTGCCACCCAGTTCAACGGCTACGCTATCTCGTTGGCGGAACTGCCCAACCATCTGGCCGAAGCCGACATCGTCGTCTCCTCCACCGCCAGCCAGTTGCCGATCCTGGGCAAGGGCCGGGTCGAGAGCGCAATCAAAATCCGCAAACACAAGCCGATGTTCATGGTCGATCTGGCCGTGCCGCGCGATATCGAAGCCGAAGTCGGCCAATTGCGCGACGTTTACCTGTACACCGTCGACGACCTGCAACATACCGTCAACCAGAACATGGACTCGCGCCGCCGCGCGGCGGAACAAGCCGAAGAAATCATCGACACCCAAGTCGAACATTTTCTGGCCTGGTTGCGCTCGCAGGGCGCTCAGGAAACCATCCGCGATTTCCGGGCGCAAGCGGAAAAGACCCGCGACGAGGCGTTGCAAAGAGCAATAGCCCAACTAAATACCGGCGCAAATGCCGAAGACGTGTTACAACGTTTAGCCCATACCTTAACCAACAAATTGATCCACACGCCCTGCGCGCAACTGCGCGACGCCGGCGCCAACGAACGCCACGACCTGATCGCCGCCTCGCGCGAAATTTTCAAATTAAGATAACCGTTGATGAAACCCTCGATACAAACCAAGCTGGAAAACCTCGGCGAGCGCTTCGAAGAAATTACCGCGCTGCTCACCCAACCGGAAGTGCAAAGCAACCAAAACCAATTTCGCAGCCTGAGCCAGGAATACGCTCAGCTGGAACCGATCGTCGCCTGCTACAGACAATATCAAGATAACGCAACCGATTTGGAATCGGCCAGGGAAATGGCCAAGGACAGCGATCCGGAGCTACGCGAGATGGCGAAGGAAGAAATCGCTGCGGCAGACAGCCGGCGCGAGGCCTTGGAACAAGAACTACAAATCCTGTTGCTACCGAAAGACCCCAACGATAATCACAACGTCTTTTTGGAGGTCCGGGCCGGCACCGGCGGCGACGAAGCGGCGATTTTCTCCGGCGATCTGGCGCGGATGTACCAACGCTACGCCGAGCGTCAGGGCTGGAATGTGGAAATCATCAACGAAAACCGCGGCGAACACGGCGGTTATAAAGAGATCATCATGCGCGTGGCCGGCCAGAACGTATATTCGCAATTGAAGTTCGAATCCGGCACCCATCGCGTGCAGCGGGTACCGGAAACCGAATCGCAAGGCCGGGTGCATACCTCGGCCTGCACCGTGGCGATCATGCCCGAAGTCGACAGCGTCGACGAAATCGAGATCAACCCGGCCGATTTGCGCATCGACACCTACCGCGCTTCCGGCGCCGGCGGCCAGCACGTCAACCGTACCGACTCGGCCATCCGCATCACCCACATCCCAACCGGCGTCGTGGTGGAATGCCAGGACGAACGTTCGCAGCACAAAAACCGGGCCAGAGCGATGTCAGTATTGCAGGCGCGCTTATTGGCCGCCGAACAGGAAAAAATCCACGCCGAACAGTCGGAAAGCCGGAAATTGCAGGTCGGCAGCGGCGACCGCTCTGAGCGCATCCGCACTTACAATTACCCGCAAGGCCGGCTGACCGACCACCGCATCAACCTGACCTTGTACAAACTGGAAGACATAATGGAAGGGGCGCTGGACCAAGTCATCCAACCGCTAATCCACGAACACCAAGCAGAATTGCTGACCCAGCTAGGCAATGCTTGACGGCGATCGCGTCCGGCCGGAAACCATCGCCGAGTTGCTGGCTTCCGCCGCAGCGGCATTGGCCGACAGCTCCGAAACCGCCCAACTCGACGCCGAAGTCCTGCTCTGCCATTGTCTGGATAAACCGCGGGCGTTTCTGCGCGCCTGGCCGGAGCGCAGTCCGGATGCCGAGCAGACCTCGAAATTCCACCGTTTGCTCGAGCAGCGCCGGCAAGGTGTTCCGGTGGCCTATTTGACCGGCCACCGAGAATTCTGGTCGCGCGAGTTTCTGGTCGGTCCGGAGGTGCTGATTCCGCGCCCGGATACCGAGCTGCTGGTCGAACTTAGCCTCGACTTGCTGCCGAGCGATCGGCCTTGCCGAGTCATCGATCTGGGCACCGGCTCCGGGATATTGGCCATCACCCTCGCCGTCGAGCGTCCGCTGGCGCATGTAGTCGGCTTGGATATCAACCGCGCGGCACTGGAGACAGCCCAACGCAATGCCGGACGGCTGCAGGTGGCCAACGTTAATTTCGCCGTTTCGAATTGGTTTGCGGACATAGCCGAATCCGATTTTGACCTGGTAGTGAGCAACCCACCCTACATCGCGGCGGACGACCCGCATCTGCGGCAAGGCGATGTTCGCTTCGAACCGGCCAACGCTTTGGTCAGCGCCGAAAACGGCCTGAAAGATATCCGCCTGATCGCCGAGCAGGCTCGCAGTCGGTTGAAACCGCATGGTCAACTGTTGCTCGAACACGGTTACAATCAAGCGACAGCCGTCCAGACCATCTTGACGGCGCTCGGTTACCGGCACGTCGCCACGCACCACGATTTAGCAAATAATCCTCGCGTTACCAGAGGGGTATGGAATCCATGACCAATACTTTAGAAATCAGCCTGCCGCGCAAATTAACCAACCAACTGCTGCATCTGGCGCAACTGTCCCCGGAAGCGGAAGTCTGCGGCTTGATCGGCGCCGATGCCAGCGGCAAACCGGTCGCTTGCTATCCGGTCAATAACAGCGCCGCCGACCCGAAACGCCGGTTTTTATTGGATGCCGCCGAACAAATCGCGGCGATGAAACAAATGCGGGAAAACGGCGAAAGCCTGTTTGCGATTTACCACTCGCATCCGGACACGCCGGCCACGCCCTCGGCCACCGACATTGCCGAAGCGGCTTATCCGAATGCGCTGAATCTGATTATTTCCTTGAACACCAAAGGCGTATTGGAAATGCGCGGTTTCAAAATCGACGGCAATAGCGTCACCGAAGCCGTGTTGAATCTGATCGAAGCCTAGGAGCCCTTGCACTTCAAGTTATATTTCTGTACCCGGTAACGCAAAGTCTCGCGGGTGGTACCCAGCATCCGCGCCGCGGCGGTGACGTTTTCGTCGGTGCGGTTCAATACTTCCTGGATCAAGTATTTCTCCATATCGTGCAGGCTCAGGCTGCCGTCCAACGGCAGGAAAATACCGTTTTCGTTTTGCTGCACGGTCGGGCTGCTCGGCGCATTCGGCAGTTGCAGCCAATGCTCCGG
This sequence comes from Methylomonas koyamae, assembly GCF_006483455.1. Taxonomy (GTDB): domain Bacteria; phylum Pseudomonadota; class Gammaproteobacteria; order Methylococcales; family Methylomonadaceae; genus Methylomonas; species Methylomonas koyamae_B. The sequence goes on from NZ_PPPU01000005.1 coordinate 9,855, forward strand.
AAAATTTTCGTCGCTCGCGAGCAATACGCAACGCTCGATCACATTCCGCAGTTCGCGCACGTTGCCGGGCCAATCGTAAGCTTTCAACAAAGCCCAGGCCTGTTTGGAAATTTTGCTGACATTTTTCGCCGACTTGCGGTTGCTCTCGGCGATAAAAAACGGCACCAGCTCGTCCAAATCCTGCTTGCGCTCGCGTAACGCCGGCACCCGCAAGCTCATCACGTTCAAGCGGTGGTACAAATCGCTGCGGAACAAGCCCAGCTCGACTTTTTGCAGCAAATTCAAATTGGTGGCAGCGATGATTTGCACGTCTATCGCAATTTCGGCCTCGCCGCCCAACCGCCGAATCCGGAGATCTTCCACCGCCTTCAGCAACTTGGTCTGCAAATCCAGATCCATCTCGCCGATTTCGTCGAGGAACAGCGTGCCGGTGTGGGCTTGCTCGAACAAGCCGCGATGGCGCTTTTTGGCGCCGGTAAAGGCGCCGGCTTCATAACCGAATAATTCCGATTCCAGCAACTCGCGCGGCAGCGCGGCACAGTTGACTTCGACCAGCGGCGCATTGGCCCGGTTGCCGGACGCATGCAGTATCCGTGCGATCAAACCCTTGCCGGTACCGGTTTCGCCGGAAATGATCAAGCTGGAAAACGGCGTTTTCGCCACTTGCGAAATCATAGTCCGCAGCAAAGTGGCGGCCTGACTACTGCCGACCAGGGCGTCCACCGTATGCTTGCTGTTGCGGGCCATGGCTTGCTGCTGCACCTGGCGCTGGGCTCGAGCACTGCGCGCCGCCCCTTCGACCAACAGGTTCAAGCGTTCCAGTTCGCAAGGCTTTTCGACGAAATCGTAAGCCCCGAGCCGCACCGCCCGCACCGAATCGGCCACTCCGCCGTAACCGGTCAAAAACACCCATTCGCTGCTGCCGATCTTGTCCTTGATTCTTTCCAACAAATCCAGGGCATTGCCGTCCGGTAAGTTCATGTCGGACAACACCACCAACGGGTCGGTAGTCTGGCTCAGCAAATGTCGCTCGGCTTGCTGCAAATTCTCGCTGACCGTAACTTCCCAATTTTTTTTCCGAAAGAAACGCGCCAGCTCGGAACCGAGCAGAGCCTCGTCTTCAATGATTAACAGCGTATCCGGCATAGGCTTTATTTATGCTCCCAGGAGGCAAGGTCTTCGATCGGTTCCAGGTGGGTATCGATATCGATATTGTCCAAATTGTCCATGATTTGCCGCTCGATATCCTCCAGCAAATCGTGACCCTGCTGCACGCTCCATTGGCCGGGCACCAGTACATGTACCGACATGAAGCGGCGGGCGCCGGCGTAACGGGTACGCAAGGCGTGATAAGCGATGGCATGGCTGGCAACATATTGCTCCAACACCGCGATGATGGCTTTCACTTCGTCTGCGGGCAACGCCGCATCGAGCAATCCGGAAACGGTACGCCGGATCAACTGCAATCCGGCCCAGACGATATGGAAGGCGACGCCGATCGCCAGCAACGGATCCAAAATTTCCCAGCCGTTCATACCCAAACTTTGCGCCAGATTCAAACTGGCTTCGAAGCGGTTACCCACCGAGATCAAGGCGATGCCGACCAGAATGCCGACCGTGGTCCAGACGTCGGTCATCAAATGCTTGCCGTCGGCTTCCAGGGTGATCGACTGCCGCTTCCGCCCGACACCGATCAGTACCCGCGCTACCGCCAGATTGATCAACGACGCGAACACCGAGACCGCGATACCCAAGTCCAGTTGTTGCAAAGCCTGCGGGTGCCATAAACGCTCCCAAGCCGAAAAACCGATACTGAACGCCGCCAACAGAATCATCACGCCCTCGGCACCACTGGAAAAGTACTCGATTTTCTCATGGCCGTAGGCGTGGGTATCGTCCGGTGGCCGCGCGGAAATACTCAACACCGCGACCATAATCACCGCCGCCACCAAATTGATTACAGATTCCAGCGCGTCGGACAGTAAGCCCACCGAACCGGTCAGCCAATAGGCGTAGCTTTTCAGGCCGATGGTAGACACGGCTGCGGCGATGGAGAGCCAACCGTAGGCGGCGAGAGATTTCGGTGCGTTAGCCATTAGCGGAGGACATGCATAAAGAATCGAATTTTAGCAGACTGCGTCGCACCGGACCGATTCAGGCAGCGAGCGGGAAAGTCAAGGTCACGCAAGCGTGGCCCTGTTCGTCGTTTTGTAAACGCATCCCCCCCTGGTGGTCTTTGACGAAACGTCTTACCATCGCCAGCCCCAAGCCGCTGCCGCCGTCTTTCAGGCTGACGAAAGGCCGAATGCCGTGGCGTAAAAAGTCGGCGCTGAAACCCGGTCCGGAATCGACCACGGTAAGCTCCAATTTACCGTCAAGGATGTCGGCGTTGACGTTGACTTCGCCATTGCTAGCCCCGATAGCCTGGACCGCGTTCAACAGCAAGTTCAACACCGCCTGACGGAACTCGCTCTCCGGCAAAAACACATACAGTTCTTCGGCCACCCGACAGTTGAAGCTTACGTTTTCCCGCGCCTGATATTTCAGCAAGGTCAACAATTCTTCCAACAACGGCTGCACGGCGACACGTTGCGATGTCTCGCCGTTACTGCGGGCAGAGGCCAATAGATCGTTCAAATTGCGGGTCAGGCGTTGCACTTCGCGGTACACCATCTGCAACCGTTCCGCCAGATCACTGTCGCGGCACTCTTCCAGCATGTTCTCCATCGCCAATTGGATACTGGCCAGCGGATTGCGCAGTTCATGGGCGGTGCTGGCCGCCAATTCAGCCAGTGCGGCCAAACGCTCAGCCTTGGCCAACTGCTGGCTGCGCTCCAGCAAGGCGTGACTGGTTTGCCGGACCCGGTATTCGAGCAATTCGGTGTGCTCCAGATGTTCGCGTTCCAACTCGACCAGACGCGAAACCAAATGGTTATAGCGATCGAACAAGGCGTGCAGCAACGGGTCCGAGGTGCTGCGCTTGATCGGTTTCATCTCGCCCTCGGCCAGGCCGGACAACAGTTCTTTCAAGCAGTCCAGCGGCTCCAACACATTGGTGCGAAAGAAGTAGCCGACGATCCACAACAACAACAGCGGCAACAAGATCGCCAACTGCATTTCCAATTCGCCGTCGTCTTCAATGTTGATCAACAAGCGCTCTTCTTCCTGAGCCTGCCGGTCCAGAACCTGTTTAATCAACTGCAACGCGGTGACCAAATTAGCCTGGTCGCCCTGCACCGCCTTGCCGAACACTTCCTGCAGTTGCTGCAGATTAGCCGGTATCGCACTGTCGTAATCGCTCAAACCGCCGATCAATTGCTCCTGAATATCGGCTAACTGACTTTTCTCGGCCTCGGAAGCGCTCTGATTGGTCGACAGCGTCAATTGCAGTTGCAGCAGTTCGAACAGCGTATCTTCCAAACGATGGCCGCGGCCGATGTCGCGTTCGATGATGTGGATACGCTGATCGTTGACCCAGGTCAGGCGGCCGATCGCCAGCAATTCGGCAATCACCAACAAACCGAGAACGAAACTGACGAAGATAACCGGCCGAAACAGCAAGCGGCGCATGGTGGGATACATAGGCGGATACCGGGAACATGAATGAGTCGTGCAATTTAGCATGGCGAATTGTCGACGCCCAAACCCAGGCCAAAAAAAACCGCCTCGCCCTTGGGGGGACACGAGACGGTTTTTTGTTTAAAAAGTGAGGCTATCCTTGCCTCCGCGACGACCGATTAGAAATCGACCTGACCGCGCATTTCGAACATATCAAGATTACCGCCATCCCAAGAAGCGCCTCTGGCTCCGCCCAAGGTGGTGTTAGCTTGTTGAACATCCAAAACGTGAATGTAGTTGGCCATAAATTTGAAATGAGAGTGCGGATACCAGTTGACACCAAATTTCGCGGTAGAAGCTTCCCCACCGTTAATGCCGGCGCTGTTCAAATTAAGATGATCATAACCGGCGGCAATTTCCCAAGCACCTAAACCACCTTTGCCATCAAAGTTTCTGTTTGGCTTTATGCGATCCCATGCACCGGTTTTTGCTTTGTAGGCGCGAGATTCGCCTGTCAGGAAATAACTGACATATCCATAATAACCGGATAGTGTCGCACCATCGGCAAATCTGGCGTTGGTCGCGTTAGATGAGTTACTGATATCCGTTTGAATATACTCGGCCTGAGCTGAGAATGGCCCGTACAGTAATGCTGTTTCCCCACCCATTCTCGTCAAAGTCGAACCGAGCGGCAACGTACCGGTATTCAGAATACTGGTTCTATCGACGTTACTATTCACCGCGGCAGTGTATGCCATATTATTGGCGCCGCCGCCCAAATTGTTGGGCATAAACCGTTCGGAACCGGATGCGCCAATATGCAAGAACTTGGTTTTGTCTTCATACCAAGGCAAACCGGTCACGCGCCCGGTAACTTCCCAGCCCATATCGCCCGAGCCACCGTTACGATTGTTGTCGCCATTACTATTAACTACAACCGTTGTCGTACATCCGGCATTTGTACACACCGAGTTACCGTTTTTCGAGGTAGAGTAAGCCCAACCGCCGCCGACTGGTTCGGTCATCACGGCGCCGGTTACGGTCCAACGCGGCTCTGTCCAAGACAACCCGATACCGGTTTTATAGGCATTAGGGTTATCCGAGAACGAGTTAACAGCCATGTTACGTTCGATAAAAGTTAACCAGCGATTACTGGTGGCCTCTTCCAAACTGAATGGTTCTTTGAACGACCCGATTTTTACGCCCAGGTTGCTGTAACCTTTCCAGTTAAGGTAGGCATCGGTAATGCCTGCCGCCACAGAGCCGTTGCCGCGGCTGAAGTCGTACTCGAATTTATATTCGTAGTCTTTAAAGAAACTGCCTTCGACGCCCAAACGCGCTCGACGGATATTTGCGCCATCTGCCAATTGTTGCGTGCTATTTGGAGTACTACCCGTTGTCGTGTTCGCATCTTTGACGTTCATCTGCGCATCAACCTGCATCCGACCGTTGATCGCCATCTCAAAATTGCCGTCCTTACTTTCGAACTTGATGCCTTTCTCACTAAGCTCCAATTCACTGAACTTAGGATCTTTAATATGCTCGTCAAGCGCCTTCAGTTCGTTGTTTTTCAAGGCCAGATCTTCTCTAATTTGAGCAATCTCAGCCTTTTGAGCCTGAGCCTCGGCTTTTTGAGCTTGCATTTCGGCTTTCTGGGCAGCCGTGTCTTCAACTTTTTCGAAAGAGCCCAATTTAGTCCGCCCCGGCCCCGGCTCGGCGAAAATCTGTTTGGTCTTTGCGTCAACGTACAAATCCAGAGCCATCGCTTCAGCGCAAATACCGCCGCCGAAAACAGCCATCATTGCCAGGCTCAGTTTAGAGAGTCTCATTAAAATGCTCCAAAATTTAAATAAATCAATAAATTAAGACAGACCAACCGGCTTGACCGGCGAGTTTGGAGGCATTTTAGGGGGGTAATATGACAGCTTTGTGACAATTCGGTTTTAGCAACGCAAATGTTGCTTGAATGCAACGCTTTTACCAAACCGGATCGATAATATTCGACGCCACGCACAGATTCGACCGCGCAGCTTGTCAGCCGCAGCAATGCCACGGAACTGTAATTTGCGGATTAGCGTAAGAAGCGGCGGGAAAACGGCCGTAATATTTGCGTCACACATCCGGCCGGAAACTTGAACGAGCCGGCGCGGAGAATCGGGGAAATTAGCGGGAGGGGTAAAACAGCTTAAAGATGACTTCGAATTCGTCGCTGATCTTATCCAGCACGAAACTGATTTGTTCCGGGGACAGATTGAGCGCGCTGACCGCGAAAGCGTCATAGGGATTTTCGATCCGGCTCAGACAATTGGCCAAGCGGACCATCGCCGCCAAATCCGAAAACGGACCGATCGTATCGGGAAAACAATGCAAGCGGATGCTTTCGACGATGGCTTCCGGCAAATTCCACAGCTGGCATAGTTGTGCACCGACCTGAAAGTGGTCGAAACCGATCACGTTTTGTTCGATGTGTACGTCGTCGTCGACCTCCAGGTGCGCCTGGGATTGTAGTAATAAATCCACTTCTCGCGCCAAAACCGGAATCCGGCGGTAGAACACCAACTGCCCCAGGTTATGGAGCAAACCGCAGATGAAGGCAACATCCGTATAGTGCTTGCCGAATTGCAGATCCAGCTCCCTGGCAATCAGCGCGCAACGCAGATTGCGCGCCCAAAAATCGTGGATGGTGAAAACTTGGCCGGGCAAGTCGGAAAAGCGCTCGACGACAACCGCCCCCAGCACCAGGTTCTGCAACTCGCGGGTACCGATCAGCGTGATCGCCTTGGCGATCGAACCGATCTGAGCCGGGAAACCGTAAAACGCGCTATTCACGATCTTCAACAACTTGGCGGCCAGTGCCGCGTCATTTTCGATCACAAACGCCGCGTCCTTCGCAGTCTTGGTCGGATCCTCCACCACCTTCTTGAGCTGGAAATAAACATTCGGCGGCGATGCGAGTTGAAGATCGCCCCGCAACAGATCGGTAATGGTTAACGTGGATGGTGAGGATACTATCATCAACAATTCTAAAATTATGAATTTGCACCTATACTAGCAAGCGATAGCATAGAAACGACTTTAAAGTTTGCGGTTAACCCTAGTCCATTTCAATGGAATTACAAGCTTTGCAAATGCCGGCCGCCCTCCCTACCCATGTTTGAAGCCCCCCCATTTTCAACAAATACCTGGATGGTATTAAATGTTTGCCAGTGACGCGCTCAAAGAAAAACTCATCGTCGTAGCGGAACACGACGAAATCTCGGCGTTGAAAATCGTTTCCACGCTTAAAGCCAAAGGCTTTACCAATATTAGCCAAGCCGGCAGCGGCGAGCAAATTTACCAACTACTGCGCCCGCACAGCAGCACCCCGGAAGCCATCGGCCTGATCGTCTTGAATACGGCTTTGCCTCTGTGCAAAGTCCATGAAATGTGCCGCAACCTTTCGAGCACCGCGGCGGCTTCGGTGATTCCCGTGGTCTTGTTGGACAACGAAAACTTCGACTGCCCCTCCGATCACTGCTCGATCGAACCGGAAACCGATTGCCTCACTTATAGAATCCACACCCCGGTCAATACTCAAGAGTTGTTGCTGGCGGTGAAATTTTTGCTGAGTCTGAAACAAGAACGCCAACTTCGTCAGCGCCAGGAAGAGCAATTGATTAACGAGTTGGCGGCAAAAAACGTCATCGACGCCAAACTCAAGTTTCTGGTAGCGCACGACGAACTAACCGGCTTGTTCAATCGCAGCAGCTTCGAACGCCAGTTGCGGCTGATTTTGAATCGCAGCAACAAAACCCAAAAAGACGGCGCGTTGTTGTTCATCGACGTTGACCGCTTCAGCCTGATCAACGAGTTGGAAGGTTTCGAAGTCGGCGACCGTCTGCTGGTGGAGCTGGCCATTCTGGTCCGCAAACTAACCCCCCCGGCCAGCCTGTTCGCCCGCATCGGTGCCGACGAGTTTTGCCTGTTCGTCGAGAACAAGACCAAAAAACAGGCGCAGATACTGGCCGAAACCATCAAAAATACGGTCGACAATTTCCGTTTTTTCACCGGCGAAGTTTGCTACAGCGCCTCGGTTTCGATCGGTATTGCCACGCTGGACAACTCGGTATCGGCCTTTCATCCGGGGGAAATGATCCTGCATGCACGCCAGGCCTGCAATTTCGCGAAAAACACAGGCCGCGACAAGGTCTGCGTGTATAACAGCGAAGACGTTACCGTCAAGGAAAGGCGACGCGATATCTATTGGGTGCCGTTAATCCGTAGGGCATTGCGCGACAACAATTTGTTTCTGGTCTTCCAGCCCGTGGTGCAGTTGACCGACGGCAATATTTCCCATTACGAAGTTTTGCTCAGAATGCGCGGCGAGGGCGACGAGATCATCACCCCGGACCAATTCATTCCGGTCGCTGAGCGCACCGGTTTAATCCATGCAATCGACTTATGGGTGGTGGAAAACGCGATCGATTTTCTGGCGGCGTTGCCGTCGTATATGTCATACGTGTCGCTGGCCATTAACCTGTCGAGTACCGCTTTTCAATACCCGGATTTGTTGTCTACGATCAGCGACAAGCTGGAAATGACCTGGATCGATGCCGGCCGCCTGACCTTCGAAATTACCGAAACCGCCGCCGTCGACAACTTCGACAAGACCCGGCACATGATCAACAAAATCCGCTCCTTGGGCTGTAAATTCGCGCTCGACGATTTCGGTGCCGGATTTTGTTCCTTCAATTACCTGAAAACCTTTCCGGTCGATTACGTAAAAATCGACGGCCAATTTATTAGAAACCTGCTGGAAAACGAAACCGACCAGATTCTGGTGAAATCGATGGTAGAAATCGCTTCCAAACTGGGCAAGAAAACCATTGCCGAATTTGTCGAATCCACCGGCACCGCACTCAAGTTAAAAGAAATCGGCGTTAATTTCGGCCAGGGTTACGCATTCGGGAAACCCGACCGCAATTTAATCGATAGCCAGGTTTCCAATGCAATATTGTTCGCTGCCCCGAAGTCGACGACCACGATCAATTAGAGTTATTCGGGGGAAATTCCCGTTGATATCGGCCGGCCAATTAGTTTACCGGCATGCTTTGCTCTGGTATATTCGGATTCGGCAACAATATTTGCCTTTACATCGTGCTTAAACTTTAATAAATAAAATTAAAACAAGGGGGAAGGACTATGGCTGAATTGCTTTTCATAGCGACCACTATTTTTGTGGCTTATGTGATATTTGTAGTGCTGGGGGGGAAGAAAGATACGTCGGAAAGCCCGCAAGCCGAGGCAGCAAAACCTGAAGCCGCCAAACCGGCGCCGCAGCCGGAACCAGCCGCCCCGCCCGCCGCCGTCAAAACCGCAGAAAAACCCGCAAAACCAGCCCCCGCCAAACCTTCCGCAAAAACCGCAACCAAGGCCGCTCCGGCCAAACCGGCCACAACCAAACCGGCCGCTAACGCCGACAGCCTGAAAAACCCGAAAACCGGCGAAGTCGCCAAGTTTCCGGCCAGCTACGCCTTTGCCAAACGCTGGATTAAAGATGCACTGGTAGAAGAAGGCCTGCTGGACAAGGTTTACAAGAACAATGAGCTGGACGAGGCCGTCAATGCCAAAATTCAGGCCGCGCTGCAACAGTTAAGAACATTGGACAAATACCAGTAACCACGCAGCGCCTGCGGCAGCCTTGCGGGCGACAGGCTGCCGGCCGCTTATTCCAGGCCGAGTTTCTTCAAGCGGTAACGCAATGAGCGGAAACTCATCCCCAAATATTTGGCTGTCGCCGTTTTGTTCCAGCGGTTTTCTTCCAGGGCCGAACTCAATGCCTTTTTCTCGATATCTTCCAAATAGCTTTCCAGCGACATTTTTTCGGCATTGAAATCTTCGGCCACAGCCAAATCCAAGCCCATCGGTAAATTCAGATCGTCCACCTGAATCACGCCGCCCTCGTGCAACGCCAGAGCTCGCTCCAGAATATTTTCCAACTCGCGGACGTTGCCGGGAAAATAATATTGCTTCAACGCGCTGAGCGCCGCATCGGATAACTCCGGCTTGGCAATGCCGTTGTTACGGGCCAAGCCTTGCAACAGATGTGCGGTCAATTGCGGAATATCGGCCGCCCGCGCCCTTAACGGCGGCAAACTCAACTCGATCACATTGATCCGGTAATACAAGTCCTGCCGAAAACTGCCTTCCTGGACCATTTTGGCTAAATCCCGGTGGGTGGCACTCAGCAGGCGCACATCCACCGGAATCTCGAGTTGCTCGCCAATCGGCCGGATTTTCTTTTCTTGTATCGCTCTCAGTAATTTGACTTGCAGCGCCAACGGCAAATCGGCCACTTCGTCCAAAAACAGGGTGCCGCCGTCCGCAGCTTGGAACAAGCCCTGCTTGTCGCTGACCGCCCCGGTAAAACTGCCTTTTTTATGGCCGAAGAACTCGCTTTCCATCAATTCATGCGGGATCGCACCGCAGTTAATCGCGACAAATGCCTTATCGCTACGGGGGCTTTGCTGATGGATCAACCGCGCCACCAACTCCTTGCCGGAGCCGGATTCGCCGCTGATATATACCGGCGCCTGATTGCGCGCGACCTTATCGATCTTCGAGCGGATATTGCGCATTGGCATCGATTCGCCGAGTAACAAATCACGAGTGCGACGTTCTTTTTCCGCCACCCGGTTCAACGAGATCTGCAAGGCATGACTGACCAACTGCCGCAACACCGCCAGATCGACCGGTTTCGACAGAAAATCGAAAGCGCCTTTTTTCATGGCCTTGATCGCAACATCCATACTGCCGTGGGCCGTAATCACCGCCACCGGCAATTGCAAACCTTGGCTCTGGATGTAATCGACCAGTTCCAGACCGTCGCCATCCGGCAAGCGCATGTCGGTCAGACATAAATCGAAAGATCGGCTGGTTAACCAATGCTTGGCTTCGGCTAGCGTCGCCGCGCAGCAGGTTTGGATTTGCATCCGGTTTAGCGTGATCTCCAATAACTCCCGAATATCGGGTTCGTCATCAACCAACAAAGTAACAGGCATATTCATATTTCAATCGCCGCGCGATCGGCGTTCGCCAATAACAAGGTAAAACAGGATTTTTCGCCGGGGGCGTAATACAACTCCGCCCGATTCAATTCGGCCAATTCCCTGGAGATATAGAGCCCTAGCCCGGTACCCTGGTGAGACGTGGTGAAAAACGGTTCGAACAGATGCTGTAGGTTGTCGGCATTTATCCCCGGACCGTTGTCGATGACGCTGATGTAAGGCGAGCCCTGAGCCATGCCCGCTTCGATCATCAGCGGTCCAGCTTCCGGGCGGCCATACTTCAGCGCGTTGGCGCACAGATTATCCAGAATCTGTTTCAAATGCCCGCCGTCGATGTATGCGCCCAGGCCTTGGGCTTTAAACGACACATTAAATGTGTCTTCTTTCAGCCCCAGATTCAGCCGTTGCTCGCTCAAGTAGGCCGGCAGCCACTGGTCCAGCGCAATTGTCTGCTTATGCGAGGGCGTCCGCCGCGACAGCTTGAGAATATCCTCGATAATACCATTCACCCGCTGGCAATGAACCCGGACGATTTCGGTTAAGCGCAAATCCTGGGCCTCCAGGGCGCGGGACTCGGCCAGCAATTGGCCGGCATGACTGATAGCCGCTAGCGGGTTGCGGATTTCGTGGGCGATACTGGCCGTCAGTCGACCCAAAGAAGCCAGTTTGCTTTGTTGCAGGCGCTGGTTGTACAAGGCGATGTCTTCGAAAATCAGCATATTCAAGGTTTCGCCGTCCATCAGCAGTGCCGAGAACCGGACTTGAATTTCACTTCGATCGGGCAAAGACACGATGGCAAAATCCTGTTCCCGGTGTTCGCGCCACAACTCGAAAGCCTGTTGCAATTGCGGCGAGATGTCGGCCAATGTGGCTGGCTGCCGTTCCAGCCCCAATAAGCGCAATGCCGACTGGTTGGATAACTGGGTCGCCTCACCGTCGTCGACAATCATGATGCCGGATTGTAAATGCTGAATGATGTAGCGGTTCAAGCTTTCCAGCCGGGCGATGGTCTGCGCGTGGCGTTGCGCCAGAATCGCGGCCTGCTCGGCCCGCTGCGCCATTATCACCGACAGAAAAGCGATCGAAAAGAACGCCACGCCAAGCATGCCGGCATAGGTGAGCGTGGTAGTTTCAAACGCCCGAGTCTGAATCGCATACACTTCTTCGGTCAGAATCGCCACACTCGCCAACGCGGCAAACAAGATCGCACACCGCCCGCCGACCAACAGCCCGCCGGCCGCAATCGAAATCGCCAGCAAGATGCCAATGCCGCTACCGACCCCGCCGCTGGCATGCATCATCAGCGTAATCAATACGATATCGGTAAAAATAAACAGTTGGGCCAATCTGGCGTAACCCAAACGCTGTCGAAATGCGATTGGCGCGGCAATCAGCGAAATCGCCAAATAAGCCAAACTGGCGAACTGGTACAATGCGGTGTCGTAAGAGCCGAGTAGGGACGGACCGAAACGCAAATAAAACAGCATTGCGAACAGGCTGGCGGTTACGAAACGGTACAAGGCAAAGATTTTCAGCATCAGCCAAGCCTGCAGACTGGGAATACCGTAACCTTTGGAAAAGGGACAGGGGTATAAAGTATCGGCCGCTGGCATTCGCATTGCCCGTCGTTTTTTCAGGAGTTGGTTAAAATTAGCGTCCGGCAATCATAGCACCAACTCGAAACGCCGCGATGCCCGCCTCAATATGGAGCACCTAGATGAATATTCACGAATACCAGGCGAAACAACTATTTAACGACTTTGCCATCCCGGTTCCGCGCGGATTGGTTGCAGCCAGTGCCGCGGAAGCTGAGGAAGCCGCTCGGCAGTTGGGTGGGGTAAAGTGCGTGGTCAAAGCCCAAGTCCACGCCGGCGCCCGCGGCAAAGCCGGCGGCGTAAAACTGGCCGACAGCCCAGCAGAAGCCGGCCAATTCAGCACAGAGATGCTGGGCAAGCGTTTGGTTACCCACCAGACCGATGCCGCCGGCTTGCCGGTGAACAGCGTCTGGATCGAAGAGGCGTCTGCGATCAAATCCGAGTTTTATTTGAGCCTGCTGCTGGATAGGGAAAGCGAACGCCTGATTTTCATCGCCTCGGCGGCCGGCGGCATGGATATCGAAGCAGTCGCCGCCCAAACCCCGGAAAAAATCGTCAAAGTTCCGGTACATCCGGCGGCGGGACTGCAAGCTTACCAAGGCCGGCAAATCGGCGCCGCACTCGGTTTGGGCAAGGAACAACAGGGCCAACTGCAAACCATATTGAACGGCATGTACCAGTTGTTTCTGGCCAAGGATTGCAGCCAAATCGAGATCAATCCGCTGATCGAAACCGCAGACAGCAGACTGGTCGCCTTGGACGCCAAAATCAATTTCGACGATAACGCAATCGCTTTGCATCCCGACATCGCCGCGCTGCGCGACGCATCGCAGGAAGACGCCAAGGAAGCCGAGGCCAAGCAATTCGATCTGAACTACGTCACGCTGGGCGGCAACATCGGCTGCATGGTCAACGGCGCCGGCCTGGCGATGGCGACGATGGACATGGTGAAACTGAAAGGCGGCGCGCCGGCCAATTTCCTGGACGTCGGCGGCGGCACCAACAAAGACAAGGTCAAAGAGGCCTTCAAACTGATTTTGTCGGACGGCACCGTCAAGGCCGTGCTGGTCAATATTTTCGGCGGCATCGTCAAATGCGATGTGATCGCCGCCGGCATTCTGGCTGCGGTCGAGGAGATGCATTTGACCATTCCGGTCGTGGTGCGCTTGGAAGGCACCAACGTCGAGCAGGGCAAAACCATGTTGAGCCAGTCCGGGCTCGGGCTGGTGCCGGCGGACAATTTGAACCAAGCCGCCGAATTGGCGGTGAAACTGGCGCAGGAGGTGGCCTGATGAGCATTTTGATCGACAAAAACACTAAAGTCATTTGCCAGGGCTTTACCGGCAAACAAGGCACCTTCCACTCCGAACAGGCCCTGGCCTACGGCACCCAACTGGTCGGCGGCGTCACGCCGGGCCGCGGCGGTTCCACTCACCTGGAGCTACCGGTGTTCGATACGGTGGAGCAAGCGGTCAAAGCCACCGGCGCCAATGCGACGATGATCTACGTGCCGCCGTTTTTCGCCGCCGATGCGATTTTGGAAGCGGTCGCGGCCGGCATCGAATTGATCGTCTGCATCACCGAGGGTATTCCGGTACTGCAGATGCTGAAAGTCAAAGCCGCGATGCAAGGCACCCAATCCTTGCTGGTCGGCCCCAACTGCCCCGGCGTGATCACGCCCGGCCAATGCAAGATCGGCATCATGCCCGGCCATATTCACCAGCCCGGCAAAATCGGCATCGTCTCCCGCTCCGGCACCCTGACCTACGAAGCGGTACACCAAACCACCCGCGAAGGCTTGGGCCAGAGCACCTGCGTCGGCATCGGCGGCGACCCGATCCACGGCATGAACTTCATCGACGTGTTGCGCCGGTTCCAGGACGATCCGCAAACCGAGGGCATCGTCATGGTCGGCGAAATCGGCGGTAGCGACGAGGAACAGGCCGCGGAATTCATCAAAGCCCAGGTCACGAAACCGGTGGTCGGTTACATCGCCGGCCAGACTGCACCGCCCGGTAAACGCATGGGCCACGCCGGTGCCATCGTCACCGGCGGCAGCGGCACGGCAGAAGGCAAGGTCGCAGCGATGAAAGCGGCCGGCGTCAGCATGGTCAGTTCGCCGTCGGATATCGGTGCGGCCATGCGGGATTGTTTTTCGAAGTAGCCAATGCCGTTGAAAATCGCGTTAGCCCAACTCAATTTCACCGTCGCCGACATTGCCGACAACGTGGGCAAAATCCTGGCCGCAGCCGAACAAGCCCGCGAGCGGCGAGCCGACATCGTTGTGTTCCCCGAATTGTGCGTGACCGGCTATCCGCCGGAAGACCTGTTACTGCGAGCCGATTTCTTGGCTCAATCGGAACAGGCCGTTCGGCAACTGGTCGCGCAAATTCAAGGCATCGTCGCAGTGATCGGCTTCCCGCGCCGCCGGGATGGCAAGTTGTACAACGCCGCGGCTGCCATCCGCGACGGAGCCATCGTCGCCGAGTACCATAAAACCGCGCTGCCCAACTACGGCGTGTTCGACGAGCAACGCTATTTCGAGCCCGGAACCGGCTGTTGCGTATTCGAAGCCAATGGCCGCAAGTTGGCACTGGCGATCTGCGAGGATGTCTGGCTGCCCGCCACCATGGCCGCTAACCGCGATGCCGGCGCCGACATCGTGCTGGCCTTGAATGCGTCGCCGTTCCACGCCTGCAAGATGCAGCAGCGCGAGGACATCATCTGCAATCATGTCCGCACCGCCGGCATCCCGCTGGTGTACGTCAACCAGATCGGCGGCCAGGACGAACTGATATTCGACGGCGCCTCGTTCGTCGCCGATAAAAGCGGCGAAGTGGTTTATCGCGCGGCGGAATTCGAAGAGCAACTCGATGTAGTCGAATTCGACGGCACTTTGCCGGCCCAAACCGGCATCGTTGCGCTGTACCAGCCCATCGTCAGCGAATACAAGGCCTTGTTGCTTGGGATTCGCGACTACGTGCGCAAGAACGGCTTTCACGGCGCAATTCTGGGCCTGTCCGGCGGCATCGATTCAGCGCTGGTACTGGCACTGGCCGCCGATGCGCTCGGCGCCGACCGGGTGGAGGCGGTGGCAATGCCGTCGCGCTATACCGCCGACATCAGCAACGAAGACGCCAGACTGGAAGCCGAAGCCCTCGGCGTGAAATTCCATACCCTACCGATCGAACCGGCAGTCAACGCCTTCAACCAGATGCTGGCGCCCCTGTTCGCCGGCAGCCGGAAAGACACCACCGAGGAAAATATCCAGGCCCGCTGCCGCGGCGTATTGCTGATGGCCTTATCCAACAAGCAGGGTAAACTGCTGCTGACCACCGGCAACAAGAGCGAAATGAGCGTTGGCTACGCCACGCTTTACGGCGACATGGCCGGCGGTTTTGCGCCGTTGAAGGATGTATCCAAATTGATGGTTTATAAACTGGCCGAATACCGCAACAGCCTGTCGCCGGTGATTCCGGAGCGGGTCATCACCCGGCCGCCGTCGGCCGAACTGGCGCCGGACCAAAAAGACGAAGACTCGCTGCCGCCCTACTCGATCCTGGATCCGATTCTGGCCCTCTACATCGAGCAGGACCAATCAGCCGCAGACATCGTCGCCCTGGGTTATCCGCGCGACGCGGTCGAACGCGCCATCTCGCTGGTCGACCGCAACGAATACAAACGCCGGCAATCGCCGCCGGGCATTCGCATTACGCCTAGAGCCTTCGGCCGCGACCGGCGTTACCCCATTTCATCGGCTTACCGCGGCACCGCCGCGCTTAATCCAACAGCGCCCGACAACGTTAAGGAGTAAATTCATGTCAATATTGCGTACCGTTTTAATCTCTACCGCACTGCTGCTGACGGCTGAGAACGGTCTAGCCCGCGAAATTAATATTCCAGTGCCGATGGAATACCGCTTTATCAAGAGCGTTTTGGTTAACCAACTCTACACCGGCCCGGACGAATCGGTGCGGGCCTGGAAAGACGGCAAACAATGCAGCTATCTGGACCTGGACCATCCGCAAATCAGCGGCGAAAACGGCCAAGTCAAAATCCAGAACAACGTCCAGGCCCGGATCGGCACCGCTTTGGGCGGCAAATGCATGGCGCTGGTGGAATGGTCCGGTATCCTGCAGACCTTTCAGCAACCCACCGTGGACGCTTCGGGAAATGTGCTGAGCTTTCCGGTCACCCAGCTCAACGCGTTCGACCGCAACGGCCAGCCGCTGAATATCAGCCAGTTGCAATCCTTGATCAAGAAAGCCGCCGAACCGAAACTGTCCGGTTTGAAAATCGACTTGAACCAGGTCCGGCCGGACATCGCTAAAGCTCTGGTGCCTTACATCGCCGCCGATCACAGCGAAGACTTGCACGATACGATCAACAGCTTGCGCTTCAACCAAGCCAAGGCCGACGCCAACGGCTTACAAATCAATTTGGGCTACACGGCCGACAACCCGAACCCGAACAACGTCAAACCGGCTGCGGTTCTAACCGAAACCGAATTGAAACAATGGCGCGCGCTGTGGCAGAACTGGCAGGCTTCCCTGGACAAATCGATCGCCACTGCCCAGTTGGGCGGCAATGCCGAGGACACCCGGGCCAAACTGCACGAAGTGTTGCAAAAAGCCGGCACGGCCTTCGAGCAAGGCCTGAGCAGCGAATCGGTCGCCGAGAACGACCCGGTGCGCAAGTTTTTCAACAGCTCGTGGGATACCTTCGCCCCGTTGTTGCGCGACGCCTCCAGCCAATTGCCGGGCGGCGAAAAATTGCGTTACGTCACGCTGATTGCCGCGACCGACTTGATGTACGAATTGGAATCGATCGGCTCACCGTTGGGCCTGGAAGTCTCTTCCAACGGTTTGCGCAAACTGGCCCGCTCTTTGATCGCTCAGGAATCGGTTAAAAACAAGGGCAAGAAAGGCAAGCGCAAAGGCTGATCCGGCGGGTGTCGCCTCCTTGACGCTCGTCAAACCCAGCCTGCAGCCCTGAATAACGCTTTAGTCTGCCGGGTCGCGCCGACATATCTATCTCCACGGGATTAAAGCCCGCACGCTTCCGGCTAGGCTGCGGCGGGCGGTGCATCCCGATCTAGGGCACTTGGACAGCGTTTCCGGTGCCGATAGCCTCCGCCGCTTAACTTGTTTGTTTTAGCGAAAATTTACGTTAAGCTTGCCAGCCAGCCGCACGGAACGCGAGTATCCCAACCCGCAGGGCCGGATCGTCGGTGCCTCGCCCGACAGCTTTCCGGCGCTCGAGAAACTCCAAAGCGAGCGAAACATGCCAGATCACCTGTTCGACATTCACCCGTACATGCCGCACGGCCAATGTTATATGTGGCAAAGCGATCTGCTGATGCTGCACGTGGTGTCCGACGCGCTAATCGTTTTGTCTTATTACTCGATCCCGTTCGCACTGCTCTACATCCTGAAAAAGCGCCTGGACATTCCGTTCAGCTGGATTTACTGGCTGTTCGGCCTGTTCATCTTTCTATGCGGCACGACCCACTTGCTCAGCATCTGGAATGTCTGGATACCGGACTATTGGCTGTCCGGTTTCGTCAAACTGGCAACGGCAATGGTTTCGATCAGCACAGCCGCGTTAGTTTGGCCGTTGGTTCCGAAAATCCTGGCTATCCCCAGCCAAGCGCAATTGGTCGCGGCAAATTCGGCACTGGCCAGGGAGATCGAGAATCACAAAAACACCGAACGCGAGCTGCGCAAACTCACCCTGGCGATGCAATACAGCTCCAGCATGGTGATGGTCACCGATGCGCAAACCCAAATCGAATATTGCAATCCCGCCTTCTACCAGATTACCGGCTACACGGCGGACGAAGTGATCGGGCGCCGAGCCAATCTGCTGAAGTCAGACCTGACCGCCGAAGACACCTACAAGAATCTTTGGACCACCCTGTTGAGCGGCACCGCCTGGCACGGCGAATTTTTGAACCGTAAGAAAAACGGCGAACTGTTTTGGTGCCTGGAATCGATCGCCCCGATCCTGGCCGACGACAACTCGATCAGCCATTTCGTTTCCATCATTCACGACATCAGCGACCGCAAGGATACCGAGGAAATCATTCGCCATATGGCGTACTACGACCCGTTGACCGATCTGGCCAACCGCTCGCTGTTCAACGAACGGCTCGAACAAGCCATCCACCTGGCCAAGCGCAATCCGCAGATCTTTGCGCTGTTCTATCTGGACCTGGACCGTTTCAAAAACATTAACGATACCCTGGGGCATTTGGTCGGCGACAAATTGCTGATCGAAGTCGGGAAACGAATTGCGGCCTGCTTGCGCCAGCAAGAAACCGTCGCCCGCCTCGGCGGCGACGAATTCGCGCTGATCAGTTTGAATCTCACCAGTCCCGCCGACGCCGGCGATATCGCCCAACGCGTGATCAACACCATCAACGAGCCGTATTTCATCGACGACCATCAATTGTTCGTCGGCACCAGCCTCGGTATCAGCGTGTATCCGCAGGACGCCAACACCAGCGAACAATTGCTGAAACACGCCGACGACGCACTGTATCTGGCAAAACAGCACGGCCGTAACACCTTCGAATTCTACAACGCCGCGTCCAACGCCTTATCCCTGCGCCGACTGAACCTGGAAAACCATTTGCGCCACGGCCTGGCCCGCAACGAATTCTCGCTGGTCTACCAACCTCAAGTCGATCTGGCCAGCGGCAGCATCATCGGCTCGGAGGTATTACTACGCTGGACGCCGGCAATCGGCGCCGTCGGTCCGGACGAATTCATCCCGATCGCCGAGAACAGCGGCTTAATCGTCGAAATCGGCGAATGGGTCATACGCACCGCCTGCCGCGACTATATGTGTTCACCGTTGCGGGAGCGCCATTTGTTTTTGGCTATCAATTTGTCGGCGCGGCAGTTCAAGAAAACTTCACTGGTCGACAGTGTGGGCGACATTTTGCGCGAAACGGGTTTTCCGGCCGAACGCCTGGAACTGGAAATTACCGAGAGCATGCTGGTGGACGACATCGAGACCGCCATCAAGCACATGCAAGACTTGAAAAACCTCGGCATTCGTCTGGCGATCGACGATTTCGGCACGGGCTTTTCGTCACTCAGTTATTTGAAACGGTTTCCGGTAGACACGCTGAAAATCGACAAATCCTTCGTCGCCGACATTTACGACAACCAGAACGACGCCTGCATCGTGCGCTCGATCATCGGCTTGGGGCACGGCTTGAATCTGAAAGTCCAAGCCGAAGGCGTCGAAACCGAGCAACAATTGACCTTATTGAAGCAGAACAACTGCGACCGCGGCCAGGGCTATTTCTTCCACAAGCCGCTGCCGATAGACGAATTTCGCCGGCTGTTCGCCCGGTTTTAAGGTTCCGGACGGCCAGACGGCTATCGGGCTTTATCCGTTACGGCAGCGGTAAGGCCCCAGCGGATCGGCGCCCAAAGTACCGACCAGCGATTTCAAATACTCCGGACCCGACACTTGCTGCAGTTTGCGTTGCGCTTGCTGCAATCGTTCCGCCAGCTTCAATTGGCCGACCATGGCCTGATGACTGTTGTCGCGTAAAAATCCCTCCAGATAGCCGACGTGGCGCCGCCACAAAGCCATTTCCCGCTGCTGTTTGAGTTCCAGCCGCTCATGGTACCAATCCGCCGCCAGCAGATACTCGCGGCTAAACATGGCTCTGATCTCCGGATGGTGAGCGTCCTTACCTTCGTAATGGCCGAGCGCCATGATGTGCAGCAGCGCATACAACGGCGGGCAGGCGTCTTCGATGCTGCCGTCGTCCAGATATTGCTGGGCCACCCGCTGCTGAGTCTCGACGATGTTGTTGACGCCGTCGACGAACACCTCCAGGTCTTGCCGCTCCGGTTGCAGGATCTCGTCGGTGAACACCGCGTAAGGATTGTCGAAGATCTTGCCCATCAGGCTATGCACGAAATGGCTGGTGATGCGGTAGCCGAGCCGGCTGGCCATGACCAGTTGACCTTTGTACTCAAAATCGGTCAACGGCTCCAGGTAACCGTGTTGCAACAGGTAATCGGCTTCGCGTTCCTGCCGCGACAAGCGGGCCCAGATTTCCGGAATCAACAAGCTGATGTCGTGGTCGACCCGGGTGTCGGGCCCGATATGACCGGCCGAGCTGGAAAACCCCGGATAGCCGGTCAGGATATAAGACACCAAGGTGTTGTTCAGGTCGGTGATGCCGCGCAAGGCGTTGAACGGGCCTTTGGTCAGCGCGCCCTCGCTGCCGGCGCCGGTGGTCGACGGCGACTTGCCGGTCAGCGAGCTGATGAAGTCCATGAACAGCTCCGGCAACTCCTGGTAATGAATCGGGTTGTACACCGCCAGCGGCCGGATTCCAGGCTCGGGCGGATTGTTGCGCCGGCCGGTCAGCACCGCATCGACCGGATGGCACAAGGGCTGATTCAGCGGAATCTTCCGGTGCAGGCGGGCCCCGACTTCGGCGACATATTTACGCAGCGGCTTGACCACATCGACCCGGGTTTCCAGGTAGCGCGGATTTTTCGAGGGTTTGCCATCCACCAAACGCGGATGCGCGGAAGACACGACAAAGCCCTTGCCGTCCTGATAGGCATCGCTCAACAGGTTTTGCATCGGCGGGGTAAATTTGGAGAAGGTCATCACGTCTTCGACCACCGCGGCCAGTTTTGCCGGATCCAACGGCTCGAAATTAGCCATGAAATTGCCGGGGCCGGACATGTTGGCTTCGGTCTGCTTGTCGTAGCCGGGGATGATCGCATCGTCCGGCCGCTGAAACAGCCGGTATTCGCAGTTGGTGACCAGTTTCAAGCTCATCTGGTAACCGGTATCCGGTAACCACGGCTGTACTGACGTGGTCGGTACCACCACCGAGGCGCTGATATCGTCTTCCATCTGCACTTTCTCGCAGGCGATGTAGTCCTGGCGAACTTTAAACGTACGCCAGCCGCCTTCGGCGTCGAAACCGACCCGCAAATAGGTGGCGACGATCTTCCGCTGGTTCAGTTTCAGCTCGTGGCCCGGCGCACCGTCGATGACATCCACCGACAAATGGTCACGCCAGTGTTCGCCCCACTCCTCGCGGTAAAAACGTTTGATCAGGAACACCAACGCCAGAATGCTGGGCGGAATCGATTTCAGCCAGTTGTTGAACTCCGGGGTGTGATAACTGGACGGCGTCAATAATTTGATCACCGAGCCCAGGCTGCGCTCCGGACTCAGAATCTTGCGGGCCGAATCGCGATCTTCGTGCTCGTAGCCCGGCAGGAAGCGGCCGGTGTAATCCTTGTCGAAAATCGCCTGCACCCGGTCCAGATCGTGCTGCAAGTCGTCGACGAACAACGGCCCGTAAATCACCGCATCCTCGATGGATTTGGAAATTTCCGACTTGCCGCCGCCGGACACGGTACACGGCTTGTGGCAAAAGGTACCTTCGGCGACGGTACCGATCAACCGCCAGGACGGCGCGCCGGGGTGCTTGCACATCTCGATCTTATAGCCGTTGGGCTGCACGTAAATCTTGCCCGGTTGCAGCCGGATGCTATGGCTCTGGCCGTTTCTGATCCAGGTGATTTTCTGGTTGTTCAGGCTCATCCGCAGGTCTTGCGGCACGTAAATGATGTCCGGATATTGCTTGTCGATGGCGTAGCCTTCCGGCTGCATGTCCATGATGGCGCCGTAACGATAAACCATGTCGTCGAAATCATAGCCCGGCTCGCGGGTCAGGCTACCGATGCCGAATTCGTCGCCGTGGTTGAAGCGGCGGAAGGCCAGCGCGCCGCCGGCATGCTCCTCCTCGGCCAAACCGAACAGATTGGCGGCATAGCTGATTTGGGTTTTCACTTCCTTTTTGCAGTAGCCGTAATAGTTGTCGGCGACGAGCGTGACAATGACGCCGGAACGATCGCGGGCGGTCAGTTTAAAGGCCTGGCCGTCGTTATACAGTTCGGCCGGGTTCTGCCAACACATGCCTTCGGCGCGCTGGCGTTCGCTGGCATCATCCCAGTGCGGCAAGCCCAACTGTTTTTTGGTGAGCTTGACCAGATGCGGCGCCAGAATCACGCAGCCGCTGTGGCCGGACCAATGTTCGACGTCCAGCGCCGCGTCGCATTCCGGCAAGGCCGGATTGCCGCCGTTGCCGAAAATACTCTCGACGAAATCGAGGTTGCTGACCAGATTTCCAGGGGCGAAAAAACGGATTTCCATCGATTTTTCGGCTGCAACGCCAGGGATTTCCGGGCAAACCACCGGCCGCAACAGCAAGGAGGCGAACATGCGCGCCGGCTGGGGTTGATTGGCGGTAAACGGCAGGGTCAGCAAGTCTGGCGGCGGATTCAGAGCTTCGGCCAGCATCAAGGCGAAGGTCAGCTTCGGTACCTGTTTTTTGTCGCCGGGCACCGGCAAACCGCCTTCGGCGATATGAAACGAGCCTTGGGTGGTACGGCGGTCGCTGGCCGGATTATGCAACACCCCCTGTTTGACGCGGAAACTGGACACGATTTCGGAACGGAATTCGTCTTCGCCCATCGGCAACGACAATTCTCGCGCTACGCCGTGGCGGTCCAGCTCGAAGGTCATGGTCGGCAACGACGGCACCTTGTCCAGACCGACATCGCCGCAGTAACGGTCGAGAAAATCCTGGATCCGGCGGTCGGCCGGATACAACGAGGAGCTGGCCAATTGCCGGCTTTTTTCCAGGTAGCTGTTCAATAAATCCTGAGCGGTATCCATGAATTGGGCCGACGCGTGATCAATACATGCCGGCTGGCCGCAGGATGCCAGTTTTAAATTGATGTAAAGATGCAATTGGCGTTTCACCGCCTGCTCGTCTTGACCGGCGGGTCCCAGACCCAGCGCTCTGAGTTTATCCATAGCCTCCCCCTTGGAATTTTTTAATTGATGGTAGCGGCATGATATAGCAAACCCCAAGCCGAGGTCAGCAAGCTATCGGCGGTCGTCATCCGCCTCCCGGCAAAACGCCTTACGGCGGCCGAACCTAGGCCGATTTGGCTCGCAGCCGAATATTTTGACTCGCATAAAACTGCGTGATTTGCCGATGCAATTGAGTCATTTAACTTAGATTAATTATTCCGCCTGCACTTTTCTGCCGCCTGATCCGCCTGCGGCCTTGAAAACCGGCACCTATACCGGCGCGGCTCGACTGGCAAATTAATTGCTTCAATCTAACTCCATCTGTTCTCACCGGAGCCCGTCTTGTCCGCTGCCGCCATTCCCGCCGATCAGGTTGCCGCACTATTCCGCGACCATAAGGAAGCGATCGTGCATTTTCTGTTACAGCGCGTCAAATGCCCCGACACGGCACAGGACTTGAGCCAGGAAACCTATTTACGCCTGTTGCGGAAAGACGGGCTGGTCCATACCGACAACCTGAGCGGTTACCTGTTCCGCACCGCCGAGCGGCTGGCAATCGATTTCGTCCGCCACAACCAGCGCCACAGCGCCCGCCAAGAGCCGTTAGCGGAAGACGCCCTTTGCCCGCTGCCGCAACCGGAGGACGCCGCAATCGTCACTCAGCGTTACCGCCGGGTACTGGAAGCGATCGCCGCCTTGCCGGCGCAATGCCGCCACATATTGTTGCTACGCAAGGTAGACGAACTCGGTTACCGCGAAATTGCCGATCGGCTGGGCGTATCCGAAAAAACCGTACAGCGCCAGTTGGTCAAAGCGATGCTGCATTGCCACCAATATTGCCTGGACATGTTGCCTTAGCACCCCACGACCGATACGTCTCAACTCTTGTTTAGCAAAACCGGCTAAACTGACTAAGAGTTAACTCCGTTGACTAACCTGGTACCACCCGATGTCATCAACCTCGCCCTCGCAACGCACTCTGAGGCAGGCCACGACTTGGTTCGTAGCGCTGCAATCAGAGCATGTCGCCGCCGCAGAACGCCAGCAATTCGAGCAATGGCTGGCGGCAAGTGCGGAGCATCGCCGCGCCTTTTGCGAAGTCGAACAAGTTTGGGGCAATCTGGACACGCTGAAGTCGCAAGACTTGGCGGAATTGAACCAGGCCAGATCGGTTCGTCCGCAACGATGGCACCATAGCCGGCAACTCTTGTCCGGGATATTACTGGCGACGGTACTCGGCGGAGCATGGCAGGAATTCTCCACACCAACCACTACTTACCAAACCGGAATCGGCGAACGCCGCACATTGGCGCTGGCGGACGGCTCGCGCTTGGAAATGAACACCGCTACTCGCCTGCGAACCCGCATATCCTGGTTACGCCGAGATATCGAACTGGAGCAAGGCGAAGCGGTATTCGAGGTCGCCCACGAGCGCTGGCGTCCGTTTCGGGTCCATGCCGGGAAACTGCACATTAGCGATATCGGCACGCTGTTCAATGTCCGCCATCAGGATGCCGACGGCACCTCCGTTGCGGTGTTGGAAGGGGAAGTGGAAATGCGGGTCGGCAGCCGTTGGCTGGGAGAACCATTGCGCGCCGGATTCAGCCGCCGCCTCGATCCGGAGGGACACTGGCAGAGGCAGGAAAAAGTCGACGCCGAACCGGTTTTGGCCTGGACCCGCGGCCAGTTATTATTCGACCACACGCCGCTAGCCGACGTAATCAAAGAACTAGAACGCTACCATAGCCTTCACTTCGTGCTCGCCGACGCGTCGCTCGGCCGACAAACCCTAAGCGGACGTTTCGACGCCACCGATCTCCAGCCGTTTCTACAGGCCGTGCAAAGCATATTGCCGCTACGGGTACAACGCAGTAAAGACACTATCGTACTGCACAAACACTAAGCGCAGCCGCTACGCGGAACTCCCCCGAACCAATTTTTTTCGGCAAAACTGTCCAGTTTCCTTGTTCTGCTTCGTTATGAACGGTATGCCCAGGCACAGGTCTGGCCAACCTTCATAAATCAGGAGATGAAAATGACTCTATCAAGCAGTCCAACTGACCGGCAGCGCAGCGGACGCCGCATCGTTTTGCCGATGCTGGCCCTGTCTCTGGCAATCGCCGGCAATACCTGGGCCGGCGCAGCCGTATCGAGCAAACTCGATCTGCCGGCCCAAAGCCTCGCCGCCAGCCTGGACAGTTTGGCAAAGACCAGCGGCGCCAAATTGATCTACGCCGACTCGATCGTCAACGGCATTCAAGCCGATGCGCTGCGCGGCGAATTCACCGTACAGCAAGCGCTGGACCGGTTGCTGCATAAACACGGGCTGCAGTCGGAGATTGTCGGCGGCGTGATTACCATCAAGAAGGCCCCACCGGCGCCGAAACCGCAAGCCATCCGCGACGATTCGATCATCTCGCTCGGCGAAGTTACGGTCAACGAACAGCCGGACAACGGCAAATTGACTAGCAAGGACATCGCGACATCAGTCGACATCATGTACGCCGACAAGATCGCCGACCAGAACGTATTGACCGCATTCGACTTAATGCATCGGATGCCGGGCATCCAAATCACCCAATTCGGCCAAGGCACCACCACCGGCAAATTTTCCTTCCGCGGCTTCAATGGAGAGGGCAATATCAATGCCGTCAAGCTATTGATCGATGGCATCCCCAGCAACACCAATGACGGTAACATGCCGTTTATCGACGCGTTATTTCCGCTGGACATCGAATCGATAGAAGTCGTGCGGGGTACCAACGACCCGCGCTATGGCCTGCATAACATCGCCGGCAACGTCAACATGACCACCACCACCGGTGGTAATTATGTCAAAGGCCGAGTTAGCTACGGCAGTTTCGATACTCACGATATTCAATCCGGATTGGGTTATGAAAAGGACGGTTTCTCGCAAAACTACCAGGTTTCGTACCGTGCTAGCGACGGTTATCGCGATCACAGCGACACCGACAAAAACAGCTTTTCCGGGAAATGGTTCTATACCCCTGAGGACAAAAAATACAAAGTCGGTTTGATAGCTCGCTGGAGCGAAGCCGACGCCCAAGAACCCGGCTACCTCACCTACCAAGAACAATATGCCAATCCTGAGCAATCGATGCCCCGAAACGCTACCGACGGCGGCAAACGCCAATTGGGCCAAGTCAGCGCGCACCTGGATATCAACTTAACCGATCAGTTGTTTTGGTCGACTAAAGGCTATAGCAATACGTTTGAAGATCAACGATTTGTGAAATTTTACGGCAATAGCCCCACATCACCTTTTCAGCAAGAACGCACTACCGAAGAAGTACAGTATGGCGCGATGACCTCGCTGACCTACCACCCGCAAATTTCCTGGTTAAACGATTTTTCCCTGGAAGGCGGTTTCGATTTTCAACAACAAGAAAACAAGTCGCTACGTTTCACCACAATCAATACAGTCAGAAGAGCCCAAACTAGAGATCAGAACTTTAATTTCTTGGTTTACGGCGGCTATCTGCAAGCCGTGATAAAACCAACTGCATGGTTAAAAATCACTCCTGGTTATCGGGCAGATCAGATTGACGGTAGTTTCATCAACCGAATGGAGGGCAGTACAGCAAATGTCAACGATTACGGCACGATTTCACAGCCAAAAATCGGCGCAGTGATCACCCCGATCGATGGTTACAGTCTTTACGGTAACTGGGGACGTACTTTCCAAGTAGGGGTAGGCGCCGCCACCTACAAAATTGCACGGGGAGCTACTGACATTGCGCCATCAATCAACGAAGGCTGGGAGGTCGGTGTCAAACTTAAACCTGTCGACTGGGCGGAGGCTCGTGTCGCTTACTGGCGACAAGACGCAACCAACGAGTCCAGCCGAGTTTTAAACAGCGCCCAAAATGATTCCATATCCATTGGCTCCACCGAACGCCAAGGAGTCGACCTGGAATTCAAAATCAGCCCAATCGAACCGGTCAACATTTGGGCAGCTTATTCATTACAAGAAGCTATCGTTACCAAAGCTCCCAACGCTAGTTACCGAATCGGCAACCAGATCATCAACACGCCAGATTACTTATTCTCTGCGGGCCTGGATTACCAGATCACTCGGCAGATCAGGTCATCACTGTGGACTACTGGCCAGGGAGACTATTACATCGATCCGCAAAACAATTTGGATAATTTTGGCGAATATGCCACTCTCAACCTGGACCTTGGATACCAAGTTACCAAAGAAGTTGACTTACAGTTCCAAGTCAAAAACTTGGCAGATGTTAATCGTGAATACGTGTGGTACGACGCTACGGGCGGAGCGCTGTACTCACCTGGCGACGGTCGCGCTTTCTACGGCGCAGTCAGTGTCAAGTTCGACTACTAAAACATGGCTGCGCCAGCTTTAACAGCCAAAAGGAAACAGACCGCCCGCCAGCTTTGGTTGGCGGTCCATCTTCATTTGGGTCTGAGCTTGGGCTTGGTTATTGCAGTCGCCGGTCTGACCGGCAGCCTGTTGGTGTTCTATCTGGATCTCGACGAATGGCTGAATCCGCAATTGGTAATCGCCCAGCCCAATGCACAGCGGCAAAGCTACGAAGCCCTGTACCAGGCTTTACGCCAGGCGGAACCTGGCCGGCAACGCGGCTGGCGCCTGGAAATTCCTGCAGACCCGCACCGCGCCGTCACCGCCCGCTATTACAAACCGGAAGAAA
The DNA here is from genome assembly GCF_006483455.1 of Methylomonas koyamae. Classification (GTDB taxonomy): domain Bacteria; phylum Pseudomonadota; class Gammaproteobacteria; order Methylococcales; family Methylomonadaceae; genus Methylomonas; species Methylomonas koyamae_B. The sequence goes on from NZ_PPPU01000005.1 coordinate 37,626, forward strand.
CCGCCCACCACGGTTTCGCCCCTTTGATGGTTTCGCTGGACCCTTACACCGGCCAGGTGCTGGCGAACCGCTTTTGGGGCGAGTTTGCGATGACCTGGCTGTACGACCTGCATTACAAACTGTTACTGGACGAGCCCGGTAAAATTTTGATGGCGATTGTCGGCGGCTTTTTGTTGATTTCGCTGATCTCCGGCCTCTACCTGTGGTGGCCGCCGCTAAGCAAACTAAAAACCGCGCTGACGGTTAAGGCCAAGGCCAGCAAGGAAAGGCTGAATTACGATCTGCATAAATTGGCGGGTTTTTACACTTTCATCGTGATGCTGGTTTTGGCGCTGAGCGGCGTTGCCCTGGAAATCCCACAATACGCCAATCCGCTGTTCGGCTATTTTTCGCCCCTGCAGCCCACGCCCAAACCGCAATCTTTCCCGGCCCGCGCCGGACAGCAGCGGATAAGCCTCGATCAAGCCGTCGCCGCCGGCCAGTCGGTTTTTCCCGACGCCCGCTTGTGCTGGATCGAAACTCCGCACGATGCTGGCGGCAGTTTCCGCATCAATCTGCGCCAAGACGGCGAGCCCAGCCAACGCTTCCCGAAAACCAATGTCTGGGTGGATCAATACAGCGGCCGAGTATTGGCGGTCAGCAATCCCGCCGAGCTGGGCGGTTCCGACACGCTGATCAATTGGCTGCATCCCTTGCATACCGGCGAAGCCTTCGGTTTGACCGGACAATTGCTGGTGTTGATTTCCGGATTGGCCTGTCCGCTGCTGTTCGTCACCGGCCTGATTCGCTGGCTGCAAAAACGCCAAGCCCGTCACAAATTCAAACTGCGCAGCAGCATCTGACCCGAAAGCCGCCGGTTTTTGCTATTTTGCCGATCGGTGCCCGCGGAGAGCGATTTCGGCGCCAAGATTGGCACTACGATACGGTAGAGCGTGGTTTTCCGGGCCGATCCCGGTAAAAATCCACCACTCGGCCAGTCGAATCCATCCAACCCGCCACGAAATCCGCCTTTGTCGAAATTGAAATTTCTGATTAAATAATATCGTCAAACGCTTACACAACCTTCCTGGAGCAAAGTAATAACTTGAGCCGCCTGCCTAAGCCCCGTTTCGCCCTGATATCCCTGGCTTGCCTGATGCTGCAGAGCCCGTTTGCGGCCGCCCGCTATGCGGCCATTGTAATCGACGCCGACAGCGGCCGGGTAATACACGAGAATGAATCCACCCAGCGCTGGTATCCGGCCTCGCTGACCAAAGTCATGACCATGTACATGACGTTTGCCGCGCTGGAATCCGGCAACCTGAAACTAACCGATACGGTTTACGCATCGAAACACGCCGCATCTATGCCCAGTTCCAAATTGGGCTTGCGCACCGGGCAAAGCCTGACCGTCGAACAAGCCATCATGGCCGTCACCACCCGCTCGGCCAACGATGCGGCGGTGGTGTTGGCGGAAAGATTGGGCGGAACCGAATCCAATTTCGCGGCGATGATGACGCAAACCGCCCACCGCCTGGGCATGAGCAGCAGTTCGTTCGAAAACGCCAGCGGCCTGCCGGACGACGGCCAAATCAGCAGCGCCCGCGACCTGGCATTGTTATCGGCGGCGGTGCTGCGCGATTTCCCGCAGTATTACCATTACTTTTCGGCCACCGAATTCCGTTACAAAGGCCGGGTAATGCCGAATACCAACAAGATCCTGAAAACCTACCCCGACGCCGACGGCTTCAAAACCGGTTTTACCTGCGGCTCCGGTTATAACCTGATCGCTTCGGCCAAACGCAACGGCCACCGGATCATCGGCGTACTGCTCGGCGCCCACAGCAGCGGCGAACGTTTCGAGCAAATGGGCAACCTGTTGGATATGGGCTTTGCCAAGAGCGGCAACAGCCAGTTGGGCGAACACATCTCGCAATTGCACGATACCGCGCAATTGCCGCCGCCGTTTCAATTGGCATCTAACCGTTGCGCCGGCAGTGCCGCGCAAATGGGCGCAGACTCCGGCGCCATCAGCCGTTACGAACCGATTCGGATCAACGAAACGCCGGAAAGCCGCGAGCGCCGGCTGCTGGCGGCAAACAAGCCGCAGCCCCGCTATAGCGCCGCATCATGGAACGTCAGCCTGGGCAGCTTTCCGCGCAAAATCGATGCCGACATCAACCTGCAGCGGGTCCGCAACGCATTAGGCCCGTTGGCAAAAAGCGGCCAACCGCGTATCGTCAAGAGCAAAAACAAAAGAGGCACCGTCTGGCTCAGCCAATGGACCGGCCTGCAACAGGACGACAGCCGCGATTTCTGCCGCCGCCTGCACGGCAAAAATCTGGATTGCAGCTCCTTTCCGCAACCTAAACAAACCGTGGCTGCGACCGGCAACCACGGCAAAATCGGTCACCGCAACCGCTCCAAGTCTTAACCGGCCGCCGCTCAGCTCAGTAATGCGGCGGCTTTTCGTCGAGCGGCAGTAACGGCCGCTCGGCCATGCTCAGCGCCAAACTCTTAATCTTGTCGTGCAGCAACTTGCAGGTCTCCTCCAATTTGCCGATCTGTTTTTGCTGGTCGGCCACCACTTGGTTCAAAGCCTGAATCAGGTCTTCCTGATACGCTTGCTTAATCTCCAATTCGATAATGCGTTCTTCGTTCATAACGGCCTAAAGCTGCAAGTAATGGCACATTCTAATCGAATTTGATCGCGGTTTTACGCCTGCGCACTCGCACCGCCCCGCCAAACTCGCTATCATTGCCCACCACATCAACACAGCGAGGATGCAACCATGACAACCATTGCAGATCCGGTCATCGGCCGTTGGTATAAAGATTTGGAAAGCAATCTTACTTTCAAGGTAGTGGCGATCGAAGGAGCCGACGAATCGATCGAAGTGCAATACGCCAACGGCGATTTAGGCGAGTACGATAACGAGTCGTGGTATGGCTCGACCATCGATTACATCGAAGATCCGGACGACTGGAGCGCACCGTTCGACGATCTGGAAGCCGACGATCTCGGCTATACCGATCCGGACCGCCACAGCCGGGCCGATTCGGAAGATTTGGATATCAGCGACTTTTTGGATTAAACACGACCTTATGAGAATGACCCCGCAACAGTTTTTGGACTGGGAGTCCAAAAGCATCACCCTGTTAGCCATGTCCGGCGCCGGCAAAACCACGCTATCGGCCAAACTGCCCAAAGACAAATGGTTCCATTATTCCGGCGACTACCGGATCGGCACCAAATACCTGGAAGAACCGATATTGGACAACATCAAACAGCAAGCGATGGGCGTGCCGTTTTTGCGGGACCTGCTTAAGTCCGACTCGATCTATATTTGCAGCAACATCACCGTCGACAATCTGGCGCCGGTATCCAGCTTCCTCGGCAAAATCGGCGACCCCGGCAAAGGCGGCTTGAGCCAGGCCGAATTCAAGCGCCGCCAGGCCCTGCACCATCAAGCCGAAATCGCGGCGATGAACGACGTGCCGGATTTCATCCATAAAGCCGAAGCCATCTACGGCTACAAGCATTTCATCAACGACGCCGGCGGCAGCGTCTGCGAACTGGATTGCCCGGAAGTGCTGGAAAACCTGGCCAAGCATACGCTGATCGTTTACATCAAAATTCCGCCGGCATTGGAACAGACCATCATCGACCGCGCCAAGCAAGATCCGAAACCGCTGTATTACCGGCCGGAATTCGTCGATGAAAAGCTGGCGCAATTCATGCGCGAACGCAACTACCAGAACACCGACCAGATTCCGCCGGACGAATTCGTCAGCTGGGTGTTTCCGGAATTGTTCAAGGCCCGGGTGCCGCGTTACGAGGCAATCGCCGCCCAGTACGGTTACACGATCAGCGCCGACGAAACCGCCAAAGTGCAAACCGAGGACGATTTCGTCCAACTGATCGCCGCGGCGATCGCCCGCCAAAGCGCTTGAGCGGCCCACTGACATGCCTTTAGTTGCTCATACCGAATTACCGACTTTCCGCCGCTTGCAGGAAGAAGGCGAAGAGATTCTGACGCCGGACCGCGCCGCCCACCAATCCATCCGCGAATTGCACATCGGCCTGTTGAACATCATGCCGGATGCCGCGCTGGAAGCCACCGAACGCCAGTTTTTCCGTCTGGTCGGCGCCTGCAACCAAATTGCCCAGTTCCACGTCCACCCGTTTACCATCGACGGCCTGGAGCGCGGCCCGGAAACTCTGGCGCATATCGCCAAGTATTACGAAAGCTTCGAACAGATCAAACGCGACGGCCTGGACGCCTTGATCATCAGCGGCGCCAACGTCACCCACGACCATTTACAGGAAGAGGATTTTTGGCGGCCGCTGACCGAAGTGTTCGAGTGGGCCAAGGAAAACGTCACTTCGGTGCTCTGTTCCTGCCTCGCCACCCATGCTCTGATTCAGCATTGTTACGGTATCGAACGCACCCGGCTGCCGGCCAAGCGTTGGGGGGTCTACTCGCACAAGGTGGTCGATCGCAACCACCCGCTGGTATCCGAAATCAATACCCGCTTCGATGTACCGCATTCTCGGTTCAACGAGGTTTTCCGTAGCGACATGGAAAAACAAGGCTTGAAGGTATTAGTCGCCAGCGACCAGGCCGGCGTACATTTGGCGGTCAGCCCGGACGGCTTCCGGATCGTGTTCTTCCAGGGCCATCCGGAGTACGACGACATCAGCTTGTTGAAGGAATATAAACGCGAGGTACTGCGCTATTACCGCGCCGAACGCGACGATTATCCGCCCTATCCGGAACACTATTTCGACGAAACGGCGAAACGCCTGCTGGCCGACTACGCCAGCCACGTCCAGGCCGCCCGCCACGGCGGCCGGCAGCTAACGGCAATGCCGGAGGAGCAAATCGTCGAACGTCTGGACATCACCTGGCGCGACTCGGCCAAAGCCGTATTCAACAACTGGCTGGGCAAGGTCTACCAAATCACCAACGAAGACCGCCGACTGCCGTTCATGGACGGCGTCGATCCGCGCAATCCGCTGGGCCTGTGATGCACCAGGACTTTCTGCATCAAGCGGTAGAACTGGCTTGCTTCAACGTCAGCAACGGCGGCGGCCCGTTCGGCGCGCTGATCGTGCGAGACCAGCGCATCATCGCCGCCAGCGGCAATCGCGTCACCGAGAACATGGACCCGACCGCCCATGCCGAGGTTCTGGCGATCCGCCAAGCCTGCCAGTATTTGCAAGACTTTCAATTGAAACACTGCGTGCTCTACACCAGTTGTGAACCCTGCCCGATGTGTCTGGGCGCGATTTATTGGTCCCGGCTGGACGCAGTCTATTTCGCCAGTAGTCGCGACGATGCCGCCCAAGCCGGCTTTGACGACAGCCTGATTTACACTGAAATCGACAAACCTGCCGAGCAGCGCCAGATCGTTATGCGGCATCTGCCGCTCGAATCTGCCGCGGAACCGTTCCGCTTATGGCAAATCCAGACCGATAAAATCCGCTACTGAGCCGCTGCCGGAACTGCCGGCTTGGCCGCAGCCTCTTCACCCTTGATTTTGATCAACCAGCCGTCCTGCCCCCAGCAGCCGGACTCGACTTTGCTTTCGGCCGATTTGGCCATGACGTGGATCCGGGCGAATCCCGGACTGAGTTGCGGCAATTTGGATTTAACGAAATAAAAAGTCTTTTTATCGACCACCTCGACCTTCATTTTCTCGCCGCGGGCCTCGGCACTGATGGACAACGGATCGGCATTGTGCGAGACATGGAACGACATATCGACCCCAGCATCGACTTCGGCCTTATGTTCGGGTACGAAATCGCGAAATTTGGGCCGTTTGCATTCCTTTAACCGTTCCTCCTCCTCCGGTGTCAGCGCCAACGCCACACTCGAAAAAACCATCGCGCCCAACAGCAGCGCGCTTTTCCAGCGAATCGACAAATTCATGACTAGCCTCTTGTTGTTATTGTTGTTGTAATGTTGGAAGCGCCCGACAAAACGGCGCATCCTTAAAATACCAGCAGTTTCAACTTTAATCAGTTTTAGTGCTTTGTTCAATCTCCGAACCTTTTTCCGACAAGGCCTGCGCTTGCTAAACTTCTAACCCATCCAAGCCCAGAACATGTAAAATCGCCGCCTTTCCGTTTTCAGTTTCCCAGCTTATGACCAACTTCAGAGGCACCACAATTCTATCGGTCCGGCGCGGCGACAAGGTCGTGATCGGCGGCGACGGTCAGGTTACTTTGGGCAACACCGTAATGAAAGGCAATGCCAGAAAAGTCAGACGCTTGTACCACGACAAAGTGATAGCCGGTTTCGCCGGCGCCACTGCCGACGCCTTCACCCTGTTCGAACATTTCGAAGGCAAACTGGAAAAACACCGCGGCAACCTGACCCGCGCCGCTGTAGAAATGGCCAAAGACTGGCGTACCGATCGAGCCCTGCGTAAACTGGAAGCACTGCTGATCATCGCCGACAGCAAAACTTCCCTGGTCATCTCCGGCACCGGCGACGTAATCGAACCGGAACACGATTTCATCGCCATCGGCTCCGGCGGCGCCTTCGCCCAAAGCGCCGCCCGCGCCTTGCTGGAAAATACCGAACTTAGTGCGCGCGACATCGTCGAAAAGGCCTTGAATATCGCCGCCGACATCTGCATTTATACCAACCACAACTTACGCATCGAAGAATTGGACGCCGAACCGCAAGCGGCGCCGCAAGAGTAAACCATGAGTCAAATGACCCCGAGAGAAATCGTCAGCGAACTGGACAAACACATCGTCGGTCAGGCCGACGCCAAGCGTTCAGTCGCCATTGCCTTGCGTAACCGCTGGCGCCGTAGTCAGGTCGCGCCCGAGTTGCGCGACGAAATCACGCCGAAAAACATCCTGATGATAGGCCCGACCGGTGTCGGTAAAACCGAAATCGCCCGCCGCCTGGCCAAACTGGCCAATGCGCCGTTTATCAAGATTGAGGCCACCAAATTCACCGAGGTCGGCTACGTTGGCCGCGACGTGGAATCCATCATCCGCGATCTGATCGACAGCGCAGTAAAAATGACGCGGGTATCGGCCATGGAAAAGGTGCAAAACCGCGCCGCCGACGCCGCCGAAGACAAAGTACTGGACATTCTTTTGCCGCGGGCCGAGGGCGGCATGCTGTCGGATACCGAGGAATCCACCCGGCAGAAAATGCGCAAAAAATTGCGCGAAGGTGATTTGAACGATAAGGAAATCCAAATCGACGTGTCCGCACCGTCGGTCGGCGTCGAAATCATGGCGCCGCCGGGCATGGAAGAAATGACCAGCCAGTTGCAGGGCATGTTTCAGAACCTGAACAGCGGCCGCACCAAATCGCGCAAACTGAAAATCAAGGACGCGCTGAAACTGCTTCAGGAAGAGGAAGCCGGCAAATTGGTCAACGAAGAGGAAATCAAACAATCGGCGCTGGAAGCGGTTGAACAGCACGGCATCGTGTTTCTGGACGAGATCGACAAGATTTGCAAACGCGCGGAAACGGGCGGCGGCGAAGTCTCCCGCGAAGGCGTGCAGCGCGATTTGCTGCCGCTGGTCGAGGGCAGCACCGTCACCACCAAATACGGCATGATCAAGACCGACCATATCCTGTTCATCGCCTCCGGCGCGTTCCATTTAACCAAACCGTCCGACCTGATCCCGGAGCTGCAAGGCCGTTTTCCGATCCGGGTCGAGTTGAACGCACTCAGCGCCGACGACTTCGTCCGCATTCTGACCGAACCGGATGCGTCCTTGACCGAGCAGTACCAAGCCTTGCTAAAAACCGAAGGCGTCGATCTGCAATTTACCGCCGACGGCATCAAACGCATTGCCGAACTGGGCTGGCAGGTCAACGAAAAGACCGAGAACATCGGTGCCCGCCGCCTGCATACGATTCTGGAAAAACTGCTGGAAGACATTTCCTTCAGCGCGCCAGATCTGCCGGAGAAATCGGTCGTCATCGACGCCGCTTACGTCGACGCCCACCTATTAGAACTGGCCGACGACGAAGACTTGAGCCGCTACATTTTATAACCGACCATGCGCGTAGCCATCACTCCCTGCCATTGCCAACCCACCGAAATCAAGCTGCACAAAGTGTCGGCGATTTTGGAAATCCATTTCGACGACGGCAGCATCTTCGAGATGCCCAGCGAGTATCTGCGGGTTTTCACCCAATCCGCGGAAGCGGTCGGCCACGGCCCCGGTCAGGAAACTCTGCAGACCGGCAAGGAAGACGTCACCATTACCGACATTCAGCCGGTCGGCAATTACGCGGTGAAACTCATCTTCAGCGACGGCCACGACACCGGCATTTATAGCTGGGACTTGCTGTACAAGCTGGGTTCCGATTTCCCGCTGCTCTGGTCGGCTTACCTGGAAGCATTGCAAGCCGCCGGCATCAGCCGCCGCTCGCCCTTACACAACTGAATCGAATCATGACAAACGACAATACCACCCATTTCGGCTTCAAACAGGTCCCCAAGGCAGATAAAGTCGCGCTGGTGCGCGGCGTTTTCGATTCGGTCGCCCGCCAATACGACGTGATGAACGACCTGATGTCGCTCGGCATCCACCGGATTTGGAAACGGGTTGCGGTGCAACTGGCCAATGTTCGCGAGGGCGATAAGGTTTTGGACTTGGCCGGCGGTACCGGCGACCTGACCTTGCTGTTCGAGAAACGGGTCGGCAAATCCGGCCAGGTGGTATTGGCCGACATCAATTCGGAAATGCTGCGCACCGGCCGCGACCGCTTGATCGACAAAGGCGTTGCCGGCAATATCCGCTATGCCCAGGTCAACGCCGAATGCCTGCCGTTCGCCGACAATACCTTCGACTGCGTGACAATAGGCTTCGGCTTGCGCAACGTCACCGATAAGGACGCCGCATTGCGTTCGATGTACCGGGTTTTGAAGCCGGGCGGCCGCGTCATCGTGCTGGAGTTTTCGCATCCGATCGACCCGATCACCGAAAAAGTCTACGACTTTTATTCGTTCAACATCCTGCCGAAAATCGGCGCCGTGGTGGCCAAGGACGAGGACAGTTACCGCTATCTGGCCGAATCGATCCGGATGCACCCGAAGCAGGACGAATTGAAGCAAATGATGGAAAACGCCGGCCTGGAGCGTTGCGAATATTTCAACATGACCCAAGGCATCGTTGCCGTGCACCGGGGTTACAAGTTTTAAGCCGACCTACGGACCCGGTAGCGAGATTCGAAGATGGCTCTGCAACAGGCGCAATATCCGATCAGCGAAGCCGATTGGCGACCGACGCACTCCTCTCTCGACGACAATATCAGCTTCGACAGCGTCGGTCTGAGCTTAGCCGTCGCCGATTTATACCATCGGATCGATAACGAAGACATGCGGGATTATCTGCAGCAACAACAGCAGCAGCAGGCTCAATAAATGCCCGGCTCGCTTAAACCACTGCTGATATCCGCACTCGAAGCGGCACTGGTCCGCTATCTGGCGCTGGACAGCCACAGCGAACAATATCTGGCGCCGATGGCGGGCAAGGTCATTGAATTGCGGATCGATACCTTCGGCAGCAGCCTGTTTTTATGTCCCGGCAGCGACACTATCCGTATCCTGGACAGTTATCCGGCGGCGGCCGACGCCACCCTGAGCGGTTCCTTATCGTCGCTGGGCCTGATGGGCCTCAGCGCCACGCCGATGCGTTCGCTGTTCAAGGGCGAAGTGCGCCTGGCCGGCGACGTACAACTGGCCCGCAAATTCCAGCGCCTGTTCGAAAAACTCGATATCGATCTGCAGGGCAAACTGGCCCGCGTCACCGGCGAGCGACTGGCGCGGCAACTGGGCGATATCGTTCGCGGCGGCCAACGCTGGACCGGTCAAAACCTGCATACGCTGCGGCTAAACCTGGAAGAATTTCTGCAGGAGGAAACCCGCGAACTGCCGGCCAAGGCCGAAGCCGAATTGCTGTTCCGCGGCATCGACGCCTGCCGTAGCGATTGCGACCGCCTTGCCGCCCGGCTGGATCGGCTGACCACAACTTCCGACAACACCTCTGAGTCTGACTAAAGGACCGCCACCGTGATTCGCCCCAAAATACTGCTACGCCTGATGCATATCAATTGGGTGATGATGTTTCACGGTCTGGACGAAATCGTACTCAGAACTCATCTGTTCCGACCGATCCGGTTTCTGGCGTTCTTTTCGCCGAATTACTGGACCCGCAACTCACGCGAACCGCGCGGCGTACGTATCCGTCGTACCCTGGAAGACCTGGGGCCGATTTACGTCAAATTCGGCCAGACCCTGTCGACCCGCAAGGATTTGCTGCCGGAAGACATCGCCGAAGAATTGGTCAAATTGCAGGACCGGGTGCCGCCGTTCTCGATCGACACCGCCCGCAAAATCATCGAACAACAGCTCGGCCAATCGATAGAGGAAGCGTTCGCCGAATTCGACTCGACGCCGCTGGCCTCGGCCTCGGTGGCCCAAGTCCATACCGCAACGCTACCCAGCGGCGAGAAAGTCATCGTCAAGGTACTACGGCCCGACATCGAAGACAAAATCCATTCCGACGTCGGCTTGTTGTACGAACTGGCCCGCCTGGCCGAACGCTTCTGGGCCGACGCCCGCCGGCTGCGGGCAATGGAAATCGTTGCCGAATTCGAGAAAACCATACTCGACGAACTGGACCTGGTCCGCGAAGCCGCCAATGCCAGCGCGATCCGCGCCAATTTCAAAAACTCGGAGATGCTTTACATCCCGGAAATCCATTGGCCATTGACCCGGCGGAAAGTACTGGTGATGGAACGCATCTACGGCGTCCCGGTCGGCGATATCGATGCCTTGCGCCGCGGCGGGGCCGATTTCAAAAAGCTGGCCGAGCGCGGCGTCGAAATTTTCTTCACCCAGGTGTTCCGCGACAATTTCTTTCATGCCGACATGCATCCCGGCAACATTTTCGTGCAACTGCCGGATAAATACCTGGCCGTGGATTTCGGTATCGTCGGCAGCTTGTCGGACAGCGACCAGCGTTATCTGGCCGAAAACTTTCTGGCGTTTTTCAATCACGACTACCGGAAAGTGGCGAAAATGCACATCGAATCGGGCTGGGTGCCGCCAACCACCCGGATCGAGGAATTCGAAGCGGCGATCCGCGCGGTATGCGAACCGATTTTCGAAAAGCCGCTGAAGGACATTTCCTTCGGCCTGCTGTTGCTGCGCCTGTTCCAGACCGCGCGTCGGTTCGACATGGTGGTACAACCGCAACTGGTACTGCTGCAAAAAACCCTGCTCAACATCGAAGGCCTGGGCCGCCAGCTTTATCCGGAATTGGACCTGTGGCAAACCGCCAAGCCGTTCCTGGAAAACTGGTTCAAACAACGCATCGGTCCGGAAAAGAAAATCAAGGAATTGCTGGGCAAGTTTCCGGAAATCGGCGAACAACTGCCGGAAGTGCCGGGCCTGGTGTTTCAAGCCCTGCAAAGCGCCGCGCATATGCAGCAGCAATTGCAACACCAGCAAAAGGAAATGATCCAACTGCGCAAACAACTCAAGCGCAACAACACCCGCACCCTGCGCGCCATCTTCGGCGCCGCGGTGCTGATTACGGCAGCGCTGATCCTGCAATCGCCGTTGTTGCGGGGCTGATTCGCCGCGACATTTCGGCTCCGACTTATTACAGGCTCGAACGCTGGGCCAACTTGCCCACCTCAGAAACTATATTTCGCCGAAAACTGCACCCGTTGCAGCACCCCGTCGCGGCCGTCGATCAGTTCTCGGTCGGCATAGGTGTATTCCACGCCCAGCATGGCCTGGCTGACCGGGCTCCATAACAAATTCGCGTGCAGCGATTGCACCTGCCGGGTCAATACCGGATTGGCATAGTACGGATAGTCGGTTTGGGCGAAGCCGTAAGTCAGGCTGGAACGCCATTGCTTGTCCCACCAATGCTGGTAGGCCAGCATAGCGCCGTAGCTCTCCGACAACTCTATCGCGCCGTGGCTATCCAGCGCCGCATCGGCGAAGGTGTTGGTTGTCGACACGTAACGAGCATCGCCCTTGCCGTAATGCGCCATGAAACGGATGTTATCCAGGCCGACGGTATTGATCCTGCCGGATAAATTGACACCGCCGCCCCAAGCATCCTGGCGATAACCGTTGCTGCTATTGGTGTAACGCAACTGCCTGCCCAATGCGGCCAGCGACATGTTGCCCCATTCCGGATTCAAATTCAGGCGAGCAACCAAATCCGGATAGCGATCCGCGTTCGGCGTCGTCCAATAGGCGGCATCCAGATTAGGATCGCCGGCCGCCGCCCGGTTCGCGCTTCCCGTCTCCAGATGGTTATCCACCCATAGCCGGCTGCGCGGCGTTTCCAGCGCCAATAGCCCTTCCATCGGCGTATCCAGCCAGGTAAACGGCTCGGTCCAGCGCACCAGAGGCTGACGCAGACTAGCCAGGGCGCCGGCCGAGCCGCCCACATCCAGGTTGTCGGGCAAAGCCGACGCGTTCAAAAACGTAGTCCAGGTTTGGCCGGCCAGCAGATGGCCGAACGAACCGTAGGCATGGCGCAAGCGCGGCGTATAACTATAGGTGGCCGGATCGCCGTAAAAATCCAGTTCGACGAAGGTGTTGACGTCGCCCCACTCACTCGGCGTAAACGACTTGAACCACAAGCGGCTTTCCTTGGCGTGGAAAGCAATCTGGCTACGTTCGCCGGCAGCGCCGACCGGAATTTGCGACATCGCCAATTGCTGGTCGCCCAAACGGTCGCGACCGGCGCTGACGCTGTTGAACAGCAGGTCGGTTTTGACAAATCCGCCCAGACCTAACGAAGTATCGGTCCCCGGAATTTTGAATGTGCCTTTAGTATCGCCAACCGTTACAACCGCTTTTTCCTTGGAATTACCGGCGCCGGCGGCCGAGGCCGGTAATGGCTGAACGCCCGCAGCCCCGACCAAATTGGCTTGTGGCGATTGCTGCTCGCTTTTATAGACCTTCAGCGCCTGCTCCAACTGGCCGATGCGCTGATTGGACTGCGCCACCTGCTGTTTCAAGTCCTCGATCTGCCGGCTCATCGCCCCCAATAGAGCCTTGATGTCGTCGTCCGCTGCCGCCGAACCGGACAACGCTCCGCACAAGGCAAGCAGCGCCGCCAATTTCAGTAAAAAATTGCCCGCTCTACTCACACTAACCTCCCAGCTTGCGGAACAAGGCGTGGCACGAGGTACAGGTGGTGTTGATTTCATGCAGGTTGTCGCTGATTTGATCGATACGATTCGATTCGGCTTGCTGTTGCAACAAGCCCATTTCGCTGCGCAGTTTTGCCGCCAACGCCCGAAACGCGGTTTGTTCGTCAGCGGTAAGGTTCAGACCGGGCAGGCTGGCGATGATGGCGTCGACGTTCGCCGACAGGCTATGCGCAGTCTCGGCAATCTGCCGCGCGTACTTGCGCCGCTCGGCATCGATTTGGGTCTCTGTCATAAATCGCTCATGCATCAGGCTGTCCATTCGATCCATCAGTTCACGTAATTTGCCGTCGCGAACCGCATGCAGGGCCGGCGTTCCGGTTTGGCTCCAACCGCTTGAGCTACTCAAGTTTTTTGGCTCCGGCGCCGAACAGGCCGCCGCTGCCGCGGATAAAACGAGTATCGGGTAAATTTTTTTCATGGTGAAAGCCCCCTTTGGGCTGGCTGCGTGCAGGCGCAAAGCGTCAACGCCGGAACGCCGGGAAAACGCTGCGGAAACATGCCTTAATCATAGTGTGGATATTGTTATTCAGACCTCGGCAGTTTAGGTATCATGCCCTTCCGTTTACAACTACAGGAACCGGCCAATGACGCTTTTCGATACGTTGTCGCAGCATTCGGCGCATTTACCCGATGAATTGCAAGCCTGGGCCGGCGATTTTTGCGCCAGACTGACCGAGGTTTCTAGCCCCGAGCATCTGGCCGCATTCGGCGACGACCGCTTCCGCGCTTCGGTATTGAAGGTTTGCGCCTGCAGCCAGTTCATCAGCGACAACTGGCTGCGCCACCCCGGTCTGCTGCCGGAACTGATCGACTCGGGCGACCTGTTCGCCCCGCTACGCCGGCAGGACTACGCCGCCGCGCTGGCGCCGAGCGCGGTCTCGGCCGATTCTGAACCGACTCTGGCCCGCGCGTTGCGGCTGTTTCGGCGCCGGGAAATGGTCAGAATCGCCTGGCGCGATCTGGCCGGCTGGTCCGATCTGGACGAAACCCTGGCCGATCTGACCGCACTAGCGGAAACCTGCATCCAGACCGCGCTGGATTTTTTATACCGCCAGGCCTGCCAGCGCTGGGGCACGCCGACGCTGGCCGCCGGTACTCCGTTCAATATCGTGGTATTGGGCATGGGCAAACTCGGCGCCTGGGAGCTGAATTATTCGTCCGACATCGACCTGATTTTCGCCTACGCCGAGGACGGCGTACTGAGCGGCAAAAAAGAAATCAGCTACGAGGAATTCTTCACCCGGCTATGCCGCTCGCTGGTGAAAATGCTGGACGAAATCACCGTGGACGGTTTCGTGTTCCGCACCGACGTCCGGTTGCGACCGTTCGGCGACAGCGGCCCGCTGATCATGAATTTCGACGGCATGGAACAGTATTACCTGACCCAAGCTCGGGAATGGGAACGCTACGCGATGATCAAGGCGCGCCAAGTGGCGGGCGATTTCGTCAGCGGCAAGCAACTGGCGGCGATGATCAAACCCTTCGTTTACCGGCGTTATCTGGACTACGGCGCCTTCGAAGAATTGCGTTCGTTGAAATTCCAGATCACGCAGGAATTGCGGCGCAAAGACCGGATGGAAAACGTCAAGCTCGGCCCCGGCGGTATCCGAGAAGTGGAGTTCATCGGCCAGGCCTTCCAACTGATCCGCGGCGGCCAGGACGTCGCGCTGCAGCAACGGGAAATCCAGACTGTATTGGACGTACTGCGCGATTTGCAATTGATGGGCGACGACGACGTCGCCACGCTGAAATTCGGTTACCGCTTTCTGCGCCGGGTGGAAAACCACATCCAGGAATACCAGGACAAACAAACCCACGATTTGCCCGCCGAGCCGCGGGCACAGCTGTTGCTGGCCTATTCGCTGGATTTCGCCGACTGGCAGGAATTCAAGCAGGAACTGGATCGGGTGCGTGCCTCGGTCCACGAAATTTTCGAACAGGTGTTCTCGCTCAGCGACCAGGACAACAAGCGGCAAAGCGCGCGCCTGATCTGGACCGCCGGGGCCGACGACGAACAGGCGCTGGAGGCGCTGGCCGATTACGGTTTCGCCGACCCGCTAGCCATGCAAAAAGCCGTCGCCGATTTCAAGGACTCCCACGCAGTAAAACGCATGACCGCCAAAGGCGCCGGCGTGCTGGACCGGCTGATGCCGAAGCTGATCGAACAGGTTGCCGGCAGCGAGCATGCCGACACCACCTTGCTGCGCATCTTGCAACTGTTCGAAGCCGTATCCGGCCGTAACGTCTATCTGGCCTTGCTCGCGGAAAATCCCGATGCCTTGCAACAACTGATCACGCTGGCCGCGGCCAGTCCCTGGATCTGCGAGTATCTGGCACAGTATCCGATCTTGTTCGACGAACTGCTGGACACCCGCTCGCTGTACGAGCCGTTGCAGAAACAGGCCTTGCGCGAAGACTTGCAGCGGGCGCTGAATAAAGTCGACCAGCAGGACGGCGAACAGCTGATGATTGCGCTGCGCCAGTTCAAACACCTGAACGTGTTGCGGGTCGCCGCCGCCGACATCATGGGCGCGATTCCGGTGATGATCGTCAGCGATTATCTGACCTGGATCGCCGAAGCGATTCTGGAGCAGGTACTGGAACGGGCCTGGCACATGCTGGCCGCCAAACACGGCTGCCCGCCCGGCACCGGACCGGACCCGGCGGCTTTCGCCGTGATTGCGTTCGGCAAATTCGGCGGCATCGAGCTCGGTTACGGCTCCGACCTGGACCTGGTGTTTCTGTACGATTGCGCCGACGGCAACGCTACCACCGACGGCGAAAAACCGATCGGCACGGCCCAGTTCTATTTGCGGCTGGGCCAGAAAATCCGCCATATCCTGGATACCAAGATGCTGTCCGGCGTGCTATACGAGGCCGACCTGCGGCTGCGGCCGAACGGCGACTCCGGCTTGCTCGTAACCCATATCGGCCACTACGAAGCCTATCTGCGGGACCAAGCCTGGACCTGGGAACACCAGGCCCTGGTGCGCGGCCGTTTCGTGGCCGGCGACAAGCATTTACAAGCCGATTACGAAGCGATTCGGGCCCGAATTCTGGCGCTGCCGCGCGATCCGGCCGAATTGCAGACCCAGGTGCGGGAAATGCGGGAAAAGATGCGCGACAATCTGGCGCCGAAAGACCCGGCGGTATTCGACCTGAAACACAGCGCCGGCGGCATCGCCGACATCGAGTTCATCGTCCAATACTCGATTCTGGCCGGCACCGCACACTATCCGGACCTTGCCACCTACACCGACAACGTGCGTCTGTTAGCAGGCTTGCAACAGCACGGTTTGATGCCGGCCGCTGACGCAGACTTGCTGAAGCAAGCCTACTGCGCTTACCGGGATTACGGCCACCACCAGGTCCTGCAAGGACTCAGCGCCACCGCAGACGGCGCCGAGTTTGCCGAATTGCGCGGCGAAGTCGAGCGGCTGTGGCGGCACTATATGCTGTGAACGGTTTCCGGTGTAAACCGCAAGCCGGGTGCAACAGTAATCCGTTGCGGCGACCCCGTGCTATGATGCCTTAGATCGCCCTGCCCGAGCGGGTAGCGACTGGAGGAATTTGATCGGCCAAACCGGACGGCAACGTTGACTAACCGCTGTTGGGGAGGCTCAAATATGACGCGACGTTGGCCAAGATTCGGTGGACTTGGCGCGGTTGCGACCGGTTTGGCGCTCGGGGTCGCGCCGACGGCGAAAACGAGCGCGGAAGTCGGCGAGGTTTACCGGCCGGCATCCACCCCGGAAGCGGCAGCAACAACCAAAAACGTCGCCGACATGGACATCGACGAACTGGTCGGCGTCAAGGTCTCGCCGTTCGAAGTGTCCAGCCAACTCGACCGCGGTTACAGCGCATCCAATTCGGTATCCGGCTCCCGTTTCGATTCGCCGATCCGCGAGCTGCCGTTCGCTTTGCAGGCCTTCACCGAGTCGTTCATTGCCGACCAGAAACCGCGCGACATTTTCGATATCGCCCGCTATTCGCCCGGCGTCACCTACCGCAGCAACGATTTCAACGAAGGCAATGCCAATCTGGCCATCCGCGGCTTCACCGTGGGCTCGCTGGCCGGCGGCAATATCCAGATCCTGCGTGACGGCGTGCACGGCCCTTCGATATTCGACTTCACCAATATTTCCCGGGTCGAGGTGGTTAAAGGCCCGGCCTCGTTTTTATACGGCCAGGTCGCGCCGGGCGGCATCGTCAACGTCATCACCAAACAACCGCAGCGCCGGTTTGCCGCCAGCGCCGACGCCCGCTACGGCTCTTACGGCGAATACCGCTTCGATGCCGACGTCACCGGCCCGGCCTCCGCCACGCTGGCCTACCGCCTGGCGGCGTCCTACGACCAGGACATGCATTACTGGGACGCTTACGACGCCCATTCCTGGAACCTATCGCCATCCCTGCTGTGGCAGCCTAGCGACCGGCTCAGCGTCTCGCTGAAATTCGAACACTTCGAAAAGATCGAAGAACCGCAATTGATGCAAAAACCCGGCTACAGCACCTGGGCCGGACTGATCCCCAGCACGGCGGACCCCAACCTGTCCGGCGTCGACGTGCCGGGGCTGGCGGACACCTGGAACAGCATGGCCTATAGCGACTTCCGCCACAGCAAAACCAATAATTTCAGCAGTTGGATCGACTTCAAAGCCAACGAACACTGGAATCTGCGCGCCGGCTATTCGCATCTGGAATACGATATCGACGCCGTGTTCAGCGGCAACCTGGGGATGTCGAACAACGCCACGCTAATACAAGGCCGGCGGGTACGGCTGCAAAACTATACCAACCGCGACGACACCATCGAAATTCAGGGCGTCGGTAAATACGACCTGGGTTTCGCCAGCCTGCGCTTGTTGCTCGGCGGCCAGTATGTCGACCGCAATTTCCACCGCAATGCCGGCCAGGCGCCGAACGATCCGGCCTTGGGCAACAACCCGATCGCCTCGCCGCTGCCGCGGTGGGACTTGGGCAACCCGGCAACCTGGAACCGGAATACCGCGATTCCGCTATCGGCCTTGACCGCCGGCCGCTTCAACCAGGACGTCGGCGCCGTTGACAAATCGGTTTACGGCGGCGGCACCCTGGGCCTGTTCGGCGACCGGCTACTGGCGTTGGCCGGCTGGCGCTGGACTTCCACGACCAGCCAAGTCAGCGACGGTCTGACCAATGTCGCCCAACCGCAAACCAGCGTCAGCAAACTCACGCCCCAGTACGGCCTGCTCTACAAAATCACGCCGGAATGGACCGCCTTCGCCACCTATGCCGAATCCTTCGTTCCCGCCACGTTTTTGGTCAACAACCTGGACGGCAGCCGCGGCATCCCTGTACCGAGCGAAGGCCGCGGGGTCGACATCGGCCTGAAAGCCGACCTGTTCGCCGGCCGCCTGTCGAGCACGCTGACCTTCTTCGACATCGAAAACAAAAACATCGTCAACGATCTGGCCGTAACCGACGGCTTGGGTATCACCACCATCTACGGCGTCCCCACCGGCAAGCAACGCTCGCGCGGTATCGAATGGGACGCTACGGCCAGGCTGGCCGAGAACTGGCAGTTGTACCTGTCCTACAGTTTCATGGATGCCAAAATTACCGAATTCACCGGCAACGACGCCGCCATCCTGGCCCAGGATCCGAACACGCTGGACGCGACCGGCCGCGCCTATTACAAGAACGCGTGGCGCTTTCACAATGCGCCGCTACAAATGAGCGCGCCGCATCTGGCCAATCTGTGGACCCGCTACGATTTCGACGCCGGCCCGCTGCAAGGGCTGCATATCGGCGGTGGCGTCAACTTGGTGTTCGACCAGACCTTGTTACCGGACACGCCGAGTTCGGCCTACCAGACCTACGCCCTACTGAATGCCTTGGTCGGTTACACCTGGCAAGTGGGCGGCCACAGCATCAGCGTCGACCTGATCGGTAAAAACCTGCTCGACGAACATTACCGGCCGTCGCAGAGCAGCCGCGGTCGACCGCAAGAGTTGATGGTCAACTTTTCGGTCAAGTACTGACTGCGGCGGCACGAGCATGCAATACGGCATCAAGTTTTCGCATAGCGGCTCCGGCCGAATCCGGGCATTCGGCCTGCTGACTCTGCTGCTCTGCGCGTTAGCGCCGGCTCCGGCCTCGACTCAGGAAAACCCGTACCGGGTCAAAGCCGCCTTTCTGCGCAATTTCGCCCATTATGTGGTCTGGCCGGACCAAGCCTTGCCGGACAACGGTGCCCCCTGGTGCGTCGGCATCCTCGGTCCGGACCCGTTCGGCGAGATTCTGGACGATACCTTGCGCAACCGCACCGAGCAAGGCCGCGGCTTCCGCATCGTTCGCGCCCAGCGGCCGGCGGAATTGCCGGCTTGCCAATTGGTTTACATTGCTTACCCGGAACCTTGGCAACGCCAACAAGCACTCGCCGAATTGCGCAACAAGCCGGTATTGACGATCGGCGACGCGCCGGATTTTCTCGACGCCGGCGGAGTCGTGGGCTTCGTTGTGGATGACCGGGTGGGCATGAGCATCAATCTGGACCAAGCGCGAGCGGTTTCGCTGACCATTCAAACCAAGATGCTGGAGGTGTCCACCAGCGTCCTGTTCAACGGCGCCTTGCGCCGGATGAGGTAAGCAATGCCGATGCGATTGAACATTCACCACCGGCTATCTCTGATATTGTGGGGATCGGCTGTCTTGATCTTCATATTGCTCGGCGGCGGTTTGCTGATATATCAAAACCTGACTTTGGAGCAACGGGTCCATCAGATCATGGAACCCTACGCAGAATTGATCGCGGTCGGCACCGACAGCGCGGTGGCTTTCGAGGACGGCCAACGCGCCCAGGAAATTCTGGATACGCTGAAACACAATCCGCAATTGCTGGGGGCACACATCGTCCTCAGCGACGGCCGACTGCTGGCTCAGCTCGGCAATCAGGCTGAAACCAATTTCGCCGGCCTCGACAACCGCGACGGCATTTATCTGGCTTCGGCTCATGCCGACTGGGTGCAAACCCTCCCCAGCGGCGCCCGTCTGCGCCTGAGCATGAATCTGAAACAATTGAACCGCGAAACGCGTCAGACCCTGTGGTTATTCGGCGCCGGGGTCTTGATCCTGATGGGAGTTACCTGGAGCCAGTTGATGGTTTTGCGCCGCACGGTGGTAAGGCCGATCGCGGCGTTAACCGAAGCCACCGAGCGGGTGCGAGCCGAAGCCGATTACCGGCAACGGGTGCCGGCCGACGGCAACGACGAACTGGCCCGGCTCGGCCGCAATTTCAACGCCATGATGGCGGCGATTCAACAACGCGACGACGCCTTGCACCAGCTCAACCTGTTTCAACGCACTATTCTGGACAACGCCGCCCACGGTATCGTATCCACCAACTGCGACGGCATCGTCACCAGTTTTAACCCGGCCGCGGAACGGTTGTTGGGCTACCCGGCCGCAGAGGTGGTCGGGCGGGCAACACCGGCGTTGTGGCACGATAGCGAAGAGATCGCACTCTGCGCTGGCGAGCTCTCGGCGCAATTCGGCCAAACCATAACGCCGGACTTCGGCGTGTTCACTGCCCTGGCGCAATATCATTCGCCTGAAGAACGCCAATGGACGTTTATCCGCAGCGATGGCAGCCGCTTGCCGGTCAATCTTTCGGTGACGGCACTGCGCGACGAAAGCGGCCGTATCGGCGGTTTCGTCGGCTTGTTTTATGATCTGTCCGAACGCAAACAGGCGCAACAGCGTTTGCAATTGCTGAGCTTCGCACTGGACAAAGTCAGGGAAACCATCCTGCTGATGGGCGAAAACGACCCGCGGTTTTTGTACGTCAATCAAAGCGGAGCCCATACCCTGGGTTACAGTGTCGCCGAATTGACAGGGGGTATGAGCGTGTACGACATCGACCCGACTTGGACGCCGGAAATGTGGCGAGAATTCTGGCCGCAGTTGTTGGAACACCGGCAAATTCAGTTCGAATCCATGCATTGCACCCGTCAAGGCCGCGTGTTTCCGGTGGAAATCACCGGCAACGCTTTCGAGTTCGACGGCAAAACTTACAATTTGGCGATCTGCCGCGACATCAGCCAGCGCAAGCGAGCCGAAGAAGAACTGCGCCATTACCGCGACCGCTTGGAAGAAACCGTGCAGCACCGTACCGAAGAACTGCAAATGGCGCGAGACGCGGCGGAAACTGCGAATAAAGCCAAGAGCGCATTCCTGGCTAATATGAGCCACGAACTGCGCACACCGTTGAACGCGATTCTGGGATTCTCCAGCCTGATGCGTAAAAGCGCACAACTGGCGGAGCGCGATCTGCGCAATCTGGACATCATCAATCGTAGCGGCGAACATCTCCTCAGCCTGATCAACCAAGTGTTGGAAATGGCCAAAATCGAATCCGGCCAAGTACCGTTGGCGGAAGCGACTTTCGACCTGCAGGCGATGGTCGACGACGTGCTGAACATGATGCGCGCGCGCGCCACCGAAAAAGGGCTCAGCCTGGCGCTCGATCGGGCATCGGCGTTTCCGCAGTTCATCGTCGGCGACCAATCCCGCTTACGCCAAGTCTTGATCAATCTGGTCGGCAATGCTTTGAAATTCACGTTCAAGGGCGGCGTCACCGTTCGCCTGCGCAGCAAACTTAACGCCACTGCGCACCTGCTGATAGAGGTAGAAGACACCGGCATCGGTATCGCCGAGCAAGACCGGCAACGCATCTTCGAACCCTTCGTCCAGATCGGCCAAACCGCCGCGAGCAAAGGCACCGGTCTGGGCCTGAGCATCACCCGCCAATTCGTACAATTGATGAACGGCAGTATCGGGCTGGAAAGCGTCGAGGGCCAGGGATCGCTGTTCCGAGTCGAACTGCCGCTACGCATATCGGAACCGGCCAAAGGCGCCCCTCAGCAGGCCGCGGCAGACGAACGCGAAGTGTTGGGGCTGGCACCGGACCAACCTGAGTACCGGATTCTGATCGTCGAAGACCAGACCGACAATCAACTGCTGCTTTCCTGGATCTTGGAAGCCGTCGGTTTCAAGGTCAAATTGGCCGAAAACGGCCGGGACGGGGTGGAACTGTTCCAAAGTTGGAAACCGCACCTGATCTGGATGGATCGGCAAATGCCGGTGATGGACGGTCTGGAAGCCACCCAAACCATTCGGGCCTTACCGGGCGGCAATGCGGTAAAAATCATCGGTGTGTCGGCGTCGGCATTTGCCGAACAGCGCGACGAAATTTTGGCAGCGGGCATGGACGAATTTATCGGCAAGCCCTACCATCCGGCCGAAATCTACGATTGCCTGGCCCGGCAATTGGGGGTACGTTACCGCTGTGCCAATGCGCCGGCCACCGAGACGCCGGCCTTCAGCACGGAGAGCCTGCGCAAGCTGCCGGCTGCGGTGCGCTACGATCTGGAAAATGCCTTGAAAAGCCTGGAAAACCAACGTATCGCCGACGCCATCGGCCAAGTCCGGGCGCATGATGAGCAACTGGCCGCAGCACTGGCGCTGCAGGCCGAAAACTATAACTATCCAGCGATATTGAAAGCATTGCGAGCCAATCGAGGCGATTCGACATGACCAGCCGTCAATCCAGAATTCTTGTCGTCGACGACACCCCGGCATCGCTGAAGCTGTTGTCGGAACTGCTGCGGGCGGAAGGCTACGTGGTCCGCTCCGCCATCGACGGCGAATTGGCACTGGAATCGGCGTTCGACAACCCACCGGATCTGGTGATGTTGGACATCATGATGCCCGGCATCGACGGCTTCGAAGTCTGCCGTCGGCTGAAAGCGCACCCGGCCACGCGGCAAGTGCCGGTCATCTTCGTCAGTACGCTCTCGGAAACCGAAGAAAAAGTACAAGGCTTCCATTTGGGGGCGGTGGACTATGTGTCCAAGCCTTATCAGCGCGAAGAACTGCTGGCGCGGGTGCGGACCCATCTGGAAATCGAACGCCTGCGCAACCGGCTGGAAGAGGCGGTGGCGGAACGCAGCAGCCAACTTTACCAGAGCGAGCAAAAACTCAGAACCACGCTGGACGATTACATTTCAGCCCACACCCAATTGCACACCCTGCTGGATACCATTCCCGATCTGGTCTGGCTGAAAGATCCGAACGGGGTGTATTTGACCTGTAACCTCCAATTCGAACGCCTGTACGGTGCCGGCGAAGCCGAGATCGTCGGCAAAACCGACCGCGACTTCGTCTCCGCCGAACTGGCCGACTTTTTCCGCGACAACGACCAAAAAGCAGTGCGGGCCGGCAAGGTATGCGCCAACGAGGAATGGCTGGAATTTGCCGACAACGGCTACCGCGGCCTGTTCGAAACCCTGAAAACTCCGGTACTGGACCGAAACGGCAAGTTGATCGGCGTGCTGGGTATCGCCCGCGACATTAGCGAACGCCGGGCGGCCCAGGCCAAAATCCAGCGCCACATGCAACTCTACGCCGCATTGAGCCGGTGCAATAAAGCCATCGTCCAGTCCGCCGACGAGGCGGACCTTTTCCTCAGCGTTTGTCAGGCTGCGGTGGAATTCGGCGGCATGAAGATGGCATGGGTCGGCCTGCTGACTGCCGACCGGAGCGCGCTTCGCCCATGCGCCAGTTTCGGCGAGGGCGCCGACGAACTGCAAACCATCGACATGGCCTTGACCGCCGGCAGCACCTTCGGCCGCAGTCCCACCAGCGTTGCGATCCGCGAACAACGGCCTTATTGGTGTCAGGACTTTCAAAACGATCCGTTAACGCTGCCATGGCGAGCCCAAGCGCTAAAAGCCAATTGGAAAGCGTCTGCCGCTCTGCCCTTGCACCAGGGCGCCGGCGTGTTCGTGTTGTATGCCGACGAAGTGGACGCTTTCGACGCCGACGCCCGCGGCCTGTTGCTGGAAATGGCTACCGACATTGATATTGCGTTGGACAACTTCAGCCGCCGCAGGGCCCAGCAACAAGCCGAAGCCGAAATAGAGCGGCTGGCATTTTACGACCCGCTGACTGGCCTGCCCAACCGCCGCCTGCTTTACGACCGCCTGCATCAGGCCATCGTCGCCAACGCCCGCGCCGCCAGCCACGGTGCGGCGCTCTTCATCGATCTGGACAATTTCAAGACGCTGAACGACACCAAAGGCCATAACCACGGCGACTTGTTGCTGGTCGAAGTGGCTCGCCGTCTGGAAGACAGCGTACGCGAAGGCGACACCGTAGCCAGGCTGGGAGGCGACGAGTTCGTCGTGATTTTGAACGGCCTTAACGCCGATCCGGGGCAGGCTTCGGCCCAAACCAAAATGATAGGCAGCAAAATCCTGACCGCGATCAGCCGCCCCTACCCGCTGCAAGGCTACGAGCACCATTGCTCGGCCAGCATGGGCGTCGGCTTGTTTCGCGATCCGGATACCACGGTAGAAGAGCTGCTGAAATGCATCGATACCGCGCTGTATCAGGCAAAACGCAGCGGCCGCAACAGCATGCAGTTTTACGACCCGGCAATGCAACAAGCGCTGGAGACCAAAGCCGCGCTGGAAAACGACTTACGCCGGGCACTGGAAGAAAACGGTTTCCTGCTCTATTTTCAGCCGCAAGTCGACCAGGACGGCAACATTGTCGGCGCCGAAGTCTTGATCCGTTGGCAACATCCGCAACGCGGTCTGGTCGGGCCGGCGGAATTCATCCCGCTGGCCGAGGAAACCGGGCTGATTGTGCCAATCGGCAATTGGGTGGTGGATAGCGCCTGCGCCCAGTTGAAAAATTGGGAGGGCCGAGCCGGATTCGACGGCCTGCAACTGGCGGTCAACGTCAGCGCGCCGCAATTTCGCCAGGCCGATTTCGTCGCCCAGGTCCGCCGGACGATTGCGCGTCACGGACTCTGTCCCAGCCGCCTGAAACTGGAACTGACCGAAAGCCTGGTGTTGGCCGATATCGACGATACCATCGTCAAAATGCAGCAACTCAGGGAAAGCGGCGTCAGTTTTTCGATGGACGATTTCGGCACCGGCTATTCGTCGCTGTATTACCTGACCAAGCTGCCGTTCGATCAGTTAAAAATCGACCGTTCCTTCGTGCACAATCTGGGCGTGAGCCAAAACGACGCGGTCATCGTCCAAACCATCATCGGCATGGCCGACAATTTGGGTATAGAGTGCTTGGCCGAAGGCGTCGAAACCGAAGAACAGCTCGCCTTTCTGAAAGCCCACGGCTGCCATTTCTACCAGGGCTTTCTGTTCGGCCGGCCGCTGCCGCTGGAACAATTCCAGGCCCGGTTACAGGAAGCCAGCGACCAACCGACAAACCTCGACCTACGCCTCTTGGATAGCCGCCCCTAGCGGGGTCTTGCCGCTGGGCGTCCTAGTTCCTGGCGTTCTACGGCTTTGGTCCGGCCGGCGCGCAGACCTCAATCTCTCCGCATCCATCCCGAATTTTCATCCGCTGACGCTTGCATTCGGCCCCGTCCGGCTCGAGCGTTCGCGCGGGAATATATTTTTGCTTGACTTATAATTGCGAATCATTATCATTTGTATCAAATGCTATTGCTTCTCTCGCGGTGGCATCTCCGCATCTTCGGTCTCGTTTGGAGAATGCGGTTTTTTAAGCCCGTTAATCCGGTGTCCTCGCTAACAGTAAAGCGGCCGCCGGGTTAGCCCCCCTGACAACGAGGTCTCTATGGACGAAGCCGAAACCACGGCCGGATCACAAGCGGAATTGACCCGTTTGCATGCGACCACCTGCCTGTTGATGACTCAGTTCATCAGCGGCCGGCACTGCCCGAAACTGTCGCAGCAAATCGTCAGCCAGCTCGGTCATTTGTTATCTCATCCGCAATCGCAAACGCGGTCAGAAAGCCGCGAGCTATACCAACAACTACTGACGCACTGGCAAGGAGTGACCCAACAATTGATAGACCATAAGCAGCAACAGCGGCAAACCGCCGTTTACCACTGAACCTTGTTATGAATGAGCTTAACCCTAAAAACAAAGACGTTCGAATCTCCGCCACCGTCGCCAACCGCCCGCGCCTCAGTACCCGCGAGTTGTTCGCCGCCCAGAGCGAAGTGATTATCGAGCACCAAGGCGAAGAATATCGCTTACGCATCACCAGCAACGGCAAATTGATTTTGACCAAATAAACCGTAGTACCGCATAGCCAGCCAACCGGACGGTAGCCAGCCAAGCGTAACCAACCCACGCAATAGTCGAGGCTATATGACCGTCAATCTGTGTTTTCTACAAGCCATCGCCGTAGCAACCAGTCCGCAACGGCAACCCACGTTCCGCCATGCCGGTTCGCCGCCGCAGCCTTCAGCATCCGGCCATTGGCTCGGTCTGAGCTTGGTCCTTGCCTTGCACATTGCCGGTCTATGCCTGATTCCGGACAGCCAGCCCGAACCCAAAATCACGCCGCCGCAGGCCATCATGGTGAACTGGATCGCCGCGCCGGCCGCCAAAGCGCCTACTCCGACTCCGCCGCCGGCAGCCGCCCAAGCGAAACCGGAAGCGGTCAAACCCAAAGCCAAACCCTTGCCTCAGGTTGCCAAACCGAAACCGATACTGGCCACGCCCAGCGAAACCGCCTCGCCGATCAGCCTGCCGGCCGATCCGCTGCCCGCACCCGCACCGCCGGCACCTGCCGCCGTTTCGACAGCAGAAGCCGCACCGGCCGCGGCCAAAACCAGCGAAACCGACAACAATCAGGCGCCATTGACCCTGCCCAATCTGAACGCCGACTACCTGAACAACCCGCCGCCGGCCTACCCGCCGATCTCGCGCCAATTGGGCGAACAAGGCAAGGTCTATTTGCGGGTCTTGGTCAACGTCGAAGGCAACGTCGATCAAGTCACGTTACGCAAAACCAGCGGCCACGAACGCCTGGACGCCGCCGCGCAGGAAACCGTCAAAAAATGGCGTTTCGTGCCGGCCAAACGCGCCGAACAAGCCGTCGCCGCTTGGGTGGTAGTACCGATTTCATTCAGCCTTGAGGGATAAAGCCATGTCGTTCAACCAAAATATCAGTCATTTTTTGTCGCAAAGCGACGCCGTCGGCCAAACCCTGTTCGGGCTACTGCTGTTGATGTCGGTCACCAGTTGGTATTTCATCGCCGTCAAAGCCTGGCACGGCTTGCAGGCGCGGCGAAACAGCAAACATTTCCTGAACCAATTCTGGAATGCCGCCTCGCTGGACGAAGTCGCGCACTCGCTGCATCAACACCGCGACGACGAACCGTTTTCGCATCTGGCTTACCACGCGATCAGCGCCAGCCGCCACCACGCCAAGCACGGCAAACAACGCCTGCAGGAAGCCGGTTCCGCCAGCGAATTTCTGACCCGAGCCATGCGCCGAGTCATAGACGAGGAAACCGCCAAGCTGGAATGGGGCCTGACCGTACTGGCCTCGATCGCCAGCACCGCACCGTTCGTCGGCCTGTTCGGCACGGTCTGGGGTGTTTACCACGCCTTGATCGGCATCGGCGAAAGCGGCCAGGGTTCGCTGGAACAAATCGCCGGCCCGGTCGGCGAAGCGCTGATCATGACCGGCCTGGGCTTGGCCGTGGCGATTCCGGCCGTGCTGGCCTACAACGATTGCGTCCGCTCCAACCGGGTATTGCTGGCGCAACTCGACGCCTTCGCCCACGACCTGTTCGCGTTTCTGACCACTGGTTCGGCCATCGCATCCGGCGCCGCGCCGGCCAATCCCGCCCAAAAACTGACGCTGGTTAGCGTGGGAGCGGAATAATGGCCTTCGGCAACTTCGACCAAAACAAAGCCGGCGGCCATTCGATGGCCGAAATCAACATGGTGCCGCTGATCGACGTGATGCTGGTGCTGTTGGTGATCTTCATGATCACCGCACCGATGATGACCCACAGCGTCAAAATCGACCTGCCCAAGGCCAGCAGCCAGGTGCAACCGCCGACGCCGGTCGAGCCGGTGAATCTGGCGATAAATGCCGACGGCCAATTGTTCTGGAACCGAGACGCCGTCAGCCGCGAGCAATTGCAACAACGCTTGCAGCCGCTGGGCCAGCAAGCCGACGCCCCGGAAGTGCATATCCGCGCCGACCGCAACGTGGCTTACCACTTTATCGCCGAAACCCTGGCCGACGCGGCGAATGCCGGCGTCAGCAAGATCGGTTTCGTCTCGGAGCCGGAGAAAAAATAGTACGCAAAATTCCGACCTTTGCCGGTTTTGGGATGTCTGGCGTAGGCGAGGTAGGGACGCCGCGTTGTCATGGTATGAACAGTAAAACGCCGTTACGTCAGATATCCCAAAGCCGGCAAAGACACATGCCGACCGCTTTCGTGCCGCTGCAAACCGGCCGGCGGTGGACAACCGAGCACTGGTAGCAACGATGCCGCCAGCCGTTGCGCCGATCTGCCCGGCGCCTGGCTGCGCGGCGCAGGACACCGACAAGGACCCGTCGGCCGACAAGGATGTCACCCTACACGGATAAATTAACAGCCGGCACCGAATAGCCGGCAAGCAGTACCAACCGAAACAACCCGCCAGCCCCCTAGCCGTCGCGCCAGGCAGCCAGCAGTAACCACTGTATGCCATGGCAACCAAACTGAATTACTCATCGACAACCCTCGGCCGCTGCCCCTGTGCGGCCTGCGCCGAATCTGCCGAGACTTGCAGCCGCGCCGCACTGTGCACGCTGCTATGGCTGCTGGCCGCTACGCCGTTGGCGGCCGAGCCCGTCGAAGCCGAAGTCGTCGAGGCGCCCGAAGAACTCGAGCTGGAAACCGTCACGGTCAAAGCTCAAACCGAAAAATCGGCCGCCACCCCGCCCGGCACCCAATCGACGATAGACGCCAAAACCATCGAGCAACGCATGATCCGCAATATCAAGGATTTGATCCGCTACGAACCCGGCGTCAACGTCGGTAACGATCCGCAGCGCTTCGGCGCCAGCGGTTTTACGATCCGCGGCCTGGGCGGCAACCGGGTGTTGATGCAGATCGACGGCGTGCGGCTGCCGGAAGCTTTCAGCATCGGCTCGTTCTCCAACGCCACTCGCAACGCGGTGGACATGGATGCACTGAAGGCGGTGGAAATCGTGCGCGGCGCCGGCCCGGCCGCTTACGGCGGCGACGCCATGGGCGGCACGGTCAATTTCGTCACCAAAGACCCGCGCGACTACTTGAACGTGTTTGGCAAGGACTATTACACCGGCCTGAAACTGAACTACAACACCACCGATAACGGCTTTACCCAAACCGCCACCTTCGCCGGGGCGCTGGGCGGCTGGGAGAGCATGGCGCTATTCACGCACATGGCCAGCAACGAAACCGACAACAAGGGCACTGTCGAAACCCTGGGCAGTACTCGTACCACGCCCAGTCCGCAGGACAACGGCAATTACAACCTGCTGACCAAACTGCTGTACCGGTTCGATGATGACAACATCTTGCGCCTGAGCGGCGAATGGCTGCACAGCCGTTCCGATGTGGATGCGTTGTATATGCGCGGTCCCGACATCAGTCTGCGCACGGTCAACAGCATGCTGACCACGGATACGCAATCCCGCTGGCGATTAACGCTGGACCACACCCTGAAGCATCTGCACACCGCGTTGTTCGATGACGCCCTGTGGAAGTTTTACACCCAAAAGTCCGCCACCGGCCAAATCACCCTGCAAGACCGCACCGCGAGAACCGACGGCAATACTCTCACCGAACGGATTTTCGATTTCGCCAATGACGATTTCGGCGGTGAGTTGAAACTGGGCAAAAGCTTCGATTGGGCGGACACACACCACCATCTGCAATACGGCGGCCAAATCAGCCAAAACAGCATCGCCCAGCTACGCGACGGCAGCTATGCCTGCATCAGCGGCTCATTCCATCCGGTCAGCGGATTACCGACCGCCACTTGCCCCCAAGGCCGGATCAGCAAAACGGTCACACCCGACGAATTTCCGGTGCGGGATTTTCCGCTGTCCACCGTCACCAAGGCCGGTGCTTACCTGGAAGACACGATCGAGCTTTTCGACAAACGCATCGAGCTGATACCGGGCGGCCGCTGGGAATACTTCCGCTTATTGCCAAAAGTGGATTATCTGTTCCAGAAAGCCTCCGATGCCGCGGTCGCGGAAGGTGCCGATCCGGTCATTCCCAGCATCATCGACGCCTCGGCCTTTTTACCCCGGTTCGGCGCCCTGTTGCACCTCAACCAGGTGTTCACCGTGCATGGCCAATACAGCCACGGCTTTCGCGGCCCGAACTTCAGCGAGAGCAACCTGGGCTTTACCAATGTCACCGGCGGCTACAGCAATCTGCCTAATTTCAACATTCAGGCCGAGACCAGCGTCGGCGCCGAGGTTGGCCTGCGCGGCCAAGGTGCGGCCGGCCGGTTTGATGTCAGCGTCTACCGTAACGATTACCAAAACTTCATTTATAACGCGGTGATTTGCAACCCAGCCAGCGCAGTTTGTCCGCCGCTGGGCTTCACCACCTATCAGAACATCAACAGCCCCGACCCGATCCGGATTCAAGGCGTCGAGTTGAAAAGCCAGTGGTTTCTGGACTGGCTGCACCCGGCATTGATTGGCAGCAGCCTGTTGTTCAGCGGCGCTTACACCCAGGGCAAGAATCTGCGTACCCAACAACAAAACGACGATGCCCTGCGACAAATCAGCCCGATGAAAGCGGTCGTCGGCCTGCGCTACGACCAACCCGACGGCGATTGGGGCAGCGAACTGAATCTGACCCTGGTCAGCGCCAAGCGAGGTCAGACCGCACCCAGCGACGCCCTGTTTCTACCCAACGGCTATGGCGTACTGGACTTCAATGCCTACTACAACGTTAGCCAGCATCTGTCTTTCAACGTCGGGGTGTTCAATTTGCTGGACAAAAAATATATCGACTGGGAAGACATCAACACCCGCGCCGGCGACCCGCATACCACCTTGGGCAATTTCGCCGACGCCCGTTATTGGGCCGACCGCTATTCCCGGCCGGGCCGCAACCTCGGCGTCTCCATGAAACTGGCATTTTGATCGAGGACAAACCGATGAGCACAACAGCCAGGGCCAAACAGGCGGCCCAACGCAAACTGGAAACCCTGTTCGGCGATCTGCTGGATCACGACGGTTACGGCGACTTGCGGGTAGAAATGCGCCTGCTAAAACGCGGCCAGAAGGAAGTCATCATTTACTGCGGCAAACAGTATCGCTACGTCGTGGACTTTCAAGCACGGGATACGGCCAGCGTAAATCGCTCGGCGAAATCCGCTGCGGAGCCCGGAAAACCGGATTGATTTTTAAATTTCCGCCACCGCAACCACAGACGCGGATCGCCGGCACGGGGCCGAAGCGGCGGAAACAATTTTTGGCAAAACCAGCGCGGCGTCTTCACGGCGAAGAGCAACGCTAATTCAATCAAGCATAGGAAAGCATTATGAAAACGACTCATCAACTGACTTTGATCTCCGGCCTGTTATCGCTGTCCGGCGCGGCCTTCGCGGATATCACCAACGGTCCGAATCCCTACGCCGCCGGCTACGGTTTCGACACCCCCACCGAAGCGACTTGGGGCGGCTGGACTCGCGGCGATGCCGGCACGCTCTACGCCGAATGGGATACCTTTATTGACAGTACCTATCCCGGCACTCGCACCGCCGCACCCGATGTCGGCAGCGCCGGCACCAGCAACGCCAATATCGCCTGGAATGCCGGTACCTTCGCCGCCGGGTCGGGCAATCTCTACAGCTTCAGTGTCATTGAAGACTTCACGGCGTCGTTAAGCGGCAGCACGGCGTCAGGCCCGCTACGCGTAGCCCTGCAATTCGAAACCTGGGGCGTACCAATGGATTACGACAGCATTTTGCTGAACGGCGCTGCGCCGACCTATGTCGACACGACCTATTTCGAGGCCAACTATGCCAGTTCTTTCGGCCCTGTCGATCTGGTCCAGTATCTGGCGATCTGGGATCTGCCAACCGCGGCGGCCAGTTACGCATTCGACTTCAACAGCGCCGAACACAGCATGAGCCTGGCCCAGATCGCAATCGACATCGGCCCGAATACCGGCCCAATTTCCGGGGTACCGCTGCCGGCCGCAGTGTGGATGTTCGGCGCCGGACTGATGGCCGTACTGGGCGTCAATCGTAAAAAAGGCTTGGCGGCCTAGGCCGCCGTTTGCGCTTGGCGCCGTCGGCGCCAAGCCCGACTACCGCGATGCCCGCCACAGCGGCATCGCATTTTAGCAACCGGAGTTAAACATGATGCTGAATACGACCGCTACCCAAAACGCCAGCGCCGCCTACGAATTGAAACTGGCCTGGCGCGACCTGTTGGCCGACCACCCCCATCTGCGGCCGCGCGACGCAGCCAGCAGCCTTGGCGTCAGCGAGGCCGAACTGGTCGCGACCGGCTGCGGCGACAACGCCGTCCGGCTGCGTCCGGACTGGCCGGCTCTGATCGATGCCGTCGGCGGGCTCGGACCGGTGATGGCCTTGACCCGCAACGACGTTGCCGTACACGAAAAAACCGGCCGGTACGAGCGGCTGCGTTTGTGCGGCGATCTGCTGTTGGTGTCCGGGCATAACCTAGAACTGTGTCTGCTGACCGGCCGCTGGCATTCCGGCTACGCGGTGACCGAGCAAAGCCGGATCGGTCCGCGGCAGAGCCTGCAGTTTTTCGACGCCGAAGGCGAGGCCGTGCACAAGATCTACCTGACCGAACAGTCCGATGCCGGGCGTTACCGGCGCTTGGTCGCCACCTTCGCCGCCGCCGACCAAGCGCCGACGGTGGAGCCCCTGAATATTTCCAGACCCGCCGATATCGACTGGGCGACAACCGAGCGCCTGCCGGAGTTATGGCAACGTCTGAGCCGGCCGCTGGCCGGCAGGCTGCAAACAGTCGGCTTCATCTCCGGGCAACAATTCCGGGAACTGCTGCAGCAATTGGCGCGGCTGGCGATGCCGCTGCAAATCCTGGTCCCCAGCCCCGGCACGCTGCAGTTGCACACCGGCCCGGTGCAGAACCTGCGGATTACCGAGCCTTGGTTCAACGTGCTGGATCAGGGCTTCAATTTGCATCTGAACGAAAAAGGCGTGGCCGAGACCGCCATCATCCAGCTCGGCCACGGCCGGCACACGCTGCGCGGTTTGCTGTTACGCGACCGCCTCGGCTACACCGCGGCGACCGTTTTCGGCGCTTACGACCCCGTCGACGGTGAGAGTCTGTTGTGGCAGGAATTCATCGACGCCCTGCCCGGCAATCGTATTTTCAATTAACGGCCCGGTCGTCTCCGGGCACAGGATAAGACCATGAATCCAAAAACGATAGACCTCGACCAAATCCGCCAAAGCTACAACGCGTTGGCGCAAAGCTTTTCCTCGGTCTTGCTGGCCACCGTCAGCGCCGACGGCGAGCCCGAAGCCAGTTATGCCGCCTATCTGCAACACGACGGCGACTACTACATCTACGTCAGCGAGTTGTCGGCCCACACCCGTAACCTGCTCGCCAACGGCAAGGTCTGCTTGCTGTTCCTTGAGGACGAGGACAAGGCCACGCATCTGTTCGCCCGCCAGCGCGTCACCTACCACTGCAAGGCCGGCGAAATTGAGCGCGACAGTGCTGCCTTCGACGACCTGATGAGTCTGTTTGAAGAAAAATTCGGCGCCTTCATCCGTCAGTTGCAGAGCATGCAGGACTTCCATTTGTTCCGCATCCAGCCGCAGCGCGGCAGCTTTGTGCAAGGCTTTGCCAAGGCATTTGCGATAGAAGGCGACGATCTGAGCCAAATCCGCCACATGAACGATGTCGGTCACAAGTCCCGCGCACCGGTTGAAGCGCCGGCATAAGCGGCAGGGATTTGCAGATGAAACTCAGCCTATCGCTAAGACTTGCCGGCCGAAGCGCACTCGCCGCGCTGGTCTGGCTGGCGGCCGCCACGCCGGTATCGGCCGCCGCACCGGCCCGCATCGTTTCGGTCGGCGGCGCGTTGACCGAGATTGTCTACGCCCTGGGCGGCGAGGCGCGTCTGGTCGGCGTCGACAACACCAGCCTGACCCCGGACGCCGCCAGAGCGCTACCGCAAGTCGGCTACATGCGCACGCTGTCCGCCGAAGGCGTGCTGTCGCTACGCCCCGACTTGCTGCTGGCCAGCGCCCACGCCGGGCCACCGGCGGTGTTGGCGCAATTGCACGCAGCCGGGCTGCGGATCGAAACCCTGGCCGAGGATTATTCCGCCGCCGGCATCGCCGCCAAAATCGATACGATTGCCGGCTTGCTGGAACGGCCCGAACGCGGCCGGGAACTGGCCGGGCAAGTGCAAGCGGACTTCGCGCGGCTGGCGCAGTGGCGTGCGCAACACAGCGAGCAACCCAAGGCCTTGTTTTTGATGGCGGTCGCCCACGGCGCACCGCTGGCGTCGGGCCGCGGCACCGCCGCCGATGCGGTGTTGGAACTGGCCGGCGCCCGCAATGCCGCCGCTGAATTGCAAGGTAACAAACCTATCAGTACCGAGGCGATGATCGCTGCCGCGCCGGAGGTGATTTTGTTGACCGACGTCGCAGCCAATGCCATCGGCGGCCTGGACGCGTTCTACCGACAACCCGGCATTGCTCAAACTCCGGCCGGACGGAACCGCAACATCCGGGTTGTCGATACCTTGGCCTTGCTCGGCTTTGGTTTGCACAGCGGTCAGGCCATCCTGGATCTGGCGATGCAACTGCACGGCGAGCCGGCGGTTGCCGCCGACGCGGGAGCCAATCGATGACTGCCTGTTCCGCAACCGAGGCCGCAAGACCGAGCCAGTGGCTGAAACCGGCCTTGAGCCGGGCCGGCCTGTGTTGGCTGCTGGCGCTACTATTGGGTTTGGCGGCCTTGGCTGCGCTGGGTAGCGGCGCGGTGGCGATCTCGGCCGGCCAGGCCGCCGCGATTGTTGCCGACCGCTTCGGTATCGCCCTGCCCTGGCCCTTCGCCGCCGAACAACAAGCGGTGCTGTTGGCGATCCGCGCGCCGCGTCTGGTGCTTGGCCTGCTGGTCGGCGCCGCCTTGGCCGCATCCGGCGCGGCGATGCAGGGCTTATTCCGCAACCCGCTGGCCGATCCGGGCTTGATCGGCATCTCCAGCGGCGCGGCGCTGGCCGCGGTGGCGGTGATCGTGCTGCGCGACAGCTGGTTCGGCGCGCTGGCCGGCGCATTCGGCGCCTATTTATTGCCGGTCGCGGCCATCACCGGCGGCTTTGCCGTCAGTTGGCTGGTCTACCGGCTGGCCGACAGCGGCGACCGGCTGGACGTGGCCTCACTGCTATTATCCGGCATCGCCATCAACGCCCTGGCCGGCTCCGCCACCGGCCTGCTGGTTTATCTGGCCGACGACGACCAATTGCGCAGCTTGACTTTCTGGAGCCTGGGCAGCCTGAACGGCGCCGGCTGGGACGGCGTCATGTTGGGTGCGCCGTTTTTACTGGCGAATCTGCTGCTGTTACCGTGGCTGGCCGACGCGCTGAACGCATTGCTGCTCGGCGAGGCCGAAGCCGGCCATCTCGGATTTCCGGTGGAACGGATCAAGACCGGGGTGGTGGCCTTGGTCGCGCTCGGCGTCGGCACCGCGGTGGCCTTGTCCGGCGTGATCGGTTTCGTCGGCCTGGTGGTGCCGCATTTGTTGCGGCTGGCGCTGGGTCCGGATCACCGCTGGTTGTTGCCGGCTTCCGGCTTGCTCGGCGCCTTGTTGCTGATCTGCGCCGACTATCTGGCCCGCAGCTTGGCGGCGCCGGCCGAGATTCCGATCGGCATCGTCACCGGCCTGCTCGGCAGTCCGTTTTTTCTGTGGCTGCTGTTTCGGCAAAAACTGATGGGGCGTTGACATGCTGCAAGCAATCGATCTGAACTTGCGCGCCGGCCCGAAAACCTTGCTGGCCGGCGTGACGCTGGAACTGCGTCCCGGCGAAGTGCTAGCCGTGGCCGGCCCCAACGGCGCCGGCAAATCCAGCCTGCTGCGGGCCTTGAGCGGCGAACTGGCGCCAAGCGCCGGCCAAGTGCTGATGAACGGCCGGCCGCTGGCCGACTGGCCGCCCAAGCAAGCGGCGCGCTTGCGCGGGGTGTTGCCGCAAAGTTCCGGTCTGGCCTTTAGGTTTAGCGTGCGTGACGTGGTTTTGATGGGCCGCAGCCCGCAACGTAAAACCCACAGCGCCGCGCGAAATCTAGCCATCGCCGAACAAGCTTTGGCGCTGACCGACACCGGCCATCTGGCCGAGCGCATCTACACCACGCTGTCCGGCGGCGAGCGGCAACGGGTGCAATTGGCGCGAGTGCTGGCGCAAATCTGGGAGCCGCAACACCCGCTGCAGCGCTACTTGCTGCTGGACGAGCCGACCTCGGCGCTGGATCTGGCCCACCAACACGCCGTGTTAGCCATCGCCCGCCGTTTTGCCGACCGGCAACAGGCCGGGGTATTGGCGGTGTTACACGACCTGAACCTGGCCGCGCTCTACGCCGACCGCATCGCCCTGCTGCGCCAAGGCCGCTTGGCCGCCATCGGCACCCCGGCACAAACCTTGAACAGCACGTCGATCCGGCAAGTGTTCGACTACCCGGTCAGCATCGCCAGCCACCCGCAACACCCGCAGGCGCTGTTAGTAATACCGCAACGGCAAGCCGCGCCCGGCATGCCGGCGCAATGAGAGCGTCGGTCCATGCGGCTGGCGCTCACTTGAGCCGAGGAATACCCGTTTTAGCGTGTTCGGAGGAATACGTTAACAAAAGCCGCCAGGGATGGCGGCGACTTTTTGTGAGAGACCAACGGCTAACGGGCGTGGGGGCGGTGGATTGGAGGTGGAGCAGATAACGAAGACCGTGACGCGAACGACCCAAAGCAGCCGTAGGCATCAAAACAATACCAACGACAGCTCTATACTCGGAAACAGACAAATAGTTTATAAATCTCGGCACTGTTATTTGTACTCGTTACAACTAGAAGCAATTACAAATAAAGTCTGAAAATGTTAATGTAAGTTTCTGTAGTTTTCTTATTCATGGTTTGTAGAAGGTTCTCTATTCATAATCGCTTTGAGTTGCTCACCTAAATCGCTACCAAGAGAAATATACGCGCTAGCTTGATCAGGTTCAAAAAATATATCTCCGGTGCTATCGTGGGGAAAATCTTTGTTACTGAAAATATCCAATAGGCCAGCAGTTTGAGTTGGAAAATGATCTGGACCATAATTCAACGTAACGCAAGAATAGCCATAGCCTTGGGAGGGCCTTCCAGAATTTGAGCACCCCTTGTCGACCAACTGTTGCGTTGAAGCTGTATTAAGATTTTTTTTATTCACCGACAATTTTACGTACCACAATTTCTGGGTTTTCTCATCATTACGATTACAATGTTCTCCTACATTCTTGGCGTTACAAATCCACCCTTGAAAAACCGAGACTGGTGCATCCAGATAATCAAATAGTCCCATTTTCAACTCAGGAATATCAATTAAGATATTATGCTCACTCCATAAATGTTGGCTGGTCTTCGATAGACTAGAAAAAACAGCGTAGTGCCCATTGTATTCGCTTGGACTTTCCTGTTCGGCATCTAAAACAATAATTTCTTTCGTGCCCCTTCTTATTAAAGAATATAATCCAAGATTATCATCCGAATGAGCGCCATCAGATAGATACAAAAACGGTGCATTTGTATCGTAACCGCCGTTATGTAGCCAAGCTAGTGGCGCTGGTAACAGTCGAT
The DNA here is from genome assembly GCF_006483455.1 of Methylomonas koyamae. Classification (GTDB taxonomy): domain Bacteria; phylum Pseudomonadota; class Gammaproteobacteria; order Methylococcales; family Methylomonadaceae; genus Methylomonas; species Methylomonas koyamae_B. The sequence continues at coordinate 75,516 of NZ_PPPU01000005.1, forward strand.
GTAAATATCTATCATTATCAGGTACTCTTGGATTATTAACATATTGCCCTAAACCTAAATTCAAAAAGCTAAGGGCTAAATTTGATAACGTACCAACACTATCAACCGCCGCGCCAGAAATTGCCACTTGGCGCGATAATTTGATTTCTTCAAATCCAGGACAACTTTGGTTGTCACGTTCTTTACAATAACTCCACCAAGGCGAGCCTTGGTATGCTGGTGTAAATTCATAAACGGTTTGTTGCAATTGATGCTGTGTACCAAATAAATCAGAATCCCTAAACCATTTAAAGCTCAACATGCTAGGGTCGTAAACCGCCGTAGTATTCATGATCCAAAATGGTAAATGCTTGCTTTTCATTATGGCGTAAAGATCAGCTAATTTCTTTGGGTCTTCGCCACCAGAACGAGCCACTGGGAGATTGTCTGCATTCGCATAGCTTTTTAGTGGTTTACCAGGAATTGGATATAATCCATAATCCCTTTCGATACCTTTTCGATAGTAGAACTCCGCTAAGTTCATATTAATCTTCATATCAAAAACGCCATTTGCTAACCAACTGATTGGTGCAACAGGTAAAATAGCTAAGCCCTTTGCGATAAGCTCAGGAAAAAATAACCATTCATTATCCTGGGACCAAGTTACTAGGCGGCCATGGGTATCCAGATGATGAAAGAATGGAAATTCGTTATATGTATCCTGCTCATCTTCGAATCGACAATATACTGATCCGTTTTTGTCAATATCATTCCTATCCAAATTAGCTAATTTAACATCTTTACAAAAGTAATCACGTTCATTCGTCTTATATCCATAGCGCCTAAAAAATAGATTTCCTAAAGGGTTATCCCAGTTCGGATTATTATCCTCCTTCTGCTGTAGATATTTCTCGGACCAATAATGCTTGCTATAAAACCAATATGCTGCATAACTACCTCCAGAGACAGTAGACATCACATCGACTTTATCCAGTAAACCTCCCCTATTTAGCGCCTCTAGAAAACCAATTCCAACAGATGCTGCGCGCTGCCCCCCACCAGAAAGAGCTACTCCAAGCTCTGGAATACTGTCTAATTTACCTGACTGGGATCTAGTTTGGTAATATTCTTTCTCGATTGAAGTTATGTTGCGCCAACAATGTTTATCAGTTGCTGAACAATCTTTTACTTCATCCAGCATTAATAATGCTTGCTTAGCTGAAGAACCACATCCCGAAAGACTTAAGAAAACTAAAGTCAAGGCAATTCTTATTTGAGTGGATGTCATGGGCTAAATATTTCCGATCAATAATTATGATTTAGTTTTTACGGGTAATTAATAATTTTATAGCTCCCTTATTATTAAAGTAGCGCCCCGTCATATCGTTAGCGAAAAAGTATAGTTTTCCGCTTTGTTCAATTTTCGTAATGTTACCATCTTCGTTAAAAACAGGAAAAGTATATTCGTCATTATTTACTGATCCAACCAAAGCATACCAAGGCGCCTCACTAGATCTCTTATATGCTGATCCAAACCAGCCAATAATTTTCATGAATGGATTAGTCCAACCGCCCTCAGGATCATCTAAGCTGGATGCGATTGAACCATCTTTCCAGCCCTCACCAAGTTCTATAATTTGAAATTGGTACTCTTGATCCTTTTCTACAGTAATATGGCTATTATTTAATGGCTTACATGCACAAATATCTATATGCTTTTCAGAGTTTATTGTATCTAAAACAAATGGCTCTTCATTATTAAGCTCGCGAGAGCAGGAAGGATGAGAGTGATCACAAGTATCTGGATGAGGCTGAAGATAACTACATCCACAAATAAACATTAAAATTAGAAGAAGAAATCCAAAAACAATCGACCTCATATATTATCCTTAAATTTTTTTAATAATTTTAAATAAGTGTTTTGTTTCCGGTTAAGCCATGATAAATATCCAAAAATCTTTCGATTACCAGCTACAATAGAAGCAAATACAACTTACCCATCATTTTAACGAATTACCCACTTGGAAGGTAAATTCTGTAAATTTTTTCACAAAAAAAATTTCGACACAGATTATAAATGCCTAATCATCTAAATGGTAGTTTTGGCGTGGAATAAACGATAAATGTATTAGTCATTGTTTAGTGGCCGTTTATGGTCTGAAAATTGACATTCACATGAATAGTTTTGGGTTGATGCAATGACGGCTCTTGACCGATCACTGCCCTCGGCAGCCGTAAGATGCACTTATCGGATGTACCGCGCAACGAGAGACGTATCGTTCGCGAGCTACCTCGATTGAAACACCTCGCCACCCGCCACATCCTTTAGCTCCATGCGTCATTTCGCCTCATAAACGGTGTAAGCCCAATAGTCCTTGCCGGGGCGCAGGCTGCAGCGCCAGCCCTGGGCGCGCAGTTCGCGGCCGATCAAATGATTCATCACGCCGTGTCCCACCAACGCTACGCTGCCGTGAATATGGGCATAATCGATCAATCGCTGCGCGGCCGAGCGGGCACGGCGTTTGGCTGCGGCGTAGGATTCGCCGTTGCGGGAAAAGCCGGCCAGCCATAGCAGGCGCAACACGGTCAGCCACACGGCCGCCGGCAGGCGAATCCGGCCATGGCGAAAGTGCGGCAATTGGGCTTCGCCGAACAGGGCATCGGCGACCGGATTTTCGCCGAATCCCAGTGCCTGGGCCGATTGCCGGGAACGCGGCAGATCGCTGCATAAGGCCATGCCAATGTCTTTTAGCGCTGCACTGGTTGCCGGCGGCGGCGCATCGACGATGCCGGCGGCGCGGTAAGCATCGGCCAAGCGCGCCAGATCGGTCGCCCGCAAAACGCCGGTCAGCGCTACGCTCGGCCGGCCGTGCCGCAGCAAAACGATGCGTACGGGTGGTGGCGCCGTCATGGATACGGCTCGCCGTTGTTATGGGTAAACTGCCAACCGCCGGCCGTGCCGACTGCTCGCAAGTCGTCGTCCGGATATTCGACCCGGTCGCCCGGCGTGCGGTCGCCGATTTCCAGATAGAGCACGTCGTCCGCCGATTCGTTGACCAAGCGATGGGCGTTGCCGCTGCCGGCCTGGAAGCCGGCGCACATGCCCGGCGCCAGCGGTGTCGCGCCCTCGTCGGTATACAGCGTCGGCGTGCCTTGCAGTATGTAAATAAATTCGTCCTGCTTGGCGTGGGCGTGGCGCAGGGCGGAAATCGCGCCGGGTTCCAGTTTGGTCAGGTTAACGCCGAAGTTTTGCAGCCCGAACGCGTCGCCGAGCGGCGTCTTTTCCCGCCCCGCCAAGCGGGTGCCATGTAGATCGAGAATGGCTTGGGGATACAAGGATTTTCGCGGCCGCGGCGGCACTTGCTCGGCGGCAACGGCGACGGGGAACGGTAGTTCGGTCATATGGATAACTCCGGAAACGAGCGGCAAGGCGACAGATTAGCCGACAAACCGGGCGCAGGTAAAATCGGTCTGGCGGCAGTTGTAACTATACTGCGGCTTGTTCGCGCCGTTATGGGTGGGTTCGAGGCGGGGATTGCTTGGTGTTGGACTCGGTCTATGCGCTCTATTGGCGATCTACCCGCTGCAAGAAAGCAGCGCGAGGGTTTGCGCGATTGAGACGGCGCTGTTGCAGGACGATTTGCAGGGGTTGCTGCCATTCGGGCAGCAGCGGCCAACCACGAATAGCATCCGTTATTTCGGATCGCGGCGGCGGGCAACACTGGGTTTGAAAAACACGCGCCATACTTCCGCCGGTTCGGCGCGGCCGGTCAATACCCGATCGATGGTGCTCCTGTTGGACTTAACAAAAAGTCCCAGGGCGATCAGCACCAGTACCGCGGCGACACCAAGCACTGGCGCTGTATCGCTTTGCAATGCCTCGGCGATTTTGGCGCCGGCTTCCGGAAACAGGATCTTAACGACGAAGTTGCAGCCTATCGTTGCCGATAAAATGGCGATGACAAGCGCCTGCGGGTGGTAGCGCATCGCTTCGCCCGGTCAATTCAAACGCTGGCTGGGCTTGATCACGGTAAAGCCGGCGCGGCTGGCCTTGTCCTTATCGCCGCCGGTTCTGGCTTGGATTGCCGCATCGGCCAACGTGTCCGCCAGCCCGAGAAAATCGGCCACTTCAAACCGCATCGTCAAATTCTGCACGTGGAAGTGGACGACGCCGCATTCGCGGCAAATCTGGACTTTACCGAATTCGGTGGCCGCCAGGTATTCATGGTTGCAGGGTTTCTTGCTCATCGCTCGCTCCTTAATTTAAGAGAAAAATCCGCCAAAGCTTGCCGACCACCCAGTTTTGCAGCGGCCAGCGATAAAAACATCTTCCAGACAATTTGCTTGGACCCCAGATCCAGACAACGAAAATCGGTGGCGTGCAGTTGGCCTGTTTCGACCAGCGTTGCAAGTACGTCCGGCGCAATCGCCAGATTGACGCAATCCGTTTTGTCCCAAAATGAAAATAGTCGTTTCACGATTGCTAACAGGCAGTGAATTTAAATTAAATGATAATTATTCTCATTTAAGTCGTAAAGCACTTTTCCTTCTCTCCGCGAAATTATTTTTTTCAAAGCGCGCAACAATGCCAAATCAGGCCCAGGTGCGAACGAAGCGATAGCGGCCAAGCTTCAGGTAATCTCTGATTTTGGCGGCAGATTTTGCACTCCGAGCGGACTCTGGTGCCGGCGTATCTGAAATGGAAATTTGGGGTCTGGGCCAAGCCGTTGCGACTCAGCAACAATTGACAAGCAAATCGAAACACATAAAATGAGAATCGTTATTATTTGAGAACGATTTCAATTACGCTCCGTGCAGCACCGTTCTCAGAGCATTGCGCTCCCGCCCGAATTAGTGCGCGAGACCAGCATTGCAACGCCTTTATAGCCACCCAGCGTTCCTCGCCAGGCAGCCAACCGAATTTATGCCAACTTAGGGGAACGTATGTCCGACACCAAACCACTCCGTAGCAAATCCGGCAACGCCAAATGGCGGCTGGGCGCCCTTCTGCCGCTCGGCGCCGCCCTGAGCGGCATGGCCCTAGCCGAACCTACAGCCAACACCGTTGCCGACAAGGACCAGGAACTGGTGCTCGACGACGTTAAAGTCAAAGCCAACCGTGATAAGCCGGTCAACCGTTTCAAGGCCGACACGTCTACAACCGGCAGTAAAACCGAAATGGCGATTCGCGATATCCCGCAATCGATCAGCGTGGTCAAGGAAGAGCTGATCGAATCGCAAAACGCATTCAACCTGCGCGATGCGTTGCGTAACGTTAGCGGCCTGACTATCGCCGCCGGCGAAGGCGGCCGCACCGGCGATTCGATCACGCTGAGGGGCTTTTCCGCCAATTCCGACCAATATCTGGACGGCGTCAAGGACAACGGCCAATACGCCCGCGATACGTTCTTCATCGAACGCGCCGAAGTGTTGAAAGGTGCGTCGTCGATTCTGTTCGGCCGCGGCGCCACCGGCGGCGTGATCAACCAAGTGTTCAAGAAACCCACCGGCAAAACCGGAGTCACCGGCAGCTTCACCTATGGCCTGTACGACTTCAAACGCACCACCATCGACGCCGAGACCAAATACCAGGACCTGGGCGCGCGCTTGAATGTGTTGTACCAAGATGCCGATTCGTTCCGCGACTACAACTACACCAACCGTTGGGGCATTGCGCCGTCGTTCAAATGGGATATCAGCGCCGACACCGACTTGACCTTGAATTTGTTGCACCAACAGGAGGACGGCGTATTCGACTACGGCGTACCGATGTATAAAGGCCGACCGGCCGACGTGCCTATCAATACCTTCTACGGTTATTACGACAACCGGATGATGGACACCGATGTCAACGTCGCCACCGTGGCTTTAACGCACAGATTTAATCAGGACTTTTCGGTGAAAAACACCGTGCGTTACGGCGACTACGAACGTAAATACCTGACTCACTTATTCTCCTGTCCGAATACAGGCATCTGCGTACCCACCAGCGGCGCCAACGCCGGCACCATCAACCGTAGCCAGGCGCTAAGGTTGAATACGCAGGAAAATATCTATAACCAGACCGACTTCGTTTACAAGAAACCGTTGTTCGGCCACGTCAATACCTTGATGTTCGGCAGCGAGTTCGGTTGGGAGGAGTACGATTTCAAATCCAAAAACTCGACCGGCTTGACCCGGATATCGGTGTTCGATCCGCGTATCACGGCCAGCACCAGCGGCTTGGCTTACGATTTCAGCGGCTTTCTGGCAACCAACCGGCTGACCCGGGCCCAAACCTATGCCGGCTATTTGATGGACCAATTTGAAATTACACCGGAATGGAAAATCCTCGGCGGCACCCGTTACGACGTGTTCGAAGCTCAGCAGATCGACCGGATCAGCACCGGCAATTTCGATACCAGCGTGTCGCAATGGAGCCCGCGCGGCGGCATCATCTGGCAACCCAGCAAGGAGCAGTCTTACTACTTCAGCTACGGCAAGTCCTTCAATCCGTCGGCGGAAAGCTTGAGTTTGTCGGCCAACAACGCCAACCTGCCGCCCGAACAAAATAACAACTATGAAATCGGCGCCAAGTGGGACTTGTTCGACGGCCAACTGTCGGCCACTGCTGCGGTATTCCGTCTGGAAAAAACCAATGCCCGCACCACGTCGCCTGCCGACCCTAACTTACAAATTCTGGCCGGCGAGCAACGCACCGACGGCTTCGAGCTGGGTTTGGCCGGACAAATCATGCCGAATTGGGATGCGTCGATCACCTATGCCCACCTGGATGCCGAAATCACCAAGTCAACCTCTACCGCGAACGGATCGGTCAGCGGCGCGGTCAAGTCGTTCCTGGGCATGACGCCGGTCAACGTACCCGAGGATAGCGGCGTGGCCTGGACCACTTACCACCTGACCGACAACTGGGAAATCGGCGGCGGCGTGTTTTACGCCAGCCACCGTTACGCCGATAACGTCAACGAAGCGGTTTTGCCCGGCTACGCCCGCTTGGATGCGGTGGTGGCTTACCACCAGAAACATTACGATGTGCAACTGAACGTGTTCAACCTGACCGACACGGTGTATTACGAGTCCGGCCAACAAAACTCGGCGCTGCCAGGGACACCGGTATCCGGCCAGTTGACCGTCAGTTTTAAATATTAACCGCTGCGGAAAATGTCCGAATCGACGTATCCCGCTGACTAATTTTGCTCTTACCCATGATTGCCATGAATAGCATCGCCGACACTGCACCCACGCCAGCCAACCGCCCGCCGAAAAAAACCAACGGCGGCTATTTATTCCTGCCCAAAAATCTTTCGCGCGGCGCTTTTTTGAAATGGCTGCGCCGCACCCACGCCTGGTTCGGGCTGTGGGGCGCGGCGATGGGTTTGCTGTTCGGTTTTACCGGGATTTTGATGAACCACCGCGAGGTGATGAAAATTCCGATCGGCCGGATGGAGCCCAAGGAAATCCAAATCGCCTTGCCCGAGCCGAAACCGACCGATCCGAAAGCGCTGGCGGCCTGGCTGGGCCAGACGCTTAACGTCGACACCAGCCACGCCAGAGCGCGAAAAGAACCGGGCAGGACCGTGACCTGGAATAACCAGGCCGTGCAACAGCCGGCCTCGTGGCAGATCAATCTGCGCAACCCACAACATATGTTGTCGGCCGATTACTGGGAAGGGAATGCTTTTGTCACGGTTAAACAAAGCGACGCCAATCTGCTGCAAACCCTGAACAATCTGCACAAGGGCGTCGGGATGGGCGTGGGCTGGGTGTTGCTGGTCGATACCCTGGCCGGCGGCCTGATTCTACTCAGTCTGACCGGCACGTTATTGTGGACGCGATTGCACGGTAATCGGCTGGCCGCGGCCGGTTTGGGCTTGGGTTCGTTGAGCCTGATGCTGTATTTCGCCATCGATGCGATCGGAGCTTGAGCCATGTTGATCGAAATTCCGCAGGTGCTGAACCCGGACGAACTCAGCCGAGTCCGCGGGATTCTGGCCGATGCGACTTGGGCCGACGGCCGGATCACGGCCGGCAGCCAGTCGGCACAAGTCAAAAACAACTGGCAGTTGCCGGAACACTCCGGCCAAAGCGCGGCGGCCCGCACTATTTTGCTGGACGCGCTGAACCGCAACGCCTTGTTCCTGTCTGCGGCGCTGCCGAAGCGCATCTTCCCGCCCCTATTCAACCGTTACGAAGGTGAACACAACACCTTCGGCAACCATATCGACAATGCGGTTCGGCATTGTCCGGTCACCGGCCAGCGGGTACGCACCGATTTGTCGGCGACGATTTTTTTGGCCGATCCGGACAGTTACGACGGCGGCGAACTGGTGATCGAAGACACCTACGGCCAGCATGCCGTCAAGCTGGCCGCCGGCGACATGGTGCTGTATCCCGGCTCCAGTCTGCACCGGGTGGAGCCGGTGACGGGCGGCGCCAGGGTGGCGTCGTTTTTCTGGCTGGAAAGCATGGTGCGCGAAACCGAACGCCGCCGGCTGCTGTTCGAAATGGACATGGCCATCCTGCAGTTACGCAACACCGGTGGCGACAGCGAGCCGGTGGTCAATCTGACCGGCTGCTACCACAACCTGCTGCGAATGTGGGCTGAGGTTTAAGCGCGCGTCCCGACTTTCTAGCGGCGGCGGCCCCGGATTCGGTTTCGAGCCGTGCAACGTATTGTGCCGCTATCGGCTAAACTTGCCGACATCCGCAACCCGCGCTCGAAGCTTCGCAGACATCCCGCCAATGAACCCGTTTATTTTCGCCGCAACGGCATTCGCGGCCGCGATGGCCCTAGGCTACTTGCTGATCAAGCGCCGGATCAAGCAGAAGCGGGAGAAATCGCCGAAACCGGCCGTAGCCAAGCCCAATCCCAACGACCGGGTCATCTCCTGCCCGGCCTGCGCTCAGCAAATCAAATTCACGCTACCGGTCAAGAGCAACAAGGCCCAATGCCGCAAGTGCGCGGCACAATTCAAATTGGACGTCGACGCGCATAACAACGTCTATATCACCGAAATCAAGCTGCCGGACGACGATACCGCGGTCAAAACCTTGGACGAATGCTTTGCAATTCTGGAAGTGAAGCCGGACGCGATTCCGCTGGACATCCGCGCTGCTTACAAGAAGAAAATTTCGGAATACCACCCGGACAAGGTCGAAAACCTGGGCGCGAAAATCAGGCAAGTGGCGGAAGAAGAAACCCGACGAATCAATGCCGCCTATGCGATGTTGCAGGAAGACGACCGGGTTTAATCGTTGGCCATCTTTGCCAGCCGAATCATCTCGATCTGATTGCCGGCCGGGTCTTGAATGTACACCGATGCAGTGCCGTCGCGATGGGTTTGCAATGGGCCGTAGTCCTCCGCATGTTCGGAGACGATGGCAAAATGCGGCGGGTGTTGGTTTGGCAGCACCAATGCCAGCGCTACGTTGGCAAATTGCAGCAAGGCCCAGGTTTGGTCCTGATACGCCACACGCACTTGGTAACGGCTGGTGTACCAGTCCACGCTTTGTTGAATATCGTCGACTTGAATCGCGATGTGGTGAATGGTGTCCATGTTTTATCCTCCAGCGGCCTGTTTCCAGTCAGTTGCCAGGCCATTTATACCGCACAAAAGTTCGGCGGCAAATTGAAGCAAATCAAACTGCGGCCGCGACTTGCGAACAGGATTTAAGCGCCGAACAAAACCCTTAAATTTATTATGCGACAAATTGTCGCGTTTTTCTGGACAAGTGCATTTTTCTTCACTAGAATGCGCCCACCTTGACTTAGGTCAATACGCCTTGCAAGGGCGTATCTTTAAAAAGGGGGAGGAGGTAAGCGACCGTTTCGGCGGTATAACAAGAAAAACAGCGCAACACTTTAACCTACCGCTACATCGGGTAGGCGTCCATCAAAAAAACATAAAAACACCGGACGGAGCCCACTACAATGTGGGCTTTTTTATGTTCTTATACTTTCAATTCTACTTGTCGTTATGCTGATGAAAGAAAAGCCAGACTCCATACCCGCCGAACTGATGGAATACGAGCGGTTTATCGAGGAATTGCTCAACGATACCAAGCATCCGGTCCATAACCGCGCTCACCCGCTCCACAAAGAATCCGTCAAAGCGCTCGACGAGATGATGCGGCGGGTGGAAGAAATGCGCAACGAGTGGCTATCAAAGGGCTGAGCCCTGCGTCCCGGACTGGGACGATCGGCTCGGTTGCTTGGCGCCTCGCATCGGCTCCAAACATCGGCCTCTCCTGCCAGCCATCAGCAAACCAAGCCATGCTGGCTTAAATCAGTGCACCTCGGTCGAAACCACCATCGGACAATTTAATTTGCCCGGATACTGACTGACCATCTGCACTAATTCCTGCGCTAACTGTAACCGGCGCTGGTTTTCCAGCAAGGCTTGCAGCCAAATCAATTGGCTTTTCAATTCTGCGATCTGGCCTTCCTGTTCGGCCACGGTTTGCAATAAAGCCTCGAAAGTCATCGTGGACATTTCTGTATCCCCCGTTTCGTGAAATAACCGCGACAGCGGTTTTTGAGTTCAATGCCGGACTTGGCGACGATCACGCTGTTTTTCAATGCCGCCCCGTTCAACAGCGACATCGTCGTTATTGCACCGGCATCGCGTACTCAATTAAGCGGCCGGAACTGAAAAACCTGCAATCCGCCCTTTTGCAAATTGTGACTGCGATCCGCAAAGATTTCGCTTCCCCCCGTGCCAACGAAAACCGGGTTGGTTGGTGTCGTTACAAGCCAAACCGCTATACCAATCCGGATCGCAGCACGCCTGAACATTGGAAACTACAAAACGACTCGCCGCTTTACACCGACACGGCTAAATAGTCTATTCTGAAGCCACGCGCCATAAAGACACCAGGCCAAACTGTGCGATAGAATGTTGAATTGATTCTACCCGGAGGATAGGCAATGCCTCACGATACACTCAAAGTTTATAGCGAAGCCGAAATTGCCGAACGATTGAGTCGCGACTTGCCGCACTGGTATTACGAGAACGGCTGGATTCGGCGCAAATTCAAAACCAGCGGCTGGAAAGCCACGTTGATGGTCGTCAATACCGTCGGCCATCTGGCGGAGAAAGCCTGGCACCATCCGGATTTAACGGTTTCCTACGCATTCGTGATCGTCAAACTGGTCACCCATGCCGCCAAAGGCGTGACCGAAATGGATTTCGCACTGGCAAAAAAAATCGAGCAGGTGGTGTTGTGGGACGCCGCCGCCGAATCCGACGGCATTTTCGAGGGCACGCCGGACGATCCGCGTTTCAAATACATTAAAAAAGACTGAGGACAGCACGATGACTGAAATCACCGAGGTACCCAGCCCGTTTTGCGGCATCGGCACCGACGATCTGAGTATCAAGGTGGAAGGCTTGGCCGTGACAGTAACCGCCAACGGTTGCGCGGTCAACACCCCCGCCTTCGAACAGCCGATTAGCGATACCGCGCCGCGCATCGCCGGCCAAACTGCCAGCCTGGAGGCTGCCGTCGCCAAAGCAGCCGAATTGCTGCGCGACACCCGGCAACCAGTCATCGGCGGCTGCGCGACCGACGTCAACGGCATGCGCGCCTTGCTGGCGCTGGCGGACAAGGCTGGCGCGGTGGTCGATAACATCAACTTCAACGCGGCTCGCCGCAATTTGCTGGCGATGCAGGATTCAGGCTGGATGAACACCACTTTGGCCGAGGTCAAGAATCGCTGTGATTTGCTGTTGATCATCGGTACCGATCCCGAAGTCTTTGCACCGCGCTTTTTCGAACGCTTTTTATGGAACGAACACGCGATGTTCCTAGAAAGCACTGATCAACGTGACGTGATTTATCTTGGCAAGACACCCGCGGGCAAAGCCGCTGTTTCGCCTGCTGGCAAAACACCAACCGTGCTGGCCTGCGACGACGCCGACCTACCTGACGTGGTGGCGGTGCTGTCTGCTCTGGTCAGGAATCAACCATTACAGGTTGAAACCGTCGGCAATATTGCAGTTTCGGCACTGCAAAAAGTAGCCGACAGATTACGCCAGGCACGTTATGGCGTCGTATTGTGGAGCGCAGGTAAACTGGCATTCGAACACGCTGAGTTAACTGTTCAAACGATCTGCAATATCGTCAAAGACATCAATATGCAGGCCACCCGTTGCTCCGGCCTGCCGCTGGGCGGCAAGGAAGGCGATTACACCGCCAATCAGGTTTGCGGCTGGACCACCGGTTATCCAGCACGAGTCAATTTCGCCAGAGGCTATCCGGAATACGATCCGTTTCTGTTCGATAGTCAGGCCATGATTGCCAACGGCGAAGCCGATGCCTTGGTATGGGTGCAGGCCTATAACGCAACGGCGACGCCACCACGAACAGGCTTGCCGACCATCGTTGTCGGCCGTTCCGGCATGCAACTCGAACCCGAGCCCGACGTATTCATTCCGGTCGGTACGCCGGGGATCGATCACGCCGGTCATGTTTATCGGATGGATAGTGTAGTGGCCTTGCGCTTGAAAAAATTGCGCGATTCCGGTCTGCCTAGCACCGCCGAGGTGCTGAATGCCATTGAACAAGCACTTTAGGATACCGACATGCTGATAAAACTCACAGGTGGCACCATTTATGACCCGGCCAGCGGCATTGCCGGTCAGCAACAGGATATTTACATTCAGGACGGCCGTATCGTCGAAGCGCCCAAGGACGGCCGTCCGGTAGATCGGGAATACGACTTGCGCGGCAAAGTCGTCATGTCGGGCGCCATCGACATGCACACCCACATCGGCGGCGGCAAGGGCAACATCGCCCGTACCCTGCTGCCGGAAGATCACCGAGCCGATCCGGTGCACCGCACTCATTTGACCCGTTCCGGCACCGGTCATGCGATGCCTTCAAGTTTCGTCACCGGTTACCGTTACGCCGAAATGGGCTACACCGCCTGCTTCGAACCGGCGGTATTGCCGATCAACGCCCGTCAGGCCCACATGGAAATGGGCGACACGCCCATCATCGATAAAGGCGGCTACGTCATGCTGGGCAGTGACGACTTTTTGCTACGCATGCTGACCGCCAAAAAAGACCAGAAAGCCGTCAACGATTACGTGGCCTGGACGCTGAACGCCGCCAAAGCCATCGGGGTCAAAGTGGTTAACGCCGGCGGCATCAACGCCTTCAAATTCAACCAACGCAAGCTGGAGCTGGACGAGCAAAACGCTCATTACGGCGTCACTCCGCGGCAAGTGCTGCAAAACCTGGCCCGCGCGGTCAATGAACTGGGCGTGACTCATCCCCTGCACGTGCACGGCTGCAACCTGGGCGTCCCCGGCAACGTCGATACCACCTTGAACACCATCGAAGGTATCGACGGCCTGCCCATGCATCTGACTCATATTCAGTTCCACAGCTACGGCACCGAAGGCGACTTCAAATTCTCCTCCGGCGCGGCGCAAATCGCCGAGGCGATCAACAAGAATAAAAATATCACCGCCGACGTCGGCCAAATCTTGTTCGGCCAGACCGTCACTGCCTCCGGCGACAACATGCGCCAACACGCCAACCACAAGTTCGCCAGTCCGAACAAGTGGGTGTGTATGGACATCGAATGCGATGCCGGCTGTGGCGTGGTGCCGTTCAAGTATAAGGACCAGAACTTCGTCAACGCCTTGCAATGGGCGATTGGCCTGGAAATCTTCCTGCTGGTCGAAGACCCGTGGCGGATCTTCCTGACCACAGACCACCCCAACGGCGCGCCGTTCACCAGCTATCCGCATTTGATCCGTTTGCTGATGGACCGTAGTTTCCGCAATGACATGCTGGCGACTATTCATCCGGAAGCACAAAAGATGACCACGTTGGCATCGATCGAGCGCGAATACAGCTTGAACGAAATTGCCATCATGACCCGCGCCGGCGCCGCTCGGATCATCGGCCTGAAAGATCGCGGTGCGCTCAGCCCCGGCAACTTCGCCGACATTACCGTCTATACCGAAAACGACAATCGGGAGACCATGTTCTCGAAACCGGATTACGTATTCAAAGACGGCGAACTGGTGGTGAAAGACGGCGAAGTCGTCAAAGTCACCTGGGGTACCACCCACATCGTCAGACCCGACTACGACCTGTCTATCGAAAACGAACTGAAACCGTATTTCGATAAATACCTGACCATGAAACTCGGCAACTTTAAAATCAGCGACGACGAAATCAGCGAAGACGGCCGCGGCAGTTTGACGGCGCATCCGTTGCGCGACGGCGTATAGCCTCAATACATACCAGGCAGTAAGGAATCAGATGACCGATACTACAGTGACTATCGCCGACCGAGAAGCGGAATTGGCAGACTATCTGGCGCGCCAACCGTATTCGGTTGAACAAGACGGCATCAAGCTGACAATTGCCAAAAACGTGTTTCCGTCGGATTTCGGCTTGACCAGTTCGTTTTTCGGCGACTTCATGCTGCAGCAAAATCCGGCGAAGAACGGGCTGGATATGGGCTGCGGTAGCGGCTATTTCGCGTTCATATTGAAAAAAATCGGCTGCGAAGAGGTTATCGGTGTCGACTTCAATCCCGATGCTGTTGCCTGCGCCCGCCACAACGGCTTGCAGAATCCGGATATAGCGCCGAGCGCCTTCATCCATAGCGATTTATTCGCCTCGGTTCCGGCCAAACGTTTCGGCATGATTGTTTTCAATTTCAATTATTACCCCTCCAACGGTACATTCGGCTTGAACGAGGACGGCGGTCAACAAATACTGCGCCGCTTTTTTCGCGAAGTGCCGGATTATCTGGAGCCGGACGCGCAGATATTTATTCCCTTTTCCGATTTTGTCGGCGCCGAACACGATCCGAAACACGTCGCGCCCGAGTATGGCTTTAACGTAAACACCGTTGCCGAAACTTATAACCACGCGGGGCGGCACGTGATCTACCAAATCAATCAAAACCAATTCGATTAAACCACCGCGGCAAATCGATATACAGAACTCCGGACTATGAGTAACCACGATGATAATTAACGGCGTCACCATAGATAAAACTTTCGCCGAAGCCTTCCCGATGAAAGCGACGCGCGCCATCATCACCGCCCAGAACGAAAAATGGGCGATGATTTCCGCACAGGCCATGACCGGCTTCGCCACCTCGGTCATTGCCTGCGGCTGCGAAGCCGGCATCGAACGGGTGTTGAGTCCGGACGAAACCCCGGACGGCCGCCCCGGCGTCGCGATCATGATTTATGCGATGGGCGGCAAAGGCTTGGCCAAACAATTGGAAACCCGAGCCGGCCAGTGCGTGCTGACTTCGCCGACGTCTGCACTATTCGCCGGCATCGAAGGCGGCAAGCCGATTCCGCTGGGTAAAAACCTGCGCTTCTTTGGCGACGGCTTTCAGATTGCAAAAAAAATCGGTGGCAAACGTTACTGGCGGGTGCCGGTAATGGACGGCGAATTTCTGACCGAAGCGACGACCGGCATGGTTGACGCGGTCGGCGGCGGTAACTTTCTGGTATTGGCAGAATCACAACCGCAAGCCCTGACGGCCTGCGAAGCGGCGATCGAAGCGATGAAAAAAATCCCCAACGTGATCATGCCCTTCCCCGGCGGCGTGGTTCGCTCCGGATCGAAGGTAGGCTCCAAATACAAAGCCTTGAGCGCCTCGACCAACGATGCGTTTTGCCCGACGCTGAAAGGCGTGACCAAAACCGATCTGTCGCCGGAAATCGAATCGGTGATGGAAATCGTCATCGACGGTTTGAGCAAGGAAGACATCGACAAGGCGATGCGGGTCGGCATTCAGGCGGTTTGCGATCTGGGTGCGGCCAACGGCATCAAGCGCATCAGCGCCGGTAACTACGGCGGCAAACTCGGCCCATTCCACTTTCACTTGCAGGAGATCATGGCATGACCTCGTTGACATTTACTTTGATCGAAACGCCGCCGGCGCAGCGCATCGACATGTCGCCGCTGGTCTGCCACAAACTGGCCGGCCTGAGTCTGGACCAAATTGCAGCGATCGAACTGCAATGCGGCAAGCAAAAGCTGCGGGTCGCTCAATTGTTTCATATTACCGGTAGCAATGCCGACGACATCAGTATCGTCGGTAGCATCGGCAAGCTGGATTTCATCGGCAAAGAATTGGCAAACGGCAGCATCAGCGTACAGGGTGAAGCCGGCGCCTATTTGGGCATGCAGATGAAGGGCGGCACGATCAACGTGATCGGCGATGTAGGCCTTTATGCCGGCTGCGAAATGAAGAACGGTCTGATTCAAATCGAAGGCGATGCCGGAGATTTCCTCGGCGGTGCGCTGCCTGGCAACAAGCAAGGCATGAAAGGCGGCACGATCCTGGTCAAAGGTAACGTCGGCCAGCGTTGCGGCGACCACCTGCGCCGCGGCCAAATTTTGATCGAAGGTAATGCCGGCGACTATTGCGGCTCCCGCATGGTCGCCGGAACCATTGCCGTGATGGGCCAAGTTGGCCGTTACGCCGGTTATGCCATGCGGCGCGGCACTTTGCTATTGTGGAACCAACCGCAATTGCCTGCCACGTTCAACGATTGCGGCTCGCATACGCTGGCCTTCCTGCCGATGCTGTTCGCGTCGTTCAAATCGCTGAACTCCCGCTTCGCCGACAAAGCTATTGCCTTCAATCGGGTGCGCCGCTTCGGCGGCGATATGGCCGAAGCCGGGCGCGGGGAAATTCTGGTCAAACTTTAAGCGGCCAGTCAATGCCGGCCGGCTCCCGCCCGGTCGGCAGTAGCTATTTTGAATGCCGAAAACTCTCAGCACCAACGACCACGACCGGAACATTGCCGGCCTGCGCTACGTTTATCCGGTAATTTCCCGCCGCGCCGGCGGCCTGTCGATTGGGATTAATTTCAATCCCAACAACGCCTGCAACTGGCATTGCGTCTACTGCCAAGTCCCCGGCCTGCAGCGCGGTAATGCGCCGGAATTGGATTTTGCGTTGTTGGAGCAAGAGCTGCGAGAGTTCCTGAATCAGGTCTTAAACGGCGACTTTTATCAGCGCTTCAATATCCCGGAACCGCAGCGCGTGATTAAGGACATCGCCATCTCCGGTAACGGCGAACCCACCAGTTTGAAGAATTTCGACCGCGCCGCCGACCTCATAGGCGGGATCGCCAGTCAAGCCGGCCTGTTTCCGGAAAGTCGTTATGTACTGATCAGTAACGGCAGTTTGATTCATCAATCCGCGGTCCAACAAGGACTGAGAACCTTGGCGCGTTACAACGGCGAGCTTTGGTTCAAGCTGGATAGCGCGACCGAGTCGGGCCGCAAGCTGATCAATCAGACCGGGCAAAGCCAGCAGAAACTGTTGGAGCACTTGCGAATCGCCGCAAAACTTTGCCGAACCAAATTACAGACCTGCGTTTTCAGCTATCGATTTGCGTGGTCAGACCAAGAGAAACAAGCTTATTTGAGTTTGTTAAAACAATTGCGGCAGATGGATATAAAGATCGAGCAGGTCATGCTTTACAGCTTGGCACGACCGTCTCTACAAGCGGAAGCGGCGGAATTGGCCAAAGCATCCACAGCTAGCATGGATGCTTTGGCAGCCGACGTCAGCGCCCTGGGCTATGACGTCAGCGTCAGTTATTAAGCGCGAATATCTAATATCGAACCCAGCATTTTTTCGTGGGCCTTGATGATTTTGACGCCGGCCGAAGTTTCCAATTCGGCTTCTTTCAAACTCAACACCGGCTTGAACATCTCTGCCGAGCCGACATCTTTGGAACCACCGACCTCCTGCTCCTGAACCGGCAGACTTGCGATAGTTTGCGCAGCGGTACTGGCCTTTTGCTGAGCTTGCGAGATCAGGCTGGTGGCACTATTCAGAGCGTTGGTAATCATGGTTACACCTCCTGCAAAACAGGTTTGCATCATACCGCTTAGCGTAGCGGCCGACAGCCCATAACTTTAATTTTTGTCAGCATTTTGCAGACGCAATCACACTCGTTAACTATTTGTCTTTTTTAAAGATTTTTGCACACCAACCTTGCAGGTAAGGCGCCAACTTGCTTTGGCAGAGCGCGCAGCCAGACGAGCCCGTCCGCTTGGCCCAAGCGGCCAATTTGCGGTAAGCATCAATGCCGCCTAACTCCTCGAATTTGGTTTCGACGATGGTACTCCACTGCGGCCTGGGTTGGCCCTGCCCATCCAGAAACACTTTGTCGAATAGCCACATTTCCGCCACCGACACCGTCCACATAAACGCAAACGATACCGCCATGCCGCCGCCGGCCAATACCACCAGCCAAGCAAATATCGGATGCAATTTGGTCAACCACCACGACAAAATATCCACTAGCAGGAAAACATATGGCATGCCGATCGCGATCGACTTGTATTTGACGGTACTGGTTTCGGCAAAACTGAAAATCAAGCCGACAAACATGAATATGAAACTGATGCCGAACAAATGGATATGCGACACCCGAGTCAACGAGCCGAAGGTGGCGCCTTCGTCCTCTTTGGTCAACTCCTTCAGAACCTTGAAATCGGTGAAATCCGGCAGCGACGATTCCTTGTTGTGGCACATCACGCAGCGTTCCTGAATGATCTTGGCCACGCCGGACTCTTCGTATTCGTCCTGGTCGGCGCCGTCGCGCACCCATTGAATGATTTGAAACCGCTCCTGTTCCGAGGCGTTTTCCTTCATCGAACCATTCAGTTTGGTCTCCAACACCGTGCCGGAGCGGTTCCCGTAGTAGCTGTACACGATGTCGTCTATCGACAGGCCGAATTTACCGTCGGCCATCCCGTGGGTAAACAGGATCTGAATCAACGCCACCAGATAACCGACCGCCACCGTTGTCAAATAACCGGTGAACAGCACTTTAACCGGGATATCCAATTGTTTTAACGATGAAAATTCGCGTGCCATACTCTAATCCCAGTTTAGAAAAGGAGTCTGCATTATAGCTTGCTGGACGGGCCGTCCCCTAGCGAAACGGCTTTGTTTCGCGCATAAAAAAGGCCCTTGAACAATCAAGAGCCTTTTGTTTCCGTAACCGTTAAGGTTTATCTGGGCGACACATTGGTGGCGGTCAAGCCTTTGGGGCCGGATTCGATATCGAACTGGACCGATTGGCCAGGCGACAAGGTTTTAAAACCTTCTCCCAAAATCACGGAATGATGTACGAACACATCTTCTTTTCCTTCGGAAGGCTCGATAAATCCAAAACCTTTGGTGTTGTTAAACCACTTTACAGTGCCTGTTGCCATCTTAAAACTCCTACAAAATAAAACTATTGGTTACGCAGACCGACATTAATGGCAACCGTTGCTGCCTGAAGCAGTGGCGATAAGCCGCAAACATCTATTATCTGAGCGCGGGCATTGTACTTTGAATCAATGGTCTAAGCTACCGGCGATATTCGGGCATTCCCCTGAAGACTAAGCGGAAATTTTGTCCAGCCCAAGCCTCGACGCTTGAAAACCGATTCAGGCCGCCCCATGTCGGTCGCAACCAAACTTATTTTCCTAACGAGGTACGCTGCATGCGAATGGATAAATTAACCAGTAAATTTCAACAGGCTCTCGGCGACGCGCAAAGTCTGGCGCTCGGCAAAGACCACCAATTCATTGAGCCGTTGCATGTCATGCAGGCCTTGATCGACCAGGAAGGCGGCAGTATCAAACCTTTGTTGCAGCAGGTCGGGGTTCAGGTCAACGCCTTGCGCAACGATCTGTTGAAAGAGATCGACCGTTTGGCCAGCGTTTCAGGCGCCGGCGGCGATGTGCAAATTTCCAATGAATTGTCGCGGACGCTGAATTTGACCGACAAATTGGCGCAAAAACGCAAAGACGCCTACATCTCCAGCGAACTGTTCCTGTTGGCGGCGCTGGACACCAACGGAACCTTGCAGAACCTGCTGAAAAAGGCCGGCGTCACCGCATCGGCCGTCGAAAAAGCCATCGACAACATGCGCGGCGGTCAGAACGTCAACGATGCCAATGCCGAAGACCAGCGCCAGGCTTTAAAAAAATACACGATCAATCTGACCGAGCGGGCCGAGCAAGGCAAGCTGGATCCGGTGATCGGCCGCGACGACGAAATCCGCCGCACGATACAAGTCTTGCAACGCCGCACCAAGAACAATCCGGTGTTGATCGGCGAGCCCGGCGTCGGTAAAACTGCGATCGTCGAAGGCCTGGCCCAACGCATCGTCAACGGCGAGGTGCCGGAAGGCATCAAGGGCAAGCAATTGTTGTCGCTGGACATGGCCGCGCTGATCGCTGGCGCCAAATTCCGCGGCGAGTTCGAGGAGCGCCTGAAAGCGGTCTTGAACGACATCGCCAAGCTGGAAGGCCAGGTGATTCTGTTCATCGACGAGTTGCATACCATGGTCGGCGCCGGCAAAGCCGAAGGCGCGATGGACGCCGGCAATATGCTCAAGCCTGCCCTGGCGCGCGGCGAGCTGCATTGCGTGGGTGCGACGACGCTGGACGAATACCGCCAATACATCGAAAAGGACGCCGCATTGGAACGCCGTTTTCAAAAAGTCTTGGTCGACGAGCCCAGCGTCGAAGACACCATCGCCATCCTGCGCGGCTTAAAGGAACGTTACGAAATCCACCACAGCGTCGACATTACCGACCCGGCCATCGTCGCCGCGGCGATGCTGTCGCACCGTTATATCTCCGACCGGCAATTGCCGGACAAGGCCATCGATCTGATCGACGAAGCCGCCAGCCGGATTCGGATGGAAATGGATTCCAAACCGGAAGCGATGGATAAACTCGACCGCCGCCTGATTCAGCTGAAAATCGAACGCGAGGCGATGAAAAACGAAAGCGACCCAGCCTCGAAAAAGCGCCTGGAAACCTTGCAGGAAGACATTGCCGAGCTGGAGAAAGAATATTCCGATCTCGACGAAATCTGGAAAGCTGAAAAGGCGGCGCTGCAAGGCACGGCCACCATCAAAGAGCGGCTGGAACACGCTCGCCTGGAGTTGGAAGCTGCCCGCCGCAATCAGGATTACACCCGGATGTCGGAGCTGCAATACGGCGAGATTCCGAAACTGGAGAAGGAGCTGGACTTGGCATCGCAAGCCGAAATGCAGGAAGCCAAATTATTGCGCAGCAAAGTCACGGATGAGGAAATCGCCGAAGTCGTATCGAAATGGACCGGCATCCCGGTCTCGAAAATGATGGAAGGCGAGCGGGAAAAACTGTTGCGGATGGAAGAAGAATTGGGCAAACGCGTGATTGGCCAAACGGAAGCCTTGAAAGCCGTCAGCAATGCGATCCGCCGCTCCCGCGCCGGGCTTTCCGACCCGAACCGGCCGAACGGTTCGTTCCTGTTTTTGGGGCCGACCGGCGTCGGTAAAACCGAGTTGTGCAAGGCCTTGGCCGAATTCATGTTTGACACCGAAGAAGCCATGGTCCGCATCGATATGTCGGAATTCATGGAGAAACATTCGGTCGCGCGTTTGATCGGTGCACCGCCGGGTTACGTCGGCTACGAAGAAGGCGGTTACCTGACCGAAGCCGTGCGCCGTAAGCCCTACTCTGTGATCCTGCTCGACGAGATCGAAAAAGCCCACAACGACGTGTTCAATGTCTTGCTGCAAGTGTTGGACGACGGCCGACTGACCGACGGCCAGGGCCGCACCGTGGATTTCAAGAACACGGTGGTGGTGATGACGTCCAACCTGGGCTCCAGCGTGATTCAGGAACTGGCGGGCGAAGACAACTATGCCGAAATGAAAGACGCGGTAATGGACATCGTCGGCCAGCATTTCCGGCCGGAATTCATCAACCGGGTCGACGAGGCCGTGGTGTTCCATCCGCTGGAACAAGACCAGATTCGGGCAATCTGCAAAATCCAGATCGATTTGCTGCGCCGTCGTCTGCAAGAGAAGGAGATCGGCTTGGCCGTCAGCGAACCGGCCTTGGATCTACTCGGCGAGGCCGGCTTCGATCCGGTCTACGGTGCACGGCCATTGAAACGGGCGATACAACGCCAATTGGAAAATCCGTTGGCTAACGAAATATTGGCCGGCCGTTTCTTGCCGGGCAATACGATAAAAATCGATGTTGCCAACGACGGCCTGACCTTCAGCAAATAAGCCCGCCGCGCCGGCCCGGATTCAAGTCCGGGCCGACGCGGGTTCCGCTAAATTTTTACCGTCCGCCCTTCGGCGGCCGCTTGCAACGCAGCGACAATCGTCCGGCAATTGTCGCGGGCATCGTCGAACGACAATTGCGGCGGCTTGCCGTTTAGCACGCAATCGCTGAAATGTTCGATCTCCAAACGAAAATGGTTCGCTGCCGGCATCCGTTCTTCGGCGAAGCGGCCGTCCTCGGTCCACCAGGAAATAATCGGAATATCGCCCGGCAATTGCCAGACGACGTGGCATTTTATGCCGCCCCGGGTGCCGATGATCTCGTATTCGCAACGTCGCGCCCGCTCGAAACTGAAATCGAAGTGGCCAAATTTGCCGTCTCCAAAATCCAGCACCCCGCTGGTGGTAATGTCGGCACCGCTTTCGACATACTTGGATAAAGCAGTAACCGTGCGCGGCGCCTGCTGAAAAAACATCCGCAACGAATGGATCGCATAACAGCCGATATCCCACATCGCACCGCCGCCGCGCGAAACATCCTCCGCCAACCGGTACATCCGCGCCGGCCGCATCATGAACGAATAGCTAGCTCGTACCGAACGCACCTCGCCGATCAAGCCGGAGCCGATCAATTCCAATACCCGAGCATGCTGCGGATGGAAACGGTACATAAACCCTTCCATGACCGTCACCCGATAGCGGCGGGCAGCGGTTTCGATGGCATCGATGTCGGCCACGGTCAAAGCCATCGGTTTTTCGCAGAGTACGTGTTTGCGGTGCTCGATGGCTCGTAGGGTCCATTCCGCGTGTTCGTGGTTGGCCATCGGCAAATATATGGCTTGCACGTCGTCGTCGTTGAGCAGGCTGTCCAAATTGTCGTAACTTTGAATATTGGGATGGCAAGGAGCGTATTGGGCCAAAGTTTGCGCGGCGGCTCCCGGCCGCCGGCTGGCTATCCCGACCAATTCGGAATTCTGAGCCTCGACTATAGCCGGCAGCAGGCGCTCGTTGATACGCGCCGCCCCGAGTATTCCCCAGCGCAGCTTGGCTTGATCTTGGTTATTCATGGCGATTACCTTTTACTGATATTCTTAAGCAGTAACAGATTAGCAGCTTGTTTAACAGCCGCAAACGCGGCTGGAAAAAAGTCTTCCGCGGCAAGCAAACGATTGTCCGAAAACGTGGCGCCAAGTGCGGCGACTAAAACATCACTCGGCAACTGAAAAAACGCCAGGCACAAAAAAGGCCCGGACGTTTCCATCCGGGCCTTTTGCAATCGATTATGCCTAAACCAAAATTAAGCCATGGCGCGCAGTCTGTTATTCAATCTGCTTTTACCGCGGGCGGCTTTATTTTTGTGGATCAAGCCTTTGTTGACGGCTGAATCGATAACAGGGACAGCCACTTTGAACGCGGCTTGCGCTTGCTCTTTATCGCCTGCTCTAACAGCGGCGATCACTTTTTTGATGAAAGTGCGTAAGTTGCTGCGCTGTCCGGCATTGCGAATACGGCTTTTCTCTGCCTGACGCGCTCTTTTTCTAGCTTGTGGTGAATTCGCCATAGTCTATCAATTTGTTTCAGTGAATTTGGAACCGCATATTATCTTTTTGAATGCTATGATTGTCAAATTTTTAGCTGCGTCTGAATAGACGGGAAGATTCGTGAGTAAACAGCTTTTCAAATCAACCGCCATTGTCGGCAGTATGACATTGATTTCGCGGTTGATGGGCTTCGCCAGAGACATGCTGTTCGCCAATATTTTCGGGGTTAATGCTGCCACCGATGCTTTCTTCGTCGCGTTCCGGATTCCCAATTTTTTACGCCGTTTATTTGCCGAAGGCGCTTTCGCTCAAGCCTTCGTACCGCTGCTGTCCGATCACCATCAAAAAGGTACTAGAGAAGCATTACGCCAGTTCATAGACCGCAGCTCAGGCACCTTGGCAGCCCTACTGGCTCTGGTCGCGCTAGCCGGAGTCGTTGCAGCCCCCTTGTTAATCCTGGTGTTTGCGCCGGGATTTTTGTGGGAAGGCAGCCAATACGAGTTGACCGTACAAATGCTGCGCATCACATTTCCTTACCTGTTTTTCGTCACATTGGTCGCTTTTGCCGGCGCAATATTGAATGCCCAAGGCCGATTTGCGGTTCCGGCTTTGACACCGGTGATCTTGAACCTCGCGATGATCGCTGCCGCAATCTGGCTGGCACCGCTAATGGACCAACCGATTGTCGCGCTGGCCTGGGGCGTACTCGCCGCCGGCGCCATCCAGTTGGCATTTCAAATTCCGCCGTTATTACGCCTCGGCCTACTACCGCGGCCACGCTGGGCCTACCGCGACCCGGACGTAAGACGCATGCTGACGCGGATGCCGTCGGCTATTTTCGGCGTCTCGGTGGTGCAGGTCAACTTGCTGTTTGGCACTTTGGTAGCTTCTTTTCTGGCTCCGGGCAGCGTGTCCTGGCTGTATTACTCAGACCGCCTGGTCGAATTCCCGCTTGGAATCCTCGGCATTGCCGTCGCTACCGTGATTTTGCCGCATCTGTCGGCACATCATGCCACGTCGGACCAGCTTGGATTTTCCAAGGCATTGGATTGGGGCTTGAAACTGACACTACTAATTGGCATGCCGGCCACTTTGGGATTGGCATTTCTGGCCGAACCTTTACTTTCCACCTTGTTCCAATACAACGAATTCGACAGTGGCGACGTCAAGATGGCTGGCCGCAGCCTGATCGCGTATTCCCTGGGCTTGTTGGCTTTTATGCTAATTAAAGTGCTGGCCCCCGGCTTTACCTCCCGCCACGACACCCGCACACCGACAAGATTCGGGGGGTATTCGATGCTTGCCAATGTGGCCTTCAACTTGATTTTGGTCTGGCCTTTGGCTCATGCCGGAGTCGCCTTGGCGACCACCTTATCCGCCTATCTCAACGCACTGCTATTGTTACGCAACCTGGTTACGACGCGCATTTACCAACCTTGCGCCGGTTGGTACGGTTATATTGGACGGATTGTGGCGGCCAATGCAGCCATGTCGGCATTTTTGTACTATTTTGTCGATGCCGGCTTATGGCTGAATTGGAACGCCGCTCAACGCGGCCTGAACTTGGCGGCAACAATCGGCTTGGCAATAATCGTTTACGGCAGCGCTCTGCTACTATCCGGTTTCCGCCCGCGGCATATCGGATTCCGAGAATCGGTCACGGCTTGAGATTTAATCCGCCGCCACCATTGTCATGTAGAATGCGCTGCCAACAGCGGTTTCCATCACGATACAATTTATTTTTCAGTAAGCTATGAACACTAAAACAATCGGCTTTATCGGCGGCGGCAACATGGCAACCAGCTTGATGCGCGGCCTGATAGCCAGTGGCCACTCGCCCCAGCAAATCTGGGTATCCGATGCCGCTCCCGACATCCTGAAGTCCCACGCCGATCAATTGCACGTCAATATTTCCGCCGATAACGCTAATATCGCCAACGAAGCCGACGTCGTGGTTCTGGCGGTCAAACCGCAGATTCTGCGAGACGTCTGCTTGCAAATCGCACCGCAACTGAAACAAAAGAACGTTCTGGTAGTGTCGATCGCCGCCGGCATCGGTCAACAAAGCTTGGCGCTATGGCTGGGCGCAAACACCGCCATCGTCCGTTGCATGCCCAACACCCCGGCTTTGGTTCAAACCGGTGCCACGGCATTGCACGCCAATCCGCAAGTCAACGAGGAACAGAAAGACCTGGCCGAGAACATCCTGCGCGCCGTCGGCTTGACGTTATGGTTCGGGGACGAGGCCAAACTCGACGCCGTTACTGCCGTCTCCGGCAGCGGCCCGGCCTATTTTTTTCTGTTAATGGAAGCGATGGAGCAGGCCGCTTTGGAACTGGGTCTGGACGAACATTCCGCGCGTTTATTAATTCAGCAAACTGCGTTGGGCGCGGCGAAAATCGCCCTGGAATCCGCCGAATCTCCGGCACAACTGCGGGCCCGAGTAACATCGCCAGGCGGTACAACGCAGCGAGCCGTCGAGACCTTTCTGCAACACGGCTTCGTCGATTTGGTATCGAAAGCCCTGCATGCCGCCAGGGACCGCTCGATTGAAATGTCAAAACAACTCGGAGCCGACTGATGGGCAGTAACTACATGACAGATCCCTTGGTGTTTTTGATCGACACCCTGTTCTCGCTCTACATCCTGGCGGTCGCTTTGCGGTTTTTGCTGCAATGGACCCAAGCCGATTTTTACAATCCGATTTCGCAGTTTCTGGTCAAAATCACCCATCCGCCGTTAAGGATCATGCGGCGCTTTATCCCGGCGATCGGCCGTATCGACAGTTCCTCGCTGGTTCTGGCTCTGGTACTGCAAATGATCGCCAATTTTTCGATTCTGGCACTGAAGAGTTTATCGATCAGCGTAGTCGCTTTGCTGTTGCTGTCGTTTACCGACCTAGTAAAAATGCTGTTGGACATTTTTGTCTACGCCATTTTTGCCGCAGCGATCCTGAGCTGGTTCGCAGCGGGCAGTTACAGCAGCGCCTCATCGATCTTGTACAGTTTGACCGAACCGCTGCTGAACGTTTGCCGCAGAGTATTGCCCGATTTAGGCGGCATTGACTTGTCGCCTTTGGCAGCACTGGTGTTGTTGCAACTGGCAAAAATGATGATATTACCGCCATTACATCAGCTGGCCACGATCTTGGGCTAGGTCGGATCGCCGAAAAATATGGGCACACCGAACAACACCGCCAAACGCATCCTGCTAGCGCTCGCTCTGGTCATGCCGATGTTGGCTGCCGATCCGGCCTTTGCCAAAAAAATGTATCGTTGGGTCGACGACAGCGGTAACGTTTATTTTTCCGACCAAGTTCCGCCCGATCAGGTCCAGCACAAACGGGAAACCCTAAACGAAAAGGCACGGGTGACGGATGTGGTAGAAAAAGCCAAAACCGCAGAGCAACTCACCCAGCAAAAACGCCTGGACGAACTGCGCAAGGAGCAGGAGAAGATCATCACGAAACAAGCGGCCAACGATAAAGTCTTACTCAGCACCTTCCGCAGCGTCGACGATTTGGAAAAAGCGATCGCCAACAAATTAGCCGCGATCGATGCGGCGCGTAAGGTGATCGAGGGCAACATCGATTTACTGGAATCGCAATTACGGCAACAGCAACAACAGGCCGCCAATCTAGAACGTAGCGGCAGCAAATTGCCCGACAAACTACTCGGCGACATTGCCGCCAGCAAACAACAAATAGACGCGGCCAAACAAGATCTGCAACGCCACCAATTGGAACGGCAAAACAGCGAAAAAGAGTTCAAAGCCGATGTTGCCCGCTTTCAGTTTTTGACCCAATCGCAAAAAACCGGGAAAACCGACAAATCCTCTCTAGCCGCCAGCAACGCCAGTAACGAACTAGGCTTGTTCGTCTGCGAAGATGCGGTTCAATGCGAAAAGGCCTGGAAAATCGCCGGCGAATTTGTCGCCAGCAACTCCACTACCGGCCAAGACGTGGAAAGCGAAAAACTGATCATGCGGGCGGCACCGCAAACCGATACCGATCTGAGCCTGTCGGCGTCTCTACTGGAAAGGAACGACGTCCGCCAGATATTTCTCGACATACGCTGCCGCCAATCCAGCCTCGGTTTGGAACTGTGCGCCAGCGCCAAAGCCCAAGCCATTCGCGAAGCGTTCGCCCCGTTTATCCAGTCCCAATTAGCGGCGCAGCAGTAAGGTGCCGACGCCCTGGTCGGTAAACAACTCCAGTAACACGGCATGGTCAACCCTGCCGTCAATGATATGGACGCTGGTGACACCGCCTTTCAACGCATCAGTCGCACAGCGGGTTTTCGGAATCATGCCGCCCGATATCGTACCGTCAGCGATTAAGTTGTCGATGTCGGTCAAGGTCAATCCGGTCAGCAAGTTGCCCTGTTTATCCAAAATGCCCGGGGTATTGGTCAGCAGCATCAGCTTTTCGGCTTTCAACACCTCGGCAACCTTGCCCGCCACCAGATCGGCGTTGATATTGTAGGAATGACCGTCCTTGCCAACACCGATCGGCGCTATCACCGGAATAAAATCGCTGTTGCCCAGCATTTCCACCACCGCCGGATCAATGCTGCTGACCTCGCCGACATGGCCTAAATCAATGATTTCCGGCGCATCGTCCAGCGAAGCGCCGGCTTTGGTGATATTGATTTTGCGGGCGTGAATGAAGTTGCCGTCCTTTCCGGTCAAACCTACCGCCTTACCGCCTTGCAGATTGATCAAATTGACGATCTCTTTGTTGACCAAGCCACCTAAAACCATTTCCACCACGTCCATGGTTTCACTGTCGGTCACGCGCATACCGTCGACAAACTCTGAGGTCTTGCCAAGCCGCCCCAGCAGGCTCCCGATCTGCGGGCCGCCACCGTGTACGACGATAGGGTTAATACCCACCAGCTTCATTAACACGATGTCACGCGCGAAGCTGTGCTTCAACGCATCGTCGACCATGGCATTACCGCCGAATTTGATCACGACCGTCCGGCCTTTGAATTTTTGAATGTACGGCAGGGCTTCGATCAGGACGTGGGCAATCTGGTGTGCGGTTTTTTCTTTCATGGTCTCTAACAATTAAAATGGCAAATGAAGGTCGGGATTCACTTTCAGCAGCAGTTGCCTGAACTGCGCCTGAATTTGCTGCATCGCTTCCTGGGTGTCGGCTTCGAACCGGACGGTCAACACCGGCGTGGTATTCGAGGCGCGGACCAAGCCCCAGCCATCGGCAAACTCGACGCGCATACCGTCGATATTGACGATTTTCCCGCCCTTGAACTCGGCTTGAGCGAACAAGCGTTCCATCAAACCGGCTCCTTCGCCTTCCGCCACCGGCACGTGCAGTTCCGGGGTGTTGATACTGTCGGGCAGCTCGGCAAACAACTCGCCGCTACTTCGCATATCGTTGGAAAGGATCTCGACCAGCCGGGCGCAGGCATACAGCGCATCGTCGAAACCGAACCACCGATCGTTGAAAAATATATGGCCGCTCATTTCTCCGGCCAGGGCCGCCGCAGTTTCTTTCAGCTTGGCTTTCATCAGCGAATGGCCGCTTTTCCACATCAAGGGCCGACCTCCGCGTTTAACAATCTGATCGTGCAAATGCCGGGAGCATTTCACGTCGTAAATGATCTCCGATCCAGGCTTATGCGTCAGCACATCGCGGGCAAACAACATCATTTGCCGGTCCGGCCAGATAATTTTACCGGTCGAATCCACCACGCCCAAACGGTCGCCGTCGCCGTCGAAAGCCAGGCCGATATCGGCCGCGTAATGTTTGACGGCAGACATCAAGTCGCTCAGGTTTTCCGGCTTGCTGGGGTCCGGATGGTGATTGGGAAAATTGCCGTCGATCTCGCAAAACAGCTCGACCACTTCGCAACCCAGGGTTTTCAGCAACATCGGCGCCAACCGTCCGGCCGCACCGTTCCCGCAATCGACGACGACCTTCATCGGTCGCACCAGATGCAGATCTTCCGTAATCATGCCGATATATTCGTTGCCGAACAGGCTGTTGCGTTGAATCGAGCCGGGCTCGGTCTGGCTGTAGTCGCCTGCTTCCAGACGCTGTTTCAATTGTTGCAACTTTTCGCCGGATAAGGTCTCGCCGTTCAAAACCAGTTTGAGGCCGTTGTATTCTTTCGGATTATGGCTGCCGGTCACCATCACGCCGCTAGCGCCTTCGCTGTGGTGAGCGACAAAGTACAACAGCGGCGTCGGCACCAAACCGATGTCGAGCACATCGCAGCCGCCGGCTGTCAAACCTTGAGCCATGGCATCCGCTAACTCGGGACTGGTCAAACGGCCGTCTCGGCCCAACACGATGGTCCTGACCTGCTGTTGCCGAGCCTCGTTCGCCAGCACCAAGCCGATCGCCCGCACCGTTTCTGCCGTCAGGTCGCGACCGACTACGCCGCGAATGTCGTAAGCTTTAAAAATATCGCCGCTCTTGACCGCGGGCTTGGCAGGCTTTACCTCGGCCGCAGGCGTCAGCTCGGGCAGACTAACCGGCGCCGAGGACAACGCTATCGGCACGCTGGCGTACTGGTCCGCAGCCGCGGCAGACTTTGAGGGCTCGACAAAATCCATATCGAACGATTCCTCGAAAAAATCGAAGTCCTCGTCGACTTCGACCGGCTTCTCGGGTTGCTTTTCATGTTCCAGAATGCGTTTGAATTGGGCCAAGGTGGACACGATCGGACGCATCTCGTCCAGTTGCACCGGGTAATGCCCCGCACTTTTGCCGGTCATCATATCCTTGGCAGCCTTCAATATACTGCTCTGGTCGTGCCGCAAATAGTCGGCCAACTTTCGGTAACCGATAAAAAACGCCAGACTCACCAACAACGCCGGGATCAGGATAATGCACAGAAACAGCACCACATCGGCAGGCTCGGTAGCTTCACCTGTCCACAAATCCAGTTGCCAGCGACTGTTAAGCAACGGCAGGGTCTGGGGATCGTCAAGTTTTGCAGCGGAATTGCCGGCAGTGGCCAATACGGCACTGTCTTGGCGAACTTCGACAAAACCGCCGCTGAAACTGGTTTTGCCGATTAACAATTGCAATGCATCAGGTTTCAAACTGACCAGTATCACGCCGATCGGCTGCTGATCTTTAATGACCAAGCTGGTTATCGCCAGGTGCCGGTGTTCGCCCTCGCCTTGCACCGACGGCTTTTGTTTGGCGGCGAGCGTCGCCCTGACCATTTCCAAGTCGGCAAACCCCATGTTCGGTGCTTGAGTCAAATCCGGTTCGCTGACATTCGCCGGCAGCAAACGCACTTTCAATGCGTTCGGGATCACGCTCTGCAATCTGGCTGCCACGCTAATGCGGTTTGCAGCATCCTGCGTCTCGGGGCTGAACACGGCAATTACGTCCGGCGCTAGTGCCAGGCCATCGACAACGTGTTGCAAGGTGTCGATTTGGGTCGACAAACTGACGGCCATGCCGTTCGCTACGGCTGTAACGCTGGCTTGTTGCGTCTCTGCAACTTTGGCCGCCGAGAACCAATATGCGCCGCCGCCGGCCAATAAGACCATAAAGACGGCAATGCCGGCGACGATGCTGAATATGCGCCCCATGGTTGCCCTCGATCAATGCCGACCGCTATGTCCGAAACCGCCGCTACCGCGATGGCTGGCATCGAATTCGGCAACGCATTCGAATTCCACTTGCGCAACCGGTACGAACACCATTTGGGCGATGCGTTCTCCCACTTCGACGGTGAACGGCTCAGCGCCGCGATTCCAACAGGACACGAACACCTGGCCCTGGTAATCCGAATCGATCAAACCGACCAGGTTACCCAACACGATGCCATGTTTGTGGCCCAAGCCGGATCGAGGCAGCAGCATTGCCGCCAAATGCGGATCGTCGATATGGATCGCCAGACCGGTCGGAATCAATGCAGTCTGGCCGGGCTGCAACGTCAACGCCTGTTCCAGACAGGCGCGCAAATCCAGCCCGGCCGAACCCGGCGTGGCGTAAGCCGGCAACGGGATCTGCTCGCCCAAGCGTGAATCAAGGATTTTTAATTGGATTTTTCTCATGCATTTTCTCGGCAATCAATTGCAACAACTGCACCGCCAGACTGGTTTTGTCGGCCATCTCCAGCGTTTTTCGGCCATCCCGCCAGAACACCTGCAAGGCGTTGCGCTCGGAATCGAAGCCGCCTTCGGCCCGCCCTACCCAGTTAGCGGCAATCATGTCCAGATTTTTACTGTGCAGCTTGCCCAGCGCGTAGTTCTCAAGGTCGTCGGTTTCGGCGGCAAAACCGACGACCCAAGGTCTGGGCAGTAGTCGTGCAACCGCGGCGACGATATCCGGATTCTTTTCCAACTCAATCACGCTGCCTTCGGCTTCACCTTTCTTCAGTTTGCGCCCGGCGACCTGTTTGGCTCGATAATCAGCCACTGCCGCCGCACCGATATAAAGGTCTACATCAGCGCAAGCGTTCAGCACGGCTTGGTACATCTGCAATGCAGTCTCGACCTGAATGAATTTGGCGCCGGCCGGCGCTGGCAGATGTACCGGACCGCTAACCAAAGTCACATCGGCGCCGGCGGCGACAGCGGCTTTGGTCAACGCATAACCCATCTTGCCGGAACTACGGTTACTGATAAACCGCACCGGGTCCAACGGCTCGCGGGTCGGACCGGCGCTGACCACCAGTTTCAGGCCGGCAAGTAAACCGCTAGTGGACTGAATCAATACGCTTTGGACGATTTCGGCCGGCTCGACCATGCGCCCGTATCCCTGCTCGCCGCAGGCTTGCTCGCCCGCGGCCGGGCCAATCATCGTCACTCCGTGCTGTTGCAAACGAGCGATATTTTCTTGGGTAACCGGCTTGCCCCACATCGCCTGATTCATGGCCGGCGCCACGTAAACCGGACATTCGGCGGCCAGATACAAAGTCGACAACAAATCGTCGGCCAATCCGTGCGCCATTTTGGCCAATGTATCCGCAGTTGCCGGTGCAATCAGGAGCAGATCGGCCCAGCGCGCCAGATGGATATGGCTCATCGCCTGTTCCTGCTCCGGATCGAGCAATTCGCTGTGCACGCTATGTCCGCTCAGGGCCTGAAAAGTCAGCGGAGCCACGAACCGGGCGGCGGCGGCGGTCATCACCACCCTGACCTCACAGCCTTGCTTGCGCAGCAGGCGCAGCAATTCCGCCGCTTTATAGGCCGCGATACCGCCGCAAACTCCCAGTAAAATTCGCTTGTTAATAACACGCCCCAAAATGGCTAATTAAGGAATTATGGCAAAGTCGGTCCGATTCTTCTACGCTTAAAACCGTTTCTTAACGGCCGGAGCGAGTTGATGAGCATTAAAAATTGGCCAGCCGACGAACGCCCGCGGGAAAAACTGTTGCAGCGCGGCGCCGGCGCCTTGACAGATGCCGAATTGCTGGCGATTTTCTTGCGTACCGGCACGGCCGGTAAATCGGCGGTGGATATGGCACGGGAACTACTCAGCGAATACGGTTCGTTGCGCGCGCTGCTAGGCGCCGACCAGCAGCGATTTTGCCAGAGCCACGGCCTGGGCGACGCCAAGTATGCGCAACTGCAAGCGGTGCTGGAAATGGCCCGCCGCCATTTTGCCGAAATTCTGCAACGCGGCAACGCGCTGACCAGCCCGGATATCACCCGCGCTTACCTGAGCGCGCAACTACGCGGCCACAGTTACGAAATTTTCGCTTGCCTATTTCTCGACAACCAGCATCGGGTGATCCAATGGGAGGAATTGTTCCGCGGCACGATAGACGGCGCCAGCGTCTATCCGCGCGAAGTCGCCAAGCGGGCGTTGTTTCACCATGCTGCGGCGGTGATATTCGCTCATAACCATCCTTCGGGGATCAACGAACCCAGCCAGGCCGACCGGCAGATTACCGAGAAACTGAAACAAGCCCTGGGTTTGTTCGATATCCGGGTGTTGGACCATTTCATCGTCGGCGACGGTCCGCCGTTCTCGTTCGCCGAACACGGCCTGCTGTAACCGGCTTTATTGGCTATCCTGACCTAGCGGTCGATACTGGCTTAACACCCGTTCCGCCAACCGCGAAAACGGCATGCTTTGAATCCAAACCGATCCCGTGCCTTTCAAGGTTGCCAGAAACAAACCCTCACCACCGAACAGCATGCTTTTCAGGCCGCCGCTCAAGGCGATGTTGTAATCGATGTTGCCGCTGAAAGCGACCAGACAACCGGTATCCAACCGCAGGGTTTCGTTACGCAATTCTTTACGCACCACCGTACCGCCGGCGTGGATGAAGGCCATCCCGTCGCCGCGCAGGCGCTGCAAAATAAAACCTTCGCCGCCAAAAAAACCGCTGCCCAATCGTTTGTTGAAGGCGATGTCGACCTGGGTACCGAACGCCGCCGCCAAAAATGCCGATTTCTGGCAGATCACTTCCTGCCCCAACTCAGCCATATTTAACGCAATGATGGTGCCCGGAAACGGTGCGGCAAAAGCCACTTGCCGTTTTTGGCCGCCGCGGTTGCTGAAATGAGTCAGAAAAACCGATTCGCCAGTCAACAAGCGCTTGCCGATACCGAACAGCTTATCCATGACGCCGCCGGAACCGTCGCCCATTTTGGTTTCGAATTCGATATCCTGTTCCAGATAGGTCATCGCGCCGGCTTCGGCAACAACGGTTTCGTTCGGATCCAATTCGATTTCGACCATCTGAATATCGTGGCCGACAATCCGGTAATCAACTTCGTGGCAATTCATAAACTCTCCGCAAAAAATCAACTCTGATTGGAAAACGCCTGATCGGGCTGCACCGACTCCCCATTGCAGCCGGCCTGATAAAACTCGAAACGATTGCGGCCCTGTTGCTTGGCGATATACATGGCTTCATCGGCATGCCGCAACAAATAATCCGGATTGCTGGGATCGTAAGGATAAATGGTCACGCCGCTACTAACCCCTACTTGTACCTGCTGCCCGGCAATCGGGTAGCTGCGGGCAACGTTCTGGTGAATCCGCTCCAGCGCCTGTATGCACTGCTGCTTCGATTCGACGCCGCACATCAACACTGCAAACTCGTCGCCACCCAAACGGCACACGGTATCCTCTTCGCGCAAGCCGGCCCGCAACCGCGCCGCGACTTCCACCAACAACTGATCGCCGGCCTCGTGGCCCAGATTATCGTTAATTTGCTTGAAGCCGTCCAAATCCATGTACACCACGCCCAGCAAGGAATTGTCTCGCTTGCAGCGTGCCATGGCCTGCTGAAAACGGTCGGTAAACAAGGTTCGGTTAGGCAAGTGTGTCAACGGGTCGTGATGTGCCATCTCCTCCAATGCCTGTTGATGCAACTTCGACTGGGTAATATCGGAGAACAAACCGACGTAATTGACCGCCTCACCTTTCTGGTTGCGCATCGCCGAGATCGTCAACAGTTCCACATACAATTCCCCGTTTTTCTTGCGGTTCCATATCTCGCCCTGCCAACAGCCCTCGGTTTGCAGGGTTTGCCACAGGTTTTTATAAAATTCGGCATCGTGTTTGCCGGATTTGAGGAAGTTGTGGTTGCGGCCGATCACTTCGTCGCGCGGATACCCGGTTATCGCACAAAAGGTCGGGTTGGCGTCGATGATAATCCCGTCGGCATCGGTGATGGTGATCCCTTCGTGCGCATCGGCAAACACGCGTGCCGCCAACTGTAATTTGCCCTCGGCGCGCTTACGCTCGGTAATATTGGTCAAAATACAGTGAATGATCGCCGGCCCTGATTTACGGCTTTGCAGGCGGCCGTCCAATATCACCGTGATGGCACCGCCGGATTTTCTGCGCAGCATCAGTTCACACTCCAACACGCCGTAATGGTTCAACATTTGCAGTTTCAGGCCGAAATCGGCCCCGGCATCGGCGTCGTCAACTAAAAAATCCGGCAATTTTTTCCCTATCAACTCGTCGCCCGGGTAATCCAACAATGCGCACAATTGCGGATTCGCATCCAGCAGGCAACCGTGCCGGTCCAATGCCATATAGGCCACCGGCGAGTTCTCGAACAGACTGCGGAAGCGACGTTCGCTTTGTTTCAAGGATTCGGTGAGATGTAACGCGATCAGACTGCTGCGGCGGGCCTTGATATAGGCCGCGCAGAAAAATACCGGCAGAAAACTGATAAACGCGGCGGCCAGAAATTCGCCCCAAGGCGGTTCCAATTTACTCGCTTTACTGAAGCCGGCCAATTCGGTGAAGCGCAAAGTCCAATGCCTCCCCGCCAGCTCCAGCCGCCGCTCCAGACGCAAATGGCCAAATCCGAGACTTTGCTGCTGAAAATCGAGGGTATCGCTACTGTCGTACAACAAACTTTCCGCGTCGGCACGGTCGGAATCGAAAATTTCCAGCCGCAACGCCGACAATTGCTTTCCGAGTATCGCCCGAAGCAAATCATTCATCCGGTAAGGTATATAGACCCAACCCTGGATGGCAATTCGGCGTTGTTCCGGCGTTTGCGGAATGCTCCCATGACGGTAAACCGGAAAAAACGCCAACATTCCGGCCTGAGGATTGGCTTTGGAATCCTGCACCAAGGTGACCTTACCGGAGTAAGCCAAGTCTCCGCTATCCCGCGCCCGTTCCATCGCCTCGCGCCGTACCGGCTCGGAAAACATGTCGAAGCCGAAGGCCCGCAAATTGCGCCCGTAGAACGGCTCCAGGTAAACGATACTGCTGTAATGAGGCCGCGGAGTCGCCGGAGCAACGACGTAATCCGGAAATCCCTGGCTGCGAATCTGCAAAATATGACTTTGCAACTCATTCGCCGGAATCCACTGTGCGTAACCGACGCCTTGCACGCCGGGATGGTTTTGGTCCAAGCCCAACATTTCGACGAAAGCCCGCCAGTCGGCGCGGCTCACTTCCTTGCTGGCGGCAAAGACGCCGGCCGCACTCCGCAGTGTTAGCGCATGCAATGCCATGCGTTCGCTGATATTCGAGGTGATGCGCTCGACTTCGAATTCGAAATATTCGCGAAGTCGTTGTTGATAATGCCGTTCGAGAGCTTGCCACGCAAAAAATAAAAACGCTGCCGAAACCGATAGCACCAACAGCACCGGCATATAGTGCCGGTAACGCAACGTCGAAAGCTTCCCGACTGAGCTTACCATGGCATACCCCCACGCCTTATCAGCTGCTTATTGGGTGGTTTTCTAGGACTTGTCTCGAATCACCAGCGCACGCAGCGCTTCGACCATCATGGCAGACGGACGGTAACCAAATCAACGACCCGTTTTGCGATCAAACAAACGCCGCGGTATCGGCTTGGCACCAATGAATTTTCGGCAAATTTTCAGGATTTAAGAGTATATGATTTTCGAAGCATGGCTAGGTCCGGCACAACGTTCTTTCGTTGTGCCGACCAGTCGGCGCAGGCCCGGCTAGACCAGCAGATTGACCAAAATCTGCTGGTATATCCGGCTCAACGTTTCCAAATCGTCCAGGCCGATATGCTCGTTGACTTTATGAATGCTGGCATTTAACGGCCCCAGCTCGATGACCTGGGCACCGGTGGGTGCGATGAAACGCCCGTCCGAGGTACCGCCGCCGGTGTCGTCCTGAGTTTGAAAGCCGCACACGGTTTCGATCGCCGCGTGGGTGGCGTCGATCAATTCGCCGCGCGCCGTCAAAAACGGATTGCCCGACAGCCGCCATTGCAAGTCGTATTTGAAGCCGTGTTTATCCAGAATAGCCTGGGTACGGGCTTTGATGGTCGCTTCGTCCAGCTCGGTGCAAAACCGCAGATTAAACTGCACTTCGGCTTGGCCCGGAATGATATTCT
Source organism: Methylomonas koyamae (assembly GCF_006483455.1). Taxonomy (GTDB): domain Bacteria; phylum Pseudomonadota; class Gammaproteobacteria; order Methylococcales; family Methylomonadaceae; genus Methylomonas; species Methylomonas koyamae_B. The sequence goes on from NZ_PPPU01000005.1 coordinate 112,905, forward strand.
CGGCGCCGGTGCCGGCGTTGATGTTGGAGACCTGCAACCGGGTGGGTGGAAAAAACGCGTTGCCGTGATCCCAGACTTCTTCGGTCAGTTCTTTCAAAGCCGGCGCGAAGGTATGGATCGGATTTTCCGCCAATTCCGGATATGCCACATGGCCCTGGATGCCGAATACGGTGAGTTTGGCACAGAGCGAACCGCGGCGGCCGACGCGGATCACGTCGCCGATAGCTTTATCGCTGGAAGGTTCGCCGACCAGGCACCAGTCGATCTTTTCGCCGCGTTGCTCCAGCGCCTCGACCACTTTGACGACGCCGTGCGTGGCAGCGCCTTCCTCGTCGCTGGTCATCATGATCGCTATCGAACCCTTGTGCTGCGGATATTGGCCGATAAAGCGCTCAACCGCGGTGACGAATGCGGCAATGCCGCCTTTCATATCGGCCGCACCACGACCGTAAAGCTTGCCGTCGCGGATAGTCGGTTCGAACGGCGGCGAATCCCAGGCCGCCAACGGCCCGGTCGGTACCACGTCGGTATGCCCCAAAAACACAAACAATGGCGGCTCGCTGCCGCGACGCAGCCACTGGTTTTGGGTATCGGCAAAATTCAGGCGTTCGTCGTTGAAGCCAAGTTTACTGAGACGTTCGGCCAGCAAATCCTGGCAACCGGCGTCGTTGGGAGTCACCGATTCGCGCCGAATCAGTTGCTCCAGCAGGGAAAGCGTTTCTGTCATTATGCGCTGGGATATTGCTCGGGATTGAAACCGACCAGTAGTTGTCGGCCGTCGTCCAGGATTGGACGCTTGATCAAAGTCGGTACTGCCAACATCAACTGCACGGCTTTTTCAGGCGTTAAGTCGCGTTTTTGCTCGTCGTCGAGTTGGCGCCAACTGGTGCTGCGCTGGTTTAGAACGGCATCGACTCCGAGCGCATCGACGAACTTTTGCAGCAAGGCCTGCTCCAGCCCGTCCACCCGGTAATCGTGAAAGCGGTACTCGATACGGCGCGAATCCAGGAATGCTCTGGCTTTCTTCACCGTGTCGCAGTTCTTGATACCGTACAACACCTTCATTGCCGGTTATGCCTCGCCGGCCAACAGTTCGTCCAGGCTAGGCAAGCTTTTATCGGCCTGCGCGCGGGCTTTGTAGACATCGACGAACTCCATAAACGCTTGTTCGAGATCGTCCAACACTTCCTCCTCGTCGGCCACTTCGTCTTCCGGAATCTCGTCGGATTCCAAATAGTCTTTCTGGATCGCGATTTCGCCGTTCAAAGACAGCAGCGCAAGGATCAAGGCATTATTCGAAATATTTTCTGGCATGGTGTGCTCGCAGGTTGAAATGGAAGAACAGAACTGAGCAGGAGGCCGCTAGGATTGGCGCCGAGCTAACCCGGCAATAGTCGTTGCATGCATGCAAGTACCGCCTCCATCGAATTTGGCCGCATTGTAACGCATTGCCGTCGAGCGATGTTAACCGCGGCGTTCGGCGTCAAATGTTTTTCAACAAGCGGTTGCCCGGACTATCCGCCATCGCCCGGCGGAAATGGTCGACGGCCTCGGCAAAAGCCGGTTCCGGCTGGATATCCGGCAACTGGTTTTGACCGCAGCTTTCCAGTGCATCGGCTACATAGCCGATACTGAGAATATTGATGTCGACCGCCGGCTGGTAGACCGAAACGGTTTGTTCCGGATGGCAGAATTCGACGACGATGCGACTGACGATCAGCTTATGCAACAACGCCTGGACCAAGGCCAACGGAATCATCAAATCCCGGGCCAATTCCTCGGCCGACGGCGGCGCGTCCTGGTTGACGAAGCGTTTAACCAGGGCATGTGCGATTTGCAGCGCCAGGATTTTCTTCAACGAAAAACTCAGATTGCGGAAACGGTCACCGTGGCGGTGAATCGGGTAGTTCTGGATATAAAACGCCATCTCGCAACCGAACAACACGATCATCCAACAGCTTTGCAGCCAGACCACAAACAGCGGCAAGGCGGCGAAACTGCCGTAGATCGCGTTATAGCTGGACACGCCGATTTGCAGGCTCAAATAGGCCCACTGCAAACCGTGGTAGAGCATGCCGGTCACGGCGCCGGCAGCCAGCCCGGCCCGGTAGTCGATGGCGTGGTTCGGCATGAATACGAATACCACCGTGAACAGCACGATCATCAGCAGCAACGGCGACAGCCCCAAGGCTTTCAATACCAGCCAGACGCCGAAAGCCGGCAGATGTATCGCCCCGGCCAACCAGCCTACCTGGGTTTGCAGGAACACGGTCAGGCCGCTGGCAGCCATCAGCAGTACCGGCCCCAGCAACATTAGCGACAAATAATCGCTGCATTTGCGCCCCCAACTGCGGCCCTGATCGATTTTCCAGATGTAGTTGAACGATTCTTCGATATTGGCGATCAGGCTGACCACGGTCCAAAACAAAACCGCGATACCGATGCCGGCCACCACTTCGCCCTGAGTCTTGGCCAGCAAATTTTGGGCAAAGCCGATCAAACGCAACATCAGCTCGTCCTGCTGCGGCGCCCGCTCCAGTAATTGTCGCTGCAGCAGCTTTTCGAAACCGAAGCCCTTGGCGATGCCGAACAACATCGCAATCACCGGCACGATAGACAGGATGCTATACAAGGTCAGCGCCGAGGCTCGCAATTGACATAAATCGCGGCGAAAGCCTTGCACCGCCAACAACGCGATTTTCAAACAGCGGATGCCAAGCGCCGGCCAGCAAGTCAGGCTCCGTTCATCCAGCCGCCAAATGTCTTCTTTGCAGAACAGCAACAGGTTCAATGCCATACAAGTCTCTATTGTTGGGGCCGATCGGCAAGTGCGAACGATACACCGCGCCGTTGAACGGCAGTATGCCGGATAAAACCGGCAAAATCCCGGCATTCCGAGTACATTGATGGCCGAGTTTGTCGGGTCAGGCCAAACGCCGCAAGTGCAACCGCCGATTGCGCCAGAAAAATTGGCATCGACTGAGAAAACCGGGCAGCCATTTGACGGGGCCCATGACACGTAACGCCCATTTTCGATCTGGATAATAGTTCAGGCGCAATTCGTCCGGGCCGAAGATTTCCATACCCTCCAACACCAACGACGCATACGGCAGGCCCAGGCTGCGCCGGGCCAGAACCTGCAATTCCCGGCTCAGCAACACGAATTCGCTGGCTTCTTCGAACGGGCAATCCCAATCGCAAATCAGCAAATAGTCGCCGGCTTCGGTTTGGAACTGATGTAACAGCCGATAGCCGGGGACATGGCAAGCAGTCGGCACACCATGCCGTAATAGCCGGGTTTGCAGCGGCCAATTCCGGTAATCGCCGGCATGGCTGGCCAGAGAAAAAAACTCGATCACGCGCATGCAATTCCTATAGAAAAACAGCGGCAACAATCACGAATGACAGTCGGGTTTAATTCGCCTAAGTAAATTATTCTGCATTCGATTACCTGATATGAATGCTTGCAGTTTACAATAATCGGCTGCGAGCCGGCACCTAACGGTTTAAACACAACGCGACAGCTCTTGTTACGCACTATGCAAGCCCCGACACCGGCTGTATCCCAAATCCAGCCAAAGACAAGGACAAACTTCACCATGCAATTCACCGATACCGGCACTCTGATCAGATGGCAACTGGACGATATCGACGTTGTCGCACCGCTCCACGACAAGCCGGGCGGCGGCTCGCGCGGCGGGGTATATCTTTGTATCCCCAATTTCGAGGACCTGTCGCCGCCGTTCAGCATCAAGCACGGCGAATACCGCACCACGGTTTGCGACGTCAAGCTGCCGCATCAAAAGAATCTGGCAGCATCCAACGAAAACGACTGGGGCAACATCGAGGTGGTTACCGATTGGGAAGAAACCGACGAACAACACAACAAAACGCTGAAAGTCACCACCACCATCCGCGCCCTCTCGGAAACCGCGCTGGTAAGACCCGGCTTTCACCCGTATTTTTCGATTACACCGAACAGTTTCGTGGATATTGCCGGCACCCGGATAGACGTGACCACGCTGCCGCACGACAGTATGCGGGCTTATCCGGCAGTAACACCGAGTGACCCGGTCAAACTCAACACCGAGGAATTTGCCGTATCTATGGCCTGCGAGATCAGCCCGCTGTCGCAGCCGATAGCACTGGCGTTCGGCGTGTGGAGCGATAAAAAAGCGGAGTATGTTTGTATAGAGCCGATTATCGGCAAGCAACTCGGCGCAGATGGCCTGCCGACGCCATTGGAGCTAACACAGAGCGAGGAGTTATTGATGGTGTTTACGATTCGGGCGGAGAGTACAAAAATTGCCGTTACGTTACCAAACGCCAAACGGTGATTCGCTAGCCTTGTTGTGCGAAGCGCAATGTCACTGAAACTCGCGGTCGACATTCTTCCCGCATTCTAAGCGGGAGAATGTCGACTGGGTAAACTAAAAAAACGAACGTATAAGTAGTAACCCTGGAATGGAAAGCAGGGCCGATAATCCAGCAATTGCCATGCTCGGTTTGAAATCTAGACCAAGACTTATCTTATATCCGAGCGTATAGGCTGCAAAAAGACCCATCGGAAAAATGACTGAACCAACGCCAGAAAGCTCAATATTAGCCCCAAGACTGCCTAAGGTCGCCACCAGCCAAATTAGCCCGACGACAGGTAGACACAATGAAAGAGTAACTGCTTTAAAAGCTTCGCCAAAGGAAACATCAAGTCCTGTTATTAACTTTGCACTGTAGCGAACTACCATAGGGATCAGAAGTAGGACGAGTCCAGTAATTATCGACACATTTACCGGCGCCCAGATCAGAAAAATTAATCCTGCAAGCGTGATTAACAAATAAAACATGGCCAATCCTTTAATTTTTTCATTTTGAAAGCCCTAAGCTCCAAGCCGATTGGAAGCCAAAAACGCTCGACTCCACTCTTCTTCATCCAGACTACTTGCTAGCCTTAAGAACTTGGCAAAGATCGGAATTAAATCAAACGCGCTATTTTCAGCAACACCGCGACGATAACAGTAGTTTGCAAGAAACCGGCGGCAATAATCCAGCTGGTCAAATCGGCTTTGGTTACCGCTTGGTTGCAACTGGTGTCGGCCCTGAGCAATTCTATTTTGTAGACTAACTCGGACTCTAGCGCTTTGATTTCACTACGCAATACACCTTCCAAGTCTTTTAAATCGCGTTTGGTGGCAACATCGTCGAGATGAAGCGTGTTATCTACGACTTCTTTTTGCATTTCAGTAGTGACTTCGGCTTGAGCCTCGTTAAAACCGGCTGATTTTAAAGTAGCACAAATTTCGAGGCATCAATGGTATCACGCGCTTAACAAGAAATCGGTAACCGCTTTGTAGCGCATGCCACCCAAACGAGCACCATGCGCCGGAGGGCGAGCGGTTAATCCCGCAACAACTCGTTAATACCGGTTTTACTGCGGGTTTTCTCGTCCACTTGCTTGATAATCACCGCGCAATACAAGCTGTGGCTGCCGTCTTTGGATGGCAGGTTGCCGGAGACTACCACCGAGCCGGCCGGGATGCGGCCGTAAGTCACTTCGCCGGTCATCCGGTTGAAGATCTTGGTGCTTTGGCCGATGTAGACGCCCATCGAGACCACGCAGTTGTCTTCGACGATCACACCTTCGACGATCTCGGAGCGGGCGCCGATGAAGCAGTTGTCACCGATGATGGTCGGGTTGGCTTGCAACGGCTCCAAAACGCCGCCGATGCCGACGCCGCCGGACAAATGCACGTTCTTACCAATTTGCGCGCAAGAACCCACTGTTACCCAGGTGTCGACCATGGTGCCGCTATCGACGTAAGCGCCGATGTTGACGTAAGACGGCATCAGGATCGCGCCGGGGGCGACGTAGGAACCGTAACGGGCTACCGCGTTAGGCACGACGCGAACGCCGGCTTGCGCAAAATCAGCCTCGCTATAGCTACCAAATTTGGTCGGCACTTTGTCGTAATAGCGCAGATCGCCGCTTTCGATCACTTTGTTTTCGTTGATCCGGAACGATAGCAACACGGCTTTTTTCAGCCATTGGTTGGTAACCCAATCGCCGTCTTTTTTCTCGGCGACGCGCATTTCGCCCTTGTCGAGCATGTTCAACACTTCGGCAACCGCATTGCGGACTTCGGCGGAAACGGTAGACGGGCTGATTTCGGCGCGGTTTTCGAAGGCGTCGTTGATGATGTTTTCCAGGTTTGACATGGTATTTCGTAGGTTGGATAAAAATAATGTAGGTTGGGTATACCGGCAGGGCATAAAAGCGAAGCGTAACCCAACAATTAAGGCCTCTCGTTGGGTTACGGCTTACGCCTAACCCAACCTACGCGCTGTTTTCATTGAGAAAATCTTTAATACGCTGCGCAGCCTCGACACATTCTTCGATAGGCGCAACCAACGCGATACGGACATGATTGGCGCCGGGATTGATGCCGCCGCTATCACGGGATAAGTAACTGCCAGGCAGCACCGTGATGTTTTGCTTGGCAAACAGTTTTTGGGCAAACTCGGTATCGGACATCGGCGTTTTCAGCCATATGTAAAAGCTTGCCGGCGGCCGCTCGATTTCGCAGACGTCGTGCAATATCTCGATAAACGCGGTGAATTTAGCGCGGTATAACTGGCGGTTGTGCTTGACGTGTTCCTCGTCGTTCCAGGCGGCGATGCTGGCGTGCTGAGTCGGCACCGGCATCGGGCAGCCGTGATAGGTGCGGTATTTGAAATACTGCTTTAACACTTCCGCGTCGCCGGCCACAAACCCTGAGCGCAGACCCGGCGCGTTCGAGCGTTTGGACAGGCTATGAAAAATCACGCAACGTTTGAAATCCGTACTGCCGGCCGCGTAAGCGCTTTGCAGCAAACCTTGCGGCGGATTGGCTTCGTCGTCATAGAGTTCGGTGTAACACTCGTCGGAGGCGATGACAAAATCGTACCTGTCGGCCAAGGCCAATAATTTCAGATGGTCGGCCTGTGTCAGCACCGTGCCGGTCGGATTGCCGGGCGAGCAAATAAACATCAGTTGGCAGCGTTGCCAAATCGTTTCCGGCACGCTGTCAAAATCCGGCAAATAACCATCGGCCTCAACCGTGTTCAGATAATACGGCTCGGCACCGGCCAACAGCGCCGCGCCTTCGTAGATCTGATAAAACGGGTTGGGCATGATCACTACCGGCTTGTCGGCCGGATCGACCAGGGCTTGCACTAGCGAAAACAAGGCCTCGCGGGTGCCATTTACCGGCAGCACTTGGGTTTCGGCATCCACACCACCCGCCGAAATCCCAAAACGACGGCAAGTCCAATCGGCTATCGCTTGACGCAGTTCCGGCAGGCCCTTGGTGGTGGGGTACTGAGTCAGGCCATGCAAATGCCGCAGCAAGGCCTCCTGGATGAAATGCGGCGTAACATGCTTAGGCTCGCCAATCGACAAAGCGATATGAGCTTTGTCGGCCGGCGGCGTAATGCCTTGCTTCAGCGTTGCCAGCTTTTCAAACGGGTACGGGTGTAAGGCGGATAAATACGGATTCATGCTTTATTTGCTACAACGCGGTTGGCGTCCTTGGCTCCAGGCTTGCTGTTGAATTTGCAACGCGCGGTTCATGTTCTGTTGCAGATTGTCGATGCGGCTGGCATGCGACGGGTGGGTCGACATGAATTCGATCGGCTGCCCCCCTTGCGCGGCCTTGTCCATCTTCAACCACAAATTAATGCTTTGCCGCGGGTCGAAGCCGGCGCGAGCCATCAAATCCAAACCAATGGTATCGGCTTCGGTCTCGTGAATCCGACTGTAAGGCAGGATCACCCCGTACTGGGCGCCAACACCGAGCAAGCCCAATGCAGTTTGCCCCATGGCTGTCTGCGGCTGCGTCACGGCCTGTACCATCGCCAGACCGGTGCTGACCGCGGTTTCCTGCGACAAACGCTCGTTACTGTGGCGCGACAACACGTGGCCCACTTCATGGCCGACGACCGCCGCCAGCTGGTCGGCATTGTCGACCAGATTGATCAAACCGGTATGCACGCCGATTTTATTACCGGGCAACGCGAATGCGTTCAGGGTTTCGTCTTCGAACACAACCACTTCCCACTGGCCGCCGGTTTGTTGGGTAATTGCATAAGCCACGCACTGGGCAAATTGGTTGACGCGAGAATTGCGGCTGACCGGGTTTTTGCTCTTCATGCTGTCGAAGGCCTGCAAACCCATTTGGTCGACTTGGTTGTCGGGCATGTAAATAAACTGGGTGCGGCCGGTCGGACTGGTTGCACAACTATTGAGCAATACGAAACCGGCAGCGATAAGCAAATTTCTAGTCAACATGGCTTAACTACCCGCAGAGAAATGGCCGGCCATTTTAGCCTAACTCGCCAGGGGGTTACACGCTTTTTGGCTATGCCAGCTGGAGGGGATAGCGCACAATAAACTGAGCACTCAGATGACCTTACGAAAAGCCGAACCGACGCCGGTTTGCGCCTACCCCGCCCGCACCAGCTGCAGAAGTTGCTGCAAACAAAACAACACGGTCTGCTGCCGAATGTTTTGCCTGTCGCCGGAAAACTGCTTTCTTACGCACACAGCTTCCTCGCCCCCCCGCTGCCGCCAGGCGACGAAAACCGTCCCCACCGGCTTTTCGGCCGTGCCGCCATCCGGGCCGGCGATGCCGGTAACGGCCAAAGCCAAGTCAGCCGAGCTGTGTTCGAGGACGCCGGCCGCCATTTCTCCGGCAGTCTCGGCGCTAACCGCGCCGTAACGTTGCAATGTCTGCGGATGTACCCCCAGCAGTTCGACCTTGGCCGCATTGCTGTAGGTGACAAAACCGCGGTCGAACCAAGCGGAACTGCCCGGCACATCGGTGATCGCCGCGGCGATACCGCCCCCGGTACAGGACTCTGCCAAACCCAATACCCGGTTCAAACCTCGCAAACCCTCGCCGAGCTGCTCGGACAACAGATAACCCGGATCGCGCATCAACGCCCCAAGCCCTGCCCACAGCAGTATCGTCTCCCGGCACTATTACCGGTCATCATTGCGGCAGCTTTTTGACTTCGCCGACTTTTTCGAAGTCGGCACCGACACTGATGATGAAGCTGGTGACCTGTTCGATGCTCATTTCGGATTTAACCACTTTCGATTCGTGGACGATGATGGCAAACCCGGATGTCGGATTTGGAGAAGTCGGCACAAACAGTACGTATCGATCGTCGGTTTTGTTGGTCACGTAAGCCGGCACCCAAATGCCCTCTTTCGGATACTCGACATAAACCACTTCGCGCGGTTCCTGCAACTGGTGGCCGGCAATCATGTTCACCAGTTTTTTGGTGACCCGGTAAATCGTACTCAACAGCGGAATGCGTTCGATCAGATGCTCGAACATTGCGATAATCGAAAAGCGGCCGAGGCTTACGCGGTGGCCGACATAAGTGATGGTGGCGAAGCTGGCCGCAAATAGCAGAAAGGTCACCAAGTAGTTGTCTGAATAACCGTATACGAACTGGAACAAATCGGTCAGCCGGTCTTTAACGAACAGCACGATTTGCACGATCACCATAATCGGAATGAACGCTAATACGCCGATCAGGGTGTGGTTCAGAATTTTCTTCATGATGCGCCTACCTCATTAGTTATTGTTGTTATCGATACACGGTTTTATCAAAGTTAAGCCTGATTAGAAAGCGCCAGTTAGCCCGGCTCCGTCAAAACGGCCTAACGCAGAATTCTGAACAGCCCCCGCGTCGCTACCGCCATAACCAGCAGAGCCGGCCCGGCAAACCCCAGCAACCCCGTCAATGCGGTTTGACTGGCGCTGGCGTCCCAAAGCGTCAGCGAACTGTTTAACGATATATTGGACGGCGCCAGAAACGGGAACATGGATACGCCTAAGGTCAGCACTGCCAGCGCCAGCGCCAGCGCCAGCGCTAACAACGCCCAATACGCCCGATCGAACTTACACAGCACCCAGGCACCGATGCCGGCCAGGAAAGCCAGACCGGGGATCACCCACAACGCCGGCTCGTGTTCGTAATTATCCAGCCACAAGCCGTCGCCGCGCTTGACGAATTTAGCCAACGGATTGGAAACGCCGTCCGGCAGGATTTCGGTAGTGACGTGGTAGCCTTCCAAATGGGTAATCCAACCGCCACACAAAGCAAATAACAATAAAAACAGAATTACCGTAGTTTGCGCCACCGCTTTTGCGCGTAACTGTAACGCAGGATCGCCGTGCAATTGCAAATAGACTGCTGCGTAAGCGGCCAACAACGCCAGACAACAGGCCGCAACCAACATTGCAAACGGGTTGAACAGGCCGGCCAGACTACCCAAAAAAGCGATATGCATGTCGCTGCTCAGATGAAACGGAAAGCCCTTCAACAAATTTCCCGCCAGCAGGCCCAACACGACGACGGGCAATAATCCACTGAGAAATAGCGCCTTATCCCAATACGGCAGCCAATCCGGATGCTCAAGGCTATTTCTAAAGTAAAGACCGATCGGCCTGATACAGACGGCCAGTATCACGCACAACAGCAAATTCTGGAAGCTGGAAAACACCACGGCATAGACCGTGGGCCAGCCCGCATACAACACCGCGATCACTGCAGCCAGCCAGGCTTGATTTCCCGCGCTGAGCGGCGCCAGTCTGGCAGCGATCTGCCGCCGTTGGGGTTCGGACAACTGCAAAAACGGCAACAACAGCGCCACGCCCATTTCCAGACCGCTACTCAACGCAAAACCGACCGTAAACAAACCGAGCAGTCCCCAGCACAACAAGCGCAAAATATCGTAATCAAGCATCGCCGCCCTCCTGAGCTGACGCCGCTCCCTGTTTTATCAATTGCATCGCCAGCAGAATCGCCAGGGCCAGTAACCCGGAATACGCTAAGGCGTAAACAGCCAAACCGAGTACCAAGTCGCTAGTCGTTAAAGTCGATACCGCCAACCACGTCGGCAAAATGTCGACCACAATCCAAGGCTGGTCGCCGAATTCGGAGATGAACCAACCGCCAACGCTGGCCAACCAAGTAGCAGGCAATGCGTACATCGCCGACTTCAGCACCCACGGCTGCCGGCTGCCGGTCACGACACCGAAACCGGCTGTCAAAAATGTCACTAATGCCAACACACCGAACACGATCATGGCCTTATGCCCCCAATACAGGGGCGCTGCCGGCGGCAAACTGGCTTGCGCCGCCTGCTCAATTTGCGTCGGACTAGCATCGACCACACCGTCTCGCCAACGTTTCAGCAACAATCCGTAACCAAGATCGGCTTTAGCGGCACCGAATTCCTCCCACAATTGCGCTTGCGGGTTATCGTCGCGCAATTGTTGCAACATGGCGTAAGCGCGGACACCGTTTTCGATTCGTTGCCGGTTTTGCGCCAGAATGTCGTCGGCAGGCAGGCCGTTAATTGCCATCAGCTTGCCGCGCTGAAACGAACTTTGTTTGTAAATGCCGGCGTCTCCCAACAACAAGGTAGCGACAATCGCCAGCAAGCCCAGCCCCACTGCAATGGAATACGACGGCCCAGACAACCCCGTTTCGGCCGACCTTAGCCGGTAATAGGCGCTGATAGCCAACACGAACCCGGCTGCCAACGCATAGCTGGAAAGCAAGCTATGGGCGAATTTGGCCAGCGCCACCGGATTGCATAACACGGCACGCCAGTCTGCCATCTCCATCCGCAACGCCTGCACGTCGAATTCGGCACCGACCGGATATTGCATCCAGCCGCTGGCGACCGAAAAGCCAAACAATATCAAATGGCAACCCAAGCACACCGCCAGGGTAGCGAGTAGATGCGCAAAGCCACCCAACCTGTCCCAGCCGTACAACATCCAGCCCAAAGCGTTCGCCGCCGTAAACAAGCCAGCCAAAACTCCGACCAGCACCGGCCCGGCAAAGGCATCTCCGGCATAGTGAGCAAAATACGACCAATTGCCACCGAATTGGAACAGCATGGCCACACTCGACGCTAGACTCAATCCGAAACTGAGTGCGAACAACTTGCCCCAAAACCGGCATAAGGTTTGGTAATCGCCCCGGCCGCCAGCCAGCCCCCAAGTTTCCAATACCAGTAAGAAAAACGATAAGCCTACCGTCAGCGGTACAAACAGAAAATGCTGTACTGCATTGATCGCAAACTGCGAGCGAGACAATTCAATAACCGTTTCGGAAACCATTCCTACCTCTAGGCCAAGCTCAAAATGGCGGCAATTATAAAATTATCCGCCCGTTTGTCTGCGTTTTTCTCGATCAAGTCGCATTATATCGGCCGCCAGACCATGGAGAATAAGCGGCACTGATATACACTTTGACGGACTACGGCCGCGTTTACGACACTCCATGAAGCTCCCGCCCCGCTGGATAATCGGACTGAAAATCATTGGCTTGGCGCTACTTTACGCCGGCTTGGCCAAGCTGGTATTGGCTTTTTTTTCCGACCGCGGAAACGTCACACTGATCTGGTTTCCGGCTGGCCTGGGGCTGGCAGCATTTTTGTTGAATGCCAAACATTATTGGGCCGGCGTACTGTCAGGCGCTTTCATAGCGGGTTTATTGGTCGGCGACTCGTGGACAATCTCGGCCTTTATTGCGGCCGGCAACACTCTGGAATCGTGGATTGGCGCTTGGCTCCTGCTTGGCAACCCTGGTTTTTCGATCAAACTGCGCCACCCGAGCGACTTCGCGTGGCTGGCCGTCACCGGCGCGGTTGCCGCCTGTTTCAGTGCGCTGATCGGGCCGATGGCGTTGTTGCTGGGCGGTTATCTGACTCAAGACCAGTTGTTTCCGAGCATGCTGCATTGGTGGATGGCCGATTTGTTTGGTATCGCTTTAGTAACCCCTTGCATTCTGATTTGGCGAAAATGGCCAACTGGCTGGTTCATCGTCAAACGTCTGCCGGAAACTGCCGCCTTCTTGGCGCTGAGTTTTTTCAGCGGCCAAGCGATATTTCTGAGTTGGTGTCCGGATGTAATCAGCGGTTACGCCCGCGGGTATTGGACTTTTCTGTTTGTGGTTTGGGCGGCGGCTCGCTTCGGGCGCCACGGCGTCATGCTCCTGATTGGCATGACCGCGATCCAGTCTCTGTGGGGATTGGAGCGCCAGTGCGGCCTGTTTGCCTCCGGCGATTTGCAAGCCGGTCTGCTGAATATTTGGCTCTATTTACTGGTCCTGGCCTGTGTCGGCATTCCGTTGGCGTTAATGCTTTACGACCGCGAGCAAAAAGCCCAAGCACTGCAAGAAAGCGAAAACCGGCTGAGTTTTGCGTTGCAAACCATAGACACCGGCGCCTGGGATCTCGACCTTGAAACAGAAACCGTGATGCGCACTCCGATCCACGACCGGATTTTCGGCTACGACGACCTGTTACCGGTCTGGACTTACCAGACCTTTCTCGGTCATGTCGTATCGACATACCGGGACACCGTCGACCAAGACTTCCGCCACGCCCGCCGCGACCGCAGCAATTGGAATTTCGAATGCAAAATCCGCCGATTGGATGGCGAAATTCGCTGGATTCGCGGTTCCGGTCGCCACCATAGCCTATACCCAAGAATGACGGGGATTATCCAGGACATCACGCTTCAAAAACTTGCCGACGAAAACCGCCAATTGGCCATGCTTTTCTACCAGAATTGCAACGAGGGGATGATGATTACCGAAGTGGATGCGACGATTGTTTCGGTCAATCCGGCTTTTAGCGAGATTACAGGCTACGAAGCGGCAGACGTCATTGGTAAAAACGCCAGTATTCTCGGTTCCGGCCGCCACGATTCCGGATTCTTTCAGGACATGTGGCAAACCATCAACAGCCTGGGCCAGTGGCACGGGGAAATTTGGAACCGTCGTAAAAACGGCGAACTATACGTCGAACAACTCAGCATCAATACCGTTTTCGATGCCAACGGCTTGCCGCTACGCCGCATCGGCCTATTTTTCGACGTAACCCAACGCAAACTTAACGAAGAACAATTACGCAAACAAGCCTACTTCGATCCTTTGACCGGTATCGGCAACCGCCGCATGTTTTACGACCGATTGGACCAGGAGATCAAAAAAGCTCATCGCAGCGGCCTGTTTCTGGCATTGCTGCTGATCGACATCGACAAGTTCAAGGAGGTGAACGACCGCTTGGGCTACACAGCCGGAGACCACATTTTACGAGAAGCGGCACAACGCATCTTGCGTAGCGTCAGGGAAACCGATTTAGTCGCGCGAATGGACGGTGTGGAATTCGGGTTGATCCTGACCGATCTGGAAAAAATCGATCATATCGAACGCATCGCCGACACGATCAGCCAAAAACTCGGCGAGCCGTTTGTGGTTGACGAGCAAGCGCAGGATTTGCAACTGTACTGCCGCATCGGGATTGCGGTGTGTCCCGACGACGCCGACGACGCCGACCGCTTACAGCAATTCGCCGCACAAGCGCTGAAAAGCAGCGCTTCGGCCGACCATGCCTTCGCCAACATGACGGACGAAATTTAAGCCGGAAAGCCTTGTTGACATCTAATGCGAATCAGCAAATGCGCTGCTTCGGAAACTGGCAACGGAAGCGGCTACCCCGCCCCAACTGGCTGTCGATATCCAATTTGGCATCGTGTCTTACCAACACGTGCTTGACAATGGCCAATCCCAAACCGGTACCAACGATCTTCTGGTTGCGTTTCACATCGACTCGATAAAAGCGCTCGGTAATCCTCGGGATATCGACTGCAGGGATACCCGGCCCGAAATCTTCGACTTCCAAAAACGCCCCGCCATCGGCGCTGTCTTGCCAAACGACCTTGACGGGCGAAGTCGCCGGGGAATATTTCAACGCGTTGACCAATAGATTGCTGAAGGCACTGCGCAGCTCGGAGGCGTCACCCAGCAGGTTGGCGCCACTGGCGACATGCAATTCGACGCGGCGTTCGTCCTTTTCCAGTAAATCGCTCTCCTGACAAACCTCATGCAATAACGCGGCTACGGCTACCGACTCCGACTTCTTCTGCTTACTTTCCAACCGTGCCAAGAGCAATAAGTCGTCGATCAAAGCCTGCATGCGTTCAGTCTGGGCTGCCATGTTTTGAAACGAGCGGCTGTAAACCCCACTGCCGCTGTCCATTTCCTGTAGCGTTTCCAGATAACCGCGCAACACGGTCAACGGCGTACGTAGTTCGTGCGAAACGTTTGCCACAAAATCGGTACGCATCCGTTCGATGTTTTTTTGCAATGTGATGTCCTGAGCCATCAACAATCGCAAACCCGAGCCGTACGGCACGATCCCGATCTGCAAAAACATGTTTTCATTGACCGGCGACGGGATGCAAATCTTGTGGCGGTAATCCTGCTCTTTTAAATACTGGATGAACAAGGGATGACGAACCAAATTGGGAATACGTTGACCGTTGTCGGACTTTTTCAAACCCAAAAAATCATGCGCGACTTTGTTGCTCCATTCGATTTCGCCGTAGCTGCCCAATACGACGACCGCATCAGGTAAGGCGCCAGTGGATTTGCGAAAGCTGTCCAGCATCTTGCCCAGCTTTTTCTTACGCCGCTTCTGACTCTTCCTGATTTTATAGACGTGATAGTAAATATCGCTCCAGATTCCTTTGAAATCGGGCTTTTCGCCTTGGCCGCCCTGGCTCAGCCAGCGTTCCAATTTATTGATGCTTGCCGTCTGGCTGATATGCAGGTAAGAAATCACGAGCAATAGCAATTCGCTCAAATGACCAACAAAGACGCTGGCCACAAAAGCCGGCACGACCAGCGCGATCGCAATGTTTCTTTCCCGCCGCCAACGCTGCATGTAAGATTAATTCGCTAAGGAAAACCGGTAACCGAAGCCGCGTACCGTTTGTATCAGTTCTTCGCGGCCGTATTCCGCCAGAATTTTGCGCAGGCGGCGGATATGCACATCCACCGTGCGTTCTTCGATGTAAACGCTACGCCCCCAAACTTGGTCCAGTAGATGGGTACGGCTGTAGACTTTGTCTGGATTGGTCATAAAAAACTGCATCAGTCTGAACTCCGTCGGGCTGACTTCCAGGCTTCGACCGTCTATCGTCAGCTTGTGCTGCTCGGCATCCAGCGTCAAGTCGCCTATGCTCAATTGACCCGATTCGGAGAGTTTGCCGCTACGCCGCATTACGGCCTTAATCCGGGCAATCAATTCCCGGGGCGAAAAGGGTTTGGTGATGTAGTCGTCGGCGCCGATCTCCAGGCCGCGGATCTTATCCTCTTCCTCGCCGCGCGCCGTCAGCAAAATGATTGGCAGATCCTTATAGCCAGGTTCGCTTTTCAGGCGTCTGGCCATTTCAACGCCGCTGATTCCGGGCAACATCCAATCCAGCACAATCAAATCCACCATATTATCCGCCAGACTTTCCCGCGCCTGCTCCGCACTGGCTACCGCCAACACTTTAAACGACGCTTGCTCCAACACCATCACCAGCATTTCCCTAATGGCGTCTTCGTCTTCCACAACCAGGACGTTCAAATTCGACATAGTCATCTTAAGTGTAATGATTCCGAGAATATGCGGAATTTAGCAGCGCTATATTACCTTTTTATGACAAAAAACTCGGCACCAAGCGTGCCTGAACCGACAAAGCCACAGCCAATAGCTTGAATGGAGTTCCGCCAACTTTCCGCGGGCGCATGCTGCTATTGAGCACACCATCGACTTAGCCGCAGAGCTGAGTTCGAACCGAGCATCTGACGCTGGGAGAAAAATTGAGCCTTTTCCACCAAACACCGCCTGAAACTCCGGGCCAGGTTACTCATTAAGTTACTCCCGACCAGCTATTGGAGGTGAGGTTAAGCGGCGACAACTTAAAAACCGTTTGGCTAATAGTGTCGCTGGAGCTCTGTCTGGAACCAACTAGCAAGCAAAGCCCATTACCCTAGACTAGGCTCTGCATAAACGCCGTCGCCACTTGAGGCTTTCGGCGGTAAGCAGGGGCAAGACTACTCTTCAGCCAAATATTGCCCCGGAGCCAGCGGTGTTTCGTAGCGCACGCCCTCCGGAAAATACGGTTCCGGATTCGAGGCAATTTCGCGTGCAGCCAGAAACTGCGCGTAATAGTTCCGGGACGCAAAACCGAATGCAGGTCCATCGTAAGTTTCCACGATTTGAGCGAAATCCCTGCCAACCTGGTTTTGAGCCCGCTTCATACCACCGATACCGTGATTGTAAGAGGTAACCGCAGCCGGCCAGTCTCCCAGCTTTCCGTATGCATAACTCAAATATCGCGCGGCACCGTTTGCCGACGCGAAAGGATCGAAACGTTGATCGACTACACCACCGCCGGGCATAAAGGTTTTAGCGGCTGCTTTGGTGAACTGCCACATGCCGACCGCACCAGCCGAGGACTTGGCGCCCGGTTGAAATGAGGACTCAACGTGCGGCAGATAGGCCAAGTCTTCAGGCAAACCGGCATCGCGGAACACTTTTCTGAACTGCAAATCGTAACGCCCGCTAATTTCCAACCCGCGCTTAAACCGCTCACGCGTCCCGCGCTGCGAACGCACCCGAGCATCTGCACCAGCCAGCACACTGGACAAAGAACGCCCGTTGGCTTCCAGTTTCGCAATCAACAGCCTATCCCCGGGGGTCAAAGCCGCGCCGTAGCGCAATTTGCTTTCCAATCCCGCTAATTGCGCCTTCCAGTAATCACGCCGCTGACTGATCAGATCTTTTTGTTCGACGGTCAGACCTTCCGCAACGTAACCGGGCAAGGACATGACTTCATAAATCACGTCCAAATAGCGGTCGTCGTGGAAAGCGACTTCGGAACGCTGCCAGACTGCATAGGTTTTACGCCAGAATTCCACGGCCGGCTCCAACGACGCCGGCTTCAGAAAAACCCCAGAATAGCTGGCAGGCCGGTAGCTCTGAGGCGGCGCTTGGTAAGCCTGGCGCTGCGGTACGTAATTGGGACGGGCACTGGCAATTTTATCGCGCTTGACCGGTGCGCCGCCGCCGCAAGCATTCAGTAGAATTGCCGCAACCGTCAGTAATGATATGCGCAAGAAAAGTCGATTCATTTTTGCTTTTGGATTCCGATTTAACGCTGAGAGCTCAGAGCACTGTCGTCAAGGTTATTGACCAGCATTCTTCGAATACTTTCAATAAATAATAGCGCTCATTTCGAATCGAGGTGAAGATTAAATTCGAAAATAGGCCGCATTTTTTCGCAAATGCGACAAAACGGGTTTGGCAGCAATCACTCACGCTAGAAGATCATATGCACTTGGCGTTCGTAGCGCTATCATACAGCGGCCGGACCGACGTTCGGGGAGCAGTCAAAACACACACTTGTTACGCGCTTAAGCAGACTCGAGGCCGGAACTTTCGACCTTTTCACAGTACCCAAACAGTGCATCTTCAGAAGTGACGACATATCGACAAAAGGTAGCTTGGATTGAGTTTATCCTCACCCGTCAGACCACCAGGAGGGATATTATGAAACCGATTTCAAAGCCGCTAACCTTTTGCTCGCGTTGCGGTGACGACATCACGGCCGACGAATTGCGGTTTTTGCCGGATACGTCTCTGTGCGCGCTGTGCAGTAATATTGTTTCGGAAGCGATTGAAATTCATGCGACCAAGCAACCGAAAGCCAAAACCGTCATACGCCTCGCCCGCAAACCGAAACCAAGAACCTGTTCTCCATTTTAATCCGACTCTACTGGCATACTTTCCACTGCATTCATCCGGCTAAAATCGGCATTAAAAAACCGGCCCAACCGTCAAGGCTTCGGGCCGGTTTTTTAGCCAAGATCACTGCTTCAGATTTTTGTAGCCTTCTTCGCTCTCGCGCATGATTTTCTGGCCTTCTTCAATCAAATTCCGCCCTTCGTCGATTTTGATCTGACCCTCGCGCTGCATGGCCTGCCCGCGCTCGACCATTTGCTTGCCTTCCTGCCAACGACTGCCCAATTGAGCGATGCCCTGGCTGTCGCGTAGCATTTGTTCGCCAGACAAGATCTTTTCGGCGGACGCTTTCGGCGCCGGCTCGCTGGCGCAACCGCCGAGCAGTAACGCCGAAACGGGCATGATAAGGGAAACCAGCAGATAGTTGTTATTGCGCATGATCATGTCCTCTTGTTACGCAGTAAAAACAAAAATTAAACGGAATATTGCAAAACAGTGCGAACTGTTGCAACGGTTTTTTCAATCCACCCTCCCGCCGCCGCTTGGCTTAGCGTGACCTCATGTAGCTGACATACAACCCGTAACCAATCAATACCGACGTCAGCCAGACAGCCACCAGTGGGCCAATCACACCGTCGTAATAGGTGTTGACCAGATAAACCGAATCGGCCTGCAAATTGACGTTGCACAAATCCCGACTGAGTTTGATCTGCCAGACCCATCCGGCATGACAGCCAATCGACCACCCCAATCCTTGCCCCTCACGACTTCTTAGTACGGCGAGGAATAGTCCGACCGCGAATAAAGCAATAAAGGCACTAACGATTGCCGGATTGAACCAATTGGCAAATGCCTCGGCAAGCAACGGCAAGCCGCTAAATGGTGTGATATCGGCATAAGCGATTGGCGTCGAACTTTTCAAAAAATGCAACGCGGCATAGTACAGCGAACTCGCAAACATAGCCGCATACAACGGCATTTGCCGGCGCAGGCCGCTCAACAGCAAACCGCGAAACAACAATTCTTCGCCGACGGCGATCAACATCGCCAATAGCAATGCCAGCAAAGCTTTACCAGCAAACGCTTCCCAAACCCAAATCCGGCTATCATCCCAGACATGCACTTGCAGCAGGTACAAAATCAGCAAGACCGGTAGCAAAGTGACCAAACTCAACGCAAAACCGTTGCCGACTTGCTTGAGAAAATGGGGCAACGGTGCGAATCCCAAATCCGTCCAACTGAGTTGCAGATACTTTTTTAACGGAAATACGCTGAGCAGCAGCAATACCAGCGTAATTTTGCTAACAACCTTGGCCAGGGACAAAACGTCTCCGGCCAGCTTCAGCACAGCGTAACCCAGCACGCTGGCCAGCATCGCCAGCATTACCAACAACAGCAAAGGCGCCACAGCGGAAGCCAACCCGCGCATCAACGAAAATCGCCCCATAAGGTTTGCACGGCGGCCAACGCGGCCAGCACCGCGGTTTCGGTGCGCAAAATTCTGCCACCCATTCTAACGGGGATAAAGCCGGCCGCTTTGGCGTATTCGCGTTCCTGGTCGCTAAATCCGCCTTCCGGCCCGGACATTAAAGTCACGCCCTCGCCCCCCGGATTAAGTTCGGAGAACACTTGCTTGGCATAAGGATCCAAAAACAACTTGAGCCCGCATTGACCGTCGACCCAATCAGCTAATGCGATTGGAGGATTTAATTCCGGCAAATGCGTCCGCCCCGATTGCTCGGCAGCATGCTGAATGATGCTTTGCCAATGCTGTTGCCGTTGTTGCTTCTTGTCGTCGTCGAATTTGATCACGCAGCGCTCGCTAATCAACGGCGTCAAACTGGCCACCCCCAATTCGACCGCTTTTTGTACGGCCCAATCCATCCTGTCGCCGCGCGAAATACCCAACCCCAGATTGATCGCCAGCGGCGACTCGACCGAACGGTCGATAAATTGTTCTACGGCCACGCTTACCCGCTGCCGGCTCACTTCCTCGAGCCGGCAGCGGTATTCGCCGCCACGGCCGTTGAACAGGACGATCTCCTGATCCTGTTTCAATCGCAGCACCGTGCGCAGGTAGTGTCCGGCCGCATCGTTCAACTCAATATGTCGACCAACGTTCAGCGCCAGGTCAACGTATAAGCGCGATACCCGCATCAGTCTTGCACCGCCAATTGAGTGCCTTGCCAGGCCGTGTCCACCATCAGCTCTATTTCCTGTTCGGTTATCACGTAAGGCGGCATGAAATAAATCACGTTGCCGAGCGGCCTTAACAATACCCCTTGCGCCAGTGCATGGCGGTAAACCCGCAAACCGCGCCTTTGCTGCCAGGGATACGCCTCTCGGCTCTGTTTGTCTTTTACCAACTCGATCGCGGCAATCATGCCGGTTTGCCGGACTTCGCCGACGTTAGGGTGATCGCGAAAACGATCCAGGGCATTTGCCATCACCGCCGCCAAGGTGCGGTTTCTGCCCAAAACGTCCTCAGTTTGGAATATGTCGATGGTTGCCAGCGCCGCTCGGCAGCCCAAAGCATTACCGGTGTAACTATGGGAATGCAAAAATGCAGTCAAATTTTGATAATCGTCGTAAAACGCCTGATAAATCGGATTGCCGGTCAAGACCGCCGACAACGGCAAGTAGCCGCCGGTCAAACCTTTGGAAAGACAGATGAAATCGGGGCTGATGCCGGCCTGCTCGCAAGCGAACAGGGTGCCGGTCCGCCCGAAGCCGACCGCGACTTCATCGGCAATCAAGTGCACGCCGTATTTATCGCAAGCCTCGCGCAACATTCTTAAATAAACGGGGTGATACATGCGCATATTGCCGGCACACTGTACCAGCGGTTCGACGATGACAGCGCAAGCCTGATCCGCGTGCTCGGCTAGCGTCCGATCCATGTCGGCGAACCGCCGAATCGAGTAGGCCTCCCAACTTTCGCCGGGCTCACGGTAGTAACAGTCCGGCCCGGAGACCGTAATGACCTCCATCAACAGCGGTCCGTAAGTCTCCTTGTACAACGCGACATTCCCAACCGCCAAAGCCCCCAGGGTTTCGCCGTGGTAACTGTTTTCCAGCGTGATGAATTTGGTTTTTCCACTTTGACCGAGATTACGCCAATAATGAAAGCTCATCTTCAGAGCAATTTCGATTGCCGACGAGCCGTTATCGGCATAGAAGCATTTATCCAGGCCCGGCGGAGTTATTTCCACCAGCTTTTCCGCCAGTTCCAGCGCCGCTTGATGGGTAAAACCACCCAGGATGACGTGTTCCAGCGTGTCGAGTTGTGTCTTGAGCGCCTGGTTGATGGTCGGATTGCTGTGACCGAACAGATTGACCCACCAAGAACTGATGGCGTCCAGATAGCGCTTACCGTCGAAATCTTCCAGCCAGACTCCCTGGCCGGACTTGATCGGAATCATCGGCATATTGCGCTCGTGATCCTTCATCTGGCTACACGGGTGCCAGAGCACGGCGAGATCGCGTTCGACAATGGTTTTATTGTTCATGGCTGACACAAAAAAGGGGCTTGCGCCCCTTTATAGCGGATTAATGCCCGTTTAGTAACGGTAATGTTCCGGTTTGTACGGACCTTCGACCGGCACGTTGATATAAGCGGCCTGCTCCGGCGACAACTGGGTCAATTTCACGCCGATTTGCGCCAAATGCGAGCGCGCCACTTTTTCGTCGAGTTTTTTCGGCAGAATGTAGACTTTGTTTTCGTAAGCCGACGCGTTGGTCCACAGTTCGATCTGCGCCAATACCTGATTGCAGAACGAGTTGGACATTACGAAGCTCGGGTGGCCTGTTGCGCAACCCAGATTTACCAAGCGGCCTTCTGCCAACACAATGATTCGCTTACCGTCCGGGAAAATCACGTGGTCGACCTGCGGTTTGATGTTTTCCCAGGTGTAATGGCGCAACGAAGCGATATCGATTTCGGAATCGAAATGACCGATATTGCAGACGATGGCCTGATCGCGCATCGCTTTCATATGGTCATGGGTGATGACATGGACGTTACCGGTCGCAGTGACGAAAATGTTACCTTGTGAAGCGGCTTCGTCCATCGTTACCACGCGATAGCCTTCCATCGCCGCCTGTAACGCGCAAATCGGGTCGATTTCGGTAATCCAAACGGTGGCGCCCAAGCCGCGCAGTGATTGCGCACAGCCTTTACCCACGTCCCCATAACCACAGACGATGGCGATTTTGCCAGCGACCATCACGTCGGTGGCACGCTTGATGCCATCAACCAAGGATTCGCGGCAACCATACAGGTTGTCGAATTTGGATTTGGTTACAGAGTCGTTGACGTTGAACGCCGGTACTTTCAAACTGCCTTTGGCAACCCTTTCGGTCAAACGCAATACGCCGGTGGTGGTTTCTTCCGACAAGCCTTTGACGTCTGCCATCAGCTCCGGAAACTTGTCGTGCATCATGTTGGTCAGGTCGCCGCCGTCGTCCAAAATCATGTTCGGACGCCAACCGTTAGGGCCCAGAATGGTTTGTTCGATGCACCATTCGGCTTCGGCTTCGGTCTCGCCTTTCCAAGCAAATACCGGGATACCGGCTGCGGCAATCGCCGCTGCGGCATGGTCTTGAGTAGAGAAGATGTTGCAAGACGACCAGCGCACTTCGGCACCCAGGGCAGTCAAGGTCTCGATCAACACCGCGGTTTGAATCGTCATATGCAAGCAGCCGGCAATGCGGGCGCCTTTTAACGGCTGCTGAGCACCGTATTCTGCGCGCAAGGCCATCAAACCCGGCATTTCGGTTTCAGCGATTTTGATTTCCTTACGGCCCCAATCGGCCAGAGCCATGTCCGCTACTTTGTAATCGGTTTGAGTCATTTGAGTTTCCTGATCCTGAATTTAGATGCCAGCCGCGTCTTTCAAAGCCTCGGCTTTGTCGGTTTTTTCCCAGCTGAAGGTCGCTTCGTTGCGGCCAAAGTGGCCGTAGGCCGCGGTCGGGCGGTAAATCGGTTTCAACAAGCCGAGTTGAGCGATCAAGCCTTTCGGACGTAAATCGAAGTGTTCGCGGACGATTTTGACCAAACGTTCTTCGTCGATTTTGCCGGTACCGAAAGTTTCGATGCTGATCGAGGTGGGCTCGGCAACGCCGATGGCGTAAGACACCTGGATCTCGCAACGTTCGGCCAGGCCGGCGGCCACGATGTTCTTGGCCACATAGCGTCCCATATAGGCCGCCGAACGGTCGACTTTGGATGGATCTTTACCGGAGAAGGCGCCACCGCCGTGACGAGCCATACCGCCGTAGGTGTCGACGATAATTTTACGACCGGTCAATCCGCAGTCACCGACCGGACCGCCAATGATGAACTGGCCGGTTGGATTGATGAAATACTTGGTGTCTTTATGCAGCCATTCTTTCGGCAGCGTCGGCAGGATGATTTCATCCATCACCGCTTCTTCGAGCTGTTTGCCGCCGATTTCCGGCGAGTGCTGAGTAGACAATACCACTGCATCAATCGCTACCGGCTTGTTGTTTTCGTAGCGGAAAGTCACCTGGCTTTTAGCGTCCGGGCGCAGCCATGGCAGGGTTTTGTTTTTGCGAATCTGTGCTTGGCGTTCGACCAAACGGTGGGCGTAGGTAATTGGTGCAGGCATCAGCACGTCAGTTTCGTTACTGGCATAACCAAACATTAGGCCTTGGTCGCCGGCGCCTTGTTCGTGGTTTTCAGATTCGTCCACGCCCATGGCAATGTCGGCCGATTGCTTGCCGATTGCGTTGAGAACCGCGCAGCTATTGCCGTCGAAACCGATATCGCCGGAATCGTAACCGATTTCACAGACCACCTTTCTAACCAACTCTTCGGTATCGACCCAGGCGTTGGTGGTAATTTCACCCGCCAACACCACCATGCCGGTTTTGACCAAGGTCTCGCAAGCTACCCGCGAACGAGGGTCTTGAGCCAACAAAGCATCGACTACCGCGTCGGAAATTTGGTCCGCCACTTTGTCCGGATGGCCTTCGGATACGGATTCTGAGGTAAAAAGGTAGTTTTTATTCACGGTTAACACCCTCGTCAAAAGAAAACTTGCGCGTATAAAAAAAGGCCGCTTAAACGGCCTGGTATCATGGTGGGCCCTGTAGGACTTGAACCTACGACCTGCCGATTATGAGTCGGAAGCTCTGACCAACTGAGCTAAGGGCCCGAAATTGTCGGTGCATCTACGACGCTACAACGCCTTACTCACCGTCCAGAAAACATCTCAATTGCTCGGAGCGCGACGGATGCCGCAACTTACGTAAAGCCTTGGCCTCGATCTGGCGAATCCGTTCACGGGTAACGTCAAACTGTTTGCCAACCTCTTCCAGCGTGTGGTCGGTGTTCATGTTGATGCCAAAACGCATCCGCAGAACCTTGGCTTCCCGGGCAGTCAAGCCCGCCAAAACGTTCTGCGTCGATTCGCGAAGGCCGGCGATTGTAGCAGATTCGACAGGCGATAGCATCTTCGAATCTTCAATAAAATCGCCAAGATGCGAATCTTCGTCGTCGCCAATCGGTGTTTCCATCGATATTGGCTCTTTAGCAATTTTCAGCACTTTGCGAATCTTGTCTTCAGGCATTTCCATTCGTTCAGCCAACTCTTCCGGCGTTGCCTCCCGACCAAGTTCCTGCAGAATTTGCCGCGACACCCGATTCAGCTTATTGATAGTCTCAATCATGTGCACCGGAATCCGAATGGTGCGAGCCTGGTCGGCTATAGATCGGGTTATAGCCTGACGTATCCACCACGTAGCATAGGTCGAAAATTTGTAACCGCGCCGGTACTCGAATTTGTCGACAGCCTTCATCAAACCGATGTTGCCTTCTTGAATCAAATCCAGAAACTGCAATCCGCGGTTCGTATATTTCTTCGCTATCGAAATCACCAAACGCAAGTTGGCCTCGATCATTTCTTTTTTGGCTCGCCGAGCCTTGGCTTCGCCCAACGAAATGTTCCGGCAAATACTTTTCAGAACCGCAATGCTCAACCCGTAACGCGCCTCAAGTTCCGCCAATCTTTGTTGAGCTGCCTTAATCGCCTCTGCATTCTCGGCAAGCGTTCCGGCGTATGCAGCGTGGCTGTTGACAAACTGATTCAACCATTCGAGATTAGTCTCATTTGCGGTAAACGCATTGATAAAGTCTTTGCGCGGCAGCTTCGCTTTCTTGACGCAAATATCCAAAATGACTCGCTCTTCTTCACGAATAGCGGCCATCAACTCTTCGGAAACGGATACCATTTTTTTCAGATATTGCGGAGTCCACTTGAACTCGCAGAATATCTCATCCATGGCATCAAACGCTTTTTCGGACTTATCGTGTCCGTATCCATGCTTTTTCACTGACGCGAACGCCGCTTTCAACGCCTTACGTAGCGCATCGACTTTCAGTTTCACTTCTTCGTAGTCGATAGTTTTAGACTCTTCTTCTGTCTCTTCGGCCGGCGCTTCCATTTCAATGCCGCTGACGTCGATATCTTCAACTTCCGTCAAGTCGACAAAGCCCATCACCAAATCGTTGAGGCGAACACCGGAGTCGTCGTCTTTCACCGAATCGAAAGCCTCGATAAACGATTCGACGATAAAACCGGAACGAGCAATCGCGCCGACAACCTGCCGCTGCCCTTCTTCGATACGCTTGGCAATTTTTAATTCTTCTTCACGGGTTAATAACTCTACAGACCCCATTTCGCGCATGTAGAGCCGCACCGGATCAGTGGTTCGACCGAACTCGCTGTCGACCGACGCCAAGGCCGCGACTTCCGCAACCTCTTCGTCGTCGTCGGCGGTCACAACTGCATCGGAGGTAATCAGGGAATCGTCGTCATCGGGCGCAACCTCATAAACCTGAATCCCCATGTCGTTGATCATCCCGATAATATCGTCGATTTGCTCGGGATCGATGATATCGCTAGGCAGGTGGTCGTTAACCTCGGCATAAGTCAAATAACCCTGCGCCTTGCCTTTCGCTATCAGTTGTTTTAATTGGGATTGCTGTTGTTCTTGATTCATTCTTTACTCACAATACGTTTTCAGCACCAAGCGCCGCAGAACAGGAAATTATAACGATAAACCCCGACCCGGTCACCTAAAAGCCATTGTTCGCACCGGCCACCGTCAAAACAAGAGACCCGCGCTGTTGCCCTTTAAAACATCACATCAGCTAAGATCCCTAAAGCTTTTCTTTCAACAATTCTCTCAGCAACTCTCTCTCATCAGGCGCCAGACCTTCACGACCCTCCTTGTCTATCAGGCGATTCAGCATTTGCTCCCTGGTTTGTCGGCAAAGCTGCTGTAACGCCCCACTGAATTCAGCCTCTTCGCCCCCAGCCGGCACTCCCAACTCCAGCGCCGCCAACGCCTTTACCGTCTTTTCCTGAGCCGACCCGCGGAAAGCTTCCAACAAGATGGCGCTGTTTTCCGGCTTTTCAAGTGCAATAACCCGCAACACATCCTTGAGCACGGCGATACCAGAAAAATCCAACTCTTCAAGCTCGACACCCTGCCGTTCGAGCAAAGTAGCGAGTCCAGGATGCTGCACCAACAGTGCGATAACTTTACGCGGAAGCGATAGCCTGGCCGAGTCCTTGACTGCTGACGCATCGCCACGCCCACCCTTAAGTGTAGACCGCTTTTCGCCAAGATCGATGACTCCGGGCACCGCAACCAAAGCCTGCAACCGTGCAAACATCATTTCCCGAAAAAAACCAGAAGGGACTTTATCCAGCGCCGGCTTGGCGACAGCCAACACCTGCGCCCTACCTTCAACAGTCGCCCTATCGGCACCCGACCCGATATTTGCAAAAAAGTAATCCGACAAGACCTGCGCCGAGCCGATTCGTTCCAAAAAACTTTCTACTCCGTCCGACCGCAACAAAGAATCGGGGTCTTGCCCTTGCGGCAACAACATGATTTTGATCTGCCGGCCGTCGCGCAAACAGGGCAAAGACGCATCTACCGCCTTCCACGCCGCTTGCCTCCCGGCATTGTCGCCATCGAAGCAAAACACCAATTCGGAGGTGAAGCGAAACAGCAAATCGATCTGACTCTTTGACGTCGCCGTTCCGAGCGCAGCCACGGCATAAGCGATGCCGAATTGAGCCAAAGCGATAACATCCATATATCCCTCGACCACCAAAATCCGAGTCGGCTTGGAATTGCGCTGCAATAGCTCGCATAACCCGTAAAGCTCTTTACCTTTGGAAAAAACCGGAGTTTCCGGCGAATTCAGATATTTGGGCAGAGAATCATCCAAGACTCGAGCCCCAAATCCAATAACACGCTTACGTTTGTCACGAATCGGAAACATCAACCGCCCGCGAAACCGGTCGTAGATCTTTCCATCATCTCTGGCTACCAGCAGCCCAGCTTCGCTCAACTCAGCGCGACTGAATCGTGTCAGCACCCCATCCCAACGGTCCGGCGCATAACCAAGCAGAAATTCCTCTGCTATTTCGCCGCCGACACCGCGCTTATTCAAATATTCTTGAGCCCGCCGCCCCTCCGGACTGGACCGCAATTGCTCGACGTAAAACCTGGCAACGTCCGCCAATACATCGTAGAGCCTTACCAACCCCTGCTTATCAGACACCGGCAGACTAAAACCGCCGCCCGCCTCCCGCGGCACATCCACTCCGGCAAAATTCGCTAAATCCTCGACCGCCTCAACGAAGCCCAAATGATTGAACTCCATCAAAAATCCGATGGCATTACCGCTAGCACCACAACCGAAGCAGTGATAAATCTGTCTCGCGCGATTTACGGAAAAACTAGGAGTTTTCTCGGTATGAAAAGGGCAGCGCGCAACGTAATTGGCACCTGACTTTTTTAAGGGGACGCGCGAGTCGATTAAATCAACAATATCGACCCGCACCAACAGATCATCGATAAACTGGCGAGGTATTCTGCCGGACATATTACCGACAGGACATTAGGCTATAAAACGCGCCTTGATTCGAGCACTAACGACCGCCATATCGGCCTTGCCTTGCATTTTCGGCTTCAACAAAGCCATGACGCTGCCCATCTCTTTCACCGAAGTTGCACCAACCTGAGTGACCGCCTCGACAACCATGGCATCTATTTCGGCATCGGTAAACTGCTGCGGCAGAAAGTCCTGTATTACCAGCACTTCAGCCTCCTCAATATCGGCTAGATCATGGCGTTCCGCATCACGGAACTGTTTGATCGATTCCCGGCGCTGCTTGAGCATTTTGTCGAGTACTGAAATGATTCGATCGTCGCTCAACTCGATCCTTTCATCAACCTCAACTTGCTTAATCGCAGCCAAGATCATACGAATCACACCGAGCCGAGCCTTGTCGCCGCTTTTCATCGCGGCCTTCATATCTTCCTTGATACGCTCCTTCAACACATCCATCTAACAGCCTTAAACCTGCGGACGACCGCGGCGCAAATTTTTCAGCGCATAGCGTTCGCGAGCCAATTTTTTCAGGTGGCGCTTTACCGCCGCCGCACCCTTGCGCTTACGCTCGGTAGTCGGTTTTTCGTAAAACTCACGGCGGCGCACTTCCGCCAAGACGCCAGCCTTCTCGCAGGCACGTTTAAAGCGGCGAATCGCGATGTCGAAATGTTCGTTTTCTTTAACTTTAACTGATGGCATTAGCAATAATCCGAATTGTGTTAGTATCTTTTCAAGCAATCGGCGAACCTTGCCCACCGAAAACGGCCGATTATACTCATAAATATCTTTTATTCCAAAAACTAATGTTTGTTCTCGGCCTAGAAACCTCTTGCGACGAAACGGCGGTCGCGGTTTACCACGCCAATCGAGGCTTGATTGCCCATACCCTGTTCAGCCAAGTTGCCACCCATGCCGAATACGGCGGAGTAGTACCGGAACTGGCTTCGCGCGACCATATCCGCAAACTAGTACCGTTGATCAGAGCCGTACTGGCCGACGCCTCACTGCAAGCCACGGATATCGGCGGCATCGCTTACACGGCCGGTCCCGGCTTAATGGGTTCGCTACTAGTCGGCGCCGCCACAGCCAGAAGTTTGGCTTGGACCTGGCAGGTACCGGCCATCGCCGTCCACCACATGGAAGGCCATTTGTTGGCGCCCATGCTGGAGGACAATCCGCCAGCATTCCCGTTTGTCGCCCTGCTTATATCCGGCGGCCACACAATGCTGATCGAAGTTACCGGCATCGGTCATTACCGCTTGCTGGGCGAGTCGCTGGACGACGCCGCCGGCGAAGCCTTCGACAAAACCGCCAAGATGCTGGGGCTCGACTACCCCGGCGGCCCCAGATTAGCAAAACTAGCCGAACAAGGCCTGCCCCGCTTCAAATTTCCACGCCCAATGACCGATCGCCCAGGCCTGGATTTCAGCTTCAGCGGCCTAAAGACCTTTACCCTAAACGCATTGCACGAAACCGGCCAATCACCGCAAGACAAAGCCGACATCGCTTTTGCCTTTCAGCAGGCCGTTGCCGAGACTTTGACCATCAAATGCCGGCGCGCACTTCAAATCACCGGCCTGAAAACCCTGGTTGTTGCCGGCGGCGTCAGCGCCAACCGCGAAATTCGCCACCAACTTTCAGCTATGGCCGACAGCGCGAATACCCGGATCTATTTCCCGCGCCCGGACTTCTGCACCGACAACGGCGCCATGATCGCTTATGCCGGCGCCCAACGCTTGATGGCCGGACAAACGCAAAACCTGGAAATCTTTGCCCGGCCGCGCTGGCCGATGGAACAGCTGCCGCAGTTGTGATCAGGACTCCTGACCAGCCAAAAGCCGCTGGATGTTGCTTTTGTGGCGCCAAAGCAAAATCAGGGATATTAAAGTAAACGTGGCCGTCAAATACGCATCACCGACGATCAGCCAGGTGTAGATCGGAGCCAACGTCGCGGCCACCAGTGCAGATAACGACGAGATTTTGCCCAATTTATAGACGATAAACCAAGTTCCGGCGACAGCCACACCCAGCAGCCAAGCCACTCCCAACGTCACGCCCAACGAAGTCGCGACGCCCTTACCGCCTTTAAATTGAAAAAATACCGGATACAAATGACCGATGAAAGCGGCAAACACCACTGCGGACAATACCAAGCTATCGACCGCCAATGCTTTGGCAACCAACACCGGCAACAAACCTTTTAGCGCATCGCCGACCAGCGTAATCGCCGCAGCTTTTTTTCCGCCGATGCGCATCACATTGGTCGCCCCGGGATTGCCGGAACCGTTTTCTCGCGGATCGGCCAAGCCCATCATTTTACAGACAATAATCGCACTCGACACCGAACCGGCCAAATAGGCCAACGGCACCAACAACCACTCCATCATTCAAACAACCTCATATCAATACTTGTACAGCGCAGCCATTTACTCGATACTGCGGCGATTTTGTTACGAAATATAATAACCGGAAAGCAACGATGGACATCATCTTTTTAGGCGGCCTCGAAATAGACACCGTGATAGGAATTTACGAGTGGGAACGGAAAATCAAGCAAAAAGTTATCTTGGACATCGAAATGGGCTTCGACATCCGCAAAGCGGCAGCCAGCGACGATATCGCCCACGCCCTCGACTATAAAACCGTCTCTGATCGGGTAGTGGAATTCGTGGAACGCAGTGAATTTTACCTGGTGGAAACCTTGATCGAAGAAATAGCCAACATTCTGCTGGGCGAATTCCAAATTCCTTGGGTAAAAATCACCTTGAACAAAAAAGGCGCCATCAGTCGGGCTCGAGATGTCGGCATTATCATCGAACGCGGCCAAAGATAGCTCATGCCCACCGGATACATCAGCATCGGCAGTAACATCGACAGGGAAACCCATATTCCGTCGAGCCTAAACGCACTGCGCGACTTATTCGGCGAACTAACGGTATCCAGTATCTACGAAAGCGAACCGGTCGGCTTCGTCGGCGACAGCTTTTACAACCTTGTGATTGGGTTTCAGTCCGATCTGCCGGCCAAAAGCGTCGCCAAATTACTTAGGCAGGTGGAACTTGACCACGGCCGCAGCAGGGACAGCCAAAAGTTTTCCGCCAGAACGCTGGACTTGGACTTGATACTGTACGGTGATGAAATCATCAACGACGGTCGCCTGCAAATACCAAGGGATGAAATCGAAAAATATGCGTTCGTATTGGAACCGTTGGCCGAAATCGCACCTAACTTGACCCATCCCAATACCCAAAAAAGCTATGCCGAGCTATGGCACCAATTCGATAAAAAAGACGTCAAACAAAAAAAAACTGGCAGTGAATTCTCAGGCTTGAAACCGGCCCATAGATCAAAAGCCTGCAGCCGGACTGATTTCCGCTAACGGTATAAACTCCGCCCACCGTCAACGTTGATGGTTTGACCGGTAATATACCCGGCGTCTTGAATCAAAAACTTAACCGCCTTGGCTATGTCGTCAGCCTCTCCCTGGCGGCCCAACGCAATTTTACTCAAGATCGCCGCACGCTCTGCTTCACTGCCACCGTGTTCCGGCCACAAAATAGCTCCAGGCGACACCGCATTGACCCTGACTTCAGGCGCCAGGTCTTTGGCCAGACAACGCGTCATCGCCAACAACCCGGCTTTGGCAATACTATAGACAGGAAAACCAGGCAAGCCGGTTTCTGCGTGAATATCGGCGATATTCACGATACAGCCTCGCCTTGCTCTGAGGGTAGGCAACAACGCCTGCGACAAAAAGAATGGCGCTTTCAGGTTAGTGGCAAAGACTTGCTCCCAATCCTGTTCGACCACCTTACCTACCGGCTGCGGGTAAAACACCGAAGCGCTGTTCACCAACGCATCCAGCCCGCCCCAGGTTGACGCAGCCACCGTTGCCAAACGTTCGACGTCACTTACACGCTGCAAATCGGCTTTGACCGATACCGCCGAAGCGTAACGCAGATTATTTAATGCCTCGCACAGCGCTATTGCGTCGGACTCCGAACTTTTAAAGTGTAAAACTACGTTATACCCCGCAGCATGCAACATACGAGCGCAAGCTGCGCCGATGCGCCGGGCCGCGCCGGTGACAAGCACTACGTTAGGCATCCAAGCGTTCTAATTTGCCGAAATACTGGCTATCAACCTCTTACGAATCAAGATGCACGCCACTACGGCACAAGCTACCGGCACTTGGGTCAAGACCATTTCCATCACCGAATGTTTGGCAACCAATTTAGACAGGGGCTCCAGCACGAAAAATTTGGCCAGCCACCAAGTCAGCCAATACCCCACCAAGCCGATGATCGACCAGTTAAGCAACGGCGCATTCTGGTTTTTTGCCGTCAGGTAAAACCAAACCAAGGTTAAGATTCCGAACAGCTTCGCTAAAAAATACATGCCCCCTCCATCCTCATCGTTTTATTGTTATGAAAACCGATCGTAAACAGCAAATTTCAATGTAATCAATTTGCATAGAAACATCAATCTCGTCGCCGGGACAGCCAATGACTCCCTCCGCTTCTAAGTTACCATCCCGAAGCCTATAATCGAGGGCGCTTGGCAATAATTACTATCGAATCAAGGGGGAACCATGCAAATTTCAAAAATTCTGATGGCAATCTTGGCTCTCGGTTTCAGCCAACCGAGCTTGAGCCAATCGACCGGCCACATAGGCCATGGCGGCAATGCCAGCGAATCAGGCTGTATCCGAGCCAAAGTCAGCCGCATCAAACCGGAACACCTGTCCAGCGTCGCGCCGGGCTCAGAATTTTCGTTTGCCGCGTCGGGTAGCAACGGCCCCGGCCACATCCACGTTAGCATTAAGCAACAAGCCGTTCCGATAACGGTGGAGGATAAAGATACGTTTTATCTAGTGAAAGGCAAATTGCCCGCTGACATCAAAAATACCACCGTCCGGGTATCGGTCAGTTTGAAAGCGAAATTCGAAAAATGCAGCGCCGAAGAAGGCTGGCTACTCAAAGTTTCGGATTAACAACACTCGGCGCCCAACTGACTATCTGGTGAAGGGCACCGGGATCATCAAGGCCAATCCCACTCGAACAAGGTCCATTTATTGATGTTGGTGTTGTCCTCCAAGTCGTTCTTCTTCACATCCATTTCACCGTCGCCGTTGGTATCGAGCATATAGTAAGGCGGCCCGACCTGGGGCTGAATCTTAACCATGTACAGTTTACCGTTACGCCGGAACTCCTGAATCGTATCTTTACCTTTGCGAATAATGGTGATGTCCGGTTCCATTTCCTCGCCCGATTGCACCGGCGCCGGCAAATCGGGCGGCTCGGGCACCGGCGCCGGCTCATCCGGCGCCCCCCACGCTGCGACGAAGGGAGCGAAAACAAACGGTACGCAGCGAATTAAAAGGCGCATCGGAATCTCTGAGGCTAATTACGGTAGGTCATAATAATACAGTTTTCGCCTGCTGTATCGGCAACCGCCGACTACCGACCGAAAAGACCGCGGGCACAAAAAAACCGGCAACTCACTGGAGATGCCGGTTCGCCGTCTCGCAAGACTTAGGCTTGCTTGCGCAAATATTTTTCGACGCCGGTAGTCCGGGCAAAGCCGGTGTCACTATCGCTCAACGCTTGTTTCGCCACGTATTTGGCTACGCCGGAAAGACCGACAGATTCCACATGCCTGACGTCTTGCTTGGCCATGTATTTGGCAACCCCCGTTACCTCACCGGCCGCCTTTTCCTCCGCGTGATGTTTTGCCACGTATTTGGCTACCGAACTGAGCGGTTGAACCGGATTGACCGTCAGGCGTTGTTTAGCGACATATTTAGCCACCCCCGTAGGTGTTGGCATTTGTTTGGCCGCAATTGCTTGTTTTACCAAGTAACGAGCCACTCCGGTAAGAGGCTCTGCCTGGCTTTGCAACTGCACTTGTCTCGCCAAATATTTTGCCACTCCGGTCGGCTTCGGCGCACTCTCCTGGGCCGCGGCCTGCCGCGCCAGATAGCGATCGACGGCCGAGCCCTCGATAATCACTTCACGGTCGGCAATCAACTCTTCTTGTTGCGATTGGTTCATCAGGGCCTCCGCCTTCTCGGCTTGTAATTTCGCTTCGGCCTCAACGTAACGGGCCACCAGCGCGGCTGCCGCAGCCTTTTTCGCTGCCAGCGCCTGCTCGGCCAGAAACTTGGCCACGCCGGTTACCGGCTCCTGTTCTTTCAACAGACGTTCCTGGCGCATCAAGTATTTTTCAACCCCAGTGACAATCGGCGCATCCTTGTTTACCAAGGTTTGCTTAGCCAGATACTTGCTCACTGAAGTTGCCGATGGCGCATCTTTAGCCGCAAGGTCTTTTTTGAGCACATACTTGGCAACTCCGGTCACTGCCGGTTGCTGCGCCATATTCTGGCGGATCACATACTTGGCAACCCCCGTCACCCCTGGCTCTTCGCGATCATGCTTGGTGACATATTTGGATACGCCGGTAACAGGCGCGGACTTGGCTTGAATCGATTCTTTGATCAAGTACTTGGTAACCCGAGTCACCGGATTGTCGGCCTGCTGGCTAAGATACTTCTCGACGCCAGTTGGTACAGTGACAGCCACGGGTTCAATCTCGATTTCCGCGGCCACTTCTTCGATTTCTTCAACTTCTTCAACGACCGCCTCAATCTCAGTTGCCTCGACGACCGACTGCGCTGCCTGTTCAGCTTGCCGTTGCATTGCCAAATACTTGGCCACTCCTGTCAATGGCTCACCATTTTCGTCCACTTCCGGCTTTGGCGGTTCGAGTTTTTGCAAATAACGGGCAACACCGGTCAGTTGCGCATCGCCGACGCTTGAATCAGCATCCAGCCAGCTACCGTCGTCAGTAGGTTTGTCGAATAAAAAGCCGAATAAGCTATTCATCAAACTGCTTGTTGTCATTTGAGAATACTCCTGAATGTAATAATTTTTATATGTTGCGACCTACACACCAACTGCGGCGGACCACTACTAACAGAGTGCCATAAAACCGTTATTAACGCTACGATCCCGTGCCGCTGTAGACGATCTTGGGCTGAAAATTGGCAGCCGGAAATTTCGGATCGACCTCGGATTGCTGTGTCTGGTTAACGCATGGAGCCGCGCTACTCGCGGCGGCGGCAGAGTTGGCCGCAGCAGGCGCCACTTCGGCAACAGAAGAATCGCGATAAACAACTTTCGGCTGAAAATCCGCCGCCGGGTAATCAACAGCCCCTACGGACGGCGCGGCGAGCAGCGATACAACAAAAGCGACAGCGGCTAGTTTAGTGTCTTTCATATTCTCCACCTTACCTTACTATTCAAATATCCCCTTGCCGGCAAGCCGGCAAGGGGGGGCATACGACCTAGTAGTTTAAAGCACTGCTTCGACGTTAGCGACGA
>NZ_PPPU01000059.1 GCF_006483455.1 Methylomonas koyamae
CCAGCTGAGCTACGGGCGCAAGTGATTTGCGGTCTAACGTTACAGTCACTTTGGTCAAACGGTCTTGGACGTTCTCTATAACCCTAAACCGGCTGACTGTCGTTTCCGGCGGGCAAGTCCCGATCTAGCAGCGGCTATGGGACCTTATTTACAGCCGGCAATTATACGGGCAAAAGCCGGCAAAGTCATGGACCGCTTGCGCTTACGCAGAATTTTTTGCCGATCTCAATTTTGCCAGCATCTGTTTTTGCCGAAGTTGGCGTTCGGCTTTTTCTACTTCCAGCCTGGCCATACGCCGATTGCGCGCTTGATAGCGCAGGCGGGCACGTTCCGCATCTGCTGCCGTCCACTCGGGATTTGCTGCCTGGACCATGGCGATGCAATTCATCGGACACGGAGCAACGCACAATTCGCAGCCGGTACATAAATCGGTGATGACGGTGTGCATATGCTTGTTAGCGCCGAGGATGGCATCGGTCGGACACGGCGGCAGACATTTGGTACAGCCGATACATTCGGCTTCGTTAATCACTGCTACCAACCGCGGGCGTTCCATGCCAAATGCCGGATTCAACGGCTTGACGTCAACCCCAAGCAAGTCGGCGAGCAACTGGATGCCCTTGGCCCCGCCAGGCGGACATTGATTGATATCGGCTTCGCCGTTACCGATGGCTTCCGCATACGGCCGGCAACCGGGGTAGCCGCATTTGCCGCATTGGGTTTGCGGCAGAACGGCGTCGATGCGGTCGGCTAGCGTGGTTTCGATTGCCGTCATGCGCTTGGTTTTATTTAATCCGCATGCCCGGTTGCGCGCCTTGATCCGGCGATAGCACGAAGATATCCTTGCCGCCCGGACCAGCCGCCAGCACCATGCCTTCCGAGGTGCCGAAACGCATTTTGCGCGGCGCCAGGTTGGCCACAACCACGGTGAGCTTGCCTTCCAGTTGTTCCGGCGTGTAAGCCGATTTGATGCCGGCGAAGATATTGCGGGTTTCGTTGCCCAAATCGACGGTCAGTTGCAGCAGTTTTTCAGCACCTTCGACCGACTCGGCTTTGACGATTCGAGCGACGCGCAAATCGATTTTGGCGAAGTCGTCGATCTCAATCGGACTGGCGATCGGGTCGATGCCGGCGGCCGGCGCGGGAGATGCGGCCTTTGCCGGCTTGGCTTTGGCCGGTGGCGTTTTTTCCAGGTTTTCCTTGGACGCCTCGACAATGGCGGCGATTTTGTCCGGCTCGACCCGGGTCATCAACGGCGTAAAGGCGTTGATTTTGTGGCCGAGCAACGGCTCGACCTTGTTCGGCCAGGCCTGTGGCGGAATATTCAAAAAGCCCTCGGCGTTGGCGGCCAAGGTTGGAATCACCGGCCGCAGATAAACCACCAACATCCGGAACAGGTTGATGCCCATGCTGCAAGCGGCATGCAATTCGGCGTCTTTGCCTTCTTCCTTGGCGATCACCCAAGGCTTCTGCTCGTCTATGTACTGATTGGCTTTGTCGGCCAGCGCCATGATTTCCCGCATCGCCTTACCGAATTCGCGCCGCTCGTAAAGCTCGGCAATCGCAGAGTTGGCATCGACGAATTGCTGGAACAAAGCCGGTTCGGCGCAGGTGTCGGACAGCACACCATCGAAACGCTTGTGGATAAAACCGGCGCAGCGGCTGGCGATATTGACGACCTTGCCGACCACGTCGGAATTGACGCGCAGACAGAAATCGTCGAAGTTCAAATCGATGTCGTCGACGCCGGCACTGAGTTTGGCGGCGAAGTAATAACGCAAATATTCGGGATTCAAATGGTCCAAATAGGTGCGAGCTTTGATGAAGGTGCCGC
The DNA here is from genome assembly GCF_006483455.1 of Methylomonas koyamae. Taxonomy (GTDB): domain Bacteria; phylum Pseudomonadota; class Gammaproteobacteria; order Methylococcales; family Methylomonadaceae; genus Methylomonas; species Methylomonas koyamae_B. Next base: position 1,835 of record NZ_PPPU01000059.1, read on the forward strand.
GCGACTTCGACATTTTTTCGCCGTTAACCGTCAGGAAGCCGTGGGCGAAGATAGCGCTCGGGGTGCGGAAATCGGCGCCGGTCAGCATCGCCGGCCAGAACAAGGCATGAAAATAAATGATGTCCTTGCCGATGAAATGGTAAAGCTCGGCGTCGCTGTCCTTTTGCCAAAAGCTGTCGAAGTTCAAGCCCTGCCGGTCGCACAAATGCTTGAAGCTGGCCATGTAACCGATCGGCGCGTCCAGCCAGACGTAGAAATATTTGCCCGGCGCATCGGGTATCTCGAACCCAAAATAGGGTGCGTCGCGGGAAATATCCCATTGTTGCAAGCCGTTTTCCAGCCATTCCGCCATTTTGTTGGCAACTTCCGACTGTAAGTGGCCGGCGGTGGTCCATTCCCGCAACATTTGCTCGAAATGGCCCAATTCGAAGAAGTAATGTTCCGATTCTTTTTCGATCGGCCGTTCGCCGGAAATGGCGGAAACGGCGTTTTTCAGCTCGGTCGGCGAATACGTAGCGCCGCAGGCTTCGCAACTGTCGCCATATTGATCCGGCGCGCCGCATTTAGGGCATTCGCCCTTGATGAAACGGTCCGGCAGAAACATGTTTTTCACCGGGTCATAGGCCTGGGTGATACTGCGTTGGCTAATATGGCCGCCGGCGCGCAGACGCTGGTAAATCAAGGCCGAAAACTCCCGGTTTTCCGGCGAATGGGTGCTGTGGTAATGGTCGAATGCGACGCCGAATTCGGCGAAATCGGCGCGGTGTTGTTTTTCGACGTCGGCGATCAGCTGTTCCGGAGTGATGCCTTCCTTGTCGGCGCGGAGCATTATCGGCGTGCCATGGGTGTCGTCGGCGCAGACATAAAAGCAGTCGTGGCCGCGTTGTTTTTGAAAACGCACCCAAATATCGGTCTGTATGTACTCCACAAGATGGCCCAAATGAATCGGGCCGTTGGCGTAAGGCAAGGCGCTGGTAACTAAGATTTTTCGCTTGGACATGGGGAAAATCGGCCGGAAAAAATGAGGGCGGATTATGGCATAAAACGCCGGGGGTTTCATGGAATGCCCGCCCGCGGCCAGACGGCGTTTCCTGCATCGGCTGCCGCAGCCTGGGTTTTCCAGCTTTTGGTTATGCCAAACCGTGCGGTACAATCGCCAGGGCTTTCCGCTCAAGCGTTGCGCCGGTTTGCTGACCCATAAACCGGTCCGATTACGCCACAGCTTGAATAATTTTAAAAAAAGATGAGGTTACACCATGAAAAAAGGTTTGATTTTGGCCGCCGCTCTACTGGCGTCCGGCTCTGCGTTTGCTGCTACCGACCATTACATCTTGCGCGACGGCAATCATGTTCAGCATTTGAAAATCACCAAACTGGGCAACGAATACAGCGTAACCGCCGATGTGGATTTCGAACCGAATCCGGATGAAGTGGGCAAACACGCCTGTTCCGCGCAGATTACAGGTGATGCCAAAGCGGCCGGCGAGAATGAATTGGTCTTGAAAAAGCATATCGAAGGCGAAGCGCGTTCCTGCACCGTCAAAGTTCATCTTACCCCCAACGGTGCCAAACTCGACCAATCCGAAGAGTGCACCTACTTCGCTGCCGGTATTTGCCACTTCTCCAGCGACGGCAAAGAGCTGTTGAAAATCAAATAAGCCCCAGCGCAAAGCGCAATAACCAAGCTT
>NZ_PPPU01000060.1 GCF_006483455.1 Methylomonas koyamae
TTTGCCGACTACGCCCAACAAGGCTATAACCGCATCCCGGTCTGGCGCGAAGTTTTAGCCGACCTGGACACGCCGCTCAGCGCTTATCTCAAGCTGGCCGACGGCGCGTATTCTTATCTGTTCGAATCGGTACACGGCGGCGAACAATGGGGGCGCTATTCGATCATCGGCCTGCCCTGTCATACCCGGATCAAAATCAGCGGTCAGAGCATAACCGTCGAAAACGACGGTGCCGAGGCTCAGGTGTTCCAGCACCAGCAACCGTTGCAGTGGATAGAGGAATTCCGCCAGCAATACAAAGTGCCGGATGTGCCCGGCCTGCCGCGCTTTAACGGCGGCCTGGTCGGTTATTTCGGCTACGAAACCATCGGTTACATTGAGCCGCGCCTGCAACCCAGCGGCAAACCCGATCCTATCGGCGCGCCGGATATCCTGTTGATGGTGTCGCAGGATTTGCTGGTGTTCGACAACCTGTCCGGCAAAATGTTGCTATTGACTCACGCCGACCCGGCCCAGGACAACGCCTATCATAATGCCAAGGCCCGGCTGGACCGACTGGTGGAAAAATTGCGCAAGCCGCACGCCCACCCGCAACCGCACGCGGCCGGAAAACAGGTCAACGAAGCCGATTTCGTCTCCGGATTTACCCAGCAGGGCTACGAAGACGCGGTACTGAAAGTCAAACAATACATCACCGACGGCGACTGCATGCAGGTGGTGTTGTCGCAGCGCATGTCGATTCCGTTTAATGCCGCGCCGCTGGATTTGTATCGGGCACTGCGTTGCCTGAACCCGTCGCCGTACATGTTTTTCATGAACCTGGGCGATTTGCATGTGGTCGGCTCCTCGCCGGAGATTCTGGTGCGGCTGGAAGACAACGAAGTCACGGTCAGGCCGATCGCCGGCACCCGCCGCCGTGGCGAAACCCACGAACAGGATCTGGCGCTGGAACAGGAACTGCTGGCCGATCCGAAAGAAATCGCCGAACACTTGATGCTGATCGACTTGGGCCGCAACGATACCGGTCGGGTCGCCAAAATCGGCAGCGTCAAACTCACCGACAAGATGATCGTCGAGCGCTACTCGCACGTGATGCACATCGTTTCCAACGTCACCGGCGAATTGCAGGACGGCAAGAACGCCTTCGACGTGTTGGCGGCGACCTTTCCGGCCGGCACCGTCAGCGGCGCGCCAAAGATTCGGGCGATGGAAATCATCGACGAACTGGAGCCGGTCAAACGCGGCATTTATTCCGGTGCGGTCGGATACATTTCCTGGTCCGGCAACCTGGATACCGCCATCGCGATCCGTACCGCCGTGATCAAGGACCAAACTTTACACATTCAAGCCGGCGCCGGCATCGTCTACGATTCGATCCCGCGCAACGAATGGGATGAAACAATGAACAAAGGCCGC
>NZ_PPPU01000061.1 GCF_006483455.1 Methylomonas koyamae
CGTTCGCCGGGCTGTATTGCGCCAGACCGTTGCCTTGCAGGTCGGCTCCCGCACCGGTGGTGAAGCTTCTGTCCTCGGCACTCGCCAATACGTTGCCGCTCAGGTCTTCCACGCCTTCGACATGCAGGCTGTAGCCGGTGTTCGGCTGTAACGGCTGTTGCAATTTCAGCGTCAGCGTTCTCCGATCCCCGCTCAGTTCCCGCGTCACCGCGATCACGTCGCCGCCTTTGCGCAGTTCCACTCCACCCAGACTCAAACCGCTCACCGGCTCGTCAAACCGCACTTGCAAGACTCCGTTCGTCGGAACGCTGGCTTGGTCGGCCTCCACGCTGTACGCGCTAACCTGCGGCGCGGTGTTGTCGGCCGCGATCGCTGTGGTGAAATAGCGATTGTCGTACTCGCTGTTGCCGTTCATGTCCTGGACGTAGGAGACGTAGAGTCGGTAGTTGCGACTGACGGCCAGCGCCTGTTCCGGTACCAAGATCAAGGTTCGGCCGTCGTCACTCAGACTCCGGGTTGCCGCTACATGGGCTCCGGTGGTGTAGTCGTACAGGTAGAAACTGCTGTCCGTGACCGACACCGGATCGATGGCTTCGTTCAGACGGACTTTGAGTACGGCATTGACCGGTACGTCAGTCGCGCTCGCAGCCATGCTCCACTCTACTACCGCCGGCGCCGTGGTATCCGGGCCGTTGGCGGTATGGAAGGTGTGGCTCAACGGCGTGACCAAGTTACCCGCGTAGTCTTCGGCTTTGTCCACCGCTACCGTGACGTCGCTGTCCGCCGGCCAAGGCTCGTGCGGGATGTAGGTCACTTGCCGGTTGCTGTCGCTGAAATTCAACGAGTAGGTCGACGCGTTGTAGTTCGGCACTTGCGCCAGCGGCAGGTCGGGATCGTCACTTAAGAAGCTGATCGGATTCACGGACTCGTCAAAGCGCATCGAGATGCGGTTGTTGATGCCGACACTAGTCGCCCCATCAGCCGGACTCAGCGCCGTGACTTTCGGCGCTACCGTATCCTCCAAGGCGTCCGCCGCCGTCGAATAGTAGTAGACGTAATCGCTGTTGTAGGTCGCTGCCACGCCGCTGGCGTCTTTGACGCCGGCACGAATGCCGATTTGATAGCCACGGTTAGTCTGCAGCAATTCGGTCGGTTGCAGGCGTACTACGCGGTTACCTTTCAGCAGGCTCACCGTTGTCGGGATTTCGGCCCCGTAGTAGTAGTACCGCAACGCGAACGTACTGTTGCTGACGCTGGCCGGGTCTAGCGCTTCGTTGAATTGCAAGTCCAATACCGGATTCAGTTTGCTGCCGCTCCAGCCGGTCGCAATCACATACGGTGCCTTCTGCGCCGGATCTTCTTCAATCCGGAATTGGCTATGGAAGCTGTTCAAGGCATTGCCGCTTTGGTCTTGCGCGGTGCTGTCGAGGAACACTTCGATGTAGGCGGCTTTCGCCCACGGCTGTTCCGGCGTAAAGACCAGGGTCCGGCCGTCGCCGAGCAATTGCGGGGTGCCTTTGATCAACACGCCGTTTTGCGAGACGTGTAATGCCGCTGGCAAACTGCTGGCTTTCAGCGCTTCGTTGCTGTACAGCACAATTTTGTTTTTCGACAGCACGTTGTAAGCGCCATTGCCAGGCAAGGCCGTGACGATACTCGGCCGTGCCGTGTCGACATCCGCCGCGGTGGCAAAGACTTTGGCGGCATCGGCCAAGCGGTTGCCGCTCAGGTCTTTGATGTCGTTGGTCAGCAGGACCGTCACGACGCTGGAGGCCGGCAGGTTGTAGTTCAACGTCACCGTGCGGTTGTCGCCGGAGAAGCTGATCGACGGCCTGACGATGTTGCCGTTGACGAACAGGCCGACGCTGTTGCTGTTGACGGTGCTCCGGTTCAGGGATTCGGAGAAACTCAGCACGATCGGGTTGTTGCCGTACACGTCCATCGCTCCGTCGTTCGGGGTGATGGACACCAGTTGCGGTGCGACGGTGTCGCCACCGGTGCCGGTGTTGAAATAGCTGTAGCGATAGCCGCTGCTGTTGCCGGCAATGTCCTGTACGCCATTGGCATAGGCCCAGATCCGGGTGTTACCGGGGAAGGCTACTAACGGGGTGAACGTCACGATGCTGCCGTTACGGCTGAGGGTTCCGGCCACATTTCCGCTGAAGCCGTCGGCTTGGACATAGATGCCGCTGTCCAGGCTGGTGCTATCGATCTCTTCGTTAAAGCTGAAGACGATCGGCGCTGTCGCGCTGACGCCGGTACTGCCGCTCGCCGGGGTAATGACGACGCTCGGGCCTGTGGTGTCGGCGGCAGCCGAACTGGAAGTGGTGAAGCGGCTGGTGACCGCGGCCAATCGGTTGCCGATATAGTCGTACAGACCGTCCAGGACAATGCTGTACTCGGTGTTAACCGCCAACGCGCTGCTGGGGGTAAAGGTGATGGTGCGGTTGTCGCTGCCCAGTACGGCAGTGCCCGCCACCTCGACACCGTTGAGTTGCAAATGCACGCTGCCGGATAGACTGAACGGACTGACCGCTTCGTCGAGTACGAAGCGCAGTTTGCTGTTCACCGCGATGCCGGTCGCGCCGTCTTGGATGTTTTGTCCGCTGATTATTGGTGCTTCCTGGTCGTTGGCCGTACCGGTCGTAAATGTCCAATAGG
>NZ_PPPU01000062.1 GCF_006483455.1 Methylomonas koyamae
TTTTGGGGCCGGCTCTGTGGAAAGGTGTTTCTCGTCACTCATCGCTGTAGTTCTCTAGTTAGATGAAGCGAAGTGTAGACCATAGATAATCGCTACCGCAAAGTGATTGGCAACGGTTGGTGGACCCTGGCAAGAAAAGAACTTGGGGTAACTTGTTGGGCTATACCGAGGAAATCGCGGCGCAACAAAAAACCCGCTAAGCCTTTACAGCTTGCGGGTTCTTGGATTTGGTGCTCAGACCGGACTCATATTTCTGTATAAGTGACTGTATTAGCTATACATTGATTTGTTGAAAATTCACAATGTCACTAATGGTGTCACTACTTTAAGTTTTACTTGTTGCTCTCCTTGATCCAACCGGATGTTTTTGCAACGCTACCGGTTCTATTCCAATAGTCTACGAGTTCGATTCCTATCTGATAGGGAGGCGAGCCATTAGACCTATTAAGCCTTTGATTTAGCAAGGACTTAGTGAACTGACTGGTCTGAGAACTGAGCGGAACCCTGCGGCATTTTATGCTGCGGACTGCTGTTGCGTTTGCCGTTCAAGGCCGCGCCGCGCCTGGGTTACTGTGTTGTATTTGGTTCGTACTTCGTGCGTACTTTCTTGCGTACTATCGTGAACGCCAAAAGGTAAGCGGAATGCCGCTTACAGGGGCATTGCGAACCCTATTTTGTTAGCTGCCGCGTTTCTAACTTATCGCATTTTATTCCGGTAGCACATCGCCCAACCACTCCACCAGCGCCGCGCCCGGATGCGTGGCCGCGCCATAGTCGGCAAGTTCTCGTTGTAGCCTTGCCATTAGCTTTGCGTCGATTTCAATATCCAGCCGACGCACGCCGCGCTGGCGGTTGTGTTCTCGCCGTTCCCGTTGATATTCGGCGGATGTTTTAAAGCTGGATGCGGCCATTGTCGTTACTCCTCGTTGCCGTTGAAACTGGTGTTTTATCCACCGGTATGACTTCGCTTTTGCTTCGGTCGGTTACCATTCAAAGCCGCCCGCTTTTTGCCGGCTTCGGTCTTGGGGCCGGTACTGCATCCGCCATGCCATTTGCAGCGGCCATTTGCGAAAATAGCTTTTTGCTTGCAAGGTGTGCCGGCTCGGGTTTTGGCGCCGCAAGTCATATCGCGAAACTCGGCGGGGAAAGGTTCGCGAACGGGGGGCGGATACTGATAGCTGCGCGCGCGCCATGCGGCAAAGATGGCATTCTGGCGCCGGCAATAGGCTTTATGCCGCTTTCGTAGTTCAGGTGTCATCATAAGTACGCTGGCCGAAAATCGGCGATTTTGGTGGTTACTAGCCTGGTTACCATTTTTTGGATACCAAGTAAGCCTTGCTACAACCTTGCCATTTTTCGTGCAGGCCTCGGGGTAAACTCACGGCTTTATCACTTCGCCGGAGTAGCCGGGCAAGTTAGGTTATTCAGCCAATTTTCCGCCGCCGTGCTGCTGTAGCCGGTTTTCTGCCCTTTTTTCGAGCTGAATCGAGCCGGGGCAGATGGTAAATAATAGGTACATCCCGCATAGTGAACACTAACGCCTATTTTTCGATAAGCTAAGTTATTGATTGTTGGCGTTTTGCGTTCATATTATGAACACCTGTTCACTATACGGCATGACTTGTTCACCATACGGCACGAAGTGTTCATATAGTGAACAAGCAAATCAATTTTTACTGACAAAATAACTGAATTCTTATGGATGCTAATACCCTGATATCGATTCTTACTCTAATAGTCCTTATTTACCTTTTTGAACATATAAAATTCAAGCCAATTACAGCGACAGCATTGGACTGGTGTGTTGTGCTTCGAATAGATAAGACTAATAAGGTGGTGCATTTGTGGTTCTATCCTATTCTTGCTTTCAAGGTGAAAATGGACGAGGTTGTTCCAATAACAGCACATACAAGATCAATGAATGAATTATTAAAAGCAAACAAGGACGGCAGCCTAGAAACTTATGCTAGATGGTTACGTGACGGTGCAATGCTTGAATGCTATGGATTTCCAGATACAATAAATTTTTCTGACCTTATCGGGAATTATATTTTTCAAGAATATCGAATAAACTTTGTTACATCTATCCCTGATTTTTATTTGTCCATCATCAATAACAAACAAAAATATTACATACAATTTCTGAATGAATCGGATAGCCAAACTCACTGAGTTACTTTCCACTGCTTCCATTCATCGGTCGGCTTGTGGTCGTTGAATTCCCGAAACGTCAGCCGCCAGCGTCGCGCTAATTGCTTGCTGAAATGGCCTTCCAGCATCAGCTTGATAAAGCCGTGGCTTTCCAGTTCTCGAAAAGCTTCGTGCGCCTTGCCGCGGCAACAACCAATGCGTTTCTGGGCCTCGCTGATGCTGTAGGCGACGGGTTCATACATACGCCAATGGGTTTGCATCAGGATAAGCAATTTCACCGCATTGCCGCTTAAATCCAGGTAAGCGGCAGAGCGGATCATGTCTACATCCTGGGCGATATAAGCCTTTTTCCTCAGCTTTGCCGCCATGCCTAACCGCCCAGAATCTTAACCCTAGCGCCGACAATGCCATCCAGGGCCGCTTTCACGGCTTGGTAAATGGCTTTGTAGGGCTGTTGGTTTTCCATGCCCTCGGTCAAGGTCTGGGCGGCGGTCAGTTCGGCTAGTTCCAGGGTTTTCAGTTGCACCGCGGTCAATAATTCCCGGATTTCCGTCGCCTGTGGCTCGATAATCAGCAATGCCTTGTAAACCGTCCGGGTGATGTTGGCAAAATAGCGTTCGGCATTCTGGCTGCCTTGGCTGCGGGCATAGTCGGCAAACTGTTGAATGGCATCGGCCAGAATACCGCGACTATCCTTGCCGGATAAACGCGCCACCTGATAGGCCAGGCTTTCGCGTTCTTTGGCTTGGCGGTCGAGTTGGCGACGTACCCGCAAAAATTCGTCGACCAATCGCTTTTGACCTTCGCGCGATTTCCGACCGCCGATGAAAGGCATCGCCTTCAAAAATCCCGCTTCGTTGAGTTCAAAACAGCGGTATTCTCGTCCTAGCTTTTGGTAATTTCGTGGCTTGGATTCAAGCCGCGAAAGGGTGCCATCTGCCAGCAAATCATCCAGGGTTTGCAGTACGTTTTTATGCTGCCGGCCAAACTCCTTGGCAATGTCGCGGCTATCGACGCAAAGCTGATTACTGCTGCCGTGAATAATCAAATGGATTGAACTGTCGGCGGTTTGGTTTTCCGCGCCTGTTTTAGCTAACGCTTTCATGCTGCACCGTCCACGCTATCCAGTAAAGCCAGAATATCGGCTTTTTTCCAAGCGGTGGTTCGCTTGCCTAATTTAACGGGTTTGGGATATTTGCCGGATTTAACGCCGGCCAAGAACGTTGAACGGCCAACCGGTAATAACGGTTCAATGCCGCGTTTGCGGTCGCCGACGATTTGCCAGATTCGTAGATAGCCAAGAATAATGGCGGTTTGTTGGTTTTGTGAAGCTGGATTAGATGTTGCCATATCGTGTAAGCCTCCTTTGGCTCGTGTGGGATATGGCTAAGGCATTATATGCAGATATTTCTCCATTAGAAGGGCTTAAAAACGCTAGTTATTCTGCCGGCATATAATTTGCCGAAGCTAACGCCGGCATAAAAAATGTTGATTTTTGTGTCGTTTTTTCAGTTCAAGTCCTTTCGAACCTGAACACCAAAAGCATCGATTATTGAACTATTCAATAAGCGCTCTGCTTTAGGTTTTGTTGTCCTACGTATTCTTTCAGTGGTGTCTATCTCAGGCTCCTCTGGAAATAGGAGATTGCCAACAACTGAATTGGTTAGCCTATGACCTGAAATTTCGCCCCATATTTTCAAATCAATAAAAGGTAATATTTTATATTCAGTCCATTCCTTAAAATCAATTTCAGTAAAGGCCTTCTTGGCAGATTTCTTTGAACTACTCTCCCGAGTCTTGATCAGCCAGTTTTTAAAGTCTTCCATTATATGTTCATCAGTGGCATGCAGATTTACAAGCAAAAAAGCTTTGTCGTAATACCACGTGGAATAAAAATGATCTTGTAAAAACAACTCTAGCTCTTCGTTAGCATCTACTATTTCAAGTGAATTTTTGCTGCGCCTTATATAATCCGTGAAACTTGGTGGTGCGTTTTCTTCTAGCTGTCTGAATAATTTAAGTACGTCATCATTACTGAAGGGGGATATAGTTTCTTTACTAATATAAGGAGTTATTTGACCTCCCTTTATTACTGGATTTGTTTTTATTGTTTCTACTATTTTTTGGCACGGCGGACTTTCGGTTCCGTACCTGGATTTAAGCGGATAAAAAATCATCCTTTTATAAAGATTAACATACCATTCATAGGCGGATAGAAAAGGCACGTCACTATAATTTTCAAGATTAAACCATTCCGGTACTCCATTTGGTTTTTTCAATCAACACCTCGTCAAAATGTAACGCGTCCAGATAGCATTAACCGGAAACGGGGGACGAATCCCGCTTATTGCCCCGTCGGGCTATCCGGTTAAATTCGGTTATAACGGCTTAGCTTGCCTGCTTAAACGGCAAGACTTGCGCGCCAGCCTTCAAGCTGTCCAGGTAATCCGCCCAGCTTTGCATCATGCGCCGCCGTTCTTCCAGATATTGCGCCCGGTTATACACGGCTCTTACCTTATCCTTTGGCGCGTGCGACAGTTGCCGCTCGATAGCGTCCGGACTCCACCCCTGTTCATTCAGCAGCGTTGAGGCAGTGGTTCTGAATCCATGCGCTGTCATAACGTCGGAGTCGTAACCAAGCGATTTCAACGCCGCCATGATAGTGTTTTCCGACATGGGGCGCCCATTGCCGCGACTGGAAGGAAAAACGTACTTATCGCCACCGGTTAAAGGCTGGATCGATTCCAGAATAGCTACGGCTTGGGTAGGTAGCGGAACGATATGGTGGAAATCGGTTTTAGATATGAAAGGCCGCCATTCCTTGGTAACCAAATCAATGTCAGACCACAACATTTTCCGGATTTCGCCGGGGCGCTGAAAGAGTAGGGGAGATAACCGAAAAGCCGACTGCACAACGAAGGTGCCTTGATAGTTGCCAATATCCCGTAGCAATTGCGCAACTTGCTTGGGGTCGATAATTGCTGCCCGGTGTTTTACCTTTTGTGCGGGTATTTGTTTGGCGACGGGTTGCGCCGGATCGTAATCGGCCAGGTTGTGAACAATAGCATAGGCAAAGATTGCGCTGATTTCTGCCCGCAGTCGATGAGCTGTATCCAGTTTGCCCGCTTCAATTAGGGGTTTTAGTGCTGCCAACACTTCGGCGGATTTTATTGCGTTTATGGGCTTGTCGCCGATGACTGGAAATATCCAGGTAGTGAGCCGGCTCCGTTTTTTGAACAGCGTACCCTCGCTATTTTGATTGGCGATTGAGTCCAGCCACTTGCCAGTTACGTCAGCAAAGCTGTCCAAAATGGGCAAACCTGCTTTGATTCGATCTGCGTTTTGCTTGGCCGATTGTTTGGCTTGTTTGGACTGATTCCGGACTTGCGCCGGATCGAGTCCGTTGGCAATTTGTTGGCGGGTTTCTTCCGCCTTACGTCGCGCATTCTCTAAGCTGGTATCCGGATAGGTGCCGAACCCTAAGCGATTTTGTTTACCTTCAAAACGATAAATAAAAATCCATCGCTTGGTGCCGTTGGTTTTGACCAGCAACGCTAATCCGCCGCCGTCGTTGATGGTGTAATCTTTTTCTTTGGGCTTTGCGGCCCTGTATACCGGGTCTTTATTGAGTTTTTCCGCCATTGTGAACCACCAAAAAAGTGACACTGTGAATATCACTTTAGCCGGTGTCACTACTAATGTCACTACTTTGGGCGAATGTCACTAGTTTTTGTTGGATTGCATTGGACATAAAAAAACCCGCTAAGCCAGGAAACTTGCGGGTTTTTGGATGATTTCAGACATTCTGAAATCTTTATATGGTGCCTCAGACCGGAATCGAACCGGTACGACCTTTCGGTCGCGAGATTTTAAGTCTCGTGCGTCTACCTATTTCGCCACCGAGGCTTTCCGAACATGTGTTGGAAGGCCGCGAATTCTAAAGCAATGTCGGGAATTGTCAATCGAAACTTGGCACTCCCGGCGCCCGATGCAGTATCGGCTTAAATTGCTTGCTTGATCCTTGCCAGTGCGTTTTCCAGATTGGCCATGCTGGTGGCGATGGAAATGCGGATATGGCCGGGGCAACCAAACGCAGAGCCTGGCACGAGGGCGACGCCAGCTTTTTCGATCAAAAATTCGGCGAACTCCAGGTCGTCGTTGATGCCGTCCAGACGCGCCAACAGTTTTTCGACGTTGGGGAATACGTAAAAGGTGCCGTCGGTCGACAAGCATTCAATGCCGTCGATGCTGTTCAATTCGGCGACGACATAATCGTGGCGTTTCTTGAATTCGACCATCATGGTATCGATGCAGCCTTGGTCGCCGTTCAAGGCTTCTTCGGCGGCGACTTGCGAAATCGAGGTCGGGTTGGAGGTGCTTTGCGACTGGATGATGCACATCGCGTCGATCAAGTCGGCCGGGCCGGCGGCATAACCGATGCGCCAGCCGGTCATGGAATAGGCTTTGGAGACACCGTTTAAGACGATGGTGCGGTCGTAAAAATCCGGGTGGGCGTTGAGTATGTTGACAAATTGGCCTTTGTTCCACAGGATCAACTCGTACATGTCGTCGGTGGCGATCAAAATCTCGGGATAGTCGCGCAATACGTCGCCCAAGGCTTTTAATTCATCCAAGCTGTATGCCGCACCGGTCGGGTTGGACGGGCTGTTGATCACCAGCAAGCGGGTTTTCGGGGTGATCGCCGCGCGCAATTGGTCCGGCGTGATTTTGAAACCCTGGCTTTGGCCGGTTTCAATAATCACTGGTACGCTGTCGGCGAGCAACACCATGTCCGGATACGAGACCCAATACGGCGCAGGAATGATGACTTCGTCGCCGGGATTGAGCAGGGCTTGCGCCAGGTTGAAGAAGCTCTGTTTGCCACCGCAAGATACCAAGATTTGTTTGGCTTGGTATTCCAGGCCGTTGTCGCGTTTGAATTTGGCAATAATGGCCTTTTTCAGGCCGGCGGTACCGTCCACGGCGGTGTATTTGGTAAATCCGGAGTTAATGGCCTGGATTGCGGCGTTTTTGATGTGGTCCGGCGTATCGAAATCGGGTTCGCCGGCGCCCAGGCCGATAATGTCCTTACCGGCAGCGCGCATCGCGGCGGCTCTGGCGGTGATGGCCAGGGTAGGGGAGGGTTTAACCGCTTTAACTCGGTCGGACAGTGTGATGCTCATGATTCCTCGGTCGAAATTTACTCAAATGGTCGGCATTATACGGTATAAGCCGGCATCAAACATGGTGTTTTGCGGCCAACTGGTCGGCATAATTTTCCAGAGCGTCCAGTAGCGTGTGATTCTGGCCACTATCGGCGCGCAAGGCGTTGATTTTTTCCCGGAACTGCGCCAAGCCCATGTAACCGGCGCTTTCCCGTTCCAGCCGGTCGCGGCAAAACGCCGACCATTGCCGGCGCTCTTCCTGGGTCAATGTGTCCGGGTAATTTCTGGCGCGGTAGCGAAACAGCATTTCCGGCAGACGCAGGTCTTCGAATTCGGATTCGAAATCGGCCAAGCTCGCGGGGTCGGCTTGTCGCAGCCGTTGGCACAGAGACTTGTCGCGCTGGCTGAAAAAGCCGCCGCTATAGATCATCAAATCCGGATCGCTGGGTTTCGTGTCGTCGTTGCGGCGGCTGAACACCTCGGCGAATTTGGCGTCCAGGGCCGGTGCTGCCTGAATTTGTTTTAAGTGCCGATCATGCAGGGCCAAATCCAGTTGCAAGCGTTCCCGGTCGGCCGGTTTCAGCACGGAGATCGGCGCCAACACCGGACATTTATTGATGTGGACAGTTTTCAACGGAATCCGCACCGTTCCTTCCGGCAAGTCCGTGTTAGCCACAAACAAGCGCTGTTTGATCTCTTCCGAAGACAGCGCCAATAAGGGTTCCGGATCGACGGCAAGGTCGTAAACGATGACTTCATTGCTATTGGTCGGATGCTGCGCCAGCGGCAATACCACCGCCAAGCAGTGGTTGCGCGACGGCAGGCGGCCGGAAATATGTACCAGCGGCGTAAAACTACCGAGCCGCAGCAGATTCGACACTTGGCTTTTATGGCGGTGGTTGATCAGGTATTCGAACAGCTTGGGCTGCTTTTGTTTGACCAGCTTTGCAATCGCGATCGTCGCGTACACGTCCGACAAGGCATCGTGCGCGGCGTCGTGTAACAAGCCGTTGGCTTGGGTCAAGTCCTCCAAACGGAAACTGGGCAGGCCGTCTTCCTTATCGGGCCATTCGATGCCTTCCGGGCGCAAGGCTCTGGCGGCGCGGACCACGTCGATCAAATCCCAGCGCGAATTGCCGTTTTGCCACTCTCTGGCGTAGGGATCGAAGAAGTTGCGGTAGAGCAGATTGCGGGTGACTTCGTCGTCGAAGCGGATGCTGTTGTAACCGACGCCGCAGGTGCCGGGCTGAGACAGGGCGTCGTGGATCGTTTCGGCGAATGCCGCCTCGCAGACACCCTGCGCCGCCGCCAGTTGCGGCGTGATGCCGGTGATCAGGCAGGCTTCCGGATGCGGCAGATAATCGTCGACCGGCCGACAGTAAAGCATGATCGGATCGCCGACGAGGTTGAAGTCGGTATCGGTGCGGACTCCGGCAAATTGGCACGGCCGGTCGCGTTGCGGATCGGCGCCGAACGTTTCGTAGTCGTGCCAGAAAAATGTGGTTGAAGTCATGAGTGGAACCGGGAGGAGGGCGGTCGGGAAAATTTCCGCAAACGCGCTTTTGCGGATACTGGCGGCGGAAAATTATTCTATAATCGCCCGCTCTATTTTATGTGACCTTCATAGGAAAGTGTTATGAAAAAAACCTCGCTACTCGTTTCATCCGTTTTGCTGATGTTCGCCGGCTTAGCCAATGCCCACGGCCCCGTCAGAGCGAAAATGACCGCTACCGTGACCGTCGACGCACCCGCGGCGAAAGTATGGGATTTGATCAAAAACTACGACGACATGTCCTGGCATCCGAGCATCAAAAGCGTGAAAGGTAGCGGCAGCAACGACAAAGGCGCGGTGCGCACGCTGACTTTGGCTAACGGCGGTACCATCACCGAGGAATTGAAAGCCTACGATGCCGCCAAAATGAGCTACAAATACAAAATCACCGAAATGAGCAACACCGGCACTATCAAACATGCCGGCCAGGACGAGCCGTTGCCGGTATTGCCGGTTGGTAACTATGCGGCCGAATTGCAAGTCACTGACAAAGGCGGCAAGACCGAAGTCGAGTGGGTTGCCACTTACTACCGCGCTTACGTCAACAACAACCCGCCGGCAGAGTTAAACGAAGAAGCCGCCGACAAAGCGGTGAGCAACGTGTTGAAAACCGGCCTGGAAGCCTTGTCCAAAAAAGCCGGCTCCGCGGCTGCACACGTCGAAATCGATATCAAACGTTAATCGGCTTTATCCCCGTTCCCGGCCTTGAGCCGGGAACCATTTTCCTCCCACCCCCATTTTGTTCATGTCCAGATTCAGGTTTAAGGCTGTTTGCTTATTTGCTATCGCCGCGATGCCGGTTCACGCCAATCCGCGTGCCTTTATCACCAATCAACTGGATAATTCGGTCTCGGTGATCGATACCCAAAACCGTAGCGTCATCGAAACGATCAAAGTCGAAGGCAAACCGGCCGGCGTGGCGATAAACCCGCTATTGAAACAAATTTACGTCAGCACGCCGGAGGGCGGTGGCTTTGCCGTGCTGGACGGCGACAAACTGACCAAGTTGCGAAACGTTAAAGTCGGCGGCGCGTCGTTGGGCATCACAACTGACCGCAAGGGCCAGCAAATTTTTGTTGCCGACTGGTATGAGAATTCGGTGGCCGTGTTCGATAGCAAGGATTTCACTCGGTTAAAAACCATTACTGTTGGTAAATCGCCGTCGGGCATGACCGTCAGCCCCGATAACCGCTGGCTGTATGTCGCCAACCGGATAGACGATTCCATTTCCCAAATCGATTTACGCAAATTGACCATCCGCAACACCACCAAAGTCGGCGCTCATCCGTTCGGGATTGCAGTGGATAGCCAAGGCAAGCGTTTGTATTCGGCCAATGTGGAAAGCGACGATGTTACCGTGTTGGACGCACGCAGCCTGAAACGGCTGGCCACGGTTAAAGTTGGCGCCCGACCTTACGCTGTGGCGCTGGCCAATAGCGACGGTTTGTTGTTCGTGACGAATCAGGACGACAGCACCGTCTCGGTCGTCGATACCGCGACCTTGAAACAAGTTGCCGTGATTCCGGTCGGCGACAAGCCGGAAGGCATTAGCGCGCACCCGGACGACAGGCATATTTATGTCGCCAATTGGTTCGATAACAATGTCTCGGTCATCGACGCCAAAACCTTGCAGGTGGTGGATACCATCAATACGGGGGAGGGCAGTCGCGCTTTCGGCGAGTTCATTACGCATTGATAGCCGACGGTATTTTGCAGGCGGCACCATTGCGGTGGTAGACTGCGCGCCGGCTTTAAAACTCGTTGAGAACTTTATGACTGAAAACGTCGAAGATTTAACTATTCGTTACGAAGATGGCGGCGTCGAGACCGTCAAGGAATTGGACAAGAAGATCCTGAGCAAAGGCGCCTGGGCCACTGTGATTTTCCGTTATCAGGACTGGGAACCGGCCAAAAATCAATACAGCCAGGACCGTTTCAGCATCCGCCGCTACCAAAAACGCAACGGCGAATACCAACAAAAATCCAAGTTCAATATTTCCAGCGAAAAGCAGGCTCAGGAATTAATTGAAGCTTTGCAGGGCTGGCTTGCAGAGAGTAAGTAAGCCTCCGGTTGGCGGGACAATCTCCCGCTAACCGTTCAATCCACCCATTCGTAGATTTCGGTCAACAGCGGATCGCATTTGCAGCAACCGCCGCTGCCGCAAGCGCTGCCGGCCGCAGTTTGCTTGACTTTGCCTTTGCTGATCCATTTTCCGAGCATGCCTCTCAAGGCGTCGGCGTCCATGTGAAAATGCAGGACCAAATCGTGCAGCGTAGCCCGGCGCTTGTCCTGCAAATAGCCGCGCAAGTCAGACAATATCATGGCGTTACTCCACGGAATTGACGGGCGCCGTAAAAGCGCAACACCAGCAGCACGCCGGCAAACAACAGCGTCAGACCGAAAATCCAGCCTATTGCCGTTTGCGGATGCTGACTGAAGGTCATGCCTTGATAGAACAGCGTCGCGGTCAGGTAAGCGACGAACGTGGTCCAACACACCACGAACAGGGCCCAGCCGCCGCTGGTTTCCTTGTAGATGGCGGCGGTGGCGGCGACGCATGGCGCGTAGAGCAGAATAAACAGCAGATAGGCAAATGCGCCGACCCGGCCGTCGAAATGTGCCTGCATCACGGCAAACGTATCCAATTTAACTTGTTGCTTTTCGGCAGCGCTGGCTTGGTCGGCGACATTGGCAATGCCGATACCCAGTGGATCCAGTAATTTGTCGGCGATCGCGATCAGATTGTCCGGCACGGTTTGACAGGCTTCGGATAAGGCTGCAGCCAAATCGAAACTTTTATCCTCGACATCAGCGTCGCTGGCCGCCATCTGGCTGTAAAGCGCATCCAGCGTACCCACCACGGCCTCTTTAGCCAGTACGCCGGTAAAAATGCCTACCGTAGCCGGCCAGTTGTCGCTGGCGATGCCCATCGGTTGAAATGCCGGAGTCAATTGCCGGCCGATTTCGCTGAGCACCGATTTGTCGCTGTTTTCCTGGCCGAAGCTGCCGTCGACTCCGACCGAATTCAGCACGTTCAATACCAGCACCATCGGCACGATGACTTTGCCGGCGTTGACGATGAAGGTTTTGAGGCGCTCCCAGGTCTTGGTGTAAACCCCGCGTAGCGTCGGTAAGTGGTAAGCGGGCAATTCCATCAAAAAAGGAGTAGGGGAGCCGCGCAGCAGGGTGTAACGCATGATCAGGCCGGTCAAAACCGCAACGACGATACCGAACAGATACAGGCCGAACACCAGATTTTGGCCGCCAACCGGAAAGAAGGCGGCGGCGAACAAGGCGTAGACCGGGAGGCGGGCGCCGCAGGACATGAACGGATTCATCATGTTGGTCAATATCCGGTCGCGCTGGTTGTCCAGAGTGCGAGTGGCGATGATGGCGGGGACGTTGCAACCGAAACCAACGATCATGGGCACGAAGGATTTGCCCGGTAGGCCGATCATGCACATGAAGCGGTCCATCACGAAAGCGGCACGCGACATGTATCCCGAGTCTTCCAACATGGACAGGAAGATGAACAAAAAGCCAACGATTGGAATGAACGTCGACACGACCTGAATACCGCCGCCGATGCCGCTACTGGTTAACACTACCAGCCAATTCGGCCAGTTCATTGCTGTCAGCCATACACTAAGGCCGTCTACCAATAACGCACCGACGGCTTTGTCGAAAAAGTCCACGAATGCGCTGCCAACGTTGATCGTAAACATGAACATGGCGTACATCACCAGCAGAAATATCGGGATGCCCAGAAACCGGTTCAGCACGATGGCGTCGATTTTGTCGGTGGTATTGCGCGAGACTTCGTTTAATTTACATACCGATGCCTGCACCAGCCGGTTAACCAGACCGTAGCGGGCGTCGGCGGCCAGGATGTCGATTTCGTCGCCTGTCTGATCTTCGATTTGGCCCCGCAGGCGAGTGACCGTTTCGGTGAGTTCCGGGCCGGCGATCTGCTTGGCCAAGGTATCGTTTTCCAGCAGCCGCAAGGCCAGCCAGCGGCTATCGCAACGGTTGCGGCCGGAGATATCTGACAATAGCGGTCTCAACTCATCGACGGCCGCTTCGATCTCCGCTTGATAAGCGACTTGAAGCTGGGGAACCGGCTTGTCGGCGCAGGCTTTGCTGATGATTTCGAGCAAGTCCTTGATGCCTTGGCCGGTCGCCGCGGTTACCGGCACCACCGGGCAACCGAGATGTTTGGCCAACAATTCGGTATCAATGCGGATGCCGCGCTTTTTTACGGCATCCATCATATTCAGAACCAGAATCATCGGCACCCGCATCTCGAGCAATTGCGAGGTCAGGTAGAGATTGCGTTCGATGTTGGATGCATCGACGATGTTGATGATTAAATCGGCTTGGCGCGAGGCGACGTAATCGCGCGCGACTTTTTCGTCCAGCGAAATGCTGTCGTCATCGGCTTCCAGCGAATAAGTGCCAGGCAAATCGACAACGTCGATCTGCTTTCCTTTATATAGATACTCACCGGTTTTTTGTTCTACCGTGACACCGGGCCAGTTGCCAACGTGTTGTTTGGAACCGGTCAGAGCGTTGAACAACGTGGTTTTGCCGCAATTGGGGTTACCGACAACGCCAACGGTATAAACGGCGTCTTTCATACTTTTTCTACGAGTAACACCGACGCTTCGTTTTTGCGGAGCGACAAGGAAAAGCCGCGAATCTTAATCTCTACCGGATCGCCCATAGGCGCGAAACGCGTCACGGTAAATTCAGTTCCCGGAGTCAAACCCATTGCCAACAGTTTTTTCCGATAAACTCCGCCGGATTGGTCAAACCCTAAGATGCGGCCAGTATCGCCAGCCGCCAGCGCTTTAAAATTTGTCTGCATGCAGGCTAATTAATAATTGTTCTCATTAATAAGCACTATAGCATATCAACAAATCAATACGGCAAATTTACATGTTCGACGAGCATTGCAGAGGCGCGCCACATCGGGATAATATTTCGCATAATGTATATTTC
>NZ_PPPU01000063.1 GCF_006483455.1 Methylomonas koyamae
CATAATTCAGGACACCCTCAACGACCTAGGCCTTTTTTGTTGCCCCAAGGTTTCTCGAATATAGCAACCAATACTAAGGCATTCGCCCAAGTTCAACTGTTGGCATTTTCGACCAAAAATAGTCCTGCTTGCCTATCGCGTAAGCTGTACAAGGGTAAGGCCACATCCCTGCGCCTGAGGCCCGCTTTTCCTGATTTCAGCATTTCCTGCACCCAACCAAGTGGCGCAGGCCTTGGGAATGCAAACCCGGTCAGTACAATGCTTGAATATGGCCTCCCAAAGGGTCTGATCCAACGCCACGCGCCGACCGAAACAATGGATGCAAGATAGCTGTTGCCAAATCAACAGAACGAGGCTGGCCTACAACCGTCTAGCAATGAGAATTTCTAAATCACTGGCTTAGCTTGACTAGGCAAAGCATTTGATTGTGCATAAAAATACGCAAGGCATAGTGATGCAAATCGACGTTAGCCCTACTGCTCCTAAATTTGCAGAGCGATTTTCTCGATGCACTAAAAACCCGGCTGCTGGTTCCTGCCATCAAATTGTCCGAGAAAAAAGCCTATTACCCGTTTGAATCCAGTTTTTGAATTCGATCAACAGGAATACTTGCTGGCAGTTCAGGAAATGGCTGCGATTCCGGCAAAAAGCCTGGGTACAAAGGTTGCAGATGTGAGGGCATTGAGAAGCGAGATTTTGGCGACGTTGGATTTGTTAACTTCCGGGATTTGATTTTTATAATTGTTAAACGGCGGACAAGTTTTGCCAGTTTTTGCAATTCCTGATAACACTTCGACGCAGGTTGACAAGGCATCGCTAACAAAGGACGCTACCCTGGAACTAAAACTACTCCAATATCGGGAGAAATTTGATCTACAATTCTGCGGTAAATTAATTGGCGAGGAAAGGGGGCTTGAAAGTCAAGGACCGCGACCAACCAATTGCCGCCGGGTTCGAACATTATTATTTTGCGAGTCGGAAGCATAATCCTTCGAAATCTCTATCCCTAGCAGGTTGGTGAAAAACCATATTTGAGACGCTAATTTTGCTCAATCGAACCAGTATTTAGTAGGAAAATAGCTTCATCGGCACTAAATATAGAGTCATTCAACGCCAAAAAAGAGTTTTTCACCAACCTGCTAGGTAGGGCAAAAATTTTCCTGCCCTTAAAGATAGCGTCCAATCCCATTGAAAAGAAAGCTTTCCAAATTAGCAATATGCTTGACATTTAACTGTCATTTTCTGGTAGCTAATAATGTACTAGCAACCCCTGTTGTCGCGATTACAAATACCCCAAACGCGACCAATGGCGGCTCTGCTATAAGCGCGAATGATTGGAAGGGGCTTATCTTTTCTACTCCCTCATGGGCTACCAGTGAAATAAGTTCCATTCAGCTAGGACTGAATTGCTCAGGGGTTGGATGCGGATATCCGCAGTCGACCAATATCCAAATTGACCTTTACTCGGTTGCGTCTGAGCTTCCAAATACCCAGCTCAATAGCCTCACTCTCCAGCCAGTTACCCTGTCAAGTGGTCAGCAAATGTATACATTTGCGATACCAAATTGGCTACTGACAGCGAATACTGCTTATGCACTTGTACTTAAATCAGACTCAAACGTTCCTGGGCTTTTCAATTTCAGATGGGGAAATACCGGAAACGCGCCAGCCGGCACGCAACCATCTGGGTTTAATGGTTACACCTATCTTGGCTTGAAATCTTATTCAAATGGCGTCTGGACCTCGGCTGGTGAATTAAATGCCGTGGTAATTTATGTGTACCAACAACCAAACTTCATATTTACGGCAACCAATCAAAATCAGCTGGCGGTCGCTACCGGCTTAAACACAGCCTTAATTACTCCAGCATCAACTGCTGGCCAGAGCATTCTAAATCGCTTTGTTACAATGACAGTCCCACAAGTGCAGGCTGTTTTTGATTCAATATCCGGCGCAGGTATTTCTGCACAACAAACTGCCAGCTTTGATGCAACGAATATCACTGTGGATACAGTAAGAAGACAAGGTGCTTACTGGCTCATGGATGAATGCCAAGCAGGTGCCGGGGCTAAAAAGAACAAAGCACAATTCGACCTGGTTATCGGCCATTCCTGCGCAAATAACGACAACAGCCAGTTCCGAAGCTGGGCGGCTGGTGTGGGCGGATCAAATTCGTTGAGCGGCTCTTCAATCGTTGGCTCAGCTTCTGTATCAACACAAACAGGCGGCGGTCTTATTGGATTCGATTACGAGATTGGCCCTAACCTCTTGGTGGGTGCCATGGCAGGAGCTACATCGACTAGCTACAATGTATCCGCGCTCGCATCTTCCGGTTCAGTCGTATCAGGTCAGTTTGGCCTATATAGCGTAGCTAAATGGAATAAGTTTTACCTAAACAGCATCTTTGATTTCGGCTATTTCAGTAACTCATCGACGAGGTATGTCGCTGGTATTGGACCAACGACCGAGATAACCTCCCATACTAATAGCAATGCATTTACAGGTAGGCTGGAAGTGGGGTATCGGATTGAAAACCCATTAGCAAACATGATGCCTTTCATCGCAATTCAGGCTACTTCGTTACAAATGGGCCATTACAACGAATCGAACACAAATCACTTGGGTCTATCGGTTCAGAGCAAGAACGTTATTTCCGAGCAAGGCAGTTTAGGCGTTCAAGTCGACAAGGCGTACAACATCAACAAAGAGTGGTCTCTATACCCATTACTCAGAATGGCATGGATTCATGAATTCCAAACCGACCGCACTCTGACGGGATCGTTTCAAGCGTTACCGACAGGAATTTGGACTGTAAATGGCGCCAGTGCCGCTTCAGATTCAGCAGACCTAGGGATTAGCTTGCAAGTTACCAATAAAGATGGATTTGTGTTCTTCGCATCGGGCAACACTGTTGTTTCTTCAACCAATCAAGGCTACACGGGGCAGATTGGCTTAAAGATCATATTTTAGGGGTCGCTACGTGTTTATTTAATCGAGTCTGACGACTCGAGGACAAGACGCGAACACCATACAAATCTGATGTGTCAACACCTTACCGGACACACGGTTAAGCAGCTTTTTGCTGCAATTCGTAGTCAGCGGGTGACAAATAGCCATTGGCTGAATGTAGTCGCTCGCGGTTATAAAACACTTCAATATATTCAAACACTGCCTGCCTAGCCTCAACCCGATTACGAAAGGTTTGATGATGAATCAGCTCTGTTTTCAAGGTATGAAAGAAGCTTTCCGATACGGCATTGTCCCAACAGTTGCCTTTTCGGCTCATACTCTGGCAAATGCCGTGTTGCTTCAATAGCGCCCGGTGGCTTTCCGAAGCATATTGGCTCCCTCGGTCGGTATGCCAGAGTAAGCCCTGTGCCGGTTTACGCTTCCAAATGGCCATCAATAGCGCATCATTCACCAGCTTGGTCCGAATATGTTCGGCCATTGACCAGCCAACGATTTGCCGGGAAAACAAATCGATGACCACGGCTAAATACAACCAACCTTCCTGGGTATGG
Organism: Methylomonas koyamae; assembly: GCF_006483455.1. Lineage (GTDB taxonomy): Bacteria > Pseudomonadota > Gammaproteobacteria > Methylococcales > Methylomonadaceae > Methylomonas > Methylomonas koyamae_B. The sequence continues at coordinate 3,522 of NZ_PPPU01000063.1, forward strand.
ATGTAAGTGATGTCGCCCGCATAGACCTGATTCGGTCGCTGCACTGCAAATTGCCGATCCAAGTGGTTATCGGCCACCGGAAGATGATGTTTGGAGTTTGTCGTCGCTTTAAATTTCCGCTTTGTTTTATTTATGCCCTTGGGTACAAGCTAATTTGGCATCACGCATCAAGCGACCGATCCGGCGGCGACTGACCATTAGATCTTGTCGAAAAAGCACAGAGCCGGCCCCAAAA
>NZ_PPPU01000064.1 GCF_006483455.1 Methylomonas koyamae
TATTTGACGCACACGGTCAGCATTTCCGGCGGCCATTTCGCCGCGGGCCTGGGTACGGTGGAACTGACCGTGGCCTTGCATTATGTGTTCGATACCCCGGTGGACCAGTTGGTGTGGGATGTGGGCCATCAGGCTTATCCGCACAAGATTCTGACCGGGCGCAAGGATCGGATGACGACGATTCGCACCCTCGGCGGGGTGTCGGCCTTTCCGTCGCGCGACGAGAGCGAGTACGACGCGTTTGGCGTCGGCCATTCGTCGACGTCGATCAGTGCGGCCTTGGGCATGGCCATCGCCTCGCAGCTGCGCGGCGAGGACAAGAAGATGGTGGCGATCATCGGCGACGGTTCGATCACCGGCGGCATGGCGTTCGAGGCGATGAACCATGCCGGCGATGTCAATGCCAATCTGTTGGTGATTTTGAACGACAATGAGATGTCGATTTCACCGCCGGTCGGGGCGATGAATAATTACCTGACCAAGATTTTATCCAGCAAGTTTTATTCGTCGGTCAAGAAGGAAAGCAAGAAGGCTTTGTCGAGTATGCCCAGCGTCTGGGAATTGGCGCGGAAAGCGGAAGAACATGTCAAAGGCATGATCGTGCCGGGTACTTTGTTCGAGGAGCTGGGTTTCAATTATTTCGGGCCGATCGACGGTCACGATCTGGAGATGCTGGTGTCGACCCTGGAGAATCTGAAGGATTTGACCGGGCCGGTGTTCCTGCATGTGGTGACCAAAAAGGGCAAGGGTTATGCCCCGGCCGAGAAGGATCCGCTGGCCTATCACGGCGTGCCGGCCTTCGACCCGACCCAGGATTTTCTACCGAAGGCGGCGCCGTCGCCGCATCCGACCTATACCGAGGTGTTCGGCCGTTGGTTGTGCGATATGGCAGCACAAGACGAGCGGTTGTTGGGTATCACCCCGGCGATGCGCGAAGGCTCGGGCTTGGTCGAGTTTTCGCAAAAGTTTCCGAAGCGTTATTTCGATGTAGCGATTGCCGAGCAACATGCGGTGACCTTAGCCGCCGGCCAGGCCTGCCAGGGCGCGAAACCGGTGGTGGCGATTTATTCGACCTTTTTGCAACGCGGTTACGATCAGTTGATTCACGATGTGGCCTTGCAGAATCTGGATGTACTGTTTGCGCTGGATAGAGCCGGTCTGGTGGGACCGGACGGCCCGACTCATGCCGGCGCCTTCGATTACAGTTATATGCGCTGCATCCCCAATCTGCTGGTGATGGCCCCGGCCGACGAGAACGAATGCCGGCAGATGCTGACCACCGGCTTCCACCACCACGGCCCGGCCGCCGTGCGTTATCCGCGCGGCAAGGGTCCCGGTGCGGCGATCAACCCGGAACTCAGCACGCTGGAAATCGGCAAGGGTGAAATCAGACACCAGGGCGGGCGGATTGCGATTCTGGCCTGGGGGGCGATGGTGACGCCGGCCGTCGAAGCCGGCAAGCAACTGGGCGCGACGGTCGCCAACATGCGCTTTGTGAAACCGATCGACGAAGACTTGATCCTGCAGTTGGCCAAAAGCCACGACGTGTTCGTCACGGTCGAGGAAAACGTCATTGCCGGCGGCGCCGGTAGTGCAGTACTGCAGTTCCTGCAACAGCAGAAGATTCTGATGCCCGTGTTGAACATCGGCCTGCCCGACCGCTTCGTCGAGCAGGGTTCCCGCGAGGAATTGCTCAGCCTGTGCCGGCTCGATGCCAACGGTATCCGCCAGCAGATCGAAGCTTTTTGCGC
>NZ_PPPU01000065.1 GCF_006483455.1 Methylomonas koyamae
CATCGGGCACCGCTTCCAGACGAATACCGCAAAAGTGCCGCAGGGACTCAATCTCGTACAGCGCGTCTTCCATGCCGGGATCGGAGTAGTTGTAGACAATCTGGGCCACGTGCACATGCAGCATGGCATTCAAGGCAAACGGCCTGCGACCACGTCCTTGGCCTGATGCGTAATGCGGTTCAATCACCGCTCGCATGACTGACCAGGGCAACAATTCTTCGAGTTGGTTCAGAAACTTCTCCCGCCGGGTGAGTTTGCCTTTATTGGCGTATTCGACATCGGCAAAACTGAGCTGTTGATACTGTTCCATGGGCGTCATCTCGAAATCCGGGCTATTGCTGAATTATATCGCTCGCGGGAAATTAATCAGAGGTTCCTTAAGATTTTTAAATAATATTTTTTGTCCGTGGCTATTGGGATCTTGATATTAAATCGAAATAGGAATGGCTATGTGGTGCGCCGAACTGAATAGAGCAATCGTTGGCGGTTATAATCATGCCAGCCTTATAAAATTATTTTCATGCCAATACCTGTTTTGATGATGCGGCATGAAAAGAATTAATAAGGCATTTAAAAACGATTAATAAAACCATTAACAGGTTGGTGAAAAACCATATTTGAGACGCTAATTTTGCTCAATCGAACCAATATTTAGTAGGAAAATAGCTTCATCGGCACTAAATATAGATTCATTCAACGCCAAAAAAGAGTTTTTCACCAACCTGTTAAACCTTGAGCTAATATGAAAACTATTAAATTTACGCGTAAATTATCTCGGAATACCAGACTGAAGGCGCTTGATCGCGATCATGGCCCGCTCCTGCCATCCTTAACTTAACGACATTGGTCCCGGATCGGCCGCGTTACGCAGGCTGGTTTGGCTTTTGCCCGGTAAAGCTTGGGCGGTCCTTTTTAGGTCCCGACTTGCTGCAGAGTAACAAACTCTTCCGCGGCGGTCGGGTGGATGCCGATAGTCGAATCGAACAAGGCTTTAGTCGCTCCGGCACGCATGGCAACAGCCATGCCCTGGATAATTTCCGGAGCATCGGCACCCACCATGTGCAGACCGATAACCTTGCCGGTGGCATGGTCCACGACCATTTTCATCAACGTGTTTTCATCCTTGCCCGACAGTGTGTTTTTGAGCGGCTTGAATTCGGTTTTATAAATATCGATGTCGGTATATTGTTGCCGCGCTTTAGCTTCGGTTAAACCGACGCTGGCGATATTGGGTTGGCAAAACACCGCCGTGGGGATGTTGGCGTAATCCACCGGTCGCTGTTGCATGGCATATAAACTATTCACCAGCGCTTCGCCTTCGGCTATCGCTACCGGCGTCAGGTTGACCCGGTCGGTGACGTCCCCCAGTGCATAGATTGACGGCAGATTGGTTTGGTAGTGGCTATCGACGATGATCGCGCCGTTATCGTCCAGTGCCACGCCAAGTTGTTCCAAGCCGAATCCGCGCGAATTGGGCGTTCTGCCGGTGGCATACATCACCAGATCGGTAACCATGGTATTGCCGTCCAGCAAGCGAACGTTATAGGCGTCGCCAGCTGCTGCGATCGATTGCACATCGCAATCAAACAGGATCTCGATGCCTTGTTTGCGCAGGGCTGTCGCTAGAAAATCGCGAATATCCTCGTCAAATCCTGCCAACAGTTTTGGTTCGCGATGGCAAATGGTGGTATCCACACCCAGGCTATTCAGGATGCTGGCAAATTCGACCGCAATATAGCCGCCGCCGACAATCACGATGCGTTCCGGTAACTTGTCCAGTGAGAACATGTCGTTGGAGGTTACGATGTATTCTTTACCGGCAATATCGGGCACAAACGGCCAACCGCCGGTGGCCAGCAAAATGCGTTTGGCCGTGGATTGCGCGCCGGCGACCGCGACTGTGTGGGCATCGAGCAATTGCACTTTGCCGTTGAAGATGGTCACTCGGGATTGTTGCAAGTGGTGTTGGTAGACGGCTCGTAAGCGCTCGACTTCCCGATTTTTGTTGGCGATCAAGCTGGGCCAATCGAAGGAGGCATTGTCCAGAGTCCAGCCAAAACCGGCCGCGGCGGCAAAGTCGTCTTTAAATTGCGCAGCGTAGACTAATAGTTTTTTCGGTACGCAGCCCAAGTTGACGCAGGTGCCGCCAAAATGGCGGACCTCGGCGACGGCAACCCGCGCGCCTTGATTGGCGGCCAGATTCGCGGCCCTTACGCCGCCGGAGCCGGCACCCACAACGAATAGATCGTAGTCATAGTCAGTCACGGACAGTCCTTGGCAGGTTTAGACAAATTTTCGTTGCGGCAAATAGGCCAACAGCGTATCCACATCGCTCACCGTAAACGGATCGTCCGGGCAATCGTCGCTTTGGCCGGGTTCGCTGAATATTTTCACAATATTTTTGTCTTCGACCAGCATGGAATACCGCCAGGAGCGGTTACCGAAACCGACATTGTATTTTTTCACCACCATGCCCATCGCTGCGGTAAATTCGCCGTTGCCGTCCGGTAGCATTTTCACGTTGGCGATGTTTAGATGTTGGCCCCATTGGTACATCACAAAAGCATCGTTGACGCTCAGGCAATAGACTTCATTGATGCCATGGGAGACCAGTTCCTGGTATTTGGCATCAAAGCCCGGCAGATGCTTGTTCGAGCAAGTGGGCGTGTATGCGCCGGGTAGCGCGAAAATTACGATGGATTTGCCTTTGAAAATTTCGTCGCTACTGACATCTTGCCAGCGAAACGGATTCTCGCCGCCAATACTTTCGTCGCGAACGCGGGTTTTGAAGATGACATCGGGAACAGTGGTAAGCATGTTGACGAACTCCTTGATTCAGTCGCAACGGCATCGATCTTGGCAATGCCGTTGTTGTCGGATTAAACGACGGGGTGTCAGGCTGTATTCGAGTAACGCTAAGCGGCCATCGAACTCATCATTTTCTCCAGCGTGGCGATATGGGCGTGTTGGGCAGGCACAAGCTTATGTTCGATCAAGCTGCGAATTTGAGTGCCGAGCTCCTGGTCCTGCAGCGCCTGTTCATAATCTGCCAGACCGCGCTTTTCGCCTTCCTGCAGTACTTTTAGCGTGGCTTGCTTACCGAGAGCATGGGCGCCGCCTTGGATCAATTTTGCCCAAGAACCCCAAACTCCGGAACCTTTCACCGGCGTACCGCCTAACTCGCGGATTTGCATACGTAGGCTGGATACGGCGGTTTTATGGTCTTGGTAAATCGGCAATAGCGATTCGGTTTCGCCTAGCGAGGCGTTTTCCCGCAATTGCTTTAAGACCTGGCAGTAAGTCTCAGCAGCGGCCAGTTCGTCGATGAGTAAATTGTCTATCGTATCAATGCTGTGCATAAAAAATCCTATGTGTGGAGGTGTGGGGAGCTATGGCAAAGGCCTATCAAATAAAGGCCGATACTTCCTCGGATGAAGAAATGTCCGCGGCATTGGCTTGCAGGAAAATAGCGTTTGCGGCATCCCTCGTCGCAACCCTTGCGGTATTGACCGCGACCAAAATGTATCCGGCCTTGATTTTTTCTTGGTAGTGTCCGGCGTGATGCGCTGGAATACCGACGCCAATCAGGGCGGTAGTTAAGTCTTCCGCGCAGCCTTTATCAGGAGTGCGGCATAATTCGACTCTAACCGGGCCGCCGGCAATGAAGCGGCCAAGGCCCTGAATCTCCAGACTTTCGGCTCTGTTGAACCATTCCTGGTTGCCGCTATCTTTCGCAGCACTATTGCCGCTTTCAATGGCATTTTGCGGGAAGATCGACGGGTTCAAGGTGTCCGAAAATAGCAAAGATATTTCATTGTTTGCAAACCCCGCTAATTTAAGATTATTTACGATAGTCATTGTTTGGCCGAGGTCTTGGCAGATACAAAAAACAGGCTTATACATAATAGTCTCTTCGATCTGAATGGCGGCTTGATACGCTGCCATCTGGATGAATATTTACTGCGATTTCATTAATAATGGAGGGTGTTTGGCAAAAGACCTGCAGCTATTAACGATTTATTGTTTTCTATAAACAAGGTATCGAATAATTTGTCGTTCAATACCTTATTCCGGAGTTTTAGGATACTGTTAAGTCGAGTTTGTGTCGGTACGTCGCCACACATTCACGATGAATAAATATCGAAGTATAAGAATATTTTATGCTTGTGATATGTGAATGTATTTTCGTGGCGAACCCAACGGATTAGCCGCGTTGCCGTGCATTACTCGGCGGAGGTTTTTAGAAACGCAAGTAGATCGCTATTGAGTTGGTCTTTGTGGGTGTCGGTCAAGCCGTGCGATCCGCCGGGGTAAATTTTCAGTATTGCGTTCTTTATGAGTGTCGTTGCGGCAAGCGCGGAAGCCGCTATCGGCACGATTTGATCGTCGTCGCCGTGGATAACCAAGGTCGGAATCTCGAATTTTTTCAGGTCGTCGGAAAAATCGGTTTCCGAGAAAGCCTTGATGCATTCAAGCTGGTTTAGCAGGCCCCCTTGCATGCCCTGTAACCAGAACGCCTCGCGTACCCCTTCGCTAATCTTCGTGTCGGGGCGGTTGGCGCCGTAGAACGGAGAGGCGAGGTTTTTATAAAATTGCGAACGATCGGCGGAAACGCCGCTGCGAATGTCGTCAAATACCGAGATCGGTAGCCCGACCGGGGTCTCGTCGGTTTTAAGCATCAGCGGCGTAACGGAACCTATCAGCACTACCCGCTTAACTCGCTGGCAACCGTGGCGGCCAATGTATCTCGTTATCTCGCCGCCGCCGGTCGAATGGCCTACCAAGGCGATGTCGCTTAGCTCCAGGTTTTCGATGAGCGCTGCCAAGTCGTCGGCATAGGTGTCCATGTCGTTGCCTATCGATGGCTGGCTGGAACGCCCATGTCCGCGTCTATCGTAGGCAATGCAGCGGTAGCCGTTTGCTGCCAGATAGACCATTTGCTTTTCCCAGGCATCGGCGGTGAGCGGCCAGCCATGACTAAATACCACGGTCGGGCCCTGTCCCCAGTCTTTGTAGTAAATGTTCGTGCCGTCTTCGGTGAGAATGATGTTCATGATGCTTTCTCCTTGGCTCGCGCGCGAGTCGACCTGGTTGGTTGCTCAGCAGAAAACCCGATTCATACTGATGCGGCAATCGATTTTTCCGAATAAAGATCGTTGGGCGGCGTGGCTGTCCGACCCGGATGCGGGTACTTGCGGATTCGGTTGTATGGCTATCGCGCAGGCCGACACTGCTGCCGAAATAACGGCGGCTGCGAATAGATATCCAGGGCGCATCGACGTTAAAGATCGGTTAATGTTGAATGCTGAGCATTTGCCGGCAACTGTCGGCGCAATGTTGGCAAGCCACAACGCAATCCTTCATATCGCCGATCTCGTCGCATTCCAGCGCACAGGCTTCGCAAATCTCTGCGCAAACTTCGTGCAGGCGATGCAAAAAATGCGATCCGGTCAGCTGGAAATTTGCCAAAGTCTGGCAGATCTCGGCGCAGTTCAGCATCAGTCGCAAATGTTTGGCTTTGACATGTTTCCCGCCCGTTTCCAGGCAATGGTTCATCGCAGTGTGCAGACAAATCTGGTGGCAAAGGCTGCATGCGGCAATACACGCTTGCGTTGCATGTTCCGATTGGGTTATTTGATGCATGGCGTTCTCCGTTGAATAGGGCAATTTGCCCAAGTACCGAATATCTATGGCAAATGTGCCGGCTGTTACGGTTAGCAGCCGGATGTTTGTGTCGATAGGCAACGAATCTGATTAATCCGGCCCCCTAAATACCCAGGTTCCGTCATTCCCGCAAAAGCGGGAATCGATTTTAGAAACTGGACTCCCGCCTTCGCGGGAGCGACGATATTCAAGGACCCGGTTAGTAACTACTGGTATCCACGCCGCCTTAGTAACGCAAAATGCTGCGAACAGTTGTGGGGGGCAGCTAGCCAGCGAACGGACACGCCAAGGGGGGGGAGGCGATCGGTCGGCAAACTAGCTGCTTTTCCTTATTTACCTTCCTTAATATCCTGCTTGATATCGCCATAGCCCTTTTGTGCTTTGCCGAGATTTTTTTGGATATTACCTTCCACTTCCATACCTTTGTCGTCGAGTATTTTGCCGGTCACTTCCTTGACCTTGCCTTTGGTTTCTTCGACCCTGCCTTTTACCTGATCTTGGTTCATCGGGCTGTTGTGTTCATGGTCCGCGGCGAAGGTGCCAAACGAGCAAAACACGCTCAATATGCCGGCCGATAAAATGGGACGTTTGTTCTGAATCGATTTCATGATGTCGCCTTTGAGCAGTTGGATACGGTTTTCCGGCGCGGTCAGTCTTCAGTGGCTTTTTTGATATCGTTTTTAATATCGCCAAAGCCGGACTGGATTTTGCCGGCATTTTTCTGGATGCTGCCTTCAAGTTCCATTTCTTCGTTGTCCAATAGCTTGCCGGTGACTTCTTTGACTTTGCCTTTGGTCTGTTCGACGCGGCCTGTGACTTGATCTTTGTTCATGATGACTCCCGGTGGTGTTTATATTGGCGGTGCAGGTTAATGAGCTTTTCGATGCTCGGAGCAAACCATACTCGGGATATTGGCCGCAGTCGGTACGTCAACACACATTGCTCGGCCGATGTCCAATGGGTGATTACGGCAAGCGTTTTAGCCGATGTCGGCCGGCACCAGCCGATCTAAAATTCGGGTATGCGATATTTGAATAAGCAGTAACTTCCATTCAATTAAGCAGCGAATCGACAGGGGCAGTTCGGCGTTTCTGAGTACCTGCAAATAACATTCTGCAGCGTGTTTTTCGCCTTGCTGCAAAATGTCGAGAGCCGCTTGCGTCGTTAACCTATTGGCGCCTTGAACTCGTTTTACCCACGCCTGCCAGACGCCTGAGTGATCGGCAGGCTTGCCGCCCAGTTCGCGAATTTGGGCTTGCAAATCGGAGATGGCGTTTTTATGGCCCCGGTAAATGGCGATTAAAGGGGCCATCTCCGTGAAATTGCCGTCTTTCCGAAAAGCTTCGAACATCTGCCGATAAGTTGCTGCGGCGCCTAATTCGGTTATGAGCAATTTGTCGATCGCTTCGATATTGTGCATGGCAAGTTTTCGATTGCTTTGTTGAGTGACGTATAAGTTAAGCCGGTACCGAGGCTTCATCGGTGTAAGAGATATCCTCGGCATGCGCGTGGCCGAAAATTTCCTTGATCTGGTCAATCGCCTCGCTGCTGCCGGCGTGCACCGAGATCAAAATGCCGCCACCCTTGATTTTGCCTTCGTAGCGCACGGCTTCGTATTCCGGAATGCCGACACCGATCAATGCGCCTGTCAATCCACCGGCCGCCGCCCCCAATGCGGCGCCGCTCAAGCTGGCCATAATCGGACCGGCGGCGATAAACGGGCCCAAACCAGGGATAGCCAGGCTGCCAATACCGGCCAACCAGCCTAATACGGCGCCGGTGCCCATGCCTACCGTTCCGCCAAGCGCCGCGCCTTCCGGGGCTTTGGTGTGTTTTTCATGGGCAAAATCCTTCGTGGTATTTTTATCCGGCAGCAATACGGAAATATCGTTGCTGGCAAAGCCGGCAGCCTTCAACTGGTTCACAATGCTCTCGGTTTGCTCGATAGTTTGAGCGATACAAAATACGGATTTAGTCATTACATACTCCCACGCCTTTAAGGCGCTTTAGTTTCAAGTTGATTGTCTACCTGCACGACACCGGCCGTTTCCCGGCAGATTTTTTGCAGTTTTATGCTTTCGTCAGTCGTTGCGACGGGGCCGCGCAAAGTCACAACGCCATTGCGGGTAATGATTTTGGCGTTATGCGCATCCATGGATAAGGATTTGTCTTTTAGAACAGTGTTGCGGGCTTGACTATATGGGACTTGCTGGATTGCGTCGGTGCGTCGTCAAACATTACAAACAAGCCCCGCCTTTGAGATGTTTGCTCAGGGGGCCACGCGATAGAACTGACTGACCGCCTCGCGTTGGTCTTCCCACTTGGCTGAGTTTTCCGGCCAGTGTTTTTTGTCAAAGCCCGGCGCTTTCTTTAAGGTGTCTTTGTCCAGGTCAAGGACGTAGTAATCTTTGGGACTCGTCCAATGTAGCGCTCTCCAGGGGATGGCAAACAGCTTGTCCCCCATGCCCATTACTCCGCCGAAGGAAACCACCGCATATACGACTTGACCCGTTGCCGGATCGATCACCAAGTCTTTGATGTCGCCGAGATTTTCATCGGTAGTGTTTTTAACCTTGGCACCGGTAATTTTGCTGGCGCGGCTTACCTGTTGCATTGATCTGTTAGCTTCCTCGGCGCGTTCAATAGATTCTTCCTTATTTGCCTGGTTGACTTCGGCCTGTTTCTCGTCGACTTCATCCTGTTTTTTGCCGAGTTCCTTTTGTTTTTCGACCAGTTCTTTTTGTTTTTGTACTGCGTCTGCCGCGTAGGCCGGACTTAAGAGTGTTGCGCTTAGCAAAGACGCCGCCACATAAGGGATTAACGTTTTCATACTGTTCACCATTGGTTAAAGGATCGGTAGGTTTGTAGTTTGACCGGACACTCCGCAAACTTGTGGCTACTCTATCTGCTCCAACCGACACGGTCGGTACGCTGACGAACATATTGACTTTTGGGTCAAGCGCTTTGCTAACCTTGTTTAATGACATTAGCGAAGTTTTTAGGGACTCGGTTGCCTGGACCAAATCGATGGATGCGATACGAATACGCATTGCTCCAAGGAAATTCGAACGGAATCGGTTGAGCAAATTGTCGGCAATACCGACGAAAAAGCCGCGCCTGTCATCGACCAGAACGCCAAGTGCGGAATCGGACACGAAACAGCCTGATTCGATTGCCGGGTATGCTAGTCGCCGCCAACGATCGCGCTACTGCCGCAACACCAGCCTAGTTTCGTGTATCAGATCAAGCGATGGCCGGATCGATTTCGCTTCCCGTATGCTTGATGCCAGTTGTAAAAGACCGTTTTGACCAGCTGTACCCCGATCAGATACGACGCCGCCATTACCGCTAAGATGAGATAAAACCAGGCCGGCGGCGACACAAAGCCGAAATAGTGCGCCAGCGGCGTAAAGGGTAGGACGGCGCCGATCAACGTAATCGACAGCGAGGTGGCGATTAGCACTGGATGTGCCCGGCTTTTGAACGGATTGCCGCGGGTGCGGATGATGAAAATCACCAGGACTTGGGTGCACAGCGATTCGACGAACCAGCCGGTTTGGAATAGGGCTTCGTCGGCTTTCAATACCGTTAACAAGATATAAAAGGTCAAAAAATCGAACGCGGAACTGATCGGGCCGATCACCAGCATGAAATTGCGGATGAAGTTTATATCCAATGTGCGCGGTTTGCGCAGCTCTTCCGGATCGACCTGATCCAATGGAATCGGCATTTCGGAGATGTCATACAGAATGTTGTTGAGCAGAATCTGCGTCGGCAGCATCGGCAAGAAGGGCAGGAACAAAGCCGCCCCGGCCATACTGAACATATTGCCGAAGTTGGAACTGGTGCCCATCATGATGTATTTCAGAATATTGCCGAAGGTGCGCCGGCCTTCCAGCACGCCGTCGTGTAGCACGTGTAAATCCTGATCCAGCAAAATCATATCGGCGGCTTCCTTGGCCACGTCCACCGCCGAGTCCACCGACAACCCCACATCCGCCGAATGCAGCGACGGCGCGTCGTTGATGCCGTCGCCCAGATAACCGACCACGTGGCCGTGCGCCTTTAAGGCCAGGATGACCCGATTTTTCTGCGCCGGATTGACCCGGCAGAACAGATTGGCCTTTTCGACGCGGATGCGCAAAGCATGGTCATCCATTGCCTCTATATCCTTGCCGGTCAGCACATCTGTCACCGGTATATTCAATTGCGCGCAGACATGCTGAGTCACCAAATCGCTGTCGCCGGTGACGATCTTCACCGTCACGCCGCTATCTTTCAGAGCAGCCAAAGCCGCGCCGGCGCTTTGTTTGGGCGGATCGAGGAAGCCGGCAAAACCGGCAAACACCAGCTCGCTTTCATCGCCGACCACCGCGTGCGGATGATCCATGGGCACTTCGCGCCAGGCGATGCCCAACACCCGAAAGCCTTCCCGTTCCAAGGCATTATGTTGCTCGTGGATACGGGCTCGACTGACCGGATCGAGCGGCAGTTGCGCGTCGCTGCCTTGCTGTTCGTAGCGGGTGCAGAGGGTGATGATTTCTTCGGAGGCGCCTTTCACCACCAGCAAGCGGCCGTTGCCTTTATCCAGCAGCACCGATACCCGCCGCCGCTCGAAATCGAACGGCACTTCGTCTATCTTTTGCCAGGCGCTGACGTCGATATTTTCGTGCGCCAGAATCGCTTCATCCAGTGGGCTTTTCAGGCCGGTCTCAAAGAAACTGTTCAGATAAGCCAGCTCCAGCACCCGCTCGCTGGGCTGGCCTTGCGGATCGATATGTTGTTCCAGTTTGATCTTGGCCTCGGTCAAGGTGCCGGTTTTGTCGGTACACAACACGTCCATCGAACCTAGATTTTGGATGGCTGCCAGGCGTTTGACGATCACCCGCTTTTCGGCCATGTGCATTGCACCGCGCGATAGCGTCACCGATACCACCATCGGCAGCAGTTCCGGCGTCAATCCCACCGCCAGCGCCACGGCAAACAGAAACGATTCCAGCCAGGGCTTGCCCAGATAGGCATTGACCAACAACACGAACATGACCAGCAACACGGTCAGCCGCATGATGAGTAAACCGAATCGATGCGTACCGACCTCAAAGGACGTCGGCGGCGATTGCCGGGTCAGGCTGTCCGCAATCGCGCCGATCGCGGTGCCGGTGCCGGTTTTGATCACCCGCATCGTGGCGCTGCCGCTGATGACGGTGGTGCCCATGAATACCGCATTGCTGGCGTCCTGCAACTCGGTGGCGTCTGCCGGCAATTCGCCGGGATGTTTTTCGATAGGGTAGGCTTCCCCGGTCAATAGCGCCTGCTTGACGAACAGATCGCAGGCTTCCATTAACAAGCCGTCCGCCGGTACCATATCGCCCGCCGAGAGCAGGGCAACGTCGCCGGGCACCACGTCGGCTACAGGCACATCGATGGGCTTGCCGTCACGCATCACTCGAGCTTTAACTGAAACCGAATGGCGCAGGCTTTCCGCAGCCTTGCCAGCCCGGTGTTCCTGGACAAAATCCAAGGTCACGCTGAGCAGCACCATCACGCTGATAATCACAAAGTTGGTGATCTCGCCGATGAATGCGGATATAGCGCTGGCGACCAATAACAGGATCACCAGCGGGTTTTTGAAGCGAGCCAGAAATTGCAGCAGCAAGGATTGTTGTTGGCGATCGCGAAACAGGTTGGGACCGAATTCGGCCAACTTGGCTTTCGCTTCGCTGCTGGATAATCCGTCCCTATCGTTAGCGCGTGCGGTCCTGAGTTGCGAGGCCGATTGCAGCCACCAACATGCGCTGTCAGCCTTATTTTTATCGTTGGTTATTTTCATCGCTTGGTCGATTGTAACGGTGGCAATTGCTAGGAATCAGTGATGGACTTGATGTGACATCAGGCCTTGCTACATCGTCGCAACTGTTCGGGAAAATGATTACAGTTGCCCGGCATCCACCATCGCTCTTACTTCGTCAGCTTTATCACGCCGACGGAGGCCAACCGATTCCTACAAATTAGGGATGCCGCGGCAATTGACAGAGTGCCATTTACAGGCTGCGCCTGACGCCGCACAGTCTAACCAGAATGGGCCACTAAGTCCGTGCGCCGGCGTACTGATGCGATGTGGCGTATTTTGAGAGACCATTGTTTTTAGTTGTTGATGTCAAGTTTATCGTTCGTTGGCGTACAGACGCCGTGATTTTTCGAGATTAGAGTCCGAAGCTGAGTTTGGCCAAGCTCAGCGACGCTCCGCAGGGCGATCGAGTCCCTAAACCCCGAATTTATTTTTTACCAGAGAGGTAAGTAATCATGAACACGACAATTACAAACGAAAAACCCACCGAAGATTTCGCCGCACTGAAAAAGCTGACGGCAACGGTTTACTTATGCCAGGTATTGACCTTTGCCTTTGCGGGATTACCTTTGCTAATCGGGGTAGCGATTAATTTTTTCTATCGCAGCAATGTCAAAGGTACCTGGCTGGAGTCGCATTTTAATTGGCAGATCAAAACCGTCTGGGTGACGTTGGCGGGTTTTGCTTTGTCCGGTTTGTTGTTGATGATGGACACGCAACTCAGCTTGATTGTGTTGATTCCGACCTTGCTGCTGCTGATCTATCGAATCGTTATCGGTTGGACGAATTTGTCCGCCGATAAGTCCTTGCAGGATCTGAGTTAGGCCTTCTATGCAGCCGCTTGGCGGACGCCGTCAAAAAACGGCGAAGGCTGGGCTTCATTTGCAACCCAAGATTCGTTCGTAGGTTTCTCGCTCTGTTTTATAACAGCCGCAAGCCGCGGCTTCCAGGCCGCGGCGATCCAGAATCGTAATATCGCCGCGCCGATAGCGGATCAACTTTTGCTCCTGCAACGAGAGCGCGGCCTTGGTAATCCCGACCCTCCGCACCCCTAAAATATAAGCCAGAAAAATATGGGTGACGTGAAATGTATCGGCGTGCGCGCGGTCATGCGTCATCAACAGCCAACGCGCCAATCTGGGTTCTACCTGATGGTAACGATTGCAGGCCGCCGTTTGCGCGAGTTGACTCATCGAAACGTACAAATAGCGTTTCAATTCTGTCTGTAACGCTCCGCTCCGCGCCAATTCCCGCATAAATAGCGGTGTTCCTATACGCAGTGCGGAGCCGGCTCCTTGCACCAGTGCTTGAAACGGCGCGATATCGACGCCCAATATCAGCGTGATACCCAGCATGCCTTCGTTGCCGATCAAACCGACTTCCAAACCGGTATCGCCATCGGTTGGCGTGACCAGCGAAATAAAACTGCTGGTCGGGAAATACACATGCGGTATCCGGGCGCCGTTCAGGTATAACACTTGGCAAAAGGCCAGTTCGACCGGTTCGCAGTGTTCCAGCAAATGTTGGCGATCGTTATCGGGCAACGCGGCCAGCAGACGATTGGCCACAGGCGCGGCTGGGATGGACGGCACGGGCGTTCTCCGGCGTAGTTTTAAGGAAATCCTGCGGGGGGAATAGCATCCGGAGGGAGGTTAATCGCCACTCCCGCGCTGGGTGCCGGCAACGCTGCGTCCACCGGCCTGGCAGCGAGACTATAGCGCCGGACTTGCGCTGTCTGTATGTTAGCGCACGTTGGCCGTGCTTCGCCTGCCGCAGGCTTAGCCCGCGCCGGGTGTGGAATGGGCTATGTGCTTTAGCGTACAGACCGGAGCCGGTTATTGCCGTAACCTCGCTTCAGCTCCGGTGGAATCATCGGGCAACCGGGGATGTAAACGCGCGCATTGTGCATTCGCACGAGTGCGTTTCAGTTTTGACGTCCCGGTTATAGAGCACTATGCGATATCTTGAGAAGCTTTCAGTCGGCCACCGAAATTCGGCATTTTGCGCATTTAAAATACATACACCAGGTAGATTTATGAAAACTAGATACTTTTTGATGGCATTGGTTTTGTCGTGGGTTTCGCTGAGCGCGCATGCCGCCGGCAGTCCGATGAACGAAAACTTTACCAACCTGATCACCCTGTCCAACAATGCCTTGGAAACAGGCAAGACCGGCGACACCAAAGCCTTTATCGACAGTGCAACCGTCGCTTGGGAGGCGTTAAAAGTCCAAAATGAGCAAGGCATTTCCATTCGGTTGCAACGGGCTAACGCCAAGCTGAAGGCCGCCATCAAAGCCGCCAAAGCCGGTAAATTGGATGAAGGCATGGCCGAGCTTGAGCAAGGCATCGTTGAAATGAAACAGGAACGGTAATCCAACATCCGGAATCCGGCCAGCACTCGCCGAAACCAGCAAATAGGCGGCAGAATGATGAGTCACACCCTTGAAGCGGGCAACAGCCGGCTTTTTTATGGGCTCCGGTTATACGGCTATCGACGGATTCGGTACCCGAACCGTCGATGCCGAGCGGCGCGACGACCAAATCGACTTACGGCGTTTGACGCTTGAGTTTATTGCTCTGGGGGAGGGGGCAGCAGCCTGTCGGATTCGGCTTTGACCACGTGATAGCACTCGCAGACCCGCGCTTCCAGGCCGGGCCGGTCCAGCACCGTAATTCGGCCGCGGCTGTAATGAATCAAACCGGCCTGCTGCAATTTGCCGGCCGCCTCGGTAACGCCCTCCCGGCGTACGCCCAACATGTTGGCGATCAATTCTTGTGTCATCGCCAATTCGTTGCTTGGCAGCCGGTCCAGACTCAATAGCAGCCAGCGGCATAGTTGCTGGTCTACCGAATGGTGCCGGTTGCATACCGCGGTTTGCGCCATTTGCGTGATCAGGGCCTGGGTATAACGCAGCAATAAATGCAACATCACTTCGTAGCGGTTGAATTCCTGCATCAACAGTTGTCCACGCAAACGATAGGCATGTCCGGCACTTTGCACCACGGCCCGATTCGGCATGCTGCCGCCGCCCATAAACAATGCCACGCCGATCATGCCGTCGTTGCCGACGACGGCGATTTCCGCCGACGCGCCGTTCTCCATCACGTACAGCAAGGATATGATGCAGGTGGCGGGAAAATAGACGTAGCGCAATTCGCCGCCGGATTCGTAAATCACTTCTCCCAGCGGCATGTCCACGCGTTCCAGATGCGGTAACAGCCGTTGGTATTCGGCAGTCGGCAACGCATTTAGCAAATGGTTGAGTTGCGGATTGTCGAGATCGCTCATTTGCTGCCCTGGTAGTTATCAAAAAAATTAGATCCGCTCCAGCAATAACGGCCAGTGTAGCCCCATTGTAATAGGCCGTGCATTTCCGCTCTGTGCGTTAAGGAACAGAGCGACGGGCGCAGAAATGGTAGTGCCGGCCTATCGAATAGGCGGCTTATGTGCGATAGCGTACAGACCGCAATGCTGTCGGCATTTAAGCTGCAGTTTTGTAACTTCCAAGCATTGATGTTCAAGTTTCAGGCAATCTCCAAGACCATGTGTGCCAACTGTCGCCGCAACCTATGTGAGTTGCGGCGTTTTTTTTGAATGTCTTCGCGCCGAGTCGGAGGCCCGCAGGCCTTATCGCACGGGTGAAATCAGAGAATTAAAATCATGCTAACAGAAAATTCATCGCTGGCCGGTGTGGATTTTGACTGCAGCGCTGCCCGCGCGGCGCCGGTAAATCTGGATAGGGCGATTGCGATGGCCAAGGCGCAGTTGTTGAAGCTGCAAAACCCGGCCGGTTATTGGGTGTTCGAGCTGGAAGCCGATTGCACGATTCCGGCCGAGTACATCATGATGATGCATCATATGGCCGAGATCGATACGGCGCTACAAGCTAAAATTGCCAACTTCCTGCGCAGCCAGGCCGGCGCGGACGGCAGTTATCCGTTATACAAAGGCGGCGCCGGCGATTTGAGTTGCACCGTTAAAGTCTATTACGCGCTGAAACTGGCCGGTGACGCTGCGGATTCGGCCCATATGCTGAAAGCCCGCGTCTGGATCTTGAGGCAGGGTGGCGCAGCGAAGGCCAATGTGTTTACCCGCATCATGCTGGCGATGTTCGAGCAAATCCCGTGGCGCGCCGTACCGTTTCTTCCGGTGGAAATCATGCTGTTGCCGAAGTGGTTTCCGTTTCATATCGACAAAGTCTCGTATTGGTCGCGTACGGTGATGGTGCCGCTTTCTGTACTATGTACATACCGAGTGAAGGCGCGCAATCCGCGTAAAATCGGCTGTGCGGAGCTCTTCATCACTGCGCCCGATCAAGAAAAGCACTATTTCTCCCACGTTAAAACGCCGTTAGGCAAGGCCATTCTGGTGCTGGATCGGCTTGGCCGGTGCCTCGAGCCGTTGATACCCGACTTTGTCCGACGTAAGGCCACGGTCAGGGCTGCGGACTGGTATATGGCCCGATTGAACGGCTATGACGGATTGGGGGCTATTTTCACCGCAATGGTCAACGCTTACGAAGCGATGGACCTTCTCGGCGTTCCGCCTGACGACGCCCAACGGCAAACCGCCCGAGCCGCCATCGATAGATTGCTGGTGGTGAAAGGCGATATCGCCTACTGCCAGCCTTGCGTATCGCCGATTTGGGATACCGGTCTGGCGGTACTGGCTTTGCAGGAGGCCGATCAGCAAAACGCCGAGGCCTGCTGCCGGCAAGCCACCCAGTCGGCCCTGAGTTGGCTGGCGGCCAAACAGTTATGCGACGAACCGGGGGATTGGCGTGTGCAACGCCCTGGGCTGGCCGGCGGCGGTTGGGCTTTTCAGTTCGGCAACAGTCATTATCCGGATGTCGACGATACCGCAGTGGTGGCCTATGCGATGCTGCAAGCCGATACGCCGGCGTTTGCCGAAAATATCCGGCGCGCAGCGCACTGGATCGCCGGCATGCAATCAAGCAATGGCGGTTATGGCGCTTTCGATGCCGACAACAACCATTACTATTTAAATCAGATCCCGTTTGCCGATCACGGCGCTTTACTGGATCCGCCAACGGCGGATGTTAGCGCCCGTTGCGTCATGCTGTTGGGTAAACTGGATGTAGAGCAGTTGGAATACCGCGAAGTGATCGAGAGTTGCATCGCTTATCTGCGTAAGGAGCAGGAGGCCGATGGTTCCTGGTTCGGGCGCTGGGGTACCAATTACCTATACGGCACTTGGTCGGTTTTGCTGGGTTTTGCCGCCGCTGGCGTTGCCGCAAACGACGCCAGCGTGCGCAAAGCCGTAACCTGGTTAAAGTCCAGGCAACGCGCCGACGGCGGCTGGGGTGAAGGCAATCTCAGCTACCATCGGCCCTGGGTCCGCGGCGTATTCGACAGTAGCACCGCGTTCCACACCGCGTTGGCGGTGATGGCTTTGCTGGCGGCCGGGGAAACCGATTGTCCGGAAGTGGCCGGCGGCGTGAATTATCTGCTAAAAGGCCAGCAGGCGGACGGATTCTGGCACGACGACTGTTTCAACGCGCCGGGGTTTCCGAAGTTTTTTTACCTGAAGTACCATGGCTACGACAAGGTTTTCCCGCTATGGGCTTTGGCCCGCTATCGAAATGGCCGGGCACGAAGAACCAGCGGCATGAGCGGGTAGGGTGATGCCGCCGGATTGCCGGTTCCGGGGCACCGATAGACTTGGCACCGACAGGAGCAACGGGGATGAATACCCATGATTCGCGCTCAAAACCGCGCCGCTCGGCGTCTAGCCGTCGCCTGGCCGATAGGCGGCAAATTCCCTATCCATTTGCTTCGCCGCAGTGGCTGGAAAATATCGAAAACGCTTATCTGGCCTGGCCGAAATCCGACCGGCGCAGTCGAAATACGCGCATAGGAGACAGGCGCAACTGCGAGCGGCGTTTGGCGCACGTTGCCGGGCAGGCTCGCCCTGCGCAAACAGTTTCCCGCATATCGCTGACTAACGAGGAACGGCGCTTGATCGAAAGCCTGTATTCGAAGGAAGGGGAGTCGCTTCTACCATAAAACCGGTCCGGCAGCAGACGTTCAACGCTTGCCGATTTGGGTTAGAAACACCAGCAGCATAGGTTGCGTATCGGTAAATTCCCGACGCCGGCAGTCGAGATGGGCATAAAACACCGACCCGTCTTGGTGCAGTAATTCCAGATCGAACGCCAAGCCTTCGGCGTCGGCCGAATCCATCATTTGCCGAAACTGGCGGTACCAGTGGTCGCGGTAATCTGCGGCGACAAACCTGGAGAAGCGCGCCAAGTGCAAGCGATCGCGATTTGCCCCGAACAACGCGGCGCCAGCCAGATTGATTTCGCTGATTTGATCTTCGGCATCGATGATGAGGTAGCCGGCCGGGGCGAACTCGTAAAGGTCCTTATAGCGATCTCGGGATTCTGTCAGAGCCTGGTGGGTTCGTTGCAGCTCATCGTTCTGCATTTCCAGTTCGATTTTGTGCACCAACAGTTCGTGCAGCAACATTTCCGCCGGCTGGATATTCATTGACGCTGGTGGCGAGACACTGGATACCATGGCTTCGGCTTTTTCTCTCAGCGACTTGCGCCGCTCGATTCCATCCCATTTTAAGTTCATACCGCAGTTTCTCCAGGTCGACATATCGACATCCAAGTTGTTACCAAGCGGATCCTTATCGCCCGCCAGGACGGGCCTATGTGCGTTAACGAACTGTGTTGCATCGCACAAAGGCGTCTAATCGACCCCGACGCTTACCTAGGCCAATTCTCTGCTAATCCTAACATCCGTCTCGGGTTGGAGCTTGAAAAATTTCAGCGACTTTACGGCAATCGACCGCAACGGGATAGGCGGCAAGGCCGGGCTGCGGTGGCATTCGATGTTTAACGCACAGGACAAAAAATCATGACAATCATTAAACACCCTCTACCGTCTCGGACCATATACGGCATCGGTTTGGCCACTGCGCTATTCGCGGCCGGCTGCGCCAGTATACCGGCTCCGACCGAACAAATGGCCGTGTCCAAAGCGGCGGTCAATAGTGCCAGTAGCGCCGGAGGTAACGAGTATGCGCCGATACCGTTGCGGGCCGCCGTGCAGAAATTGGATGCCGCCGAACGTGCGATGTCCCAGAAAGACTATTTGCAAGCCAGGCAATTAGCGGAACAGGCCCAAGTCGACGCTCAACTGGCTGCGGCGACCGCGCGGGCGGCAAAGGCTCAAAAAGCGGCGCGCGAGCTGCAGGAAAGCAATCGCGTCCTGCGCGAAGAAATCGACCGCAAAGCTCAATAATTTCCTCAATGGAGTTCAATATGCAAATCTACCGAATTTTTCCGCATACGCTGATCGCCGCAGCCATAATATCCGGCTGCACCACCGTGCCCAATGCATCTTTGATCGATGCCCACAACAGTTACAACAACGCCCGAATCAATTCCGAAGTGGGAACGCTGGCGGAGTTGGAAATGAAGCAGGCGGACGACACGCTCAAAAAAGCCGACCGCGCCTACGCCGAAGATGACGAGGACGAATCCGTTACCCATCTGGCCTATATCGCCACCCAACAAGTGGCCATTGCACAGGCAACGGCCAAGCGCAAAACGGCGGAAACCGCCGTGAATAACGCCGAGGGCAAACGCAACCAAGTACGTCTCGACGCGCGTACCGCCGAAGCCGATGCTGCCAAACGCCAAGTGGCGATCAGCCAACAAACCGTAGACAGGCAAGCCGGCGAATTGGCGATAGCCGGCGCCAATAGCCAGCGCGACCAGGCCTTGATCGCCCAACAGGACATTTTGATCAACGAACTGAACGCCAAGCAAACCGCGCGCGGTCTGGTAATCACCTTGGGCGACGTGTTATTCCGCAGCAACAAGGCGCAATTGCAATCCGGCGGCCTGCGTAACATCGACAAACTGGCCGATTTTCTGAAGCAATATCCCGATTACAAGGTGTTGGTCGAAGGTTATACCGACTCCAGGGGCAGTGCCGACCTGAATCAGGACTTATCGGAGCGCCGAGCCTATTCGGTACGGACCGCTCTGGTGGACTCCGGTGTCAGCAGTGACCGGGTCAGAACCCGCGGTTATGGCGAGGATTATCCGGTTGCCGACAACAACACAGCCGCCAGCAGGCAATTGAATCGGCGGGTCGACATTATCCTGTCAGATGCCAACGGCAATATCGCGACGCGCTAGCGGGCTCAAATTCGGCCACCCGGAACGTTGGGCAATCGGCAGGTTCAGCCGCTGCCTGAATTGATGAAGGCGAACTTAGTTTTTCAAGTCTCGCCAAGTAGCGAGGAATGATGAAGATGAAAAAACGATATACCGCTTTGATGATTGCGTGGTTTTTGCACTGCATCTCGGCCGGCGCCGGTGCATCTTCACTTGAGGAAGAGAACCAGGGCGACGTCGGTTTTATCAGCGGCGGTGTCGGTATCGAAGAGCGGGCGGCGCTAAATAACGTCCGCACCGATTACAACCTGAGCTTGTTGTTTTCCAGTCAGGATAGCGGCGAGTATTTCAGCGGCGTAAGCGTCAGGATTAGCGACGGCAATGGCCGGATAGTGCTGGATACCGTATCCGCAGGCCCGATTCTGTTTGCCAAGCTCAAGCCCGGCCGCTATCGGGTTAGCGCCGATCATGAAGGGCAGACGATTCGTAAATCCGTAGCCGTCGACGGCAAACACCGGGCGGCGTTGGGGTTTGCTTGGCCGGATCGTTAAGTTTGGCATATGTGGGTTAGCGTACGGACGCCGTTACCCGCGGCCGCTAAATTGCCGCCAGCGCTTTAGGCCGTCCCGCGCCGGCGCATGGCTCCTGATACTGCCATCCCTACAAGTATCACCAACGAGACACACATGAAAACCAAAAACGAGTACATCGAAATCTTGGCGACTCAGCTTAAAGAATGGAGCGCCGAGGTCGACCATTTGACCGCAAAAGCCGAGAATGCTGCGGCACTGTTGAAAACGAGCTACATCGAAGAGCTGGATGTCCTGCGCGCCAAGCAACAAGCGGCTGAAGAAAAACTGAAAGAGCTGGAAGAATCCGGCAAATATGGCTGGCTGGCGTTGAAAGATACGGCCGACCAGGTATGGGACGATCTTAGAATCGGGCTGGCCGATGTCGCTGCCAAATTAACCTAACAACCCGATTGCGATATCTGTCTAGAAGTGGCTCCATTCGT
>NZ_PPPU01000066.1 GCF_006483455.1 Methylomonas koyamae
TGGACGGCAAGAAGCCGTCGGCCGAGACCTTGCTGCACACCTCGATTTATCAGCGTTACCCTGATGTCCAAGCCGTGTTGCATCCGCATTCGGTCAACGCCACGTTGACCGCCCGGCTGTTTCAAGACGAAATCGTCCTGGAAGATTACGAACTATTGAAGGCTTTGCCCGGCATCGATACCCACGAAAGCCGCATCGTGGTGCCGATTTTCGCCAACGATCAGGATATCCCGCGTCTGGCGGCCAAGGTCGAGGACTATTTGGACACCCACGGCGACATTCACGGTTACATTATCGCCGGCCACGGTTTTTACACTTGGGGCGCTTCGGTTGACGACGCGTTGCGGCATCTGGAAGCCCTGGAGTTTTTGTTCGATATTGAAATTCGTCTGCATGGAGTAAAACGCTTATGAGCGCATTGACTACTTATCCCGCCAACCAACCCGGCCAAGGCCAAACCTGGCGCGATTTTGACGCGATTGCCGGCCAACTGAGCGGACTGGGCGTGCAATTCGAGCGCTGGCAGGCCGAGCAAACCTTTGCCGCCGATGCGCACGCCGACACGGTATTGGCGGCTTACCAGAGTTCGATCGACAAATTGAAGCAGCAATACGGTTTTCAATCGGTCGACGTGATCAGCCTGAACGCCGAGCATCCGAACAAGGATGCGTTACGGCAAAAATTTCTGGCCGAGCATACCCACAGCGACTTCGAAGTGCGCTTCTTTGTCGAAGGCAAAGGCTTGTTTTACCTGCACGTCGGCGACCAGGTCCACGCCGTGTTGTGCGAACAAGGCGATTTGATCAGCGTGCCGGCCGATACCAAGCATTGGTTCGATATGGGCGAAAATCCGGCTTTCAAATGCATCCGCCTGTTCACGACCGAAGACGGCTGGGTAGCGGATTTTACCGGCGATAAAATCGCAGATAGCTTCCCGACGCTGGACCAATACCTCGCTGCATTATGATCGAAGCCATCGTTACCGACATCGAAGGCACCACGTCGTCGCTGTCGTTCGTAAAGGACGTACTGTTCCCTTACGCCCGCCAACACCTGCCCGCTTTCGTCGCCGAGCACTGTGCCGATCCCGAGGTAAAAGCCTTACTGGACGATGCCAATCGGCTCGCGGGAGGCCAACTCGAACAAGCGGCATTGATCGAACAATTTATTGCTTGGATCGATGCCGACCAGAAAATCACGCCGCTTAAATCTCTGCAAGGCTTGATCTGGTTGGACGGTTATCAAAACGGCGACTTTACCGGCCACGTTTACCCGGATGCGGTGCGCAATTTGGGGGCTTGGCAGGAGCGCGGCTTGAAACTGTACGTTTATTCGTCCGGCTCGGTGCAGGCGCAGAAATTGTTGTTCGGTTACAGCGATTTCGGCGATTTGACGCCGCTATTCTCCGGCTATTTCGACACCCGCATCGGCGGCAAGCGCGAAGCCGAGTCTTATCGAAAAATAGCCGACGAACTCGGTTTGCCCGCTGCGCAGATTCTGTTTCTTTCCGACATCAAAGAAGAACTGGATGCGGCGCGTATTGCCGGCTTTGCTACCCGCTGGCTGGTGCGGGACCAAACGGCGGATGCCGGCGCCGACCATCCGCAAGCGGCCGAT
This sequence comes from Methylomonas koyamae, assembly GCF_006483455.1. Taxonomy (GTDB): domain Bacteria; phylum Pseudomonadota; class Gammaproteobacteria; order Methylococcales; family Methylomonadaceae; genus Methylomonas; species Methylomonas koyamae_B. The sequence goes on from NZ_PPPU01000066.1 coordinate 1,618, forward strand.
TTCGATGCGATACGGTTCTAATCCGGCTCCGCACGGCCTATGAAAATCGCCATCCTGTCGCGCGACCCGGCGCTGTATTCCAGCGTACGGCTGATGGAGGCCGCCAAAGCACGCGGCCATGACGCGCGCATATTCGATCCGACCCATTGCTACATGAATATCACGTCGATGAAGCCGTCGATTCATTACATGGGCGAAGATTTGCTGGGTTACGATGCGGTGATTCCGCGTATCGGTGCGTCGATTACCTTCTACGGCACGGCGGTGTTGCGCCAGTTCGAAGTGATGGGCGTCTATACCTTGAACAAGTCGGCGGCGATCAGCCGCTCCCGCGACAAAATGGCCTCCAGCCAATTGCTGGCTCGCAAAGGCATCGATTTGCCGATCACTGCGTTTGCGCATAATCCCGACAACATCGAAGATCTCATCGCCGAAGTCGGCGGTGCGCCGTTGGTGATCAAACTGGTGGAAGGCTCGCAAGGCATCGGTGTGGTACTCGCAGAAACCCACAACGCGGCGCATAGCGTGATTCAGGCTTTCATGGGCTTGAACGCCAACATCATGGTGCAGGAGTTTGTTCAGGAGGCGGCCGGCAGCGACATTCGCTGTTTCGTGATCGGCGACAAAGTGGTCGCGGCCATGAAGCGCCAAGGCCGCGAAGGCGAATTCCGCTCGAATTTGCATCGCGGCGGCACCGCAACACTGATCAGGCTGGCGCCGGCAGAACGCGCCGCAGCGGTTCAAGCGGCGAAAATCATGGGCTTGGACGTGTGCGGTGTCGATTTACTGCGATCCAAACGCGGACCGTTGGTGATGGAAGTCAATTCGTCGCCGGGGCTGGAAGGTATCGAAAAAACCAGCGGCAAGGATATTGCTGGATTGATGATCGAATATATCGAGAAAAACGCCGGAAAGGCCAAGTCCGCGTAATAAGAGCCCGG
>NZ_PPPU01000067.1 GCF_006483455.1 Methylomonas koyamae
GGCGGGTCTGCCGCCGCCGTAAGCCTGCCGGGCTCAAAACTCGATCCGCACCGAGCCTAAAAAGGTGCGTGACGCGCCCGGTTGAATCCCGCCGGTACGGCTGCCCCAGGTGGAGTTGGTGTAATAGCGCTTATCCAGCAAATTGTCGATATTGAACTGCAGACTGATCTTGGAAGGGCCGGCATGAAAGGCGTAGCCCAACGCGGCATCGACCCGCGCGTAGCCGGGCAATTGAAACGAGTTGAGGTTGTCGCCTTCGCGCTGGCCGACCAGATAGACGCCGGCACCCGACCACAGGCCTTTCAAGGCCGGTTCGGCAAACTCGTATTTCGACCACAGGCTACCGGCATGGCGCGGCACATTAATGAAGCGTTTGTCGCGGAAGTCGGCGTCTTCCACCACCCGGGTGTCGGTATAGGAATAAGTTGCGATCAGATTCCACTGCTCGGTGATTCGGCCGGCCATATCGAACTCTATCCCGCGGCTGCGGCCCTTGCCGACGAAGATGCTGTAGCGTTGGTCGCCGGGGTCGGTCTGAGCCACGTTTTTCTTGGTCAATTCGAAGAACGCCAGGCTGGCGTTGAGCCTGCCGTCCCACCACTCGCCTTTCAGGCCGGCTTCGTAACCTTCCGACATTTCCGGTTTGCGCTGCGTGCCGGGCGCCACCAACACGCTGTTGGCGGCGTTCAGGGCTTTGCTGTAGTTGCCGTAGAGCGAAAGCCACTGCAACGGCCGATACAGCAAGCCGACCCGCGGACTGAACTCGCCGTCGTCGGTGGTCGGCGTATCGACCCAGCTGGTGCGGGCCTGGTCGTAACGGGTACCGAACAACAAATGCCAGTCTTCCCTGATTTTGACCTGGTCCTGGATGTACAGCCCCCACCAGGAATCGCGGCCGGACGAAGTCGGATCGTATTGTTCCTGGCTCAAATCCACGCCCGGCCGGCCGTAAACCATGGGCTGATAAATATTGATCCGTGCCGGAAAAGTATTGCCGCAGCCCACTTCGCACAGAAACAACGCGGTGTTGTTGCGGTAATCGATTTTAAAAATATCGCCGCCGACCGCCAGCGTATGTTCCGTAGCGAACAGGGAAAATTTGCCGGTCAGGTTGATCAGACCCTGAATGCTGTCCTGGTCGTAATCGTACATGCTGTACCAGCGCGAAGCCTCGCCGCTGGTTTCGTCCAGGGCTTCGATGCCGACGCCGGCGCTGTATTGGTGGTTGCTGTTGTAAGCGGCCTTGGCTTCCAGCTTCCAGCGCTCGTTGAATTCGTGGCTCAGACTCATGCCGCCGTAAAGCAAGCTAAAATCGGCGCCATCCAGCGCCGGCTCGCCGAAATAACGGCTGATCGGTACGTTGGCCGGCCGCTGGCCGACCGCCGGAACGCCGAAGGTCGTCGGGCCGTTGACATCGTGGTAACGAAAATCGAAATCCAGCCGGGTGCGCGGCGACAATATCCAGGCCAACGACGGCGCGACGAAACCGCGCTCTTTATGCACCACATCCCTGAACGAATTGCTGTCCAGATACTCCATATTGAAGCGGTACAGCAGACTGCCGTCCTGGTTGACCGGACCGGTTGCATCGACCAGGGTCCGGTACAGATCGAACGAACCGAATTGCTGCTGCACCGAGTAGTAAGGCGTGTCCAACGGCCGTTTGGTAACGTAGTTGATCAAACCTCCCGGTTGTAATCGGCCGTACAAGGCGCCGGCCGGGCCTTTCAGAACTTCCACCTGTTCGATGTTGGCCAACGAATGCGATTGGGAAACGTCGCGCAGGCCGTCGATATACTGGCTGCTACCGGTATCGAAACCGCGCAGAAAAGCCGTGTCGTAGAAAAACTCCTCGCCGCGGGTATCGAAATAACCACTGACATTGCGCAGTGCATCGCCGACCCGGATCGCCTGCTGGTCTTGCAGCACCGCTTTCGGCACCACCTGGATCGAAACCGGAGTTTCCATCACCGGCGTGTCGGTCTTGGTTGCCGTGCTGGCAACGCTCCGGTTGTAATGCGGGTTGTACGGATCGGTATCGGCGTATTCGGCTCTAGCGGTTACCGTCACGCCGGGCAATACGGAAGCGGCCGACTGCGGTGATGCGGCCGCGGCTTTTTCCAAGGTCAGACTGCCCGATTCGGTACGCCGGACCGTCAAACCGCTGCCCGCCAACAAGCGCTGCAAGGCCTGGCTCGGCGTCATTGTTCCCTGCAAGCCCGGCGAAACCAATCCGCGCAGCAGATCGGCATTGATCAGCAATCGCTGGCCGCTGGCCTCGGAAAACTGCAGCAACGCATCGGCCAGCGCCCCTGCCGGAATCTTAAACTCCACCGTCGGCGGCGACTTTTCCGTGGTGTCGGCGATTGTGCGGACCGGAAAGGCCGTCAGCAACAATCCGGCGCAAAGCAGCGGGGCGGCCCAGACCTGCGCCCGCCGCTCGCGGCAGGCATTTGCGGCCGGGCTGGCGGCAGCGGCGAACGGCGGGATACTGGCTTCATGCATCATTGGGACTCCGTCGATTGTTATCCGATTCGGCAGGCAGCGGCTTATGCCGCCGGCTCCTGCGATGAAGACGAAATCAACTCGGTAGAGCATCCATCCGCCCGAAAAAAAAATTTCGGGCGTCGAAACAATCAGCCGGCGGAAAGAAACACCAGCGCGTCTCCAAATTTGGTGACTTTGACGGGAAGAGTCTGGGCAATGGTTTGCAGCGCCTGATCGGTATCGCCGATATCGAACACGCCGGTCAGCGGCAAATCGGCGATGCGGCGATCGACGATCAGTATCTTGCCGGGCCGGTAACGCTCCAGTTCGGCGATAACCTCTGCCAGCTTTTGGTCTTGAAACACCATGCGCCGTTGCCGCCAAGCGCCGGCGCGTTGCGGATTGACAGCCGCCGCCGGCTCCAGCCGGTCGCCGGCGAAGCCGAGCTGCTGGTTGGCGGACAGGCGCTCGTGAGTCCGGCCCCCGGCCGTGGTGATTGTTACCGCATGCTCGAATACGGTGACACTGGCCCCGCCGTCCCGGCAGCGGACGCTGAACGCGGTACCCAGGGCCTGGATTTCACCGGCTTCGGTGGCGACGACAAATGGCCGCCGCTTGTCGGCCGCCACTTCGAAATAGGCTTCGCCGCGTGCCAATTCGATCCGGCGTCGCTCGGCGGAGAAGTTGACCGAAAAAGCGCTGCCGCTGTTGAGCAATACGGTAGAACCGTCGCTGAGTTGCACCTGGCGTTGTTCGCCGACTGCACTGCGGTAATCGGCCAGCAACAGGCTCCATTGCGGATAGGCCAGCGTCAACCCCAGTAAGGCGGAGGCCGCCAAGGCCAGTCCGGTTTTAGACCAGCGCTTGCGCGGTCTTGTAACCGGCCTGGCCGCTGCAATGGGCGGCGCTAAATCGGTATCGGCGAGCGGCAATTGGTCCAGGCCGCGCCAAAAGTCGTTGACGTCGCGCCAAGCCTGCCGGTTTTCCGAAGCCTGAGCCAGCCAAGCCTGAAACGCCTGGTGCACGGCAGCGTCGGCCAGATCGGAACTCAATCGGGCCTGCCATTCCATGGCCTGTTGTTCTGCATGTTGTTGTCGGCGGTCTGGCATGGGCGGCAAGCGGGAGTCTGAAGGAAATCGGCACGGCAATTCGGCCGGGGTATTGTCCACCATAGGCCGGCTTCCGGCTACGACCTGTCGGCAGGACCGCCGGCTTCCAGTTCCTGCATCCGCCGCCGGCAATGCTCCAGCGCTTTGACGATATGCTTCAACACGGTGTTTTCCGAGATATCCAGTTCCCGCATGATCTGCGAATAGGGGTAGTGTTTGAATTTATGCAGAACGAAGACTTCCCGACAGCGCGGCGGCAGCTCCGCAATAGCGATACGCAAGTGGGCCAGCTGCTGCTGGCTGTAGAGCTGGCGCTCCAGGCCGGGCTGAGCGTCGGCATGTTCGGCCAATTCCTCGGCGTCGGCATAGCGCGCCTGTTCCCGCTGAATTTTCCGGATATGGTCTATCGCCAGATTGCCGACCACTTTATACAGAAACGCCCGCGGATTCCGGATCGGCGCATCGGCTTCGACTTGCCTGAGACGAAAGAACGCGTCCTGCAGGATGTCGGCAGCCGCATCCGGGCATCTCACCCGATTCAACACAAAACCGAATAATTCCTCGCGGTGAAGTTCGAGCAGCGTGCTGGCAAAGGCTTGGTCGAGTTTTAACATGGCAAAAAATTGCGGAGGGAAACCGGCTTTCCCGAAGCAAAACTTTCGCCAGCATCAACGCCTCGCGCCGCTTTTGCCCGGCACGCCCGGTAAATTCGGCGTCGCGGAGACAAGAATCGGCTGGGCTGGACGCGCGGCAGACAAACTTGCCGCTTGAAAATTGCGGCAAATGCCACATCGACTGTGGCAATTGCCGCAGTCTGGCGAACTTGCCGGCTCTGACCGAAGGCCGCGGCAGCGTGCTGGCCGGCAAGCGGGATGGAAACTAGCCTACTACGGCAGCCCGTTCCAGTTGCCCGGTTATGTGCGGCTGGACGCCTTTGCCGCTTACAAATGGAATGTGCATAAATCCCGGTCACCGCCCGATTCAATATCCGCAACTTGTTGGATAAAACCTATTACGAATCGACCGACCCGGATTCGAATGTCTCGCCGCGTACCGGTATTTACCCCGGTGCGCCGCGATCGGTCGAGCTCCCAACGGCGACCCTGGCAGGGTCCGCCAGAATCAGCGTTGGCAGAAAACGAGGGAAAGTTGTCATTGAATCATCCTCCAGAACGAGTACGCTTGTTAGCGAGACCAGCTAACGGGGGAAAATGTCATGACGACATTTAGCTTTGCTCATCCGGAAAACTTCAAATACCAATCGCGTACCATCGGCATCGTCGTATTTCCCGGCGTGGAATCGCTGGACATCACCGGGCCGTTCGAAGTGTTCAACTTCGCCAATCTCGGCTTGGGCCAGCACGGTATCGACTGCGACCCGATTTACACGATCAAACTGTTGGGCCGGAGTCCGGGGCCGGTGGCGACGCTGTCCGGCCTGCAAATCGTCGCCGAAGACATTTACGGGGATACTTCGACCGAGTACGACACCTTGTTGATTCCCGGCGGCGACATTTCGCAGGAATTGCACAACCGGGAACTGCTGGACTGGATCGCCGCGATGGCACCCAAGGTTCGCCGCATCGCCTCGGTGTGTACCGGCGCCTTTTTGTTGGCCGAAGCCGGTTTGCTGGACGGCCGGATTGCCACCACCCATTGGCATTACAGCCAGCAACTGGCGGAATGCTATCCGAACATCCAGGTCGAAGCGGACCGGATTTTCATCAAACACGGCCATATTTTCACCTCCGGCGGCATCACCTCCGGCATCGATCTGGCGTTGGCCTTACTCGAGGAAGATTGGGGCCGGGATTTGGCGCTGTTTGTCGCCCGTTTCCTGGTTGTATTCCTAAAACGGCCGGGCGGCCAATCCCAGTTCAGCAGTTATTTATCCAACGAAGCGTTCCAGCGTACCGACTTGCGCGAATTGCAGTCCTGGATCATCGCCAATCTGCATACCGAACTGAAAGTCGAGACGATGGCGGAACGTTTGGCGATGAGTCCGCGTAATTTCGCCCGGGTGTTTCTGAACGAAACCGGTATGACACCGGCCAAGTTTGTCGAAACCGCCCGCATCGACCAAGCCCGGCATTTTTTGGAAACCACCGAACAGTCCATCGAAAGCGTCGCCAAAAAGACCGGTTTTAAAGATCCGGAGCGGATGCGACGCACATTTATCCGTCAGTTGGGCATCAATCCGCAAAACTATCGACAGCGATTCGGTCAAGCCGCATCCGTGATTGGCCAAGCCTGGCAACAGTAAGGACGTTAACCGCCAGATTCCGTTCGTGCCGGGAGCGCTATCGTCGGCTTCGGAGTTCCCTCAGTAACCGCGGCTATAAAACCGGCCGGGCAGGCCGTCGCTTTGCCCGGCAGTAACCACACCCAGGAGAACCGTTATGCGCATTTTATTGATCTCAACTGCCTTTTCGGGATTGACTCAACGCTTTTACACCGAACTCGACGACGCCGGTTACGACGTCTCGGTGGAATTGCATCACGGCAACGACGCGCAACTGACCGAAGGCGTGGAATTATTCAAACCGGATCTGATTCTTTGCCCTTACCTGACCCGGCGCCTGCCGGAAAACATCTACCACAAATATCTCTGCCTGATCGTGCATCCCGGCATCAAAGGCGATCGCGGCCCGTCGTCGCTGGACTGGGCGATTCAGGAACGGCTACCGGAATGGGGAGTAACGCTACTGGCCGCCGACCGGGAAATGGATGCCGGCGCCATCTGGGCGACTAAATGTTTCCCGCTACGCCAAGCCAACAAGAGCAGCATATTCAATCGGGAAGTAGCGCAGTGCGCGGTGGATTGCCTGTGGGAAGCCATGACCTATCTGGATTCGGCCCATTTCCGGCCGGAACCGCTGGATTACAACCGGGCCGATGTCAAAGGCCGGCTGCGGCCGGCAATGAAACAAGCCGATCGCCGTATCGACTGGAAACGGCACACGACCGCCGAAATCCTGGCCAGAATCCATGCCGCCGACGGTAGCCCCGGCGTGCTGGACGAGCTCTACGGCCGGCCGTTTTACTTATACAACGCCACGGCCGGCGAACGCTGCGGCGGCAAACCCGGCGAAATCGTCGCGGTTGCCGCCGGCGCGATTTGCCGCGCCACGCTGGACGGTTCGATCTGGATCGGCCACCTGAAACCCAAAACCGGCGATGCCAGCGCAATCAAACTGCCGGCGGCAACCGCATTGGCCGATTTGCTGCCGGAACCGCCAGCCGGCCTGTCCGGCTGGTTCGGCAAAACCGTCAAACGCCACGAACCGGATTACACCCAGCCAGGCCGACAATATCCCTGGCAGGAAGTCTGGTACGAAATCGTCGGTCAGGCCGCTTACTTGCATTTTCAATTTCATAACGGCGGCATGTCCACCGAGCAATGCCGCTTGTTGTTGCGGGTTTATCAACACGTGGCGACGCTGGATGTGAAAGCCATCGTCTTGACCGGCGGCGACGACTTCTGGTCCAACGGCATTCATTTAAACCTGATCGAGGCCGCGGCCAATCCGGCCGACGAATCCTGGGACAACATCAACGCGATCGACGACCTGATCCGGCAGATCATTACCACCATGGACAAAATCACTATTGCGGCGGTGGCCGGCAACGCCGGCGCAGGCGGCGCGATTCTGGCACTGGCGCCGGATAAAGTATTCGTCCGCGACGGCGTCGTCTTCAACCCGCACTACAAAAACATGGGCGAGTTGTACGGCTCCGAATATTGGACCTATTTATTGCCGAAGCGGGTCGGCCACGCCGCCGCGGCCGAATTGACCGAACGGCGCCTGCCGGTCAGCGCCCGCCGGGCCTGGCACCTGGGCATGATCGACAAGGTGCTCGACCGGCAGCATGCGATCTTTGCCGCACAAATCCGCCATTCGGTAAATACCTTGATCGCCGACCCGGCCAATCTGCAGAAAATGCTGGCCGAAAAAGCCGCGGTCCGCTGCCGGGACGAAGCCATCAAACCGCTGGCGGCGTACCGGAAATTCGAGTTGGCGCAAATGTATGCCAACTTTTACGGCAGCGATGCCTACCATCAGGCCCGTAAAGCGTTCGTCTTCAAAAAAAGCGACGACAAAACCGCGGATTACCTCGCCAAACATCGCCAACCGGCCGGCGTGGCCAAAGCGGTGCCCGGCAGCATGGCGCATTGCGTGTGGCAGGATTGTTATGCGATGGGCGACCCTCAAGTGGACAATCAACACCAAGACTTCTTCAAGATTGCCGACAAACTGCTGGCGGCCCGCAACAAGGACGAACGGCTTGATTTGATGTTCGAGCTGTATCAGCACGTCAAGGAACATTTCGGCGAGGAAGAAGCGCTGATGAAAAAATCCGGTTTCCAGCATTACCCCAACCACGCCAAGGAACACAATCTGATGCTGGAGAAGCTACTGGAAATGGACAAAAAAATTCAGCGCGACCAACTGGCTCCAACCGACCTGCCGGAATTCATCGAGCGCTGGACCAAGCACATCGTCAACTCTGACATGGCCTTCAGCCAACACTGGAAGGAGATGAACGTGTTCAGTGTTTAACCGTTTGTTTGGCAAGAGTGACTTTCACCCCAAATGCCCGCAAATCGCGTCCATCACCCAGTTGGTTCTGGCCGCGGTTTCGCCGGTGGACGACGCGCAGCCCTGGTCGCGTAATTCGGCGACAATCGCTTCGATCAGGTGCAACTGGATGTTTTCCGGATTGGGCGGCAGAAATTGCCGGGTTCCGGCCGCGTTTTCCAGCATGATCGGAGTAAAGGCGAAAGTGGAAAAACTTAGCGCACCGGCGCTACCCAGAATTTCGACGCTGTCGGCCCGGCTGGTTTCGGCGGCGGCAAAACACCAAAAACCGGAGCCGATTGCGCCGTTGGCAAAGCGAAACGCCGCGGCAACGGTATCTTCTGCCCGGTAAAGCCCACCGCGATTGGCGCAATGGCCGGTGACGTCTATGATCGGACCCAAAATGAAATCCAGCGCGTCCAGTGTATGGCAGGCCAGATCGTAAAAATAGCCGCCGCCGGCGATATCCGGATTAACCCGCCAGGGCAATTGCTCCGGATTGCGGTCGGCCGGGCGCGGGGTTTGCACCAAACGGATGTTGACCGCCAATACCGAGCCGATCGCGGCGGCGTCGATCAGGGCCTTGACCTGCAAGAAGTAAGGTAACGCGCGGCGGTAATAGGCCACGAACAGCGGCAATCCGGCGGCGCGGGCGGCTTGGTTCATGGCCAGACAATCGGCATAACGGCGGGCCATCGGCTTTTCCACGTAGACCGGCTTACCAGCGCGCAAGGCTTGCAGCGCATATTCGGCATGGCTGGACGGCGGTGTCGCGATATACACGGCATTGACTGCCGGATCGGCGATCAGCTTTTTCGCATCCGCGTACCAGCGCGGCAAGCCGTGGCGCGCCGCATAATCCGCCGCTTTCTCGGCGCTACGGCCCATCACCGCGACCAGTCGGGAATGGGCGACCTTGTTGAAAGCCGGCGCACTTTTTCGTTCGGCGACCGCGCCGCAGCCGATCATGCCCCAGCGGACTTCGTCGAGTAGGATTGCCATCGGCTTGAAATCGCGAACAGATGGCTCAGGTCGGGTACGTGGCGTAGCGCGGCAAATCGTCGCCGGCGCAAGACCAGTCGGCTCTTGAATCCCAGAAAATCCGGGCTTGCGGCTGGATCGGCGCGTCGTCGTCCAAAGTGCCGGCCGGAATCAATACCGCGGCCAATTCCGGCACGAAACGGGCCACGGCACAGCCGCATTCGCTGCAAAACTGGCGGGCAAAGCGCTGCGCTTCGGGTACTTTGTAACGTTTCAGCAAGGACTCGCCTTGGATAAAGCTCAAGCTGGCGTTGCCGAGGAATAGATTGCTGGCATGGCCGCTACCGGAGGCTTTGCGGCAGCGTTGGCAATGGCAGTGGTAGAAACGTTGCGGTTCGCCGCGGACTTGAAACTTTACGGCGCCGCACAAGCAACTGCCGTTTAACGTGGTTTCGGACATGGGGCCTCCTGTTTTGTCGATAGCCGCAAACGCCGCGCCGGCCGATTGCGGCGGGTGGTGAATCGATTGCAGCATGC
>NZ_PPPU01000068.1 GCF_006483455.1 Methylomonas koyamae
TTCGAACGTTTCTAGGAGGCAAGCGAAAGAATAACTGCGACAAACGCCAAACCAAAACAGAAATAAAAGCTTTGTAGTGGCTGGCGCAAGGAACGTTGTTTGGGCCGCGGCGGGAATGCTGCGCCGTTTCAGGAACGCGGATGGAATCAAAGATTATTGTTTTTTAACGAGGATTCATCATGACAGTCACACAGCGTTTGTTGATATTAATCGGTTCGGCCGTATTGGGTCTGGCCGGGTTGGCGGGCTTTAATTATGTCCAGATCGACAGAGTTTATACCGCGACTAATTTCAATACCGTCAACACCTTGCCTAGCGTATTGCTGCTGAACGATATCGTCGGCGAAATATCCGGTGTTCGCGCCCACGTTTGGCAGCATCTGACAGAGACCGACGATTCGGCGATGCAGAGCGTCGAACGAGAAATCGAAACCAGACGCCGAAATATCGATAAGTTGCTGAAAGATTACGAGCCAATGCTGGCGGATGACGAAGACAAGCGTTTGCTTCAGGAAGATAGAGCCCGGCTGGCGGAGTACGACAAACTGAGCACCAAAGTGCGCGACTTGTCTAGACAGAATAAAAACGGCGAAGCTCGCGATTTAATGATGGCGAACCAAGCGACAGTCGACAAAATGCTGAGCGCATTCAAAAGCCATAGCGAATATAACCAGCGCTTGGGAAAAAATTCGTCGGACGAGGCTATCTCGATCAAATCATCTGCTGTTCTGGTTTCTACAATCATTGCGGTATTGGCTATTGCGGTGATGGGCTTGCTCGGACTATTCATCGCGCGCAGTCTGATGAGGCAATTGGGCGGCGAACCTGCTTTCGTGGCGGATCTGGCTTACAAGATCTCGCAAGGCGACTTGAGTACCATGATTAGCTTGAAAGCCGGCGATCAAACCAGCGTCATGGCCAACATGAAAAGCCTGAGCGACAACATTAAAGCTTTGCTGGCCGAAATGGATCACATGGCGATCGAACACGAAAAAGGCGATATCGATGTTGTCGTGGATACCGCTAAATTTCATGGCAGTTTTAAAGCCGTGGCGAAAGGTGTTAACGAGATGGTTAAGGGCCATATCGCGGTTAAAAAAATGGCTGTGAATTGTTTCATGGAATTCGGTAAAGGTAATCTGGACGCCGATGTCGAGAAGTTGCCTGGTAAGAAAAAGTTCATCAACGACACGATTGATTTGGTTAGAAATAACATCAGAGCATTGGTTACCGACGCTGAGATGCTCTCGACCGCAGCCGTAGAGGGCCGCCTGTCGACCCGTGCCGACGCTAACAAACACCAAGGTGATTTCCGTAAAATTGTCGAAGGCGTCAACCACACCCTGGACGCCGTGATCGGCCCGCTCAACGTCGCCGCCGACTACGTCGACAACATCTCCAAAGGCGCCATCCCGGCCAAAATCAGCGACCACTACAACGGCGACTTCAACACCATCAAAAACAACCTGAACAACTGCATCGACGCCATCAGCAACATGGTGGCGGAAGCCGCCGCCCTGGAAAAAGCCGCGATCGAAGGCCGCCTGGCCACCCGTGCCGACGCCAGCCAATACCAAGGCGACTACCGTAAAATCGTCCAAGGCGTGAACAACACCCTGGATGCCGTGATCGGCCCGCTCAACGTGGCGGCGGACTACGTCGACAAAATCTCGCGCGGCGCCATCCCGGCCAAAATCACGGACAGCTACAACGGCGACTTCAACGTCATCAAAAACAACCTGAACACCTGTATTGATGCGGTGAACGCCCTGGTGGCGGACGCCAACCTGCTGGCGCAAGCGGCGGTGGAAGGCAAACTGTCGACCCGAGCCGACGCCAGCAAACACCAAGGCGACTTCCGCAAAGTGGTGGAAGGCGTCAACCATACCCTGGACGCCGTGATCGGCCCGCTCAACGTTGCTGCCGACTACGTCGACAACATCGCCAAAGGCGCCATCCCGGCCAAAATCAGCGACCACTACAACGGCGACTTCAACACCATCAAAAACAACCTGAACAACTGCATCGACGCCATCAGCAACATGGTGGCGGAAGCCGCCGCCCTGGAAAAAGCCGCGATCGAAGGCCGCCTGGCCACCCGCGCCGACGCCAGCCAATACCAAGGCGACTACCGCAAAATCGTCCAAGGCGTAAACAACACCCTGGATGCCGTGATCGGCCCGCTCAACGTGGCGGCGGACTACGTCGACAAAATCTCGCGCGGCGCCATCCCGGCCAAAATCACGGACAGCTACAACGGCGACTTCAACGTCATCAAAAACAACCTCAACACCTGTATTGATGCGGTGAACGCCCTGGTGGCGGACGCCAACCTGCTGGCGCAAGCGGCAGTGGAAGGCAAACTGTCGACCCGGGCCGACGCCAGCAAACACCAAGGCGACTTCCGCAAA
>NZ_PPPU01000006.1 GCF_006483455.1 Methylomonas koyamae
AGATATAAGGGTGGGCACGGTTTTTGTGCCCACGCGGAATAGAATATATACCGTTGACGGTGGGCAAAAAAGCGTTGCCCACCCTACGTTTTTTGAATTTTCGTTAGACTTTGGGAGTGGTTTTCTCCCGTTATTCCGCCCCGAGCATCGGAGCTTTTGGCGAGAATAGCCCGCAGGGGCGCGGCAGGGATGCCGTGCGTTTTCGGAGGGCCAAGGATGGCCCTTCCGAAAACCCTCGGCAAAAGCGACAAATTTGCCTGGAGCAAATTTGAACAGCCGATAGGCTGGCCCGCAGGGCGAAAACCATGGATGGTTTTCGCAAAAGCGCAGGATTAAGGCGGAATGTCGGGTGGCCTTTTCTTTGGATACTTTCTTTTGGCCAAGCAAAAGAAAGTATCGCGGTTGTCGGTCCGCGAACCGACATTAAAACAGTCGTCGCGTCAGCGACACAAAACCAAATCGGATTGCATCAAGTTTTAGCATCGTTTCCGCCGAAACCCACCCAAACCCACCACCACCCCACTAATAAACATAACCAAAGCCCCCGGCAACGGCACCGCGGTAATATCAAAACCACGGCTGGCATTGATCGCTACCGGACCTTGGTTCAAAAAGATCAGACCTTGATTGAAGTCGGATAAATCGGAGGCGATCGCCAACGTCACTTGGCCGGCGGCCAGCGCTTTGAAATGCAAAGTCGCCAGATTGAACGTCGATGCGGTCGAGGGGTCACTGCCGATGCCGGGAAACGCCGAGCCGGCGGCGTGCAGATTGACCAGCAAGCTGTCGTCGGAGAACAGCGGATTGATGCTGCTGCTTTGAAATTCCACCAGGCCCGAGATCGAGCTGGCGGCTTTCAAGCCGAAAGCCAACAGCTCGTCGCTGCTATCGGCCGCGAACGGATCGTGCGCGACCAGATCGATAGCGAATACATCGCCGACCCGGATTGAATTGGCGGCGGTTTCCAGGCTGAAGGAGAGGGTGGCTGCCTGGCAATGGGCCGTGGTCAGCAACAGGCTGGCGCCGCATAGCGCCAGAATACGAAGCAAGTTTTGCATATTGTGATCCTAAAAATTAATCAAGGCCGCCGGCAAACGGTTTGCCGGTGGCCAGCCGGAGTTATTGGGCGCGAATGGAGGCGGTATAGCTGTTGAAATGGCCGTACCAGATTCGATAATCGGCGTACGTCACGCAACCGCTCATGTCGTAATCGGCTTCGGCGTTAAACCCTGTCTTGCCCACGCATTGGCCGATTTGAGCCTTAACCAGACCGGCGTCGCTGTTGTCGACATCGCCGTCGTTATCCAGATCGCCGGGGACGAACAGTTTGACCAGCAATGGATCGTGGTCGGAGGAACGGTAGGCATCCGCCGCGTAAAAGCTGGTGACTTGATTGGCCGATTTGAACTCGGTGTTGTAATCCAGCGCGCGCGGTTCGTCGGCGTTGATGTGCCATTCGCTAGCACTTTTGACTTGCGGCGCCAGCGCGCTATTGGCCAGCGCATGGTCCAGATAACCGGCCGCGCCGTCGAACACGTAGCTGTACGCCGCCCGGTTGCCGACCATCGTTTCCAGCAGGTTGCGGTAGCCGGCGTTCTTCAGTGCGGTAATCGGGTCTTCCTGGGCATAGCTGTTCAGGTCGCCGACGATCAAGCTGTTGGCCGCGCCTTGCTGGGTCGGGTCGCCGGCCAGCCAGCTAGCCAGGGCTTGGGCGGCATCGGTGCGGGTTTGATTGCAGTTGCCCTGGCCGTCGCCGGTATCCGGGTCGTTGACGTCGTCGCAGGCTGAACCTTTGGATTTCAAATGGTTGACCGCGACCGTCAGCAGCTTGTTGGAGGCCTTGTCCAGAAAGGTTTGCGCCAAGGTGGGGCGGTTTTTGCTGTCGATGAATTGCGGGTTAACAGACGAATCCAGAATCGCCACCTTACCGGCCGCTGTGACTTTCGCCGGCTTATAAATGATGCCGACCGCGATTTCGTCCGTGCCGACTTTGCTCAGGCCCGGATTGACGAAGGCGTAGGTGCCGGCGCCGGCCAGTTGATTCAAGCCGTTGACCAGATCGGCGATGGCGCTGGTGCTGCCGTAGCCGTCGTTTTCGATTTCCATCAAGCCCACCACATCGGCATTCAGCGCATGGATGGCGGGAATGATTTTGGCGCGCTGGCGGTTGAATTCGGCCAAGGTATTGGCGCCGCGCGCGGTCGGGAAACCGCCGCCCAAGCCGTTGCCGTTGAAGTAATTCAACACGTTGAAGCTGGCGACTTTCAACGAACCCAAACCGGTTGGTGCTGGGTTGGCCGGACGCGTGTTGCTGGCACTAAACGCCAACGGTTGGGTCGGCTGCAAGCGGTAGACGCCGAAATCGTAAGCCAATACGCCGGTGGCGCCGGCTACCGTATCGCCGGAGCGTAGGCTGTTGGCCGCGCTCAAGCCGGCCGGTTGCGGATAGATCACCGGATCGGGATTTTGCTGGTTGCTGCCGTCGTCGACCAACAATTGGTTTAACGCATTCTGCGCAGCAACATCGTTGGCGGCTTGGCCGGGCGCGGCGACTTGGGTCGGCGTCCACAAACGGCCGCCGGACGACAACAGAAATTCGCCGTAACGGGCCAGATTGTAGTTCTCGGTCACGGTCAGGGTTTGCGGTAGTTGTACCAGCATGCCTTCCCAACGTTCCGGGTCGTTATTGGTGCTGTCGAAAGGCAGGTTGACGGCCGCCGGCTCCGGTAAGGCGTTGCCGCTGGAACACACTTCAACAGCAGTGACGTTTTCCAGCCGGGTCATCCCGAAGGTTTCGGCGACGCTGCCGACGATGTGGACCCGGTCGCCGGCGTTGATCGGCGTATTGGCCAGCACGAACAGGCCTTCGGAAGTGGCCGGATTGGCGTCGGCATCGCTGCCTTGCTGGACGAAGAAACCATTCAAATTGCCGCTGCCTTGAAAGTCGGCGCTGACCACGGCTTCGACGTGTTGCACCGTGCCGTTTAGCGGGCTGACGCCGCCGCTGCCCTGAATCGCGCTGATCAAGGTTGCCGGCTGGCCGCACTGTGACGTGGGCGGTGGCGGCGTAATGCCGCCGAAGGTTTGGCCGGCGTTGGGACTGCCAAAGCTATTGGCCGCTGCCGTCGTCCAGGCAAAATCTTCATAGCTGCTGCCGGCGCCCTTTAACTGCAGGGACTGGCCTACGGCGACGCTCGACTCGCTGACGCCGATATCCACGCCGACTTTGCCGGCGGCTGGGCCGCCGACTGCGGTAAAGCTGCCTTCATAAGTTAAAAATTGTACGACCGTGCTGCCGTTGACCAGCGCAATGCCGTCCGGCGACCCGTTCTGGATACCGTCGGTCGGGTAACTGAAGCTCAGCGTGCCGAAGCCGGTGCCGGTCTGATCGGCAATGACGCCGCTCAGCGCTTTGGTGTTGTAACTGGCGCCGCCGTTGCCGTTGTACAGTACCAGCGACCAGCCGCTGAGGTTGGTGCCGGCCGGGCCGGCGATTTCGATGGCCTCGCCGGTGTCGGTTCCGGCGTTGTCGTAATGGATTTCGTTGATAAATACCGGGGTGGCGGCTTCGGCAGTAACCGAAGTGGCGAGTACGCCTAGCGCCGCCAGCAGCGGCAAGCGGCTAAGTGGAGTTGCGATCATGGTCGGATAGTCTCTGTATGGCAATAACAGCGAACAGGCTTGGCGCCTGGCCGACTCGCAGAAAATCCCGCCGCTGGTTCAAGGGGGTAGCGCCGAGGCGGGACCGGTTGTAACAACCGATTCTGCAAGCCCGGTCGCATTTTGCGGGATAAGCCGGAGCCGCAGGTTAAGATACGGTGACGGTTTGCGGAAGTTTTGGTGAAACGTATTACACCGGGGCGGGTGGGACGATGCCTAGCCGGCGTGGGGCAGGCCAGGTTCCGCGTGCGCTTCCGGGTTCGGTTTTTCCTGTTTCAACCAGTTCACCAACTCCAGGCGGCCGTCGGCGTGTTCGACGATGGCGGTGCAGCTTTCGACGAAGTCGCCGGTGTTGACGTAGGTGAAACCTTCGATTTCCTTGATTTCGGCGTGGTGGATGTGGCCGCAGATCACGCCGTCCAAGCCCTGGTTTTTAAGGGTGCGGACAATGCTTTCCTCATAATCGGAGATGAATTGCACCGCGTTTTTGACCTTGAATTTGACGAAGGCGGCCAACGAAAAATGCGATCGGTAGCCGATCAGTTTTTGGCAGATGCGCAGGAAGCGGTTGATTTCGATCAGCCAGTCGTAACCGACGCTGCCGATCTTGGCCAGCCAGCGGTGGTGTCTGGCGATGGTGTCGTATTCGTCGCCGTGCACGATCAGGAAGCGTTTGCCGGCGGCGGTGGTGTGGATGTCGGAGCGCTTGACCACGATGTCGCCGAATACGTAATCGTCGTATTCGCGCACGTTTTCGTCGTGGTTGCCCGGGACGTAGATAATCTGGGTGCCGTGGCGGGCTTTGCGCAGAATTTTCTGGATGATGGTGTTGTGCTCGCGCGGCCAGTACATCTTTTTCGACAAGGCCCAAAAGTCGATGATGTCGCCGACCAGATACAGTTTTTCGCTGTCGTTGTGTTTCAGAAAATCCAGCAGCGCTTCGGCGTGGCATTGGGTGGAGCCGATGTGCAAATCGGAAATCCAGATGGTTCGGTATACAGATGCAGTCATAAAACACGCTGAGATCGGTAGCGGATAAGCGTATTTTTCTGGCTGTTTATGACAGCAGTATGACGACTTGTCGGGTAAGGGTTGCCGCCCGCCGATTTTGCCGGCGACGCCCGCTTGTCACAATTCCGTCATCCGCTCCAGGCCTGTATCAGGCGAGGCCGCGCCAGCCGGCGCGCGTCACATTCCTGTCATTTTGGCTGGTTAAAATTGGGGTGTAAAAACTGCGCGTTAACCCGATAGAGGCTTGGCCATGACGACTCCGACCGACACCAGCGGCAATCCGCATACCTTGCACGAATACGACAACGACCTGAATCATTTGTACGGTCTGTTGCTCGAAGTGACCGACTTGCTGATTTACCAGTTGGAGCAAGCGATGCAGGCCATGGATTACGGCGATGCCGAACTGGCGCAAAAAGTCATTTCCCGCCAAAAAAAGCTGAAACATTTCGAAAGCAAGATCGACGACGGCGTATTGAGCGTGATTGCCCGGCATTGCCCGGTGGCCAACGATTTGCGTCTGGTGTTGTCGGTATCGAAGATCTCGGCGGAGTTTTCCAAAATCGGCGACGAAATCGGCGAATTTGCCAGACTGATCACGGTGTTGTTCGATCCGAATACCAGCGATCCAAACGAAAAATTGCTGGCCGACATTGTCAAGATGGGCGGCTTGGTCAAGTTGATTCTGGACAAGTTGATGGTGGTGTTCGAAAACCGCGATTCCAAGCAAGCCTACGCGCTGTTGCAATGCGACCAGCTCTGCGAAAACGAATTGCAGGAAGGGATCAAACACCAATTGGCCTATGTGCTGCACGACGCCCGCATGATCCGCCGGGCGCTGGACATCATGCAAATGATGAAAATTTTGGAGCGGTGCGCCGAGCATTGCCGCGTCATTGCCGAACATGCCGTGTTTATGCTGGACGGCGTCGATATCCGCCATGGCGGCCTGCTGCGCCAGCAAGCGCCTAGTCAAGGCGACGCTTGACCGGCGGTTGGATCAGTACTATCCGGAGTTTAACCATGAGTCTGACATTGCCGTTTCCGTTTTACGGGTTTGCCGATTATTGCAACGAGCTCAGAGCCTTGGGTATCGATCCCGGCTATGTGATGTACACGGACCGTCATGCCAACAACGACCAGCCGTGCGCCAGACTGGTGCCCGCCGCGCATTTGCCGGCGGCGCTGGCCTATATCGAAGCGCCCAGCGATGCGGCGTTCGTCAGCCTGGTCCAGGCCGGGGTGCTCTTGGATACCGAATGGGAGCGGCGTACCGGCGGCTGGCTGGTGGTGTCGTTTATCGGCTGGGAAGTTCTGCACAAAGCGTTCAGCCGCTTGAATGCGAAGCTGGACAATTCGGTGTTGGATATGGCGGGTTGATGGGCTTTGCCGCATCTGCGGCAAAGTCGGCGACGGTCGCCGCGAATCAAAACACGGTGACGCGGTTTCTGCCCCGGTGTTTGGATTCGTAAAGGGCATGATCGGCGCGGTTAGTCGCTTCTTCGACGCTATCGCCGTCGGAGCTCAATTCGGTAATACCTACGCTTACGGTGACCTTGCCTTGGGGTAAACCGCCCATCGCATCGTCATGGATGTCTTGGCGGATTTGTTCGAACAGTTCTTTGGCCTGCGAGATTCCGGCCTGCGGTAGGATCACCAGGAACTCTTCGCCGCCGTAGCGAAAGGCCAAGTCCGAGTTTCTAAGGCGGTTGCACAATCGCCGGGCGATTGCGGTCAACACGGTGTCGCCCATCGAATGCCCGTACTCGTCGTTAATCGCTTTGAAATGGTCGAGATCGAGCATGACCAAGCTACAGGGCGACTGGTAGCGGATGAGATAGGCGAACTGTTTCTCGATGAAATCGAACAGCATCACCCGATTGTAGAGCCCCGTCAGTGGGTCGTGCGTCGACAGTTCTTTGAGTTGCTGATTCTTTCGATCGAGTTCGGCGTAAAGCGCTGTCAGCTCCAATTCCCGGCGACGTAAGCGCAAGTGTGTCTTGACCCGGGCAATCAGCACTAAGGGATTCACCGGTTTGGTAATGAAATCCACCGCGCCCATTTCCAGCGCATTGGCTTCCACTTGAAAATTGGTTTCCGCCGTCACGAAAATGGTCGGGATGTCTTGCGTGTCCTTGTGCGATTTCAGGGCCTTGATCACCTCTTGGCCGGAAAAATCGGGCATGACCATGTCCAGCAAAATCAAATCCGGTTGTTGGGCAATGGCCATGGCCACGCCGTCTTTCCCGCTTTTGGTGCCGCGCACGGTGCAAATCGAAGCGAGTATCCGCTCCATGATCCTGTGGGTCAGGGGATCGTCGTCGATGACCAGGACTATCGGCTTAGTTCGCATGGTTGCCTGCTTGAATCCGGGCGTTCGTTTTTAGCCAGCCGGTGATGGCGGCCAATAGACGGTCGTTTTCCGCTATCAATTGCGCATAGGCTTCCTCGGTGCCGGGCGAGTTTGCTTTTAAGGCCGCTTCCAGTGCCGCGGCCTTGGCGACGGCATCGCTGGCGCCGAGGTTGGCTATTTGGCCTTTGAGTCGGTGCGCAACCTGTCTGGCCTCAGTCCAATCCCGGTTGGCGAAATGTCTTTTCAAACTGGCGATCACTTCGTTATTTTCGCCGGCGTAGAGCGCCAGTAACTCGATAAAAAGCTCCCGGTCGCCGAATAAATTGAGTTGAGAACGAGCGGAGTCTATGCCGGGAATGCTCGGCCATTCGGCCTCTGGTGCCGGGTTGGAGAACGCGGTTGTGGTATCCGGCGACAACGGTTTCGCTATGTCGGCACCTGCATTGTCCGGAATTTGGCCGGCAGCCGATGGCCGCTGCGGCTGATTCGGCCGCCTAATCCAACGGCTGAGTACGGCGATCATCTGCTCGGGATCCAGCGGTTTGGGCAGGAAGTCGGTCATGCCGATCTGCAGGCAGTTTTCGCGTTCGGTTTCGGTAACGCCGGCTGTCAGCGCGATGATCGGCAGTTCGACGTACTTGGGATTTGCCCTGATCCTGCCGGTAGCCTCGGCACCGCCCATGCCGGGCATGTGGACGTCCATCAGGATGGCGTCGAACTCTTGGCGCTCCAGCCACTCCAGCGCCTCGGCGCCGTTGTTGGCAATGTCGACCTCAACGTTTGCGAGTTTGAGGAATTCCGTGACCACTTTCTGGTTGATCTTGTTGTCCTCAGCGACCAAAATCCGGGCGCCGGCCAGCGCCAGACCTTTTTGCCGCAGATCTTGACTCAATGCGCCGGCGCTGCGCCGTTCGGAACGACGGTCGATGACATGAGGCGAGGGCGCTGAAGCCAAAACGGTCGGCAGCACGAAGTGGAAGGTGGAGCCTTGCCCCGGCGTACTGTCGATTTTCAGTTGGCTGCCCATCAGTTCCAGCAGTTGTTTGGTGATGGCCAGACCAAGGCCGGTACCGCCGAAGCGGCGAGTGGCGGAACCGTCCACTTGACTGAAGGGCTGAAACAGCCGGCTTTGGTCTTCCTCGGTAATGCCGATGCCGCTGTCGGCCACAGCGAAACTTAGCCGGGCCGACGAGCCTTCTTGCGCTAAAGGTTTGATGTGGATGCCGATCCGTCCGCGCTCGGTGAACTTGATAGCGTTGCCGATCAGGTTGGCGAGGATTTGCTGCAGGCGCAACGCATCGCCGATCAGCTCGGCGGGTGTGTCTTCAGCGATATCGATGGTCAAGGCCAGCGCCTTTTCGGCGGCACGGTGCGAGAACAGGCTGTACAGGTTATCGAGCAAGGTTTTAAGGTTAAAGTGTTGTTGGTCGATTGTGAGCTTTCCGGCCTCGAGTTTGGAGAAATCGAGAATGTCGTTCAGGATGCCCAGCAGGCTCTCTGACGACGCGTTGATCTTTTCCAGGTAGTCTCTGACTTCGACAGGCAACTCTTTATCCAGCGCCAGTTTGGATAAGCCGATGATGCCGTTCATCGGCGTGCGGATCTCGTGCGACATGTTGGCGAGGAATTCGGATTTGGTTTTGGCCAGGCCTTCGGCAACTTGTTTGGCGTCTTCGAGCGACACCAGATATTGCTTCTGTTCGGTAATGTCGCGCATGATGGTGGACAACATTTGCGGATTGCCGGCTTCGTCGCGGTGCAGAAGCAGGATTTGGGAGACGGGAATTTCTCGGCCGTCCTGGTTCAGAATAGCGGTTTCATTTTTCCAGTAACCGTGTTTCAGAACGGCCGGAACGCCTTCTTCCAGAATTTTCTGCGCAGCCCATTCCGGGTGCATGTCCTGGATCTTGCGGTTGGAAAGGTCGGCGTTGTCGTCCAGCCCCACCATTCGCCGCGCCATGAGGTTATGGAACAGCAAATTGCCCGACATGTCCGCGGTACCGATATAGTCAGGGCTTTCGTTGATGATGCGGAGCAGCTGCTTTAACTCCTGTTCCTGCTGCTTTCTTTCGGTGATGTCGGTATGGGTGCCGATCACCCGCAACGGGTTGCCTTGGGCATCTCGGCTGACTACCATGCCGCGTCCCAGAATCCATTTGTAATGGCCGTCGCCGCAGATGACCCGGTGCTCGCAGCTGAAATTGGGCGACTCGCCTCTAAAGTGGGTTTGCAACGCCGCCTCGGCTATCGCCAGGTCGTTTGGGTGGACAAGTTGCCGCCAGGTGTCGATATTGGGTTTCATCGACCCTTCTTCGAAACCCTGAATTTCGTACCAGCGTTTTGAATAGACGATCAGGCCGGCGCCGATATTCCAGTCCCAGACGCCGTCGCCGGCGCCCTCGAGCGCAAACTGCCAGCGTTCCTCGCTTTCTCTGGCTTTGTCCAAGGCCAGGATGTTTTCGGTCATATCGAAGCAACTGCCGATATAGCCCAGAAAATTTCCCAGGGCGTCGAAACGGGGAACGCCGTTATCCTGGAGCCAGCGGTACTCGCCGTCATGACGCCGCAAGCGGTATTCCATGTGGAAGGAGGTTCTCCGGTCGAAGTGGCCGGTATAAATTTCGAGACAGCGATCGATGTCGTCCGGATGCACCCCGGCCGTCCAACCCTGGCCCAATTCCTGTTCCATGGTCCGCCCGGTAAAATCCAGCCATACCTTGTTGAACCAATTGCAGCGCCCGTCGGCACCGGCAACCCAAATCAGTACCGGTGCGGCATTGGAAACCGACTGAAAGCGGCTTTCGGATTCTTTGAGTAATAGCTGGTTGGCTTTCAAGCGTTCGGTTTGCTCCCGTAAATCGTCGGTGAGGTTGCGAGCGATCTTGTGGGCGCGAATCCGCGTATTTGCAGACAGCCAAAACAGTCCCAATGTCAAAAAAGCGATGGACACCAGGCCGAAATACTCGGGCCACGGCTTAGCGACGTGGTTGATGGTTGCGTAGCCGGGCAGGGCCGTAAAATGTAAGATCCAAGTGTGTCCGCCGACTTCGAGATTGACGTCATGCGTCAATAGCGGATTGGCTGCGGTATACCCGTCCGCTGTCATGTCGGGTGCGCTATTGAACAAGGAATTTTCAGTGGTTTTTTCGCCATCGAAAATTTGTAAATCCAACGCGGACAGTTCGCCCTCGACGATGGGTTTGATGAGATCGTTCATGCGGTAAGGGCTATACACCCAGCCGATCAGCGACGCGCGTCTCTGGTCTAAAGTTTGGGTGATAGCACCATTCTTGAAAACCGGCAAATAAGCCAATACTCCCGCTTGGACGTCGGTTTTGGTTTCCTGCACCAGTTTTACCTTGCCGGAGAATGCAATGTCCCCAATATCTCGCGCCCGCAGCATCGCCTCGTTTCTGGTGGGCTCGGATAGCATGTCGTAGCCGAACGCCCTTAGATTTCTGCCGGAAAAAGGTTCCAGAAAAATAATGCTGGAATACTGCTCTCTATCGCCGGGCGGATTGACCACATATTCGGGAAAGCCCTGGTTGCGGATCTGGGCAATATGGGCTGGCAAGTCTGCTCGGGAAATCAATTCGGAAAATCCGACGCCTTGAATGCCCCGGTAAGTTTGATCGAGGTCGAGCTTTTCGACGAAATTTTTCCATTCGGCTCTTTCGACGCTGTTGGACGCCGCAAACAGGCCGGCGCCGGCTTTCAATAGCTGGGCATAGGCGTTCAAACGCTCGTTGATTTTTGTGGAAATGCGCTGGGAATCCTCGCGCAGAGCCTTATCCAGGCTTTGCTGTTGGCGGAGGTGGAGATTGAAACCGATAGAGGCCAGAAAAATAATCACAATACCGAATGCCACAGCGTATAACACTCTGTGGGACTCGATAGTTAACACATTACGCTTATCTGCGGTGCGTTGCCTCATAGGACGGGATGACCGATGTGAGTGTAAGCCAAGTCCGATTTGACGATTAATCGATCGGCGCCAAATCGGTGCGTCGATCAGGTGATATTCAGTTTATCAGAATCGTGAAGCTTGTTTGGTCGACGGGCGCTGGCCGTATCGAAACGGATCGGAGGGATGGCTCAATTGCTTTGGGCGTAACGGACAACAGCGCGTAAAAAAGCCAGGCTGGGCCTGGCCTTGTAGGTTTTATAGCGCGCGGGATGGGCTATTGGTGAATTTCCAAATGCAAGGCGCGGTATTCTTCGGTCAGTTTGTGTGACGGGGCGTAGTGGACCAGCGGTTGGGCATCGCTGTGCGATTCGCGGACTTTAACCGAGGTGGAGATTTTGGTTTCCAGTACCGGCAGGCCTTCCGCGATCAGGTCTTCGACCAGTTGCCGCGGCAGGTTGGCTTGTTTTTGGTATTGGTTGACGACGACGCCCTCCACCTCCAGATGCGGGTTGTGGTCGGCTTTGACTTCGGTGATCGCGCGCATCAGCGTGTAAAGTGCTTCGCGGGCGAAGGTGTCGCAGTCGAACGGGATCAGACATCTTTCGGCTGCGATCAGCGCAGACAGGCTGTAGAAGTTCAGAATCGGCGGCGTGTCGATATAGATGTGCTCGAAGCCTTCCAGTCGTTCCAACGCTTCGCGCAGTTTGTAGATTTTATGCCGCGACTCCAGCCGGCTTTGCAGGCCTTCCAGGTCGGAATGCGACGGCAGCACGTACAGGTTGGGGAAGGGCGTTTCGTGGATCAGGCCGTCCAGGCCTTCCTTGCCGCCGCCGAACAGGCCCAAACCGAGGCTGTCCTTGAAAAAGTGGGCAATGGTTTTATCGGAATCCGCGACCTTGCTGCCCAGCAGGTATTGCGTCGAGTTGCCTTGGACGTCGAGGTCGATTACCAGGGTTTTTTTGCCTTCAACGGCACTGATCGCCGCCAAATTACAGGTAATGGTGGATTTACCGACGCCGCCTTTCTGATTGAAAATCACCCTGCGCATAATCGCCCTCGATCAAGGAAAAATAAAGCCCGCATTATAAGGTTTGAGCCCGCAATATCAACAACGGCTGAAACTGCTGCCTTTGCATTCGGGGCAGGCCGGGATGATGCTGGTGGATTTGAAGGCGATTTGCTTGCCGCAAACGTCGCAGGTGAAGGTGCCGGGGCCGGCCACTTCGCCGCTCTGGTAGGGGTGGTACAGTTTGGCTTCCATTTCCAGCGCCGCCAGCTTGACCCGGGTCTTGTCGGCAATGTCGAGAAAGGCTTCCAGCGCGAAGTTCTCGATCAGTTCGATGTCGAATTTCAGCCACTCGGACAGCGAGTCGTTTTCTTCCTTCAGGCTTGGCGACGTGGCGACGTGTTCGACGTCGCGCATCACATAGTCGGCGATTTTGTTGATTTCTTCCTGGGTATGGCCGCCCAGCGCGGCGGTTTTTTTCTTGGCGATTTCCAGCGCGTCGGCTACCGAATGCAGCGTGTCGTCCATCGCTTCGTACAGATGGCCCATCAAGTCGTCGTATGCGTCGATCAGTTTGTTTTCGCCCATGCTTACTCCCGCTTTTATTATAGTATTCGCGCTTTAGATTTAAGCGCCTGTAAGGTATTCTAGCGCCTTTTTACAGCAAAAGACGAACAGGATGGAAGAGCATTACAACCCCGCGGCGATCGAAGAAAAAGTCCAAGCCGATTGGGAAAAATCAGGCGTGTTTACCGCAACCGAGGATACCGGCAAGGAAAAATACTACTGCTTGTCGATGTTCCCCTATCCGAGCGGCAAGCTACATATGGGTCACGTCCGCAACTATACGATCGGTGACGTGATCAGCCGCTTCCAACGCATGCAACGCAAACACGTGTTGCAGCCGATGGGCTGGGACGCTTTCGGCCTGCCGGCGGAAAACGCCGCAATGCAAAACAAGGTGCATCCGGCCGATTGGACCTATTCCAATATCGATTACATGCGCGACCAGCTCAAACGTCTGGGCTTCGGCTACGACTGGAGCCGCGAGCTGGCGACTTGCGATCCGGAATACTATCGCTGGGAACAATGGTTCTTCATCCGCCTGCTGGAAAAAGGCCTGGTCTATAAAAAAACGGCGCCGGTCAACTGGTGCCCGCACGACCAGACTGTGTTGGCCAACGAGCAGGTTATCGATGGCTGCTGCTGGCGTTGCGATACCCAGGTCGAGAAAAAAGAAATCTCGCAGTGGTTTTTGAAAATTACTGCTTATGCCCAGGAGTTGCTCGACGATCTGCAAAAACTGCCGGGTTGGCCGGAACAGGTCAGAACGATGCAGGCCAACTGGATCGGTCGTTCCGAAGGTGTGGAAATGGATTTTGCCGTCGACGGTTTCGAGTCGCCGATCCGCATCTACACCACCCGTCCCGACACCGTAATGGGCGTGACTTATGTTGCGGTAGCCGCCGAACACCCGGTCGCTAAAAAAGCCGCCGAAACCAATGCCGAGATTGCCGAATTTATCGAATCCTGCAAGCAGATGGAAACCTCGGAAGCGGCGATGGAAACCATGGAAAAACGCGGCATCGCCTCCGGTTACAACGCGATTCATCCGCTGACCGGCGAGTCGGTGCCGGTCTGGATCGCCAATTTCGTGTTGATGAGCTACGGCACCGGTGCCGTGATGTCGGTCCCGGCTCACGACCAGCGCGATTACGAATTTGCCAAACGCTACGGCATCGCGATTAAAGAAGTGATTGCGTCTGCTGACGGCAGCGATGATAGCGTCGCGGAAAAAGCCTTCACCGACAAAGGTGTGTTGCTTAACTCCGGCGAATTCGACGGTCTGGATTTCAAACAAGCCTTCGACGCCATCGCCGCCAAATTGGCCGGTCTCGGCAAGGGCGAGCGCAAAACCAACTTTAGATTGCGCGACTGGGGCGTATCCCGCCAACGTTATTGGGGCGCGCCGATTCCGGTGGTGTATTGCGACGACTGCGGTACCGTCCCGGTCCCCGACGAGCAATTGCCGGTGACCCTGCCGCGCGACGTGGTGCTGGACGGTTCGCAGTCGCCATTGGCCGCGCATCCGACCTTCCCGCACACCACCTGCCCGAAATGCGGCAAGCCGGCCCGGCGCGAAACCGATACCTTCGATACCTTCATGGAATCGTCCTGGTACTTTGCCCGCTACGCCAGCAGCGACTGCCACACGGCGATGCTGGACCAGCGCGCCAACTACTGGCTGCCGGTCGACCATTACATCGGCGGTATCGAGCACGCGATTCTGCATTTGCTCTACTCGCGCTTTTACAACAAATTGCTGCGCGACGAAGGCTTGCTGGTTTGCGATGAGCCGTTCAAAAATCTGCTGACCCAGGGCATGGTGGTCGCCGAGACTTTTTACCAATTCGACGAACACGGCCATAAAAAGTATTTCAACCTGACCCAGATCGAAGTCGAGCGCGACGCCAAGGGCAAGATCGTCGGCGCCAAGTTATTGGAAGACGGTTCGCCGGTCACGGTCGGCGCGATCGAAAAAATGTCGAAGTCAAAAAACAACGGCGTCGATCCGCAGGTGCTGATCGACAAATACGGCGCCGATACCGTGCGTTTGTATACGATGTTCACCTCGCCGCCGGACCAATCGCTGGAATGGAACGACGCCGGCGTCGAAGGTGCGTTTCGCTTCCTGAAGCGGTTGTGGCGGCAAGTGTATCTGCACGTTGAAGCCGGTTTGCCGCAAGCGACGCTGGATAAAGCGGCCTTGACCGACGATCAAAAAGCCCTGCGCCGCCAGTTGCACCAGGCCTTGCAAAAGGTGACCGACGACATGGCCCGTCGCCACACCTTCAACACCGCGATTGCTGCCAATATGGAGCTGGTCAACGCGTTGAACAAATTTGAGGACGACAGCGCCAACGGCCGGGCGGTACGCCAGGAAGTGCTGGAAGCCATCGTGTTGATGTTGGCGCCGATCATTCCGCACGCGGCGCAGCAACTGTGGAACGATCTGGGTCGTGACAGCGATATCGTCGTCGCAGCATGGCCGGAACTGGACGAGTCGGCGTTGGTGCAGGACAGCATTGAGATGGTGGTGCAGGTCAACGGCAAATTGCGTGGCAAATTGGCGGTTGCGGTCAGCGCCTCCAAGGAACAGATCGAAACCTTGGCCTTGGCCGATGCCAATGTGCAGCGCTTCCTCGAGGGTAAGCCGGTCAAAAAGCTGATCGTCGTGCCGCAAAAACTGGTGAATATCGTTGTTTAATTGCGTTGGTAAAAAGCCGATGAAGCGCTTGTTTCGATATCTGGTTCTGGCGGCATTGTTGGCGCAAGCCGGTTGCGGCTACCATTTGCGCGGCTCGATCGAGATGCCGGCCGCGCTGAAGAGTCTTTACATTTTCGGCGCTTCCGGACCGTTGCAAAACGAAATGCAGCAAATCATGCGGGCTTCGAAAGGCAAATTGGCGCCGACGCCGAACGAGGCCGGTGTCGTCATCAAAGTGTTGAGAGAAGACATGCGCAGCCGGGTGCTGTCTATCGGCTCCACCGGTAAATCCAGCGAATCCGAGCTGGAATATTATCTGCGCTTCCAGTTCTTCGACGATAAGGAGACTGCGATGATGGATGAACAAGTCATCGAATTATCCCGCGAATTTTTCAACGACCAGACCGCGGTGTTGGCGAAAACCAACGAGGAACAGTTGATCCGCGGCGAGATTTACAAGCAGGCGGCCCGGATGATCCTGGCCCGCGCCCGGGTGGCGATCGACAACCAGAAGTAAAAAACGTGCGCTTGAAAGTCGAACAGTTGGCTGCGGCGTTGCAAAAATCCGTGGCGCCGGTCTATCTGGTCAGCGGCGACGAACCTTTGCAACTGGGCGAAGCCGCCGACGACATTCGCCAGGCTGCCCGCGCGGCCGGTTACACCACCCGCGAAGTGATTTCGGTCGAGTCCGGCCACGAGTGGCCGCAACTTAGCCTGGAAGCCGATTCGCTATCCATATTTTCCGACAAAAAATTAATTGATCTGCGCCTGCCTTCGGCGAAGCCTGGAACGGAAGGCAGCAAGGCTTTGATCGCCTATTGCCAACACCTGCCGGACGATACCGTGCTGCTGGTGACGGCCGGCAAACTGGAGTCGGCGGCGCAAAAGTCGCAATGGTTTCAAGCGTTGGACGCCGTTGGCGTCATCGTCCAGGTTTGGCCGCTGCAGGGGCAGGAGTGGTTAAACTGGTTGCAGCGCCGCGCCGAACGCAGGGGCATGCGGCTGGACAACGAGGCTTTGAAGAGCCTGGCCGCTCGTGTCGAGGGCAATCTATTGGCGGCCGCGCAGGAGATCGAAAAGCTTTACATCTTGCATGGTGCGGCTTTGGTCAGCAAAGCCATGATTGAGGACGACGTTGCCGACAGCGCCCGTTTCGACGTGTTCAAATTGACCGATGCCTTGCTGGAGGGAAAATTGAACCGGTCTTTAAAAATATTGAACGGCTTGCAGGCTGAAGGCACCGCCGCTTCTATCGTGTTATGGGCGATTTGCCGGGAAACCCGGATGTTGTTGCTGGTCAAAGCCGAGTTGCGGCGTGGCGCTAATCCGGAAGCGGTGTTTAAGAAGTTTCAGATTTGGGATAAACGCAAATCTTTGGTGCAAGAGGCGTCTCGGCGCTTGCGGGCCGAACAGTTACAGGGGATTTTACGGGCCGGTGCAGAGGTGGACCGTTGCATCAAGGGGCAGGCCGGTGGCAACGAATGGGAAGGGTTGTTCGGTTTGTGTTTGCGATTCGCGGGAATGCCTGATTTTTGATGTTGCGAGTCGGCCGGAATCTGCTGCCCCGATTGAAGCGCCGGGGCAGCAAAGCCGCGAAGTCCTAACCGGAGTGGTTTAGGCGACGGTTTTTTTTCGTTGACCCGTGCCCAACAGGCCGACCAAGCCTGCGCCGAACATCCACGCCGCTGCCGGCAACGGCACTGCAGTCAGGTTGATGGAGCCGTCGACGGCTGCCAAGGCGCCTTCGCTTTTGTTGTGGCCTTGCACGCTGGTGATGCCGGGAAGCAAGGTCGAGTTTTTCAAATCGATTGAAAACAAAGCACTGCCGCCGCCGATCGGCGCGCTATAAACGCTGGAATTGGAACTGCCGAAAATCCCCGAAAAACTCAGATCCAGCTGTTCGATGCCTTTGCCGGAAGATAGTGAGATAAATCCGCTACCGCCGGTCAGCGTGCCGGATAAAATCGCAGTGCCATCGTTAAAGCCGCTATCGGCGCTGAAGCTGAAGTCAGGCGTGGTGTCGAAATACAGGCCAACATTGCCCCCGGTCAGCGAGATGCTTTGCACTCCGCCCGGCAATACGGAATAGGTGCCGGTAAAATTGGCGACTACGGTTAATTCGAAGCCGCTGCCGCTACCAGACGCACCGCTGACGTTAAGTTGCGGCACGTTGATGCCGCCGGCATTGGTCAGAATGTGGTCGTTGACATAGGTCTGGAAATAGCCGCTCAGCGTGCCGTCGTTATTGACTTTAACCAAGCCAACGCCCAAGCCGAAGTCGTAGGTGTCGAACGGGCCGACGACGGCTTCGTCGCCGGTGGCTCCGGGAGCTGCGGTGTAATTGGCTGTGCCGCTCCATGCCGCTGCCGAAGCGATAGGCGTAGTGATTGCCAAGCCCAGCAGTAGCAGGCTCTGCTTAAGATGATGCGAGAAAGCGCAGTGTTTCATGTTAATCCCTCAAAAAAGTGAAAAATATCGATCCCCCTCGGTGGGCGTTTATACCCGTTTCCGGTCAAGAATTCAAATTACAATTCAATTACCTAGCACTCAGGTCAGGGCTCCCGCGAAAATGGCGCGTCAGAGCCGATTTGTTAGGGGTTCGAACGGAAAGCCAGGTGGTCGATTCCTTCCAATATTCGTGGTTTTTTGGCGGGCGAGCATAAGCTACAATTTCGCCCGTTTATTAAACGTTGTTACAACCGAGGATTAAGCAATGGCAGAGTTCAGAAAGTACAAATGCAAAACCTGTGGCCACATTTACGACGAGGAGTTGGGCGATCCGCGTAACGGCGTAGCGCCGGGCACGCGTTGGGAAGATGTGCCGGAAGACTGGGGTTGCCCGAAGTGCGGTGCGGTCAAGGCGATGTTTACTTTGATGCGCTGAAGCGGTTCGGTCGGGTAAGAAAAAGGGCGCCATTTGGCGCCCTTTTTTTGTGCGATAGGGTCGGCTTTATGCCAGTTTGGCTTTGATAAACCCGACCAGCTCGGAGAAAGGAACTTCCTGACTTTCCGGGTCGGTACGGCCCTGGTATTCGACGGTGCCGCTGTCCAGGCCCCGGTCGCCGATGACGATGCGGTGCGGGATGCCGATCAGTTCCATGTCGGAGAACATGAAGCCGGCGCGGACCTTGCGGTCGTCGAGCAAGACTTCGATGCCGGCGTCCTGCAGTTCCTGGTAGATCTTTTCCACGGTATCGACCAGGCGGTCGGATTTGTACATGTTCATCGGGCAGATGGCGACCTGGAACGGCGCCAGTTCGTTGGGCCAGATGATGCCGCGCTCGTCGTGGCCTTGCTCGATGGCGGCCGCGACGACGCGGGAAATGCCGATGCCGTAGCAGCCCATGATCATGGTTTGGTTTTTGCCTGCTTCGTTGACGATGGCGGCGTTCATGGATTCGCTGTACTTGGTGCCCAGTTGGAAAATGTGGCCGACTTCGATGCCGCGGGCGATAGTCAAGCTGCCGTGGCCGTCCGGGCTAGGGTCGCCGTCCACGACTTGGCGGATGTCGTGCAGCCACTCGTTCATCAATTTCCGATCCCTACTCCAGTTGACGCCGGTGTAGTGGATGCCTTCTTCGTTGGCGCCGCAGACGAAGTCGCTCATATTTTCGACGGCGTAATCGGCAATGATATGGCAGGGAGTTGTCTCGTTGGCAATTGGGCCTATGTAGCCAGGGCGGCAATGCATGAGGCTTTCAATCTCTTCGTCTTTGGCAAAGTCGAAGTTACCGATAATTTTACTCAATTTGATTTCGTTCAGTTCATGGTCGCCGCGCAGTAGAATCATGTAATAAACGTTGCGGTCTTGCGGATCGGCCGGGCGCTGTACCAGAATCAGGGTTTTCAGCACTTTGTCGGCGGTGGTGCCTAAAAATTCGCAGACTTCGGCGATGGTTTTTTTACCCGGAGTTTTGGTCTTTTCCAGATTTCGGCCGGGCTCGGGCCGATTTAACGGCGGGCGGCGGACTTCGGCTTTTTCGACGTTGGCCGCGTAATCGCTGGCGTCGGAAAACGCGATGGCGTCTTCGCCGGAGTCGGCCAGTACGTGAAACTCGTGCGACACCGCGCCGCCGATCGCGCCGGAATCGGCCATCACCGCGCGGAACTTCAAGCCGAAGCGGTTGAAGATGTTGGTATAGGTTTGATACATCACGTCATAGGTTTGCTGCAGCGATTCCTGGTCCAGATGGAAGGAGTAGGCGTCCTTCATGATGAATTCGCGCGAGCGCATCACGCCGAAGCGAGGGCGAATTTCGTCGCGGAATTTGGTCTGAATTTGGTAGTAGGTGACCGGCAACTGTTTGTAGCTTCTCAGTTCGTGGCGGGCCAGGTCGGTGATGATTTCCTCGTGGGTCGGGCCCAGGCAGAAATCGCGGTCGTGGCGGTCTTTCATGCGCGCCAGCTCGGGGCCGTATTTTTCCCAGCGTCCGGTTTCCTGCCACAGTTCGGCCGGTTGCAGCGCCGGCATCAACACTTCCAGGGAGCCGGCCTTGTTCATTTCCTCGCGGGTGATTTGCTCGACCTTGCGCAACACCCGCAAACCCAGCGGCAGCCAAGTGTAAATGCCGGCGGCGAGTTTGCGGATCAGGCCGGCGCGAATCATCAGTTTGTGGCTGGCGATTTCGGCGTCGGCGGGCGTTTCTTTGACGGTGCTTAGAGGAAATTGGGAAGTGCGCATGGCGACCTTTGGGTTGGTTTATCAAAAGAGCGGTATTTTACCGATAAATCGCGCAAACGACGACGCAGGGAGCGTTTAACGCCACAATGGTGCCGCTTGACGTTGCCGTTGGACAGGAAATTTGGGAAACTTGAGCGGATAAAGATCGTTGCAAAGGAAGTTATGATTAAAGTATTACTCGTGGACGACCATGAATTGGTCAGGAGCGGTATCGAGGCGCTGCTGGCGGCGGAGAAGGATATCTCCGTGGTTGGCGTATGCAATAGCGGTGAACAGGCGTTGCCAATCGTCGCTCAGAATCCGCCGGACGTGGTTTTGATGGATATCAATATGCCGGGGATGGGCGGGTTCGAGGCGTGCCGGCGGATTTTGCAAACTCAGCCCAATGCCAAGATTATTGCGTTATCGGTCCATAACGACGGGCCGATTCCGCAACAGTTATTGAAATTGGGGGTGGTGGGCTTCGTTTCCAAAGCTTCGCCGGTTAACGAAATGGTCGCAGCAATTAAAACCGTGATGTCCGGAAAACGCTATTTGTGCCAGGACGTGGCCAGCAATTTGGCGTTTCAATTTTTGCCGGGCGCCGACGTTTCACCGTTTTTACAGCTGTCCCAGCGCGAGGCCGAAGTGGTACGGATGATTCTGAACGGGAAAAGCATTCAGGAAATGTCGGAAGCGCTGGCCTTGAGCGACAAGACGATCAACACCTACCGTTACCGGGTTTACCGCAAGCTCCAGATTAAAAATGACGTGGAGTTGACCAGATTGGCGGTGAAATTCAATTATTTGGATGCGGTGTGATGGCGCGCGCGGGCCGGACTATCAGTCCAGCCCTTGTCAGGTCCGGTGCTAAACCAGCGTGCGCGCTTTGACGAAAGCTTCGCGGAAGTCCAGAAAGACCGGTTTTTCGGTCTCCAGCATCAGTTTCAACAGCTCGTGTTGCAATTGATACTTGATATTGCCTACGGCCAGAGCGCCAACACCTACCGCTTTCGGCGACAAGGTCGCTAGCGTAAGCGGGGCGGCAAAATCGTTCAGTTCGATCCCTTCGATGCCCAGCGGCGGTACCGCATTGACGTCGCCGGCAACTTTGAGTTGTTTGGCGTGCGCCAGTACGGCCGAGCTGATAACCCGAATCCCGGCTTTTGCGGTGCAGAACACGATGTCTGCGTCGGCGATCAATTCGGATTTCTCTTCGTCGTTGCGTGCCACAGCTGCTCCCATGCTGGAGCCAAAACGCCGGTTGTATTGTTTGGCCGCATCCTTGGCGGTCTCGACTGACAAATGGTCTACTAGCAAGGTTTCCGCGCCTTGCAACGACGCGATCACTCCGGTTGCGATCCCTACCGGACCGGTCCCGCCGAACACCAGTGTTTTCAAACCTTTCAACTCCAGTCCGTAGTGATCTCTCAACGCCTTTTCCACGCACGCCACTAGTGCGGCGGCGGTGGTGCAAGCGCCGCTGGGATCGGCAAATACCGATACTTGAAACGGCGGGACCATGGCAGGTTTGGTGGCTTGCAGCATATCGATAGCCAATCCCATATCGCGGCCGCCGATGAACAGGGCGGTACTTTTGTTGCCGGCCGGACTCCGTGAGAACACCGCATCCTGAGTCAGGTTGGGTATGTTCTCCAGTTTGACGTTGGCGTAAGGAATGAGCACATCGAAACCGGCGTCTAACGCCATGTTGATGTCAAACGGACTATTGTTTGGCATCGGGTCGAACATGTGGAGTATGCTACGTTTTGGCATTGGTACCTTACCCTGTAATAGTGGCGGACTGGATTGGAGTCGGTTACTTGCTGGATTTGATAAACTCGCGCGCGACTTCGAAAGCATGCTCGAAGTGCAAAAACAGCGCCTGATCGCTTTCCAGCATACGTTTCAGCAAGCGGCTTTGCGCCTGGTACTTGATGTTGCCTATCGCCAATGCGCCAATGCCGACTGCGCCGCTGACCGAACCGGCAATCGGTTTGCCGTTGTCGAAGGCGTCGACGCCGGCAATACCGGACGGCGGGACCGCGTTGACGTCGGCCGCGACTTTCAGTTGCGGAGCGCTCGCGATCATTTCGGCACTGAGCAGTTCGATGCCGGCGGCACCGGTAGCAAAGACGACGTCTGCGGTTTTGATGTACTCGGCTTTGTCGGAATCAGCACCGGCGGCAATCGAGATTTTGCCGTCACCGAATTCTTCGCTGCACAACTCTGCGGTGCGCTCGGCTCTATCCAGTTGGCGGCCGATAATGCGAACGTTGGCGCCGGCCTGGGCGGCGATCACCGCCGCAGCTTGGCCGACCGGGCCGGTGCCACCCAATGCCAGAACATTCTTGCCTTCCAGCGTTGTGCCGAATTTTTCGGCCAATTCTTTTTCGACCGCGGCTACCATGCCGGCAGCAGTGGTGAATGCCCCGCTGGGGTCGGCGAAAACCGAAACTTCAAATGGCGGAACCATGGAATTTTTCGCCATTTTCAGCATGTCCATGGCTTGTTTGGTTTCGCGGCCGCCGATGAAAATGGCGGTGCGTAACAAGCCTTTCGGACTACGCGAGAAAATAGCGTCTTGAACCAAACCCCGGACTTCGCTCGGTTCGACGTTGATATACGGCACCGCTGAAATCCAGCCAGCATCCATCGCCATATTGACGTCGAACGGGCTCAGGTTTTTGGCTGTAGTCAGCATGTGTAGGATAAAGGGTTTTTCCATGGTGGCCTCTTAATTTTTGATTAGCCGGTAAGTATAAAAGAAAAGGCGAAACGATAACAATTTTAGGCTAATTGCAGAATTGCGCCTTATTTCAAGCGGGCTGGGACGTGCGGCTCGATGATTTGATACATCAATTGGTGCATCTTCGGGTTGCCGGTGATGATGTTGCCGGACTGTAAATATTTGTCGTTAAAAGAAAAGTCGGTTGCGACTCCGCCGGCTTCCTGCACCAGCAACACGCCGGCGGCAATGTCCCATTCTTTGACGCCGATCTCCCAGTAAGCGTCCAGCCGGCCGCAGGCCACATAAGCCATGTCCAGCGCGGCGGCTCCGGCGCGGCGAATGCCGGCGGCGTCGGCGCATACTGCCTTGAACATGCCGAGGTAAGGTTCGATGTTGTCCATGGTCTTGAACGGGAAGCCGGTACCGATCAACGCGCCGCGCATCGTGTTCTGTTTGGTAACCCGAATGCGCCGATTGTTCAGCATTGCGCCGCCGCCGCGTTCGGCCGTGAACAGTTCGTCGCGGGTCGGGTCGTAAATAACGCCGATCTCTAATTTATTCTTGTTTTTCAAGGCGATCGAAACGGCATAGTGCGGAAAACCGTGTAGGAAATTGGTGGTGCCGTCTAACGGGTCGATAATCCAAGTGTAATCGTTGCCTTTGGCCTCGCCGCTTTCTTCCGCCAGGATGCCGTGGTCGGGGAACGCGGTGCGAATGACTTTGATGATTTCCTGCTCGGCTGCCCGGTCGACTTCGGAGGCGTAGTCGTTGCGGCTTTTTTGGTCTACGGTGAGCTTTTCGATATTGAGTGAGGAGCGTTGGATCAGATCGCCGGCGTTCCGCGCTGCGCGGACGGCTATGTTGAGCATTGGATGCATAGTCGAATTGAAAATGAGCAGTTGGAAAACCTCGATAGAATAGCAAATTTTGTTAGAATCGCGCCTTTTTAACCGCGGCAGGTGGGCATTGCTGTCTAATTTCAAAGTGGTTTTGGTGGAGACTTCCCACCCCGGCAACATCGGCGCCGTAGCGCGCGCCATGAAAAATATGGGTATGGACCAGTTGCGATTGGTCTCGCCCAAATACTTTCCCCATGCCGACGCCACCGCCAGGGCTTCCGGAGCCGACGATGTGTTGCGCCATGCCGGTTGTTTCAGCTCGCTGGCGGATGCTTTGGCCGATTGCCAGATTGTCCTGGGTGCCAGTGCCAGGGACAGAACCATCAGTTGGCCCAGCGTGACCGCGCGCGAGGCCGCCGAAACCTGGGCGGTAGCCGGCGACGTTGCGCGGCCGAATATCGCTTTGGTGTTCGGCCGGGAAAATTCCGGCTTGAAAAACCACGAACTGGATTTATGCCATTACCTTCTGCGAATTCCATGCAATCCGGAATACAGTTCGTTGAATCTGGCGGCGGCGGTGCAAGTAGTATGTTACGAGCTGTTTTTGGCCTCGGGGCAGTCATCCGCCAGTACGATCGGCGACCGCGGCGAAGAGCCTCTGGCAACGGCGGCGCAAATGGAAGCGTTCTACGAACATCTGGAGCAGACCATGGCCGATATTGGCTTCTTGCATCCCGAGCGGTCTCGGTCGATCATGCGGCGACTGCGTCGGATTTTCAACCGGACTCAGCTGGATACCAAGGAGCTGGATATCCTGCGGGGTATTCTGCGGTTCTCGCAAAACCATAACACCAAGTAGGCATATGTTCTCTCGACTAAAAGAAGATATCCAGTGCGTGTTCGCGCGCGATCCCGCCGCTCAATCGGTGTTCGAAGTCGTCACTACCTATCCCGGTTTCCATGCGGTATTGATTCACCGTCTCAGTCATGCTTTGTGGTTGCGCGGTTTTCGCTGGGCGGCGCGCTACGTTTCCTTCCTTGGTCGCTGGTTGACCGGAATCGAAATTCACCCCGGTGCGGAGATCGGCCGCCGCTTTTTCATCGACCACGGCATGGGCGTCGTCATCGGCGAAACCGCGGTCATCGGCGACGATTGCACGTTGTACCACAGCGTCACGCTGGGCGGCACCAGTTGGGACAAAGGCAAGCGCCACCCGACCTTGGGCAACGGCGTTGTGATCGGGGCGGGCGCCAAGGTGTTGGGGCCGATCGAAATCGGCGACGGCGCCAGGGTCGGATCTAACTCGGTGGTGGTGAAACCGGTGCCGCCCGGCGTCACGGTGGTCGGTATTCCTGCGCATATCGTCGATGCCAAGACCAGGCAGGATAAGGCGCGGCGCGATGCGATGGCGCAAAAAATCGGTTTCGATGCTTACGGCGCGACCGCCGACATGCCGGACCCGATTGCCAATGCCATCAATTTGATGTTGGATCACATCCACCATCTGGACCAGCAGTTGGATGAAATGCAGAAAGTCTTGAGCGACGCCGGTATCGATTGCCGCCGCCATCAAGTGCCGAAGCTGGACGATTGCGAAATCAAGGATCAACCCTAGTCCCAACCACCTTGCCCGACAGTGCGGTCGGGGCTTAAGCAAAGCTACGAAATGTCTCACAGACAAATACTTGACCAATTTAGTGGGTTTATTTATAGTCGCCTTTATTTTCATTAGTTTATTAAGGGGTTTGGCATGCGGCTCACGACAAAAGGGCGTTACGCGGTTACTGCGATGTTGGATTTGGCTTACCACAGCCAGTCCAATCCAGTCACGTTGACCGACATTGCGACTCGGCAAACCATTTCGCTGTCCTACCTGGAACAATTGTTCGCCCGCTTGCGTAAAGCCGGTATGGTCAAAGGGGTTAGAGGCCCGGGCGGCGGTTACACACTGAGCCGCGGCGCCCGCGACATCAATATTGCCGATATCATCGAAGCCGTCGACGAGCCGGTCGATTCGACCAAGTGCGGCGGCAAAGCCAATTGCCACAACGACCAGCCGTGTCTGACTCACGACTTGTGGATGGGACTGAGCGAACAGATTAGGGCCTATTTGAAAGAAATCAGTCTGGGGCAGTTGTTGGAACGTGAATTCGTAAGCGACGTTGCCAAACGCCAGGGCCGGCAAATCGAGCACGTCATCGAATTGCAGACACGCCAGGAAAAACGTAGCGCTTAATGATCTATTTCGATCACAACGCCACTACGCGGTGTGACGAGCGCGTGGTGGAGGCCATGGCGCCTTATTTGGGTGCCATGTATGGCAATCCTTCCAGTCTTTATAAGCTCGGGCGTTTCGCCCGCACTGCGGTCGATACCGCCAGAGAGCAATTGGCCGCACTGCTCGATGCACCCGCAGAGCACATTGTGTTTACCAGCGGCGGTACCGAAGCCAATGCCCTGGCTTTGACCAGTGCCCGCGGCAGGCGCTTGACGATTTCGGCGATAGAGCATCCGTCGGTATTCGAGAATGCCGCAGCCAACAGGTCGGCGCATTGCGACTTACGCCGTGTGACTGTTGCTAGCAATGGTCAGGTCTCAGTCGAGAGTTTGTTGGGTTTGGATTGGCAGCCGGGTGATTTTCTGTCATTGATGCTGGCCAATAACGAAACCGGAGCCGTGCAGCCGGTTGCCGAGGCGGTGCTGCGGCTGCGCGGTTTCGGCGTCAACGTCCATACCGATGCAGTGCAGGTGTTGGGTAAAGTGCCGTTATCGTTCAGGCAGCTTGGCGTTGCCCTGTTATCGGTGTCCAGCCACAAAATTTATGGACCTAAAGGTTGCGGGGCTCTGGTCGTCGCCGAAGATTTCAATCTCAGTCCGTTGCAGCGAGGCGGCGACCAGGAATACGGTTGGCGGGCTGGTACCGAAAATGTCGCGGCCATCGTCGGTTTTGGCAAGGCGGCTGAGTTGGCGAAAGCGGAGATGGTGGCGCGTTCGGCCAAGCTGGCGCAGTTGCGGCAGCGACTGGAACAGCGTTTAAAGACGATACCGGGTTTGGTGATTTTCGCCGAAACGGCGGAGCGATTGCCGAACACCGTGCAATTCGGGGTGGCCGGACTAAATGGCGAAATGCTGTTGATGCAATTGGATCAGCACAATATTGCCGTATCCAGCGGCTCGGCCTGTTCGGCGGCGTCCGGCGAAATCAGCCCGGTTTTGGCGGCCATGGGCATAGCGCCCGATTTGGCCAAATCGGCGATACGGGTCAGTTTGGGCAAGGATAATACCGAAACCGAGATCGATCGCTTTGTCGAGGTGTTGAACGCCTCGCTGGAAAGACATCAGGAGATTTAATTCAATGAGCATTATCGTGACAGAGAGCGCCGCGAGGCAGATTCAGAAACAATTGCAAAAGCGCGGTTCGGGTGTGGGCTTACGCTTGGGAGTCAAAACGTCGGGTTGTTCCGGTTACGCTTATGTACTGGATTACGCCGACCAGGCCGAAGCCGATGACGTGGTATTCGACCAACACGACGTGAAAGTGCTGGTGAAGCAGGCGGATTTGGATAAATTGGCCGGTATTCAGTTGGATTATGCCAAGGAAGGTTTCAATGAAGCCTTCAAATTCAGCAATCCCAATGTCAAAGCGACCTGCGGTTGCGGGGAAAGCTTTTCAGTTTGAACGATTAAGGCGCCGGCGAGAACAGACCGGCGCCGCCGGCGCTTATTTCATGTTGGCGCCGCAGTTTCCTTCCATTTTTTTGCCTTCCGCAGCTTTGTCGGCGGCCGGTGCGGGTTTGTTGCCGGCGCATTTGCCTTCGGTAGCGGCTTTAGTGTCAGTGCTTTTTTTCATCATTGCCGCGCCGCATTTGCCTTCGCCGCAGGCGCCGTCTTTCATCTTGTCGGCGCCGGCTTCAGGTTTGGCTTCGGCAGTCACCATATAACCCGAACTCAATTCTGACAACGCAAACGGGTTGCTGTCGGCTTGCGCAATGCCGCCGGCCAGAGTGGGCAGTAAACTGGCGCCCATCGCTACGGCTAACGGGGTTTTGCTTAATTTTTTCATAGTATCTCCAGTGGTAAAGCTTGTCTTTATTGGATGGCTGTTAGCCGGAAACTCGACCTTACGGCTCGGGCTCTTCGGTAATATCACAAAAAAGCCCTGCAAAGTAAAGACGAGTGGATTGCCGTTAACAGCAGTATACTTGGGCCGGTAAAATTGCTGATCCATCGGATGCCGAGACCATATTCGTCGCAGTTATGACTGAAAACAGACCAATACAACAGTTGGGGGCCGAAGTGTTGCGTCAACAGGCCGCGCCAGTTGACGACTTTAACACCCGCGAGTTCCACGAACTTATCGAAAATATGCGAAGTGCCATGCTGGCCGCCAACGGTGTCGGCATTGCCGCGCCGCAATTGGGCGAGTCCAAGCGAGTTGTCATCGTGGCCTCGCGACCGACTGCCCGCTATCCGCTGGCGCCGGAAATGGCGCCGGTGATAATGGTTAATCCGAGTTTCGACGTGGTGGACACCACGATGGTCAAAGATTGGGAGGGCTGTTTGAGTGTGCCCGGCGTCAGGGCCTTGGTGCCGCGTTACCGCGCGGTTGCCGTGGAGTTCTGCGACGAATCAGGATTGCCTCGCCGGTTGACGTTGGCCGATTTTCCGGCACGGGTGTTCCAACACGAGTTCGACCATTTGCAAGGCTTGGTTTACTTGGATCGAGTGGAAACCAACCGCGATATTATTTCCGAAACCGAGTTTTTCAAACGGCTGGCCGGTCAGGAGCTCGCGGTATGAGGTGGTTTGAGCTTATTTGCGGGATGGCGTTGAGTTTTGCGACTCACGCTGGGCCTTTGTTGAAAGTGGAGCAAGTAGCTCCCGGCATTTATCTGCATCTATCGGAACATCACTGGCCGGACCGCGAAAACCATGGCGAAATCGCCAACATCGGTTTTATTGTCGGCGATCGTTGCGTCGCGGTGATCGACAGCGGCGGTAGCCCGCAGCAGGGCATCGCCTTGCGCAATGCGATCAAGCAAGCCACGGCAAAGCCGGTGTGTTATGTGATCAATACCCATGTGCATCCCGATCATATTTACGGTAATCGGGCTTTTAAAGAGGCGGGGGTGCAATTCGTCGGCCACCATAAACTGGCCCGGGCCATGGCCGCCCGCGGCGACCATTATTTGAGCCGGGCCGCCGAACTGTTGGACATTCACGTCAACCAGGACAATATCGTGCCGCCGGATTTGCAAGTCAAGCAGACCATGACGTTGAATTTGGGGAATCGAGAATTGCTGTTGACGGCTCATCCCAGTGCCCACACCGATAACGATTTGAGCGTTTACGATAAAACGACCGACACGCTTTGGTTGGCGGATTTATTGTTTCTGGAACACATCCCGGTCATCGACGGCAGCATCAAGGGTTGGCTCGCCGAATTGGAGAAACTGCAGAAAAATAGCTATAAGCTGGTGATTCCGGGGCATGGGCGTCTGGTTAAAGACTGGCCGGCGGCAATGTTGCCGGAGAAAGCCTATTTGTCGGAGCTGGCTACCGAGATCCGCGCCATGGTCAAGCAGGGTAAGACCTTGGAGCAGGCGGTGGAGCAGGTCGGCCTAACCGCTAAAAACCGTTGGCAGTTATTCGAGCAATTCCATCGCAAGAACGTGACGACGGCGTTCGCCGAGTTGGAATGGGAAGATTAAATCTATCGGGAGATTGATACATGCATAAGTTTGTACAGATAGTGTGTTTGAGCTTGGCGATGGTGCTGGCCGCGCCCGGCGCTCGTGCAGAAGGCGACGATGAAACCTGGAGTACGGTTTTGAAAAGCCAGTTTTTCTCCGGCAAAACGATCGAGGAGAACAACGCCGTGATCGAATTGGATGCGCCTTACCGGGCGGAGGATCCGGCGATCGTGCCGGTCAAGGTGGTCAGCAAGTTCCCGCAAAGCAAAGACAAATACATCCGCAAAGTCTGGTTGTTTGTCGATAAGAACCCGTTTCCGTTCGTCGGCGAATTCGAGTTTTTTCCGGAAAGCGGCAAGGCCGACTTGGCGATGCGGATACGGGTGAACACTTACAGTAATATCCGGGCCATCGCCGAAACCAACGACGGCAAATTGACCATGACCAAAAAATTCGTCAAAGCCAGCGGCGGTTGCTCCGCGCCGATAGGCGCCGACCTCGACGAGGCGATGAAGCGCTTAGGTAAGGTCAAGTTCAGAATCGACGACGGCTTCCAAGCCGGCCAGCCGGCGCAGACCCAGTTGATGATCAGCCATCCCAATTTGACCGGGATGCAGATGGACCAGATGACGCGTTTTATCCGGAAGTCGCATTTCATCGACCAATTGAAAGTCACGTTCAACAATAAACCGGTACTAAACGCCAAGATAGACATCGCCATCAGCGCGGACCCCAATTTCCGGTTTTATTTCGTCCCGGACAAGGCGGGAGAATTGAAGGCCGAATTTACCGATATTTCCTGCGAATCTCCGACCAGCCGCAATGTCTGCAGCAAAGGTAGCGGTTATTCGCAAAGTTACGCCGTGAATCCTTAACAACAGGGCGTCGCGTGCATATCAAGCTGATTTTGTTCGCCGTGCTGGCCCTGCTGGCTGCAAGCGATGTCTGGGCGATGCGCTGCGGACACCGCTTGGTTCAAGTCGGCGATTACAAGTCGGAAGTATTGGACAAGTGTGGCGAGCCCGATGCGGTGGAGCAGCGTCGGGCGATACGCGGTAGCCGCTTGCGTCATCCCTACGGTGCGCTCGAGATCGACCAGTTCGAAGAAGTGTTGATCGAAGAATGGACTTATAACTTTGGCCGGCGAAAATTCCAAAAGCTGTTGGAGTTCGAAGACGGCGAGTTAAAGAAGATTCGCGATTTGGGATACGGTTATTAGCTGATCGAACTGGCCGGCAAGCGCGTCTTAACGCATTCGGTTTAAA
Organism: Methylomonas koyamae; assembly: GCF_006483455.1. Taxonomy (GTDB): domain Bacteria; phylum Pseudomonadota; class Gammaproteobacteria; order Methylococcales; family Methylomonadaceae; genus Methylomonas; species Methylomonas koyamae_B. The sequence goes on from NZ_PPPU01000006.1 coordinate 30,395, forward strand.
TCGGTGATGGCATCCACCACGATGCCGCTGCCGATTGCAATCATCAGAATATCGGACGCCACGCGAACCAATCTGTAACCCGCCGGCGAAGGGCCGGTGAGGTTTGGCGGTACTTCGTAATAGACTACGTCTCTAGGTAAAGGGCGGCCGATTGCCCACTTTTTCGCCTGTCCTGGAGGCAAGCAGCCATTGCGCTTTTTCTTTAGCCCAGGAGGGCAATCGGCGCTACGGTATTGTTGTTCGTAGTATTCTCGGATGCTTTCGCGATCTGCATCGCTAAATCGGTAGTGTTGATATGGTTTGGCTTCGCGTTCGCTATCGTTTAACAGGTCCTCGTCGGGTTGGTGTTGTATGGTTTTGGGGGCGTGCTCGCGATCGTGCTTTGCGTTTTTTGCAATCACGCAGGGTGTGGTTAGCAGGAGGACCGCGGCTAACAAGTGCGGTAATCGCTTTATCGTGTTTCGGGGTGCGTGCATGTGTTCGCTCCGTGTTGCAAAGGTATCGGACAAAGTGTTCGGTTTGGATTAAGATAGTCCAGTAGTCTGAGTGTGTGCCGTGTCGGTCAGTCCGGGCAATGATAGCTTTGGTTAACTAGCGGTAATTTTCCGGTTTGAACGCAAGGATAATATAAAAGCGCTAATGTATTTTTTCTTCCCTTTTCTGGGAAAAAGAATATAATTGTCGATTCGAGTATGTGGCAGTAACAAGCGCATTAACAATGTAGGGAGATAGTATGCTTATCTTGACTCGTAGAGTGGGAGAGACCTTGATGATTGGTGACGATGTGACTGTTACGGTTCTCGGGGTAAAAGGTAACCAAGTAAGAATTGGGGTTAATGCGCCCAAAGACATCTCGGTTCACAGAGAAGAAATTTACGAAAGAATTAAAAAAGAACAATCCGAAGCGGGAAGCGTTGAAGGTTGATGCAGTTTTAGGAGAGATGGCCGAGAGGCCGAAGGCGCTCCCCTGCTAAGGGAGTATGTGCCAAAAGCGCATCGAGGGTTCGAATCCCTCTCTCTCCGCCATTATTAAGTAGTAACAAGAAAATAAAGTTTGACACGGAGTTAAAAAAAAATAATAATAGGCGGCTCAATTAAGCGCCCGTAGCTCAGCTGGATAGAGTACTCGGCTACGAACCGAGCGGTCGGGAGTTCGAATCTCTCCGGGCGCGCCATTATTGAGAAGTTGAAAGATATTAATCCCCTGTAGCTCAGTCGGTAGAGCGGGTGACTGTTAATCACTAGGTCGGCGGTTCGAGCCCGTCCGGGGGAGCCAAATACATAAAGGGCTTGCAGCGATGCAAACCCTTTTTTTGTTTGGGGGCCCGGTGAGGCAATTGTTTACAAATTTCCGTTATCGTTGATAGCTAAAACCCCATGGTTTTTTCAACTCCGCATTTGCCGGGGCAATATTGGGGTTTGCCGCCATTTTGTGCCGGACAGTAAGCAGATGAATGCGCTAGAGACCTCCGATAGTTTTGGGGCAAACCTATGTCCGGCATTGGCAAGCGATTTTATGACGTCGGCGCAATGCAGAATTTCTACCGCAAGTCCTGGCCGAGACTAATCCGGCGTCGCGCTTATATCAAGCCGCCATATCGGTATTGCTATAGCGGCGTTTCAGACCCTCGGGCGGATTGCCGTTGACCAGTTTCACCTTATCACGCTTGATATCGCGAAAACCCGGCGTGAAACCGCACTTTAGCCGGGTCACCCGCGGAGCCAGTTTCCAGCGGCGAATATCGGACCTTGGCTATCCGGTACGCAGGCAATATTGATTCCTCCCCCAGCGCTACAAAAACCCATTACTGTTTTTCAAAGGCGTTTAAGCTTCTGGGAGGCGATTTCAAACTTAGCGATTGACCACTCAGCTCACCCTAGCGCGTAAAGTCTTGGCGGCCGCGACCATGGCGGCCAGCGCCGGCCTTACTTCGTGCCATTGGCGGGTTTTCAGGCCGCAATCCGGGTTGACCCATAGTTGCGCGGGCGGGACACGTTCGGCGGCGGTGCGCAGGCGTTGTTCCATTTCCTCGGCCGCCGGGACGTTGGGACTGTGGATATCGTACACGCCGGGGCCGATGTCGTTCGGGTAGCGGAAATCGGCGAAAGCTTCCAGCAGTTCCATGTTGGAGCGCGAGGTTTCGATGGTAATCACGTCGGCGTCCAGATCGGCGATCGCGGCGATGATGTCGTTAAACTCCGAATAGCACATGTGGGTGTGAATCTGGGTGGCGTCGTCCACGCCGGAAGCGGCTATGCGAAACGCCCGCGCTGCCCACGCCAGATAGGCCGGCCAGTCGGTGCGGCGTAGCGGCAAGCCTTCACGGAAGGCCGGTTCGTCGATCTGGATGGCGCGGATGCCGGCCTTGTCCAGGTCGGCGGCCTCGTCGCGCACCGCCAGCGCCAGTTGGTAGGCGGTGTGCTCCCTGGGCTGGTCGTCGCGCACGAACGACCAGTTCAGCAGCGTCACCGGCCCGGTCAGCATACCCTTCACCGGCCGGTCGGTCAGGTATTGGGCGTAGCGGCTCCAGGCCACCGTCATCGGTCGGGGCCGGGCCACGTCGGCATGGATGATCGGCGGTTTGACGCAGCGCGAGCCGTAGGATTGCACCCAGCCATGGCCGGTAAACAAAAAGCCGTCCAATTGTTCGCCAAAGTATTCGACCATGTCGTTGCGCTCCGGCTCGCCGTGCACCAGCATGTCCAGGCCCAAGGTTTCCTGTTCGCGGATGCATTGCTTGATCTGGCGTTCGATGAAGGCGCTGTAGTCCGCTTCGCTCAGGTCGCCGCGTTTGTATTCCTGCCGGGCCTTGCGGATTTCCGGGGTTTGCGGAAACGAACCGATGCTGGTGGTCGGAAATGCCGGCAGGTTAAGCCGGTGTTGCTGCAAGGCTTTGCGCACCGGAAACGGGCTGGCGCGCCGGTCCAGATTCGGCGCGGTATTCGCCAGCCGGCCGCGCACTTCGGCATTGCCCGTTTGGCTGGCGGCGCGGCGGTCGGCCAGCGCCGCTTGCGCCGTACCCCATTCCGGTTGGGCGGCGTCCACGCCTTCTTCAAGCGCCAGCCGCAACAGTTCCAGCTCGGTCAGTTTTTGCTTGGCAAACGCCAGCCACAGTTTTACCGACGGGTCCAGCGCGGTTTCCCGTTCCAGATCGATGGGCACGTGCAGCAGCGAGCAGGACGGCGCCAGCCACAGCCGGCCGCGAAACGCTTGCCGAGCGCGCTGTACCGTCGCCAACGCCGCCGCCAGATCGGCGCGCCAGACGTTGCGGCCGTCGATCAGGCCCAGCGACAGCAGCTTGGCGTCGCCGATGTTCGCCAGCACCTCGGGCAGTTGCTCGGCGCCACGCGTCAGATCGACGTGCAAGCCGGCCACCGGCAAACTGCAAGCCAACGCCGTATTGTCTCCCAGGCCGCCGAAGTAGGTTGTCAGCAGGATGTAAGGCGCCGGCCGTTGCAAGGTGGCGTAAGCCGCGGCAAAGGCTTGGCGCCAGTCCTCCGGCAGGTCCAAAACCAGGATCGGTTCGTCGATCTGCACCCATTCCGCGCCCAGTTCCGCCAAGCGTTGCAGGATTTGCGCATACACCGGCAACAGGCGCGACAGCAGTTCAAGTTTCTCGAACGGCGCGGCGGTTTTCGCCAGCCACAACCAGCTCAACGGTCCCAGCAATACTGGCTTGGGCCGGTAGCCCAGGGCCAGCAACTCGCGGGTTTCGTCGAACAGCCGGCTGCTGGACAGCGTGAAGGCTTGGTCCGGGGCCAGCTCCGGCACCAGATAGTGGTAATTGGTGTCGAACCACTTTGTCATTTCCAGGGCGCGGCAGGCCTCCCCGTCCGCGCCGCGGCCGCGCGCCATGCGGAAATACGTCTCCAGATCGACTTCGCCGCCGGCCCAGTTAAAGCGTTCCGGCACCGCGCCGAGCATGGCGCTGGTGTCCAGCACGTGGTCGTACAACGAAAAATCGCCGACCGGCAAGTAATCCAGGCCGCAACCGGCCTGCAAATGCCAATGCCGCGCGCGCAGTTCCGCGCTCAGCGCCAGCAGTTCGCCGCCGTTGATTTCGCCGCGCCAATAGCGCTCCAGCGCAAATTTCAGTTCGCGGCTTTTGCCGATGCGCGGAAATCCCAAGTTGTGAATTTTTGTCATGAATAAACGCCTATTGTTGAAGTTTTAACAGGCGTGGCATTGTAAAGAGGCTTTCTAATGAAGATAATCGATGATTATTCATCGATTTATGAGACTAACTCATCGATATGGAATTGATACATCTGCGCATCCTGCTGGCGTTGAAGCGCCAAGGCACCCTCAGCGCCGCCGCCGAAACCCTGCATTTGACCCAATCGGCGCTGTCGCACCAGATCAAAAACCTGGAACAGCGCCTGGGCGTGACGCTGTGGTACAAGCAAGGCCGCTCGCTGGTGCTGAGCCAGGCCGGCCGCTACTTGTCGGAAGTGGCCGAGTCGGTGATCGCCACCGTCGAGTCCGCCGAGAACCACCTGAGCCAACTGGCCGCCGGCAAAACCGGCAAACTCACCATCGGCATCGAGTGCCACGCCTGTTACGAATGGTTCCGCAACATCCTGCAACCCTATCTGCGCGCCTGGCCGGATTTGACCGTGGAAGTCACCTCGCGCTACCGCTTCGAGTCGTTCGAGGCCATCCGCCAGTACAAGCTGGACGCGGTGCTGACCTCCGACCCGCTGAACAACGGCCTGCTCAGCTACCAGCCGCTGTTCGATTTCGAGCTGGTGTTGATCGTCGCCGACAGTCATCCTCTGGCCGGTCGCGGGCAAATCCAGCCCGGCGATCTGCGCGGCGAAACCGTGCTGACCTACCCGGTGGCGCGCGAGCGGCTGGACATGTTCCGCAAAGTGTTGCAGCCGGCCGGCATCGAACCCGCCGCCCACATCCAGGTCGAGGAAACCGACATCATGCTGCAACTGGCCGCCGCCGGCCGCGGCGTCTGCCTGCTGCCGGAATGGCTGCTGGCCGACAAATCCGCCAAGCTAAACCTGACCGGCCTGCGCTTCGCCGGCCTGCCGTTAAGCAAAACCATGTACCTGGCCTGCCGGCACGAGGATGCCGAGTTGGAATATTTAAGTTGGTTGGTGGCGCATGCGGGTGCGGTGGTAGGGTGAGGAGTTTTAGATGTTAGATGGGAGTTTCCAGCGGATGTAAGTGGAGTGAAGGCTCGCGGAGTCCTGGGATGTCATCTGAAATAGATTGAACATCCCGAACTATTGCGAATATCCAATATCAACGGCACGGTTCTAAATAATGTAGCATGTGCCGACGCAAGGAGGCGCTTCTGTCGCGAACGGTGGGCCTGACGGCAGCACCCTATATTGCGCGCACCTTATGGCCTTGTCTCGGAAATTGAATAGCCAAAGCCTTAGATTGCGCATACACTGTGCGCATTAAAAATACGCGAGGAATAGCCATGCAACCGGCCGTTAACCCGACTACCCCCAAAAAAGCCGCCAATCTCAGTATCAACAGCGAGTTATTGAATCAGGCCAAGGCATTGCAGATCAATTTATCCGCCACGCTGGAGCGCGCGCTGACCGAAGCCATACGCGACAAGCAACGGCAGCAATGGCTGCAGGAAAACCGCCAAGCTATCGAAGACTATAACCAACGTATCGAAACCGAGGGCTGTTTCAGCGATAGCTTGCGGAGTTTTTGATGGCGCAGTTCACCCTGTACCGCAATACCAACCAGCAAACCCAGGGCCGCTATCCTTTTTTACTCGACGTACAGAACGATTTTCTCGATGCGCTGAAAACCCGGTTAGTGGTTCCTGCCATCAACCTATCCGGGCAGAAGCCCATCACCCATTTGAATCCGGTGTTTGAATACGAACAACAGCAATACCTGCTAGTGGTGCAGGAAATGGCGGCCATTCCCGCGAATAATCTGGGTGCCAAGGTGACGGAGTTGGTGGCATTGCGGAGCGAGATATTGGCGGCCGTGGATTTGTTGATTACGGGGATTTGAAAGACGCCCATAAACTCGCGGTGGCGGGATTGAAGGACAAGGCCTTACCACTCTTAGCCGTTCTAAAAAATGATCAGTTTCAAAACGCCGCCTTACGAAAAACTGGTCGGCGATTTAGCCGGGGCTTATTCCCGGCGCATCAATATTCAGCATAGTTTGATTTACCAAGTATTAGGCGGCGAGGAACAAGTTAAGGTTTTGCGGTTGTGGAGTCGTTATGAATGAGGTGGCGCTTATATTGGTTAGATGTGTAGCCTGGATGACGCGAAGCGGAATCCGGGGGTAAATTCTACGCTGGCTAGTCGTTTGGTGTCGCTATCGCGACGGCATTTTGAAGTCGGGTCTCGGCCCGACAGCCGAGGTACTTTTCTTTGCTTGTCCAAAGAAAAGTACCCAAAAGAAACGACACCCCATGCCGCTTTGATCCTGCGCTCCGAAGGGTTTGGACGGGGTTTTCGGAAGGGCTATCCATAGCCCTCCGAAAACGCGATGCATCCATGCATCGCCCCTGTCGGGCGAATCCGCCCAAACCCTCCGGTGCTCGGCGCGGCATCAGGGGAGAAAACCATCCCAGAATCGAAGGTTATAAACTCGGGATCTAGCGAAGCGTAATCGGACGCATGTTGTCCGGCTGTTTTCAAGAATAAATATCTGAAGACAAGTTAGTTTCGTGAATAGAGAACTCGGAGTTCATGTTGTTCATAATGAATCAGTTTTAATAAAAACCTTCAATTTATTTTCTATGAAAAATTTTACGAGGTTGATTTTGTAAAATATAACATTCGTCCGATTACGCTTCGCTAATCGGACCTACGCGGACTGTCATATTTTTTATATACGAAATCACCCACGATGTCTGAACTGTAGATGGTTTTTAAAGTTGGCTTTAGCTTTGATCGCAAACCAATTTTATAAGCAAAACTTGATAAATAACCTAGCATAGAATGGCAATAGCTTAGTCCATCAATACTAGAATTGTGTGTATCGGTCAATCCAGCTAGAGCTTTTATAAGCTCATCAAAGTCATCGAATAATGAGCGATTATGGCGTGTTTTATATGACTTGGACGGATTTTGCGGAATTGGGCATTCAATAACAGGTGTTATTTTGCCGCAACACTTAACTAATCTGTTTTTTGCAAATAGTATTGTTTCTGCTTGATCAATCGGGGCTGAATGCACAACTAAATCTCTATAGTCGCCCAAAGATTTTAGCCATCCAAGTTCACCTGTTATTGACAGCAACTCATTAACCAGTGGATCATCCTGTTTTGGAAGCTTTTTCACCTCTCTTAATAATGAGGACATGGTGGTTATCCGTTTGTTATTCTTGGCAGCAGACTCAATTATATAGCTTGAAATAAATTCAGCGAGAAAGTCTCTTAGTATGCATGCATCTATCAGAAATGTTTGAATAGCCAAATAACACAGCCATGTGAAATTGTCCTTGAACTTGATTTCGTTAACATGCTCGCCGCGCTCAATTACTGCCGTTAGCTGATCATGGTATCTGTCAGAAAGCTCTTTGATTCTCCATCCGCATACTCGTAACTGATGTGATATCCTGTTTGTTAAATCCCAAAGGTACCCATCTTTTATTCCATATGCGCTATTTCCTATTCGCCTCCATAACTCGGCGCTCTCTGCGTTACTCCATCTGTTAATGAAAGATTTGTTGTAGACTCTCCACTCTGGGAGGTCAGCGCCGTTAATCTGAAGTGAGTTGTCAATAAACTCTATCCCAATAATCTCTTGATTTAATGACTCTATAGCGCTGTAAACCAAGCTATATTGCGGAACTTTAAACAAATAAGAGTGTTTATTTGTAAGTGGATAAATTTCGCATTTAGGGCTGGCATCATTTATACAGCGTAACCCTCCTTTTAAATGCATAACTCTAATGGACGGCCATTCTTGATTCACTAGGCTTGTAATTCCTTATCTAAAGCAAAACGATCTGATATTTCGATAAAAAAATTTCAATAAATATTTTCTGCTATCAAACAACTTTGTAAGGTCGTAAAGCGTATTTGTAAGGTTTCAATAGGCGCAGCCGTATTGCGCCGTATGATGGCCTCCAAGCGTTCGGCACATAACGCTATCGCTAATGCGCCCTATAAAACCTCGCAAATATTAGTCGGTTTCGAATTTCACGGCGGGGTTTTTTCCCGTTATGCCGCGCCGAGCACCGGAGGATTTGGCGGGATTAGCCCGAGAGGGGAGCGGCAGGGATGCCGCTCGTTTTCGGAGGGCTAGGACAGCCCTTCCGAAAACCCTCGGCAAATCCTTCGGAGCGCAGGATACAAGCGGCATCCGGGTCGCCTTTTCTTTGGATACTTTCTTTTGGCGACGCAAAAGAAAGTATCGCGGCTGTCGGTCCGCGAACCGACATTAAAATCAAGCCGTCGCGCCAGCGACATCTTCCCCTCTCACCCCAACCAATTCTCTATCAACAAACCTGGCACGCGCTCGAATTCCCGCAAAGGCCGTAAGTCGCAATTGTAGGGCGTCAATAGGCGTAGCCGTATTGCGCCGTATGTTGGCCTTCAAGCATTCGGCGCATGACGCTATTGCTAATGCGCCCTACAAAACCTCGCAAATACTAGTCGGTTTCGAATTTCACGACGGGGTTTTCTCCCGTTATGCCGCGCCGAGCACCGGAGGATTTGGCGGGATTAGCCCGATAGGGGAGCGGCATGGATGCCGCTCGTTTTCGGAGGGCTAGGACAGCCCTTCCGAAAACCCTCGCCAAATCCTTCGGAGCGCAGGGAAAAAGCGGCATCCGGGTGTCTTTTCTTTTGGTTTCTTTTCTTTGGACAAGCAAAGAAAAGAAACCCGCCCGCCGGAGCGGGAACCGGCATTCAATCAAGCCGTCGCGCCAGCGACAACAACCCAATCAAGCCGCCGGATGCCTCTCGACATATTCCAATGCCGCTTTGGCCAGCAATCCGGAGCGGGTGTCGCCGAATCGCGCGGCGGCTTGGTCGATCGCTGCCAGCACCCGTTCCGGCAGCGTGATGTTGACCCGCTTGGCTTTGCCCGACAATTTGGATAAATCCACTTCGACGACCGCCCAAATCCAGCCGCCAAACTCCGGGTCGGCTTGATGCTTGGCAATCGGCGCGGCTTCCGGGATGGCTAGGCCGTCTTCTATGACCGTCTCCATCCATAATTCGATGGCCTCCTTAGCATTGGCTATCGCTTCGTCCAAACTGTCGCCGGCTGAAAAACAACCGGGCAAATCGGGCACCACGACGCCGTAGGCGTGGGTTTCGTCGCCGCTTTCTATCGCTATCGGGTATCTCATTTCAATCCTGCCTGCTTCAATAGTTTGTTGACCAGTCCGTGGCCCAAGTCCTTGCGCGGATGCGGCACGCTAATATGCCCAGGCTTGGATGGGTGACTACCAATTACTATATATTGTGAAAATTTTTATGAAAAAACACTGTATGTAGGTTTTTTGCCTTGACAAGCCGCATCCCTCTACCTAAACTCCCGCCCCGAGACGGTTCCCCCCGAAGGGGATTAAAAGGGAATCCGGTCGGCGCTTTTGCGTTTTTCGCATGATCGCCGGAAAGCCGGAGCTGCCCCCGCAACTGTAATCGGCGAGTCTTTGTTCAACGATGCCACTGGACGCGAGTCCGGGAAGGCTGAACCGAGGCGGCGACCCGAGAGCCAGGAGACCTGCCCTCGAAACTTCAATCAACCGGGAGCGGGGTGTCTCCGAGGACGATGGCAAGCGTTGCGGGTCGGGCGATTTCGGGTTCGCGCCGCGCGCCTTTCCGTTGCGGCTTCGCGCTTCCCGCCCAAAAGCAAGGAGAATCGCATGCAAACCGCCGCCGTCCGCGCGTCCGCCCATTATGCCCATGCCGGCGAAGCCGCCTCGTTACCCCCGCCGTTACCGCCGCACGCCGGCCTGGAAGTAATCCGCCGCAACCGCGCGGTGGTGGCGTTTCAGCCGGAAAAAATCGCCATTGCCATTACCAAGGCCTTTCTGGCAGTGGAGGGCCAGCATGGCGTCAACTCGGCGCGCATCCGCGAGCAGGTGGCGCAACTTACCGCCAGCGTGGTCGAAACGTTGACCCGGCGTTTGCCTGGTGGCGGCAGTGTGCATATCGAGGACATTCAGGATCAGGTGGAACTGGCCTTGATGCGCTCCGGCGCCCACGACGTGGCCCGCGCCTACGTGCTGTACCGGGAAAAGCACGCCGAGCAACGTGCCGCGCAACAACTCCAAGCAGATGACACGCCAGCCCTGCAGGTGGACGACGCCGGCCAACGCCGGCCATTGGATCACGCCGAGTTCACCGCCTTATGCCGCGAGGCGTGTGCCGGTTTGACCGGCGCCGATGCCGAACGGGTGTGGGCGCAAACCCTGCCCAATCTGTACGACGGCATGCCGCTGGCGGCGGTGCGCCAGGCGCTGGTGCTGGCGGCGCGCACTTTGATCGAAACCGACCCGGACTACGCCAGAGTCGCCGCGCGCTTGCTGCTCAGCAATCTGCGCCTGGAAGCGACCGGTACGGCCTGGACCCAAGCGGACATGCACGAACATTACGCCGGCTGCTTTGCCGAATTCGTCGCCGCCGGCGTGGCCGCCGAGTTGCTGGACCCGCGTCTGGCCGAATTCGATTTGGCGGTATTGGGCGCGGCCTTGCTGGCCGAGCGCGATCTGCAATTCGATTACCTGGGCCTGCAAACCCTGTACGACCGCTATTTCCTGCACATCGACGGTCGCCGCATCGAGCTGCCGCAATGCTTTTTCATGCGGGTGGCGATGGGGCTGGCCTTGAACGAGATCGACCGCGAGGCCCGCGCCATCGAGTTTTACCGGTTGCTGTCCAGCTTCGATTTCATGTGCTCGACGCCGACCTTGTTCAACAGCGGCACCCGTCATCCGCAATTGTCGTCGTGTTACCTGACCACGGTCTCCGACGATCTGGACGGCATTTACCAAGGCATCAAGGAAAACGCGCTGCTGCAAAAATACGCCGGCGGCCTGGGCAACGACTGGACACCGGTGCGGGCGCTGGGCAGCCGCATCAAGGGCACCAACGGCCACAGCCAGGGCGTGATTCCGTTTTTGAAGGTGGTCAACGACACCGCAGTGGCGGTCAACCAGGGCGGCAAGCGTAAGGGGGCGGTGTGCGCCTATCTGGAAAACTGGCATCTGGATTTCGAGGAGTTTCTGGAGCTGCGTAAGAACACCGGCGACGAGCGCCGCCGTTGCCACGATATGAACACCGCCGCCTGGGTGTCGGATTTGTTCATGCAGCGGGTGCGGGACAACGGCGACTGGACCTTGTTTTCGCCGGTGGACGCGCCGGACTTGCACGATCTGTACGGCGCCGCCTTCGCCGAGGCCTACCAAGCCTACGAAGCCAAGGCCGAGCGCGGCGAAATCCGATTGTACAAACGCATCGGCGCGGTGCAGCTGTGGCGCAAGATGCTGACCATGCTGTTCGAGACCGGTCATCCGTGGATTACTTTCAAAGACGCCTGCAACCTGCGTTCGCCGCAGCAACACGCCGGCGTGATTCACAGCTCCAACCTGTGCACCGAAATCACGCTGAATACGTCCGCCGACGAAACCGCCGTCTGCAACCTGGGTTCGGTGAATCTGCCGGCGCATTTGGTCGAGCGCGACGGCGTCTGGCAACTGGACGCCGACAAACTGCAACGCACCGTCGCCACCGCGATGCGCATGCTGGACAACGTCATCGACATCAACTACTACGCCACGCCCAAGGCCCGCAACGCCAACCTGCGCCATCGCCCGGTCGGCCTGGGGATCATGGGTTTTGCCGACTGCCTGCAGCGTTTGGGCGTCGGGCACGCCAGCGCGGAAGCGCTGGAATTCGCCGACCGTTCGGCGGAAATGCTCTGCTACCACGCCTACCGGGCTTCGGCGGATTTGGCCGAGCAGCGCGGGCGCTACAGTAGCTTCGCCGGTAGCTTATGGCAACAAGGTTTGCTGCCGCCGGATACATTGGAACGCTTGAGCGAAACCCGCGGCGATTTGGGTGTGCCCGCCGGCGGGCAACTGGATTGGCAGGCCTTGCGCCAGCGCATCGGCCAAGTCGGCATGCGCAATTCCAATTGCGTGGCGATTGCGCCGACCGCGACCATCGCCAACATCGTCGGCGTGTCGGCGTCCATCGAACCGGTGTATCAAAACCTGTACGTCAAATCCAATCTGTCCGGCGAATTTACCGTGGTCAATGCCGCGCTGGTGCGCGAGTTGAAGGCGTTGGGCTTGTGGGACGAAGTGATGGTGGCCGATTTGAAATATTTCGACGGCTCGCTGGCGGCCATCGAGCGGGTGCCGGCGGAGGTCAAGGCGCGTTACGCCACGGCGTTCGAAATCGACCCGGAATGGCTGATCGAAGCTGCCGCCCGCCGCCAGAAATGGATAGACCAGTCGCAGTCGCTTAACCTGTACCTCGCCGCGCCCACCGGCAGCAAGCTGGACCGCCTGTATCGGCTGGCTTGGCAACGCGGCTTGAAGACCACCTATTACTTGCGTACTTTGGGCGCGACGGCGATGGAGAAAACCGGCGGTGCCAGCGATTATGGTTCGCAAGCTTCGCGCGGGAACCCGAAGGAGGACGCTCCGGCGTCCGGAACCGCGGAGCGGTTCGAGCTGCATTCCCACGCCGAGCGTGGGAACGATATGAAAGTCTGTTCGATTGCCGATCCGGATTGCGAGGCCTGCCAATGAAGGCCGGGTTAGCATTCGACGATTGGGATTTGCCGGTCGCGCCGGCTGCCGACGCAGGCGTCGCCAGCGCCGTGCAGCGGACCGATTCGGCCTTGCCGCCGATCGAGGCCGGGCAGAAGCGGGTGGTCAACGGCCAGGCCGACGTCAACCAGTTGGCGCCGTTCAAATACCCGTGGGCTTGGTCGTTTTTCCTGAACGCCAACCGCAACCACTGGACGCCGCTGGAAATCTCGATGGCGCAAGACCTGCACGATTACCAGCACGCGCTGACGCCGGCCGAGCGCCACGTGTTCGAGAACGTGCTGGCCTATCTGACCACCTCCGACATTCTGGCGATGCGCAACATCGGCCTGGCGGTGATGGAAAAGATGAGCGCGCCGGAACTGCAAATCTACCAGGCCCGGCAAGTCTACGAGGAAGCGCTGCACACCTGGACCTACCAGCACTGCATCGAAACCCTGGGGCTGGACCAGCGCGAAATCTACAACCGCTACCGGGTGGTACCGGAAATCCACGCCAAAATCGCGCTGGCCAACCGCCGCCTGCACGGCGTGCTGCAATCCGGGCGGCCGTTGACCGACCGTGAGGCGCTGCACGAGTTTGCCATGGCCTATCTGTTTTTCGCCGCCGTGTTCGAGGGTTGCTGGTTTTACAATGGCTTCAGCCCGGTGTTTGCCTTGCAGCGGCGCGGTTTGATGAAGGGCGCCGCCGAGCAGCTCCAGTTCATCATGCGCGACGAAGTGCTGCATTGCGCCTTCGGCATCCGCGTAGTACGGCAGTTGCTGGAGGAAGAAAACCTGGCATTGGACCCGCAAGCGCTGCGGCAAATGTGGGACGAAGCCGAAGCCGCCGAAGCGGCCTATGCCGGTTACATCCTGCGCCAGCCGATTCTGGGCTACAACGCCGGCTTGCACGTCGAGCAATTCCGCTACGTCGCCAACCGCCGCGCCCGGCAAGTCGGCTTGGAGGAGCCGTTTCCCGGTGCCGCTAATGTGCTACCGTGGCTGGACGAGCAGGCCAACCTGCGCAAGGAAAAAAACTTCTTCGAAACCCGGGTCACCGAATACCAGAGCGGCGGGGCGTTGGCGTGGGAGTGAGCGACTGGGGCGCTTCCGCGACGGGCAAATCCGCTTGCGCCCGGCGGACATGCAAAGAGGGCTTATGGCGAGCAGCATAACTACCGATAGCGAGGGCAAACCCAAACAGTGCCCGCGCTGCCGGCGCCATTTCGGCTGTAACGCCAACAACATTCGTCGTTGCGAGTGCGTCAGTGTCGAATTGTCGTCCGACGCGCGCAACAAGATTCGGCAGCTTTATAGCGATTGTCTCTGTCCGTTTTGCTTGCGGGCGTTGCAGGGCGGTATGCAGGTCTGGCGGATTACGGGTCAAGTACACCAGGCCTCGACGATTCGGATCTCGTGCCGGCCGCCGGCCAGCTCTCCCGGCGGATGAATCTGCCAGGGCCATTGGCCGATACATGCGGCGTCGGTTTGAAACCCGTGCAGCAGGCTACGGTAGTCCATCCGGCCGGTCAGGGTGTCATGGCGGTCGAAGTGGCGGTCTTCGACTTCGGTGATCAGGCAGATCGGCACTTGCCATGCCTGCAACCAGCGTAGATGGGTTTGCACCAGTTCGCGGCCGAAGGCCTCGAGCAGATTTTCGTCGGTTACTCGCGAGGCCAAGTAAGCGATCGGTAATACCGGCAATTGCGTCAGGCAATTCACCGACGCCACCCAATCCGGCGGTATGTCGAGTTGTGGTAACGCCGGGTGCGATAACAATTCGGCGGGTGGCAAGCGGCGGTGTTTGGCCAACCAGTCGACGATACCGGTAACGTCGTGAGGACAGCAATGCACGCGTTGCGGCCAGCGTCTGCTGAGTCGCCGAGCGCCGGGGCCGAAGCAAATGTCCAATAACACGAGGCGATCGAATTGGTCGAGCAACTCGGCCACCGGCAGGTCGTGGACGCTACCGCCGCCGACGATCAGTGCGCAGGCACGATTCGGCCCGGCGCGTTCGGCGGCGTTCAGCAAGGCGGCACGGGTGGCGGCCAAATGCGCTTGCCAAGCTTTGCGGCAGCGGCGGTGGCGGGTTTCCAGCGCCGCGGTCTCGCCGGCATAACCTAGTCGGCGGGCGCCTGGGCTGGTCGCGCGGGTACCCAAATAGTGAATGAACTCTGAGATCATGGAAATCCGATGGTTAGTCGAAAGCCGGCCCATGGCGGTTTGGTCGAGGTTTGTCCGCTAAATGCCGGCCATGCACGGAAAGCTTGGCCGTTTTTGTGACGCTTACCGCTTTCTGTCGTTAATTTTTCGGTTTGTACTGCTAAACATTATGGCATCTGTGATTGCGGTCAAGGTTTTTGGTCCCGGCTGCTTCTATAACTAACCCCGAACTATGAGCATTGGCTGGGCGATAGGGTTCCGGAGCGAATACCTGGCCCAGTTGGAAGCACAGTTCCCCCTCTTTAACTTCGGCCCCGTTGTTTCGGGGCTTTTTTTTGCGTTGGCGTCGGTAAATTCGTCGGTTCCGAGCGGCGGGAGGCCACGCCAGACAAGGGCTGGCGCCGCGTGCGACAAAACGTCGCAGTTTTTCTGGACAACGGTTTTTTTATCCCCTACAATGCGCCCACCTTGAGTAGGTAACCCGCTTCGCAAGAGCCGGAGCCTGCCATATGGGGGAGGGAGGAAAGCGACCAGCTTGCTGGTAGAACAACAATAACAAGCGCGAGCCATTAAACTGTCGGATTACCCGGCAGGCGTCCAACACATAAAAAATAGAACCGGACGAAGCCCACTTAGGTGGGCTTTTTTATGCGCGCAACATCGGCAACGGATCTGCCAGGCGCGACAGGTTGATTCGTGTCCGCCGCCCCCGAAAAATCCCCGCTATTCCCGTGTTCCCGGAGCGAACCGCAAGCTTGTTTTGATTGCGCCAGGCCGATCAAAAATCGCTTTTTCGATTTTTGCTGATACATTACCGGCATATTTCAAGGAAATCGATAGCAATCCCCAGTCTGAACATGAGCCAATCCAAACACATCATCATCGTCGGCGCCGGTCCGGGAGGCTTGTGCGCAGGCATGATCCTGAGCCAGCGCGGTTTCAAAGTCTCGATTTACGACAAGCATCCGGAAGTGGGCGGCCGCAATCGGCCGATTCGCCTCGACGGTTTTACCTTCGATACCGGTCCTACCTTTTTGTTGATGAAAGGCGTGTTGGACGAAATGTTCGAATTGTGCGGACGGCGGAGTGAGGATTACCTGGAGTTTCTACCGCTGTCGCCGATGTACCGACTGGTGTACGACGACCGTCAGATCGAAGTGTATTCCGACCGGGAAAACATGCGGGCCGAGTTGAACCGGGTGTTCGACGAAGGTACGGCCGGTTACGAAGCGTTCTTGCAACTCGAGCGCAAACGCTTCAACGCGCTTTACCCTTGTATCACCCGCGACTATTCGAACCTGAGTTCGTTTTTATCGGCGGATTTGATCAAGGCGTTGCCGTGGCTGGCGTTCCCGAAAAGCGTGTTCGCCAATCTGGGCCGTTATTTCACGCAGGAAAAAATGCGGCTGGCTTTTTGTTTCCAGTCCAAATATCTGGGCATGTCGCCGTGGGAATGTCCGGCACTGTTCACCATGTTGCCTTATCTGGAACACGAATACGGTATCTACCACGTGGCCGGCGGCTTGAACCGCATCGCCGCGGCGATGGCGCAAGTCGTCACCGAAAACGGCGGCGAAATTCATACCTCGACCGGCGTCAAGTCGTTATGGGTCGAAGACGGTGCCGTTAAGGGCGTGATCCTGGACGACGGCAGCCAGGTGCGCGGCGACGAAACGGTGGTGAATGCCGATTTCGCCCACGCCATGAGCCGGCTGGCGCCGGCCGGCAGCCTGAAAAAATACGCGCCGGAGAAATTGCAAAAGCTCGATTACTCCTGCTCCACTTTCATGCTTTACCTGGGGCTGGATAAACGTTACGACTTGCCGCATCACACCATCGTCTTCGCCAAGGACTACCGGACCAACATCGACAATATTTTCGCCAATAAGACCTTGAGTGCGGATTTGTCGTTCTACGTGCAAAACGCCTCCGTCAACGATCCGAGTCTCGCCCCGGCCGGAAAATCGGCGCTGTACGTGTTGGCGCCGATGCCGAACAACGACAGCGGGCTGGATTGGGAAGCCCATTGCCAGACGGTGCGCGAACAAGTACTGGATAGCCTGGGCGCGCGCTTGGGTCTGGCCGACATTCGCGACCATATCGAATGCGAAAAAATCATCACGCCGGGCGGCTGGGAGCGGGACGAATACGTCTACAAAGGCGCCACCTTCAGTCTGGCGCATAAATTCAGCCAGATGCTGTACTGGCGGCCGCATAACCGCTTCGAAGAGCTGGATAATTGCTACCTGGTCGGCGGCGGCACCCATCCCGGCAGCGGCTTGCCGACGATTTACGAATCGGCGCGCATCTCCGCGAACATGATTTCCCGCAAGCACGGTGCCGCGTTTGCCGAGATCCAGCACAGCCGCTGGCTGAAGTCGTAACAGCAGGGTGCCAGGTTTGTTTACTGACCGGTTTTGCTAGCCGTGGCGACGTTACAGGCTTTTTCGCCCTTGGACGGCCGCTTGCTCGGCGAATACCCGGTCGCCACCGAGGACGACATCCGCCGGACCCTGCAGCGCGCCCGTGCCGCGGCCAGTATTTGGAGCGAAACGCCGGTCAAGCAACGCTGCCGGATTCTGGCGAAATTCGGAGAACTGCTCCTGGCCGAACTCGACGCCATCGTCGATTGCCTGCGGCTGACCTCCGGCAAGGTGGCTTGCGAAGCCTTGCTCGGCGAGATCTATCCGCTGCTGGATTTGCTGGCGTATTACCGTAAACACGCGCCGGATATTTTGGCCGAACGCGGCGTGGCGACGTCGCCATTCGCTTTTCCCGGCGCCACTGCCAAGGTCTGTTACCGGCCTGTCGGCGTCGCCGCGGTGATTTCGCCGTGGAATTACCCGTTTCAATTGTCGGTGGCGCCGCTGTTGACTGCCTTGTTCGCCGGCAATGCCGTGATTTTGAAACCTTCGGAACTCAGCCTACCGGTCGGCCAACTGATTGTCGATTTGTTCCAACGTCTGGATTTGCCGCCGGATTTGGTGCAATGGTTGCCTGGTGATGGTTCGGTCGGCGCCCAATTGATCGACGCCGGCCCGGATCTGGTGTTTTTCACCGGCAGTTTGGCGGGTGGGCAGGCGGTGATGCGCCAGGCGGCGCAGCATCCGATTCCGGTCTTGCTGGAATTGGGCGGCAAGGACGCGATGTTGGTGTTCGCTGACGCCGATTTGGATCGGGCCGCCGCTGCCGCGGTTTACGGCGCGTTCAGCAACAGCGGTCAGGTTTGCGTCTCGGTGGAACGCCTGTACCTGCAACGCCAGTGCCACGACCAATTTCTGCAGCGCTTGCTCGACGCCAGCAAACAACTGCGGGTCGGTACCGGTGCCGATGTCGAGTTGGGGGCGATGGTTTCCGGCCGGCAAATCGAACTGATCAAGGCGCACTACGACGACGCACTGGCGCAAGGCGCTGTAGCTTCCGGGCCGTTGGTTTGCGACGGCAACTTCGTCCGGCCGCTGGTGTTGTGGAATGTGCACCACGGCATGCGCGTGATGCGGGAAGAGAGTTTCGGCCCCTTGCTGCCGGTGATGGCATTCGACAGCGAAGCCGATGCGGTAGCGCTAGCCAACGACAGCGAGTTTGGTTTGAATGCCTCGGTCTGGAGCCGCGATATCGCTAAAGCCGAACGGGTGGCTCAGCAACTGCAAGTCGGCAACTGGGCGGTCAACGACGTGATCAAGAATATCGGCCATGCCGGCTTGCCGTTCGGCGGCGTCAAACGTAGCGGTTTCGGCCGTTACCACGGTGCGGAAGGCCTGCTGGCGTTCAGCTACCCGGTGTCGGGGTTGACCAGTCGCAGCCATTTGCCGAAGGAACCCAACTGGTTTCCGTATTCGGCGCAACATTACCGGGCGTTGCAAGGCTACCTCGATTTCGTCCACGGCGGCGGTTCGCTGCGGCAACGCATAAAACGCAATTGGCCGGCCTTGCAGGCGTTTCGCGAGTATTCGGCGTTCGATCTGGTCCAGCGCTGGCACAACCTGAAATTACTGCTGTCTTGGCATAGGAAATAGTGATGAAGCAAAACCTTGGGAATCAAAAAGTCGTGGTGATCGGCGCCGGCCTCGGCGGTTTGTCTGCGGCAATCTCGTTAGCCAGCGAAGGCTTTCAGGTCGAGTTGCTGGAAAAGAACGACAAGGTCGGCGGCAAACTCAATATCATGACCCAGGCCGGATTTACCTTCGATTTGGGGCCATCGATCCTGACCATGCCGCACGTGTTCGAAGCCTTGTTCGAGCGGGCCGGCAAACGCATGGCCGATTATGTCGCTATCGAAAAAGTCGAACCGCACTGGCGCAATTTCTTCGAAGACGGCACCGTCGTCGACTTGTGCGAAGACCCGGACCACCAGCGCCGGGAACTGGACAAGCTCGGTCCGCAGGTCTACCAAGAATTTCAGCGTTTCATGGCGTATTCGCAAGAACTCACCCAAGAAACCGAAGCCGGTTATTTCGCCAAAGGCCTGGACGGATTTTGGGAGCTGCTGAAATTCTACGGCCCGCTACGCAGTTTGAAATTCGACGTATTCCGCACCATGAACCAAGGGGTCCGCCGTTTCGTCTCGGATCCGAAACTGGTCGACATTCTGAATTATTTCATCAAGTACGTCGGTTCCTCGCCCTACGACGCGCCGGCCCTGATGAATCTGATGCCTTATATCCAGTACGGCTACGGCTTGTGGTACGTCAAAGGCGGTATGTACGGTCTGGCCCAGGCCATGGAACGACTGGCGTTGGAACTGGGCGTGACGATACGCGTGAATGTCGAAGTCACCGAAATCGAACGCCAAAACGGCCGGGCGACCGGCGTGCGTCTGGCCGATGGCGAACGGTTGCCGGCCGACATCGTGGTTTCGAACATGGAAGTGATCCCGGCGATGCAGAAGTTGCTAAACAGCACCCCGGCCGAGCTGAAACCAATGCAGCGCTTCGAACCGAGCTGTTCCGGACTGGTATTGCACCTGGGCGTGGACCGGATTTATCCGCAATTGGCCCACCACAATTTCTTTTATTCCGCCGATTCGCGGGCGCATTTCGACGCGGTGTTTCACAGCCACCGATTATCCGACGACCCCACCATCTACTTGGTCGCACCCTGCAAAACCGACCCGGCGCAGGCCCCGGCCGGTTGCGAAATCATCAAGATTCTGCCGCACATTCCGCATTTGGACCCGGAGAAACCGTTAAGCGCCGAGGATTACTTGGCTCTACGCGAACGGGTATTGCTGAAGCTGGAACGGATGGGACTGACCGATCTGCGCCGGCACATCGTCACCGAAGAATACTGGACGCCGCTGGATATTGAGGCCCGCTATTACTCGAATCTGGGCTCCATCTACGGCGTCGTGGCCGACCGCAACAAAAATCTGGGCTTCAAAGCGCCGCAACGCAGCGGCCAGTTGCCGAATTTGTATTTCGTCGGCGGCAGCGTCAATCCGGGTGGCGGCATGCCGATGGTGACGTTGTCGGGGCAATTGGTGCGGGACAAAATCTTGGCGGATATGGGCGTGTTGCGTTAGCCCGGCTACGGACTAAAATGATTTCCGGTTCGGCCGGGTTCGACGTCGAGCCGGAGAGCATTAGAGCCTGCCGTTAATGTTTCGAGCAATTTTATGATCTTATTTTTCAAGGATATTCCGGTTAACTCCCGACCCAACGAATTGTACAGCCTGATAGCCTCGGCCGTTGGCGGTGAAGCGGACAGCGGCGAGGTGTTGAAAGCCGAAGTCATGGTGATTCGGGACAAACGGACTAACGCGCTGGAATACCATGGCTTGACCATGATCAACTCGGAACAGTTCGGCTTAAAGGTCATCGAACGACTGAACGGTAAGCCCTTCAACGGTAGTGAAATCCAGGTAAGACCCTATAACTTCCGGGATTATTTGAACGATCGCCGACGCAGCGCCAACGCTCAGGTAGCAAGCGAGCAAAGACGGCAGGAACGTCGGCGCGGCGACCGCATCGAAATTTTTATCGATTTATCGAATATTTTTTTCGCTCCCGAGCCAGTGGTATAACCGCTGGCTCAAGCTCCGTAGCGGGGCGGGACCGGCACGATCAGGCGTGTTTGGCCTGACACAGCAAATTGCTGTTCAGCTCCGCGCTATGTGCCATCTTTTCCAAATTTGCCAGCACTTGCAGGCTGGCGTCTTCCATATTCCCGACCTCGCGCAGCATGGTTTCGTTATCGCCGGCAGCATGCGCTTTTAGTGCGTTGATGGCACTGGCGTGCACCGAAATATGCGGTTGCTCGATGTCGTGGTAACCGGGTAATTGCGAAAAACAGGCCTTGCCCTCGCCCTGGTAATACCATTTGCCCAAGCGGCATTCGGTGTGTTGCGCAAAATCGTGCACCGATTTTTGCGATAAATGGAACAGCACTTTGTACAGCTCGAACTTGTAAATCAGATGGTCCAGTTTTGCCAGCTCGCAAAAACTGCGTAACGACGACGCGGCCACCACTTGTTCCATCGTTACCGAAAAATCGAGCAGCTCGCGCATCGTGCCGGTGGCGCGCTGGCCGTCTTCGCTGAAGCTGAGCGACTGTTCCGCCAGCGAGTTCATCTGGTCGCGGGTGCCGCCGCTGGCAATCCGGATCGATTCGGCGAGTTTGGCGATTTTATTGGTGGCCTCGGCGGTTCTTTGCGCCAGGGTCCGCACCTCGTCGGCGACGACGGCAAAACCGCGCCCCTGTTCGCCGGCACGGGCCGATTCGATCGACGCGTTTAACGCCAGCAAATTGGTTTGATCGGCGATATCGTGGATCAACTTGACGACGCCGATGATTTCCCGCGAGCTCTGATCCAGCGACCCGGCTTGCTTTGCGGCAGTGCTGGAGGCGTCGGCCAGATTGGCCAGGTTTTTGGAAATGCGCTCGATGGCGTTGCTGCTGTTCAGGGAGATGCCTTGCGCTTCGACGGCATTGTCTTTCTCGTCGCGCAGGCGGTTTGCCAGCGTCAGCAAACTGCCTTGCATCGTGATTAAAGATTGGCCGAAGTTTTGCAGATGCCGCACCGTACC
This sequence comes from Methylomonas koyamae, assembly GCF_006483455.1. Taxonomy (GTDB): domain Bacteria; phylum Pseudomonadota; class Gammaproteobacteria; order Methylococcales; family Methylomonadaceae; genus Methylomonas; species Methylomonas koyamae_B. The sequence continues at coordinate 52,303 of NZ_PPPU01000006.1, forward strand.
GGCCTGGCTGCGCAACTGCTGTTCCAGTTCGGCGTTGGTATTGTCGGCCGCTTGTAAACGCCGACGCAGTTGTTCGAGCTCGTTATCCTGTCGCTCGACACGTTGATTGGCTTTGGCCAGGTGTTGCTGCAACTCTTCGATTTCGCGTTTGCGGGTAAATATGGAAAACATAGTTCGGAAGTGGGTGGTAACGAGGTGATGTTTTTAAAAACGGGTTCTATTCAATCCTACGGATCGGGCAGGGTGCCGTAACCAGTATGGTCCGCTCTGCCGTTTTCTGCACCAGCTATCGGTTAAAGGCTAGCAGATTAGGGTTTAGCTTGATTTTTCGCTTGCGCTGGCCGGTGTAAATCGATTCGGCTTAGTGACTTCGGTCAAGTGATTTAATTTATTCTAATATGCGGTTAAATGCGAGCTGATTCGGCGCCAAGGCGGCTTTTAATGCGACAAACAGTCGTGGATTGCCATTGTGGCTGCTTTCCGAGCCGGGAAATAAGAGGCCACCGCAGCCAATAGCAGGATCAAGCCCAGCCATGACCAAGCCGCCGCCGCAGCGAATTGATAGTCCAGGCTGACGCCGAGCATGGTTTCGCCAAGTTGTTTGGCAAGTGGTTCGCCAGCCCAGTAGCCGAGCGGCAAGCTGATCAGCCAAGCCAGAATGGCGTGGAACAGACCTTCCAGCATGAACAGCCGGAACAAGGTCGGCGACGGCGCGCCGATCGCTCTCAACACGCCGATTTCCCGGCTGCGTTGCAACACGCCGATGGCCAACGCGCCGGAAAGGCCGATACCGCCGACCGCGGCCAGCATCGCCGCCAAGCCGGATAATGCACCGATTACGGGTTGAAATTGGTGGCGGGCGAATTCACGTTGTTCCTGCCGGCCATGAGTGTTGTAAATATCCAGTACGACGCCGCGCTGCTGCAACATTTCGCTGAGCAGGCGCAAGCGGCCGGATTCCTCCTCCCGCGTCCCGACGGGTGCAGACACCAGCGCCAACGATGCGGAACCGTCGCCAACCGATTTTTCGACGGTCTCCAGCGGCGCGTAGACCGGTTCCACGGCATATTGGCTGCCGGCCAGCCAGCGATACAAACCCACGACTTGCCAAGTTTGGCGATGTCTGCCGATCGTCGCTTCGACGGTGTCGCCTGGTTGGATGCCGTTCAAGGCCGCTGTTTCGGCATTCAGCACCAGTACGGCCCGGCCGGCGTCGTCGGCCTGCAGCCAGCGGCCGCTCTCGATCCGGGGGCGGTAGTTTTCGCTAGCGGCCGGTAGTGCAAGCAATTGCAGGCCCATACTGCCTTTTTGGCGGAACATGCCGCGGTCGTGGCCGAGTTCCAGTGGCAGGCGGCGCCAAGTTTCGATCGTGCAGTCCGGATCGGCGGCTTTGATCGCTTCTTGCAGCATTGGCTTGGGTTGGTCGTTGACGAAGCCCAATTTCAAGGAATAGCGGCTGCGGGCCATTTCGTTGTCCAAGGTCAGGTTGACCGAGGCGATCAGACTGGTCAGGCTCAAAAACGCCGCGCCGGCCACGACCAAGACGATTTGGGTCAACAACAGTCGGGTTTTGCGGCGGAACAGATTGCCGAGCGCGGCGGCGTAAACGGTAGGCAACCAGCGGCCCGCCAAACCTTGTAGCCAGCGGTCGATTCGGGCGTTGCCGAAATCCGCGCCCAGGCCGTAGCTGGCAATCGCATCGCGTACGGTGATCGTCGCTCCGCGCCATACTGGCCCGGCTGCGGCCAGCAGCGGCACCAGCAAACCGCCGGCCACCAGATACGCCAGCGCACGGTAGGGGAGTTCGAATCCGCCGCAGTCGATATTGAAAATAGCCAGCAGCCGGCACGAGCCCAGATCAGCGGCCAGTGCCGCCGGCGGCGCGGCGACCAGGATGGACACAAACGCCAGCAACAGGGTTTCGCTCAGGTACAAACCGGCGACGGCGAGATGGCTGCCGCCGATCGCCTTCATCACGCCGATCTGGCTGGTTTGTTGGGCGATATGGGCCGAGACGGTGTTGACGATCAGGCTGGCGGACAGTGCCAACGCGGCCAAGGCCATGATTTCCAACACACCGTTGATACCGGCCAGAAATGGCCGACCCCAATGCCGGTCCGGGTCTTGCAGTAATGTAGCGTTGGCGGCGACGCCGTGTTCGGCGAGCAGGGTGCGGATCTGGACGGCGGCGGCACGGGCCTTGTCCTCGCTGTAAGGTTGCCGAATCCGTATCAGTAGTTGGCGAAAACCGTGAGGGGCTAGTCCGAATAGTTTTGCATCCGCGACCGAGCCGAAGAATACGGCCTGGCCGCCGAATTTGGGCGGTTTGACGAAGGGATGGCGGACGATGCCGTCCAGCGGGAAGCTGAGCACCCCACGTTCGGTTTGTAATTGTACGTTGCCGCCAAGGCCGAGGCCGCTGTTTTGTGCCGACAGGTTTTCGATAGCGAGCTTGCCCGATACGGGCCAGTTGCCGGCGACCAAAGCGGACTTGTCGTAAAGCTGGCGGGTGTAATCGCTGCGGATGATCAGGCTGCCGTTCTGCCAGGCGCTTTCCGGCGTTGGCCGGAACCGCAAATTCAATTGGTTCAGCGCTTCGATCCCGGCAACATCGGGTAGTGCCGCGATTTGCTGTAACACGCCGGGATCGGCATCGCTACGTAATATCAGATTCAGGTGCGAAGGCTGCGATAAGCGGTGGGCGGCATCCATTTTCGCCAGCAACAAATCGATCATGCCGAATATGGTGCCGACGCCGAACAAGCCGATGGCGATGCTGGCGACCGCCAATAGGCTGCGGCCTTTGTGACGCCACAAATCGGCGCGGAATTTATAAGCCAGCGCGCTCAACGCGGCTCCCAGTGGCTATCGGCGTGCAGCCGGCCGTCGCGGATTTCCAGTTTGCGGCTGGCGGCATCGGCCAGCGCCTCGTTATGGGTGACCATCAGCAGGGTTTTGCCGCGGTCGCGCAGATGGCTGAACAAATCGAACACGGCATCGGCGCTGGCGCTGTCCAGATTGCCGGTCGGTTCGTCGGCGACGATCAACGGCGGATCGTTGGCCAGGGCGCGGGCGATGGCGGCCCGTTGCTGTTGGCCGCCGGATACCTGGCTCGGCAGGCGGTCGGCTGCGCCGCTCAAGCCCACGCTGTCCAGTAATTGCAGCGCCCGCTCGCGGCGTTGCGTTTTGCTCAATCGGCCGAGAAAGTCCATCGGCAGAATCACGTTTTGCAGCAGGCTCAGCGCCGGTAGCAGTTGGAAGAACTGAAACACGATGCCGACATGCTCGCCGCGCCAGCTTGCCAGGCGTTCGTTGCCGAGGTTTTGCAGGGCGTGGCCGGCGACGACGATTTCGCCGCGGCTGGGATGGTCGATGCCGGCGATCAGGTTCAATAGGGTGGATTTACCGTTGCCGGACGGGCCGACAATCGCGACGAATTCGCCGGTGGCAATGCGCAAATCGATGCCGTGCAATACCGTTTGCCGGCCGCCGGCTTGCGGGTAATCCTTGTAGACCTGATTCAGTTCGATAATGGGCTGCATGGCGCTCGCTAAATTGGGGTATGTTACACGAGGTAACGAGACGCGAGGCAAAGGATTATGCCGTTAGCCGGAGGAGGGCAAGCGATGACATGGGTGAGGATTTTTTGGTTTTTGGTTTGCCTGGTTTGGGTCGGCGCCGAGATCGGTCTGGCTCGACGGCAGCGGGCGGCGGATGGCGAAATCGCCTGCGACGAGCACCATTCGCAAGGCCGGCTATGGTTGTTCATCACGCTCGGGCTGGTATTGGCGCTGCTGTGCAAACAATTGGCGTTGCTGCCGATTCCGCTGGCCTATCTGCCGCGGCAGATATTGGCTCTGGCAATTTTTGCCGGTGGCTTGTATCTGCGTTATACGGCGGTGATCGGTTTGGGCCGGTTTTTTACGACCCATGTGGCGATTTTGAACGGGCATCGCTTGATCGAGGACGGACCCTATCGTTTGTTGCGGCATCCGGCCTATACCGGCTTGTTGATGGCGTTGGCTGCCGCCGGATTGGCAATGGGCGATGGCCTGGCGCTGCTCAGTCTTTTGCTGTGTTCGGGCTGGGCTCTGGCGCACCGGATAGAGATTGAGGAACGCATGCTGGAACAACAATTCGGCGACTGTTACCGCGACTATCGGAACCGTCGTTGGCGCTTGCTGCCATGGATATACTGAAGAATGCGCCCGGTATTTATCGGCCGGATATTTTCAGCCGCATTTATAGACGTCATGTTGCGGGCATCAGAAATGGTGGGGTTGTGCCGGAGCATCGTTGCCGAATCGACTTGAAAACCCAGTGGTAGCGTTGCGGCTCGCTGCCGCAACGCTAAGGCGAGTTAACCGAACAAATCGTCCAGATATTTTTCGGCGTCCAATGCCGCCATGCAGCCGGCACCGGCGGAGGTGATGGCTTGTTTGTAATGCGAGTCCATCACGTCGCCGGCGGCGAAGACGCCCGGTACGCTGGTGGCGGTGGCGTTACCGTGGATGCCGCTTTTAACCACGATGTAGCCGTGGTCCATTTCCAGTTGGCCGGCAAAAATATCGGTGTTCGGCGTATGGCCGATGGCGATAAATACGCCGTGCACGTCCAGTTCTTTGGTCGCGCCGTCCTGGGTGCTTTTGATGCGCAGGCCGGTGACGCCCATCTCGTCGCCCAACACTTCGTCCAGCTCGTGGTTCCATTCGATGCGGACGTTGCCGGATTTTGATTTCTCGATCAATTTGTCGGACAGGATTTTCTCGGAACGGAATTTATCGCGGCGATGGACGACGATGACTTCCGAGGCGATATTGGCAAGGTACAAGGCTTCTTCGACCGCGGTATTGCCGCCGCCGATCACGGCGACCGGCTTGTTGCGGTAGAAAAAACCGTCACAGGTGGCGCAAGCCGATACGCCTCTGCCTTTGAAGGCTTCTTCGGATTCCAGGCCCAAATACTTGGCCGAGGCGCCGGTGGCGATAATTAACGCATCGCAGGTGTAAACGCCGGCGTCACCGATCAGCGTAAACGGCTTTTGCGACAAATCGGTGGTGTGGATGTGGTCGAAGATCACTTCGGTGTTGAAGCGCTCGGCATGGCGCAGCATCCGGTCCATCAATTCCGGGCCTTGCACGCCGTCGACGTCGCCGGGCCAGTTGTCGACTTCGGTGGTGGTGGTCAATTGTCCGCCTTGTTGCATGCCGGTGATCATGACCGGATTCAGGTTGGCGCGCGCGGCGTAAACGGCTGCGGTGTAGCCGGCCGGGCCGGAACCTAGGATTAAAAGTTTGCAATGCTTGGCTGCAGCCATTTTCTCGATCTCCATGCGGGGTTAGTATGAAACGATTATATGGGCAATCCCCCGCGGTTTAAACCGGCAGAATGCCGGGATTTTGCGGGCTGCGCCGGCCAAGCTAATGTGAAATCGATTTTTATCATCTATAATCAGGTTTTAGTTAAGCTTTTAACGTGAGCCGTCACCCATGGTTGCTGTTGTGGAAGAGAGAGACACGCGAGGATATCGCGAAATCGCATTGCTGGGCTGTTCCTGTTTTGCACTGTTCTTTTTGATTGCCTTATTGACCTTTAACTCCAACGATCCGGGTTGGAGCCACAGCACGTCCTACCAATCGATCAGCAACGCCTGCGGCGTGTTCGGCGCCTGGCTGGCCGATTTCGTGTTGAGCTTTCTCGGTTTGATGGCCTACCTGATCCCGGTCATGCTGTTCTGGTACGGTTACATGGTCTATCAGGGGCCGAACCAACAACAGGCCAGCCAATGGCTGGTCGCGGCGCGCTCGGTCGGCTTTTTGGCGACCGTGGTGTCCGGTTCGGCGATCTTGTTCCTACATCTGCATTTTCTGCGCACCAAAGTCGATCTGCCGGAGAGTCCGGGCGGCATTTTGGGCCGGGAAATCGGCGACGCGCTGGTGCATCTGTTGGGCAATTCCGGCTCGACCTTGCTGTTGCTGGCGATATTCATGACCGGCGTAACCATGTTCACCGGCTTGTCCTGGCTGATGGTGATGAGTTTGATCGGCAAGTGTGCGATGAGCGCGTGTTCCGTGGTCGGTCGCCAGGCCGTGACCGGCGCCGAACGTTATCGCAGCAGCGAGAAGCCGGTGCGGGCCGAAGCCAAAAAAGTGCGGAGCAAACCGGAAACCAAAGCCGAATCCAGATCCGACGAAGCGCCGCGCGCCAAGCCGCAAATTCAAGTTGTGGAAGCCGTGTCCGCCAAGCCAGCCGAAACCGTCAGACCGTTACGGCGCAAAGACAGCAAGGTCTTGGAAAATATGGACGACAGTGCGTTCCTGAACGCCTTGCCGCCGTTGTCCTTGCTGGACAAACGCGATATCAAGGTCAAACGCTATTCCAAAACCGAGCTGGAAGAAATTTCGCGCCAGGTTGAAGACGTGTTGCAAGATTACGGTATTGCCGCCGAAGTGGAAGCGGTGTTGCCGGGTCCGGTCATCACCCGTTTCGAATTGCGGCTGGCGGCCGGTGTCAAGGTCAGCCGGATCAGTAGTCTGGCCAAGGACTTGGCGCGCGGCTTGTCGGTGACCAGCGTGCGCATCGTCGAAATCATCGAAGGCAAATCCGTCATTGGTTTGGAAATTCCGAACCAGGAGCGGGAAATGGTCTCGTTGCGCGATCTGCTGGTATCGGACGAATTCGAGCGGGCCAAATCCAAACTCAGCATCGCGATGGGCAAGGACATCGCCGGTACCCCGGTGGTGGCCGATCTGGCGAAAATGCCGCATGCGTTGGTGGCCGGTACCACCGGCTCCGGTAAGTCGGTCGCGATCAACACCATGATTCTGAGCTTGCTTTACAAAGCCAAGCCGGAAGACGTACGGATGATCATGATCGACCCAAAAATGTTGGAGTTGTCGGTGTACGAAGGTATTCCGCATTTGTTGACGCCGGTGGTCACCGACATGAAGGACGCCCAGAACGCCTTGCGTTGGGCGGTGGCGGAAATGGAGCGGCGCTACAAATTGATGTCGAAAGTCGGCGTACGCAATCTGGCGGGTTACAACCATGCCATCAAGGAAGCCGAAGCCGCCGGCCAACCGATCCGAGATCCGTTGTTCAATCCGCAAACCCCGATTCCATTGGATGATTATCCCTATCTGACCACGTTGCCCAGCATCGTCATCGTCATCGACGAGTTGGCCGACATGATGATGGTGGTGGGCAAGAAGGTGGAGGAGCTGATCGCGCGCTTGGCGCAAAAAGCCCGCGCCGCCGGCATCCATTTGGTGTTGGCGACGCAGCGGCCGTCGGTGGACGTCTTGACCGGTTTGATCAAGGCTAACGTGCCGACCCGGATTTCGTTTCAGGTTTCTTCGCGCATCGACTCGCGGACCATTATCGACCAGGGTGGTGCCGAAGCTCTCTTGGGCAACGGCGACATGTTGTTCCTGCCGTCCGGTACCAGCATTCCATTGCGGGCGCACGGCGCCTTCGTCGACGATCACGAAGTGCATCGGGTGGTCGAGTTCATGAAAAAAACCGGACCGACCGACTACCTGGACGAAATTACCCAGGAGCGCACCGACAGCGGCGAAGTGGCGGGCTTGGACGGGGAAGACAGCGAGTCCGATCCGTTGTACGACGAAGCGGTGGCCTTCGTCACCGAGTCGCGCAAGGCTTCCATTTCCAGCGTGCAGCGCCGCTTTAAAATCGGTTACAACCGCGCGGCGCGGATTATCGAAGACATGGAAAACGCCGGCGTGGTCAGTCCGCCGGAAACTAACGGCTCCCGCGAAGTGCTGGCGCCGCCGCCACGCTGAAGCCGATGAATCCCGCCATCGGCGCATTGCTGACCATCCTTGCCGTATCGGCCTTGGGCGGATGGCTGCTGTGCCGTAACAAACCGGTTGAAAAGCCGGTTAAAGCCATGCTGTTCGTCGGTTATTTTTGGGGCTTGGCTTTTTCTTTATTGATATTAGCGGTGTTGGCCTACCTGGGCTGGCAGCGTTTCGCAATCTAATGACTATGAATTCCGATTGGATAGGCTATCTTGCCGCGGCCTTGACCACCGCCTCGTTTTTGCCGCAGGCGGTGATGACCGTCAAAACCCGCGATACCTCGTCGCTGTCTTTGGGGATGTACAGCCTGTTTACCTTGGGCGTACTGTTGTGGCTGATTTACGGCGTGTTTCTGGCGAACTGGGCGATTATCGTCGCCAACGCCGTAACCTTTTTACTGGCTGCGGCGATTCTGGCGGTTAAGCTGCATAATTCGTGGCGTAAATAGCTCCGGGTTTTGCCGCTCCGCAGTCGGCTTAAAGCAGTGGCTATGCCAATAACTTGCTACAATGCGGGCCTTTTAACGGTCCGGATGGTAAAGGCTGCAGCCAATGAAAGTAAGAGAAAAACGACACGGTCTGGTATTGGTACATACCGGCGAAGGCAAGGGCAAATCCTCCAGCGCGTTCGGCATGGTGTTTCGTGCCGCAGGTTGGGGCATGAAGGTCTGCGTAATTCAGTTCATCAAGGGCCAGTGGCAAACCGGCGAACAGAAGGCGGCGACCCGCTTCGAGGAGATCGAGTGGCATGCCCTGGGCGACGGTTTTACCTGGGATACCAAAAATCCGGAGCAGGATATCAAGACCAGCCGCGAGATTTGGGAGTTTGCCAAACAAAAGATCCAGTCGGAACAATTCGATCTGGTCGTGTTGGACGAAATCAACTACTGCTGCGGCTACGGCTGGATCAGCGGCCAGGAAATCGCCGATTTCATCCGCCAGCATAAACCCGGTTGGCTGCATCTGGTGCTGACCGGGCGCAATGCGGCGCCGGAAGTGATCGAAGTCGCCGACACCGTCACCGAAATGACCCGCGTCAAACACGCTTTCCAGGCTGGAATCAAAGCCGAGCAGGGCGTTGAATTTTAAGCTGAAAAAAAACCGGGCTTCTGGCAAAATTGCCGCCTTTTTTAATCCAGGCTATGACCACTATGCAACAAGCAATCGAATTGATCAAAAAGTATTATCAAGCATTCAACGACGGCGACATGGAGACCTTCCTCAGCTTGTTGACCGACGATGTGGTGCACGATATCAATCAAGGCGGCCGTGAACAAGGTAAGGCCGCGTTCGGCGAATTCATGAAAAAAATGAACCACCACTACAAAGAGCAATTGGTGGACATGGTGGTGATGGCCAACGCAGACGGCAGCCGCGGCGCGGCCGAGTTCGTCGTTTTGGGTGAGTATCTGAATACCGACGAAGGTCTGCCGGAAGCCAACGGTCAGACTTACCGCCTGCCGGCCGGCGCCTTCTTCGAAATCCGTGACGGTAAAGTCGCCCGCATCACCAATTACTACAATCTGGGCGACTGGATTGCTCAAGTCGATCCGCAGGCCTAAACGCCCTGTAACCGGCGCATTGCCGCTACCGGCCATTTAGCTTAGAATCCGGAACTTAAGGTTTCGGATTTGCTTTGAAAATAACTAGAAACAGAGGAGAGCAACAATGGGCGAAATACAAAAAGCGATGATCGCTGTAGTGGGTGTGTTCGTGGTCGGTTTCATTCTGGTGGGCGCCAGCAAGGAGCAAAGCAACGAAGAGAAGGAAGCCGCGTCGCAGATCCGATCCTTGGTGGCCATGCAGGAAATGGCCAACCAAAAATGCCCGAAATTGATTCAAAACAAAACCGGCACCCAGGTGTATTTCCCGTCCAAAACCGACACGGATAAAGCAACTTACGTGACGATGGAATGGGTCGGCGAGCCGGGCTCCAACTTTAAAACCGCATCCTGCACGCTGCATTTGTCGCTGGGCGGCGTATCGAAGTTGATCATCGACGATAAAGTTCTGATCGACAAGAAAATTTAAGTGCGGACGGCGTTTATGCGTTTTTGCGTAAACGCCGTTTCCGTATCGGCCGGTTCCGCGTGGTTTTTGCCGAAGCGGGGCCGTCTTACAACTTGCAAGCTGCTAATTTGCTAGCCTTTCGCCCTTTTTCCAGTACCGCGGATTCGGCCGGAGCGATCCGGATTAACCGAATTGTCGCGCATTTCGTCCAAAATACGGGCGACGTTAGCCTGATCCTTGCTGCTGCAGCCGAGTTCTTACGTAGTCCCGTTCGTAATTTAAGAGGTGAATCGATATGGCGGATAACACCGTCCACAAAGGTATTTTAAAAACCTGGAAAGACGATAGAGGTTTTGGCTTTATTCAGCCGGATGGCGGCGATAAGGATATTTTTATTCATATTTCTTCGCTGAAAGGCATGGCGCGGCGGCCGCAACGCGGCGATGTGATCGTTTACCGCGTGGCCCGCGAAGCCGACGGTAAATTGAAGGCGGTTGACGCCAGCATCGAAGGCGTTGCCTATCAGGCCGCACCTTCCAAGCCCGTTAAATTCTGGCGTTGGCTGGTTGCGTTGTTGCTGGGGTTGATCAGCGCCGCGGCCGCCGCCTATTTCTACCGGTAACCCGGCCTGCCGGCGCATTACCGCACTATTTACTGGATTCCAGGGATTACAGATGGATTGGCTACATTATCTGCTCGACGTTTTGTTACACATTGATAAACATCTGGCCGAATTGATCGGCGAATACGGTGCAGTCACCTACGCGATCTTGTTTGCTGTGATCTTTGTCGAAACCGGTTTCGTGGTGATGCCGTTTCTGCCGGGCGATTCGCTGCTGTTTGCCGCCGGAGCCTTTGTCGCGGTCGATGCGCTGAATCTGCCGATGCTGCTCGGCATCATGAGCGTTGCCGCGGTCCTGGGTGACACGGTGAATTATTGGATCGGGCGTAGCGTCGGTAAACGCGCTTACTCGTTGAGCTGGGTCAATCGGCAACATCTGGAGCGGGCGCAGACCTTTTACGAAACTTACGGCGCGAAGACGATTGTGTTGGCGCGTTTCGTGCCGATCGTCCGCACCTTTGCCCCGTTCGTCGCCGGAATCGGCCGCATGCCGTACGGTTATTTCTTCCTTTACAACGTCGTGGGTGGCTTGGCCTGGGTCTTGATTTGCGTGTTTGCCGGCTATTTTTTCGGCAACATTCCGCTCATCAAACAAAATTTCGAACTGGCAATCCTGGCTATCGTGCTGTTGTCGATCACGCCTATCGCCGTCGAACTTTTGAAAGCGCGTAAGCAGCCCTAAAACTGAATTCAGCGGAGAAACGGTATGGAGATGAGCGATTCGCAGAAGTGGTTGTTATTGGCCTTTGTCGCTGGATTCGGCGGGTTGCTCTATTTGCTGGCTCCGGTATTGATGCCGTTTGCGGTCGCCGCGATTCTGGCTTATCTGGGCGATCCTTTGGTCGATCGTTTGGAAACCCTGGAATTGCGCGGCTGGCGCCTCAATCGCACCCTGGCGGTGATCGTGGTGTTTTCCGGCATCATTTTTACCATCGCCGCCTTGCTGGTCGTGATTATTCCGGCGCTCGAATACCAGATCGGCGAGTTCATCGATAAACTGCCGTCCTATTTGAATTGGATCAACAAAGCCGTAATTCCCGATCTGCAGAAGTACTTCGGCCGCAGCATCCGCCCGCTGCGCGAAGAGCAACTGCTGAATATGATCCGGAATCACTGGCAAAATGGCGGCGTCGGCGAAAACCTGCTCGAATCGGTGTCGCATTCCGGCGCGGTGCTGATCGGTTGGGTCATGAACTTGGTCTTGATTCCGGTCATCACCTTTTATTTGCTGCGCGACTGGGACGAACTGGTTAAAAGGATTCATGACCTGTTCCCGCGCCGCGCGGCCGGCACCGTGGCTAAACTGGCCGCGGAAGCCGACGACGTGTTGGGAGCGTTCATGCGCGGCCAGTTTTACGTGATGCTGGCTTTGGGCGGCATCTATAGCTTTGGGTTGTGGTTGGTCGATTTGGAATTAGCCCTGGTCATCGGCATGATGGCCGGGTTGGTCAGTTTCGTACCCTATATGGGAGCGATTACCGGCATCGTGTTTGCCTGCATTTCGGCTTTGCTGCAATTTCAGGACGCAATGCATTTGCTTCCGGTCCTGATCGTGTTCGCCGTCGGCCAAAGCATCGAAGGCATGCTGCTGACGCCTTGGCTGGTCGGTAACAAGATCGGCCTGCACCCGGTCGCGGTGATGTTTGCGGTGATGGCCGGCGGCCGTTTGTTCGGGTTTTTGGGGGTGTTGCTGGCTTTGCCGGTGGCATCGGTGGTGATGGTGTTGCTGCGCCACATCCACGAGCGCTATACCTTTAGCGGTTTCTACAGCAACGGTTAGCCGCTTTGCGCTTCCGGCCGGCGTTCGCGATATTCTGCTTGGCGGCGGCGTTGCCGGCCGCTGCCGGCGACCTGCGCCGCGAGCAGGATTACGCCGAACAAATTCAACGGCAATTGGCCGCGGGACGCGTGGTTTGGCTGCAGAGCCCGCGCCAGCCTTTTCTTGGGCTCTATACCGATGCCGAAAAATCCGACAACCGTAACGCGGTAATCGTATTGCACGACATGGGCGGCCATCCGGACCAAAGTCCGGTGATTCGCGGATTGCGCGCCGCCTTGCCGAAACACGGCTGGGCAACCTTCTCATTACAAATGCCGGTGCAGGAAATCGGCGCGAGTTTCGACGATTACATTGTGCTGTTCGACGACGCGGCGGCACGCATCGATGCCGCGGTGGCCTATTTGCAGCAAGGCGGTGCCAAACGCATCGCCGTCGTCGGTTACGGCGTCGGTGCGGCAATGGCGCTTTATCGGCTCAGCACCAAACCGGACGGTATCATGGCGTTCGCGGCTATTAGTCTGCCGTTCGGCGATAATCGTTTACCGCAGGCGCAAAGCCTGGAGCAAATCAAAAACATTGGCCTGCCGTTTCTGGATGTCTATGCCGAATTCGACGTCGCGGCGGTGGTCGATAGCGCCTGGCAACGGCGCATGGCCGCAAAGGATAATCCGGTGTACCGGCAAATCCGGATGGAAGGCGAAGGGCACGCATACCAACACGACGACAATCTGCTGATAAAGCGGGTTTACGCTTGGCTGACACTGACGGCCAACGAAAAATAATCATAACCACCACAGGGGAAAGCCGATGCTATTTAACGATGAACTGGTTGCGGAAATCCGGTTTCTATCGCTGTTCAATTTGGCCAGCGCACAAGAAGGCGTCAAGGTGCACGGCAATGCCGATCCGGCATTGATCGAAGCGGCCCGGCGCTTATTCGACAAAGGGTTGATTTCGCAGGCCGACGGCGGCTATTTGACCGATTTGGGCATAGAAGCTGCGGAACATGTCCAGCGGGCCTTGGCCGTATTGGCAACAGCGCCTTAAAGGCCCAATTCGAACAGCCATATCAGCGAGATGAAGCCGACCAGCGCTACCAAAACGCTCAAGGCGATGAAACGTAGCGGGCGGGCCAAATTGTGGCGCCAGAACCCGGCGGCTTCGCCGCTGTTTTTCAGGGCCTGGTAATGCGCACGTTGGGTCAGCGCACGTTGGGTTTGGTAGTGTTCGAACAAGTCGTCAGCGAGTTGCCGATCCTGGTCGCGGTATAGCCAGATCGCCGGCAACGAGGTGCCCCAGGTGCCGGCCGAGGTCTCGTAAAAGTCGATGTCGTTATCGATCAGCAATTGTCGGACGTCCTCGATTTCATCGGCCGGGACGCCGCGTAACGAAAAAAATAATATCGCCATAACCGCAGAGTTTAAGTTGGGAGGGACTATTATAAGCCAGCAGCCCACGTTAGCCGCTCGGCCGCTCAATAGCCGCGGCCACTTGGCGTAAGCGCAAATCATCCGTTCGATAGCCACTAATCATGCAAACAGTAATTGTCTTTTTCAGGGATGCCGGCCCCGACGCCGAAGTCGATCACTTGGAGCGCCAGATCATCGGCCAAGGCTACATTTGTCAGCCGGCTACCAGCGATGCGGAAGTGTTGGCCTTGGTCGAATCGCAGCCGATCGATTTGGTGATCGTGGCTTGCCGCCACTGGCATTGGCAGGCATTGGCGGAGGTGCGCGAGGCTGCAGACAACTATTTGCCTATCGTGTTAATCAGCGAGTCGATTAGCGATAACTTGTTGGAGCGTTGCGCCACGGTTGATATCGATACGGTATTGTGTCGGCCGGTAAACTTCGGTTTGTTATTGTTCAAGATTCGGTCATCGTTACGTTTGAGCGAATTGTACCGGCGCGAACGGGAGCAGAAAAACCGGTTATTGGACTATTGGCAGATGTCCGATCTCGAGCAAGAGGTTGCAGCCAAATTGTTCAACAGCGTACTGAAAGCCGATTTTCTGGAAACCGACGCGGTTAGTGTGTCGATGTCGCCGATGGCCTTGTTCAACGGCGATTTGGTATTGGTGGCGAAAACGCCGGAAAACCATTTGCACCTGTTGCTGGGCGATTTTACCGGCCACGGCTTGGCGGCGTCGATAGCGGCGACGCCGCTGGCGGACATCTTTTACGGGATGACCCGCAAAGGCTTCGACATCAGCGAGATCGTGGTGGAGGTCAACACCAAGCTTCACCGGATGCTGCCGGCTAACCGGTTCTTGGCGGCGACTCTGGTGGCGTTATACCCCGAAGATTCGATGTTAAAAACCATTACTTGCGGTTTGCCGGACCACTACCTGGTCCATCGAGTCGATAAAAGCTATCGGGCCATCCGCTCCTCCAATATTCCGCTGGGGATTCAGGCCGTTATCGAGCCCGATGTCCAACTGCATCGCGTCGGCGAGCATGAAAGTTTGTATTTGCTGACCGACGGTGTGTTCGAGGCGGAGAATGCAAGCAACGAGTTGTTCGGCGCCGAGCGTGTGTTGCAGGCGATTCTGGAAAGCCGGGACAGCGACTTCGACATATTACAACGCCGGCTGGCGGAACATACCGGCGGAGCCGAGCGCAAAGACGACAACACGATGGTGGTGTTGCGTTGCGCGGTCGATAGCGTGCCGTGGGCCGGCAGTCAGGTCCAGGCCGCCGGGCATAAATTAGCGGCGATGACCTGGAAACAGATGATGGAATTCGACATCGACAGCCTGCGTTGTACCAACCCGGTGCCGGTGATCGTAAACACCTTGACTGAATTGCAAGGCCTGCAGCGCCATCGGCAAGCGATATTTCTGATCGTGACCGAATTGTTCGCCAATGCCCTGGATCATGGCGTGCTGAAGTTGGATTCCGCCGAGAAAACTACCCCGGAAGGCTTCCTGCGGTTTTACGAATTGAAACAACAGCGCCTACAAACGCTGAGCGACGGCAAAATCCGTTTGTTTTTCTCCCATCGTCCCACCGAGACCGGCGGGCGGCTGATCGTCAAGGTCGCCGACAGCGGCAGCGGATTCGACTGGCGCCGCCACCGCACCGATTTACAACACAATGCCGGCTATAGCGGACGCGGTATTGCACTTCTGGAAAAACTTTGTAGCAGCGTGACCTACCACGGACGCGGCAACCGGGTCACAGTTGCGTTCGATTGGCAGGCCTGACTAAGGCCTGTCAGCTTTGGCAGCGGCTACAGTAGTAGCTGGCGCGCTGGCTGATTTTCGAATGCTGTATCGGTTCGGCGCAGGTCCGGCAAGGTGCGCCGTCGCGGTCGTAGACGGCCAATGCCTGTTTGAAGTAGCCGGGCTTGCCCTCGGCATTGGTAAAGTCGCGCAAGGTGGTGCCGCCCTGTTCGATGGCCTGGCCCAGCACGGTCTTGATCGCCGCGGCCAGACGTTCGAATTCGGCCCGTTGCAAACTTCCGGCGGCGCGGGTGGGCAACACGCCGGCCAGAAACAACGACTCGCTGGCGTAGATATTGCCGACTCCGACCACGATATGGCTGTCCATGATTAGGCTTTTGATGCACGCCGTCCGTTGGCCGGCGCGGCGTTGCAGGTATTCCGCATCGAAGTCGGCCGACAATGGCTCCGGCCCGAGCTTTGCCAGCAGCGGATGCTGCAGCGGATCGGCGGAAGTCCACAGTGCCGCGCCGAATTTGCGCTGGTCGTTGAAGCGTAGCACGGTATCGTCGGCAAACACGAAATCGAGATGGTCATGTTTGCCCGGAATTTGTTGTGGATTGGTGATTCGCAAATTGCCGGACATGCCCAAATGCAGAATCAGCGTTCCGGTCTCGGCGCCCAGTAGCAAGTATTTGCCGCGGCGCTCGACCGCATTCAGGCGCTGGCCGGCCAGAACCGCCGGCAGGTCGACAGGAACCGGCCAGCGCAAGCGCGATTCTCGTACCTCTACCGTTTTAAACGTTTTGCCCAGAATGTGCGGTGCGATACCGCGCCGGCTGGTTTCGACCTCGGGTAATTCCGGCATGGTGCTGCGTTAGATTTGCGTTAACAGGAACTCGGCTTCGTGGCGAATTTTCTGCCGCGCCAATAGCAGCTTCCAGCGGCTACCGCCGCATTGGCGCCACAGGTGGGCAGAGCGGATACCGGACAGCAGTACCGCGCGAATTTTATTGACCGTGCCTTGGTTGCCCAGATGCTGCGGATCGCCCTGGACCATGATCCGCGGTTGCAGCGTGCTGATGGTGCTGTGGTAGACGTCGGCCAGATTCGCCAGTACGTTTTCATGCAATACGCCGAAATGTTCGGCCTGGGCCTGAGCCCGACCGATGCCGGTCCGGATGCTGTCCAACATGTCCGGCTTGCCGGCCAGCCGCTTTTGCAGGTAGACCAGTTGCGCGGCGTACCGGGCTTGTTCCGGATTGGCTGAAGCCCGGCTACCCAACTGGGTCTGCAATTGCTCCAGGCCGTGGCGGATGCCGGCCAGGCCGCCGTAGACGTCGGCGACGCTATCCGAGTCGATTTTCAAAAGACTGCCGATGCTGGCTTCCAAGGCCCCGCTTTGGCAGGCACCGGCCGTCGCCAGTTGCTGTACCAGCGAACAGGCTTGGGCGATGCCGGCCAGCGCGATGGTCTGGTTGGTGATCGTGGACAGCGACATATCAATTGCAGGCGCTGGCCAGACAATCCGGCGCAACCGGCCGGCCGGAGCGGATCCAGGACTGGATGCCGTTATTCAAATGATAAACCTTGGGCATGCCGGGCTGTTCGCTGAGCATTTTGCCGACTTTGGCGCTACGGTTGCCGGAACGGCACACCAGAATCACCGGTTGGTCGGGCGAGGTTTTCAATTTCTCCAGATCGGCCAGCCATTTTTGCTGGTCGAATTTGCCGTCGGCATCGAACGATTGCAGCTTGTGGCTGCCCGGAATCAGGCCGGTAGCCTGCCATTCCTGCGGCGTGCGGATATCCACCACCAGCGCGTTTTGGTTTTGTTGCATCGTACCGAGTTGTTCGGTGTCGAGTTCGCCGAGTTCTGCGGCTTGCAAGCTGGCGGACAATAATCCGGCCAGCAAGAAAAAGGGTAATTTTCGTTTCATAGTCTATCCATACCAGTCAATTAAGTGTTATGCGGCCAGTAACGGCGAGATGTGGGTCGCCCACCAGTCGATGCTTTCCAAATAGATGTTGGCGATGCGCTCCGGCGCGATGTTGCGGTAGTTATTTAGCCCGGTTTCCCAGCGCTCGTAGGCGATACAGAATTTTAAGGTTTCGCCGGCAGGGCCGCGATGGTGGAGTACGGCGTTGTTTATGTCCTGCGCCAGCGGCAAGTGTTCCAGCAATTTCGGCAAGGGCGAATCCATCAGGCTGTCCAGGCCCGACAGCATGCCGATCAGGAAGTAATGCTCGCCGTCATCCTTAACTTCCCGCGCGAGCAGTTCGCACATTTTGGCCCGGATCAGTACGTTTTGCAGTACCGAGGAAGGTTTGTCCGACAGGGCAGATAGGGTCAGGATATTGAGCCAACGCTTGATTTCGACCAAGCCCAAACAGACTACCGCATGTTGTATCGATTCTATTTTGTACGGCAACGCAAAAAACGCTGAATTCAGGTAGTGCAGTAGCTTGAAGCTCATGCTGACGTCTTGCGAGACGATACCGCTGATCTCGACAAAACTGGCCTCGGGTTTGTTGACCGTGGCTAGTAACTGCAGTGCCGTGGTCTGGCTGGCGCCGATGCGTTTGCCTTCAACGATGTTGGGCTTGCTGAAGAAAAAACCCTGAAATAACTCGCAGCCCCAATCGCGCAGGGTTTCGAACTGCTGATGGGTTTCGACCTTTTCTGCCAGGAGTTTTAATTTATACGGGGCGAGTTGGTCTATCAGTTTGCGCGTGGCGTCCAGCGTGTCTGCCATGACGTCGATCTTGACGATGTCGGCGAATTCCAGCAGCGGCAACCACTCCGGCGCCAGTACGAAATCGTCCAGCGCCAGCGTGTAACCGAGTTGGGACAGTTCCTTTAAATTCGCGACGATTTCGGCGTCGACGGTCACGCTTTCTAGTACCTCGACCACGATGCGGTCTTTCGGCAGATGCAGCGGCACTTTATCCAGAATGTTTTGGGTCGTGAAGTTGATGAAGGCTTTATGCGGCCCGACCAGTTGGTTCAGGCCGATCTCCAGCAAAGTATCGCTGATGACTTGTTTGGTGGCGTTGGCGGCCCCATCTTTCAGGTTAAGGTCGAAATCGGTGCCGCGGAACAGAATTTCGTAAGCGAAGGTATTCAATTGCCGGTCCAGTATCTGCTGCCGGCCAATTAGAAAATCTGTCATTTATTTACGGGCTCCCGATCATTGCACTATGATGCTGCTACGCCCCGCCTTATAACATGTAAGCCGAGATTTAGTCGAGTTCAGGCGCGGCGCATCTCTAACAACCCTAGGAGGAACAATGTCCGAATCAGCAACGCTAACGGTTACCGGCATGAAATGCGGCGGTTGCGAAAATAGTATCGTCAGCAAAGTGTCGGCGCTGGCCGGAGTCAAATCGGTCAAGGCATCGCACTTGGATAAGCAGGTCGGCGTCGAATTCGACCCGGCTCAGATCAGTCTCGACGAGATCGAAGACACCATCGTCGACGCCGGCTTCAAAGTAGAATAATTTTTCGCCGGCAGCCGGCGGTGCTGCCGACATTCGAGGAGGCAGGATGACAGATGCCCAACAGGTAGAAAGCGGCGACGTCCAAGAGATTAGGCTGTCGATTCTCGGCATGCGTTGCGCCGGTTGCGTCAGTGCGGTCGAAACCGCTTTGCAGTCGGTGCCCGGAGTCGCATCGGTCGCAGTTAACTTCGCCGACCATTCGGCAACCGTGCTTGGCGATCCCGACCGGCAGATCATGAAACAGGCTTTGAAGGACGCCGGTTACGCCGCCGCGGTGATGGAAGGTCTGGAAGATCCGGCGGAAGAGGAAGCCCAGGAAGAGCTGCGTTACCGCGATTTGATGCGCAAGGCGGCTGTCGCCGGCGCGTTGGGGTTGCCGTTGATGTTGGGCGCCCATATCGATCTGTTCCCGGCGATGGGCACGCCTTCCGGCACGCTGTTCTGGTCCGAAGTTGCGCTATTGACCTTGGCGGTGTTGTATTACTCCGGCGGCCATTTTTTTCACAGTGCGCTCAAATTGCTGGCTGTGAAGCAGGCCAACATGGATACCTTGATTGCATTGGGTACCGGCTCCGCCTGGTTTTATTCCTGCATCGTCATCGACTATTCCGCGCAATTGCCGTCGCTGTCGGCGCACGCTTATTTCGAAGCCTCGGCAGTGATTCTGGCCTTCATCAATCTCGGCAGCGCCCTGGAAACCCGGGCCCGCGGCAAGACTTCGGCGGCGATCAGAGCCTTGATCGGCCTGCAGCCGCGCACCGCCAGAGTCGTGCGCGACGGTCGCGAGCTCGACGTACCGATTGAGGAAGTCGGTCTTGGCGAGACCTTGCGGGTGCGGCCGGGGGAAAAGATCGCGGTCGACGGCACGGTGGCGGAAGGCCATTCCAGCGTCGACGAATCCATGCTCACCGGCGAATCGATGCCGGTCGAGAAAAATGTCGGCGACAGCGTCGCCGCCGGGTCGATCAACGGCCAGGGCAGTTTTTTGTTCACGGCCACCCATATCGGCCGCGACACAGCGCTGGCGCATATCATTCAAAGCGTGCGCCAGGCGCAAAACAGCAAGCCCGCCATCGCCAAACTGGCCGACAGAATTTCGGCCGTGTTCGTGCCGACAGTGGTTGCAATTTCTGTTCTGACCTTTCTTATCTGGCTGGCGATCGGCCCCGATCCTGCCTTCGGTTATGCCTTTGTTACTTCCATGACGGTTTTGGTAATCGCCTGCCCTTGCGCTTTGGGTTTGGCAACGCCGATCTCGGTCATGGTCGCGGTCGGTCGGGCGGCGCAAACCGGGATTTTAATCCGTAAGGGTGAGGCGCTACAGACGGCCGGCAAACTGACTTGCCTGATACTGGACAAAACCGGGACGGTAACCGCCGGCAAGCCGGCCTTGGCCGAAGTGTTGGGATTCGGCGATTACGGCGAAACTCAGGTTTTGCAATTGGCGGCCAGTCTGGAATCCGGTTCCGAGCACCCGCTGGCGGCGGCGATTTTGGCTGCTGCCGAACAGCGTTCGCTGGCTTTGGACAAAGTCAGACGCTTTCAGGCGGTGGCCGGCCACGGCGTCATCGGCCGGATCGGCGATCGGCAATGCCTGTTCGGCAACGCCGCATTAATGGCCGAACATGGGATCGATACCGGTGTGTGTCGGGATAAGCTGGCGGAATTGGCCGGAAAAGGCCAGACGCCGATGATGTTGGCGGTCGAACAGGCCATAGTCGGCGTGGTTTCGGTAGCCGACCCGATCAAGCCCGACTCGGCTGAAGCCGTGCGGGAATTGCAAGGCCGCGGCGTCCGGGTGTTGATGGTGACCGGCGACAACGAAATCACGGCCAAGGCCATCGCCGCCCAGGCCGGTATTACCGAATTCCGCGCCCAGGTGTTGCCGACCGACAAAGCCGCAACGGTCAAAGCACTGCAGCAGCAGGGCGAGTTGGTCGGCATGGTCGGCGACGGTATCAACGATGCGCCGGCCCTGGCCCAGGCTAATGTCGGCTTTGCGATGGGCGCCGGTACCGATGTGGCGATCGAGAGCGCCGACATCGTCTTGTTGCAAGGTTCCTTGCTAAAAATTCCGGAGGCGATCGAGCTGTCGCAATTGACGGTCGCCAATATCCAGCAGAACCTGTTCGGCGCCTTCATCTACAACACTATCGGCATCCCGGTCGCGGCCGGCTTGTTGTATCCGCTGTTCGGCATTTTGCTGAATCCGATGATCGCCGGCGCGGCGATGGCGATGTCGTCAGTAACCGTGGTCAGCAACGCCAACCGGTTGCGCTGGATCAAGTTGGATAGCGCCGCTAAGCGCCGATAAAACCTTGTTCCCGCGGCGTTGCGGCCGCGGGGGCTCTTACAATCTGAATTGGGAAATGGTTTTTTGCAGGCTACCGGCGATAGCCTGCAAATGATGAGCTTCGCGGGCGGTTTGCTCGGCGTCTGCCGCATTGTTGACGGTGGCTTCGTTGATAGCGACCACATTCTGGTTGATGTGCTCGACCACAATTTTTTGTTCCTTTACCGCATCGGAAATATGCGTGTTCATTTCCGAGATGCGTTCTACCATCGCCGAGATTTCGTCCAACACTGCCCCTGTGCTTTCGATCACCGCCACGGTTTCCTTGGTTTGGGTTTGGCTTTCCGTCATGGCTTTGACGGCTTGCCGCGAGCCTTGTTGCAGCTTCTCGATCATGGCCTGGATTTCGTGGGTCGACTCCTGGGTGCGGCTGGCCAGCGTGCGGACTTCGTCAGCCACCACGGCAAAGCCGCGACCTTGCTCGCCGGCGCGCGCCGCTTCGATGGCGGCGTTCAGGGCGAGTAGATTGGTCTGGTCGGCAATGCTTTGAATCACGTCCAGGACCGAGCTGACGTTGACGCAATCGTTTTCGACGCTACCGATCACCTGGCTGGCGCGATCGATGTTTTGCGAAAGTTCGTGAATCGAGCGTACGGTACTGGTTACGACTGCTTTACCGTCGTTGGCGGCCTGACTGCTTTGGCGTGCGGTTTGGGCCGCATCAGCCGTATTGTTCGAAACGCCGGTGACTGTCGCAGACAATTCGGTCACTGTGGTCGCGACTTGGTTGGCTCCCATTTGCGATTTAAAAATATCTTGTTGTACTCGTTCCGACATTTGGCTGAGCCGGCTCGACGAGACGGTCAACTGCTCTGATTCCGTCGCTACTTGCTGCATCAAGCCTTGCAGCATGCTGAGAAATTCGTTGAACAGTCTGACGATACTACCGATTTCGTCGCCGCCCTCGTGCGGAATCCGCCGGGTCAAGTCGCCGCCGCCTTGTTTCATGTCCCGCAGGGATTTTTGCAGCGCATTCAGCGGCGGTTCGATTTTGAAATACAGCAGCGCCAAACAGATGACCACGAACAATAACAGCGCGATCGAAAAGGCGATGCGCGAAACGCTGTAGTCATGCAACGACGAACTCAATACTTGTTTGGCCTGAGCCAATTCGCGGTCCAGTTGCTCGGTCAAGATCGAGAGCTCCGACGTCAGGCTGGCCGCCGTATCGTCCAGGCCGGTGCCGGGCGCTTTCATGGTCACCGTGCCGGCTTCGTTACCGAGTTTGATGTAGTCCCAACCCATTTTTACGCCGGCGGCGTGCATGGTCCGGATTTTGGTTTTCAGTTCGTCCAGTTTCGATTGCAGGTTCGGTTGCAGTTTGGCCGCGGCATCCAGATTTTTGAGCGCATCGGCCAGATTCTGTTCGGCTTCGGCGAAACCGTCTTCGGTATGCGTGGCGCCGACGTCGGTCAAAAATTGTTGGATCTGTACCACGTGAAAACGGACATGGGCCAGCGCATCGGAGGTGTCTTGTTTTTGGGTGGCGTCGGCGAGGCTGGCGTCGATGCTGGAGAAGGCGTGCCAGAGCGATGCTGCGAACAACAGGTTGGCTGCAAATAAGGAGGATGCGATATAAATCAGCGCGCTTTTGATTGTCAGGTCTTTGCTCATAAAGTTGGGTGGGTTATTTATCGAGTTTTTCCAATGCCGCCGCCAGATTGGCCAGCGCGGCGATCGTTTCGTGTTGGGTCGTGGACAAGTCGTTGCCGTTGTTCAACGCGCACAAGCCGATCTGCCGGTTCAGTTCGGCGATCAGACGCTGGCGCTGGTCGCGGCGGTCGCGCAATTTGCCCACCATAGCCGCAAACGACGCGGCCAGTTCCTGCAGCTGGTCGTGTTCGCGCAGATGGGTGACGGTATCCAGGTTTCCTTCGCCCACCTCCCGGCATAGGGTTTCGAAGCGGTACAACGGACCGGCGATCTTATGCGAGCCGTAAAGCACGCCGGCTACGGCAATTGCGCCGGCCGTGAGGATGGAGACGACATTGCCGATCATGATCGAGATTCCCAAACGCTCCGTCGCATTGACGATATTGGCGTGAGCGGACTGTGCCTGGGCTTGCAGATCGCCGCCGGTCATCCAGTAAATCAGCAGCGCCGAGCACAGGCCGGACAAAAGAATCAGGGCGAAGGCGCCGAGAATGAAGCGGCCCTGGAACTCTTTTTTAATGAAAATTTGCCGACGGGGTACGGTGTTGTTCATGGTTGAGCCTTAGTTGACGTTGTGACAGGTTAAACAGAGCTCGCCGTCGCTGTTGTTACGGCGCAGTAAGAAACTTTTGCGCAAGCGCTCGGAATTCATCAATTTGTCCATGAAACTGTGGCTGGCCTGGGGCCGGTCGCTGTCCAATTTGCCGTGGGTGTAGTGGCAGGTCAGGCAGGTGATGTCGTTTTCCTCGTTTAACGGCAAATCCGCCGGCACCGGAAAATCGATGTTCAGACCCACTTTGTGGCCCTGGTTGGGGTTATGGCAGGACGCGCACATCGCCACGCCGTCGAGTTTGAAGGCGCTTTGATCGATAGTGATGTTTTTGCTGTGCAATATGTTGTCGTCTTTCAGCTCCGGAACCGACAAGTGACAGCTGCTGCAATCGGATTGCATGTTTTGTTTGGCGATGACATGAGGATTTTCGCCAGCCGTGTGTGCGGCGTGAGTATAAAACAGCAAGCCGGAGCAACTGGCCAGTGCCAATAGCAGTGAAGTTATTCGTTTTTTCATAGCTAGAACGACATCACGATTTGAGCAATACCGAGTTTCCGGTCGAAGTAGCGTTCCGCCGTTTCGGTGCCAAGCGAATCGTCGTATTCGAACTTGACCTGCAAGTGGTCGCTGAATTTGTAATTGAAGCCCAGGCTGAGCATCGAAATATCGTTGATGGCGACGGTACTGCCGTCGAAGTCCAGGCCCAGATTCTGCGAAGGCTGCCAACGGCTGTAGCGGGCGAAGGCAATGATCGGCATCTTAGCCAGACTTGCCAAATCCACGGTGAAGGTGGAGTGGTAACCCAACTGGTGGCCCTTGCCGAACGGACTATTATTCGGCCCGACGACGATAATCGGATTGCCGTCACCGTCCTGGTCCAGAAACACTTGTTGGTGCGCATTCAACAGCATGAACTCGTTCTGCAAGCGCCAGACGCCGTAGCCGATGGCTAAATCGGCGCCGTACACGGTATTGCGGATCCGGTTTTCGCCGTCCAGTTCGCTCAAATGCGAGATGCCGAATTCGATACCTTCCGGATTGCTGCTATGGATTTTGTAGGCGTTTTGCCCCAGGCTCAAGCCGAGACGGCCGCCGATGGTATGGCCATCGTTGGCGTACAAGGCATCGGTCCAAAATACCGAGTAATTGAACCAGTCGAAATTGCCGTAGGAACGCAAGCCGTCGGCGTTGTACCCGCCCAGTTGCATGCGGGAAGTGGTCAACGGCGCCGTGACCGTGACCCGGTCCTTGTTGGCGAAGTATTGGTAATCGCTGCCGAACGGCAAGTCGAAACGGCCGGCCTGGATATGCAAGCCTTTGTTGTTGAAAATCCGGCCGCGGGGCGGAATGCGGTCGTTGAACAGATGGTAGTCGACCAAGGCGACGGCAATGCCGGCCGTGGTACTGCCGCCGCTCAGCGCACCTGGACCGCTGTTGCCGCAAAACACCGCTCCCGGTGCGCCGTAGTCGGCATTGGACGAGTTGCCGCACAGTACCAAGGCCGAGCTGGCACCGAAATGGTCGTCGTGGACGTAGTCCAGATCCAGCTCCACCGAGCCGACGCTGAAAGTCTGGTCGGTGGAGTTGCCGGTTTTGGCGTTGATGTCGAAGAAGCCGCTCATGACCAGACCGTTGGCTTCGGCGGCTTCTTTCAGCTCGGCCACCTTTTTGTCCAGCGCTTTCAGTTTGCTGTCTACCGTCGGCTCCGGCTTGGCATTGGCTGCGGCTTTTTCCGGAACCGCGGCCGGCGCGGCTGGCTGCAAAGCGGCAACGGTAGGCGGGCGTTCTTGCTCCAGTTGCCGGATGCGAGCTTCGAGTTGTTCGATCTTCCGGTCCTTGTCCTGCAACATGGTTTGGACGATTTTGCGAATATGCTCATCGTCTGCCGTTGCGGCATGGCAATCGGGTTGTGCTCCCAAAGCCAGTGCGGTCAATATATATAGATATCGTCTTGGGGGCATCGGTTTTCGAAATGTAAGATAAAGACTACTTCTGCAATTGCTAAGGCCAAAGTTAGACTTATTTGTTGGGAATACAAGTAAGCGGGCGCAGTTTGGCAAGCGGCTTATTCGCGCCCAATTCTGGTGATACAATGGCCGGCTTTTTATGCCCGGCGGAGTGTGGTAATTGGCCGGGAAACCGCGAATCGTGCTTAGGTCGTCTATGAGTAAATTGAAATGTGCCGTGATCGGCGCCGGATATTTGGGGAAGTTTCATGCGGAAAAATATGCGTCGTTAAAAAATTGCGAACTGGTGGCGGTGGTCGACATCAACGAAGACGCTGCGCGGCAGGTCGCCGAAAAACACGGCACCCAGGCCTTGACCGATTACCAATCCCTGCTCGGCCAGATCGATGCCGTCAGCATCGTGGTTCCCACCAGTTACCACCACAGCGTCTCCAAGGATTTTCTGCTCGCCGGTACTCACGTGCTGGTGGAAAAGCCGATAACGGTGACCGTTGAAGAAGCTGACGAATTGATCGCCATCGCCCAGGAAAAAAACGTCATTTTGCAGGTCGGCCATCTGGAGCGCTTCAACCCGGCGGTGCGGGGATTGGAGACCTTGGACGAAAAACCGCTGTTCATCGAATCGCACCGTTTGTCGCCGTTCAACCCGCGCGCCAACGACGTCAGCGTGGTGCTTGACCTGATGATTCACGATATCGACATCATCCTGGCCCTGGTCAATTCCGAGATCGAAAAAATCGACGCCAGCGGCACCGCGGTATTGACCCAGGGTACCGACATCGCCAACGCCCGCATCACCTTTAAAAACGGCTGCGTCGCCAACGTTACCGCCAGCCGGATCAGCATGAAAATGGAACGCAAGATGCGCATGTTCCGCCCCAGTTCCTACGTCTCGGTCGATTTTCAGAATAGGGTGCTGGTCAAGCATAAAACCGGCGACAAGGAGATGTTTCCGGGCATTCCGGAAATCGTTACCGAGGAACTGACTTTCGAGAGCGGCGACGCGCTTCTGGAAGAAATCAAACATTTTGTCAATTGCATCCAAACCGGCGAGAATCCGCTGGTTCCCGGCGAAGCCGGCCGCAAGGCGCTGGCGACCGCGATTGAAATCACCAAGTTTTTAACCCATCGCTAAAGGGCGGCCACTATGATCCCGATGGTCAATTTGCAAGCGCAGTACGCGGAAATTCAAGATGAAATCGTCGGCGGTTTCAGCGAAACCCTGAACAATTGCGCATTCATTCTGGGGCCGAACGTACAGGCGTTCGAGAAAGAAGCGGCCGAGTATTTGGGCGTCAAACACGCCATCGGTTGCGCCTCCGGCACCGACGCCTTGCATCTGGCCTTGTTGGCGGAAGGCATCGGCGCCGGCGACGAAGTCATCACCAGCGCCTTTACCTTCATCGCCACGGCCGAAGCGATCAAATATGTCGGCGCGACGCCGGTGTTCGTCGATATCGATCCGGGCAGCTTCAACATCACACCGGAAAACATCGAAAAAGCCATCACCGCCAAAACCAGGGCGGTTATGCCGGTACACCTGTTCGGCCAGCCGGCCGACTTGCCGGCGATCAAAGCCATTTGCGACAAGCATGGTTTGAAATTGATCGAAGACTGCGCCCAGTCTTTCGGTGCCACGGTTTACAACAAGCAGACCGGCAGTTTCGGCAATGCTGCCGGTTTCAGCTTTTTTCCGAGCAAGAATCTGGGCTGCTTCGGCGACGGCGGCCTGGTCACCACCGATTCCGACGCGACCGCGGCCAAGGTCAAACAATACCGCAACCACGGCTCGGAAGTGCGTTATTACCATGATGTGATCGGCTACAACAGCCGGCTGGACGAGTTGCAGGCCGTGGTGTTGCGCGCCAAATTGAAGCGCATCGACCAATACAACGCCGCCCGCCGCCACGCCGCGCATTTGTACTCCGAACTGCTGGCCGGTTTGCCGCTGACCCCCCCTTATGAGGACGGTATCGGCGTGCACGTTTACCATCAATACACTTTGCTGTGCGATCGCCGCGACGAAGTCATGAAAGCCTTGCAGGAGCAACAGATTGCCAGCGCGATTTACTATCCGGTGCCGCTGCATCAACAAAACGTGTTCAAGGCCGAATGCGCCGGCGTGTCGTTGCCGGTGACCGAATCGGTCGCGGCGCGCTGCATGTCGTTGCCGATCTGCGCCAACCTGAGCGACGACAACGTGCATAAAATCGCCGGTGTCATCCGCGGCGTACTCTCCGCCTAAATCAATCTTATCCAGGCAGGCTTGGTTTCAAACGGGCCTGCTGTCCTATCCGTTCGATGAATAGTCCGCAGCCACCCTATACGCTGTTGTTCAGCGCCGGCGAAGCGTCCGGCGACCGCCACGCCGCCAATATGTTTTTGGAAATGAAACAACGTTACCCGGCGCTCGTCGGCATCGGCATGGGTGGCACCAAAATGCGCGAGGCCGGGATCGATGTGCGCTACGATTCGGCCGGTATCGGCGTGATCGGCTTGGTCGAGGTTTTGAAACACTACGGCGAAATACGGCGTGCCTTGCGGCTGATGCAACAGATCGTGGCCCGGGAAAAACCGGATTTGCTGGTTTGCGTCGATTACAAGGAATTCAATCTGAAATTGGCGCGGTTCGCCAAGCGGCAGGGCATCAAAGTCCTGTTTTACGTCAGTCCGCAGGTCTGGGCCTGGCGGCAGGGGCGGGTCAAAACCTACGGTAAGGCCATCGATATGATGGCGGTAATTTTCCCGTTCGAAACTCGATATTACGAAGCGGAAAACGTGCCGGTCCGCTACGTCGGCCATCCTTCCGTCGATAAAGTGCATCCGCAACGCAGTAAAGCCGAGGACTTCGAGCTGTTCGGCCTGGATCCGGCCCGGCCGGTGGTCGGCATCTTGCCAGGCAGCCGAGGCAACGAGATCAAACGCATGTTGCCGGTGATGCTTGAAGCCGCCGAAAAACTGGCTGCAGTTCGGCCGCAGCTGCAATTTATTTTGCCGCAGGCGGATTCGATCGAAGATAGCGTGCTGGCCGAGCATTTGCAGCGGACCACCTTGTCGGTGCACGTCGTCAAGAGCCAGCCTTACGACGCCATTCAATGCTGCGACGCGGTAATGACCACCTCCGGCACCGCCTCGCTGGAAATCGCATTGCTGCAAGTACCGATGGTAATCGTCTACCGGCTGGCGGCGTTTAGCTATTGGCTGGGCAAACGGCTGGTGAAAATCCCATTCATCGGCCTGCCCAACATCATCGCCGGCAAGGGTATTGTCCGCGAATTGATTCAGGAACAATTGACCGCCGACAACCTGGCTGCAGAAATTGGGCGGCTATTGGACGATACCGCTTACCGCGAGGGCTGCATTGCCGAATTGGGCGAGGTCAAACGCCAACTCGGCCGCGGCGGCGGTTCGCGCAACATGGCCGAGCTGGCCTTGGAAATGCTGCGCGGCCGTTAGTTCGGCGTTCTATTCGGCAGCAGCCGGCGGCCGCATGCCGCGCAACGCATAAAACTCGTCGGCGAATTCAGCGAAGCGGCCGGCTTCGATTGCGGCGCGGATACCGGCCATCAACTCCAGGTAATAATGCAGGTTGTGGATCGTATTCAGCCGCGAACCGAGCATTTCCTTGCATTTGTCCAAATGCTTCAAATACGAGCGCGAGTAATTGCGGCAGGTGTAGCAGCTGCAGTTTTCGTCCAGCGGCCGGGTGTCGAACTGGTACTGCTGGTTGCGGATTTTGATTACGCCGTGGCGGGTGAACAGATGGCCGTTGCGGGCGTTGCGGGTCGGCATTACGCAATCGAACATGTCGATGCCGCGCCGCACCGACTCGACCAAATCCTCCGGCGTGCCGACGCCCATCAGGTAGCGCGGTTTGTCGGCCGGCATTTTCTGATGAATCGCATCCAGCGTCGCCAGCATTTCGTGTTTGGGTTCGCCGACCGACAAGCCGCCGATCGCGTAGCCGTCGAAACCGATGCCGGTCAGTCCGGCGATCGACTCTTCCCGCAATTGCGGATACATGCCGCCCTGGACGATGCCGAACAGGGCCGAATCGTTGCCCTCGTGGGCGCGTTTGCTGCGTTCGGCCCAACGCAGCGACAGCCGCATCGAGTCGGCCGCTTCCTGAAACGTGGCCGGGTAGGGCGTGCACTCGTCGAAAATCATGACGATGTCCGAACCCAGATCGCGCTGCACCTGCATCGACTCTTCCGGCCCCATGAAAATCTTGCTGCCGTTGACCGGCGATTTGAAGGTCACGCCTTGCTCGCTGATCTTGCGCAACGCGCCCAGGCTGAACACCTGAAAACCGCCGGAATCGGTCAGAATCGGTTTTTGCCAGCGCATGAAATCGTGCAGATCGCCGTGGGCTTTCATCACGTCCATGCCCGGACGCAGCAGCAAATGAAAGGTATTGCCCAGAATGATTTGTGCCCCCAGAGTCTCGAGATCTTCCGGCGTCAGCGACTTGACCGCGCCGTAAGTGCCTACCGGCATAAAAATCGGCGTTTCCACCACGCCTCTGGCAAACGCCAATTGGCCGCGACGGGCAAAACCGTCGGCGGATTTCAAGGTAAATTGCATGTCGTAATCGCGTATCCGCAAAAAGCCGGCAATTATCCGGCCTTTTCCGTTGTCAGGCCAGACGAAACTGTCTAACGGCTTGCGGAAAATAAGCTAAAGTAATTAGGTGGCGTTCACTGCTGACAAAGCCGCCCTGGATGGAGGCGGTAAAGTTTGCGAAGGGTTCGCGTTTTTCGCCGCGCCGACTCCGGGAATGTACATCTTCGAATCAGAGAGAAATTTCGACAGTCTTCCCGAGTATTGTCTTGTAACAGGTTTGATTTTCGGCAGCGTTGCCGATCCGTTACTTCGTGAAGAGCGCTCTATGCATAATAAAAAAATACAGACCATATTAGTCGTCGACGATTCCCCGGAAAACGTCATCGTGCTTAGCGAATTGTTGCAGCCGCAATACCGGGTCAGAGTGGCGACTTCGGGGCTGCGCGCGTTGCAAGTGGTCGCTACCACACCGCATCCGGATCTGATCCTATTGGACGTGATGATGCCGGAGATGGACGGCTACCAAGTGTTCGAGAACCTGCGCGCCGAGCCGGCGACGAGTCAGATCCCGGTGATTTTCGTCACGGCGATGGACAGTATGGAATCGGAACTGCGCGGCTTGGATGCCGGCGCGGTGGATTACATCACCAAGCCAATATTGCCGCAGATCGTGTTGGCGCGGGTGCGTACCCAGTTGGAATTGAAACAGGCCCGCGACTGGCTGAGCGATCAGAACGTCTATCTGGAAGCCGAGGTGACCAGACGGATGCGGGAAAACGAATTGATACAAAAGACCGCCATCCGGGCGTTGGCCCATTTGGCGGAAATCCGCGATCCGGAAACCGGAAACCACATCCTCCGTACCCAGGCCTATGTCCAGCATCTGGCCGAATCCTTGCAAAGCCACCCGCGCTTTGCCGGAATCCTGAGCGACCACTACGTCGATTTGCTGGCCCGGTCGGCCCCGCTACACGACATCGGCAAAGTCGGCATTCCGGACGTGATCCTACATAAACCGGGGCCTTTGACAGTCGACGAGTGGAAAATCATGAAAACTCACGCCAAATTAGGCAGCGATGCGATCGAAATGGCGGAACGCGACGCCACCCCCAATGTGGAATTCCTGGTGCTGGCCAAGGAAATCGCCCACTGGCACCATGAACAATGGGACGGCAGCGGTTATCCCGACGGTCTGGCGGGGGACGATATTCCGGTTTCGGCCCGCATCATGGCGATCGCCGACGTATTCGATTCCCTGATCTCCCGCCGAGTCTACAAGCCGCCGTTGCCGCCGGCGGATGCCAAAATCATCATTGCCGAAGGCAGTGGCCGCCATTTCGACCCGGACATGGCCGAGGTATTCCTGGCGGATTTCGATTTCTATTGCGAAATCGCCCGCCGCAACCCTGACGGTCCGGAGAGGTAGCGGTATGAACACGGCACCGAGCGTATTGCTGGTCGAAGACGAAGAGATCATATCCATAGTGATCGAAAGCATATTGCAGACCCGAGGTTATCGGATAGACCTTTGCAGTAACGGCATGCACGCCTGGGAAAAGTTGCAAGCCGATCCGGCTGCCTACGATCTGGTATTGCTGGATTGGGGCTTGCCTAGCCTGAACGGCATCGAGTTGTTGAACTTGATTAAAAGCGACCGGGTGTTGGCTGACATCCCGGTGATCATCGAAACCGCCCGTAGCGATAAAAACAGTATTCAGCAGGGCTTGAGCCAGGGCGCTTATTACTATCTGACCAAGCCCTTTCAGCCCGAGGTGTTGCTGGCCGTTGTCGATGCCGCGTTGGAGCAGCGTAGCGAGTTGCGCGAAATGGTGGAAAACCTGCGCAGCGCGGAACGGCCGTTGGTATTGATGCGCGAAGGCCGGTTCAGCTTCCAGACCTTGGAAGACGCCCGGGTGTTGGCGACTCATCTGGCCAGAATCTGCCCGGAGCCGGAGCGGGCGGTGCAGGGCTTGCAAGAGCTGCTGATCAATGCCGTCGAACACGGCAACCTCGGAATTTCCTACGCCGAAAAAGGCCGTTTCGTATTGGCGGGAACCTGGACCGAAGAAATCGACCGCAGGCTGCAATTGCCCGAGTATCGGCAACTTTTCGCCGAGGTCTGCTTCCTGCGCGGCGACGACGAATTGCGCTTCACCATCACCGATCAAGGCAGCGGCTTCGATTGCTCGGGATACCTGGACTTTTCTCCGGAACGGGCTTTCGATATCCACGGCCGCGGCATCGCGATGGCGCGGCATTTGAGTTTCGACAGTCTGGAATATGTCGGAAACGGCAATACCGCCATCGCCCGTTTCAAGTTATGAGGATGCATCGGTACGTTTCGACCGGTTAAAACCAATGCTGCCCCGTTCCCGTTGCCTTGTTGTACGGTTTGCTTCGCGCGCGGAGGCGGCCGGCACCGCGCAATTTTTCGGGCCGGTCCGCTGCTCTCTTCCCTTCGGTTACCGCGCGAATTCCCATGTCCAGCCTCAAACGTAGCCGGACGATCATCCCTTATCTCTTTGCCGTGGCTGCAGTTGCGGCGGTGTTTGCAGTGAGCCAGGGTTTACCCGCCGCCGGGCAGACGCCAGCCAGTTTGCTGTGGCTGATGTTGCCGATCATTTCCTGCGCGCTGTTTTGCGGGCCGGGGCCGGGTGTGGCTGCAACACTGGCGGCCGCAGCCGTTATGGTAACGGGGGCGGCGGCGGGCGAAGCCGGCCTTTCCTTCTGGCTTTTTCTGGCGAATGCGGTGTTGGTTTGCTGGGCAGGCTTGCTGCTGCAACGGCGCCGCAACCGGGAGCTGCAAAAAGCCAGAGCCGAGGCGGCCAATTTGGTGGACGAAGCCGTGATGGCACAGCAGCGGGCGGAGCTGGCCAGCACTGCTCTGCGCGAGAGCGAGCAACGGCTGCGGATGGCGCAAGAGGGGGCGCACGTCGGTATCTGGGATTGGGATATTGTTAACGACGTTTGCCATTGGTCGCCGGAATGCACCCGGCTTTACGGGCTGGAACCGGGCGACTTACGCAGCAATGCCGATTGGCTGTTGCGGGTGCATCCGGAGGATCAGCCGTTGATCGAGGCGCAATGGCGGGAGCGGGTGATGCAACATCTGCCGATCGACATTGAGTTCCGGTTTTTGCACCGTTCCGGCGAAATCCGCTGGATGGTCAGCCGCGGCCAGGCTCAGTACGACGCGGACGGCAAGCCGATCCGCTTGTTCGGCGTCAATCTTGACATTACCGAACGTAAAACGGCGGAGCAAGACCTGATGAAACTGGCTCAGGTCGTCGAACAGAATCCGTCCGGCATCATCGTCACCAACGCCGACGGCAAAATCGAATACGTCAATCAAGCTTTTCTGGCTCAAACCGGCTACAAGCGCGAAGACGTCTTGGGCGCCAACCCCCGATTTTTACAATCCGGGAAAACCCCGCGGGCGGTATTTCGGGAAATGTGGCGAACGCTGCAAGAAGGCCGGGTTTGGAAAGGCGAATTCATCAACCGCGACAGACGCGGCCGGGAATACACCGAGTTTGTCAGCGTGATACCGATCCGCCAACCCGACGGCCGCGTCAGCCATTTTGTCTCGGTGCAGGAAGACATCACCGAAAAAAAACGGATCGGCGCGGAATTGGACCGGCATCGCCATCACCTGGAAGAATTGGTGGCCAGCCGCACTGCCGAGTTGGCGGCGGCCAGAGCGCAGGCGGACGCGGCCAACCAGGCCAAGACGGCATTTTTGGCCAACATGAGTCACGAGATCCGCACGCCGATGAATGCGATCATCGGTCTGACTTACCTATTGCGGCAAAGCCGCGTCGACGCCGAGCAGATCGACCGTTTGGATAAAATCGATAATGCGGCCCAGCATCTGTTAGCGGTAATCAACGACATCCTGGATTTGTCCAAAATCGAAGCCGGCCGCTTGGAATTGGAACACACCGATTTTTCGCTGCCGGCGCTGCTGGACCATGTTCGCTCGCTCATCGCCGATCAGGCCCGGCTCAAAGGTGTGAAGCTTGTGATCGATCAGGATGGCGTGCCGCAGTGGTTGCGCGGCGATCCGACCCGGTTGCGGCAGGCCATGTTGAATTACGCCAGTAATGCCGTGAAATTTACCGAGCGCGGCGAGATCCGGCTGCTGGCCGAGTTGTTGGCGGAAGACGCGGACGGTTTGACTTTGCGTTTCGCGGTCGAGGATTCCGGCATCGGGATCGCGGCGGACAAAATGCCGATGTTGTTCGAAACCTTTGCCCAGGCCGACGTCACGACCACCCGCAAATTCGGCGGTACCGGCCTCGGGCTGGCCATTACCCGGCGTCTGGCGTGGATGATGGGAGGAGAGGCGGGTGCCGACAGCTGCGCCGGACAGGGCAGCCGGTTTTGGTTTACGGCTCGCTTGCAGCGCGGACACGGGGAGGGCGAATGTAGCGTCGCCAAACCCAGTGGCGCGGAAGACGCCTTGAAGCTCCAGCATCCGGGGGCCCGTATTCTGTTGGTGGAAGACAATCCTATCAATCGCGAAGTCGCACTGGAATTGCTGAACGGGATGGGCCTGGCCGTGACTACGGCCGAGAACGGCCGGGTTGCGGTCGATAAAGTCTTTGCCGACCGGTTCGATTTGGTGTTGATGGACGTGCAAATGCCGACAATGGACGGCTTGGAAGCGACCCGACTGATCCGGGAGCGGGCGGAATTTGCCAAGTTGCCGATCTTGGCGATGACGGCAAACGTGTTCGATGAAGACCGGCAAGAATGTCTGGCCGCGGGTATGAACGGATTCGTGGTCAAGCCGGTGGTTCCCGACGATTTGTATCGGGCGTTGTTGGACTGGCTCGGGCGAAGCGTTACCCCGGCGCCGGCCGCCGAGCTGCCGTCTGCCGGATGCTCGGCGGACGCCAAGCGATCGGAAGCGCCGATTGCGATTGCCGGTTTGAACAGTCTGCAAGGTCTGGCCGTCGTCAGAGGAGACGGGGCAAAATACCGGCGGCTGTTGCGGATGTTCCGAGACGCTCATCGCGACGATACGAAACGGATAGTCGATGCGCTGTTGGAGCAACGCCGCGCCGAAGCCCGGGCCTTGGCCCATGCTTTGAAAGGCGTCGCCGCTACACTGGGGGCCTTTGGCGTAGCCGCCGCGGCCGCCAGGCTGGATCAGGCCTTGCATGAGGAAACCGAGCTGGCCGGCTGCCTGGATTTGGTGCGACTATGCGAAGAGGAACTGAATCCGTTGTTGGCGGGAATCGAGGCCATGGGCGAAGCCGAGACGATTGCCGACGCAGATGCGGCTACCGACGTTCGCGCCGACGCCGCGATTGCCGAATTGCAGAATCTGCTGGGCGAGGACAACGCGCTGGCCTGCCGTCTGGCCAAAAAGTACGCCGCAACCTTGGCTGCGGTGTTGGGGCAGGATTACGCCGAATTTAGCCGGCAGATCGACGGCTTCAATTTCGTAGCGGCGTTGGCATTGCTGAATAAGGCGACCGGAAATTCCGGCCTGGGCGGGGAATCCGGCCCGCTGTAACTGCGGTAATGCGGCGGCCGGGTGAGCCATCACGCGTGTTTTAACACGCGTCGGTCGGGAGCTGAAACGGTCGACCGCCCTTGATGGCGGGCTGGTCGAACCGCAAGCCGGCGGAGTGCGTTGCGAGTGCGGTTAAATCTGCGATTGCAGATAGTTTTCCAAACCGACCATTTCGATCAAACCCAGTTGTTTTTCCAGCCAGTGGGCGTGGTCGATTTCGGTATCGTCCAGCATCACTTTCAAAATTTCCCGGGTTTGGTAGTCGCGGACGCTTTCGCAATAGGCCATGACCTTACGTAAATCGGCCACCACTTTTAACTCGACCGCCAGATCGTTTTTCAACATGTCCGGCACCGTGGCGCCCACCGCCAGCGGTTCGCGTTTCGATAAATCCGGCGTGCCTTCCAGAAACAGAATCCGCTTGATCAGCGCGTCGGCGTGGTTGGTTTCGTCCTGGACTTCGTGGTTGATGCGATCGTACAGCTTTTCCAGTCCCCAGTTTTGGTACATCCGCGAATGGATGAAATATTGGTCGATGGCCGTCAATTCGCCGGCCAGTAATTCGTTCAAGTAGCTAATGACTTGTTTGTCGCCTTGCATGGTCTGCCTCCCGCTGAATGTCTGCAATTACGCTGCCTGCTATGGTAATACAAATAACCTAGCTCCGTATCCGGTTTTCGTCGTAAAACCCGCCCGCAGCGCCGGGTTGGGCGGGATCAGCGCTAGATCCGCAAGCCGGTTTCCGTGCCGAAAGCCTTGGTCAGATCTTCCGCTAACGCGTCGGTATTCCCGTCGGCGATGAATACCAGGCGCCCGTAGCGGTCGCTGCCATCGCGCGCTGGCAACACCTGGGGTGGATACAAGCGCTCCCCGGCTGCCTGCACCGCAACCGGCTCCGTACGGTCGGCGAGATAAACCACGCCTTTGATACGCAGCAATTCGGGGTGGCCGGCGAGCAGTGAACTGAGGATGGATTCCAACCTTGACCAGGCCGGTGCAGCTGCCAAGACCACGGACAGGCTGTTGAAGCCGTGCGCAATCGGCGCGGTGCCCGGTAAACGCCGCAATTGCGGCGTGTCCAGGCCGAGTATCTCCGCCGGAAGGTCCGTACCCGGTTGCAAGGTCAGAGTCGGCGTCGCCGGGGCCAAGGTGTGCAGGCGTTGCGCCAACGCATCTCGTTGCCCGGCAGCGGCCAGATCGGCATGCGTCAGCAGCAATCGGTCCGCCCATGCGACCTGGGCCACGGCTTCCGGGAAACGTTCGATTTGGTGGATCGCCGACGGGATCGCCAGCGTCGTCAGCACGGCCTGCAGCCGGTAGCGGCCGGCCAGCCAGCGCTCGCGCAACAGGGTATCCAGAATCGGCTCCGGGCTGGCGACGCCGCTGGTTTCGATCACGACGCGGGCGAACGGTTTGTCTGGCGCGGCGTCCCAGGCCATCCGCAAGTTTTTCAAGGTTGGTGCCAGCGCGCCTTTTACCTGGCAGCACAAACAGCCGCCGGACAGCACGGTCAGCGGCGTGTCCTGGCGTTGCAGCAAATCCTGGTCGACCGGCTCGGCGCCGAATTCGTTGATCACCACCGCGGTGTTGATACCGTCTGCGAGCAAGCGGTTCAGCAAGGTCGTCTTGCCGCTGCCGAGGAAGCCGGTAATCAACACGACCGGGATTTTGGGAAGAGGGGCGTTGGTTGCAGGTTTAAGCAAATCGTTTAGGTTCCGAGGTTGGTGACTTAGTCACTGAGGCAGCGGCCGGCCGGCGCTACATTGTAACCGCCTTGCGGCCGGCTGAGCCGGTCGAATAGGGCAACTCTAACAACAAGACGGTAGGTATCGGTTATGAAAGAACTCATTTTCGGTTTTGCTTCGAACATCCTGCAGATGAATCTGCGCGATCCGCACGACATCCCGTTTGCATTGCCGCTGATGCTGGCGGCGGGCTTGGGCTTTATCCTCGGCTTCATTTTTATCCAGTTGGTCGGTAACGAGCAGCGCCAACAGCGCGACGACTAATCGCCGGCGGACAGCATGTCGCGTAACGCGGCGGCGTCGACGATTTCGATGCTGCCGCGGCTTAAATTCAGCCAGCCCAGGCTTTCGAAACGCTTCAAATGCCTGGACACCACTTCGCGTACCGAGCCCAATTCCAGCGCCAGTTCCTGGTGGGTTTTCCGGATCGGATTTGTCTTCTCCGCCAACAGCGTTTGCGCCAGCCGCTGGTCGATACTGGCGAAACTCAAGGCCGCCATGCGTTTGATCACGTCGGCCAGCCGCCCCGAAAAATTGCGAAATACGAACTCGCGGAAAAACGCCGATTGCTGCAAACAACGCTGGAATACGTGGGCCGGAATCGCGAACGCGCTGATGTCGGTTTCGGTGTAACCCTCCGCCGGATAGGCACTGTCGCCGAGCAGGCAGGACGTAGTCAGTACGCAGGAATCGCCCGGTAACACCCGGTACAGCAATACCTCGCGGCCGTCGGCCGACAAAATCTGCGCCTTGACGCTGCCGGACAGCAGCAACAAATAATTGTCGCAAGCCTGGCCCGGATAAAACACCTGCTGCCCGGCCGGCACCGTCACCAGCGTCGCCGCCGCCATCAACTGCGCCACCACCGCATCCCCGCAACCGGCGAATTCCGGGAACTGGTCTTTCCAGGCGTTGGCGTGTTTGAGCATGGGGGTGTCGGGTGGTTATTGCATTTTGGGATTATACGGTGTCTGGGGTAGCCGATGGAGTTTGGTAGTTTGGCGAGATTTAACCGGGGATGGAGATGTTTGTTAGAATGGGCCGGGTTGTATTTCAGCTCGGAATGGGTGATATACGGAACTTTTTGATTACTAGTTAGGTAGGTGGGCAACCCCTCAGTGGAGAATTAACATGAACAGCGTCAACAAAGCTTTATTAATCTGTTCGACAATGATGGTTGCGCAGACTGCCTACGGGGCAATTATTCCGTTAGGTTCCCAATCTATATCCATGCGGGTTAATGCTTATCACAACAGTGACTCCAGTTCCCAATCGGGAACTGGAAGTCTGGGTATTGCAGACAGTGTTTTTGCAGGGGATGAAGTTGTTGAACGTAATCGGTACGGAGACACTATTCATTCAGTAAAGTTGACCGCAGACGCATTTGCTTTTGCTAGTCGTCTATCGATTGGCGCGTCGGCAAATGTCCATGTGACAGCTGCAAATGGCGTAACTGGTTTCTATGGAACGGGTGGTACTGCATTTAGTCAAGCCAGTCTTACTCGGTATTTTGAAGTAAATGCCCCAGGATTAACTGGTCAATATGGAACTATGGTTGTTCCTCTTTTAGTGTCCGGTAATATTCTGACGGGCGGGGCTTCTCAATTTGGTACAGCTGATAACCGTGCCTATGCACTTTTATGGGCAACGGGGCTTGCGGCAGATAACAACTGTAGGTCAGCTGCTGGTGCTTGTAACGAAGTAAGCAATTACGGTGGGCAATCATCCGCTTACGCAACAATACCAGGGACGCTCACCTTATCCATACCGGTTCGATTTGGATATGTTAATAACTTTAGCATGGAACTATGGGCTTCAGCAGATGCTACCGCAGTCGCGGAAAGCTATAGCACTGTAGGCTCGCTGGCGGAAGTAAATTTTCACCATACGGTTAATTGGGGCGGGATTTCAAACATATTGGACAGCAATGGTCATGTTGTAAACGGATGGACCATCCAGTCTGAGCCCGGCATAGATCTTACAGCCCCGGTGCCGGTTCCTGCTTCAATTTTCCTTTTTCTGTCTGGCTTGGGCTTGTTGGGTCTGAAACCCCTAAGGTGGAACGCGCCAGCGGTTCAGCCCGCGTAGGTACGATTAGGGGTAGCGTAATTGTACGTATGGTGCTGAATTGCCGCGACTGGTTTTAATGTCGGGTGTCGGCCCGACAGCCGAGTTTCTTTCTTTTGCTTGGCCGCGGCAATTGCTCCATGCGTTGCTCTACCTCCTGCATCCATGCAGCTCTGTAGGCCGGAATAAGCGCAGCGTTTCCGGCAAGTTTTTAAATTTGCCAGAAACGCCGTGCTCGTGGATTTCGCCGGAAACGCTTCGCTTATTCCGGCCTACAATGTTTGGAATGATTTACCCCCTCCGGAAGCTCGGAAAGGCCGATGAGCGATTATCGACGCGTTTACATACCCGGTGGCTGCTATTTTTTCACGGTGGTTACTTACCGGCGGCAACCGATTTTTGCTGACGAGCGAAATGTGGCATGGCTTCGGCAAGCGTTTAAAATTGTGAAGGCCAAGCGGCCGTTCGAGTTAACTGCTGCGGTCGTCTTGCCGGACCACTTACACAGTATTTGGCAATTACCGGACGGCGATGCCGATTATTCGACACGCTGGCAAATGGTTAAAACCGCCTTCTCTCGCCAGCTCTCGGCTCCGGTCAGAAGCGATGGCACCAAGACGGTCTGGCAGCCGCGTTTTTTCGAACATTGCATCCGCGACGAAGCCGATTTTCACCGCCATCTGGATTACATTCACTACAATCCGCTCAAGCACGGATTGGCAGATGCGCCGGCGAGTTGGCCGCACAGTTCCTTCCTTCATTTCGTCGCCCGCGGTTGGTATCCGCTAAATTGGGGCGACGGCGGTATCCCCGCCAGCGCGGATTTCGACCGCGAGTAACCGGCTGCCGCCACGCCCTAGCGATTCCCGTCGACCAAAACCCACTGAAATTATGCCAGTCCAAATACTCAAAACCTGCCTTGCCGTTCTGCTGCTCGCCGTTTCCGCGGCCGACCCGGCGCATTCCGAAGACCAAGCCTTGGCCAAGCTGTTTGCCGAGCAAGGCCTGGAGGGATGCGTAGTGATTTCCTCGGTGCGGACCGGCCGGACTTTTGTTCATAACGACGCCCGCGCCAACCGGCGCTTGCCGGCCGCATCGACCTTTAAAATCCTGAACACGCTGATTGCGCTGCAGGAACGGGCGATTGCCGGCAAGGACGACACTTTGCATTGGGATGGACAAATCCGCGATGTTCCGGACTGGAACCGCGACCAGACTTTGGCCTCGGCGTTCAAGGTGTCCTGCGTTTGGTGTTACCAGGACTTGGCGCGGCGGGTCGGTGCCGATGCCTATCGCCGCTATTTGCGGCAAACCGAATATGGCGAATTGCGCGAGTCGTTCGGGTTGACCGAGTTCTGGCTGGACGGCTCGTTGCGGATCAGTGCGGCGGAGCAGGTGGAATTTCTGCGCAAACTGGTTCGGCGCTCGCTGCCGTTCGATGGATTCGCTTACGACACCTTGCGCGAGATCATGCTGGCCGAGCAAACTCCGGATTATGCGCTGTGGGCCAAAACCGGCTGGGCGGCGCGCGTCGATCCGCAAGTCGGATGGTACGTCGGTTACGTCGAGAGCCGGGGCGAGGTCTGGCTGTTTGCGCTTAACATCGATTTGCGCGGCAAGGACGATTTGGCGCTCCGGCCAAAGCTGGCGCGCGCGGCTTTGGCAGCCAAGGGTATCATCGACTAGCCATCCACCCAGCGGTTACGCGTGGCCGGGTATCCAACCTTTCGCCGCTGAAAACGAGCCCGTCGGTGCATGCCGAAGTTCCTAAACAGCGGCTGCACCGACGATTGACACTAGACTGCTTTCACCGCATGCTGTGCGCCGCTGCTTTGGGCCGTTATGGTTGGCGTTCTCGGAACAACCCGGCGGACCGAGCAAACAGCCCATTGGATAAAATAACGAGAAGAGGACTTTCATGTCGATACGTAAACACGTGCCGATCGAACACGCCGAATGGTCGGTACAGCCGCCAGCCGACTGGGTGCAGCAACGATCCGTGGATTGGGCCTGGCGGCCCGGCGAGGGCCATGGCTTCGGTTATTTACTGATCGACGAGCAACACCATGTCGCTAGCCAGGCGCTCTATGCGCGTACCGTCAAGATGCTGATTTCGCTGTCGGCGGTGCAGACCCAAAGCCAGGTGGTGGTCGAGTTCGATCCGGCCGCCCAGCGATTGCAACTGCATGAGCTGGCGATTTGGCGCATGGCCGCCGACGGTGCCTGGCAAAAGCGCGAGCCGGTGGCCAAAGAGGCGTTTCTGCTCAGACAGCGCGAGCAACAATTCGAGCAGCAAATGCTGAAAGGCTATGTCTCGCTGGTGGCGTTGCTGGAAGACGTGCGGATCGGCGACGTGATCGACTTGTCCTGGACCCTGTCGCCGCGCGAACCGCTGCCGGGCCTGCGTTTCACGGCCCTGCATTTCCTGGCCTGGAGCGTGCCGGTGGCGACTTA
Organism: Methylomonas koyamae; assembly: GCF_006483455.1. GTDB lineage: Bacteria > Pseudomonadota > Gammaproteobacteria > Methylococcales > Methylomonadaceae > Methylomonas > Methylomonas koyamae_B. Next base: position 94,077 of record NZ_PPPU01000006.1, read on the forward strand.
TTATCTGGCCTTGACGGCCTATTTCGGCCAGGACCTGCGCTGGCGGCTGCTGGTGCCGGACGCGGTTGCGGCGCCGGCCGAGACGGTGGCAGCGGATCGCGTCACCTGGCAATTCGAGCGGCCGCCGCTGTTTCAGGCCGAAGGTAACGTGTCGGGTGGGCATTGGCCGTTTCCGGTATTGGAAGCCACCGCCTGGCAGACGTGGGGCCAAGTCTCGGCCTTTTTCGCCGAACTTTGGGCCGACGCTGCAACCGAGGATTCGGCGAGTATCGCTGCGGAAGCCGAGCGATTAGCCGCCGGAAAAACCGCCGCCGACGCCGCGCTGGCCGCGTTGCGCTTCGTCCAAAACGAGATCCGCTATTTGAGCGTCGATTTCGGCCACGGCGCCGGCATGTTGCCGAACGGCGCCGGCACGGTGTTGAGGCGGAGATTCGGCGACTGCAAAGATAAATCGATCTTGTTGGTGGCCTTGCTGCGCGAGCTGGGTGTCGCGGCGCGGCCGGTATTGGTCGCCAGCACTTGGCGCGACGGCATCAAACGCTTGATGCCGTCCACGGCCTGTTTCAACCACGTTATCGTCATGTTCGATCTGGACGGCCAACGTTATTTCGCCGATCCGACCGTGGTCGGTCAGGGCGGCGATCTGGCACACCTGAGCGTGCCGCCGTTCGCGGCCAGCCTGGAAATCGATCAGGCAACGGCGGGTTTACTCGACTTGCCGCCAGCGGCGCTCGCCGAATTGACCTTGACCGAAACCTTCATACTGGATCGGCGCGGGGTTAACGGTGCCGTCGAGCAAGTGCTGGAAGCCGGCGGCTGGCTGGCCGACGACATTCGCGCGGCAATCCTCAACCAAGGCCAACGCCAATTTGCCAAACATCGGGCCGACGCCTTGCAGCAAAATTTCCCGGCACTGCAACCCAATCCGGACAGCCTGCAGATCGACGACGACAGCGACGGCAACCGCATCGCATTACGCAGCCGCCACGGCTTGCCGACCTGGGGCCAGACCGGACGCAAACCGCCCGACTTTTTCAGTTACGGCGCCCACGGCCTGTTTTTGGCGGTGGAAACCATCGATCCGCACCAACAGCGCGCACAGCCTTTCCAATTGCGCCATCCGCTAAGGGTCTGCCACAGCGTCGTCGTCCGCGGTAAAACGGTGAAGAAGCAGAAAGCCGGCGCGTTCCGCCACGAAGGGCCGGGCTTTCGTTATCGGGTCGATATCCAGTCGCGCCGGCGCGAAGTCCGTTTCGATTACCTGTGGGAAAGCACTGCTACCGAAATCGCCGCCGAACAATGGCCGGGCTATTGCCAGCAACGCGCCGTCGCCCTGGAACGGGCCGGCGCTTTGGTGCATACCCCGGCTTTCAAACCGCTGACTGCCGCGCTGAGCTTTTTTCCGGTTCTCGCCGTGGTCGGCGGCTTGGCGGCCGGCTGGCTCGGCAATGCCGGGAATAACAGTATCGTTCGCGAGGCCGGCGGTATCGAAGCGGCGGGTTCAAAAGCTTTCGAACATATCAAACGCAGCGAATTCACCCAGGCTTACGCCTTGGCTGCCGCCGTTCAGTCCAATTACCGCAACAATTTCGATTTTCAGATCATGTTTACTGAAGCCGCTCTCCGTACCGGCCATTTCGCCGAAGCGGAGCAGGCGCTGGAACAAGCGCGCAGCCTGCGGGCCGGCGACATCCTGCCGGAGCAATTGCAGGCGGCCTTATTCGAGGCGCGCGGCCAATTGCCGCAAGCGCTGGAATTGTTGAAACGGTTGGCAAGCCAGGCCGGCGCGCCGGAACGGGTATACGCCGATTTGGCGCGTATCGCGGAGCGGATGGGTGAATTCGGCGGCGCGCGGACTGCCTGGGAAACGGTGTTGGCGCGGCATCCGGCGGAGCCCGAGGCTTTGTATAGTCTGGCGCGGCTGATGTGGCTGGCCGGCGAGCGGGAACGCGCCGATAACCTGATTACCGGCGTGATCGCCTCGCAACCCGTGTCCAGCGCGGCGCTGGAGAGCGCCTTGGCGCGCTATTTCTCGGTAACCGGCCGGCCCGAACGGGCGATCGACCCGGCCCGCCGCGCCGCCGAGCGCGAGCCAGGCGACCCGTATTTGGCCTACAAGCATGTCAGGGCGCTGATCGAAAGCCGGCGTTACGACGAGGCTTTGGCGGTCGCGATCGGCGTTGACGAAAAATTTCCGAAACAGCCGATGGCCGCCGCGGCCTTGGCTACCGCCGCGGCAATGGCCAACGACAACCTGCGCGCCGAACCGGCGTTTAAAGAATGGGTGGAGCTGGCGCCGGATAATCCGGATGCGGTGTCCAGCTACGGCTTTTTCCTGCATCGCCTCGGCCGCGACCTGGAGTCGCAAACCGTGCTGGAGCAAGGAACCCGCAAATTTCCGTCCCACGGCAACCTGTGGCTGAATTACGCGGTAACCCTGGAAGCCCTGGGCGACGCAGCCGCCGCCCAAGCCCGCCAACAAGCCGCCCGCCTGATGACCGACGAACAGCGGGCGACCTTGGTGAGGTGATGGGGGTGTAGTGTTGATTTAACAAACGCACGTCATCCCGGCGGGGAATGCCGGAGGCTAGTTGCCAAGGATGGCGAGATTTTCCATATCCCTGCCGGAATGGTGTCTAACTTATGGTGGGGGGCTACCGCGCGATGCTTAGCGTCAGACCTTGCCGGAAACGTTGGCGCTTATTCCAGCCTACCAGGCTGGTAGAGCACGTTCGGCGATGAGTTGACCGCCGTGCTTCGGCTTTAGTGACCAGAGTGGAATGGATAGCCGCCGTCGTTATGATGACACGACCGGGACAGGCCTTTTAGTAGCCTCGATGGAATCGAGGGTGTTGGCTTGCTAGGAGCTTCATTAGTTGATCACATAACGCAAAGGTAAGGGGCGCGCCGGGTCAGCGAAGCCACTGGTTTTGATTAAAAAGCAATCCTTGAAAATCGCTAACACTCGGCGCGTCCGTTTGACCAACTTGTTAGCTTAATCTTTTGTAATGACAAAAGTTTCAATGGTAACTGCTTGTAATTGACTGGTTAACCGTTATAAGCATAGATAACTCTTCGGGCATTAGGAACCACAATTAATACTCCAATCCGGCCATAAGCAAAATAACTTCCTGGCTCTGAAATTGCCTTATTAATTTCATCTTTGATAGAAGAGTCTATTGGAATACCGAAACCATACACATTCAGGTAGTTTTCAATATTTTGCGTAGGGGGCGTTGAAATGGCTTTTTGATCAATTTCTGAGTCAGCCCAATTTAGGTCTAATTGCATCGGAGTATTTTGCCATTTTCTATAAAAAATCTGCCAGTTGCGACCATTTTCTGTTTTCTGGGGAAGCTTCGCAAAATATTCGATGCCAACTTTTTGTATTTCTCTGGCAATGCCGTCCGGCAGCTCATATACGATAATTCCCGTTTCGTTGCCACCGGGACCGAACCCCCATGATTCTTCATTGGAATAAATAATGGTTGAAACATTCAAGGCATCGGGTACAACACTCAGGTGATATTTCCACTCAGAAAATTTAAACCAAGCGAACGAAATTAATGCAATTAGAACGAATGAATACAGATACAGATTTTTTGTTCGGATAGCGATTAATACAAAAGCAAAGAAAACGAGGTAGTTTTTTGCCCAATGCATACAAAGAAGAATTGCAGCATTCAGCCCATGAAAGTAGATCAACGTAAAAAACAAGAATGCGCTGATCAGAATTACTATTCCTAGCGTACTTGGCTTCATTTTGTTGAGCTAACGTTTGAATTCACCGGCTTGCGCGGTTTTTTGCGCAGGTACGGTGGAATGATGGGTTGGGCGGCAGCTCAGCATACAGCCCAGATCGTTCGAAACTCTGGTTCAGGCAGTTCACCCGCAGCGGGCGGCAGGGCCGTCGGCTCCAGTGGAATCATCGATGAAATGCCGGTCATGTGCAGGGCGGAGACAAGAACACCCTCCCGCTCGACTATCTCAACAGAAAAATCTCGAGGCGCCTCAGAGCCAAAGACATACTCATTCGGCTTGCTTTGGAGAATGAACCACCAGCGGTCTCCGCGTCCCGGACGTCGCGCAAATTGTCTTGCGGCCAGCACGCGATCTGAAATTGCCACTTCGTAGAAGTGCTTCCCCAATTGCTCTAGCCCAATCTTGAGCAACATACGGCAAACAGCCAATGGCTCTGTGACCTCCGCAACTACCCGGAGTTCGCTTACCTCACCCGCAGATACTCGACAAGAAATTTCGTTGTCTCGTGGCTGGAGCTCCACAATGCCCGGCATTCCTGTTGCATGGGCAGCTCCAATTGAGGTGTCTGTGTAAGGTAATGCCCCCTTCTTTGAGGGGATGCCGGCTAAGACCCGAAAGCCGATGAATGGAAAGCTTCGAAGTGCTTTTGACTCGACCTTCTGACCGAAGTATTGATTACAGGCGTTGCACGTAACTCCCGGCCTACCAACGGGTGCGTTTCTGCCCCCCAGCGATTCTGGGACTACATGCGCAGTGGAACGCAGATCATCTTCGGCCGAGCAGAACATGCAAGTTACGCGCTCTTCGTTCATGACGTCCAACTAGGAATTAGACAGTTAACGGTATATCTTCTGGAATATGCGCGGCGATAAGGCAACGCATTGATGAACATCATGTGTTCTTTCTGTATATCGTTTTTGCATCGGTAAAATCGGGGTTTGAAATAAACTAAGCAGGTCTGAAAACTCTGTCGGTTAGATTCATCCGGCGAACCGGTTTCGGCGATGCTAACCCGATTTTTTGAATCAGTCTAATCAATGAACAGACCCGACAAGCCAACCGCAATACCTGACGCCTTTGCCATCCTGGAATGCCTCCGCCAAACCGCCGAGCAGACCTTGGAACGCAAGCGGCGTTTGGGCCATTACGCCGTGATTTGGCAGGATGGCCGAACGGTGTTGGTTGGGGACGACGCTCCTGAATCCGATACGGATGGCGATCCGAGCTTGTAGTGTTGCCGCCGAATTTCGCTAACGACCCGTTTAATTAGCCGCGTCAATTCCAGTCAGGCAAACGCCCGGCCATATCCGCTTTGCGGGCGATCAGTTTTTCCGCCAGGTTGAGCGTGCCGCCGTGGTCGAGGATGGTTTGGCGTATCGATTCGTCTGAAATACCTATCACCACCCGAATCGCGGCGGCGATGTCGGCCGGGGTCATGCCGCCGAACAGGGCGACGGCGTGCGGGTTGGCGGCGTCTTGGCGTAATTGATCGAGTTCGGCGACCCGGTCGGCGAAGGCTTTGCCTTTCGGGTCGCCTTGGGCGCGGAAGGCCAGTGCGCCGCCCAGGTCCAGCGTCAGCACTCGGCCGGCGGCCACGCCCTGGTTGTCGCCGTGGTATCCGGCGGCGTCCCAGTTGGCGGTCCAGGCGTGGACGCCGAACCAGCGCTGCGCCTGTCGGCGCTCGCCGGCATCGAGATGGGCGACGCAGGTCTTGTCGAGTGCGAGCCACTCGGTGGCGATCTGTTCCGGCGCTCGCGTGGCGACGTAAGTCAAGGTTGGTGCGCCAGCCAGTTGATAGAGCTGGGCGGCGAGCCATTCGTTGCGGGCGTGGGCAGGAGATTCCAAAGTTTTGACGTAGTAGCGCTTGCCGGATGGGTCTTCAAAGATGCCGGCCGGGTTGCTGCCCAGTTGTCCGCCCACCCGTTGCAGCGCGGCGGTGTCGATGGCCGGCAAATCCCTGCTAATCGCCATGGGCCGGCTCAGGGAATGGGCAGGGTGCGGCGGACCACGGCCAGTTGCGCCGGGGTTTCGATGGCGCCTTTACGCGCGCCGCGCACGGTTTGAATGGCAGCGTCCGGCGGCATGCCCAGTTCCGCCAGCAGGCGGGCGGCGATCATGCCGGCCCGGCCCAGGCCGCCCTTGCAGTGCACCAGCACGTCGCCGCCGCTGCGCAACAGGTCGCGGATGTCGCGGCCGTGGCTTGCCCATTGCTGCTCGAAATCGGGGCCGGGTACCGAAAAGTCGGCGATCGGCAGATGCCGCCAGTCGATGCCGCGGCGTTTGATTTCGTGGCCCAATTGCGGCACCTTCAGGGCGACCAGTTCCGCCGGTTCGACCAGGGTCAGCACCAGCTTGGCGCCCCAGGCGGCGATGGCGTCCAGATCGATGCCCAAGTCACGCTCCCAGGCGCCGGTATGGGCGAAACGGTCGTGCTTGCCGGGACAAAAGGTAATGCCGATCCGGCCATGGGCCGGGCTGGCCCGGACTTCGGCGATTTGCAATGGGTGGCTATGGCTGGTGCGCACGGTGGTCATGTTCGATCCTGACGAGTTAACGACGCTCGGGATGCGAGTTTAGCATGGCGCCGGGCCGGCGCTCGCGGTCACCCGTTCACAGGGGTGTGGAATCTGTTATACGCCATCCTTGGCGGTATTTTTCCAGCCGGGCTGACTAACCTAAGGGCATTGGCTTTAAACCTTCCTGCGCCCCGGTGGCGGTTCCGTCAAGCCGGTACTTGGCAAGATTCCAACGCGGCCAACATGTCTTCCCGCGGCAAATTGCGGCCGATGAAAACCAGATTCGATTCTTTGTTTTCGTCGGGCTGCCAAGGGTTGCCGAAGCTTTCGGTCATCAGCATGTGCACGCCTTGGTAGATGACTTTTTTGTCGCAGCCGGCGATGTTCAAAATGCCTTTGTAGCGTAATAGGTCGTTGCCGTAGTCGCGCACCATGATGTCCAGAAAGGCCAGGATGCGCGCGGCGTCCAGTTCGCGCGCGGTGCGGAACACGAACGAACTGATGTCGTCTTCGTGTTCGTGGCTGACGTCTTCCAGAAAATCCGGTTCGATTTTCAAAATGTCGTCCAGGTTGAAGCCGTCGATGTCGAGGATGTCGTGCAGCTCGGTGGCGCCGAAATGTACGCGCTTGATCGGCGCCCTGGGGTTCATCGCCCGCAAGCGGGTTTCCAGATCGGCAACCACTTCGGCTTCCTGCAAATCGGTTTTCGACAACAGGATGCGATCGGCAAAGCCGACTTGTTCCTGCGCCTCGTGGTGTTCCTGCAATTGTTGATGAGCATGCACCGCATCGACCACGGTGACGATGGCATCCAATTTATAGTTTTCGGCGATGTCCGCTTCGATGAAGAAAGTTTGCGCCACCGGCGCCGGATCGGCCAGGCCGGTGGTTTCGATGATGACCCGCTCGAAGTGAATATCGCCGGTTTCACGGCGGTCGGACAATTCGCCGAGGATGCGCACCAGATCACCGCGTACCGTACAGCAGATGCAGCCGTTATTCATTTCCACCACTTGTTCATCGGCCTGTACCAGCAGTTCGTTGTCAATGCCGGTTTCGCCGAATTCGTTTTCGATCACGGCGATGCGGTGACCGTGGTGTTCAGTGAGGATGCGGTTCAGCAGCGTGGTTTTACCGGCTCCGAGAAAACCGGTGAGGATGGTGACCGGCACCGGGTAGTTCAATTTGGTTGTAGCGGACATCGATAGTCTCCGTTCAAGGATCGTGGTTAACGGCGGGTTGGGTAGCACAGGCGCAGGGTGCAGCGGGCTTGGGCCAGCCTGCCATCCTGGACGTTGATGGTGCCGTTGCCGTCCAGGTCGCGGACGTCGTTGGCGGTCGCCTGTGGGGCTTTGCTGGCCGCGGCCAGAATCAGCGCGATGTCGATCCGGTCGATATCGCCGTCCAGATCGATGTCGCCCAAGGCCGGCACGCTGAAGGTGACTTCGTCATAGCCGGGATTGGCGCCGTCGCTTACCGTCAGTTTGAAGGTGTAATTGCCGGTTTTAAGCGGCAGGAAGCTCGGCGTCGCGGTCGCGGCACCGACCAGGGTCACCGCCGGGCCTTGAGTTTGCTGCCAGGCGTAGCTGAGCGGATTCGGGCCGGGTTGCGGATCGCTGCTGGCGCTGCCGTTCAGGCCGACGCTGCTGTTCAGGCGGATCACCCGATCGGCGCCGGCATTGGCTTTTGGCAGCAATTGCGGCGGCGGGGGCGGCGGCAGAGTGTCGACCAGATCGAGCAGGGCGGCGGAATAGTCGGCGGCGCTCAGGCCGGCGTTGAACAGCACGTAAAACGGTTCGGAGGCCTGGCTGCGCTGGTTGGAGGTGACTTGTAGCTCCACCAAATAGGCGCCGACCGGGCCGCCGGCCACGCCGATCGCGCTTTCCAGAAAGAAGTTTAAATGCGTGTGCAGGCTGCCCTGGTTATTGGCGGCGTCGACGATCATTTCGGCTTTGCCGCCGATGCCGTTACCGGTAAAGAAGGTGAAGCTTTCCTGGCCGCTGCCGGGTGTGAAACAGAACAGTTGGCCGCCGCATTGGTTGAAATCGGTGATTACCGTGGCCGGATCGATACCGCCGGCCAATTTGATGCGGACGTTGCCGGGCGCGTCGGCCCAGGCGCCGGCGGCAGTGCTCCAGTAGCGCAATTTGCCGATGGCCCGGTAGCGCACCAGTTCGGCCGGATTCAACATGTTTTGCACGGCTTGGAAGCCGGGATTGGGGGTTTTGTTCGGGCCGCCGGAAAAGTCGCGGAAATCGCTCAAAAACACCATTTGGCCGGTGGCGCCTTCGATCGGTAGGGTGTTCGGCGGCAAGTTGAGGCCGGCGACCAGTTGCGCCAGATCGCAGCCGACCGCGCCCGGCGTGCGGCAGAAGCCGGCTTGCATCGCATTGCCGTCGCCCCAGATTTCCACGTCCAGATGCACCGCTTGTGCCGGCGCGGACAAAGCGAGCAGCAAGGGCAGAGCGGGGAGCCATGGGCGGGTGGTTAAGAATGATCGCTGTATCGAAGCTGGCATGGGTTTAACTCCTGGATGGCGGTAGGGTTGACTGAAACAAGGGTGTTGTCGCTAGAACGTGGCGCGGAAGCCGAGCACCACGCTGCGGCCCGGCTCCGGCGCGAAGTTGCGTAAAAACGAGACCGAGCTGCGGATTTCTTCGTTGAGCAGGTTGTTGGCTTTGGCGAACAGCCACAGATCCAGCGGCTCCAGGCCGCGCCAGTGGTAATCGGCGGAGGCGTTGAGCAAGTGGTAGCCTGGGGTGGCGGTCTCGTCGTTGCCCGGCCGGTTTTGCATTTGGCCTCTGGTGTAACGTAGTGCGGCGTTCCAGCGCTGGTCGCCGAAGCCGATTTCCGCGCCCAGCCGCAGTGGCGGCAGGCGCGGCACGTCATCATCGACAAATCGGCCGCGGACGAAATCGGAGAACAGGGTCAGCTTCAATTGGCCGAAGCGGGTATCGGCCAGGGTGGTCTGGGCTTCGGCTTCGTACCCCAGGAATAAGGCGTCGCGCTGGTTGTAGGCGTAGACCGGCAGACACTCGATCAGGTTGACGCAGGCCGGGTAGAACTGGGCTTCGTGGTAATTGTAAAAAACCTCGGGCTGGCGCTTCTGGTAAATATAATTTTCGGTCCAGTTGGCGTAGGCGTTGAATTTTGCCGCCAGCCTTTGGCTATGCCAATCCAGGCCCAGGTCGGCCAGATTAGAGGTCTCGTTGCCGAGACGCACATTGCCGATCTCGAAGTTGCGGGTCGACAAGTGCGGGCCCAGCGCCAGCAATTCCTGGATATCGGGCGAGCGCTTGGAGCGGCTCAAGGACAGGCTCAGCGTGGCTTCTGTCGTGGCTTGCCAACTGGTGGTCAGCGAGACCGAGTCGGCGCGGAAATTCAACGAGTCCGGCAAGGCTACGGCCGAGTAGATCGGCACTTGTCCCGGTGGAGCCGGAAAGGCCAGTTGCGTCGCCGTTGGATTGATACGGCTGCGTTCGGTACGCAAACCCAGTTCGAATTGCCACTGGCCGAATTTCAGTTTTTGCAGGCTGAACAGGCCCAGCGTGTCTCCGTTGGTGGGCGGGACGAAGGTTTCTACGCCCAGCGCCGAAAAATAGCGATCCTGCCATTGGGCGCCCAGGGTGCCGGACCAGGGTTCCAGAAAATGGTGTTCGATCTCGAAGCGGCCCTCGCCGACCTGATTGTTGAAAGTGGTAAACGGCAGTCGGCCTTCCCATTCGGTGTGAATGTAGTCGACCAGACCGTAGCGGAATGCGGCTTTGTCGATGCCGCGTACCGGCGCGTACCATTCGCTTTTGAAGTCGTAGCGGGTCTGGCGCATGTCGATCCGAATGTCGGGGTTCAGGGCTTCCATGCTGAGAATGTCGGCGAACTGCTCCAGCAAGGCCGGGTCGATGTCCGGCAGGATCAGTTCCAGACCGTCCAGGCTGCTTGCGTCGACGCCGTGGCTGCCTTTCGGGATGCCGTAGCGGTTGGTGAAGTGGCCGACCGACATGCCGGCCATGCCGTGATCGCCCAGCCAGGAGGCACCCAGAAAACCGCCGACGCTCTCGCTGTCGGTATTGGGGATGGTGCCGCGGGCGTTCAGAATCTTGCTCAGGCCGAATTGTTCGCGGACCGCGTCGGCAGCGATGGCTTCGCCGGGAATTTCGGTGTCGTTGCGGTTGCGGTGAAAACCGCCGATTTTGAACGCGAGCTGGTCCCGGCCCAAATCCAGTTTGAAGCCGGCGTTGGTGCCGTCGGCGTTGGTATCGAAGCGCTGTTCCAGCGCGCCTTGCAGCAAGCGTTCCGGCACCCGCTCGGGGATGCGGTTGTCCTTGACGTTGACCATGCCGCCGATGGCGTTGCCGCCGTAGCGGATGGTGTCGGCGCCGCGCGCGACCTCGATTTGTTCGGCGAACAGCGGGTCGATGGCGCTGGCGTGGTCGGGGCTGAGAAACGAGGCGTCGTGGCTGCCGATGCCGTCCTGCATGATTCTGACCCGGGAACCGGTCAGGCCGCGAATCACCGGCAGACCCACGCCGGGGCCGAACGAGGCGTTGGCCACGCCCATCTGGTTTTGCAGGGTTTGGCCCAGATTGTCGGCTTGCTGCAATTTGAGCGCGTCGCCTTTAATCGAGCTGAAGCTGGGCGTGATGCGTTGTTTGGGGGCGTCGGCAGTGACTTCTACTGCCTCCAATTCCGTTTCCGGTTCTGCCGCAGGGGCCGAGACCGGGTCCGGCGTGTCCGTTGCCGCGGCCGGCAATGCAGCGGATGCCGCCAGCCATAGTAGTCCTAAAGCGTGTGCTTTCATCGAGAATGTTGCATTGTTCCATGTCGCAAACGCGTTGCCGGGCTTGCATAGCCCGACAACGCTGCTGCGTGTTTGCTTGGTTCACGCGGCCGATTTGCGGCGGCCGAAACCCAACAGGCCGGCGATTGCCGGAGCGAACAGCCAAGCCGCGCCGGGCAGAGGTACCGGTGCAGCGCTGGCCGCTTCGACAGCCAGTTCGAAGGCGTCGTGGGTCAGTCCGCGGTTGAATACGATGTGGAACGGTGTGGATGCGGTTGAGACCGGAGTAAAGCGCGTTTGAATTCCGGACAAAGCGGCGTTGAATTTCGGACGGGGAATAAACGCCGATTTGCCTTGAAAACCGGACAACGAATTAATCGGACCAATTTCGGATAATTAATTCCCTTGCCGCCTTGCGCTTTGCGCCGCCGCCGACGGTGTAATTAATGTCGACCTGGTCAATTTCCAAACCGGCAAACGCCTGGCGCATCTCAGGGATATCGTTCACCGATATCACCATTCTGCCTTCGATGGACCCAGCCAACGCCGCCATCAAATCGTATTGCTCTAGCCCAAACGGTACGCCGTAGCCCTCCGTTCCCCAATACGGCGGATCAAGATAGAACAGCGTGTGCGGTCGATCGTAACGCCTGATGCATTCGTCCCATGCCAAGTGCTCGATAAACACACGCGACAGGCGCAAGTGCGCCGCCGACAGTTCTTCTTCGATGCGCAGCAAATTCAGCCGCGGCTTACCTGTTGTAGCGGTGCCAAAAGTTTGATCCGACACCTTGCCGCCGAACGCCAGCTTTTGCAGGTAGTAAAACCGGGCGGCGCGCTGGATATCGGTCAAGGTGTCGATCGGCGTATCGCGCAACCAAGCGTATATCTGCCGGCTGATCAGCGCCCATTTAAACTGGCGTACAAACTCCTCCAAATGGTGTTTGACGACCCTGTAAAGGTTCACCAAATCGCCGTTGATATCGTTCAACACCTCGGTTTCGGCCTGCTGCTTCATAAAGAACAAAGCTGCGCCCCCAGCGAACGGCTCGACGTAGCAGCCATGCTCGGGAAACAACGGCAGGATATGTTTAGCCAGGCGGCGTTTGCCGCCCACCCACGGGACAATTGGTTTTGCCATCGTAACACTCGCAGTCGGGCGCTCGTGGCGCACGGGTAAGAGGCTCGACGGCCTTCAAGGTATTCAACGTCCCGCAACGGGGACACTTAATAGCCAACCGAACAAATTCGGCTTCGGCCAATTTTCGGCCGCAATGGCCGCAACGCACAATTTCCATAAATAGCCACTTTCAACTAGGCTTGTCACGCTGTGTACACGGCACGGTGACTAGGCCTGAAGCAGCTCATCCCTGCGAAAGGTGGCCTGGCACGATGCTCGAACATCGCGTCAGGTCGCACCGGTTTTACTCGATCGTCGCTGCCAGCTCGAACAACTCGTCTACGTCGGCATCCGTTTTATTCATAGCGGACGCCACTAACTCGACGAAGGGAGACAATCGCCGAAAAACAGGCGCCCGAGTGTACATATCTTTCACGTCCTGGCTGCTGACGGCAATGAGCGATTCCACGTCGTCACGCCACCCCAACACGGTGAGCGCTCGCAAAATACGCCAGGCATCGACCACCATCAACGCCCGACGCTGCGCCAGATCGTCGCCCATGCCAATCAACTGCGGCTGGGTTTGGCTAAACACCTCACCCGGCAACAATTCGTCGACGCCGGCCACCGTGCGAAATCCAAGCCCATCCACGCGCACCGCAAAACTCATAACGCCTCCTCCCATCCAAAGCAATACATCGTCAACGATGCGCTGCCGGATACGTAATAAATGTTATTCGACTCCAACAGCACGCGACCTTGAAAATTCGCAAACCCATAACCGTTACTAGCGATAGGTGCCGGACTATTCGTCAGACCCAGGCCACCATATTGGTTATTCGGCGCCACAATGAATTGAGCGCCAGAGCTATTTGTGAAACAGGCAACGACAAAATGCACCGCAGTGGCGTTGGGGGGGGCTACAACTCCTCGGACGGCTACAGCTCCCCATGTCGGTGTAGCCGACGCAATACCGGAACCAACCACCCCATTTGCCATCACGGGCAACGCCGGCAGATTTCCGCCGGCAGATACCCGAGGCTGAAACATTCCGCCGGCCTGAGTAAACCCCACAGGAAATTTATTGCCGGTGTTGTCCGTCCGGAACGCGCCAACATACGCTTTAAATGAATACCCAGCCGGCATCACCGGACTATTACCGGACACGCACATTAGCGCCGCCGGCGTCGTGCCGTCATAAATGATGTAGCGGTCGTACCAGGTGTTAGCCGCCAAAATACCGCTATCCAGTCCGTTCACACCCACCGACGCAGTATTCAGCACCACCGCGACGTTCTCCAGCGTCACTGATTCGCCCAGCGCGTTCTTCACTACGATCTCATCGGCCGAAATCGAAATGTTTACGCTGGCGCCGGTGGCCGATGAACGCAGATTCTTCGAGCTGCCGGATACAGCCGCCGACGCACTCGACAAGCCGCGAGCCGGGTTGGCTAGCACCCATTTATCGAAGGTCGAGTCGTAACGCAATTCCATCCAATATCCGGCGCCGGCGATATCGCCGGGCGCCAACGGCAGATTGTTGCCTTTTACGATGGCCTTGGCCGCGACCGTGCCAGTGTTCGGAGTAAAGGTCGGCGCCGCGATCGTATTCGCTGCCGAGGCCCTCACAAATAAGGACGTGCCATGAGCCGAGGCCAGCGACGTGATCGCCGGAAAAAACGCACCCACGATTGCATTAGCAGTCCCGGTGGCGTCCGCGATCTTATAATCGTCGGCTTGCACGGCGGCCTTGGCTGCGTAATCGCCACCCGGATCGATAGATGCAAACTTGGCTTGCATCGCTTGCAGCAATTGCGAGTTATCCGACTTGTTTAAGTCCATCTCGGCCCACAAAATCACGTTGACCAGTTCCTGCTGTATTGTATTGAGCCATTCAGCCGTCAATTCGGTCGGCGGCCGGTTCAGATCAGCATCCTCCCAAACGAACATGCCGTCGATATTGCCGGCGCCGTCAATCTTGTGCATAACTCACCTCACCACCGATGCCGGTAATGTCTTCGAACCAGAGAAAAACGTGGGATTGCTTGAACTCGTTCAGCGCCCGCCACAATACTTTTGGGTTAACAACGGATCGGTAATACCGCACCCGCAGCACATACCTCGATCGCGTACCCCACACCCTATCGCCGACGCGGCTGCCGACGCGGAGAGGACCAAATAGATGGTCGACCCGCACCAATGGCACCGGAAACACCGCATCTGCCCGCCACAACCGCTCGCCCACCCGACTGCCAACCCGAATCGGTTTGCGCGGAATAGTCTCTACGACGTCGGCCACGGCATTGTTTGCTACCGCCCGGTACGTACTGATATGCCAATTGGCAGCCCGCGGCCGATGAATCTCTACCGCGCGATCCAACACCTTTTGGGTTTCGGCTTCGACGCGGGCCAGCTCCTGGCCAGTCCCCAACAACATCGCATGGCCGACACCGTTAGCCGGCCATCGCCAAGCCGCACCTGGCGGCAGCAACGATTGGATGGCGGTCGCATAGTCATCGGCGGTATGCGGACGAATTTGCATCATGCCCAGGTCACCGGATTCAATACGAACAATTCGCCGGCAGCGACGTGCAAATCGGCCAGCGGCGCCAAACGGGTATATTGCTGGGTCACGGAGGCAATCGCCGCGTCTATTTCCGCCATGGCCAACAATGCCGTTTCGGACGACTAGGACAACACCAGACCTTGCAGCGCCGCGACAATCGCATCGCGATTGGCCTGGCTGTCGTAACCAGGCAAAAGATCGATCGTCACTGACACGCGCTTGACGATCGGAGAGGCCTCCCGCCAATCGGCGGTCGCCGGGGCGATATCGGCCAGATAAGCCGCTACCGCATCCAACACCGCCGGGGTGGGCAACCGGTCTAGCAGCCCGTTACAAATGGGGCGGACGATGACCGTACCGATACCCAACGCATGGGGCTGCACCAACGCGCCGGTTACGGAGGGATGCGCGGTTTTAGCCCAAAACCGATAATCCGCCGCCTTGCCGGAGCGGCCGCCCCGAATAACCATCACCTGCCATTCATCGGCAACCCTTATCCGCCAATCTTCGAGCGTTTCTTCTGCTGCGCCGCCGGTCAGCCCGTTACTGTCGACCGTCAATGAACCGGCGATGCCGGGTACCGGATCGACCAGCGTCAAACTCTGGCCGGCAATCAAATTGCCGGCGGAACCGGCTGTCTGGCAGCGCACCGCCACTGGCGTGGCGCCGGCGCCCAATTCCACGGCAGCCAGCACCTTGTAATCAAGGCCGTTTTGGCCGCGCAGCAGGGTGTCGGCCAGCAGATCGGTGCCGGCGGTACCGGTGACCAGCACGTGACCGGTGGCCGCCGTCGCGGCCAAACGATCGACGCCGTACAGCGCCGCCCAGTCGTACAACCGTTCCAGCTCGCAGGTCAGCGGCGAGCATTGGCGATCGATCCAGTCCAGATTGCCGTGCACGCCGTGGCAGGCTCGCGCCCAGGCGGCCGCCAACGGTCCGGCCAACACAGCCGGTAGCGCTGCCAGGTCGTTTTGGATGCGGGCCTTTAATTCGGAATACGACGGGCGGACGTAATTGGTCACAGCTCAATGCTCAGATCGAAGTTGCGGCCATTATGAGCACCGGAGATGCGCATAAAGAG
The DNA here is from genome assembly GCF_006483455.1 of Methylomonas koyamae. Classification (GTDB taxonomy): domain Bacteria; phylum Pseudomonadota; class Gammaproteobacteria; order Methylococcales; family Methylomonadaceae; genus Methylomonas; species Methylomonas koyamae_B. The sequence continues at coordinate 109,899 of NZ_PPPU01000006.1, forward strand.
GCTGGAAACATTTCCAGGGACAGCCTGCTCAACCACGACAACATCGGAAACGCCATGGTCCAACAAAGCCTGCCGCACCATAAACAGCGCTTCGCGCCGGGCCGCGTCGCTTAGCCCTTGCCAGCGCACATGCCACAATCCGCTTCCGGCTTCCGGATCGGCCCACCAGCCGCGGCGCTCGTATCGATCCGGCACGCGCCGCGCCGGGGCTTCGGCATCGGAAAACAACGCCGCATAAACGACCGTGCGAATCGCGGCATCGGCATCGTTCAATGCCGGATCGTCGAATTGCAGATCGAATACGCCGTTATCGACTTGGACCAATTTCAACATTTAGCCTCCCACCGGCGGACTGGTATTGCCGCCACCGTTTTGCACGTTGCCGTGGGCATGATCTAAAAACGAAATGTCATTGACGACGATATCGCCGTCCGGAATCAACACGCGTGGTGTATTGACAATGTTCAAGTCATGGCCGCCGCCATCGATCGAAATTCCATCGCGCCCCAGTTTTATGACGTGGCCGATATCGTCATGCAGCGCCACTTCGCCCGCTTGTAATTCCACTTGATACCGCTTGTCGCCCACCACCAACGCCACGCCATAGCTGCGGTCGCCGGCCGGGAACGCCAGATAGACCTGCGCGCCCGGCTTTGGCCGATAACTGAAGCCATACGGCTCGATCCGCGCCAGGTTATCCAGTACCTCGTTATCCAGCACCCGCGCCTGCACCGTATCGGCGCCGACCAACGTCGCCACGCCCTGCGAGAACAACAGCTGCAATCTATTCCAAATCTGATGCATAAATCGTCTGCTGTTTGGTCGGCTTCTTGGCCGCGCTGCGTTTGCTGTGAGCGGCAGGCTTGTCTTCGCCGATAAAGGCATCGCGCTGCATCACCGTCAATCGCGTCATGCTGCCGCCCTGATCGTCCAACGTAAAAATCCGGTCGCCAATCAAATACACGCCATCGATGTTGCGATAGGGGATTACCACCCGCACCTGGGTATTGATCTCCCATACTCCGCCGGAGTGGGTCCAGCCGTACACGTCCAGATCGATGCGATGGGCACGGGCCAAGCGCCGGTTGCGTTCCAGTTCGGCGCGCCGGTCACAGCCGCCCAGGCTTTTGCCCAGCTTGTCGGCCATGATATGCAGCGGCCGGAAATAGGTCAGACCGCCATCCTTTACCGCACCTTTCAAGGCCTGATTGGCGGCGTAGTCGTAGCCTTTAACGAGATAATCGGAGTAGCGCAGCCGGTATTCGTCGACCACGCTATAGCTTTCGATATGGTCGCCATAGACCAGCGTGGCCACCGGCGCGGCTGCGGTCGGCTTGGTCAGTTTCAGACCACCGTCCGGGGTGGGATACAACAACAGGTTGGCCGCGCGGGCGGCGTTGATCAGCGCATTCGCGGGCGTTTCGCATTGCATCGCAAAATCGGCGACCACGGCGGTTTCGGCATCGATCTGTACCGGCACGTTAAACGTGCTGCAAAGCTGCTTTACAATCTCGTCGAGCTTCAATCCGGACAGGCTTTTCGAATATTTACAGTCGACAAACTCGCGGCCCAGCGACCGGCCGTCGATCTCGATACTGTGGCTTTGCGCGCGCACCGTTTCGTTGACGATATCGGGGCGAATCGTCGACACCAAATGATCGTCGATCAACACCTGCACCACCGTGTTTTCATCAAGCGCCGACAGTTTGCCCAGGCCGTCGCGGGTTACCGCAAAGTTCATATCGGCAACCAAATCGTCCACCGAGCTTTTGATGTACACCTTTTGCCAGTAGGCGTAGCGCTGGCCGTTAAACCGCAGCTCAACCATACACCCGGCCCTGGACGAACAGCGGATGCCGCACCGCATTGCGCTCTAAAAACACGGCCTCATCGATCTGCATCCGATGCGCCAACACCGTGGACGGCAGCGGCGAGACGATATCGCGGATCTGCTGCGGCTTTAAGTCCTGTGCCATCACCGCTTTTACGACCGCGGCACGGGCGGATACCGCGGCTTGGAACAAGGTATCGGGCAGCGCCGGCAGCAACGCATCGTAGGCCGTGTCGATCGCCAGCACCGCCATATCGCGATCAAACTCGGTGGTAAAGTCGGCCAGCGCCGTTTGCATTGCGGCGCCGAACAGTAGCCGGCTTTGCAACTCGGCAGCCGCAACGATATTGGTTCGCGCGGTGGTATCGATCAGCGACACGCCGGCCGGGGTGATGAATGTCGGGGACGCACTGGCCACGGCCACACCTGCCAACCGAGACACCAACCGCACCCGGCTGCCAGGAGCCAGGCCGACATCGTCGGCACCGAGGCCGATACCGCCCAACAGGCCGCGCAGGGCGTTGGAATAGCTGCGCGGTACTGCCGCCAGAGTGGCGATATCGCGCTGAAAACCCAGCGCGCCGGTCATGACCTTCTGCGCAAACGACAACGGCAACGCTGACAGCGATATCGCCTGGCGCACCATTTCCATGCCGGCTTGCGTGACGGAACTGAACGCGGCCAGGGCGTCTTCGCCCATCGCCAACAAATCGAAATCGTCCTCCGCGCTGTTGGCCCATTCCGCCAATGAGGCCATGGCCAGATCGGCCGCATCCGGACGCGGCACCTGCGGCGCTCCGCCGCCGGGCACCCAGCCGATGGTCAGCGTGCAATAACCGTTGGCATCGCTGCTTTCTTGCCGCGACCAGGTTTGAGGCCGCAGCCATAACCGGCCCAGCCAGGGATGCACCAGCCAATCCGCGCCCGGCTTGTTCAATTCCGCAATCAGCGCATCGACCTCGAGGTCGTAATCCTGGCCCAGAAAATACGCATTCAGTTGGTAGTCCCAGGCCTTGCCGCCCAGATCTTCGACCAATGGCTCTTCAGCACCGGGAAATTCATGCACCACCAGGCGCCGACCACCCTTGTCGTCATGACGGTCGGTCAAAAACTCGATATCGCGCCATTGCGCCGGCGCCCAGCGGTCAAGGTAGGATTGCTCGGCCATATTATTCAGGGGCTCCGCTGAAGATGTTGCCGGTGCTGCCGCGAGTCGTCACACTGACGCCGTCGGATTTGGATTTTTGCTTGACCATAAAGCCGGGTGTGGTCGACTCCACAGTCAGATGCACTTCGGACTTATTGGGCTGGCCTTTGTTGAAATAATCGAATAACGCGGTGCCGAGTGTGGCGTTGTTATCGCCGGACAAAAACCGGGTGACGTTGTCTACAGCCGGCTTAACAAACAAACTGCCTGCGCCATAACCCGCTGCACCGGCGCCAGCCACCGCCAACGCGCTAACGCCTTTGCCGGCCATGCTCAAAAACCTACCGCCAGCCCCGCCACCCATCGCCAATGCCGACACGCCGGCGGCGGTACCCAATGCAATAATCGGCGGCGTGGCGCCGACCACTGCCGCGCTCAGATCAGGGTACTTCTGCGACAGGTCGACAAAGATATCGGCCGCCCGGGTGATGGTAGGGATCAAGCGCTCCATCGCTTCCTTTTGCTTGATCGCCGCTTCCTGTTCGGCGTTGCGGATCGCGGCGGCGCCGGTGCCGGCCATGGTTTGGTAGTTGAGGTCGTTGGCGCCGAACTCGCTATTGTTGCGAGTGATGTAAGCGCCGACCCGGTCGGTCAATCCTTTGTTACGCAGACCGAACAGCGCACCGCGCGCTTGCATGTCTTGAAAGAACTGACCAATGACATTGCCTTGCGACAATTGCGAAATCGACTCGATTGCGGCCTGTTGCTCCGATTTGCTGCCGGCCGATTGCAGCTTGGCCAGCGCCGTTTTCATCTGCGGATCGCGGGCAGAAATCTTGTCGATCAAACTCAGCCAGGCGTCGACCGCGTCGACACCCTTGATGCGCTGATCGATCAGAAACTTGTTCAGATTGCCGCCGCCGGCTTTCTCGAAGTCCTTGGCGGTGTCGCTGGACGACAGCTTGGTCAACAGATTCAGCACATTGTTGCCGGCCGTCGCGGTATCGCCGGAGGTCAGCACTGCCGCCTGGTTCATGGTCAGGATTTTTTGCAGACCCGGCAAACCCACCAAGCCCGCCGTTTTGCCGACCGCGAGTTGGCCGGGCAACGCCCTGGCCATATCCTTGATCTCGAAACCGCCGGCTTGGCCGGACGCGGTGACCATGTTTAAAGCCCGCTTCAAATCGCGTTCATTGCCGACGATACCCTGGCCGACCAAGGCACTGGCCAGGTTGGCGATATCGATCGGCGCCGACGACGAACCGTAAGCCGTGCGCATCACGGTCGGCAAAAATGCCAGCGATTGCTCGCGCGTCAGCGTGCCTTTGGCAATCAACGCATCCAGCGCCTCGGCAGCCTGGTCGCGGGTACCGCCGCCGCCTTGTTTAAGGTCCACGGAACGATTGATGACCGCTTCCAACTCTTTGGCGCCCTGCAAGCGGCCGGTGGCGGTGCGCTCCGGATAGGCGGTGTTGGCCATGCTGGCCAGCCGCTCGTCGAACGACAGCGCGTTGGCAATCGGCGCTTTTAGTGCATAACCGCCGGCCACCAAACCGGCGCCAACCGCGACGCCGGTTCTGATCCGCCCTTGTGCGGTTTCGAAGTCCTTCGCGGCTTTGGCGGCGCGCTGCTGCTCTTTGGTCAGCTTGCCCATCTCATTGGTCAAGCCGTTGATCTTTTGCCGGGTCTTTTCGGCGGCGCGGGTCAACTCGTCTTGGCTGAGCTTGCCGGACGCGGCCAGGCGCTTGTAAGCGGCCTCGGTCTGTTGAATTTCGCGCTGGATGCGCTGCTCGGAACGAACGCCTAAGGTCTCGCGGGCGAGCGACGTTCTCTCGAATGACGTGCGCTGGCGCGCATTGGATTGGGTAACTGCGGCTTCCGTGCGCCGGGTGGTTTGCTCGACGTGCTTGACGTATTTGTCGAAGCCGTTGCCGGTCTTATCGACAAACTTGACGCGCAACTCGACGTCGGCAGCGTTGGACATAAAAAAACTCCGGTTACGGGATGTAACTGGAGTTTAAGGATTTAAAACAGGGCGGCTCAGGCTGGAAATGTTTCCGGGGTAAATCCACCCTACATTGGATTAATCAAACTTCCGCCCATCCATCGCCGCCGCCATCCTGGCCCACATGAACAACTCGGCCAGCGGCATTCGCTTTACGATCGGCAGCGGCTGGTTCATCACTTTCGCGACTAAACCGACTGCGGTGATGATTCGGACGACTTTTTTTCGGCATCGCCCTCGTCGCTGGTTGTAGCCGACGCAGCTTTTTCGGTCAGCACGCCGAGGATCTTCGCCACCTCACTTTCGGTCGCGCCGGTCAACCGGGACAACAGCTTGACGCGATCGGCGTTAGCCTCGCTTGCCGCCGTAGCATCGGCCTCCAACATGTCGCTGGCCAGCTGCTCGGCGCGGATGTAATCCGGCCCGCGCAACTGCCGGATCAACGCTTCGTCGGTACCTGTCAGCGAGGCGATCAACGCAATCCGTTGCGCTACACCGCCCCGCTGATCGAAGGACAGGTAATCTTCGGCGGTGGTGTAGCCGCGGAAGTTGATTTCAGTAATTTCCGTTTTTAAAAGACGCAACGGGATTAGTAATTTCATCAATATGCCTTTGTCGTATCAGTTAATAATTTCCAGCTATTTGCCGCTGTGCCAGAACCCGCAACCAACCCTGCCTGGCCCAACGTTCCTGCTGCCGCATTTGTGTTGTAAAAAATTGAACCGTTCAGCCGAGCCACCTGAGTGATATCAAACTGCAGATCAGCACAGTTGCCGATCAAATTGAACACGTTACCGGTGCCGACACCCTGGGCGCCGGTTCCTTCGTTACCACCAGTCGACCGGATGTTGTATGTGATGTTCTGCGCATTCGACGGATTGAAGCACCATCCGGGCACTTTTGTGCCGCCATACGTGAGGTTGATCGTCTTGGCGGTAGTGCCGCTCGGGTAGATCAGCCCACGAACAAACCCGCTGACATCGTTGTCGTCGAAATAAAATCTGGCGCCATTCGGGATAGCACCCGCTTGAAATGCGAGCGACACAGCGGCGACAGACGGGCGAGATTTCGAGATGTGGATCTCAGGCGCGACCGCGGTGTTGGCGATTTGAATAAATCCAGCACCAGGGCAATCGGTGATGGAGTTATCGATGGTAATCCGACGAATTCCGAACGAAGTAGATTCACCCAGAGACCGAATCGGGTTTAGCACGCGGGTAGAGCCGGATGCTTTAATTGGCGTGTTGAGAATTTCCAATTCATCGACCAGAACCCGCTCTGCGAAAAACATGCCGTTTACGTCGGAGGCGGCGTTGGCTCCCATGTCAAAATTGAATTCACTATTCAGCAACGTGAATTTGCGGATACGGTGGGAGCCGGTCGTATTACCTACGGAGATTATGCCAGCCCCGGCATTCTGGAACCCTAAATTACCGTCCACCGACGGCTGAGCTGGAACAACAAAATTGTCGAACACGATGTGCTCAATGTCGACAGAACCACCGCCTGCGCCGTTAGACACATAGGACAGTCCGCGGCCGCGACGGGGGATGTAGAATCCGTCTTTGAACGTGATTTTTCCGTATCTGCCTGAGCCGTTGGTGTTGTAACCGCAACCAAAATGAAACGGCTGCCCGCTAATATCCCGACCGTGGTAGTTTTTGATAACAATGTCGCCGATGATGTGGTTATTTTCCGAAATCATCGACACGCCCTGGGACGAACCTAAGCGATGAACGTGCGATCCAAAATCAAGCTCGATGCCGAGAATGTCGCCAGCAGAGTTAACCGTTGTGCCGTCGGAGTCAAAAAGAGGTGTGTTGGCGCCGTCAGTGAACATCGCGCCAAGATCATCTTTGCTTGGGCCCGCAGCAAGTTTCACAGTGATGCCATAGCAGTTGCCGTGCAGCCACCAACCCAATGCGCTATCTGAATATCCACATTCCAGAGTGGAGTCAAATGCATTGGCATAGGCGCCGAAACAACTACCAGGGGATTCCGTCAGACCCAAACCGATGAAGCTATTCACAACTTTGTTTAAAACAGTTTGCTGGTAGCTGGTGTTGCCGAACGGGTCTGAGCCACGGTTTTGAGTGGCCTGCCTGATTTTGCCTTCGCCGTAAACCTTGATGTTGGCATCCGCCTGATAGCAGATCAGCGGCCCCGGTGTTGCCGGATGCTGCCCCGCTGAGCCAACAGGCATCCGAAATTTCACTTTTTTGTTATTGGGGTCACTGTTGTCGATCGCGACAACTTTCCAAACATACCGGTAAAACTCACCAGCATCTGTGCCGCCGGTATACGCTGGTCGGACGTAGATGTAGTCATCAACCGCAAACGGATTTGCCACGGCGCCAATATTGAGGGTGACGGTGCTGGACCATGCAGGAGTGTCCATTGCATGCGTCAATGCTGTGACCGTAATCGGCAGGCTTGCTGCATGCTCGTTGGTGAACATTTTTTTTGACAAGCCGAAATTTGCAGCGATGTTGTCGAGAATGACGCCTGGGCCTACATATAGCGTCACATCACTGGGGAGTGTGCAGATAGCCTGGGGATCGGCGCCGCCGGCAAACGCATATGTGCCCGGCAGGGTGATATCCACGCGCCCGGTGCCTGAATTCAACCATTTTTGCAACAACGCGGTATTGAATAGAGCATGGGCTTGTTTTGTCGAATTGGGAATCAATCCCGAAACGTGGCGGGTGCCACCGATTACCACGGCCCCCTCGCCGTAATCGGCGCCACCCTCAGCAAAAAAATCCTCAATGGAATCGAAGTCCCATTCCTCACGAGCTACGCGGGCAACCATTTACGAAATCCTCTCAGACGTATTACTCATGATGGTGATCTTGCTTTCGCCATCGCCCCAGCCGGCCGGATCGCCGGATCTAAATGCTTGCGGCATCATGTAGACTTGGCCGCTTTCCAGCCGGATCGTGACTGTCTCATTTTTGATGGCGTTGATCGCATCCAAATCGACGCCCGCCTGCAGATTGATGTTCAGCTCCAGCACGGCCGGTTTGTAGCCGGTCAAAAAGCCGCCGTCTTCCGGCAGACGGCCGGGTTTGTGTTCGCGCGATTCGCCGGCCGGAGTGAAGGTGCCGGCCGGCGTTGCCAACGGCAATTTGCCGATGGACGGCACCGAGATGGTGCGGATGTTGTTTAATTCGGCCATGGTTTAAATCTCCAATAAATCCCGTTTCAAATGCGTTTGCCCGACCGTTAAACCCGCTTCGCAAACTGTGCGCGGCCGGCCAGGATTTGGAACGGCGACAGTATGATCGGCGTATCAAGATAGTTGAACCGGCTCGTATTGTCTGGGTCTTGTTCGACGACCAGCGTGGTTTTGTAATGGTCGTAGTTCTGCACCCAGCCGTATTCGCGCATCAGCACGTTTTGATACAGGCTCAGCAGAAATGCCCGCACGCTATCCTCGGTGGTGATGCGCAGGCCCGGCCGATAGCCTTCGTTTGTTTTGGCCGCGGCGGTGCCGACGAACGCCTTGATGGCGCCGACGCGTTGCTCGTAGCGCACGCGCTCCAGTGTTTCCGGCGTATTGACGTCCAGGTAGGCATCGTCCGGCGAACCGTCCGGCCGGCGCTGGTGCAGGGTAATCAGCCGCTTGATGTAGCAACTGCCGTCCTGGGCGATTTGCATCACCGACATGCCTTTAAACAGCAAGCTGTTGGCGTTGGTCCAGTCGTGGTAGGTCACGCCAACCATGCCGGTCAGCGCCACACCTTCCAGCGATTGCACCGGGCTGTTGTAGAGCTTGGGCGCGGCCGCCGCGCACAATATCGCCGCCGCTTCCCAGGTCGGTGTCGGGTTGATCTCCAGCGACAGGTCGCAGATGTGCTCGTAGTTTTTGGTTTCGCCAAACGCTGCCGCTGCGGCGTAATCGCCGCGATGGGCGGTGAAGCACCTAAAGCCGGCCTGCACCGGCGGTTGATACCGGCGCTGGCTTTCGGTGTGCCAGGCGGCCAGTGTGGCGGCATCGTTGATGCCCAGTGCTATGTAGCGGTACCAGCGATTGGCGCCCAGCAATGTGGCCAGGTTGCCCGGCGCCGGGTCGCCGGAGCCGCCGGCCATCGCGGTCAAGGTCAACGCCAAACCGGTCGGCTTGAGTTCGCCGTACAGATTTAAGCGCATATCGATGTTATTGCCGCAGGTGCCTTTGTGCTTTGCGGTCAACGTCACCACGCTGGCCACGGCGGCGGCCGTCACCGGTAAATCGGCATCGGTAAACGCGGCGGCAATCGCGGTGGCGATTTGGGCGGTGGTCATGGTGCTGGTCACGCCTACCGAGACCAAGCGGCCGCCTATATATAATGATAGGGTGCCGTCGGCCGTGGCAGCGTTGGTCACGGTAATGGTACCGGTCGCGGCCACGCCGGCGCCGTTGTCGCTGTAAGGCAGCATGTACAGATCCAGCGTCGCGTCGATGGCCCGGTAACGCGCCGCCATTTGCGCCAACATCGAGCCGGCGCCAGCTTTTACGGTAGCATCATAGACAGAACTAATCCGGGTAATCTCGCCGGCCACGGCGCTACCGGCCGCCAGTTTTTGGCCGACCAGCAACACCGCCGGAATGTCGTCGCCCAGGCCGGCCTGGCTGCCGTCGATTTCGATATAGACGCCCGGATAGCGTAGCGCCTGCGGGATATTGTCAAATGAGATAGTCATAGCGCGGGGGCTCCAGTGTAAACCAGGCTGTCGTAGGCGCCTGGGTCGGGTAAATAGTTGGTGATCAGGGCCGAGAATTCGTATCGATCGGCCCAGTAGATGTCTTGGGCGGTGTATTCCAACGGCTTGCCGCCTTTAAAGCGGATCGGCTTAACGTCCGTTTCGATGTCCCAGCCTTGCAGCAATTTGCGCACCGCGTGGCGGTAGGCCAGCAGCACGTCGTCGGTTTCGCCGGCACGCTGGGTGCGGATGTTCTCAATCGCAATCACCGCGTCGAATGCCAGCCCTATGTTTTCCGCGCGCCCCTCGTTATCGGCGGCATCGGCCTTATCGGGGCCGCGGACCAGCCATAACGCCGGCAGCGGCAGGCGGTCTAAATCGATCTGAGCGTATTCCGCCGCCAAACCATAATCGCGGAACCAGGCGTGCGGAAATGCAGCCGGTTTGGTGCGCAGGTGTTCGAGCACAGGCGTTAGCGAAATCACGTTACCAATCCTCGACTACGGTGGACGTGCCGCCGTAGCGGCGGGCCGAGCTTTCGAACTGCACCAGGTCGCCGGATACCACCGGATCGGTCGGCAACGGCGGCTCGGGTGGGATCAAATTCAACTCGCCGCGGGCATGGGCCTTCAGCGTGTCGATGACGCCTTGATACGCTTTGGCGGCATCGTCGGTCATCCGCTCGGCGCCGTGCAGGTAATACAGCGCCACCGTCGAGGCGAGGCGGGCGATCAAGGTGGTTTGCACCGTGTCCGGAATGCCGTAACTGAGGATCAATGCATCGACATCGGCCAGGCATTTGTCGATCGCATCCAGCGCGCCGGCCAGCGCGGTTTGCTCGTCCGCGCTATAGCCGGTCAGGTCGCCGCCGTCGATGGCGACGCGTAGCGCGGCCTCCGGCGGCATGACCATGTCGGCCGGCACCGCCAACTGTGCCAGACGGCGGGCGTTGGTGCGGGCCAGTAGGTCGGCGCGGGTGGCGAAGGGCATTAGCCGGCGCTCCGTTCGGACTGGATTTGTGCCCAGGCTTCATCGCGGTCTTCAGCGGTTACCGGGTAACCAAGCGCAACAGTCAACGCCGCGGCTTTGGGTTTACCGTCAGCAACCCAGTTATCGGCAACACCAACATCCAAGGCTTGAATTGCCGCTTTAATGACATCAATCTTGTGTTGATGTTCGGTTTTTTCAGCGGTGTTCGCGGGTTGTTCGCCATCCGTGGCAGCGGTGCCATCCGCTCCAGCGTCAGCGGCATCCGCCGCCGGGGCGTCGCCGCCCGTTTTAATTTCGTCACCGGTAGCGAGACCCTCGGGCGCCGGCGCCTCCGGGTCTCTTTCGGTTGGGTTTTCGTTGTCCGCGTCAGCATCGGCCGTATTGGCCACCGGGGAGGCGGTACCGGTATCGGTTCCTTCCGCCGCAGTCTCCCCAGTCGATCCCTCATCAGTTGCAGTGCTCTCGGGTGTGTTATTTGGCTCTTGGCCGGCTTCGATCGCTCCGATCTGGCTGACGGCCGGCAGCTCGACCAGCACCGTCGGGTGGTCGGTTACTTCCAGATAGGGGTCTTCTTCGATGGCCTCCAGTGTGGCGGCGTCGACGTCCACCTGCTTCCAGGTTTGGCTAAAGCCGATGCCGGCACGGTGGCGGGTCGTCAATTGGGTGCGCGGGTTGATACGGACGTATTTCGTATTCGACATGTTCTAATCCTCGGATTGGTTGTGCCGGGTTTCGCGAGCGCGCTACCCGGCCTACGGTTATTGGCCTACGCCACCCACGGAGTCACCAGCAGTTTGACGCGCTGATAGTTGGTGTTGCTCTCGCCGCCGGCCAGATATTCTTTGTCGAGCAGCGTTTCCGCGGCGGCCCGATTGGTTGGGCCACAGACCAGCAGAGTGGGCACCGTGCCGAGCTTGATGCCGCCATCGCCGACCTGGGCAAACATGCGGTTGTACAGATCGTCGAAATTGGCCGCGTTCAGCGTCGCCTTTGAGCCGTAGCAGCATTGCCAAAACCCGTATGCTGCCGCGCCGCGCCAACGGCCGCCGAAACTGAACACGTCATTCTCGAAATAATTGGTCGTTCCGGCGCCCATAGCCTCCAATTGTGCCGGCACCCGTTCTTGTAAAAACAGCGCCGGGGCGGCATCGGAGAACAGGTACCACGGCGCGCCGGCGCCGGCCTGGATATTGGAGGTTGCGGTCACGGCTCCGGTGCCATCGGCATTGGCATAGACCGGATGATCGGTGTCGAAAAAGTACTGATCGTCGTAGCAGTTGGTCGACCAACCGGCCAGCAGCGCGCCAAAAATCAGCTCGTCTTTCAAGCGCGCGGCGGCTTTACCATGACCGCGGGCGGAATTGGCATAGTGGCCGAAATCGTCGTCCTCGATATCCGTCCGCTGCACGTCGATGGTCGCCTCGTATTTGTCGTTGAAGACGGTATACGCTTTTTCGGCGATCGCTTTATGCAACCTGGAGCCGACCCACTTGCGGAAAGACGGCCATTGCGTCAACCAGGCGTAGGTGCTGTTTTTGCTGGTGGATTTCATCAGCTCAGCGATCATGGCCCAGTTCGAGGGAGTATCAACCAAGCCCTTATCAAAATTGGCCTGAAGCGAGGTTTTGAGTGCGTCGAGTTGCGCTTGCGTCAGCATCGGTATCTCCTAAGTTAAAGTGCGGTGCCGGCGATTAGCGGGCGTGTTTTTTTTGCGTGGCCAGAAACTCTTCTTCCGTCACGCCCATTTGATCGGCAATTTTCTTTTGCTCGGCGGTTAATGCCGCGGTGCCGGTGGCATGGCCGGCGCCGGCCTGGCGTTCGGTGATCGGCAACGGCGCGGTGGTTTGCAAAAACTCGGTCAACGCGGCCAGGCTTTGCTTTTCCGCCCAGGGTTTCAATGCCGGCGCCATGCGGCCGTCGGTCAACGCGGCGGTGATCAGGTCGGTTTTTTGCTGGGCTTCGGCCGCGGCTCTGTCGTCGTTGATTTGCTTGTTCAGCGCGGCCAATTCGCCCAGCGCGGTATCGCGCTCGGTGGTCAACGCGGCGACTTTGGCGTTCAGCGTGTCGCGTTCGGCGGTGAGTGCCGCCAGGGCGGTTTCGGCTTGGGCGTGCGTGACGCGCAGCGCCGCGAGTTCTTCTTCGGGTCTTGGCATGTCGGTGGTCTCCGGATTGAGATCGGGTAAGGAAAAGCGTTTGGAAAGGGTGGCAATGCCGTCGTCATCGTCCAGGCCGTCAAGGCCGTCGATTGCGGGTGTGTTTGTGAGCGCGACCGAAATCACGTCGAGCACTTCGCCGGTCGCGCTGTAGTAGTAAAAGACGGCGCTGATGTAGCGATACTCTTTGTCGGCGATGCGTTGTTTGGCGACGGCGGTCCAGTCCACGCCAATGGCGTAAAGGCCTTTGCCGTCACGCCACTCCATGTCATGAAACCAGCCGGCGGCGATCACCGGTTGACCGTTCCACTCGGAGCGCAGTGATTGGTGCTCGTAGTCGATCAGGGTGTCGTTCTTGCGGTCGAGCAGGCGCTGGATCACGTTCGCGGCAATCGTCGCGTCCAGTTGCCAAGCGTCGCAATCCCACGGACGACCGTCGCCGGCGCGAAATGGACCGACTGGCAATAAATGCGCCTCGGTCGGCACATTGCCGCCGACGGCGATTTCGAACGCAAGGGATGCGACTTTGACAGCGGGTTTGGACATGACGGCCTCGGTAAATCAGTTGAGGCCAGTATCGGGGTTTGAGGGGTGTAAAAAGAGGCTGGAAATGTTTCCAGGGGCGGGTTGTTAGTATCCGAACGAGTTATCGATAATAACCCGATTGCATTGGCGGCAAAACCCCGTTTAAAACCTCGCAGGCGCGTTTAAACGTTTTTGGGCTATGCAACGGGGGCGATCAATACCGTTAAGCGCCGTGTGCGGCCTGTATATCGATTAATGAAAAACCGGCCCCGTCTCGTGGGGCCATGCCGACGGTTGCGCCGATGGGAGGTAGTCACCGGGTATGATCCTCTCGGTTTTGGCTGACGGGCATCAACCATTCCCCGCCTTCGCCGTCGATAAACAGTATGTCACCGCTCACGTACAGACAGTCTCGGTCAACGCCGTGTTTCACGCCTTCCCAAACAACATTCACGGGCAGGTCTCCATGCTGGTTTTGGAATGTTTTCAATAATTCGATCAGCTCGGAAATTTTCATCATAAACCCTACAAACTCAATAAAAGCGGTCCGGCGCGGCAACTCCGGACCAGTATAAACGGCCCCGTCTCGTGGGGCCATGCCGACGGTTGCGCCGATGGGAGGTAGTCACCGGGACCGCTGCGGGTGTTTTTTGTAGCTGGCTCACCGCGCGCTGGAGCCGTGCCCCCGTGGGGCTTGTTCTGCATCATTTTCGTGGGGCCGCGAAAATGGTCGATCAATCGAATAAATCCAGCTGCACGCCGGTGTCGGCCTGGCGGCGAATGTTGGTGATCTGCCGGCTGGACAGGTTGAATTGCCGGGCCTGGCGGTTGATGCTGTCGCGGTGAGCGGTGGCGATAATCGCCGCATTGCGGCTCAGATTGAACAGCTTGTCGGCCTTGGGGCACCAAAATCGGCGGTCGGCATCCAGATGCGGCTCCAGCACGGATGCCATGCGCTGCAATTCCTCCGGAGTCAGCCCCAGCGCCACCGATTTGTATTTGGGGATTTCCACATTGACGCCGCCGTGGTCGCGCAGCCATTCCTGGGCGCGGACGAACCCGAGCGCGCGCACGATCGCCCGCAACACGGGCGGCAGCGTGGCTAACAGTTCGGGGGCGACGTCGGGGAAATCCATTTCTATCTAGCCATCCAGGCTTTGAGTGCTTCGATAATGGCCTGCCGCTCCGTGTCGGTCAGGCTGTCCAGGTCGGGTACGTTGTGGGCGGTTTGTCTAGCGCAAAAGGCCAGCAGCGCCGGGCGAGAGGCGTTGGCGATTTTGCCCGCCTTGCCCAGATTGCCCCATAGCTTAACGATCAGACCGATCTGCGGCGATACGGCTTTAGTGCTATTGCCGCCGGCATTGTAGGTTTTCCGCCGTGGCCAGCCGCGGGCGGCATAGTCGTCCAGCACGTTAGCCAGTTGCGGCACGTTCAGCGTTTTGGCGCTGATATGGCCATTGTGCTCGGTCGCGCCGTGACGGGCGAGTAAGGTGCGGTGCATGTCGTCGTCCCAACCGGGCAGGTGCTTCTCTGCCCAGCTTTTGGCGATGCCGACCAGCTTGATGTAGTGCGCCAGCAAATCAGCCATGAGCGGCCTCCCGATCGTAGCGCTGAGCTTCCAGCTCGTCGGCCTCGTCTTCGGCTTTGGCCGATTCGGACATCAACCGGTTGTAATCGACCATGCTGTCCGCGTTGCGCGCGGCATCGGCCAGATGCCGGGCGCGATCGCGGAGTTGGCGGATACGGGCGTCCATTACGCAATGTCCTGTTCGAACGGCACGACGGCAAAATCTTCCACACCGGTATTGATGGTGATCCCGGCAATACCTTGTACGGCCTTCGGTTCGGCCAACACCGCTTCTTTGTTAAGCTCGTCCTTGGTGCGAATAAAGCGCGACAGGCCAAGATTGCGTAAGGTTTCCAGCACCTTGTCGACAGCCCGCACGCTGACGCTGGGCGGACGCTGCCGCCAGCTGACTTCGCCGGTGATCAGGTTGGCGGTCTTGCCGCCGTCCTTGCACAATTCAGCGCGGTTGGCTTCACACCAGGTTTGAATACCATTTAACAGGGCGTCGATCTTGGTTTTTAACGCCTCGATATGCACTTTGCGGCTGTCAGTAATTTTGGCGATTTCGTCGTTGATCTCGGTTTCGATGCGAGTCAATTCGCGCTGTGCCAAACCCAGCTCACAGATGGCGGCCTGGGTTTGTTCTTTGGTTTGGCAGGCATAAGTCGCTGCGGGGGCTTTAATGCGTTTGGCCATGTGTGGCTCCTATGTTTCATGATACGTAGGCTGGGTTAAACAACGTGCAACCCAGCGTTGATTGCGTTGTGCTGGGTTTCGCTTTGCTCTACCCAGCCTACGAGGTGTCATTTGGCGCCACCGGGCCTTTCCAGCCGGCCGGCGGCTTGCTCTTGGTTTTGGTTTGTGCCTGGGCGGCGAGACTGACCACCGACACCGGCGCACCGGCCACATTGCTGCGATTGCGCTGTTGCTCGATTTTGTCTTGCTCCAGCTTGGCGGCCGCCCGCTCGCCGCGGCCGGCGATCATGCTCAGCAGATAGCCGTTGGATTTGAGGGGCAGCACTAACGATTCGGGGCGGTTGACCACCAGCTTCATCATCTCCGCTTCCCAAATCGCTGCCGGCGCCGAATAGGCGATGCCGTTGCGCTTGATCTGCGCGTCTTTGATCAGCGGCACCAATTCTTTGGTGAGGGCCAAACGCCTGGACCAGCGCAGTTCCTGCTTCAACGGCTTGAACAGCTCCAGGTAGCGCAGCAGCGCACCGACCAGGCTGATCGGCAGGCCGTTGAGTAAACCGGTCCATTCGTTGCCGGCCGCCACTTCCAGCGCCTGGACGATATCGACGTCCTTGCCGCAGTAGGGGCATGGCACGGCGCAGGCGTTGCTCACAGGCGGCACTCCAGGCCGGCGACGCCAATCACCGGCGCGGCCAGCCAGTGATACAGCACAATGCCGGCGGTGATAGCGGCAATCACCGCCGTGGCGCAGGCGGTAAACAGCTGCCAGTCTCGTTGCCGCAACTCCGCATGCTGTTCATCAATAATTTTGTTTAACGCGACGATCTGTTGGCTGGCATCTGATGAGCGCCGTTGTTGATAGGCCGCCATCAGGTCGTTGCGAATCTCGTCG
The DNA here is from genome assembly GCF_006483455.1 of Methylomonas koyamae. Classification (GTDB taxonomy): domain Bacteria; phylum Pseudomonadota; class Gammaproteobacteria; order Methylococcales; family Methylomonadaceae; genus Methylomonas; species Methylomonas koyamae_B. The sequence goes on from NZ_PPPU01000006.1 coordinate 126,391, forward strand.
ACATTGCGGCGCTGAGGGTTGCGTTGCATGGGGCCTCCTAATGCAGATGTTGATTTTTCGGTACCGATTTGCCGTATTGCGGATGGCGCTTCAGGTATTGGTTGACGTTTTCGAACATGGCCGCGCCCAGGATCTCGGCCGGCGTGTTCACTTCCCCCGGGCCGGAAACGTCCGACCGTTTAATCTCCACGCCGTCGTCGGTGTCGCGGAGGGTGATGATGACAATGCTCATTGGCTGGTCTCCCGTGCGATGGCGGCGTCAATGGCCGCATCTAATTCATCGCCGCTCAAAACCAAGTTTTCCGGGGTTTGGCCGGCGAAAATGCCGCCTTGGGCGATGGCGTCCAAGTTGCGTTCTCTTAGGAAGGCGTAGCGCTTGGCATAGACGATCAACTCGGCGACAGAAAAGTCTTCAACTTTGATTAGTGACGGCATGGTTCCTCCTACGCAACCGATTGCAGGCACAACGCCTGTTTGGCCACCGCATCCACCAGCGCCACGTTCAGCTCGCGGTTGCCGCGGAATTGCTGGATCGCGGCTACCAAGCCCTCGATCAGCATCCGTGCAGAGCCTTTGCTATAGGCATACAGGCGCTTGACCACCTCGTCGCTGACGTCCTCGTCGCCGAACGCGGCCTGGGTCAATGCGGCGGCATCGTCGGCGGTGATGCCCTTGACAGTTTCCGGCCAGAAGCCGGTGCGGCTGCGGATTTGGTCGAACTGGCCGTGGGCCGGGCGAATCAGGCCGGTAAGGTGTTCGGTGCCGGCTAGCACGATGCCGATGTTGGCCAGGTCGCGCAGCCGGCGCAGGGTGTGCAGCACGTGCGGTGTCAAGGTGTCGGCTTCATCGACGATCAACAGGCTGTCGGTGTTCTGCAGGCTGCTGATGACGGCCTGAAACTTGTCGTCGATGCTGCCTTTGCCCTCGTAGCCGGCCACGGTGCGGGCCAGCAGCTTGATCAGGCTTTGCACGGTCATGGTCGGCGTGGCCTCGATTAAGTAAGTGTTGGGTGTGGTGCGCTGGTAATGCTTGACGGCAAAGGTCTTGCCGGTGCCGACGAAGGCGCTCAATACTGCGAAGTTGCGGTAGCGACGGGCCATTTGGCAGGCGGTCAACGCCAGGCGGAACACGCTGGTTTCCACCGGCGCCACGGTATCGCTGGCGGTGTCGTCGGCGTGTTTCATGGCGTTGGCGACGTTGACCAGCATCTTGCTGGGGCTGGTGGCATAACTGCCACCCAGGATTTGGCTCAGCGTGCTGGCCGAGACGCGGGCCAGCCTGGCCAGGGCCGCTTGTTTGTAGTCGCGCTCGGATAGCCAGCCTTTGATCTGTTCGATCAGGGCGATATCGTCCGGCGTGTAGTGTTGGGGGTAGTTGCTCATAGGAACACCCGGCCTTCTGCGTCGCGCAGGGTGTCCAAAAACAAATCAAACTGACGATTAAAATGCGTGAAATCGATTGGCTGTATTGCCGCCAGAAAGTGTTTGTCCAGGCGATGAATAAACAGCTCAATCAGTCCTTTAAGAAGTGCAGTTAACTGATATTCATGCGATTGATCGGGAAGGCCTTTGAACGTCAATGCGGTTTCGCATCCAATATCGATTACCTCTAATGTCCTGACGTCAACATTGAAAACTATCCACAATTCTGAAAGATTCAGCTGCTTCTCAAGGTGCTGTTTACACCTCATCGCATGGGTAAATTTGATGTCATTGCTCATTTTTGTTACCTACTCAAAGTTAAAAAGATCAATCTCAATGGTTTCCGGCAGGGCCGGCGTGCTGTCCAACAGGGTTTGCGCCTCGCTGGCGACGGCGTCGGCGTCGATGACCAGGCCGGCGCGGGCGTTGAGTTCGTCCACCTTGCGCTGCAAGCGTTTGCGCTGGTCTTCCACCCGCTTGTCGTGGCGTTCTTCCAGGCGGTTTTTGTCCACCGCGTCGACGGCGTTGATCAAATGCGCATCGCAGATCCAGCGACCGTCCTGGGTGCGGATGACAGCGACGCTGTTGTCCATCAGGTCGTATTCCAGCACTACTTGCAGGTGGTTGTAGGCATGCAGGTCCGGATGGCCGTATTGGCGCTTGTTGTGGGTGATGCTGGCCCGGCGAACGGTCAGCACCACCGCCTGGCGCTTCATTTCCAGCAGGTCGGCATGCGGCGGCAGCGGCGACAACTCGCCCCACACCTGGGCGCGGCTGACGTGCTTGTTCTCCGGGTGCTGACGTTGCACGTAGCGGGCGATCCAGGCGTTAAAGGCGTCTGCGAACTCCATCAATGTGGGAGGTTGCAACTTGCCACTTTTGACGGCTTTGATGGTTTCGGCGCGGACCTCGTCGCACATGTCGTCGCCGCAGTAAAACGCCGGCCGCCAGGCTTTCAGAAAGTCGCGCTTCACTTCCACAAAGAAACGTTCGATCCAGCCTTTGCCGTGCGGGTTGCCGGGTATGGCATGAATCACTTCGATGTTGTGGCGGGCGTAAAAGCCGGTCATGTCGTCGCTCATCAGCTTGTTTTTATGACCAGAACCGTTGTCCACATAGAGAAACAGGGGCACGTGGTTCCAGCGGGCGAAAGTTTCCGCCCACAAGTTCTGCACGGCCGTGGTGCCTTCGTGCTCGTCGGCCCGCCAGCCCACGATAAAGCGGCTGCGCAGATCCATCGCTACGGTCAGCTCGGGCCGCCAAGGAAACTTGCCGTCGATCGGGTTGACCAGGTAAATGTCGGCCATGTAACCGTCGGCAACGTACACGTCGCCCGGCAAAGCGCGCTCGGTGCAGCGGCGGATGTAAGCCTTCTCGGTCAAGCGGTACAGCTTGCGACCAATCCGCGCCGGGCTGTGGCGGCCGAGCATGGCTGGGACGCTGTTGAGATAGCCGCGCACCTGGTCGTAGGTGCAGGCAAAGCCTTCCACCTCGGCCAGTTGCCGCCAGACCACCGACATTTCTGGCTGGCTGGGCTGGTTGTAATACTCCAGCGCCGGCCCCCACCAGGCCGGTTGTTCGGTGACGACGCGGCCCTTGTGTTGTTCCAACAGATCGACTCTACCGCCGCCGGCTTTGACCACCTTCAACCATTCGAACAACACGCTGCGGGTCGGCGCAGCGCGGTTAGCTTTGGCGGCCGTCTTCATCGCGTTTTGCAGGTACGGATGCAGCGCGCCGGTTTCCGCGCGGGCCAGCAAGGTTTCGATGGCTTTGTTGGCGCTAAACCCGTTGCGCTCCATGTCCAGATTGGTGTTGACGATATCGAACCGCGCCGTAGCGACCGCGCGCTGGCTGTCGTTGGCCTCTTTCCAAGGGTCGCGCTGGCGTAGCGCGATGACCTGGGCAGTGGGGCGCACGGCGGGGCTGTTATCGGCCATCTGTTGTACGAGTGGATTGGCGTTGCGGCGCATGGCTCATGCCCTCTATTTGTCCTTTTTGCTCGGCCGACCTGGGCGGTTGGGGCGTGCATCTTCCCGCTTGGCTTTGGCCGCTTCGTGCTTGCGCTCAATCAACGGGTAATCCAGCAGCCAGCGCTGCGCCTCGTCGTCGGTCAGCATGTGCTTGCTGGTGATGGTGTGGGGCAAATCAGCATGGTGCACGTGCTGGACAATATGCCCAATTACCGCAGCCGCGCGGGCGGCGATAACGTTGGCCGTTACCCACAGTTGTTCAATACGAAGGTCTTTTTCAGCCACTTCCATATCGTTCAACTGCTCGTTAAACACCGCTTGCAGGCTGTTTAACGCCACTTCGCATTCGGCTTGGTACGCCAAGCACTCTTCGCGGACGGTGTGAGTTTTCCAATGGAACTCGTAGTCGCGGTTGTCGCGCTGCTTGAATTTGTTGATCAGGGCGTCACGGTGCTCGACCTCGGCGTTCAGTTGCTGGTTGCGCCGCTCGGCGGCTTTCAGCAAATCGCGCAGTTGGTCGTAGGTCATTGTTTCGGCTTCGTCGAGAATGTCCTTACCGCTCTCTGCCGCTTGGTCAATCACTTCCTGCGGCATTTTTGCCAGCAACAACACCGGCTTTTTGCCGAGTTTCAGCATCTGTGCGCGCTTGGCGTTCGGCAGGCGGCTAAAGAACTTGGCGATGCGGATGGCCTCGTACACCCGCTCTTTCGCGAGGCCTGCTCCTTCAATCCATTCGATAAAGGTACCGAGTGCGCCGCGGCGCACTACCTCGTCGTCACTATCGTCCTGTGCGCCGGCGGCGGCCTTGATAGACTCTTGAGCCGCCCAAAATGCGAAGCCGGCGCGGCAGGTATGCAGCACACTGCGATTCAGTTCTTCAATGCCGGCTTGAAACAGCTCTTCAGACGATAAGCCGTTGATGCCGAATTCGCTCAGACACTCCGCCAACTGACTATCCAACGCTCCAGCGATTGCGCCGTCGACTAAAACGCCGTGTTGGGTTGTCGGCATTTTGATGTTTCCAGCGACTACGTCACTAACGCTGGGCAATCCGATACCCAAATCGATTTCTTGCTCAGACATTGCCGGTCTCCTCAATCAGCTTGTTCAATTTCTCCGCAATTTCGCGGCCCTGCCCAAAGTGCGCGCGACTGGTGCCGCGAATGACATTGGAGGCATTGCGGTAGCCGTATCCTTGGTCTTTCGCCCATTGCTTGAGCGTGCTACCGCGTTTTCGCAGCGCGTGTAGCGCCGCGTCTCTATCGACTGCTGCTGACATGTGATAAGCTCCGTTGTGTAATTCAGTCGCGTACATTGTGGTACTCATTTGAGTACCTGTCAACTCTTTTTTGGTATTCGTATGAGTAATTTTGGTGATCGATTGAAGGAAGAGCGGGAGCGTCTGCAACTGAGTCAAAGTGCATTCGGAGACATCGGCGGCGTGCGCAAACAAGCGCAGTTGCATTACGAGAAAGGGGAACGTTTTCCGGATTCGAATTACCTGGCGGCAATCGCTAACAGCGGGGTGGATGTTGCCTATGTATTGACCGGACAACGCACGCAGAATGCGGCCGTGACGCCAATGGAGGTCGCGCTGCTGGACAATTACCGGCATAGCGCGCGCGATGTGCAACTGGGTGTCAGCAAACTATTAGCAGAGACCGGCAGAGCGGTCGACCGGGCAAACTCTTTGGCTCAGTACCCGGAGCTCCCGATCTCAGGTTTAGGGCTGGGTACTCATTCGAGTGCTGTGCATAGCGAAGGCTTTGCCGGCGAGGGTAATGGAATATGAATATCGATCTGAAATGGTACGAAGTCCTAGGCGGCCTCGTGATTGGTATTGCCGCCATCGGCTATATGGCTACCAAAGAACAAGCCGACTATTTGCCAACATCCGCACCCGCTATTCAACTGGCATCCCAATCCGATGCAACTTCTACGCCTGTGCCAGACGGTTACCCTTATGGGGTTGACCAAACCGACCCGGACAATTTCGGTCAAGTTATGCAGTTGGCACTGCAAGGCAATTACCAAGCTCAACGCAATATAGCCTACGGCTTCGCCGCACAGCCCTATCACGGCCAACAGAAAAATCCGGTTTTGGCGTGCGCATGGTATTTGGTCGTGCTGAACTCAGGCAGCAAACATTTAGGTATCGGCGACGCGAGCAATGCCGAAATCTACTGCGGCAAACTGGAGCCCGATTTACTGGAAACTGCGAAACAACATGCCAGCCACTTTGCGGCGGAGATTGCTGAAAATACTAAATTTGGCAAATTGGACTAAAACGGAATTTTTATGAAACAGACTATCCTGACTATCGTAACTGTAATTTCTTTCATCATCGGCAGTGCCGACGCTGGCCAAGCCCGAAGCCAAACAGCAATTAGGGATTTTAAACAGGCGCATCCTTGCCCCACCAATGGCAATACTAAAGGCGCATGCCCCGGTTATGTGATTGATCACATAGAACCATTGGCCTGCGGCGGCGCAGATGCACCAACAAATATGCAATGGCAAACCACGGCCGACGCAAAAGCCAAAGATAAATGGGAGCGTTCCGATTGTCCTGGGCTTATGGATGTTAGAGGTCGCCGTTCATCATCCGGCTTTTTTAGCAAGCGGAAATCGACAACAGGCAAGCATTCGACCGGTGGCTCGGGATATGGCGGCAACGCACCCAGCGCACCGAGCGGCAGCGGTAATTATCACATCGGTCCTCGTGGCGGCTGCTACACGTACAACGGTAGCGGCAAAAAACAATATGTGGACCACTCATATTGCAGTTGAGTAATTTTGGAGGGGTGCGCGTATCAGCAAATAATTTATGAAAGTCACAAGCCTGTAACTCTTAAAACCAACTAATTAGTGAATCTAAAATGAGTGAAAATAGAAAACCATCCACATCCAACACAAGCAATGATCGTAGTAATACTAATGACTCTGCTGGCATAACTGAGAGTTTAAATTATGCCGACCTGGTAAAATCAGAAAAAGGCAAAATCTTTGAAGTGCAGAATAGCATGCCACCACCACCTCCGTTACCGCATGATGAGAGTGACTAATGAACAATCCGCAAGACGTACCAAAACTAAAACTGGACGCAAAAAAATGGGGATTGCTTTTCGATGTTCGCAGATCAGTTAGATACCATGACAGACGACGTGCATTTTTCGAACAATTACACCGTATCACCAGCCTTCTAACGATTGTTATGGCAGGGTCTTTCTTATTCGATCTTGGGAAGGATGGTGACGCAGCAGATTGGCTTAAATACCTTAGCGCATTTGCCGCAGCATGTGCCGCAATCGATATGGTAATTGGGTTTTCTAAACGATCAAATTTACATGCCGATTTGCGCGAAAAATTTGCAATGCTCGAAATTGATATGGTTACCGAAGATAACAGCGATCAGCATTTGCAGGGTTACCTGAAACGACGCTTACTCATAGAAAAAGATGAGCCACCAATATACAGGGTACTTGATGGTTTGTGCCGCAATGAATTACTAATTGCGGAGGGTTATAACAGAAAGGATCATCGTAGTTATTTTTTTAGATGTAATAGATTTCAGCGATTTACATCCCAACTGTTTCGTTGGGACAATGTTTTTTCTGCTTGAAACGGCGGAACACGCAGAATTGCGATGTTCTGGGATTAATGAAACGCAGTCGGATTGACAAGAGTTAACTCTAGTTCAGATTGGACACAAAGTACCAACGATTAGCTTGCCAAATACGCTTATGGAGGTAGAGCATGAAGAAGTTTGTAGAAGTTCCGCTAAATGATGTTACCTCGAAGATTGAAAATGCTTGGTTTCAAACTTGTCGCGAAAGAAAAGTGCCATTTATAACCGTCAAGAACAAGACAAAGTATGCAGATGTCCATTGGGACTATATTGCTTACCCAACGGAAGTAGATGTAATACTGGATAGTCTGGGAAATCAGCTCCGTGATTCAGCGATAGAGATCTTCAAGAAATATGCAAACAATAAATCTGAATACTCCGTGAATGGGCGACTTATTTGGTACAAAAACCTTGAACTCACAAAAGCCATTTTAGCCGCGGAAGAGCTTTATGACCTCATTGTCAGTTGCATAGACGACGCAACTAGGTCACAGAACAAAAATGGGATTAGTTGAAGCGCAAAATTCAACCAGCGCGCTGTTGAGCGTGCCGGTCGTTATGATTCGGCAGTGCTGGCCGAAGCGGTCCGGCAGCCATTTTCGCCAGCGCCAGGTATGTGTCATTTCGGATGGCATTCGAACACCTGGCTGCCGACGTAGAATCGGCCGAGAATTTTACATTCGGTAGCAACCTCGTGATAAGCCAAACCCCAGATACACCAGCCGAATAGCCATACCAGAGCATTCTTTAGCATCAGTTTAAAAAGCTGGTTTTTCACGGTTTATTCCCTCCCGGAAACACAATCCAAACAGTCACGCACGGCAGGACGTTGATGCACAGGCGCTTGTTGTTCGGCGACCAATGCGCACCGATCCACACGCTACCCCAGCGAAACAGCACGCCGGCTTTCATGGCGATACCCCCAACAACGCGCCGCGCTTAGCCTGCACGGGTTTATGTAGCGAAACATCCTTGGCGGCATCGAACCCGGCGGCCTCCGACTTCCAGTCGTTGCCATGCTTGGCTTCTGCACCGGATCGTTGGTCCGTTTTTAAATTCTCGCCAAATTTCTGCGCCTTATAGGCTTCTATAGCCTGTTGCTCCGCCTCGCTGCCGGCGAACTCGCGCACTTGTTGCGCAATGCCAGCCACCCAGGCCTGGCAAAATAAATCGGCTCTACGGATTTTAGTCGCGCGCTTAAGGTTTTTCCGCAACGACTCGGCATAGTTGGCCCGGTCGCGCGTGATGAGCCGCCTAAGCACATCGAACGTGTATGCCGCCAATTCCGGCTTTATGCCCAACCCCATGAATCGGATGCGGGTGTTGCGCTTGGCAATCCCAATATCCAGCCCCAGCGTCACTACCGCATGGCATCCAAACGCATCGGCAATGACATTCGCCAATTGGCATAAATAAACCGGCGGGCGATGCACCGATTTGGTATCGCTGGTTTCTTCATGCACCGTGGCCGCGGCCACGTCGCCGGACGTCAGGTTGTACCTTTTCATCAAAGCATCGGCCTGGCGTCTGGCAGCTTCGGCTTCGGCCGGGTTGTCGCTACTCGCCAGGGCCAGACATTTGGCGATTTTGTTTGCGATTTTTTTCAAGTCGTCAGGCGTCATCACGCATTACCCCGGCTTATTGGCTTTGATCCGGATGGTGCAGGTGAACTTACAGCGCGCGCATAGCGGCCCGAATAACGACCAGCCGACAAACAGATACAGGTATTTGCGGCCGATCCGGATGTAGGCTCTGATCATCCAATAGCCGTCGTCGCGTATCCAGAGAGCGTCGCGGTCCTGCGTGTCGCCCCAATCAGCGCGAAAGTTCGGATCGTCCGGACAGCCGAGCGTCATGTAGTTAAAGCGGTTGCCGCCGTTGCGCCACAGCCAGCGGATACGGTTCCAGAGGCTGAGCGGGTCGCTGCCGGGCCGGATATGTTCGGTGCGCCAGCCGTCGTCCCCGGACAGATCGTTGTCGATGGTTTCCAGCCAGGTGAATGGAAACAGCAAAAAGCGTTTGTCGTTGGTGGTAAAGGACGCCACGGCAATGGGCGCCAGCGGGTAGCGGGCAACGGCGACCAGCAAATGCAGCGGCAGGTACAGCAGCCATTGCACGATTCTGAGTGTGAGTTTCATCGGAGTTTCCTGTGGGGTTAAGACGCGGCGAACGATACGCCGGCGGCCTGCCGTTGCTTACCCTGGAAACGTTTCCAGCCTGACCGGCCTTCGCGCGCGCGCGTAAATTTCACCCTGCATTTGATTCGATTTTGAATCGTCATTAACGCAGGAGACTGAGATGAAATTACCGAGATTGTCTGTGTGGGCGGGCATAAGCCTGCTGCTGTTGGCCGTGATTGCGCTGCTGTATCCGCAGCAGATCGGCGTAGCGCTATTTAAGGTCGCGCTGGTGACGACGGCCGGCGTGGTGGGTTATTACCTGGACCGGGCGTTGTTTCCGTATGCGCGGCCGGATGGGTATTTGGCCGAACACCCGCATAACCGTTACAAGCCGCTGGCCAACAAAAATGATGCCGATATCCGTGTCAACGAGGGCTATCACTTGGTGTTTGCCCTGGCGATGCTGCGCCGGGCGCTGATCGTGGCCGCCGCGATGCTGGCCGTGGGCCTGGGGGCGTAATGGCACGCCGCAGCTTACATTTGGCCGACATCGCCCGCGAATTGCTGGCGTTGTTCGGCGGCATTCTGGTGATATTGATGGGCGTGCATTTGCTGTCCGGTCCGGCCCAGGCCGCACCTATCGTACCGCGCGCTGCCATCGCTTATCGTTCCGATCTTACCCGCATCGCCCATGCCGAATGGGGACTGGCTGCGCCGGTGGCGGTATTTGCCGGGCAAATCCATCAAGAGAGTGGCTGGCGGCCGGAGGCGGTGTCCCGCGTCGGCGCCAGGGGCATGGCGCAGTTCATGCCGGCCACGGCGGTGTGGTGGTGCCAGGTGCAGCGCCTACCAGCCGAGGATTGCCAGCCGGCCAATCCGGTTTGGTCGATGCGTGCCTTGGTGGGGTATGACCGCTGGCTGTATCAACGGGTATCGGGTGATTCTGATTTCGACCGGCATTGGGCAGCATTGCGCAGTTACAACGGCGGCCTGGGACATTGGTTGAACGAGGCTAAAAACGCCGGCAGCTATCAGCGCGCGGAGGTGGACCGCGCTTGCGGATCGGCCAGCCGCGCGGCCGTGCATTGCGCCGAAAACCTGGGTTATCCCCGGCGCATTCTATTTACTCTGCAACCTCTCTACTCCGCTTGGGGCGGGGAGGTTACGCCATGACTCGCATTTATCTCGCCGGCCCGATGTCCGGCATCGCTGACTTCAATTACCCGCTGTTCAACGCAACTGCCGAAAAGCTGCGCGCCAAGGGTTACCACGTGGAAAACCCGGCCGAGAATCCGGTACCCGAGGGCAACAGTTGGCGTGAGTATATGCGGCTATCCATTCGGCAGATGTTGACCTGCGACATGGCCGTGTTTTTACCGAATTGGGAGCAATCGCGCGGCGCCCAGCTGGAGCATGAAGTGGCGACGCAATTATCCATGCCTATCCGTATGGTGGGCGATCTTCTTGCGGAGGACGCATGAATTCATTAGCGATAGCCGGCTTGGCCGGCCTGATCTGCGGCCTGGGCGGCGGCGTCTATGTGACCGAAGCGGTGATGGGCGAACGGATTGCAATCATGGAAGCCAGCCAGGCCAAGGCTGTGGCCGCATCCGCGCAAATTTACCACCGCCGGTTTGTCGACGAGCAATCCCGCGGCGATGCGCTGTCCAATCGGTTGGCGCACACCGAATCCGATTTAAACCTACGCACCCTGGAGGTGACCCGTGCCGTTTCTAAAGTTACTACTGGCCGCGCTTGTCTTGGCGATGCTGCTGTCCGCCTGCTCAACGGCGCCCCGCGTGACGATCCAACCGTGCCCCAAGCCGCCGGCGCATCTGTTGCAGAGAGTGCCGCCATTGCCACCGATACCGACGTCGCCGGCTGGATCGGCGCCACCCAGTATCAATACAACATCTGCCGAGCCCGGCTAGATGCATTAATCGATTTTGAAGAAGGACGTCCCGATGACCGAGAACAATAACGAAACGGCTGTTGCCCAGGCACTGGGCCAGTTGACTGGCGAACTACGGGTGATGCATCAAAGCCTGACGGCCGCCATCGAAGCGATTCGCGCCGATTTGCACCGCAGTGAGGACGCAACGCGCGAGCAAATGGCGCAGATGGAGTCGCGACTGATGAAGCATATCGATGACATGGGCTCCCGAGTCGGTGCGTTGGAGGCGGCAGATAAAAGCCAAGCCGTCGATATCGCCAAAAACGGTGCATTGGGCGGCTTGGTCAGTGGCGTGATTACCGCTGTGACGATCGAGCTGATTAAACGCCAAATGCACTAGGGGCACTCGTGGCGCATACACAAGAAACGCGGGACAACGTCCGCCGTATCTACATAGAGGGCATGCCGCTGACCGGCGCCGCCGCGTGTTGCGGCGTGAGTTACGACACGGCACGCGAATGGAAACGCGCTGCCAAGGAACGCGGCGACGATTGGGATACCGCGCGAGCTGCGTATCGCGTCAGCGAGCTGGGCGTGGATGAGTTGAACAAGCAGCTGGTTGAGGATTTTGCTCGCCAGGTGATTACCACCACCCGGGAGCTGGAAGGCTCCAGCCTGCCGGCGTCGGAAAAGGCGTTGTTGTTGGCGCAGCTGGCCGATGCCTATGCCAAGTTCAGCAAGGCGTTCAGTCGCATCAATCCGCAGTTTAGCGGGCTGAGCGTGGCGCTGGATACGTTGAAGACTGTGGTCGATTTGCTGCAAAAGCGCGATCCGCAGGCGTTGCGGGCTTTGCAGCCGCATATTGATGAGATTGGGGCGGTGTTGGGGAAGAGGTATGGGTGATTTGCGATTGATTGAGGCGATATCGCCGGCTAAACGAAACCGATTGTTAGTCAGTTTTAAGCTTGTGTGCCCGTGCGGTTATGAATCTAAACAGTCCGAGCCTATCACTCTCAAAAAAGCGGAAGCGGATATGTTCTTAATGGGTGCGCTGGATGCTGCCAAGTTAACGCATGACTGCAAAAATGTCTGAATCCATCGACATCCAGGAAGTCCGCAACTGGCGCGAGTTCGAAAAAGAGCTGGCCGTTCTCGGCGAGCAAATCCGCCAGCAGATCGAGCTGGAGTGCGAGGCGTTTGCCACCGATCCGGCAGCCAGCAAGGAACGTCGGGAACGCGCCTGGCACGACTACGGCTATTTCTGCAAAACCTATTTTCCGCACTACGTCCCCACGCCGCATTTCAGCCAGTTTCACGAGTTCATTTTCCTGCGCTTTCCGCAAGTGATCGACGGCGCTGCCGACGGCCGCGAGGTGCATCAAGCGCCGCGCGGCGAGGCCAAATCGACTTACGAAACCCAGCTCGGTTCGCTGTGGTGCATCGTCACCGGTCGCAAGCACATGATCGGCATCATCATGAACACCGAGGAACAGGCGGCGGAGATGTTGGAAAGTATCAAGGCCGAGCTGGATACCAATCCGCGCTTGGCGATGGACTTTCCGGAAGCCTGCGGCCGGGGCCGGGTATGGCAAGCGACCACGGCCATCACCGCCAACAATATCAAGGTGCGCATCGGCGGTACCGGAAAAAAAATCCGGGGCATGAAGCACGGCCCGCACCGGCCGGATTTGATCTTCCTGGACGATTTGGAGAACGACGAAAACGTCAAGGACAAGGGCCAACGCGACAAGGTGCAGAAGTATGTGCTGAGTGCGGTGCTGGGCTTGGCTGGACCGGGCGGCGGCATGGATGTGTTTTGGGTCGGTACCAGCTTGCATTACGACGCCGCGATCAACCGCGTCAGCCGCGCACCGGGCTGGCGGCGGAAGGTGTTTCGGTCGATTTTGAAATGGCCGGACCGGATGGACCTTTGGGACCAGTGGGAAGCGCTGTACACCCGCAGCGGCGACGACGATGAAAAGGAACGGTTCGAAGCCGAGGCGCTGGCGTTTTACGAAGCCAACAAGGCGGAAATGGATGCCGGCGCGGTGGTCAGTTGGCCGGAGGTACGGCCGCTGTACCGGTTGATGTGCATGCGGGCGATTAATCACGACGCCTTCAGCCAGGAACAGCAAAACGAGGCCGGCAACGATGAAAACGCGCCGTTTAAGGATATTCAGTTTTGGGTTAACCGGTTGGCGGATTGGGTGTTTTTCGGTTCGATAGACCCGTCATTGGGCAAGAAAGGCACGGTCAAGGGCGACCCGTCGGCGATTCTGGTCGGTGGTTTGGACCGTAAGAAGATGACGCTGGACGTGGTGGAAGCCGATATCTGCAAGCGGGTTCCAGAGTTAATCATTACCAGAGCAATTGACTATCAGATTGAGTATCAATGCCTGGCGTGGGCGGTAGAAACTGTGCAGTTTCAATTTTTTCTGCATACACAGTTAATAAAAGAGGCGGCGCGCCGTTCTATTGCATTTCCGGGAATTCCGGTGCAGCCGGATACTGACAAAGCGCTGCGGATTATCAGTTTGCAGCCATACGTTAATAATGGCCTGATTCGGTTACATCGGAATCAGTCAACCATGACCGAGCAATTGAAGTTCTGGCCCGAGGCCACTCACGACGACGGCCCGGATGCGCTGGAAATGCTGTGGCAGATCGCCAAACAGTTTGGCGGCGAATTTGAATACACCCCGGCGGGCGGCGGACGCGGCAAACGCCGGTCTACCAGCCGTCGGAGTGCTGATTATGATGAGGATTGGGATGATGACTAGGTCAGATGCATATTTCGAAGGGCAAGAAGCGGGCGAATTGGGTGCTACTGACGCCGATTGCCCATATCCAATTGGCAGTGATGAGGCTATGGATTGGCTGGATGGTTTGATGTCAGTAGGAGATTATGACGATGATTAAACAAGCCAAAGCCGCCCTGGCCGCGCTGGCGGGCGTCAGCAAGAAAGGCCTGCAAGTGTTGCAAGCCGGCGCTCGCTCAACGCAAAGCACGCCGATGAATTACAACAGCGTCAATACGCTGGACCCGACCCGGCTGGCGAATGCCTTTGCCCAGGCCGACCATGGTTATATCACCGATCAGGCCACGCTGTTCGAGCTGGTCGAAGAGCAAGACGCGCATATTTTTTCGGAGCTGGCCAAGCGCCGCCGCGCGGTGACTGGGTTGAATTGGGACTTGCATCCGAAAGACGATGCCAACCAGGCGGAGATCGATCGGGCCAAAGAGCTGAAAAACATGCTGTGCCAGATCAAAGGCGTTGACGATTCAGGGCAGCGAAAATACCAAAGCTTTTCCGACGTGCTGTTCGATTTAACGGATGCGATAGGCAAAGGTCTGGCGGCACAAGAGATTCAGTGGCGCACCGGCGCGGAATGGGTGCCGGCGGCCTTGCATTGGGTGCCGCAGCGGGAGTTTCAAATCGATATCAAAAGCGGCGAGTTGATGTACCGCAAAAACGGCATGCCGGAGTCGCTACGCGAGTGGGGCTGGGTGATTCACGAGCACCGGGCGAAGTCGGGCTACATCGAGCAGGCCGCGCTGTTCCGGGTCCTGGCGTGGACTTATGCCTACAAAGCCTACAACGTGCGCGACATGCAGCGATTCCTGGAAGTGTACGGCATGCCGCTGCGCTTGGGTAAGTATCCGGCCGGCATTGGCAAGACCGAACGCGACCAGTTATTGCGCGCGGTGCGCAATATTGGCAACGACGGCGCCGGCATCGTGCCCAGCACCATGACCATCGATTTCGTCACCCAAAGCTCGACCGGCAATGTCACCGATTTTTTAAACGCGATCCAGTATTGGGAGCGCAAGCAATCGATGGCCATCCTGGGCGGGACGTTGACCAGCCAGGCCGACGGCAAGACCAGTACCAATGCGCTGGGTGCGATTCATGACAAGGTGCGGCGCGAAATCATGCTGCACGACGTGCAGCAGATTCAACCGACCGTCAACCGCGATATCGTCCGGCCGATTGTGCTGTTGAACGGGATGTTTGCTGAAGATCGCATCCCGGAATTTTGCTACGACACGTCCGACGAAGTGGACCAAAAGGCGATGGTGGAGGTGTTGGAGAAAGGTGCGGCGTTGGGCATGGAAATCGATGTCGATTGGGCACACCGGGCGTTGCAGATTCCGCGCGCAGGCGATCAGGCAAAGATTTTGACGACGGCGGGCCGTGCTGCGGCGCCGAGTCCGGCCGGGGCGGCGTTGTCCCGTCTGGCAGCGCTGGCCAGGCAACAACAGGACGGCGATATCGTCGGCAATTACAGCCAACAATTGGCCGCGCTATGCATGCCGCACGAAGAGGCGGCAATTCAGCAAATTGCGGCGGTGGTGGCGGCGGCCGGTTCGTTTGATGAGGCGATTGCCGGCATCGAGGCTCTGAATTTGGATAGTAACGCCTGGGCCGAGTCGTTGCAGCTGGGCATGGCGGCGGCGCATTTGGCCGGGCGCGGCGATATCGGCGGTGCAAAATGAGTGTGCATATCGAATGGACGCAGGGCGTGGCGCGGACGTTCGATCCCGGCAAGCGCTTCGAGGATGCGGCGCCGTTCGTATCCGTCGTGAAATTGGACAAAATCGGGCCGGATACGGTGCTGCTGTCGGCGGATTTGTCGCAACGTAAACTCAGTCGCGGCGATATCGCCGATTTGAAAGCCGAATTAACCGCGGCCGGGTTTGAGTTGGTGCATTGCTGGCGCAAGATCGGCCGCAAAGTGCCTTACGGCGGCAGAGTGATCCGCACCAAGGGCCAACTGGCACTGTGGGAGATACCGTTGTGACCGATTCGCCGGCCAAGCTGCCGTTTAATGAGGCGATTGATTTTTATAAGGCCAAAATCCAGCTGCCAACCGCCAGTTGGACGGATATTTGGCAGGAGCAGCACAGCCACGCTTTTGTCGTAGCCGGTGCGGCGCACGATGCCTTGGTGGAAGACTTCTATAACGCGATTTTCGATGCCAAGCAGAACGGCGGCGGTTATGAGGATTTTCGCGGGCAGTTTGATGAGATTGTGGCTAAGCACGGCTGGAGTTATAACGGTTCCGCCGGCTGGCGGAGCAAAATCATCTACGACACCAATATCAATCAATCGTACAACGCGGGACGGTGGCAGCAAATACAGGCTGTTAAACACTTGCGGCCTTATTTAGAGTATGACCATACCTCCATTGAGCATCCGCGCCTGGAGCATAAGGCCTGGGATGGTCTGATTTTTTCGGTTGATGATCCAGTAGTTGACGTCATTTCACCGCAGAACGGTTGGGGCTGCAAATGTCGCTGGAATTCGTTGTCGCAATGGGAGGCGGAGCAGTTGTGGACTGCCAAGGGTATGTCCGGGCCTGATAATTTGGTACTCGAATGGGAAGAAAAGACGGTCGGCAGCAAAGGTGCGTCGCCGCGCACTGTACGAGTGCCGAAAGGGATCGACCCCGGCTTTGCGTATAACCCCGGCAAGGCGTATCTGGAACCGCTGACGGTGCCGCCGTTGACGGGTTACGACGCGGTGTTGAAACAGCGCGATAAGCCATGGCCAACGGATTTTGTAAAGCCGGGCAAATCAAAGGCGACAAATGTTTCATCCAAGATCATTAATCCTCCGGGCGCCGTTCCGGAAGAAGCCGTAGCTGAATATCTGGATATTTTTGGGGCGACGATGGATCAAGGCGTGGCATTTACCGATGCGGCTGGCAGTACCTTGGCGATTACCAAGGCGCTATTTCAAGACGGCAAAGGCGATTTCAAATGGCTGGCCAGCGAACGCAAAGCCGAACGGTTGCGGTATATCAATTTGATGGCGATGGCCTTGATTGAGCCGGATGAAATCTGGTGGCTATGGGTTAAAGATCATCACGAAAAAGGTAAATGGCGGCTCAAGCGGCGTTATCTGCGCGCATTCACGGTCGATGGCGAGAAAACCTATGCCGTGACGGTATTTGAGTGGGGCAGCAATGGCTGGACGGGTTCGACAACGTTTATGACGAATCAGCCGACAGAGGATTTACGCGAGGAGTATTTCGATAAGCAGCGCAACGGCCGCTTGGTGTTCAAGAAGGGTGATTGAGCCAAGCTTCTGCACAAACTTGGCAGCAGGATCGGGTTTGAGGGCCATGCAGAACCGCAGCTCCGTCACCATGATACTTATTATATAGGCGATGAACGATTATGCAATTTGAGATCGAGTTTGATACCAGTCACTTGGATCATATTTTGGAAGCGGCCAGGCGTGAGATTGCAACACCGGAGGAGATGCTGGGCAGTATCGGCGAGTCGTTGTTACGGGTTAACCGGAAGCGGCATGAAAAAGGCGTAGATCCGGAGGGCAAGGCGTGGAAGCCGCTGTCGGCGATGACGTTGGCCGAGGGTAAGCGTAAGGGCGGGCCGCTGAAAAAAACCGGGCGGATGTTGGCGAGTCTGAATTATCAGGTGTCGGCGAATACGTTGATTTTGGGGTTTGACGGTGCGAGGGATGCCAAGTTGGCGGCAATTCACCACGGCGGTACCGATCCCTATGTGATTCGGCCGCGAAATAAGCAAGCGTTGGCGTTTGGGGGAATTGTGCGGCGGCGGGTGAATCATCCAGGCTTACCCAAACGGGAGTTGCTGGGCTTTCCGGAGAGCGACAAGAATTTGGTGGAGCATGTGACGATCGATCATCTCACCCGGGTTTTAAACCGGGTTCGATGATCGTTTGAAGGGGATTTAATCGGCGTATTCGGCGACTTCGCAGTGGATCACGAAGCCGGTTAGATATGGCAGGTTTTTCGGTATGCCGTATTCTTTCGAGGTCATTTTGCTGATCTTCCAATTCATCCATTGGTCGACGGCGGCGGCGATCGCATCGGTTAGGTCGGGATTTAGTAAAAGATGGTTTAGGACGGTATCGCCAAATTGGCGGCCGTATCGGCTGTCTAAAAAGGGCTGGATGGTTTCGAATGGCTGATGGGTGGCATCGGCAATTTTTTTAACCGCTATGGGCCATGCGGCGGCCGGGTCGGTATGCCCATCTAAAGTGCCCCAAAAGCCCCATTCGGTATTGTGTGTTTGCGGGATGTTTTGCGCCATTGTTTCTCTCCGTCGTTGTGTTGTGTTGACGGTATTGACGCTCTGTTGCGGCAGGTTTTCAAGCGAAAACCGGGGGAAAATACCCGTATTACGCGGCTAATTTATGCCGATATTCTCGGGATATTTCCTACAATTGAGCCCGATTTTGTCCGGAATTCAAGATTTTTGACGTTACGGTGAGAATCTAGTGTTTTCGCGGGTTTCCGGGCGAAATGGGGTTAGTTAACCCGTCCCGTTTTCACCCCCTCCCTACTACCGGTGTGGTGCTGTCCGGCAGGGTTTCGAACAATTGCAGGGTGATCCAGTAGGCGCCGACGCTGCCTCCCAGGGCATTGGAGGCGTTGCGGATGGCCATGTCCAGGTGTTCGTGGATGTCGCCGGTATTGCCGAATTGGCCGATCACGCCGGGGCCGTTTTGCACGCCGGATGTGGTGAACGTGGTGACGTTACCCAAGGCATCGGAGACTTCGATATGCTCGCCGTTGGGTGCCGAGTTCGACCAGATACTGCCGTCCCAGACTTTCAAATTGCCCAGGCCGCTAAACCATAACCAGTTGCCGGCACCGAAGGCGCCCAATGCGGTGTTGGCGTCGTAGCCCGGATCGTCGGTGCGGTAAAGTCCGCCCGACAAATCGCCGAAATCGGCTTCGAACCAATCGCCGTTGACGAAGATTTGACCGTTAGCTTTCCACGGCTGAATGTCGCCGTCGTGTTGGTCGGCTGCCGAAGCGGCGGTTAAATTCAAGCTCAAACCCAGTGCCAAAATTGGTGCTATCCATTGATTACGCATGAACGATCTCCTTAAAACAAAAATAAAAACCTGACAAAAAATACGAGGAAGTGTGAGGTGTCTCACGATGCAACAATATAACATTACTGATATGCGATGCAATCGGGAATTTGCCTCAATTCATCTTGTGCTCTGCCGAGTTCAGTATTAGCAAACCATAAACCGATATGTCTCGGCAGCGGCCATAGCCGTGGTCCTTAGCGCTAAGGATGGGTTAGTCGTTCGATGCGGGCATACGCGGAATGGTTGTGTATCGACTCGAAGTTTTCCGATTCCACTGTGTAGGCGCCGATGCGCGGGTCGGCGTCCAGCCGGGCGGCGACGTCGCGCACCATGTCCTCGACGAATTTGGGGTGGTCGTAGGCGTATTCGGTGACGTATTTTTCGTCCGGTCGCTTCAGCAAGCCGTAGATTGGCGACGAGGCTTCGGCTTCGACCAGCGCAATCAGCTCTTCAAGCCAGATAAATTCGCTGGCCGCCACGGTAATCGTCACATGTGACCGCTGGTTGTGGGCGCCGCGCTCGGAAATTTCCTTGGAACAGGGGCACAGGCTGGTGACCGGCACTACGATTTTGACTTTGATCCGGCAGCCGTTGCTGTCGATTTCGCCGATGAAGCTGACCTGATAATCCAACAGACTGCGTACGCCGCTGACCGGCGCGGCTTTTTCGACGAAGTAGGGAAAGCGCATGTCGATATAGCCGGATTCGGCTTCCAGTCGCTGTAGCATTTCCTGCAGCATGACCGGAAACGAGGCAATGCTGATCTCCCGGTCGTGGCCATTCAAAATTTCCACGAAGCGCGACATGTGGGTGCCCTTGAAGTCGTGCGGCAGATTCACGTACATATCAAAACGAGCCACGGTATGTTGTTCGCCGCAGCTACGGTCTTTGACCCGCACCGGATGCAGGATGTCTTTGATGCCGACTTTGTCGATGGCGATGCGGCGACTGTCGGCTCGGGCTTGGATGTCTTCGATGGGGATCATGGGTTTTAATAGCTGTTACGGTTCTGTGGCGTTTTGCAGGCTGGGTAGAGCGAAGCGAAACCCAGCGGATAGGCTTTCAATGCTGGGTTTCGTTTCACTCTACCCAGCCTGCATTCGATATTGTCAGTCATGCACCTTAAACCTGGGCCGCTCGCCGAAGTCGGCGTCGTTGACCGCGTATTGGCCGAGTTTCAGGCTGTAGAAGCGATCGAAGTGGTGTTTGACGGTGCGGGCGATGCCGGCGTCGTAGACCGGGGCGACGGTTTGCGCCAAGCCGGCCGGGCGGTCGAGAATCTGGCCGTCCTTCACCACCAGTCGGCCGTTTTTGAACAGCAAGGCCGCGTCGGCGAAGACGGCCCGGTAGTCGGGGTGAGCGCCAGCGTGCCGGCCCGGATCGTACACGGCAACGTCGGCCACGGCGCCGGGGGCGAGATGGCCGCGGTCGTTGAGGCCCAACAATTTGGCGGCGGCGGAGCGGGTCATGGTTGCAACTTCGCTCAGGCTCAATTCGCGTTTCAGGCCCGGCAACAAGGTCAACGCCAAGGCCTCCTGGTTCAAGCGCGCCATACATTGTTGTCGATAATCGGCGTCCATCAGCAAACGCAGCAGTTCCGGGTAAGCGGTGAACGGTGCGCCGTTGGGATGGTCGGTGGTGAAGAACAGGCGCTCCGGCGCCTCGGCCAGTAAAAACAGTTCCAAACCAATCGCCCATTGCAGGGTGTTGACGAAGCTGGCTTCGCGGTAGCGGTAAGGCACCACGCCGCCGGAGCCTTCGGTTTCGGCGTCCCACATGACATATTTGCTCGGGCTGGCGTCGGCGTGGCGGCTATATTGAGCGATAACGTCGCCGGAGATGGTCACCGTTTGGCCGAACAACACTTGGCCGACGTCCATGGTGATGTTGGGGTGGCGGTTGAAGGCCTCCAGCAGCTTGGCTGCCGCCGAGGAAAAGCCTTTGGCGCCTTCCGTGCCGTAAGCGTAAAACTGGACGTGGGCCAGATGCATCGGCAGGCCTTGCGCGGCTTCCATGGTGGCGACGATGGTCTCGACGTTGCCGGGAATGCCCAGGTTGTTGCAGTGAACGTGCGGTGGATGCGGCACGCCGAGCTGATGCACGGCCGTTTGCAGGGTTTGCAAAATCTGCCGTGAGCTGACGCCGTAATCCGGCACGATATCGTCCAAACCGAACTGGCGGACGTTGCTTTTAAAGGCGTTGGCGCCGCCGGCGTTGATGATTTTCAGACCCAGGGCGCGGGTGGCTTTCAAAGTCCAGGCCACGTAATCGTTGATCTGGTTCTGGCCGGCCTTGGCCCGCATCAAGCGCAGCAGTAAATCGTCATTACCGAGTATCGCCAGCGCGGCGGTGTCCAGAATCGGAATATCGGCCATTTGCAGGTGTACGTCCAAGGCGCCGACCGGCAGCATCGCCGGCTCGACCACGGTGGTGTAGCCCATGCGGGCGTAGCGATAACCGGTGTCGGTGCTGGACCATTTGGCTGTCGAAAAGGGGTGATTCAGCCGACGCGCCATATGGGTGCGGTGCTGCTCAGGTAGCAACAGCCGGGCGGTGTTGACGTTACCGCCGGCGATGTGGCTGTGGATGTCGATGGCTCCGGCCATCACAATCTTGTCTGTCGCGTCGTAAACTGCGTCGAGACGGGCATCCGGGCCGGGATCTTCGACGATCACGCCGTCGCGGATGAACAGGTCGCCGGCTTGGCCGTGCAGGTTTTGGCTGGGGTCGTAAATCGATCCGTTGTGGAGTTTGATCAGCATGTGGGGGTACGCACCAGTGGCATTAAGTTAAGGCTTAACCAAGCGTCCTTCGACAAACTCGGGATGACCGGTTAAGCCTGGCGACATTGGGGGATACGCATCGCGTAACATGTTCAAGGTTACGGATGAATTGATGTTCAAAGGCTACGGACGCATACCCTACGCTTTACAACATATCCAAGGTCAACAACAGCCGGCGCGGCTGCACCGCGGTCGGGGCCGGCGAGCGGTGCACCAGGCCGTGGCCCTCGTTGCCTTCCCAATGTTCGCCCTTCATCAGGCCCACCGCATAGGCCGGCATTTGCTGAATCGCGGTCGGATCGGCAATCAGGCCGGAGCAGTCGTCGGGCTGGCCGCAAGCGCCCATGCCCAGCTTGGTGCGGTCAACGGCGTATTCGGGCAGCCATTCGGTGCCGATGCCGCCGTAGCTACAAATCAGCCGGGCCGGCACTCTATCGACGTGAAACCGCGGACACATGGCCTTGTCCAGTGTGCGCAGGCGCAGGCCGGCCTCGCGCTGGCCGAACAGTTCGCAGAAGGCGGCGGTCAGCAGTCGCAGGTCGTCCAGCCAGGCTCGGTAACCGGACAATTGCGCCGCTTGCGGCCAGAGCCGGTCGAAGTCGTAACGTTCGGGATCGACCAGGGCACTGAGCTCCACGCCGACCTTACCGGTCAGCGCAGCATATACGAAGGTCTCGATGTCGCGCGGCAGCGGCCGCTCGATCAGACACAGGTTGACGTCGTCCTCGTAAATCCGCGCCAAATCTGCGAAGCGATTGGAAATCACGGTTTTGGTGGCGGGACGTATCGCCAGCGACCGGAATGGGCCGGAAAATAGCGCCGGCGCGGCGGCAGGCTGGGCAAGAGGCACGCGAGAAAACATGGGAGCTCCTTAAGGGGTTAACAGGGATTGTTCGAACAGGACGATGCCTTGCATGAAGGCAATGCCGAGCGCGAACGAGGCGCTTTGGCCGCCGAGATGGCGGAAGCTGGAACGCTCGTGCAACACCGGGATCAGATCCGAAGCGGCGATGTAGATAAAGCCGCCGGCGGCCACCGGTAGCAACACCAGCAAGGACGATTCGGCGACTTGGCTGAGCAGCAGTGTGAACAAGGCACCCGGCAGTACGCTCAGCGAGCAGTAGAAGTTGTACAGCACCGCTTGCCGGGGCCGGTAGCCGCCGCGCAGCAAGGCGCCGACATCGCCGAGTTCCTGCGGCACTTCGTGGGCGACGATGGCCAGCGTGGTGGTCCATCCCAATATCGGGTCAGCCAGAAAGCTGCCGGCGATCAAAATGCCGTCCACGAAGTTGTGGATGGCGTCGCCGATCAGGTTCATTTTCGCCAGCGGTAAAATCTCGGCGCCGGGCCGGGTATCGACGTTGTGGTCGTGGCGCCAGCGCACCAGTTTTTCCAGCACGAAAAAGCCGAACACGCCGACCAGCACGGTCAAACACACGTCGCTGACGGAGCCGTGGCGGGCGACCGCATCCGGAATCAGATGAATGAAGGCGTCGCCGAGCAACACGCCGACCGCCAGCGCCACCAGAAACGGAACGATGCGTTTTAAGGTTTCCGCGGGCAGCCATAGCGCGAAGGCGCTGGACAACGAGCACAAGCTGACGGCGAGACTGGCGGCGATGGTTGGCAACATAACGTTCATGCGGCTAGCCTCGTTGTTTGAGAAAATGGTATTGGTGGTGCGAGCTGTAGATGAAATTGGCTAAGCGTTCGGGCAGTACGTGCGATACGAGATGGGCAGTCATGGCGCCGAGTATCAGCAAGCAGGTGGCGGCGAGCCGGCGCCGACGCGCCGGATCATCCTGCAAGCGCGTGACGATCCAAAGAATTAGTAGGACCTCGCCGCCGATTAAGTGCAGATAGCTATCCGCGCTCGCCATCGCTAAACCATTGGGGAAAGTTATCGCGGTAGCTGCGCCAGGCGAGTGGGCCGGCGGCCAGCTCTGCGTCGGTCAGCAGGCAGGCATCGAGTTCGCGACAGACTTGTTCGGCATCGACGTTTTGGCCGATGAACACCAGTTCTTGGCGGCAATCGCCGTAGGGTTCTTGCCAATGTTCGCGAATGTCTTCCAGGTACTCTTCCGGCCATTGATCCTCCGGCACCGACGCCCACCAACGTCCGGCCAGACCGTGGCGCATGATGCCGCCAGCTTGCGACCAGTTGCCGGCGTGCTCGGGTCTGGAAGCCAGCCAAAAAAAGCCTTTGGAGCGCAGTAGGGTGCCGTTTTCCCACTCGCCTTCGTGCAAATGCCGGTAGAAGCGTGTTGGATGGAAAGGGCGGCGGGCAGAGTACACAAAGCTGCTGATGCCGTATTCTTCCGTCTCGGGAACATGCTCGCCGCGCAATTCCTTGAGCCAGCCGGGTGCCTGTTCGGCTTTTTCAAAATCGAATAGCCCGGTATTCAATACTTTGCCGAGGTCGACTTGACCCATGACTATCGGCACGATTTCGGCGTCGGGATTCAGGCTGTGCAAGATGGCCTTGAGGTTGACGATTTCGTCACTGCTGATCAGATCGATCTTGGAAATCAGGATCACGTTGGCGAATTCGATTTGATCGACCAGCAGGTCGGCGACATTGCGCTCGTCGTCTTCGCCCAAAGCCTCGCCGGCTTCCTTCAGACTCAGGGCTTCCTGGTAGTTGCGCATGAAGTTGACCGCGTCTACCACGGTTACCATGGTATCCAGTCGGGCGATGTCGGCCAGGCTGGCGCCGGTTTCGTCGCGAAAGGTGAAGGTTTCGGCGATCGGTAGTGGCTCGGCGATGCCGGTGGATTCGATCACCAGATAATCAAAGTGGCCGTCCCTAGCCAGATTGCCGACCTCGATCAGCAAGTCCTCTCGCAGGGTGCAGCAAATACACCCGTTGCTCATTTCGACCAGTTTTTCCTGGCCACGATTCAGTTGCACCTCGTTTTTGACCAGAGCGGCGTCGATGTTGACTTCGCTCATGTCGTTGACGATCACCGCCACCCGCCGGTTTTCGCGGTTATTGAGAATATGATTTAGCAGCGTGGTTTTGCCGGCGCCGAGAAAGCCGGACAACACGGTGACAGGTAATTTGGATGCGGCGGATGGATTCGGTGTCATGGGTGTAGATGTTATATTATAACAATTGGAATTTCAAAAAAAGGCGCGTTTTCCGGCGCGCCTTTGTTAACGGGCTTGGGTTTAATAGCTCAACCGAAACCCAACTTCGGCGCCGCGTCCCGCTTCCGGCGCGAAATTGCGCAGGTACGAAGTGGCGTTGCGGATGTTTTGGTCCAGCAGGTTGTTGCCTTTGGCGAACACCATCAGTTTGGCGTCGCTGGCGGCTTTGATCTGGTAATTGACGCCGACATTGAGCAGATAGTAACCGGCAGTCGAGGTCTCGAACTCGCCGACATGGGGTTGGTCGTCGGCCCGAGTCAGGCGCAGGTAGCTGGACAGTTTGTCCCGGTTGTAGTCCAGTTGCAGGCCGTAACGCAGTGGCGGCATGCGCGGCACGTCGCCGCCATTCACGAATTGGCCGCGGGTGTAATCGCTGAACAAAGTCAGCTCCAGCAGGCCGAAATGGTTTTCCAGCATCGGGAAAATCAGCTTGGCTTCGTAGCCTTTGAAAATGGCGTCCTGTTGGCTGCTTTGCAGGACCGGTACGCAATGTTCGGTACCGCAGTGGTCGCTGTCGCCCTCTTCGTCGAGGAATTCGCCGGTGCGGCGCTGGTAGATGTAATCGCTGGCCCAGTTGTGGAACAAATCCAACTCCGCTCGCATCCAGTCTGCCTTGAAGCGATAGCCCAAGTCCAGGTTATACGAAGTTTCCTCTTTCAAGGCGGTGCTGCCGCGCTCCCAGCTTCGGGTGGCGTGGTGGAAGCCGTCGGAAAGCAATTCCTGCACTTGCGGTGCCCGGGAGGATCGGGTCACGGCCAGATTGAAACTGTTGTGCGGGTCTAATTTCCAGAGTGCCGACGCCGAGGCACTGACTGGCGTGTAGCTGAAGCTGTCCATGCTGTCCGGGCGAATGTCGGTTTGTTCGACCCGTGTGCCCAACTGGTAAGTGACCGGGCCGGCATCGAAGGATTCCACGGCAAATACGCCGTAACTCTGGATGTTCGAGCGGGGGACGATGGCTTCGATTTCCGGCTCGCCGCCGGTGTGTTCGTGGCCGTGCATGTGCAGGCCGAGAAAGTCGCTGGACTGGGCTTGAAAACCGACCACGCCGCGCAACGGCCCAATATCTTCGTGGGCCAGTTCCAGTCGGCCTTCGTAGCTTTGGTTGCTGAAATGGGCGCCGACCTCGCCGTTGGCGATTTCATAGTGTTCGTAGTCGGTATAACCCAGCCGGGTACGCAAGGCTTTGGCAAAGGCGAACGGCTTAACAATCTCGCTTTTGAAGTCGTACTTATTCTGCCGCATCGCAATCCGCACGATTTCCTCGCCGGTACCGTCCGGGGCGATACCGTAGTTGTTGTTCAGATTGTTGATCGATACCCCGGCGAAGCCGAAGTCGTCGATCCAGGACAAGCCGGCCGAACCGCTGATGGCTTCGGCTCCGGTGTTGTTTAAATAGCCGCGCGGGTTGTCGACGATTTCCTCGGCCAGCTCCGCATCGTTGAGGGCGATTTTGGCGGTATCGATGGCTTGGCCGCCAATGTCCATGTTGTTGCGGTGGCGATAAAAGCCGTCCACGTGGTAGGCGATGTGATCCTTGCTGCCTTCGACCTTCATCGTGGTGCTGGTTTCGTCGCTGGTCGAGTCGAAGCGTTGCTCAAGTGCCGCGTTCAAAGCTTTATCGAACGCTCTGCCCGGAATCCGGTTGTCGATGACGTTGACCACGCCGCCGATGGCGCCACTGCCATACAGCAAGGTCGCCGGACCGCGTAACACTTCGATGCGTTCCGCCAGCAGCGGTTCGACGCTGGTGGCGTGGTCCGGGCTGATGGCCGAGACGTCGTTGGCGCCAATGCCGTTACTCAATACCCGCACCCGCGGGCCGGCCTGGCCGCGGATGACCGGTGTGCCGACGCCGGGGCCGAAGGATTGGCTGGAAATGCCCAACTCGTTTTTCAATGTATCGCCGATGCTGTGACCGGTTTTCAGACGCAATTCGTCGTCGCTCAACACGGTGACCGGAGAACCGGCATCGGCTTTGCTGACCGGCAGCGGTGCCGTGACGATGATTTCGTCCAGCTTGTTGTCCGTTTGGGTTTCCGCGTGCAGCAGGCTGGCGGGTAGCAGCAACAGAAAGGGCGACAATTTATTCATAACCAGAGTTGGACCAGGAAAGCGGGTCAAAAATGTTATATTGTTGCCATTGATTTTGCAACACTATAACAAAGCCACTTGCTGCGAAGCTTGAGTCTGTATGCTGCCGGCGCTTCAGGCAGATCAGGTCGGCGCTGTCTACGCAGTCCGGCTATGCAATTTCATTCTGTTATCGGCGCCGCGGAGGCTGGCGATTGAACGGCCACGGCCGGGGTATTGGCTGATTTCGCCACACACTCCGCGGTTTGCAAGGCGATTTCCAGCTCTTCGTTGGTCGCGATCACCATGACCGCAATCTCGGAGTCCGGTGGACTGACGATTGCGGCGGGTTTGGCCGGCGCGGCGTTGAGCGCCGGGTCGACGGCGATGCCTAGGGCCGTCAGGCCGGCGCAGCAGGTCTGGCGCAGCCAGACGTCGTTCTCGCCGATGCCGCCGGTGAATACCAGCGCATCGACCCGGCCCAGCACTGCACAATAGGCGCCAATGTATTTCTTGATGCGGTAGGCGTACATCGCCAATGCCAGCTTGGCCGAGTCGTCGCCCGCTTCGGCGTTGGCATGGATCGCCCGCATGTCGTTTTCGCCGCAAACGCCGAGGCAACCACTGGCCTTGTTGTAAAGCTGGTCGATCGCATCCAGTTCCATGCCCAGCGTGCGCGCCAGATAAAAGGCGATGGCCGGGTCGATGTCGCCGCAGCGGCTGCCCATCATCAAGCCTTCCAACGGCGTCATGCCCATCGAGGTATCGACGCTGATGCCGCCGGCAATTGCGGCAACGCTGGCGCCGTTGCCCAGGTGCAAGGTAATCAGCTGGGTCTCCGACAACGGTTTGCCCAGGTAATTGGCCGCCTGTTTGGCAATGTAGGCGTGCGAGGTGCCGTGGAAGCCGTAGCGGCGCACGCCGTACTCGGTGTACAAACGGCCGGGTAAGGGGTAGCGGTAGGCGTAGTCCGGCAGCGTCTGGTGAAAGGCGGTATCGAACACCGCAACTTGCGGCACCGTGTTCAATAGCTGCAAGGTTGCTTCGATTCCCAGCAGGTTGGCGGGATTGTGCAGCGGTGCCAACGGACTGGCCGCTGTGATGTGGGCGATGACCTGACGGTCGATCAATGCCGGTTCGCGGAAAAATTCGCCGCCGTGGACGACGCGGTGGCCGACGGCGGCCAGTTCCCTCAAGTCCGGCAGTACCGTTTCGGTTAACAGGGCGAACAAGGTCTGCAGCGCGTCGCGGTGGTGCTCGCAGTTCAATGACTGTTGCTGCGGATCGGATGCGCCGATGCGGAAGCGGTGGCTGGCGCCGGCTTCGCCGATGCGCTCGATCAAGCCGCTTAGCAATGCGGTTTGCCCGGCCATGTCGAACAGGCTGTATTTCAGCGACGAACTGCCGGCGTTTAGAACCAGAATTTTCATTTGGAGTCGATCACCCGTTTTTGCGGCGGAGGCGGCGAGTAGCGCCTATCCAAATCCCGGTCGATTTTCAAGGTCAAGCTCTCTACCGCTTTGCCGGTCAGACCGACATTCGGGCCTTTGGATTCGGTGATGTAATCGCCGATCAAACGGCCATCGCTTACCCGTATCAGATGCGCCATCAGGTAGGCGAACAGAAAGCTGGGCTTATGCAGGCGACCGACCACAATGTAATCGGCATCGAAGCCCTTGCCCAGGTTCGCCGCGGCGTCGGCGTGGTCGAACAAGTAACCGACGCCGCTGTCGGCCGCTTTCCTCGATTCAGCCGGAATCTCGACGATTTGGTAACCGGCCGATTGTAACTCCTTGGCCAGTAGCGGCTTGATCGAGGCGGTGCGGGCGATTTCGGCCGGGATGCCGGGCGCCAGCGTCAGGTCTTTTAACTCGAAATCGAGCACGGCGACTCGGGTTTCCGCTTCGGCCAGGGGGGCGGCCAACGCCAGCAACAGGGCAAAACAGCTGCGAATTATGGACATGATTTACCGCCCTCCTGAGCCTGAATTGCCGTGATAATCACGGTGTTGACGATGTCGGTGACGGTGCAGCCCCGGCTCAGGTCATTGACCGGCTTGTTCAGGCCTTGCAGAATCGGGCCGACCGCAATCGCGCCGGACGAGCGCTGCACCGCTTTGTAGGTATTGTTGCCGGTATTCAAGTCCGGGAAGATGAATACCGTGGCGCGGCCGGCGACCTGGCTGTCCGGCAATTTGGTTTTGGCGACGCTGGCGTCCACGGCGGCGTCGTATTGCATCGGGCCTTCCAGCAGCAAATCCGGGCGTAACGCCTTGGCGATTTTCACCGCTTCGCGCACCTTGTCCACCGCTTCGCCCTTACCGGATTCGCCGGTCGAGTAGGACAGCATCGCGATGCGCGGTTCGATATTGAATATGCGCGCGGTTTCGGCGGCGTTGATCGCGATGTCCGCCAGTTGGGCGGCGTCCGGATTGGGAATCACCGCGCAGTCGCCGTAGACCAGTACCCGGTCCTCCAGACACATGAAAAAGATGCTGGAGACGATGGACGCACCGGGTTTGGTTTTAATAATCTCGAAGGCCGGCCGGATCGTGTGTTGGGTGGAATGCACCGCGCCGGAGACCATGCCGTCGGCGTAACCCAGATGAATCATCAAGGTGCCGAAATAGCTGGGGTCGGCCATCAAGTCGTAAGCGGTGTCGTACAAGATGCATTTGTGTTTGCGCGCCTGGTAATAGGTTTCGGCAAACAACGGCCGCAGTTCGGAGCTGACCGGGTCGATGATGTTGACCGCATCCAGCTTTAACGCCATGCTCTGGATTTTTTGCCGAATCTCGCTCTCGTTGCCCAGCAGCGTGATTTTAGCCACGTCACGTAACAGCAGAATTTCGGCGGCTAATAGAATCCGCTCCTCGTTGCCTTCCGGCAGCACGATGTGTTGCTTGCGGGCTTTGGCCCGTTGCAGCATGTCGTACTCGAACATCAGCGGCGTGGTTTTGTGGCCAACTTTGCTGCACAACCGCAGCCGCAGCTCCACCATGTTGATGTTGCTTTCGATCAGGCCCAAGGCCGCGGCGATCTTGCGGTCGTCATGCCAGTGCAGGCTGGCCGGTACCTGGCTGACTTGCATCGCCGTGGTAAAGGTATCGGAATCGACTGCCAGCACCGCGAACGGGGTGCCGCCCAGGCCGTCGATCAGTTTTTGCACTTGCGGCGGCGGTTGTTGGTGGCCGGTCAAAATCAGGCCGGCGATCTGCGGATAACTGGCGGAACTGTAGGCCATGATGCTGGCCAGCAGGATGTCGGAACGATCGCCCGGCGTGATGATCAGGTCGCCGGTTTCGACATAATCCAGAAAATCCGGGATCAACATCGCCGCAACCTTGTAGTGGTAGACTTCGCGGCTCATCGTCGCGGCCTCGCCGCACAGCACTTTGGCGCCCAGGGCTTTGGCAATGTTGCCGACGCTGGGTTTTTCCAACGAGGCTTCGGCGGGGACCAGGTAAATCGGGAAATCCTTGGCAGAGTTCAGGTCGTGGCGCAGGCCGGCCAATTGGTTGCCGGCAACGCCCATCACGACGCTGGCCAGCAACTCGCAATCGTTCTCGTGCAGCGAGTGTTTCAAACTGGCGATGCTGCTCAGCAGTTGTTCGTTACTGCGGTTTTCGCCCTGGATCACCGGCATGATCAAGCAGCCCAAGTTGTTGGCGACGTCGGCGTTGAAGTCGAATTCGAACACCGCGTTACCGTGGCTGTAGTCGGAGCCCACGCACAGCACGTGCAGGCATTGTTGTTTCAGCGCCCGGAATTTGCTGAGGATGGTTTTGACCAGCTCGTCGTATTGTTCGGCGGCCAGCAACTCGCGGGCTTCGGCGCTGGTACAGCCGTACATCGCGGTTTGCGGTACGTTGACCGGGTAGCGGTGGCTGATGAACTGGATTAAATCGTCTTTATCCGGCGTGCTGTGGATAATCGGCCGGAAGAAGCCGATATTGTCGGCCAGGCCGGACAGCATTTCCATCATCGCCAGCATCACCAGCGCTTTGCCGTTACCTTCGTCGAGGCTGGCGATGTAAATGTCTTGGGCAAAACAGGCGGCGTCGGTCGTGGAATTCATGGTCGTTGCGGATGGCTGTTTACGCTAAAGTCTAAACCAGTACGGCGATGGCGTCAGAAACTTTACCCGCTTACTCGATTGCAGGCATTGTAGTAATTTCCGCGAGCGGGCGCGGTTTGGTCGATACTTGAAATTAATCTCGATTAATCTGCAAGCTTGGCTTTAGTGGCTATACTACTAGCCGGGCGCAGGGAATTACCAACCAACAGCGATGGCGAAATTTACCGTTTACTTCAAAGATAAAGCAATCCACACAGGCGTTTTTGATTCCGGCATCGTCCGTATCGGCCGTGACGAAACCAACGATTTGGTGGTGGATAGCTTGGCGGTGGCGCCGGCGCATGCCGTGGTCGTGATCAAAAACGGCAGTTGCGTGATGAAGCAAATGAACGAGAAGTTTCCGCTGGTGGTGAACAATCAGCCGACCAAGGAATGTCATTTGCAAAACAACGACATCATCAACATCGGCAAACACTACATCGTTTACCACACGATAGACGAGTTTCCGGAAACAGTGCTGGTCAGTTCGTTGGGGAATTCGACCGATGCCGATCTGCAGGCCTTGAACGAAAAACTCGAGGAAACGGTAAAAACGCCCGACGCCAGCCTGCAAGTTCTGAACGGAGTCCATATCGGCCGTATCTTGCCTTTAAAAAAAGCCATGACCCGGCTCGGTCACGAGGGGGCTGGCATTGTCGTCATCGCCCGGCGCAAGGACGGCTACTATTTGTCGGCCTTGCAGGGTCACGACGGGCTTGCGGTGAACAATGAGCCTTTGGGCGATCGTACCGTGCATTTGCAAAACAACGACGTGGTCGTGGTCGACCATACTTCCATGCAATTTTTCCTGGATTAAGCGCATGAGCGAAAAAACCGAAGAAAAACGCCGCTTTCACCGAATTTTCTATCATGCCGACGCCCAAGTGGCAGCGACCGGCGGCCAGTCTCAGAGCTGCAAGATTGTCGATTTGTCTTTGCGCGGCTGTTTACTGGAACTGTCTGCGCCGCTGGCCGAGATCAGCGACCAGTCTTATGAACTGACATTCGAATTGTCGCCGGAAGCCTTGATTCGGATGGAAATCGTGGCAACGCATACGGAAGGCAATCTGGCCGGATTCCGCTGTGCGCATATCGATATCGACAGCATTTCCTTATTGCGGCGTCTGGTGGAGTTGAATCTGGGCGACAGCGAACTGCTGGAGCGCGAGCTGTCGGCGCTCGGTAATTTTTCCTAAGGTCTGCGGTTACGGCTTAGAACAGTCCCGCCAGCCACAAACGGGCTCTGATACCCCATTCCGAGGTATAACCGGCCGTGGCGAATACGATGCTGCCGTTCCGGTCGGTGAAAAACAGGGCCGGCACGGCTTTGACGCCGTAACGCTGGCCAATTTCGCCGCCGTTGTCGTTGACGACCGGCCAATTCAAGTGCTTGTCCTGCAGATAGCTTTGCAGTTTGGCGTCGTCGCCGGACCGTATCGCGACGGTCGCCAGCGGATGATCTTTGCCGACCTGCGTCACCGAATTTTGCATGCTACGGCAGACCCCGCACCATTCCGCCCAGAAATAAATCAAGGCCGGCCGCTTGCCGAGCGCCTGCAAGGCGGCTTCGCCGTTCAGCGCGGTTTGCGTAATCGACGGTGGCGTGCCGGTGACTAAATCCCGATGCGCCAGAAATTGGCCGCCGAAAATAAACAGCGCGGCAAACAGGTAAAACGCCCATTCCTTTTTCGGCATCACAAACCCCGCATCAAGCTGGCGCCGTGCTGCTTCAACCACAAGCGGCGCTGGCGGTAATCCGGCACATGTTCGGCCACCAACTCCCAAAACGCGGCGGAGTGGTTTCTGTGGCGGATATGGCACAACTCGTGAACCACCACGTATTCCAAAGCCGCCGGCGGTGCCAGCAGCAACAGCCAATTCAGGTTGATGTCGTTGTCCGGGCCGCAACTGCCCCAGCGGCTTTTCTGGGTTTTGATGCGGATGCTGCGCGGGTACAAGCCGTGGCGCGGCGCGTGTAAGTCTATGAAGTGCTGCGCCTGCTGGCGGGCCTGGCTTTTCATCCAGCGGATCAAGGCTTGGCGGACCAGTTCGGAATGCTGGTCGGGTGTGATGCCGGCCGGCAATTTGGCGCAAAACCAGGCGTCGTCGTGCAAATCAAAACGCGGGGTTTTGTTGTGGCTGGTTTCGATGCGGAGCGGCAGCTGCCGGCCGAAATAGGGAATGGCGACGCCGTCGCGGTAACTGGCCGGCGCCAGGGTCGGCACTTCCCGGGTTTTGGCGGCGACCCGGCGCAACGCCGACTCGATCCAGTCCTGTTGCGCCAGCACGAAGCTGTGAATGTTGCGTTCCGAAACCTTGGGCGGGGCTACCACTTCGATTTGGCCGGCTTTGACGACGATACGGGTATGTTTGGCGCGGCTACTGCGGCGCAGGGTATAACTTGGGGCGTTCAAAAAGGCGATTCCAACATTCTAGACTTGAGTTCGGTCCACAGGCTTAATCGGTCCGAACCGCCGACATGTTGCCCGGAACCCCGGCTTTTGGCAAGCCATAAAC
Source organism: Methylomonas koyamae (assembly GCF_006483455.1). Taxonomy (GTDB): domain Bacteria; phylum Pseudomonadota; class Gammaproteobacteria; order Methylococcales; family Methylomonadaceae; genus Methylomonas; species Methylomonas koyamae_B. The sequence goes on from NZ_PPPU01000006.1 coordinate 159,943, forward strand.
CGGTACCGTTGAAGCTGTAGACCGGCTGCAGATCGCTGCGTTGCGTGGCCGGCAGAATCGCCGGTTTCAGATTGTCCAGCACCAGCGGCGGCGAGCGCATCGATTCGAAATAGGTCAGCACCATGTGGGCCTGGTTCAGTTCCAAGGCCTTGACGTAAGTGATGCGCAGTTTGCTCTCGTCGACGCCCATTTCCACCAGCGTGAAATATTTGGCGATCGAGTAATCCTCGCAATCGCCGGCGCCCTTGGCCAGAAACTCGGTCGGCGTTGCCCAATAATCGATTTTGTTCCACAGCATAATGTCGTCGACAAACTCGACATTGCGATTGAAGAAATCGTTGACCCGGCGCAATTTCTCGGTATCCGGCCAATCTTTGCTGGTTTCGATCAGGTTTTGCCAATCGACGAAGCGCTGCCGGGCTGCAGCGCCGTATTTGTTGCCGACTTTGTCCAGCAATTCTTCATCGAAAAACAGACTGCCGGCCAGGGCGATGCCGCAGCATAGGCTGACGGCAAAAACGGCGAGAGCGGCGAGGTGAGAGCGGCCGGTGTTAACGGCTGGCACCGGCGATGCCTATGCCGCGCAGGGCGGCAAAATCGGAATCGGCTTGCACGTTTTCGGCCAGCACCGAAATATCCAGCAAAGCCGCCATTTCGGCAATGGTTTGCACGAAAGCGTGGGTTTGCTGCGAGTCGGCGATGCCGTTGCCGATATCCCGCGCCAGCCGGATGTAGTCCGGTTTCAGTTGTTTGATCAACTCGGCCGACATCGATTGGGTTTCGAAGCGTTTGATCATGACTCTGGCGCCGCATTGGTGTACCACCTCGATAAAGGCCTTGTAAGCCTCGATGTCCTTGACTACTGCGTAGGCCGACAAGCTGAACACCAGATATTTGGCCGCGCCGGCATTGCGCTGAATCAAGCGTTCCAGCCAGACCCGGAAGTCGCTGTTCTTGATGGTGCGGGTCGAGACGTTGACGGCAATCGCGTGTTCGACGTGGTTATGCAGAATATGGTCGATCACCATGCCGATCACGCCTTTGTCCAGATCGACGATTTTGGCGAACTTTTCGGCAATCGAAATGAACGGGCCGATCGCCACCAGTTCGCCTTGCTGGTCGTGGATCTGAATGAAGGCTTCCTCCATCATCAGCTCGCCGTGCTTCATGCCGTGGATCGGGCCGATGTACCAGATCGAATAAGCGGTGTTGTCCACGCAATCGAACACCAGTTCCTTCCAGGTGGCGATGTCGCGGGCGAAATTGTCGCTGCTGCGGATGAAATAACTGTTGGCGCCGATCAAATGGGCTTGTTCGTAGGCTTCGTGGGCAGCTTCCAACATGCTTTCGCTGGTAGTCAGCGGATTGAACGCTACCACGCCGATATGGGCCAGATCGGCCTTTTGGTATTGCTCGCCCAGTTCGCCCAGGCGGTTGCTCAGCGTTTTAGCCAGCAATTCGATTTGCGGCCGGTCTGCGGTTTTGACCAATAGAGCGAATTCGGCGCCGTAGAAACGGTAGGCCTTGCCGGCGTCGCTACCAGCTGTCGCGGCGACGTGTTCCAGGGTGGCGGCGACGGCTTTGATGAAGCGGTCGACGGCATCGCTATCGAGTTCTTTGACCAATTCCAGTAAACCGTCGATTTTAACCAGCACGATAAACGCTTCGGCTTCTTCCAGGGCCAGGTGCTTGATGTCGGTCTCGAACACCGACTTTTTGTAGAGGCCGGTCAGGTCGTCGCGCAACAGGCTGGCGCCCATGCTGTCCAGCTTGCCGTGCAGCCCGGCGATGGTGGTTTTGATTTTTTGCGACATCGTGTTCATCGACATCGCCACGTTACGCACCTCGCGGGTCCAGGGCAGTTCGGCAATGCTCTCGAACTGGCCGTCGCTGATCTGCCGGGCCAGTTGATCGATCCGCGACAGCGACGCTAACGTAAAGCGCAAGGTCAGCGCCAGCAGGCCGATCGAAACGATGAACGCCGCCAGCGAATAATAAAAGCCGGATTTGGCTTGTTCGTACAGTTTTAAATAGCCGTAGCCGGAATTGACGGTGACGTAGATCACGCCGCTCAGATTCCAGCCGGAGCTGATCTCGCTTTCGGCGGTCGCGGAAGTCATCGGCAGCAGTTCCATGAACCAGTCCGGCACGCCTGCCACCGCCTTGTCGCTGACCAGCGCCACCAATTCCTTATTCTCGGCGTCGACTAAACGGATTTCCTTGTAATAACCCATGTCGAAAATCGCCTTCATCATGGTCTCGATGACCGGGTCCTTGTCGTTGGCCATGTAGGGGCTCAACGACAGGCCCAGCGAGGTCGCGGTATCCTGGGCGTGGTTCTTGGATTCGCCTTCCAGATAATCCTTGATGTTATTGACGCTGAGCGCGAAATTGACGCTGAAAATCATCAGGAACAGCGCTGAAATCAGAATTAACAGTTGTTTGGATAACGACATGGCGTTCAGTTTTCCGTGGTTTCTTGGTTGATCATGTGCGTGGCCAGTTGCTGCAAGGCGGTGCGGATGTTTTCGCGCAGCCGGGAATCCATCGTGATTTCGTCCAAGGCCTTGTTCATGCACAGCATCCATTGATCGCGTTCTGATTCGCCGATCGCAAATGGAAAATGGCGGGCGCGCAGCATCGGATGGCCGAATTCCTCGATAAACAGATTGGGGCCGCCCAGCCAGCCCGACATGAATTTGAATAGCTTGTCTTTCGCGGAAGCCAGATTGGGCGAGTGCATTGCCCGGATGCCCTTGGCCTGCGGCAGGATATCCATATAAAAGTAAAATTTGTCCACCAGCCGTCTGATGCCGGTTTCGCCGCCGATCAAGTCGTAAGGCGTCGTGCTCATGCTTGAATTAACCTCGTAGCTGCATTTTGTTTAGGTATACTAGCAGACGGCGCCGACAATGGCGGGAAACTCCGGCCCATTTGCGCGGTCACAGTTTCGTTCGTAACTTTCAAAGGACAATTGACCATGAGATTATCAACTGCAACCACCCGATCGGAAGCCGGTGTACTGGCGACCAACAAGGTCTTGAGAAACACTTACATGTTGTTGGCGATGACGCTGTTGTTCAGCGCGGCGACGGCCGGCTTGTCCATGGCATTGAATCTGCCGCATCCGGGCATGATCGTCAGCATGGTGGGCTATTTCGGTTTGCTGTTTTTGACCACCCGGTTCAGCAACAGCGCCTGGGGCTTGGTGTGGGTATTCGCCCTGACCGGCTTTATGGGCATGACCCTGGGTCCGATTTTGAACATGTACGTCAACGCTTTCAGCAACGGCCACCAATTGATCATGACCGCGTTGGGCGGTACCGGCGTGATCTTTTTGGGCTTGTCCGGCTACGCCTTGACCACCCGTAAGGATTTCAGCTTTATGGCCGGATTCCTGATGGTTGGCGTGCTGGTCGCGTTTTTCACCGGTTTGGCCGCGGTCCTGTTCTCGGTACCGGCCTTGTCGTTGGCGGTTTCGGCGATGTTCATCCTGTTGATGTCAGGCATGATTTTGTTCCAAACCAGTGAAATCATCCACGGCGGCGAAACCAACTACATTTTGGCGACGGTATCGTTGTACGTCTCGATCTACAATTTGTTCGTCAGCTTGCTGCAATTGTTGGGCGTATTCGGCGGCGACGATTGATGCGCTAGCACCGGACCTGCCCAGGCGGCATAGCTTGGCATAATCGGCAAAAGCCTCCGCCAACCGGCGGGGGCTTTTTTGTTTCTGCGGAGGGTAAACACGATGGGATTCGAAGATCGGGATTATTACCGGGAGCAACTGAGCAAACGGGCGGGCCGGCCGCTCGATGGCGAACCGCGCCTGCAGACCATCGCATCCGGGCGGCGCAGTTCGGCCGGTACTTTGCGTTACCTGCTGATGCCGCTGGCAGCTCTGGCCGGACTTTGGTACGGCGCGGATGCGTTGTTGGCAAAGCAGGCCGCGGCCCGCCACCCGTTACCGGAAATTGTGCTGCCGGCTACGGCGGACGGCGAGGTCGGCGGTACAGGCGCAGTTCGCATCAAGGCCGACAGCCAAGGCCATTTTCGCGGCACCTTGTTGATCAATAACGTGCCGATGCCGTTCATGATCGATACCGGCGCCACCAAAACCTCGATTCCTGAAAAATACGCGCGTGCCGCCGGTTTGCCCGTCGGCGGCGCAGTGCAAGCCGAAACCGCCGGCGGCCGGGTAACGGATTACCAAACCCGCATCCCCAGCCTGAAACTCGGCAATCTGGAATTGCGCAACCTGGACGCCCATATTAACCGCTATCTGGACGAAGTGCTGGTTGGTATGAATACGTTGAAATATTTCCGGATCGAGCAGAACGGGGATTCTTTGGTGTTGGTGGCGGGGGCGTAGTAAGGCGTGGTCAGAACCTTCGGTTGGAACACGTAGTGCCACGTCATGTAGTTGCCCCCTTGAACTTCGGCCACTGGTTGTAGCCGATGGCAGGATCATTTGAGCGATTCGAGAGAATGAACTCGACTTCTTTCTTATTCACTTCGCTATCTTTTGCCGTTGCTGATTCCCATAGAATCTCTTTTGTAACCGTTAGTATCCGGCGTTGCTCGGGCGTGAAATCCTTTTCAACCAAAGCGCCATTGGCGCTACCAAAGTACGTGAAGGTGCCGGTTAGGTCCTTCCCAATGTATATCTTCCCGTTTGGGTAGGTAATCTTGTAGATGACCTTCGTTCTCATGCGCTAAAGCTCAATATAGGCGACAACTGATGTTTCAAAATTCCTCGCACCTGTCGTATGGCTACAGTGGCCGTTTTTATAATTACCTAGTGGGTGGAGGCACGAGTTGCCGGTTCAATTCAATCGGGACACAGGATTTTCGTCTTCGCCAAACAATACCCCCTCAACCAGCGCCAAGGCCTCGCGCATGTGTTCGAAGCCGTGCGAGCCGCCCTCGAAGCAAACCACGCGGGCCTTGGTGTGGTACAGGTCGCGGGTGGCGGCCGAGTCCAGCAGTTCGTCGTCTAGGTCCAGCAGTAGCGTCAAATCCAGTTTTTGCCGGTTCGCCGCCAGTTCTTGCTCGAATTTCGGGTACTGGTCGCAGTGGCTTCGCTGCCAGTCGTAAGGTTCGCCGGTTTCGAAATTGGCGGTGACGCCGATGAACTGCGGCAGCAATGTGCTGGGGCTGACGGCGGGGTTGATCATGATCGCTCTGGCGCCGGTCTTATAAGCCAGGTATTCGCTGCTGAAACCGCCCATCGACGAGCCCATGAACACCACGTCGTAACCTTGGTCCAGCAGTTGGTTCCATTCGAACAGCAGGTCTTCGATCAGGCCTTGGAAGTCGCGGTAATCCAGGTTCGGCGCGTACAGCATTACGTCGCGTTCGTTACAGAAGGCTTGCAGCACGGCCAGCTTTTCTTTGGCGGTCAAGAGATTGCCGTGCAAATCCAGCGACGCCGAGTTGAAACCGTGCAGGTAGACGATGGCCCGCTTCATGGCTAATAGCGCTGCTTGATGAAGTCCAAGGCTTTGCCGGCCAGGTCGTCGGAGTCGTGCCACAGGTTGCGCCAGACGCAGAGGGTGTTGGACAGTTTGGGATCGACGATTTCCGACGAAAACGATTCGAAGGTGATCGGGCCGCGGTAATCGATTTGTTTCAAGGCGTTGAAGAAACTGGCGAAATCGACATTGCCGGTACCCAGGTAGCCGCGGTGGCTTTCGCCGATATGGACATAACCCAGCCGGTCGCCGGCCGCCAATACCGATTTGGCCATGCCGTCTTCCTCGATGTTCATATGGTAGGTGTCCAGGTGCAGGAAGGCGTTCGGCCGGTCGACTTCGTCCAGAAACGCCAGGCCTTCCAGGCCGGTGTTCATGATGTTGGTTTCGTAGCGGTTTACCACTTCCAGATCGATATTGATGCCTTTGTCGGCGGCATAGTCGGCCAGACGCTGCATCGCCGCCACCGAATTGGCGCGGTTTTCCCTGGATGCCGGGCCGGGATATTTGCCCAGCGCGCAATAGATCACGCCACACAATTCGCTGCCGCCCAATGCGTACAGCACGTCGGTGGCCTTGCGCAACAGTTCGTCGCCTTTGGCGACGATGGCCGGGTCGGTGCTGGTGACGTCGGTGGTAGCCGACAAACCCAACGAGGCGTGGGCGCGCAGATTGTATTCCTGCAACAAATCTTTGGTCAGGGCGACGTCGATTTGCCACGGGTCGAGCAGGGCGATTTCGATGTAGTCGTAACCGGCTCGGGCGGCGCCGGCGATGGCTTTGCGGGCGCCGGCTTCGGACCAGTCGCCGGACCAGACCAATGCGTGGCCGCCGTATTCCAAACGTTTGGGAAATGCCATAGCGGGTCTCCTGTGGTTATCGTTTTATGTTAGCGACGCTCGCGCACTCAAAGCATCGGCACCAGATCCAACGCAAACATGATGGCGTCTTCTTTGCCGTTCTTGGCCGGATAGTAATTTTTGCGGATGCCGATTTCGCGGAAGCCGCTGCTGCGGTACAGATGAATCGCGCCGGGGTTGCTGGGGCGGACTTCCAGATAGAGGGTTTCGGCGCGGGGGCGGGCGTATTCGATCAAATGCTCCAGCATCTTGCGGCCGACGCCCTGGCGTTGAAACGCCGGGTTGACGCTGATGTTCATGATGTGGGCTTCGCCGGCGGCGACCGAAATGATGGCGTAGCCGGCGATGGTCTCGTCGGGCGCTTCGCAAATCCAGTTGGTGTAATTCATGGCCCGGAAGCAATCCTTGAACACGCCTTCCGACCAGGGAAATTCGTAGTTGACGGTTTCGATCGCCATCACGCCGGGCAGGTCGGCGTGGTCCATTTTGCGTAAGCGCAGCAGGTCGCGCGCCTCCACCGAGTCCGGAAACACTTTGGCGTAAAACTCGCGGTCGGCGTCGTAGACCACGGCTGATTTCAGTTTATGTAACAGTTTCCACATCGTTGTTATTGTTCTAGGGATTGGTAAACGGAGAGCGCGAATTGCAGGTCTTCCCAGGCTTTGGCTTTTTCGGGCAGCGAGCGTAACAGATAAGCCGGGTGGTGCACCACCGTCAGCGGAATGCCTTCCAGTTCATGGCGCATGCCGCGCAGCCGCGACAGCGGTTGCTGGGTATGCAGCAGGTTTTGTGCGGCGATGCGGCCCACGGCCAGAATCAACTTGGGCTGGATCAGTTCGATCTGGCGTTTCAAAAAGCCGTGGCAGGCAGCGACCTCATCGGCCTGCGGATCGCGGTTGTTGGGCGGCCGGCATTTCAGCATGTTGGCGATATAGACTTGCTCGCGGCGCAGACCGATGGCGCGGATCATTTCGTTCAACAACTGGCCGGCGCGACCAACGAAGGGTTCGCCTTGCAGGTCTTCGTCGCGGCCGGGCGCTTCGCCGATCAGCAGCCAATCCGCGTGTTTGTTGCCGACGCCGAACACGGTCTGGGTGCGGGTCTCGCACAACGAACAAGCGCGGCAGATCGAGACCTGGTGTTGCAGGTCTTTCCAGGCGTGGTCGTCGGTATGGGGTTTGGGGTGGTGCGGTGGCGATGAAACTAGAGCGGGTCCGGTCGTCAACTCCAGGCTTATACGAGTTGGCGGCGGAGTGGCAATGGTCTCGCCGCCGGCCGTTGCAGATACGGTGGTTGCTTTAGAGATTGCGGGCGAACCCGGTTGGCTGGATTCGTCAGCGGCCGGATGCTGGGTATCGCGATGCTCAACCCAGCCTACGTTCTGGTGATTGACGGTAGTTTCGTCTTTGGCCGGATGTTCCGCTGTTGGCGCAGCTTTGTTGGCGGGGGAGCCGACGCGGTCGGCTTCGCTTGGCGATGTCCACTCTACAGGGGGGGCAACCGCTTGCTCGGCGACGACGGGCGGATGCCGGGGAACCCAGACATCGATGCCCATCGCCTCCAAATATTGCAAGCGGACCGATTCTTCCATCGTTAGCGGCTAGACATCGCCTTTCTGCGGATGCTGGCGCTGCTCGGGACTTTGCAGCTTGTTGACCGCGTTGATGTAAGCCTTGGCCGAGGCAATGACGATGTCGGTGTCGGCGCCGGAGCCGTTGACGATGCGGCCGGCGTTCTCCAGCCGGATCGTTACTTCGCCCTGCGAATCGGTGCCGGTGGTGATGTTGTTCACCGAGTACAAAGCCAGCGTCGCGCCGGTTTTCACCAGGCTTTCGATAGCTTTCAGGCTGGCATCGACCGCGCCGCCGCCGCTGGCGCTGCCGGTCATTTCCTTGCCGTCCACCAGGATGGTCACGGTGGCGTTCGGCACTTCGCCGGTTTCGGAGCAGACTTTCAGTGCCACCAGTTTGATGTGTTCGTCTTCGGCCTCGAAGCTTTGTTCGGAGATCAAGGCCTGCAGATCTTCGTCGAAAATCTCGTGTTTCTTGTCGGCCAGTTGTTTGAAACGGTAAAAAGCGTCGTTTAAATCGGCTTCGCCGGCGAACTCCACGCCCAATTCGGCCATCCGGGTCTTGAAGGCGTTGCGGCCGGAATGCTTGCCCAGCACCATACGATTGGTGGTCCAACCCACATCTTCGGCGCGCATGATTTCGTAGGTCTCGCGGTTTTTCAGCACGCCGTCCTGATGAATGCCGGACTCGTGGGCGAAGGCGTTGGCGCCGACAATCGCTTTGTTAGGCTGCACCGGGAAGCCGGTGATCGACGACACCAGTTTCGAGCAGGTGACGATCTCGCGGGTATCCAGGCGGGTGTCGCATTTAAAGAAGTCCTGGCGGGTGCGGATCGCCATCACCACTTCTTCCAGCGAGGCGTTGCCGGCGCGCTCGCCCAAACCGTTGATGGTGCATTCGACCTGGCGGGCGCCGTTCATCACCGCCGCCAGCGAGTTGGCCACGGCCAAACCCAAGTCGTTATGGCAATGCACCGAGAAGATGGCCTTGTCCGAGTTGGGTATCCGCTGAATCAAATTGGCGATGGTGGCGCCGAACTGTTGCGGCATGCTGTAACCGACCGTGTCCGGGATGTTCAGAGTAGTGGCGCCGGCGTCGATCACCGCTTCCAAGATCCGGCACAGGAAATCCTCTTCCGAGCGGCCGGCGTCTTCCGGCGAAAACTCGACGTTGTCGGTGTACTGGCGGGCGCGTTTGACCGCGCGGACCGCGTATTCGATGACTTGGTCGGGCTGCATGTTGAGTTTCTTCGCCATGTGGATCGGCGAAGTGGCGATGAAGGTGTGAATCCGCGAACTTTTCGCGCCTTTCAAGGCTTCGCCGGCGCGGTCGATGTCCTTGTCCAGCGCCCGCGCCAAGCCGCAGACCGTGCTGTCTTTAATCGCATCGGCGACGGCTTGGACCGCCTCGAAATCGCCCTGGCTGGCGGCCGGAAAACCGGCCTCGATGACGTCGACTTTCATTCGCTCCAGCGCCCGCGCGATGCGGACTTTTTCGTCGCGGGTCATCGACGCGCCGGGGCTTTGTTCGCCGTCGCGCAAGGTGGTATCGAAAATAATCAATTGGTCTTTCATGAGGGCTCCGTTCATGAAATGTTCGGCCTCGAGCCGAGAATATGGAAAAGGGTGATTTTACTTGATAAAGAAAGATTGCACGCCCCTCAGGGCAGCAGTCTTAGAGGCAGCCCGGACGGCAAGCGGGTGGCAGCCGGCGCGCGGCTTGCTGTGGGTGCGGTAAACATCGGCCGAATCTTCATGCCGCGGCACTATACTGCATTGCCCGGTGGCGCTCAACTGCGGCGGTATCTAAATATCCCCGGTCTTGGATATCGCCGGACCACGGGCGCTGGCGCCCGCCGTTTTGGCCCGGTCACTGTGAAAAAAGTCACCGCCGGACAGTGGTGCGCGCCACCGACAAACATCACTGCCACCATTACCCTTGATCCAAGCCTCAATTCCCGGCACATGCCAGGCCTGCCAAACCGACCCGGATCGATACCTGGATTTTCGGTGCGAACAAGGGTGGCGGATGACGCCGGAGTGAAGCGAAAACTGCGCCGGTACGAAATGCCGTACGCCATGACGGCAGGTCGTCACCGAATGGGCCGCCGATAATACCGACCAGAATTTATGATTCTGATTTTTATAGGGGTTTTTCTGCTGGCGCAACTAATGCATTTACTTGATCGAATTCGATCAACAGCCTCGGGAGAGTGTCATGGAAACTATGCATCAAACTAACGAAATCAACAATTTGCGGATTGTGTTCATCGAAACCTTGAGCCGGCAATTCATTGCCATAACCGGCTGCGGCATTTATGCCTTTTTGAATCCGGTTACGATCAATGAATTGTTTAATCACTATCTGGACAGTAACGTGCCCATCAATGCCTACGCCCGGCAATGCGTCCGTAACGTGGTGGCCTGATTAGCATCAAGCACTTAGGCGCGCGAGGAGAACTCGCCGGTTTCGCTGTTGATCTTGATCAGTTCGCCGGACTCGATGTACTCCGGAATCTGCACTTCCAGGCCGGTGGTAAGTTTGGCGGTCTTGGTCCGCTTGGTGGCGCTGGAGCCTTTCATGGCCGGTGGGGTTTCGACGATTTGCAGCGTTACCGTGGTCGGTAACTGGATGCCCAGCGGCGCGTCGTCCATCAGCAACATGATGATGCCGTCCAGACCGTCGGTCAGGTATAAGGTTTGACCTTCCAAATCCTCGGCCGACAGCGCGTATTGGTCGTAGGTCTCGCTGTTCATGAAGTAGTAGGTGTCGCCGTCCTGGTAGGAAAACTGCACGTTGCAGCGCGAACAATCGGCGGCTTTCAGCATGTCGTCGCTTTTAAAGGTTTCGTCCAGCTTCTGCTTGGTTTTCATGTGGTTGAAGCGGACTTTATACAGCGTCGTCGCGCCGCGCGAGGTCGGGTTGCGCACGTCGATGTGTTTGACCACATACGGTTCGCCGTTGATTTCGATCGCGGTTCCCAGTTTCAGTTCGTTGGCTTTCGGCACTGCTTATTCCTCGTTGATTGTATGATTTGAAAGGGGTTGCCACCGGTCGCGGATCAAGCCCTGCAGCGGCTGATATTCGATTTTGTAGCGCATTTTACGACAGTCTTCGATCCAAAAGCCCAGATAAACGTAAGGTAAGCCCCATTGCGCGGCGGTTTCGATTTGCCATAACACGGCATAGACGCCTGGGCTGTAGTCGGCGAACTCGGGATCGAAGAAGGTATAGACCGCCGATAAGCCGTCGTCGACGATGTCCACCACGGCAACGGCAGCCAGACGTCCGCCAATCAGAAATTCGACGAAGCGGGTATCGCACCAACGGCTGCCGAGAAAGCTCAAATAATCGTCCGCCGACACCGGCTCTTTCTGCGGATCGTCGTGGCGGGCCGCCAGGTAACGCCGGTATAAGTCGAAATGGCGGGGGTCGAACTCGGCCGGCTTGATGACGCTACGGGTATCGGCGTTACGCTTGCGGCAACGTTTCTGCCGGCGGTCGGGCGCGAACGAGGCGACCGGCAGCCGGGTCGGCACGCAAGCTTTACAGGACCGGCAGTAAGGTTTGTAAACGTAGTCGCCGCTGCGGCGGAAGCCGAGCGCGATCAGTTGCGAGTATAGTTGCGGCGTCATTGTTACCGACGGATGCACGAAGCCGGAGCGGGCCTGCCGGTCGGACAGGTAGCCGCACGCGCGTTCGTCGTCCAGCCAAATCGGCAAGTTGCCCATCAGCGCCAGGCCTCGGCTGCGGGGGCTTGCCGACAAAGCTGTTCCAGCAATTCGGCGAAACGTTGGCGCGGAATTTCCTCGGCACCCAGGCTGAGCAGATGTTCGCTACGCACTTGGCAATCGATCAAACGGTAACCCCAGCCGCTCAGGCGTTCGACCAGATTGACGAATGCCACTTTCGAGGCGTCGGTTTCGCGGTGGAACATCGATTCGCCGAAGAAGACTTGGCCGATGGCCAGACCGTAGAGCCCGCCGGCCAGCTTACCGTCCAGCCAGGCTTCGCAGCTGTGGGCAATACCGAGATGGTGCAAGGTCAGGTAAGCCCGGCGCATGTCGTCGGTGATCCAGGTGCCGCCGCTGTCGCTACGCGGCGCGGCGCAGGCAGCAATTACTTCTTTGAACGCCGTGTCGTACCGGATCTCGAACCGGCCTTTGCGCAGGGTTTTGGTCAGGCTGCGCGAGACTTGCAAATGCTCCGGAAACAGCACCAGGCGTGGGTCCGGCGACCACCACAGGATGGGCTCGCCGGGGTTGAACCAGGGAAACGCGCCGTGCCGGTAGGCATTGACGATCCGTTTCGGCGACAGGCAGCCGCCGAAGGCGAGCAGGCCGTTGGGTTCTTTCAGTGCCTTATGTAAAGGCGGAAAAGCCTGTTCGGGTTGGTCGGAGTCGAGTAAGGTGAGTTGCATGCGATAAGCCGCGGCTGTCAGGTACGCGGATTATAGACAATTCGGCCCGGCCGGTCTGCGCCCGGCCGGCTTGAGGCAGGACTTAGGGCGCTTCCAGTTTGTAGCCGAAACCGCGTACCGTTTTCAGCAGTTTTTGTTCGTAGTCGTCGTCGATTTTGCGGCGCAACTGGCGGATGTAAACATCGACCACATTGGTCAGCGGGTCGGCGCTGTAGCCCCAAACCTGCTCCAGTATCCGGGTACGGCTCAAGACCTTGCCGGGCATGCGCATGAAGCATTCCAATAGGGCGAATTCCTTCGGCGTCAGCTCGATCGCGGTATTGCCGCGGCGTACTTCGTGGGTTTCGCCATTCAATACCAGATCGGCGATACGCAGTTCTTTGGCTTCCGATTTAATGTCGCCACCGCGGCGGCGCAACAGTACTTCGATCCGCGCCAGCAATTCCTCGAAAGCAAACGGCTTGGTCATGTAATCGTCGGCGCCGGCGCGCAGACCCGAAACTTTATCCTGCACGGTGTCGCGCGCAGTCAGCATCAATACCGGCGTATCGACGCCGTTACCACGCAGGCGTTCGCAAATCTGGCGACCGTTCATGTCCGGCAGCCCCAGGTCCAGCACGATCACCTGGAACGAACCTTCGCCGCCGAGGGCAATCGCCTCTTGGCCGGTACGAGCCACTTCCACGGAATAGCCTTCCGCCTTCAGGCCGCGCTGGACGAAATCGACGATGCGTTCGTCGTCTTCCACCAGCAGCACGCGCATGTAGCCCATGCCGCTCAAATTACCGGATGATGTGTATTTATCGCTCATGTGTGCTTATTCCTATGTACTGGGTAGCAACGGCAAAGTTACGGTAAAGGTCGAGCCGAGGTTCTCCCGGCTGTCCACCGCAACGCGCCCGCCGTGCGCTTTTGTAATCGATTTTGCCATCGGCAGGCCCAGGCCGGAGCCTTCGTCGCGCGAACTTTGCGCGTTATCGCTACGGAAGTGTCGCTCGAAAATGCGTTCCAAATCTCCGCTGGGAATACCGATCCCCTGGTCGGTAAGGCTGAAACTCGCTTCCTTACCCTGCACCCATAAGGCTACCGAAATATGCCCCCCGGGATTTGAGTAGCGGCACGCATTTTCTCCCAAAATAAATAGCACCTGTCTTAAGCGCTGCTTATCGCCGCGTACCCAGACCGGGTGCTCCGGACCCGAGAACGATACGCTGAGCGAACGCTCCTCGGCCATGACCTGAAAGTCCTCGACCGCATTGCCGACCAGCTCGGCCAGATCGACCTTGCCCCACTCGAATTGGAGATGGGCGGTTTCGGCACGGGCCAGAAACAGCAAATCGTTGACGTATTTGCCAAGCTGCATCGCCAGCTCGACGATGCGTTGTAATGCATCCTTGTATTCTTCGGTATGGCGATCTTCGCCGCGTAAGGTGACTTCGGCCTCGCCGCGGATCACCGTGATCGGCGTCCGCAATTCGTGGCTGATGTCGGCCAAAAACTCGCGGCGGGCTTTATCCATCCGCTTCAATTCCTCGTTCAGCAGATTCAATTCCAAGGTCCGTTCCGCTACCCGCTGCTCCAGTACCGCCCGGCTTTCGCGCAACTTGTTTTGTTGAACTTCAAGCTCTTGCGCCATTTGATTAAAGTGGCTGGCCAGATAAGCGAATTCGTCGCGGGTATCGAGTTTGATCCGGTATTCCAGATTGCCGCTGGCGATTTCGTCGGTACCTTTCATCAGAGCCTGGATCGGCCGGCGGAAGCGGCGCATCAACAGGATGCCGGACATCAGGCTGAACAGCGCGGCCGTCACGGACGCCAGGATAGCGGTCAGTCGCGACTGGCGGACCAGGCTTTCCAATTCGCGCTTGGCTTGCTTGGCCTTTTCGCGTTCGGCGTCGATCGCGGCATCGATCAAGGGCTGAAATTTGCCGTCGATTTCCTCTTCGGTAAATTTGGTCAAGGCCTGCACGGCGTTCGCCAGTTTGCCTTGCAGGCGCAAGCGCTCCACCTCTTCGAAGCGGTATTCGCTGGCTTCCAAAAACGCCGTCAAATGGGCGACGCGTTCCAGCTCGGCCGGCTTGTCGACCCAAGTCTCGCCGCCGATCACCGGTTCCTTGACCGCGGTGTCCCTCAGCGCCTGGATCGCTGCTTGCAGCCGCCGCTTGGACGATTCGACGCCGGTTTCCGAATTCGGATTCGCGGTAATCAGCCTATCCATCCGCTGTTTGAAATGGCGGTAGGCTTCCTGCGACAACTGTTCGTAATCGTCGAAGGTTTCGTAAGCAGTCTGGCTGTGCTGGAAGTGCAGGGCCATTTCGTCGGCGCCCAGATACAGGGCCACGCCCAGGCTGAGGACGAAGCCGAACGAAATGAACATGACGATGGCCAGCCGAAACCGAAACATGGCTGCTATTTGGCGTCGCCGGTTTCGTCCAACTGTTTTTCCATGGAACGGATGGCTTCCAGTTTTTCCCGCAGCAGGTGCGATTGGGTTTTTTTCGAACCGGCGGTTTCCTTGGCATCCAGCACGTTCTGCACCGATTTTTGCTTGCGTTCCAATGATCCGACTTTCTTGTTGGTGCTGTTGATCCGCTTCAAGGCTTCGGTATGGATCGCCACCAGTCGGCGGGTGCGGTCATCGGCGTAGCTTTCCGGCGGGATGTCGGCCAATTCGTCCAGGATTTTCGGGATGTCGCCGCAGGCGTCCGACAACAGGCGGCCGGTCATCAATTGCAGGGTTATGGTCTTGTCCGGGTTTTCCTTATGCCGTTTCGCCAGGCCGCGGCAGGTTTCGCTTCGGCCTTGGCTGTTCATCGCCGCCAGGTTGGCGCCGAAATCCAGCAAATCCTCGAAGTCGGAATGGACGGTCGGTGCGGCGGCGGCCACCGGCGGCCCCTGCCGCACGTTGGAATCGACTTCGGCGCAGCCGGCGAATAATAGAATCAGCGGCGCCGGTAGTAACAGGCGCGGGTTGAAAAACGTCATGGTTGGTTTAGAACTCCCCGTTTAGCGGCAATTGCACCCGGATACGGGCGCCGTGTTGGTCTTGTCGGGCGTCGATGATTTCGACATTGCCCTGGTGGTTGGCGACGTATTCCTTGACGATGGCCAGCCCCAGGCCCGGACCTTCCGGAATGTCCTCGGCCTGCGCCGCCTTGCCGCGGTAGAACGGTTCGAAGGCGTGGGCCCGTTCGTCCAGTGGAATTCCCGGGCCTTCGTCTTCGACTTCCAGCTCCATCTGAGTGCCGGTATCGCGCAGCATGATGCGGATTTCGCCTTTCGGCGGCGAAAATTTCACCGCATTGTCCAGCAGTTGCTCAATGATGCCGCGCAGCTGTGGGGCGTTGCCGGAAATATGCACCGGCCGCAACAACATGCGCATTTCGATCGATTTGGTTGCCAGCGCCGGTTGAAACTCGGCGACCACCGTTTCCAGCAACTCCTTCATATTCAAAGTTTGTTTGCGTTTGGCTTCGCTTTGCGCGCTCAATTTGCTGTAAAGCAGCAAGTCGTCCGAAACGGCTTGCAGTTTGTCGATGTTGGCGCCCAGCTTGCGGACGATGTCCTGTTGGCGCAGATTGCCATCCAGTTCGGCCTCGTCGGCCATTTGTTCGGCGCCATAGCGGATGCCGGCCAGCGGCGCCTCGATTTCGTGGGCGACGTTGTGTATGAATTGCTGCTTCGACGATTCCAGCTCCATCAGCCGGGTGCGCAACCATTCCAGGCGGTTGCCGAGAAAGGCCAAATCGGACGGACCGCTGACGGCTACCGGCTCCTTCAGTTCCCCGGCACCCAAACGTCGGATCGAGGAATCCAACTGCCGCATCGAGCGCGAAATCACCAGCAACAGCAGCGCAATTGCGGCTGACGACAAGGCCAACAGCGCGGCGCCTCTGATTAACAAGCCTTGCTCCAGCGATTCCGACATTTGCCGGAGCTCGTTGAATTCATGATCGACGTGGCTTTCGAACTCGCGCGACAGCGTGTATGACGATTCGCGCAGCCCTTGAAAGGCCTCGTCCAGCGGCAGTTTCAGGTTGTTGTCGCCCTCTGAACCGATGATTTGCTGGTAAATCAGGTTTTCCTTTTCCGACAATTCGTTGACCAGCAACGCGATGCGGTTGTCGACCTGCAGTTTCAACAGATCGCTCAATGCCTGTTTGAACGAAGCGCGGACGGTTTCGTAGGACTGGCGTTCGTAAGGTTGGCGCAATTCGGGGTCGGATAGCAGCACGAACAACTTGGCTTTGCGCTCGATATCGGAGGCTCGTTGCAATACCAAGCGGATGGTTTTGGTTTGTTCGAATACTTGCGAATTGACGGTTCGGCCCAAAGCCGAAGTCTGGCGCATGCCGAATGCAGCGTACATCACGGCCAGGAACAGCGGGATCACGGCAATGACAAATCCCAGCACAATCAGGGATTTCAGAGACAGCAGGTTTTTGAATTTCATCCTTGGCGACAGCGTCTGTAAATCCGCAATAGTATAGCTTGGCTGATGAAATTCGTGACGGGGCCTGCAAAAAATCGTATTTGCGCTGCCAGCGCTATTGCGTCGGCCTTGGCGTTTCCCGGTTGTCGGAAAACGATGCGGATTGTCATATGATGCAGTTTACAGGGATGTTTACGATTCCGGGGCTGCCCGGAGTGTTGCTAATCGACAAGGACTCGCATGCTGATTTTTTCATTGGCCGTTCTACGGCAATTCGCCGCCGAGATTTCGCATTATCTGGTGTCTTGGCGAACATTCCCATCCCCCCGTATTCGGGGGAGGCGCGCGGCCATACTGGTTGTCGCATGGTTGGCAATCGCCGGTGCGCGACCGGCGATTGCCGATGGAGGCGAGGCGGCAGGGATACCGGTTTCGGCGCTAACCGGTCAGCCGGTCGTGTTACTCGAACTTGGCAGCGCGGCAAGCGCTCCATCCCGCTTAGTGGCGAATGTACTAGCTGTTTCCGGCCAACTGTTGCCAGATTTTCAGCACGGGGTTGCTTGGCAAGTCGAGCCGGAGGCGGTCAACGTATTGCATGCGGGCTTTGGTCAATGGCGGGCGGCGTTTCGCTTCCAATTGACTCGGGCCGTCTCCGGCGATTTTCGGTTTTGGGCGCGCTGGCGTCAGGGCGGCGATCCGGCGGTGTGCCGGCAAACTTTCGAATTGTGGTCCGGGCCGGATGTTAACCATCTGCAACAACGCGGCAGCGTACAACTGACGCCGAAAGGCTGGGAGTACGCCTGGTTGAGCGGTCCGGAGCTGATCGAATTGCAAGCAGAAGACCGGGTTGTAGAAGTGCGCAACAGCGGCGCCGGCCACGATGCCAAGGTGTTCGATGCGTTTTTGCTGGCATCGCCGTGGGCGGAGTTGCCGGTGACCGCGACCGCCGACCAGCCGGTGTTGCTGTTGGAATTAGGCAAGGCGCCGGCTTTGCTGGATTTGCCGAAACCGGACCATTTGACGGTGGTGCAGGGCACGGCCGAGGCCGGCACCAATACCGGTGCGTTGGCGATTGAACAAGACGAAGCCTTGTTGTTCCATTCCGGTTTCGGCGACTGGAGCGGCAGCTTCCGTTTTCCGTTGCCTCCAGACAGCAAGCCCGGCCAATACCGGCTGTGGGCGCGCTACAAAAGCGGCGGCGAGGTCTCGCAAGTCGAGCAGCGCTTTAGTGTCAAGGCCGGTGCCAAGCCGGAGGAGTTGGCGAGCCGCGGCGAATTTGCCCTGACCAACACCACGCCGTGGGAGTACCAATGGCTGCCCGCCGCCGAGACAGTGACTTTGTTGCCCGGCGATCGCTGGCTGACTCTGGAAAACAGCGGCAAGGCCGACGGCGCCAAGGTGTTCGACGCCTTTGTGCTGCAACTGCAACAGCCGCTGGCCGCGGCGATGACCGGCGAGCAGGCGCAACTGCGCAACCGGTTTTTGGCTTTGACCAGACCTGATGCCAAAGGCCCGCGGCGTTTGTTGGTGCTGGACGGTAGCGGCGCACACGGCGAGCCTTTGTTTCGCGGTTTGGCCGCCGATGCGGCACGAGCGCATTATCAAACCATGCCGGTGACTTATTTGATCGACCAAGCCGCCGAGACGATGGCCCGCAATTTGAATCTGCCGACATTGCCGGCGGCCATCGTCACCGACGATCATCACACCGTGCTGGGCGTTTTGACGCAGCCGGACGACGCAGCAAGCGTGGCAAAATTTCTAGCCGAGCCGGACCAAATCGGCTGGATGCCGCAACCTGTCGCAATCCCGGCGCCAACGCCAGCGCTGTTAAAAAACGGCATCCCGGCCGCCTGGCTGGTCGGCGGTTTGCAGGATGGCCAAGCCGGTCTGTCGGTATTTGGTTTGGACACCGAAACGATATCGAGGCCCAATCCCGATCAGCCCTTCCTGAGCCTGGCAATGATGGGCGGTAAACTACGCAAATGGCGGGTGGCGGCGACCGATGCCAACGGTGAAACCACGATTCTGGACAGCACCGAACACGCCTACGGCTGGTCGCGCGGCACCGGCTACGCACAACTTTATCTGCACGCCGACCGTCCTCTGCAGGCGCAATTGCATCTGCCCCAGTCCGGCATTAAAGCGGCAGCCTGGCTGGACGGCCGCCCCTTGATCTTGGCGGACGACGGACTACCGCCAGCGGGCTTCAAGGCCTCGCTGGGCGCTCAAGCTCAAGCCCTGCTGCACGGCTTGACCACAGAAGGTTTGCTGGCCACCGCCCACGCCGAGCGGCTGCAAGCGCCGCAAGTGGCCGCGTTAAATCTGGCACCGGGTTGGCATAGCTTGCTGTTAAAACTGGTGATGCAACACGATCAGGGGCAGCGCTTTTACTTTGCCGGGCTGTTCACCGACGCCGGCGGCAAGCCTCTCGAAGGCTTGCGGACGCAAACCGCCGATCCTGATGCCGATCTGGCCCTGAACCAGATCGCCGCCAAACTCAGGCCGGTGATTTTCAATACTGCCCCGGCCAATCTGCCGCATCCCGGTGCGCCGATCAAGCTGAGTATCGATCTGCGCTGGCAGCCGATTTTGGAGGAAGCCAAACTGGAGACGCCGCTGCCGCGCTTCCCGGCCAAATTGCGTCTGCGGTTGCTCGATTACAGCGGTCGGCAAATCGCCGAGCGGGAGATTCGCAGCCGCTTCCCCGGCCAGGTCGAAGCCGATTTCGGCAAACTCGACCAGCCCGGCTATTACGCCATATATCCGTCTTTGTACACCGAAGACGGCCGGCCGATCATGCACTATCCGGCCGACGGTTTTAGCGTCGTCGCCGGCAACAACGCCCAAAAGCAACGGCTGGTGCAAAAGAAAGTCTGGAACAACGATTACTATGCCTTGGCTGACGGCGACAAAAGTTTCCGCCAAACCGGCGCTTACTTCGATTGGCTGGAGCGGATGGGCATTTTCAGAAGCCTGGCTAGTTATCCGGGCTTCGATCCGCAATACCGGCTATTGTGGGAGCAAGCCAAACAGCGCGGTCTGGACCTGTTTGCCGACTCGGCCGGCGACAGCCACTGGCTGAACGACAAACCTGAAGACGGCCGCCGTTTTGTCGATGCTGTCGCCGGTTTTACCCGCTTCTTCAAAGCCAGCAACGAGATTGACATTCGCCACGAGCCGGAATGGCAAAAACTGCGCGAACCTACGCATTGGCTGGAACGAGCTAAATCGGAATACCAAATGGTCCATCAAGCCCGCAACGATGCCCATTACCTGGGCGGCAGCCTGGTGCGGCCGGGCGAGGGCGGCTGGTTTAAACAAGTGTTGCAACTGGGTTTGGATAATCACCAGGATGCCTGGGACGTGCACGCCTATCCGCAACGGCCGCCGCGCTTCGGCGGGCCGATCGGCAACGGCGAGTTGGAAGACGAGCGCGGAGTGCTGGCGGCTTATGCTAGTTTAGGTAAAACCAATAAATTGCCGTTCTGGCTGGGCGAAACCGGCGCCAAGGCCATGCACGGCTTTAGTGGTCGGCGCTGGCAGGCGGAGCAGGTGGCAAAAATCGTGGCTTGGGTGAATAGCCGCCCTGATTATCTGGGCGTGGCGTTTTGCATCGCCCATGAATACGACCTGGCTTACGGCCGAATCTGGGATTATTCGCTCGGTCACAAACCCGGCGAAGCGGCGCTGTACACCGCCAGCGCGCTGATCGACGGTCTGCCGTACCGGCCGGTCGATACTCACGACGCCAACGTCCAGGCCGGCTATTTCGGCGAAACCCTGATGCTTTGGCGCGAGCAAGGCGAGGGTGTGTGGTCGGTACAACTCGACTCTGAGCGGCAATGGGTTTTGGTGGATGTGGTCGGGAAGATGCGGAAATTGGCGACCGATGCGTCAGGTATCGTCGGCGTGTCGATCTCGGCTAGCCCGGTGTATGTCCTACCCGAGGCCGTTTACCGTCTTTTAACTGCGGGCTAAGGGGATGTGCCGTTGAGTCCGGAATGTTGGAGGCCAACGGGTATCTGTTTGGATACCCGTTGGCGGCGAGTGGAATCGCAAATTAGGCGCGGCGTTAACCGCGCCCGTTGCATACTGCTGGCGCCTTACCAGGAAAAGCTGCCAGCAACTTGACCGCTACCGTCGTAATTGAAACCGGATTTGACGACGTTGGTGACCGCGAACGCGCAGGTACCCGAGGTGCTGCTCGGCAAAGTCGAACTGCTGATGCTGACGCTGCCGTTGGTAGCCGTGGTTCCGGACGTTTTGCCCGTTACCGCAGTGGAGCCCGAAGTTGTGGCGACCGAACCGCTCCAGTTTCCATATACCGTCGCGCTGGCGACGCCGGACGTGTCGTAGTTGACCGTGACACTGGCCACGCACTGCGACTTGCCCCTGCTCAATAATTTACGCGAGATCTTTGTGCTGCCTACCGTCATGTTCGCCGCGACCGGTGTTTGCGTCACGTTAACCGTTTGCGTGGTGCTGTTTTTCAAGCCGCTATTGTCGGTTACGGTCAAAGTTGCCGTGTAGTTGCCCGGTGTGTTGTAGACGTGGCTTGCGCTGCTGCTACTGCCGCTGCTGCTGCCGTCGCCGTAGTTCCAGTCGTAGCTGACGATGCTGCCGTCCTGGTCGCTGGAGCCGGAGCCGTTGAAGGTGGTGGTCAGCGGCGCATCGCCGCTGGTCGGCAATGCGGAAATTACCGCGGTGGGCGAAACCAGCGTGGTCGAGCTTTTCGGGTAGTTGCCGGTGATTTGATATTGCCCAACGCTGCCGTAGTCGGAGTAGCCGGTCGTCAAATCGCCGAATCCGACGCCTTCCACTTGCAGAAAATATTGGCCGGCAGGCAAGGTCGCGGTTACTGCCGCGGACAGGCTATCCGCCGGATTTGCCGCGCTCACGGTATTGCCGGCACTGTCGACCAGTTTCAGCGAAATATCCAGATTCGGAGCCACAGAACCGGAACCGACGTTGAACTGCACGTTGCCGCCGTCGGTAAAGAAGGTAAACACGTCGACATCGGTATTGCGCTCGATCACGCCGGTTTGCGATACGGCAGCGGCATCGCCCGACAGCGGCGCGGCGCTTGCGGTTGTGCTCGGATAGTCGTCTGCGCGGATCGGAGCGCCGGCCGCGCTGATGACCGCGATATCGTCCTGCAGATTATTGGCGTCGGGATACTCGCCTTTGCTCCACTGCGACACCGGTTTGTAATAACCGACCCCCATAATCGACGCCCAACCGGTGGCACCGCTGCCATGGCCGGAGTAATAGCCGACGGTCGATGTGCCATCGTGATTCAGGTTCAGGTTATGCCCGACTTCGTGCGATACCGCTTCGGCAACATATTTCGGAAAACCGTTGCCTAATTTATCGAAGAACGCCCAGGCCGGTTGGTAACGGTCCGGCGTGGTGGAGGAATAGTATGAGAAAACATTGACATAAGCCACGCCACCGCAGGACTGGCTGCAAAGTTCCGGCATGGAGCGGGTGATCACGGCTCGGGTGCCGTACTGGGTATCGCTGCTGCTGGTGCGCTGCAGCGCGTCCGCCGTCGGTTCTTGGGTAGTGACGTCCACATCGAACGGCGCATAATCTTCAGCGACGCGTTGCCAAATTTCGCGGATATTACTCAACTCCGCGCTACTGAAGGCGCCCGGATTGCCGTCGGTATCGTAGGCCTGCGCAGTCAACGTGCCGCTGTTCCAGGCCGTGTTGCTGGCGACGTGGCCGTTGAAATCCAGATAAATGACCCGGTTCGAGCTGGGTTTACTGTGCAATGCAAACGGATCTGCCGTCGAGGTTGCCAACGACGAAAAGGTCGAAGATTCGGCCGCGGTTGCGTAGGCTTCGTTAGCGGCGCTGTTTCCGTCTTGGGGCGCGGGTACCGGTTTGGTATCGGATTCGACGTAAAGCAAGCGGCCGCCTTGGTCTATCCACGCGGTTTGATCGGTTTTAAGAATGTTTTCCAGGCGTTCGGCGGACATGTCGTAAGCCTGAGCCACCAGCGGCAAGTTACTGCCCAATGCGTCGATGGCGGCTTGGCCGTTCACATTGCCGGGCAGGGTAATCGTCGGAAACGGGGTTTCGGATTCCGCAGCTTGCGTAGCTTGGGTAGATTTGGACAAGGATTTTTGGGCAGTGTCCTTGATATCCGATAACGGATTGGACTGACCGGAACCGTTCAGCCCGGAGACAAAGGCCTGTACCCGACCGTCAGCGAGCATGGTGAGGCCGTAGTTATAGCCGACCAACGCCTTTTCTGCGTCTTCGCGCGACGCAAAGTAAATAGTCTCGGTCGGAATGCCGGCTGCGGTGGCCGGTAAGCTTTGGCTGGGGTCGGCGTCTATCGACGCCGTCGGTTCGGACGTTGCGGCGCAACCCAACAGCGAGCTGAGTAGCGCGGAAGCGATGAAGGTTTGGTTGTTCATTGATGTATCCCCCTGAAAATTGCTGCGCCGGAATCGGCCTGCAGCTTTGGCGAAGTTGCTGTTCGGGAGATATTTAAGAAAATTAAGTCTCAATTTATTGAGAGTTGTGTCCGGCTTTTGGGCATCCCGCAAAACCGAGATTCGGCAATGTGACGCTGCACAAAATAACGCCGAATTCGAGGGGCGCTCCCGCAACTGCCCATTTCAATGCATGTTTGGCTGTCCGTTCGCTGAGCGGGAGCGGTTCATTTCCGGGCCTGCGATTGGGTTGAGCTCGATGACGCTGAACCGTTCAGCGCGCTTATCCAACTCTAATTTCCCTCTCATCTGCTCTTAATTAAACCCCCAGGTTTTCTCTCATTTTGCGCCGGTAAGCTTTGTACCCAAGCCGGCACTGCTGAATCGCAAACCCGGCAACAGGTTGAGGATGCCAAGGATGGCGTCCTTAAGTCTTCGGAACTAGACGCAACAGGGGGAACGCCGCTATGCCACTCGGCTTCGGAAATATCTTCAACGGACTCTTTCGCCAATACGGTCATACCGTGATTCTGCTGTTACGGATCATCGACGTGGCCATGCTGTTAGCCGCTGCCTGGGCAGCGCACTATTTCTGGTTGCGCGAATATGCGGTTGACCAGCATTACCGGATCGTAACTGCGTTGGGCGTACTCGGCGCGATCATTTTCTTCGAGATCGGCCAAGTCTACCGGCCCTGGCGCAACGACGCGATGCGCGGCGAGATCGCCCGCATCGTTAGAGCCTGGCTGCTGGCGCTGCTGGCGGTGGTTTCCATCGTATTTCTAGTGCGCTTGCATGTCTGGTTCGGTTCCAGTTACCGCTGGATTGCCTCCTGGGGCGTGCTGGGTTTGGTCTGCGTATTGGCTGCGCGCTCGGTGATGTCGCAGGTTTTGCGTTGGCTGCGGTCACGGGGTTGGTCGCAGGGCAAAATCATCATGGTTGGCCTGAATCAAATGGCCGTGGCGGTGGCGCGGCAGTTGAACCATTCGCCCTGGGCCGGTTTGCAGGCGGTGGGTTATGTTGACGACCGCGGCGCTGGCCGGCAGCCGCTGAACGACCATGACCTGCCGTGCCTGGGCAGATTGGCTGACTTGCAGGCCCTGATCGACCGGCACGCTATCGACGAGGTCTGGGTGGCTTATCAAGGCGAATCCCTGACCGAGCGGGCGCAATACCAATTGCGGCATTTGCCGGTCAGCATCCGGCTGGTGATCGATTGCTTTGCCTTCAAACAAAGCAAGTTTCTCAGCCTGAACACCGTGGCCGGCATTCCGACTCTGGATTTTTCGGTGTCGCCGTTGCACGGCGTCAACCGCTACATCAAAGAAGTCGAAGACCGTTTGCTGGCTTTGATTTTACTGGTGCTGATCAGCCCGCTGATGCTGCTGATCGCTGTCGGCGTCAAGCTGAGTTCGCCCGGCCCGGTGTTTTACCGCCAGGTCAGGGTGGGCTGGAACAACCGCAAATTTACCATGCTGAAATTCCGCTCGATGCCGGTGGATGTCGAGTCCAAAACCGGCGCGGTCTGGGCCAAGCCCGGCGAAAATCGGGCTACTCCGTTCGGCAGCTTCCTGCGCAAAACCAGCCTGGACGAATTGCCGCAATTGATCAACGTTTTGCGCGGCGACATGTCCCTGGTCGGCCCGCGCCCGGAACGTCCGGACTTCGTCGAAGTGTTCAAGGAACAAGTGCCCAACTACATGAAAAAACACATGGTCAAGGCCGGTATCACCGGCTGGGCCCAAGTCAACGGCTGGCGCGGCGACACCGATTTGAACCGGCGCATCGAGCACGATTTGTATTACATCCAGAACTGGTCGTTGTGGTTCGATATCGAGATCGCTTTCCGCACCGTGCTGACCGGTTTTGTCAACAAAAACGCCTATTAAGGAAACCTGAGCATGTACAGACTGCTTCCCATCCTGTTGACGTTAGCGCTACCGGGCTGTTTTTTGGCGCCGGGCATGGACATGAACACCGACAGTAACGGCTTGACCGAAATCGAGTTGCCGGCCCGAAAGGACGGCCAGTTGGTAAAGGAGAAAGTCCGCGTCATGCCGATCACCGCCGACCTGATCATCGAGAAGGAAGTGGCCCGGCAACAGGCGGTCGGCCAGTTGCTGCCGGTGGACAATACCAAGACCAGTTACCGGATCGGACCGCAGGACCGGTTGCAGATTACGGTGTGGGAGCACCCGGAATTGAACGATCCCGGCGGTGAAAAAATTCTGCCGGAGATGGCAGGTAAGGTGGTCGACGACAACGGCGATCTGTATTACCCCTATGTCGGCAATCTTCATGTCGGCGGCAAGACCATTCCGGAAGTGCGCGAAGAGCTGACCCGCGAATTGTCGCGTTTTTTCAAGAAGGTCAAACTCGACATTCGGGTGTTGTCGTTTCAGGCTCACCGGATGGCGGTGGTCGGGGAGGTCAAGCAACCGGGGGTATTGGCGATGAACGAAACCCCGCTGACCGTGGCCGAGGCCATCAGCCGCGCCGGCGGCGCCACCAAGGATTCGGACATGAACAATGTTGCCCTGGCTCGCGACGGCAAACTATACAAACTGGATGTGCAAGCCCTGTATGAAAAGGGGTTGACCACGCAGAACGTGCTATTGAAAGACGGCGATGTGCTCAATGTCGGCGACCAGAAGGACAGCAAAGTCTACGTGATGGGCGAGGTCGGCCGGCAACAGGCGGTGCAGATCAACAAAGGCCGGATGAGTCTGGCCCAGGCATTGGCCGAGGCCTACGGCGTCGATTTCAACACCTCGCGTCCGGGCGACATTTATGTGGTGCGCGCCGGCGACATGAAACCGGAAATCTTCCAGCTCAATGCCGAATCGCCCGACGCGATGATCCTGGCCGAGCAATTTCCGCTGCAAGCCCACGATACCTTGTTTGTCGGTACTGCCGGCGTTACCCAGTGGTCGCGGGTGTTGAACCAGATTCTGCCCGGATCGTTTACCGCGATCATGTCGCAAGCGGCACTGATGGGAATGTAGTTAAAAATCGCCCCCGGCTGCTGGTGTGCGTAGAGGGGAATCGAATGTTTTCAAGCGAAAAGGTTGTGAAAAGTATGTATCCACCCAATGAAGCCGTTCCGGTGTTACCGTTGCCGAATCCAAACCGCCTGCAAGAGCAGAGCGTCAGCATTCGCGACTACGTGGATTTGCTGATCGAAGGCCGTAAAACCCTCTTGATCGCTCTCGCCGCGGTGTTGACCGTGACGCTGGTCTACCTGGTTTTGGCGCCGCGGACCTACAAAGCCGATGCCTTACTGCGCATCGACAAGAACAAAGCCCTGCTGGCCGCCAATCTGCACGGCGACAACAATCAGACTCCGGCCGAAGCCGAGAGTCCGCGGGCGCAGCGCGAAGTCGAGATTCTGCGTTCGCGTTCGGTGCTGGGTAAGGTGGTCGACAATCTGAATCTGGCGATTGAAATCGAGCCCAGTTATTTTCCGCTGATCGGCGAAACCCTGGCCCGTAAACACGATCGCCACGATGGCGTCGCCGGTGCTTGGTGGGGCTTCGGCCGTTGGGCCTGGGGCGGCGAGAAGGCCAAGGTGGCCGCGTTCGAGGTTCCGGACCGTTACCTGGAACAGGAATTTACGCTGATCGCACTGGAACACGGCCGCTACCAGATCCTGGCACCGAACGGCGCCGAGTTGTTAAGCGGCGAAGTCGGCCAGGTCGTCACGGCCGAAATCGGCGAGAAAACCCCGGTGGCGATTAAAATCGAAGTCCTGGACGCCCATCCCGGCACCCATTTCGAGCTGGTGCGGCGCACGGCGTTATCGGCGATAGAAACCCTGCAGAAAGCCTTTGCCGTCAAGGAAGTGTCGAAAGATACCGACATTTTGAGTGTGGAACTGAAAGGCCGCGATCCCGAGCAATTGGCCAAATCGGTCAACGACATCGCCGCGATTTACGTCAACGCCACGGTGAATTGGGAATCGGCCGAAGCCTCGCAAAAATTGGCTTTTCTGGAAAGCCAACTGCCGATCGTCAAAGAGCGCCTGGAAAAAGCCGAGCAGGGTTTGAGCGCCTACCGGCAACAGCACGGCGCGGTGGACATTTCCGCCGAGGCCGAGATTCTGTTGAAGCAGGCTTCGGACATGGAAACCCTGAGCATCCAGCTCAAGCAAAAATACGACGAACAAAGCCAGCGGCTGGAGTCCGAGCATCCGGACATGATGGCTACCAACGCCCAGATCAAGCGAGTGAATGGCAAGTTGGCGGCCCTGGAAAAACGCATCAAGGATTTGCCCAAAACCCAGCAAAACATGGTGAGCCTGTCGCGCGATGTGCAGGTTAATACCGAACTGTATACCTCGTTACTGAACAGCGCCCAGGAGCAACGCATCGCCGCCGCCGGCTCGTTGGGCAACTCGCGGATCGTCGATTTCGCGGTGACGCCGGAAAAACCGTATTGGCCGAAGCCGGGCCTGCTGTTGGCGATCGCCACTCTGTTGGGTCTGAGCCTGGGATCGGCATGGGTGTTTCTGCGCCACTCGCTGCAGCGCCACGACAATTATCCGGCCTTGCTGGAATACCAGGTCGGGCTGCCGATGTTCGCTGCCATCCCGCATAGCAAGAAACAACGCAAATTGGCTGGTCTGCTCGGCCGCGACAAAGACGGCGGCATTCTGGTCAACGAAGATCCGCTGGATATCTCGGTCGAATCGCTGCGCGGCCTGCGCACCACGCTGGAGGCGACGCTGGCCAACCATGAAAGCAAGGTCATCATGGTCAGCAGTCCGGCGCCGGCGATGGGCAAGTCGTTTGTCAGCTCCAACCTGGCGGCACTGCTGGCCAGCATCAAGAAGCGGGTGCTGGTGATCGACGCCGACATGCGTAACGGCCGCCTGCACGAAACTTTCGGCATCGGTAAACAGCCCGGTTTGTCCGATCTGTTGGCCGGCCGCGCCAGCCTGGGCGAAGTCATCGTCAGTCTGCCGGAAGTCGGTATCGATCTGATTCCGCGCGGCAACATGGTGCTGAATCCGGCCGAATTGCTGGTGCTGGGCGAACTGGCGGAGACCCTGGAGCAACTGAAAAGCTTTTACAACCACATCGTGATCGACTCGCCGCCGATTCTGGGCGCCACCGACGCCGCGATTCTGGGCAAGCATGCCGACGCCACCTTCCTGGTGGTCAAGGAAGGCCGTTATACCGCGCAGGAGCTGGAAGTCAGCGCCCGCCGTTTCCAGCAAGTCGGCATCAAACCGAACGGCTTCATCATCAACGACATGAAGGAAGGCTCGTCCTACTACCCCTACTACGGCTACGCCTACCAACGTGCCGACCAGGAGCCGGTCGCCGCTGCCGGATGGACCGACAAATACCATGCCGTCGGCGATTGGCTGACCAAGCAACTGGAGCGGGACTGGGTACCAGCCGCCGCCGAAACCGACGAGCGGGGTTAAGGCGCCCATGCCGCTGAAGCTGGAAAAAGATCTGCCGCTGTTGCTGTTCGGCTTGGTCTGTACTTCCACCGTCGCCGCGTTGCCGCAGGTGCAGTCGGCCTGGGCCGGCATCAAGGAAGTCTACGGCGAACAGGACATGGGCCTGCGCTTGCTGCGCGAAGCGATGCTGGCGCTGCTGGTTTGCTACGCCTGGGCCGAACCGCGTTTGCGCAACGGTATCGTCAGCGGTCCGGTGCTGGCGTTTTTGAGCGTGGTGGCGGCATATGTTCTGTTCGAAATCGGCTACGCCCTCTATCTGGACTTGCCGCTGGTGGTACCGCTGACCGGACTCAGAGTGTTCGAATATTTGCCGTTGGCGCTGATCGGCTTCGTCTGCGGTCGGCGCGGCGTTGCCGATTGGGTGATCGGCCGGTTCGCCCGCTGTTTGCGTTACTACCTGGTATTACAGGCCGGGCTGGCCCTGGCCCAGGCATTGTGGGCGCCGCCCTTGTTCGGCGTGTCGATGCTGGGCGGCGGCCGGCCGTTCGGTACCTTCGTCAGCCCGAATCTGTTCGGCGCGGCGATGGCGACTTGCGCGCTGGTATTCGCCGTGGTTCCGGGCATGCGCCGCTGGCTGGCGCTGAGCGTGTTGCTGGCGTTGTTGAGCGGCTCGCGCACCGCATTTCTCAGCGGCTTGCTGGTGGTGTTTTTTCAGATTTATGCCGCGCTGCGACCACGCGACCGCTGGGCCTTGTGGATGCCGGCGCCGATGTTGGCGGTCGGCGCCTTGATCCTGGCATCCAGTCCGCTGTTGAGCGGTCGCGACGATGCCGATCCGACCGAGGACGGCCGCATCGCCCTGTGGCAACGGGTATTCGCCAACCACGTGCACGATGCCGCCGATTTGCTGTTCGGTTGGGGCCTGGGTTTGAGTTCCAATACCGTTAACTTGCTGTTCGGCGCCGAGCATTTTCCCGGCCAGTTCGATTCCGACAGTTTGTATCTGTTTTTATTGAACGGCTACGGCCTGATCGGTTTGCTGGCCTATCTGGGTTTTTTATGGGCAACGACAAGGATGTCGGTCCACCCTGCCAAAGGCTTGGTCGCGATGTTCATTTTCGTCGCCGGTTTGACCTTCAATTTATGGGAGTACTTTCCGCAGAACGCGGTGCTGATGTTTTTATGGGGGGCGATGCTGGGACGCCACCGTCAGCCCGAATCGACGGCGCCGGCGGACGCCGGGCTGCAACCGGCGAGGGTTTATGGTTAAGCGCAGGCTAATCCGGTTGCGGCAATCGCGCTTATGCGGCGACGCATTCTGGGCCTTGTTCGGCCAATTGGCCTCGGCGATCGCGCTGTTGGCGGGGACCCGGCTTTTGACCGAGCGGGTGGCGCCGGACGTGTTCGGCCAGGTCACACTATTGAACGGCTGCGTCGCGCTGGGTGTTGCCGCGTTTTCCTACCCGTTTATCTGCGGCGGCATGCGCTGGCTGCCGGAGTGTACCGGTCCGGCCCAAAGCGCCCAACTTCACCGGGCAGTCGCCGGCTTGACCTTGCAGGCGACTTTGTTGGCACTTGGTTTGTTGCTGATCGGTGGCGGCTACTACGCTCACCTGAACCAAACGCAGATGATGCCGTTCTTGTTGGCCGGCGCGTTGCTGGCGGTAACCGTATGGCGCGAATTCGGCGTGCAACTGGCGATCGGCGGCCGCCGCCAACGTCGGGCCGCGTTATGGCAAACCGGCGACTCAATTTTAAGGCCGGCGTTGGCCGTAGCCGCAGTGAGCTATCTGGGCGCGCGAGTGGAGTGGATTCTGGCCGGCTATGCCGCGGCGACCCTGTTGTCCAATCTGCTCTGGTGGCGGCCTGATGGCGCCGGCGCAGGCGGGGCGGTAACTCGGGGCTGTGTGCGCCGGTTTGTCGGCAAGATTTGGAATTACGCCTGGCCTTTGATTCCGATGGAGCTGGTGTTTTGGCTGAATGGGGTGGGGGACCGTTATGCGATCGCCTACTTCCTCGGCGCCGCCGATGTTGGTTTGTACGCGGCCGGCTACACCCTGGTCAACGAAGCCTTCAACCGCGGCGCGATGGTGTTGCTGAGGACTTTCCAGCCGGCTTATTTTCAAGCGTTTTCCGCCGCCGAGTACCGCCGCGCCCATACCGTGTTGCGGTTATGGACCCGCAGTTTGCTGGCCGGCGGCGGCTTGGGCCTGCTGGCCTTGCCCTGGTTGGGCGATTGGCTGGTGAGTCTGCTGTTGGCCGAGGCCTACCGTCCGGTCGCGGCCCTGTTGCCGGCCATCGGCTGCGGCTGTTTGCTGCATGCGTTGGGTACGGTTTGGGCGCAGCCGCTGCTGGCGGAAAAACGCACGCGGGTATTGCTGAAAGGGCGCTTGTGCGGGGCTCTGGCGGCTATCACTGCCTTACCGTTGCTGATTCTGCAATACGGTTTGGCCGGTGCGGCCTGGGCCAACCCGGTGTATTTCGGCATCGAAGCCTTGGTATTGGCCTGGTTGGCCAAACCTTGGCGGCTGCGCGACGCCGGTCCGCAGCCGGCTGATTCGGCTGCCGCCGACGTGGCGCTACGGGTGCCGGCCTGATGGGTTTTTTTGACATTAAATCTTTTCGACTTATGGCGGATGCTTGTGAAAACGATGACTTATGCCAGCATGGCTAACCGAACTTACGGCGAATTGTTGCACCATTGCGTCGCCTGCGGCGGAGAACGCATCCGCTTTTGGCGACACAAACACTACCAGTACACGGCCGACGCCGATGCCGAAGAATTTCGGATTTACCGCTGCCAGGTGTGTGGCACCGGCTTTCTGAATCAGCCGCCGCACCGGGAGTGGTTGCAGCAGATTTATCGACATTCCGGTCAGGCTCTGACCGCTGAGATCGGCTTGGACGAAGTGTTGCGGCGCGAGCAGCTTTATCCGAATTGCAAACTGGACGCGAAGCGCATCGCCCACTATGCCGACCGCTACAACAATACCTTGAATTACCGCGCGCTGGATATCGGTTCCGGATTCGGGTTTTATACCCGGGCCTTGCGCCTGCTGGGATACCGCACGGTCAGCATCAACCCCGGCGCCTACGAAAACAATGTATTCGAACAAATGAACGGCGATTTGCCGTTGCCGGTGATGTTCGAAGACTACCGCAGCGACGAGCAGTTCGGCGTGGTGGTGATGTCGCAGGTGTTGGAGCATCTGCTGGCGCCGGAGCAAGCGCTGCGCAAGGTGGCGGCCTTGTTGGAGACCGGCGGGGTATTGGCCTGCGCAGTGCCGAATTACGCCTCGTTTCTGGTCAAGCTGCTGGGCGCCAACGAAAATGCCTGCCTGTGGGTGCCGGAGCACGTCAATTTCTTTACCGAGCAGGGCTTGCGCACATTGTTCGAACGCAACGGTTTGCAGGTGGTGAAGACCGAGCAGATTACCCGGATCCCGTTCGATGCGCTGTCCCGACGCTTGGGCGCCAAAGGCCGACTGGCGGCGGTGCTGAACGGTTTGGTCAAATATGCGCAAATGCCGTTCAACGGCCTGATGAATCTGCTGGGCATGGGTATTTACCTGAACGTCTATGCGGTCAAGACCGCGGTCGGCGAGTGAGGCGTTTATGCTGACCGTGGTGATTCTGGCCTGTAACGAAGCGGCGAACCTGCCGCGCTGTCTGGCGGCGATTCCGGAGCGCTACCCGATCGTGCTGGTCGATTCCGGCAGCAGCGACGATACCGTTGCGATCGCCGAACGCCGCGGTTGTCGGGTGTTGCATAATCCCTGGCCGGGCTTTGCCGAGCAGCGCAATTTTGCGTTGCAGCAGTGCGGCATCGAGACGCCGTGGGTGTTGTTCGTCGATGCCGACGAAATCTATCCGCCGCTGTTTTACCAGCAATTCGACGCGGAATGGGCCACCTCGCGCGAGATGGATGTGTTGATGGTGCCGTCGCTGCTGTATTTGCGCGGCAAATGCCTGAAACACGCGCCGGGCTATCCGATTTACCATCCGCGTCTGGTGCGGCGGGAGACGGTAGGGTTCGTCCGCAACCACACCGGCCATGGCGAGGCGGTGCTGGACACCTGCCGGGTGGCGGTGACCGATATTCCCTACCAGCATTATTTTTACCACGGCGAGATCGTGGCCTGGATGCACAAACACGTCGGCAAGGCCGCACAGGAAATCGAGTTGCAACCGACTGCCGGCGCCTTGATGACCGCGCGTGGCCGGATTAGCGTCTGGTTGGGGCGTTCCTGGCTGCGGATCGTGGCGCGGTTTGCTTACCACTATTTGCTGCGCGGCGGTTTTCTGGACGGTGCGGCCGGTCTGGAGTTTGCGTTGATGTTTACCTGGTACGAGGCGACGATTTATCTGCAAGCCAAAGCCGGTAAATGGGCGGAGCCGCGGCCGTGACCGTATCCTTGATTCTGGCGACCTTGGGACGGGACTGGCAGGTCGCCGAGTTTTTGGCTGGGTTGCAAGCGCAAACCTTGCAAGACTTCGAACTGATCGTCATCGACCAGAACCGGGACGGCAAGATTGACGCGATCGTCGAATCGTTTCGGCCGGCGCTGCGCATCGTCCACGTCAAAGTCGATTTCACCGGCAACGCCCGCGCCCGCGACTACGGCATTGGCCTGGCGCAAGGGACTATCGTGGCCTTTCCGGACGACGATTGCTGCTATGCCGCCGATGTGTTGCAGCGGGTAGTCGCCGAATTCGAGCGGCGGCCGCAGTTGGCAATTCTGGTCGGGGCGTCTTACGACGCCGACACGCGCGGCTTCAGCATCGGCGTCAACAGCCGCAAAGCCGGTTATTTTTCGCGCCTGGGCATGATGGGAGTGGAGTTTACCCAGTTCTTCGCGCTCGATCGGCTCGATCGCAGCCAGTTTTATCTGGATCACGATTTCGGGATCGGCGCCAAATATGCCGGCGGCGAGGGCTTTGAAATGCTGTACCGGCTGCTACGCGCCGGTGGCAAGGCGTTTTATACGCCGGAGATCCGCATCTACCATCCGGACAAGGACCACTACCGCCTGGGCAACGCCCGGATGTTGATGTACTCGACCGGTATCGGTGCCTATATTCGCAAATTCGCCAATCAACGGGATTGGTTCATCGCTTATTACATCGCCAGAAAAATGTTGCTGGCGCCGGTTTTGAAAATGCTGCTGGCGGTGTTGTCCGGCAACCGCGCCAAGCTGGCTTACTGGTATTACAGCCTGGTCGGCGTCTGGCGCGGATTTTTTGCTTACCGCAACAGCGGTTGCCTTTAGTTTGAGGAGAAGAGGATGGATGTGGGAATAATCGCGACGCACGTGCCGCCGGCCAAGGGCTACGGCGGAGTAGCCGTGACTTGCGGCGTATTGACCCAGGCCTGGGCCGAGCGCGGCCATCGCATGGCGCTGGTCGCGTCCGACGAGTCGATTTCCGGCCGCTTGCACGCCGAAGAGGTGCAATTGGGCGATACGGTCGCGGTCCGGCTCTATCGCTGTTACGGCTGGCGCCGCTGGGGCTTCGGTTTGGGGGCGATTCCGGCAATCTGGAATCTATGCCGGCAAGTGCCGCGGGTTTACATTCATGGCATCGCCACCTGGCCGTCGACCTTGGCCGGCTTGTTTTGCCGCCTGCTGCGCAAGCCGTTCATCGTTGCGGTGCACGGCGGTCTGATGCCGGAACACGTCGAGTTGATCAAAAGCCGCAAGCCGCATAAATGGCTGTTTTACCGCTGGCTGACCTTCCCGAGCTTACGCCGGGCGCTGGCGGTGCATTGCACCAGCGATACCGAAGCTGCCGGCGTTAGCGCGGCCTTGGCCGGGCAGGGGCGGATACTGTTGGTGCCGAACGGCATCGACAGCCGGGCGTTTCGTGTCGCGGATTATCCGGCCCGGCCCGGCATGCAGTTATGCTTTCTGGGCCACGTGCAACAGGAGAAAGGCATCAATGGCTTCATTCGCGCCTGGTTGCAAACCCGGCGTAGCGACGACCGGTTAGTGGTCGCTGGTCGTAGCGTCGACGGCGCCTATTTCGACGAGTTTTTGCAACTGGTCGCCGCAGCCGACGGTGCGATCGAGTACCGGGGTTATTTGGCGGCCGACGAAGTCAAGGCATTGCTGGCGCAAAGTCATTTTCTGGTGTTGCCGTCCGGATTGGAGCAGGCCGGCGGCATGCGCGAGAATTTCGGCAACGTCGTCGCCGAAGCCCTGGCTTGCGGCCGGCCGGCGCTGGTTGCCAAAGGTTTGGCCTGGGATCATCTGCCGCAGATCGGCGCCGGCTGGGTGTTCGAACGCGACCACACTGCCGTTTGCCAGGTATTGCGGGCGGCGCAAGAGACCGACGCCGACGGCTGGCGGCAGATGTCGCAATCCGCGCGGCGCCATGCCGAACAAGCGCTGGATGCCGTGTCGCTGGGCGACCGGGTCTGGCGGGCGTTGACCGAACCGGCCGAACTCGGTCCGGTTGCCGGTTTGGCGGAGCAGCGCCCATGAGCAAAGTGGGACTGATCGTGCCGACGCTGAATGCCGGCAAGATGTGGCCGGAATGGTTGCGGGCGCTGGCCGGGCAAAGCCGCAAGCCGGACTATCTGTTGCTGATCGATTCGTCGTCCAGCGACGCGACCGTCGAACTGGCGCGGGCGGCCGGATTTGAAGTGAAAATCATCGCCCGCCAGGAATTCAATCACGGTGGTACCCGCCAATTTGGGGTTGACTATCTGGCGGATGCCGAGATTTTGCTGTTTCTGACCCAGGATGCCTTGCTGGCCGATCCCGAGGCTTTGGCCAATTTGCTGGCGGCGTTCGAGAATCCGGAAGTAGGTGCCGCCTACGGCCGGCAATTGCCGCACGTCGGCGCCGGCCCGATCGGCGCTCACGCCCGGTTGTTCAATTATCCCGAGCACAGCCAGTTGCGCGGTCTGGCCGACCGCGACCGCTTCGGCATCAAGACCGTATTCATCTCCAATTCTTTTGCCGGCTACCGCCGTAGCGCGCTGGTGCAAGCCGGTGGCTTTCCCCGGCATACGGTGATGAACGAAGATACCTTCGCGGCCGGGAAGATGTTGCTGTGCGGCTGGAAAATAAAATATTGCGCCGACGCCAGGGTGTTTCATTCCCACGATTACGGTTTTGCCGACGAGTTCCGCCGCTATTTCGATATCGGCGTGTTCCATAACCGGGTGCCGTGGTTGCAGCGGACTTTCGGCGGCGCTGCCGGCGAGGGCAAGCGTTTTGTCGTGTCGGAAATCCGCTATTTACTGCGACACGCTCCGGCAATGCTGCCGTCTGCGTTTGTCAGAACCTTGTTGAAATGGTCGGGCTATAAAATCGGCCGTTCCTGCCACCGGCGTCTGCCGGCCGGCCTCAACCGCTATTTCAGTTTGCACCGGGCTTACTGGTCGAGTCCGTTTGCCTCATCCATACCGCCGGAAGCGGACTGATTCCGGCAATTCGCTGCAAACCCAGGTCGGACAAGGCTTGCAGCTCTAGTAAATTTCCTACTCCTGACGGGCTTTTTTGCTTAGAAAATACCGTTTCTTAATCTTTCCTTAATCAAAATTGCAGGATTTCTTTAATCTTAGGCCTGTAGTTTACAAACCGCTATCGCGATTTATCGGCAGAACTACACGCAAATAGCTGAATGGAAAACATTATTCCCCGACACGGCGCATGCGAAAGCCGCTTTGCGGTCAAGACAGAGACGCGTTGTACCAGCGCCTGAACATAAGGGATTTGATTAATTTTGTTATGGAGTTTCACCTTGATTTCTGAAAAGCATTCTTTCGACAACTGTTTTGAGGTTTTTTTAGCTGATACGCCGGAAAGCAAGCGAATCCACTACCACCTCAGGTATCAAGTTTACTGCGACGAACTCGGATACGAGGATAAGGAACTGTTTCCGCAGCAATTGGAATTCGACGATTGGGACCAGCATGCGGTGCATTTCATTGTCCGCCACCGTTTCACCGGCCAATGGCTGGGTGCATTGCGCGTAGTCAGTCCGCAGGGGCAAACCTTTCCGTTCGCGGAAAAATACGAACAGGACGAGCCGCTGGCCGATGCCCATCATCGCGACTCTATCGAAATTTCCCGCCTTTGCGTACTGCGCGAAGCCCGGCGCTTCGCTCCCCGCTCCCAAGCCGCCGTCGACGCCGATCCGGCCAGCAACGTCAAGTACCTCAACACCTTACGCCAGCAAAGCCGCAGCATCATGTGGGGCCTGTACCGCGCTGCGGTCGACTACTCGGCGGAAAACGGCATCAAGCACTGGTTCATTCTAGTGGCGCCGGCTTTGGCTTATGCCGTGAAAAAACAGGGTTTCGACATGCGCCAAGTGGCAGAACCCTGCGAACACCGCGGTTTGCGCACGCCGTATATGCTGGATGTCGACCACATTCTGCAAAATCCGCTGTGGGACGAGGACTACCAAATCGGCTACCGACTTTATTCAGAACTGGAGCAAGGCGAGTTTGCCGTTCGCCAGAGGGCTTAGCGGCTACTCTGCTTGGCCGCGGCGGTTATCGAGTTATCGCCGCCGGCCACATTCAAAACGACCTGTTGTAGGTCCGGTTGGTGAAAACAGACCGTTATTTTCTGGATGAACCCGGCAAATGTAGTGTCGAGTTTTGTCCATTGTTAGTGGAGTTATCGCTTTCCCTATGTGATGAAGTATTTTCAAAAATTGGAATATCCAGCGTTTGAGAGGCGCTCTGCATTACAGCGATCAAATCGGGAGGGAGTTGATTCAAATCAGATGCTTTATAAGTGCGATTAGTGCAGTTAGCGGAGTAAGCATTATTTTCTAAATTAGTTTTATTTGCCTGCTTGTTGTAATTATTAATATCCATTTGTAACTGCTTAACACTTTCCATATATTTCTTGCCATCCTGGTTAAACTCCTTGATCAGCTTGGTATTGTGTGTATCAATTTTTAATCTGCGATCTATCAGGCTTTGTTCCGTTTGGCTCAAATTTAATTTACGCTTTTCCAGTTCCGTGTTTTTCACCGTCAAAGCGGTACTCATTTCTTTAATGTCGTATAAAGTTTTGGCGCAAGTTCTTAACTCATCAAGTGTCATGGTTTTTAATTGGTAAGACGAGTTGACCTTCTTACCTGAAGCCTTGCTTGGCATTATGACTAAGTCAGACTCTTTGGATTGTGTTTCTAAAGGCTTTTCCACACTCTTTTGCGGTGCGGTTTGGCATGCGCTTAACATCAAAGCCGACAAGCAGGCTAGCATCACGCTATATTTCGGGCTCATAAGAATGTTTTTTAGTTTAGACAAAGCATGGAAATTTCTAACCGGATCTAGCAGTTAAAAGCATATAGCCTTTATCGGAATCCAGTTCAATTTTAAATCGGTTAAGAAAACTCAACCCGAGCAATCCATCTGATGAACCGAGTTCCTCGGTTATAGCAACTTCGATATGTCTGGCCTCAAGACCTTGCACGGAAATTGAGTCGACGTAACCCCGGTAAGCCACTCCGATGCCATTGGCCGTTTGGGTTAGCATCTTAGGCCAACTTGCATAATCCAGCTTCAAGCGATCCGCAAACGATTTGGAAAGAGTGACCAGCGTAGCGCCGGTATCGACCACAAAACTGCCTCGTTGTTGTTTGTTAACACTAACTTGAGAAAGTATGGCCGCGCCTTGTTTGTTAAGTCGTATTTTGGCTTTACCCTTGCCGTGCATTTCTGAGCATTGCGGATTCTTGTATAAAACACTCAACAGGTTTTCCGCGTTTACGGCGTCGTTGGGATGCAGATAAGCATACTGTTCAAGCGGCGGTATGCCGGCACAAGGTTGATTGATTCTTTGATACAGATTGGCTAGTTCAAACGGCGTTTGTATTTCTCCCGGCATCAGTGCCAGTGTTTGCTCGTATTCGCCAATCGCTGCTTTAAAATCCCCCATTTCGCTTTGTGTTTGCGCACGAATAAAATGGGGATTAGGCTGCAGTGGAAACAATTCAACTAGTTTATCGGCCGAGTCCATCGCAATCTTCCAGTCTGAAAGTCTTCTGGCGGCGGTATTTCGGTAAATATGCAATTCATCATATTCGCCGCAGTTTTGGAAAAAATGCTCGCTCAGATTAATGCAGGATCGAGAGTCATCAGTCAAAATCATGTCGTTACAGTGTCTTATCACCGCCGCTCGATCGCACAATTCCGCTGGTTTATCTTGTAGTTTACTGCCGTAACCGCCGGGTTTGGCTCGGACTTTGGTGCGAATCTCTTTAGCAAAGTTATATTGGCTGCCAATGGCCATAAACAGTATCAGCACCGTACCCACTGTAACAACAAGTGAATTGGATTTTATCCACCCGTAACATTGGTTTAACAAAAAGGCTTTCGGTCTGAATTGAGTGCGTGTATTTACCGGTGCTTCCGAATATCTTCTCGTTACCGATATCTGAATTTTATTACCGCAGAATATACAATAATTGGCGTCGATTTCATTTTCGCTTTTGCATTTAGAACAATATATTGTGTTGCTCATATTATTAAAGGTCCGGCTTTCTAGTTCTGAGTACCGTATTTGGCCCACGCCCAAAGTAAACCATATAGCACGGCAAAAGACACTATTGCAGATATGATAATTTGTATCGTGTACTCCACCATGTTACGAAAAAAGCTAAAAATTTCCCCCAAAAATCCAGAACTATCCTTACTAGTTTTAACGTTTAAAATAGATTCTTCAATTGCCATTTTAACGCCACATCTTTTGCAAAAAATAGCAATATATTTATTTTTTTCGCCGCAGTTGTAACAAAACATAAGTATGCAATTGTTTGAGATTTAGCGCATTCTAACAGCAAGTCTGTGTCAGTGGTGTATCGCTTAAGCGCCAACTCAGGCGCAAGCGGCTCGGAAGTTCTTGCTTATCAAATAACAGACTGAGAGCTTGAGATTTCAAGACCACTTTACTTTTTAAAATTACGATGCGTTTGATTGGTGGGATTTCAACTATGATTGTCCCCAGGGAAGATTGTTGTATTGTTCAGAACAATAAGCCTTACAGCAGTTTCGCGCCAGAAAAAGCCGCGTGGCTTCTATGTTTTGGCGGATTATCGACGAGTTTATTTCCGCAATAGGATTTGTATCTCTGCAATTTGTGCTGGGGTCAGTTTTTGAGCTACCTGCTCTTTAAATCTTTCGGAATCAGCATCGCCTTGGTTGGCAGCAAGGCTGAACCACTTGTATGCTTGAATTGAATCTTGAGGAATAACTCTTCCTTCGGAGTACATTTCTCCAAGCATGATTTGCGCCTTTAAGTGCCCATTTACGCCGGCTTTTTCTAACCATACTATTGCCGCTTGATGATTTTCGGGCACTCCTTCACCGTTCAAATACATTTTTCCTAAAATGTAGTAAGCCGAAACACTGCCATTTCTAGCTGCTTCCTCAATCAGAGCTCTTGATTTTTTAGGATCGCTTGGTTTGCCGTGATTATCAATTACATCGAGTAATAATCGGGCTGGTTCAAATCCTTGGTTTGCAGCCTTTTCAATCCATTTTTTTGATTCATCAAGATTCTGTGGCACTCCGTCGCCTTTAGCATACATTACACCCAATTTAGTTTGCGCTTTCGCGTCACCGAGGTTTGCCATAGCTTTGATTGAAACCACTTTAGATTCAAATTCATCCGCACGAACCGGCAAGGTGCCAATCAAAATCGAAAAGCAATGAATAAAAAAGAATAATCTCCGCATCAGTAAGTTCCAATCGAGAATTTGAGAACACAGCAATTAGTCGACCTTGAATAATTTAATCTTCAACTAGCCAAACCTAGCAGGTTGGTGAAAAACTCATTTTTGACCCTGATTCAGTCTGTATTTAGTTGAAGCATGATACTGCAGACACTATATATTGATTAAGCTGACCAAAATTAGCGCCTGAAATATGGTTTTTCACCAACCTGCTAGGCTGGAACCAAGAGGGATTATTGCCGACATTTAGAGAACAAGTGCGCGACCAGAAAATCACTAGGAATAACGACGAACGGCGCGTAAAAATCCTCTTTTACTGCTAGACATCAGCCACAACAGTCCGCTACCAAATAACCAGAAAGCCGCCGGCGCCGGAACGGGCGCACTCAACGGCGTCATTTTGAAAGAGCTGCCACTACCGGTAAACGTCAATCCGGTGACAAAACCCAGCGGGTCGCCGGGATCGATCACGGCGGATGTTTCGATGCCGGCTATGCGGAACTTGCCAATGCCGTTTTGAAAACCAAGTTCGCCGAAGTTGAACCAGACACCCGCAAGCAATCGGATACCGCTGTCCACGTATTGACCACTGGTTTCATCCCAAATCAGCAGTTCAAATTTGCCATCACCATATTGGTTCGGAATCATCACATCACCAAACAACGTATCCTGATTCAACGCTTCGTAGGTATAGGCAACAGCAACATCCGGATCATAGAATCCGCCGGGCTTAGGCTTTCCATTTTGGTCCAAAGTTGGTTGTGGGGGCGCATCAAAACTAAATCCGTCACCGCTGGATACTGGTAGGACTGGAGTGGTGGGTAACGCCACCCCTGAAAGTGAATCGCTAACAGAAAAACTATCAATCAGGCCCGTTATACGAAAATCCATCAAACCATTGGTCACTTTGTTTATTTGATATCCAAATTTAAGCGGTTGCGTTTGAAATACGCTTTTCAGATCGTTCGTTTGAAAAGACCCTATACCGAATTGAGATGGATCAAATAAGGCAGTTATAGAAAACTCGGAGCCTGTGAGGGCCGCTGTGTCATTTCCCAGATTAATCGCCTCAAACGAAATAACGTCGTAATTTCCCTGATTCACAACCCCATGAAAACCGTTTAAGTCGATTTCCGCCTGTGTAACATCCCTGTTATCTTGGAAGGCAAAGCCTATGCCCCTGTTACTGACAAACGAAAATTTGTTTGTAATCGCTGTCGACAAATAAGCGTTGTTCCAATAATCCCCTTCCCACTCGGTATAAGGCAGAGTGTCTGGATTAAATCGACTATTATCCGGTTGCTCGGGATTGAACAAAAATTGACCTGAAAACAAATTGCCTATATTTGCCACACTACCTTCGCTTGAAATAATATGGCCGGTATAAGAAATTTGCTGGGTCGCGTTGGCGTTAATCGACGCAAAAAACAATAGCAACAAACCGATGCGGTTTATTTTCATGACATTCTCCAGTCAAATGGGTTTTAAACAATGCAAGGAGGCAAAGGGCGGCAATGTTTTATTTTTTATCAAAATAAAATTGCGTAATTGTTGGCAAATGGTCACTGATATTGTCTTTGATTTCCGCCAATATTGACCTAACCTCAGCATCCTTCAAATTAGCAGATCTAGCCAATGCCTCTTCAATAGGCCGCCAGCGAACAGTTTTGGCTACGTGTTCAGGAGGTGGTGTTTCAGAAGACAAAGACAAAGCCGCTAGATCAATTTTAGAAACATATTTGTTCGTGGAGTTTTCCAGCCATAAATAAGAAAAGTCAGAAGGATCATTGATCGCTTCGAAGTTAACTCCTTCTTGCGACTTTATCGGCTCCCATTCATCGGCAGTCGGTGGCGCGTTCCAATCGCCGACTACTAAAATGTCCGCATCGACTTCCCGTATGGATTGCGCCATCCAATCAGCTAAAACCTCTGCCGATTTGCGGCGCCGGCTAGCTCCTTCGGCCATGGCTTTTAAGTGTACGCCAACAGTTTGAAAATCAAACCGTCCCGCTGCCCCTACTTTCGCTTCGAAATGCCCGTGCAAAGGTGTTCTGTTTGCGAAAGCGTCTTTACCATCCTCGGTTCTGTGCGTGCCGACAGGAAATAAATCCTTCACAGCAGTTTTTGCTCTAATAAAATCCCGATCCCACATCATCGCAACACGCTGTTCGCCGCCCGCCTGCGTATAATAAACGACATAATCTCCAGCACCGCGAATACCGGTCAATTCGTCGGCTATCGCGTCAAAAACTCCCTTATAGCGGCCATCTTCCGACGGACCGGCGACTTCCTGAAAAACGAACAAATCGGCGTTAAACGCTTCGAGTATATCGGTAACCAAGGCTACTCTGCGCTTGTCCTTGGTTGTTGATTTTCTTGCGCCGAACCATTCAATATTCCATTGCACTATGTTTAAAAACGCATCGCTATCCTTATATTTATCCGGCACGATACCCGAGAATGCTTTCGATAACCGGTCGTTTGATTCAGTAGTAACTTGGTTGTCACTCATATTTATTTCCTCCTAACTTTGGGCAGGCAGATATTATTCGCGTCTTTTTATAGAGCGCTGCTGATTATGACTTGACTCAAGGCTCTTAGCTTACTCCGGGGAGCCGCCATACGGCAGAATCACGGCGCGTTCCGTCTTATTTAGCCAATGTTTTGATGGCCCAAACAAAGACACCAAAACAACTAATCCAAAACATTGCCGGGGCGCAGGGTCTTAAATCAATGCCGAGTACTTAAATTTGAATATATCCAGGTTCTTTTACAGACAACTCAAGCATTAAAACAATGCCAAACGATGCGATTGCAGCGCAAGGCAGGCCAAAACATAAATAGGGCGTTTTCTCCCATCCAGCCTTTATCTACGGCCACCAATTTAATTTATACATTGTAAAGATGTAAG
Organism: Methylomonas koyamae; assembly: GCF_006483455.1. Taxonomy (GTDB): domain Bacteria; phylum Pseudomonadota; class Gammaproteobacteria; order Methylococcales; family Methylomonadaceae; genus Methylomonas; species Methylomonas koyamae_B. The sequence continues at coordinate 203,170 of NZ_PPPU01000006.1, forward strand.
CCAAAATACCCAATATTAAATAAATACTGTAAGCGTTTTGAAGGCTGTCAACACTTTTTCAAACGATATTATGGTTATTCATAATAATTTAGCTCACGGGTTTTTAAATAATTTGTCTATCAAAAACTGCTCAATCGCCTGTTCGAAAGTTCGCAACGGATTTGTTTTAGCAAGTTTTTTGTTGCCTAGCAGGTTGGTGAAAAACTCATTTTTGACCCTGATTCAGTCTGTATTTAGTTGAAGCATGATACTGCAGACACTATATATTGATTAAGCTGACCAAAATTAGCGCCTGAAATATGGTTTTTCACCAACCTGCTAGTGTGATATAATTAATTTCCCTGATTCATCAACTAAAACTCTTACGTCAACCCAACCTGAAAGATTGGTTTTCTTGAAGCATCTATAACCGGCAACGTTTTTAGGGGAGTTTAAATAACCTGCCTGATCCTCATGGATTATTATGGTCGACAATTGCTTTGTGGCAATAGTTATCAAGCTTACGGCAATAATTAACAATAGAAAATTGGTTATCCGAGATTAATTAATTTAATGCCACTTAATTTCGTATCACAGAGATACCCGACAGAGCCACTCTTTCAATCTGAGACAAATCAATTCCGTCGGCTGTATCTACCCATCGCGCTCTCATATTACGGAAATACGCTTTACAAGTTATGGAATAATCTTGTGGGCTTTAAGTTCGAAAGCAAATTTTTCAGCAAGCAGCTCAAATCCCGCCGGATAGGGATGTAACTCGTTATCCCATAGCTCATGTGCAATTTGTACAGTGCGAAGATCAATATGAAAAACCTCTTGATACTGCACTGACAATGATTGCACCATTTCATTAAAAGCGTCGATAAAAGTCTTGACGATTTCATATCTAATTTCTAGTTGCTTATGTCTGACATTTTTGTCGAGCGATTCGTCGTAAGGAAAATTCTTGTCTTCTAAGCTCGGTCCAAACCAGGGACCTACTTTCCAACCCAAAAACTGTAACAATCCTCTGCCGTCGGGCCAGGGGTAGCTGTATCCATGAATGAATATGGGCATGTCAATTTGGTTTTCTAATGCGGCTTTCAGAGACATGTCGATGACGTATTCATAAGCCGTTTTAAGAGCGCCGAAAGAATTGTTCATGACCCCATCGTTAACATGGGGAAGACCCGAACGGGAATTATTGATGTAGGGGAAAAACTCGCTACCTGCTATATCATTTCCCCCTGCCGAAAGCAGTAAAGCACGTGGTTTGATGGAGTTGATTTTAATTACAAGTTCAGCGATTCGAGACGGGGCGTCCACATGGTGGGGGCCAACGCCTGGTATTCCCCAGAGCTCTCGCGGCACTTTGCCGTAAGCAATGTCATTTAAGGTCGATCCGGCGACCGCAATTTCATCAATTTCATACCCATAATCTAGTTCCAGACAATCGATTAAGTCTTTGCCTGGCAAATAGTCGAACCATGAATCTCCTTGCGCCAATATTTTGCTATTATTTGAGACAGAAAACTTTGTAGTGGATTTGAGCGCAGTCCTGTACCACTTTCGATCATTTCTAACTTTTTCGATTTGTCCAAATAATTCCGCTTTGCCTCTAATTTCCAATTGAATATTTTCTAACGATTCTTTATGGGTATTATTCACGACATCTCTCCATTTAAAAAATATTTTTCCGAATAAACCGGGCTTATAACAACTAGGCGTTAAGGAGCGTCTATATCCGCGCGGTTTTCAGGGGGTGTTGTAACGAGGCTTGGATTCCCGTTTATGGCCTCGGCTTGCTCGTAAACGTCAATTAACTGTTGCATGGTGAATTCGGGTTGACGCTCATAGCGCAGGATAGCTACTGTCAACATTCGCCATGCGGTCCATACATCTTTATTTTTCTGAACCATATTGAATGAGGAGAGAACTCCTGATGTTGCAGCCGCAACGAACGCGACAGCTCTAGTCCAAAAGCTGCCCAACTCCGGTTCAAAAGTAGACACTACTAAAGATGCAAGAATTGAAACAATCCCTAAAATAATGAAACCAGATTGGATGTTAATGCAATTTCGATACCAGCTATTGCGTGTTTCTATAATATAATCAGGTATAATTTCTTTCATCGGAGTGTCCTGGCGATTTTTATATAAACAACTGTTTGTTTTTCTAGAAAAATCCAAAAGCGTTTGCTTTAAAATAATATAAAAGTCTTCGTAATAAACTAGTTTAGGCAATACATAACCATGTGGCTAATTCTGGCTTAAAAATATCGTAAATATATTAGGCTGCTAGGTGAGTTAAATGAAATCTAGCTTAAGCGGTCAACTCTGGATTTCGCGTTACGCAACCCGCCTACGAAACTGATTTGGATTCGTCCGGCGAAAAAGCAACCGCCAGAATGGAACCTATGCAGCTTTCAAACGTCGTTTCAGGCTACTCAAACCGATCAAGCCTGCACCCATTAGCCACATCGCCCCTGGAAGCGGCACAGCGGTAACATCGCCGTCACGAACAGCCCAAACATACTCTTGGGCAAAAAACGGGCTAGCACTTTGATAACCTACGAAGGTAGCAAAATCCCAAGCGTTGCCAGAATTGGGCGCCCATTCGCCGCCAGACCAGTATGCATAGGCTTGGAGGTTATTTATTAACCCGATGTTATTTTGCCCCCAACTATTTTGATTGAACCCGTTCCAAGTTCCGTTGCCGAATATTCCGTAATCGGATTGAGCCACACCGGATGCGTTGAATTGGCTTTTGAGCCCTAGATTGACGCTGTACATATAGGCCAACTCATGTTGACTACTTGTTATGTTGTAGCCTCTATCAGTTGAGCCATCATTTGATAAGTCATAGTTAAAGCTAATGCCGTTTACAGGTGATACGCCCGGCAATCGCCAGTCGCTGTAATCGACATTTCGCACGCTGTCGTGGAAGACCAGATTTTCTGCCCAGGTTTTCGCGCTCTGCCAAGTCATCAAACCATCGGCGTCATATCCCGAGGTCTTGGCGTAATTGGCATCCTGCAGCCAGGTCACATTCAAGGCATCGTCATAAATCAACCCACCGCCACGATCAAACAACGCAGCATCCGCCGTCGCCATATTCAAGCTCAACGTCATGCCCGCCATCCAGGCTTTTCCTAACGATTTCATCTTTTTCTCCTTTTGTCATCAAGTTTTCATATTTTCAATACACGCTGACGTGGCGCATTAATTTCAATGTCAAGCTAAACTTTCATGGTCTAGTGTGATTCAGGCCACAAATGCTTGTCATCATGCATTTGCATGAAAAAACGAAAATTTTCTTTGGACTTGGATAGCCGAAATGGCGGACGATGAACAACTATCGCATTTGATTGGAATGCTCTATGAGGCGGTGATGGCGCCGGAATGTTGGCCTGACGCGTTGGAGTATTGCTCTAATTACGTCGGCGCGAATGGCGGCCATTTACTGGTAATCGATAAATCCAGCGGCAGGATACAAAAAGAATTTTATGGCGGACGCTATATCGAAAGTCAGGATTTTACTGATTGGGCCAATGGCTATTTGCTTGAAGATCCGCGCATGACATCGGGAATGATGACTAATATCGGCGTTCATGAGTGGCGATTTTGCCACACCTTCCTGGATGAAGGCTTTGTGGCACGTAATCCGCTTTACCAGGAGTTTTTGATTCCAATCGGGGTGCGATTCACGATGGGCGGACTGGTCGACGAGTCAAATGACAGCAAGATCATGTTAGGTTTTTTCAGAACGCAGGAGCAATCGCCGTTCGGTATCCAAGAGCAAACCGCTGCCAAGCGCTTAAGCCCTCACTTACAACGGGCTTTCAGACTGCATTCGCATACGCAACATCTGCAAGCCAAGGCCGAGCTTGGTGCTCAGGCCATTGAGGCGATAGCATGGCCTTTACTGATTGTCGATGGCGATGCCCACATCCAGCACTTGAACGCCCGTGCGGAGCAGCTTTTGACGGCGCATTTTGGTGGCTTGTCGTGCCGGTTTGGTCACTTAAGCTGCTTTGAGCCCAGCGCCGCTGACGAATTGGCGGCTTTAGTCCGCCAAGCAACAAAACATCCGGCTATTGGCGGCGGCATGTGTTTGCATGCCTTGCCTGGCGCTCGAATTTTGGTGGCACCGCTGCCAGCAGCAAGCCAATGGATCAAGGATTGGCAGAGGCCGCTGGCCTTGGTGCTGATTGCTGAAAATTCCGAGATGCTGAGCGGCTCCAAGCCGTTTGATCTGGACTTTGGCGATTGGCCGTCAATGGACATGGCTAAATGCGATCCGGTTGCCGGCTTTGCCAAAACGTATCAGTTGACCGGGCGAGAAACGGAAGTGTTGCAAGGCTTGACCGACGGGCTGTCGCCTAAGCAAATCGCCGAGCGCGACGACGTCAGCCGCAACACCGTGCGTACCCAACTAACCAGCCTGATGCAGAAAACCGACTGTCACAGCCAAAAGGATTTGGTTCGGCTGTTTTTTAGTTTCCGGTAAAGCCTCAACTGATTCCCAAGCTCCAACTTGGGAATCCCGATCTCGGAAGCTCTAGCTTCCCTTCAAGTTGAATGAAAGCCGGAGCTTTCAAGAAATGGCACCCAAGCAAGAGCTTGGGTGCGAGAAAAATTCGGCTCTAAGACAACCGCTGGGCTTAACTAAATCGCATCATCCTGCCCACCTTCCCGAGCTCTGGTAAAGAACTTATGCTAGTTTCCGGCCTTTTCTCCGCCAGCCATTCATGCCCAATCCCAATAACGCAGTGCCGAACAGCGGAAAAGCCGCCGGCAGCGGGACGGCCTTTACTTCGAAGGCCAGGAACTGGGTGAATTGGGTAGCGGAAAAATTATTGTCCGATGCCAGGATCAGGGTGGGATTGCCGTTGAAGGTTTCGCCCCAGGTGATGGCTTCGATATTGTCCAACGCCAAGGCCGAGCCGTCGCTGTTGGTCAGCGTGCTTAAATCCAGTAACAATTCCTTACTCATGCTGGTGTAGGTCGGCGTGTTATCCAAATCGTCAACTCCCAGCAGGTTGCTGGCATTGCTCAAGCTGGTCAGGTAGAGACGGATGTTGTTACCGGTGCCGGGAATACCCGCCGAAAATGAGCGTTCGACTGCAATAAAGCTATCGCTCAAACCAGGTATGTTTAACAGTTCCACCAAGCCGTTAGTGGCGAAAGCATTGGTCGGGTTCGGGGCATCCACTACAGCGTCGGTCATATAAACATACTCGCCGATTGCGTTGCCACTGGCGACATCAAATGCCAGCACCCGGCTTTCCGAGCCGTTTGCAACTGTAGCCGGTAATGGGTCGTCTTGCGCCAACGAGTTTTCGGTCGCGGTGTAGAGCGTGTTACCGTTGTTGGAAAAGGTCAGACTTTCGAAGGCCAGATTGTTGCGAATACCCTTGTCGCCCGCTGTCAGCGCGATGGCACTACCGCTGGGATTGTAGTAAGTCGGCACGGCAAAATCCCGCACATAACTGCCGTTCAAATTCATTTCCCGGACTGTCGGATTTTGAAAGCCAGTACCTGAGCGCTGACCTTCGTTAGTCCAGAACAAGCTGCCTTTATGCAAACGCATGGACTCGGGATCGACGGTGTTGGCCGCAAATGGGCTGCCGCCCGGGGCCAAAATAGTGGTAACGCTATTAAATGTCACGCCCGCCGCGCCCGGCGCAACATTCTTGTTGAACTGAGCCAGGTTCAGGCTCAAGTCATAGTATCGGGCTGGATTGAATGTCGAGCGGTCGTCGCTGATTGCCAAATATCTACCGTTAGCACTGTCGTAGTCGATACCCGACAAGCCGCCTACCGTGGTGCCGTTAAACACGGTGCCGCTGGTAACAATGTTTTGTCCGATGTAGTCCAAGGAAAAAGGCGCGGCGTGAGCGGTGTTGCCGAGTAGGGCCACCATTACGGCGGTCAGCGGATAGCTAAGTTTCATGTTGTTTCTCCGGGTTAAATTAAGTTGGCTGTTTATCTAAAAGTTTTTCCAATCGATTGTTTGATAAGGCCAAATGCCATTTAAGGAGCCTCTACCCCCAACAATTCAACAATTACCTTCTCCGTTCGGGAGAAGGCGGGACGAGGGGATTAAAATCAATTCTTTACCCCCTCACCCTAACCCTCTCCCGGAGGGAGAGGGGATTTCTAAAAGCTCCGTATAGTTAAGGCGCTTCCCACTCTGAAAAAGGGGGATTTATATAGAAAATCTCCCATGGCCCCTCTTTTGCTGAGAGGGGAGAAAACAACGCCAACGCTTAACTGATTGACATCCTCAGCCTGCTGTCTAACTAAGCTTTTTTGCGCTTGCCAAATACCAAACCCAGCAGCGCGCTGCCGAACAACCAGGCCGCGCCTGGAACCGGTACCGGTTGCACCGAGGTTGGTGTGATTCTGAATTGGCTGACGATTTGCGGCTTGCGATTAAGGATGTCGGTCAGATCGGTGGCAATATCGCCGACGTTGTAGGCCGGAATGCCATAAGTGGTAACCAGCAACTGTTGGGTAACTTGGTCGATTTCGAACTCGGTCCAGCCGAAGGTATGCGTCGCCACATAATCGCCTTGCAGCAGTTCGGCCTGGATTTTGCCTTCGGCCTCTGCCAAATTGGCGTCCAGCCCCAGCGGATCGTAACCCAGCGGGGTCAAGGCTCCATTGGTAACGGTTTTGATGAAACTATCCTTGGCGGCAATGCTGGGTAAGGCGTCGTAGAAGGCTTTTTGTGCCGGAGATAACAAGCCTACCGCTGCAGCCAATTGCGCAACTGTTGGGCCAAACGGTGCATCATAGGCCACCGAACCGGTGGTGATTTCAAAGGCGCTGGTGGCTTTTTGCTGGCCGAAAGGCGTGAGTTGGTAAGTCAGATTGTTGACCAAAGTGCCATGGATGTCGGCTGACAAAAACACCACGTTATCGATCTTGTTGTCGTCGATAAATTTTAGAATTTCGGTCCGTTCGGCGGCGTATCCTTCAAAGCGGTCGGGCGCACCAACCACGCCCAGATTCTGCATCGGCTCCGGCACGGCAATGAATTTCCAGGTGACGTTATTTTGTTCGGCGGACAGCAAGTCGGCTTGCAAATCGGCGACTTGTTGCTTGCCAAGCATGGTACGGCTCGGGTCGAACGAATTGGCCAAAAAGCCGCCGACCGAAACCGGATTGAGCGGATTGGCATCGGCCAGCTCCTTATCCCGGAACGAGCGCGCATCCAGCACCATCAAGGCGGCGTCACTGCCGAAGGTTTGATTGCGGTAGAGCTTGATCTCGCCGGCGGTGCGGGCGTCGCCGGTGGCGCCGTAGGTTTCGGTGCGAATCGGGTTGTATTCCTGAAAGGCTTGGATGCCGTTGTTGTACAAGGTGCTGTCATTGATGCGGGTGCCGGCCGGATCTGCATTGAAACGCGCGTCGATCGCCACATCGGCACCACCGGCAAAGTCGTTGGTCACTTCGTGGTCGTCTATCGTGGCAAATACTGCGGTGGATTGGCGTAAATCGGCCAGACCGTTCAAACCGCCCTTGGCGCTATAGACTTCCGCATGCTTATTACGGTAGTCGGCCAAGGTTTGTGCTTGTTGCTGGCCGCCGTTGACGTTGGAGGCTACGTCGCCGTAGATGGTGTCGCCCATCGCCACGAAAAAATCCAGATTGCGCTGGCTGGCGTTTTTCACGGCCGGATAGGGCAGCAATTCGCCGCGCCAATCGCCGGATACACCAAAACGCAAGCCGGTAGTGCTTCCCAGTGCCGCAGCGGTTTTAAACTGGCCGCTAGCGACATTTCCAACGCTATCGGTAGCACGGTAATAATAAGATGTATCGGCGGATAAGCCGGACACATCCCATTTTACCGGCGCCAACGGGTCACTAACCGCTTTAAAGCTGGAGCCGATGTTCTGCGTAAAAGCACTGTCGGTCGCGTACTCGAAATATATATCGCCCGGGGTATCCGACCGGCCCCACAGCACGGCGGAAGTTTGGCTGACATCGCCGGCAGCGACCCCGTTGGGCAATGCGGCGTGTGCATTGCCGCCGATTGCGAGCACGGCAGCGACCGCAGTTAGTTGAAATGCAGGGAATTTCATGAACGTCTCCGAGGATTTAAGACAAAAAACGTGACCAAGTTCGCAGGCTCGGAGTCTAAAAGCGCTCGGTGACAATTTGATGAAGGCTGGACGCGAGGCAGCCGCGCTAGGAGCGTCGCTGGTCGAGAATGGAGCTGTTGCGATTGGCAGCGCATCGGCAGCGCCGGCTAAATATCAGGGCAATGGTTCGGTATTAAACCCGGAAGGCAGCGCCGATAGGATTTTAGGTCCGGCGTTGCGAACATGAGCCGGCTTCAATCCGGCCGGCCAGCAAGGCGCAAAATTCGGCTTCCGGCAGCGGTTGGCCGAACCAATAACCCTGGGCTTCGTCGCAGGCGTTTTCCAGTAGGTATGCCGACTGCTGGGCGGTTTCGACGCCTTCGGCCACTACTTTGAGGCCCAGGCTGTGACCTAGCGCGATGATGGCTTTCAGAATCGCGGCGTCGGTGGATTCCTGTTCCAGATTGCCGACGAAAGCCTTGTCGATTTTCAAGCGGTCTACCGGAAAGTCCTTCAGGTAGGCCATGCTGGAGTAGCCGGTGCCGAAATCGTCGATGGCCAAAGTCAAACCCAGCGCTTTCAAACCGTGCAGGGTTTTGATGAATTGCGGGGTGTCGTGGACCAGGCAGGATTCGGTGATTTCCAGTTCCAGGGTGTGGGCGGCAACTTGGGTGGCCGCCAGGGTCTCGGCGATGGTGTCGATCAAATCGCGCTGGCGGAATTGGCGCGGCGAGACGTTGACCGCGACCGGCAGCGGCCGGCCCAGGATGTGCTGGAAGCGGTTGGCGGCCAGACAGGCTTGATGCAGCACCCAACGGCCGATTTGCTCGATTTGGCCGGTTTCCTCGGCGATCGTGATAAAACTCAACGGCGACACCAGCGGCGCATCGGGCGGTTGCCAGCGGATCAGGGCCTCGGCACCGCAAATCCGGCCGCTGGCCAATTCTATTTTGGGTTGGTAGTAGAGCAAAAACTCGGCATTTTCGATGGCATGGCGCAGCCGGTACTCTATCGCCATGCGTTCGGTCAAAACCTGGTTCAACTCGCGGGTGTAAAACTGGAAATTATTGCGGCCGAGTTGTTTGGCTTTGTACATCGCCGAGTCGGCATGTTTCAGCAGCGTGGCCGCGTCGTGGCCGTCGCCGGGATAGACGCCGATACCGATGCTGCAGGAGACCACAAACTCCAGGCCGTCGATGGTGCAGGGCGCCGCCACCGCAGCCAGGATTCGCTGCATGCTGTGACTGATGTCTTCGATCTTTTGCAGGCTGCACAGCAGCAGCACGAATTCGTCGCCACCCAACCTGACCACCGTGTCCGAGTCGCGCACGCACTGCGACAGCCGTTCCGCCATCACCACCAGCAGCGAATCGCCGACATGGTGGCCCATGCTGTCGTTGATGAATTTGAACTGGTCCAGGTCGACGAAGGCCACCGCCAGAATATTGCCGTAGCGGGCGGCGAAATTGATGGCTTGCTGCAGCCGGTCGGATAACACCGTGCGGTTGGGCAGCCCGGTCAGCGTGTCGTGGGTGGCCTGGTATTCGATTTGCTGCTCGTAATATTTGCGTTCCGAGATGTCTTCCACCGTGCCTTCGTAAAACAGCAGGCGGCCGTCGCGGTCGCGCACTTCGCGGGCGTTCTCGGTAATCCAGATGATGTCGCCGTTTTTGCGGTAGACCTGGGCTTCGAAGTGACGCACTTCGCCGTGGGCCTGCATGATGTCGATGTACTCGGCGCGTTTTTCCGGATCGACATAGAGCTGGCGTTGAATGTCGGAAATGCTGTTGCGTAAATCCTGGATCGAGTCGTAACCGTAGATGCGGGCCAGGGCCGGGTTGAAATCCAGGTACTGGCCGCTCGGCGTGGTCTGGTAAATCCCTTCGATGGCGTTTTCGAAAATCGAGCGGTAACGGGCTTCGGCGTCGCGGGCCGCTTGCTCGCTGTGTTTGCGGGCCGTCACGTCCTGAATGAAGCCTTCCAAAGCGACCAGCTCGCCGTGCTCGTTGAACAGCGGAAATCCGCTTTCCTGAACCCAGCGGATGCTGCCGTTGGCATGGACGATACGGTATTCCAGGTCGAACTTTTTCCGGGTCCGGGCGGAGGTTTCGATCAGCTGGCGCACCCAGCGCCGGTCTTCCGCCAGAGTCAATTCCTCGTAGGAAATGCGTTTGTTGAACAGCAAATCACTTGGCGCGTAGCCGGTCAGCGCCCGGCAGCCTTCGCTGACGAAGACCATGGTCCAGTCGGCGTCCAGCAGGCAGCAATAGACGATGCCCTGCAAATTGCTCATCAACATGCCGAGCATACGCTCGCGGTCTTGGATCAGTGCGCGCAATTTCGGGCTGAGGTGCGGCGAAAATTCGACCACAGCGGAAGCGGGTTCGGAGTCGGCTGCCATGCAGGTGTTCGGTAATTAAACCAGCTAGGTGACAAGCACATTTCGTACCTGCCCCAAAAGTCGGGCATTGGCGCCGGCAAATCACATCCGATCCCCGCTTTTCTGCTCGGTTATAGTGCTTTGGGCCTAAATTTGGGCAAAGCAGCGGCGTCATTGTTGGTGCGTGATGCGTCGGTCTGGTGCATTGTTGGGTGGGGGTGAGATGCATTTCACAAAAGCCGCTGACATTGGTAGTGGTACAAATCCTGCTCCCAAACTCCGCCGAGGACGCGGCAAATTCGCGGCTGCCGTTCCGTAACCGGTAACCTTGCAGGGATTGAACCACAATGAATGCACTGATCGAGAAACACACGCCCAAACTGCTGAATGCAATGGTCGACGTCAGAAATTTCGAAACCCGTCTGGCGAAACTGAACAATTGGTGGGGAAAAATCACACTGATCGGCAAGATCAACAGCCACAATGTCGCGCCGACCATTCTGGACGACATGGCGCGCACCCAGAACAAATTCGGCGAGTTGCAGCGCAAGCTGACGCGTAATCTGCTGGTGGAAAACTTGCAGAAACTGGTGTTGGACAATGCGTCGAAAGCGCAGGTGGCGATCGACCTGCTGGTGCGCAACCTGTTCGAGCGCACCGCCGATGTCGGCTTTCTGGCCACCGACGACGACATTCGGGTGTTTTTGGCTCAGGCCGAGCCGGAGCCGGAACAGGTCGGTTTCATCGAAAACCGGCTGCGCGAATACGTTAAAAAATACAGCGTCTACGACGAAATCGCCATATTCGATGCGCAAGGTTGGCTCAGAGCGCATTTGGACGCCGATAACCGGATCAAGGATACTGATCCGCTGGTGGCGGAGACGTTACGCAGTGATAGCCCTTATCTGGAAACCTTCCGTTACAGTGCGCTGCAAGCCGACCGCCGCCGCTCGCTGATCTATTCCTGCAAGATCACCGAAACCGACCAAAAAAATTCGCGGGTACTGGGCGTACTGTGTCTGTGTTTTCGGTTCGAGGACGAGATGCGCGGTATCTTTGCCGATCTGTTGGCGGCGGGCGACCGGGGCATCATTGCCATCCTCGACACCGAGCGGCGGGTGATTGCCAGCAGTAACGAACAGTTGTTGCCGGTGGATACCCGCTTCCATCGCGACGACGCGATCGGCCTGATCAATTTCCAGGGTCACGATTACATCGTCAATAGCCTGCCCGGTAACGGTTATCAGGGTTATTGCGGTTTGGGCTGGCGCGGGCAGATGATGACGCGGCTGGATGTTGCCTTCGGCCGCGAGACGGGCGGGTGCGGCGGTGCCGACTATAGCGAGATTATTGGGCAATCGGACAGCTTTCCGCAGGAGTTAAAGGAAATCCGTCAGGCTTCGGTCGATATCAACGCCGATTTGGGGCTGCTGGTGTTGAACGGGAAAATCGCTTCCGCCCGACAGAACGCGGCCGAATTCATGCCGGTGCTGGAAGCGATCAAGCAAGTCGGTACCGACATCGCCGGCATTTTCGCGGCGTCGGTGAATAGCTTGCAGGAAGTGACGGTGATGTCGTCGCATCTGAACAACGCCGGTTTCCTGGCGTCGCTGGCGGTCAACATCATGGACCGCAATCTGTACGAGCGGGCCAACGATTGCCGTTGGTGGGCCTTGACTTCGGCTTTCCGCCGCAATCTGGCGAAAGCCGAAATTAGTGCTGCCGAGAAGCGGCAAATGTGCGAAATTCTGGCTTATATCAATGCGCTCTACACGGTCTATACCAATCTGTATCTGTACGACGCCCACGGCGAGATCGTCGCGGTCTCGGACGCCACGCAAACATCGCTGATCGGCAGCAAGGTCGAAGAGGCCACCGGCTACCGAAGCGTCATGGGCCGCGTGGACAGTCAGCATTACGGGGTCTCCGGTTTCGGGCCGACCCGCTTCTATCAAGGTCGCCACACTTATATATACAACGCCGCGGTGACCGATCCGACCGATAACGGTCGGGTGGTCGGCGGAATCGGCATCGTATTCGACAGCGAGCCGCAATTCAGCGCGATGCTGCGGGAAATCCTGCCGCAGGAAGCCGGCGGCGCGCCGCTGAAAAACAGTTTTGCGGTTTTTACCGATCGCCAAGGGCGAATTCTGGGGCTTGCCAACCACAACCACTACCGCATCGGCGAGCGCTTGCTGCTGGACGACGTCCACTTTGCACTGAAAAACGGCCAGACCAGCTCGTCGCTGTTGCGCCACGAGGGGGCGAATTATGTATTGGGAGTTGCGGCCGGAAAGGGGTATCGGGAATTCAAAACCGCGGACGCTTACCGCAACGATGTGTTGGCTTTCGTTTTCATTCCGTTGTAAACGCGGCGTTGCCCGGCGCGGGCTTGTTTTTGCAAAATCAGTGGCGCTAATGTGTCCGTTTTAGCTATCTCCAACCTAAACCGAATCAGCACGAGCACCACCGAAGGAAAGTTACCTTGCAACTTGGCGTAGTCAAGTCGCGGCGTGTTTTCGGGTGGGGATGGCGGCGATCGCCTTCGGATGCGCAACGAGGGATACAGTCTTGACCGGACGCCAACCCCGTGGTTTTCAGCTTACCGCGTGCATCGGCGCAGTCAAACCGGGAGCTTGCAAAAAAAACCGGACGGACGCTGGTTAGCGTTCGTCCGACTGGAGGTTGCTGTTACCGCTGACTAAACAAAATTCGATGGGGGCTTTAAGGTTGTTGATGGTGCTGCATAGATCGACTCGGTGCGTTCCGCCGCCGGCGCATTGGCCGTAGCTAGAAACAAACCGACGATTATGAACAGCAGGCTGATGGCGCAGCGTTTCAATTCGTGCAGGCAAGTTGCCAATAGTTTGGAATGATTCATTTGCAGGCTCCTGGTGGTGCGGGTGGTTTGCCGGTGGCTTACAAGCAAGCGTTTCGGACCGGCCGCAGGCGCGGGGTCTCGGCTTTCCGTGCCAAATTTTGCTGGTAGATTTCCAAAGCCTCGCAGCGCATTTGCTCGCAGAATCCGCACAAAGCTTCGTCGCCGCTGAACAGTCTTTGTTCGTGTTGGGATAGCGGGTCACCGCATCTGTCGCAAAAATGAGGATGGCGTGATCTGGTCATGGCAATCGGCTCCGGTTCGGTTGAATAGGATTTAACAACTTTTATCGCTGTCGGATAAGAGAACTATTTCACTTGTGGCAAATCTCGGGCCAAATAACCCAGTCCCGGGCTGTGTTTTTTTAAGTGTTTGAACCCAATAGGTTTTATTGGTTTTTAGTGGGGGTGTTTCGGGGTCGGCGCCGAGTGGGAATGGCGAAAGTCGTTACTAATATTCGTAGCGGATACGACATTTCGTAAATATTATCGCTTAGCCACGGGATGGCAGTATCTGGCGGCGGCGATTACGAAATCGCGTTAACAATGTTTGGAAATGTGATACATTCCGCTAAATTTTTACCCGGACTTGTACTTTCAACCAATAGCAATCGAGCCAGGCTGCTTTCGGCAGAGACTCCCCAACATGCGGCGACCGAACCGTTTAGTGAACTTTTCCCGTAACCTGCGAATGCTGGCTGCGGCTATTTGCGGCTTGGCCGCCGTTGGCGGTTCGGTGCAAGCGGCCGGCCTCGGCCACGCCGGTCACGCCGGCCATCCCTCGAGTTCCGATTCCAGCCTGTTGCCGGGCGATCTGCTGCTGTTTCCGGATTTGACCGGCATCGTCCGCTACGACCAGGAGCCGCAAAAGAAGCTCAGTACCGGCGACGTGATCCCCGCGATCAACGTGTTTTACACCGCCGATTACCAGCGTTTCCGTTTTCTGGGCGAATGGCTGGTCAGCAGCAAAACCCATAACCTGGAACGCTTTCAACTCGGCCTGCACCTCGGCGACGAATCCAGCCTGTGGCTGGGGCGGTTTCATAACCCGATCGGTTACTGGAACATGCAATTCCACCACGGCGCGTTTTTGCAGACCACGATCAGCCGGCCCGGCATCATGGCCTTCGAAACCGCCGGCGGCGTGATTCCCTACCATCTGACCGGGTTTCTGTGGGAAGGCGTGCACCAGCTCGGCGAAGGCGGGGTTTATTACACGATCGGCGCCGGCGCCGGCCCGCAAATCAACCGCGGCCTGGAAGCCTTCAATCTGGTCGAACCGGCCGGCTCGCACCGGCCGGCCGCTTCGTTCCGGCTCGGTTATCAACCGGTCAGTTTCGGCGTCGACGAGTACGGCATCTCCGGCGCTTACAACCAGATCCATTCCGACGAATTGGCGGTCAACAACGTCACCCAGTACGTCGCCACCGCCTACGCCAATCACCAGATCGATGCAGTCACGCTGCTCAGCGAACTGGTCTACGTCAATAACCGGCTGGAAAATCCGCACGGCGGCGCCAAGAACGACGACTTTCTCAGCGCCTACGGCCAGGTGGAATGGGAGGTGATGCCGCGCTGGACCCTGGTCGGCCGGGTGGAGGGCACTTTCGGCGCCAACCGCGACCCCTATCTGGCGATGTTCCCCAAATTCGTCGACGACCGTTTCATGGGCGCCGTACGCTACAAAGTCAATAACAACATGGCGTTGAAGGTCGAGGCCTCGCGCGATCATTTGCGCGACGACCATTTCGGTGTGGTGATGTTTCAGTGGAGCGCGGTATTCCCATGAAACTGCGCCGGGGCTTGTACCTGTTCGGATTAGTGATTCTGCTGGGCGTGCCAAGCCTGAAGGCGGTTACCAGACAATCTTTGGTGCTGGTGACCGGCTCGGCCTCGACGATTCCGGTGCTGACTGTGCAGGAAGCCAGGAAACTGTTTCTCGGGGTGCCGCTGGAAAAAGACGGCGAACGGCCGGTGCCGCTGCTCAATACCAGCGATCCGCTGATTTACGAAGTATTTCTGCAAAAAGTCGCATTCATGTCGGCCAACGCTTATGAAAACCAGACGATCTCGGTCGTGTTCCGCTTGGGCGGCAAGCGGCCGGAGAGCTATAGCGATCTGAAAGATTTGCTGGCGGCATTGCAACAGCACCCCGGCACCGTGACCTACTTATGGGAAGACCAGGTGCGGGCCAATCAAGGTATCAAAGCGGTTAACGTGTTATGGCAAGGAGCAGCGGAATGATGCGGTTTTTTCACAGTTTCAACGGGCGGATGATTTTGGCGGTAGTCGGTATCCACCTGTTGCTGGTGCCGGTATTGTTGTTCGGCATTTATCGGGTGATCAAACCCAGCGTCGAAGAGCAATTCGTTAATTTCGTCCGGTCGGACGCGCTGTTGTTCGGGAATTTGATTGCCCCGCGCCTGGGCGGCGCCAAAAGCCGGGAGCTGCAGGAATTGTTGGGCGAGTTTTTGCTGAACGGCCGCCTGGCCTATGCCGACATCGTTAGCGAGAGCGGCGAATTGCACGCCGACGTCGAACTCAACGCCAAACAGCAATTCCAGGAAGACTTTTTTTTCGGCGAACACGGCGACGACATCTATTTTCTGGCCGTGCCGGTCGCCAACCCTAGCGACGGTTCGCTGGTGATGCTGCGGCTGGGTTACGACGAACGCCAGGTGCGGCACGACATTGTCGTCATTTACCAGCGCAGCGCCTATTTCGTCGCGGTTTATTTGGGCCTGTCGCTGCTGGTGGTCGGTTTGTTCGGCCGCCGTTTGGTCAGCCCGTTGGAGCGATTGCGCGACGAAGCCGAACAGATCGCCGCCGGCAACCACGCCCGCCAATTCAGCTCCGGCACCAAGATCAGCGAAGTGCTGGCCTTGACCGAGCATCTGGAAAAAATGCGGCTGGCCTTGGTATCGGCCCGCGATGCGGCGTTGCAGGCGGCCGGGGCCAAGACCGAGTTTTTGGCGAACATGAGCCACGAGATTCGCACGCCGATGAACGGCATCATGGGCATGATCGGTTTGGCCTTGCGTACCGAATTGACGCCGCAACAGCGCGAGTTTTTAGGGATGGCCAATAGTTCGGCCGACGCCTTGTTGCGCATCGTCAACGACATTCTGGATTTTTCCAAGATCGACGCCCGCAAGCTGGAACTGGACCACGCACCGTTCAAATTGCGCGAGAGTCTGGGCGACACCTTGAAGCTGCTGGGCGGCCATTCCCATGAAAAGGGCCTGGAACTGATGCTGCGTATCGACCCGGAAACCCCGGACGATCTGATGGGCGATATCGGCCGTTTGAATCAGGTCATCATCAACCTGGTCGGTAATGCGATCAAATTCACCCAGCACGGCGAGATTGTATTGCAGGTGAAACCCGAGGCGGTCAACGACGATCGGGTGCGGCTGCATTTTGCGGTGCAGGACACCGGCATCGGCATTCCGCACGACAAACAACAATTAATCTTCGAGGCCTTCGCTCAAATCGACGCCTCCTCGACCCGCAAATTCGGCGGCACCGGACTCGGGCTATCGATCTCGTCGCGGCTGGTCGAATTGATGGGCGGCCAGTTATGGCTGGAAAGCGAGGAACACAAAGGCAGCACCTTTTATTTCAGCGCCTGGTTCGAGCGTTATACCGGCAGCGAAGCCGACGCCGCGGCGCCGGCCCTGATCGACGTCAAAGGCCTGCCGGTATTGATCGTCGACGACAATAACATCAATCTGCGGGTGTTCGAGGAGATCCTGCACCATTGGGGCATGGCGCCGACCACGGTCGACAGCGGCGAAGCGGCGATCGAGGCCTTGCAGCGCATGGCCGAAACCGGCGGCACCTATTCCCTGATCCTGCTCGATGCGATGATGCCGATCATGGACGGCTTTATGGTCGCGAAAACGATCCGGGAAGACCCGCGGCTGGAGCCGGTGACGATCATGATGCTGTCCTCGGCCGACCGTCCCGACGATTCCGAACGCTGCCGCGATTTGGGTATCAATTTGTACGTGCGCAAGCCGGTCAAACACTCCGAATTGTGGCATGCGATCCAATCCGCGCTGGGCAAGGCGGATTCCCGGCAAACCGGCAACCAGCCTGTAATGTTGGCCCAGCCGCCGCGCTTGCTGAAAATTTTGTTGGCGGAAGACAATCCGGTGAACCAATTCATGGCCGTGGCCTTGTTGGAAGAACGTGGCCACAGCGTCCAGGTTGCCAATAACGGCCAGGAAGTGCTGGATATTTTGCAGCAGGACCAATTCGATTTGATCCTGATGGACGTGCAAATGCCGGTGATGGACGGTTTTCAGGCCACCCAGGCGATCCGGGCCGCCGAAGCGCAAACCGGCAAACGCCAGCGCATCGTGGCGATGACCGCTCATGCCCTGAAGGGCGACCGGGAACGTTGTCTGGCCGCCGGGATGGACGATTACATCGCCAAGCCGGTGCAGGAACAGGAATTATTGGCAACTGTGGAGTGTTGGAACATGGCAGCGGAACAGCTTGGTACGCAGGATGGCGGGGCGGCGGCCGAACCGCCGGCGCTGGAATGGCAGGAGGCGTTGAACCGGGTACGGGGCCGCGGCCAATTGCTGGGCAGAATGATGTCGCTGTTTCTGGAACAGTCGTCGGGATTGTTGGAAGACGCCGCCCAGGCGATCAAACGCCGCGATGGCGAAGCCTTGCGCCTGTCGGCGCATACTCTGAAAGGTTCGGCCAACAGCATCGGTGCTTTCGAATTCGGTCAGATCGCCCAGCGCCTGGAAAGCAGCGGCCTGGAAGCCGCATTCGACGATGCCGAAACCGATTTGCCGTTGCTGCACGTGGCGATGCGGCGTCTGGAGCCTGAAATTCAAACCTTCCTGGCTGAGCACAGCGTATGACAAACCCCGCCCGGTCCGACGCCAAACCCACCATCTTGATGGTGGACGACAACCCGGTGAACCTGGAAGAGCTGGCGTTTTTATTGAACGATGCCGGTTTCGACGTGCTGCGCGCCGAAACCGGCGAAACCGCGCTGGAATTGGCGAAAAGCCGGCAGCCGGATTTGGTGTTGCTGGACGTGCTGATGCCGGGTGTAGACGGTTTCACCACTTGCGCCACATTGAAAAGCCATCCGGCCACGCGCGAGATTCCGGTACTGTTCATGACGGCGCTGGCCGATACCGCGAATAAGGTGCAGGGCTTTCACGTCGGCGCGGTCGATTACATCACCAAGCCGTTTCAGTACGAGGAAGTCATCGCCCGGGTACAAACCCATCTGACCTTGCAAAAGCTCAAATCCGAGCTGCAGGAAAAGGAGCAACGCCTGTCGCGCATCTTCGAAAACGCGATGGATGCGATTCTGGCCTTGGACCAGGAAGGGCGGATTACCATGTTCAATGCCGCCGCCGAGCAGATGTTCCGCTGCAAGGCCGGCGACAACATCGGCCGTTCTGTGGATCGCTTCCTGTCGCCGGAGTTGTACAAGACCGTGACCAACTTTCGGGCTGGCGTGCCGGCCAAACAGGCGATCTGGATTTCCGAGGGCATGACCGCCCGCCGCGGCGACGATAGCGAATTCCCGATCGAAGCCACGATATCGCGGGTCGAAGCCTCCGGGCAGCAGCTCTACATCCTGATTCTGCGCGACATCAACGAACGCAAGGCGCGGGAGCAGGCGGAAGCCGAGTGCCATACCCTGCGCGGCATCAACTCCTACCTGCAGGAGGAAGTCCTGGCCAGCCGCGACGGCGAGGAATTGATCGGCAACTCGGCCGGCCTGCGTCAGGCCATGGCCCTGGTCAAGCAGGTGGCGGCGACCGACGCGACGGTTTTGATCACCGGCGAAACCGGTACCGGCAAGGAGTTGATTGCCCGGGCAATCCATAATCTGAGTGGGCGCAAGGACAAGACGCTGGTCAAATTGAACTGCGCCACGATTCCGGAAAACCTGGCGGAAAGCGAATTGTTCGGTCACGAAAAGGGCGCCTTCACCGGCGCGATCAACCGCAAACTGGGCCGGTTCGAGCTGGCCAACGGCGGCACGCTGTTTCTCGACGAAATCGGCGAACTGCCGCTGGAAATGCAGGCCAAACTGCTGCGGGTATTGCAGGAAGGCGAATACGAGCGGGTCGGCGGCACTCAAACCCTGAAATGCGACGTGCGGGTCATCGCCGCGACCCACCGCGATCTGGCCCAGTTCTCTCAAGAGGGCCGGTTCCGCGCCGACTTGTATTACCGGATGAACGTGTTTCCGATTCATTTGCCGCCGCTACGCGAACGCAAGGAAGACATCCCGCATCTGGTGCGGCATTTCATCAACAAATACGCCGCCAAATTCGGCAAGAAGATCACCGCGATTCCGGATCGGCTGATGTCGGACATGCAAAGCTACATCTGGCCCGGCAATATCCGCGAATTGCAGCACATCATTGAACGCGCGGTGATCCTGACCAACGGCTCGCAACTGGCCAACGTCGAATGCGTGCACGCCACCGCGCCGGTCGGGGCGACGAGCTCAGCGCCGATCGTGACGCTGGACGAAGCCGAACGCCAGCACATTCTGAAAGCGCTGGAAGCCACCTCCTGGCGCATCGCCGGCAACCAGGGCGCCGCCAAAATCCTCGGTGTGCCGTCAACCACGTTGCGTTCGCGGATGGAGCGTTTGGGTATCAGCAAGCCGGCCTGAGCCGGCCGGCGCTTGCCGGCCCTGAAACCGTTCGCCCCGAGTGTGTGGGAGGGCGGCATCGCATCGGGTTCAAACAGCCCCGAATCCAAGGTCAGACAGCACAGGGCTGGTTTAATAAATGAAAATTGCCTAGCGCATAACGGGCATTCTTCCCAAGGCAGAATGTGCGCGCTTGCCGATAATGCCGGTTTTAACTTTTACCGGTATTTAGTATGCGCCAGATCATTTACGCCCTCGGATTCTCTCTGCTCTGCAGCCAAGCTCAGGCCCACGGCCCGACCCCGCAAAAGGCCAAAGAAAGCGTGACGATTCAGGCGCCGGTCGCCAAGGTCTGGGAAGCGGTGAAAAACTTCGACGATATCGGCCATTGGCATCCGGATTTGAAGGCGGCCGAGGGCGACGGTAAAAACCAGTCCGGCGGTACCCGCAAACTGACCTTCCAAAACGGCGAAAGCATCGTCGAAGAACTCGATTACTACAACGACGCCGAACACGAATACAGCTACCGGCTGAAAACCGAAAACGTCAAAGCCTTGCCGACCAGCTCGCACACCGTCGATCTGAAAGTCGCGCACGGCGACAGCGCCGATTCCACTGTCGTCACGCTGAAAAGCCGCTTCTACCGCGGCGACACCGGCAACACCCCGCCGGACAACCTGAACGATGCCGCCGCGGTCGAGGCTATGGCCCGGTTTTTTAAAGACGGTTTGAATGGGCTTAAAGCCAAATTGGAGAAGTAGCGGCCGCTGTTTTGTCCGTCTGTAGGCGTCAGTTGTGTCGCTGTCGCGACGGGTTTGTTTTTATGTCGGGTCTCGGCCCGACAGCCGAGATACTTTCTTTTGCGTGGCCAAAAGAAAGTATCCAAAGAAAAGGCCACCCCGATGCCGCTTTAATCCTGCGCTCCGAAGGGTTTGAGCGGGGTTTTCGGAAGGGCTGTCCTAGCCCTCCGAAAACGCGATGCATCCCTGCATCAGCCCCTACGGGCTGATCCGCCCAAACCCTCCGGTGCTCGGCGCGGCATAAGGGGATTAACCTCGTCGCGGTAGTGCGGTATTGTATTGGGCAAAAAGTTAAGTTGATGCGTAGGTCGGACAAATTTGTCCGCGTTTTCTATTAATTTTGCTTGGGCACTACATCGTGCTCACTCTAGCGGGCTGAAGATATTTAATTATGCTTGAAGACTTAGTAAAAAAGGCAGCGGGCGGTCTAGACGGAGTCGCTAAAGAACTTGTGAAAGCTGCCAGCGCAAAGATACAGAATAAGATTCAACAAGCATTTGCCCTTCAAAAACTGGAGGCTTTAAAGAATAAAATTGACCAAATTGGAAAGGTTAAAACTTTTCTTAATCCTGAATCAATAGTCGAGTTAAACGACATATATTACGAGAAAGCGATAGCCTTCTCTGATTTTTCCGAAAAACCAATAAGTTCTTTCCCAGAAAGACACGTACTGGTTGAAGGCGGGCCTGGGCAGGGTAAATCATTATTCTTAAGATATATGTGCATCAAAGAGGCTAAGGGTAGTCGTTATATACCAATATTTATAGAGTTAAGGTATTTAAAGTACAAGAAGACATTAAAAGACGAGATCATGGAGGCAGTTTGTGATTTTGGAATTCAGCTAGACAATGATGTTTTTGATTACCTGGCAAAATCAAAAAAAATCATGTTTATATTGGATGGGTTTGATGAAATACCAGGCGCTTATAGAAATAAGGCTGCAAGAGATCTTGAAAATATAGCTCGTGCTTATCCTGATTTAAAAATAATTGTTTCTTCTAGGCCTGATTCCGGGATGGGGGCATCATTTCATTTTGCAAAATATAAAATAAATTATCTTACGCCAAAGCAGCAGATTGCTTTTATAAAGCACATTTACAAACAAAATGGTCTGGCGCGAAATGTAATAAGAACGCTTAAAGAGAGTAAGTTTTTATCAGAAGTAACAAATACCCCTTTGTTACTAAATTTGTATGCAATCACATATAACGCGAGGCAGTTTAATCCGGATAGCTTATCTGAGTTCTACAGCATCATATTTCCTACAATGCTATATAGACACGACAGGTTAAAGTTAGGGTATGAACGAGAAAGAAAATCAGAGTTGACTGACTCACAAATGCAAAGGGTTTTTGAAGTACTAAGTTTTATCTCTCTAAACGATAATCATACGAGCTTTGGAATATCGTTATTCAGGGAATATCTCGCAAAATCCGCGTCAGTTACCAGAATAAATGAGAATATTGAAGATAGGCTAATTGATGATTTTACGACAATAACCGCGCTTGTTGTACCTGATGGGTTTGAGAGTTTTTCCTATGCTCACAAAAGCATTCAGGAATACTTTGCAGCGACATTTATATCAAAGCAAAGCGAAGAAAAAAAGATTGAATTTTACCAGGCTATAATAAATGATATAAATAAGTTTAGAAAGTGGCAAAATACTTTGGCTTTTCTGGAAACCATTGATGAAATCAGCTACGTTAAGAATTTCTCTGTTCCGGCAAAAAAGAAAGCTCTTTGCATGGATCAATCCAATAAAATTAAAATGGACTATTCATCAGTGCGCGATTTATTGGGTGGCAATTCTATGATAGCGATAGATGATAATGGAGAAATTTTAAGGGAGTATTGGGATGATACTTTGTATTCTGCAATCCATAAAGGTTATTCGTTGTTTTTAAGGGGGCAGGTCATAAGCTTCCTAAAAACAAAAAGCAGGGAGATTGCTGAATATATTAGTTATTGTGATATTAATGATTACAAGGAGTATCAAAAAAGCCCTGGTCAGTATGTGATAAAAATAGATGTTGTTATTAGAAGGTGTAACCTGCAAAAATTATTATCCGATATTATCTCGTCAAGGCTTGAAGAAACTGAATTTAGGCAGGAGATTATTCACTTCGAGAGGAATGCAGTCGCAGCAGACAATATAATCAAAGAGATTTTTGATTTGTAGCATTAATCAAATGAAATGGAATCATGCTAATGGTATTTCAGGATTGAATAATAGTTAGTGTTCCTTGCTGTTATTGAGCCCTAGAAACTTCTGTCGGCATATTTTTATTGTTCCCACGTTTCTTGTTGGAACAAGTTGGGGAGACGCTACCGCATCTCGATCCGCGAAGAGGTAGAAGTTGCATTCCAACGCTGGAGCATCGGAACGATAAGAAACAAAACGGCTTTAAATTTGGGAGCGGTTTTTATCCCCTTATGCCGCGCCGAGCACCGGAGGGTTTGGGCGAGTCAGCCCGTCAGGGGCGATGCAGGGATGCATCGCGTTTTCGGAGGGCTAGGACAGCCCTTCCGAAAACCCCGCTCAAACCCTCCGGAGCGCAGGATATAAGCGCATGGGGGTGTCGTTTCTTTTGGATACTCTTCTTTCGACTGCATGGATGCAGGAGGTAGAGCAATGCAGGAGCAATTGCCGAGGACAAGCAAAGAAAAGTATCACGCCCGCCGGTGCGGGAACCGGCATTCAAAAATCCGTCGCGATAGCGACACAAAACAAAAAATCAAACACCAACGCCACAGCAGCGTTGAATTCCAATCCCCTTAAGCCGCCGAACTCTTAACAATCCCCTGCCGGCTGGCGAGCAACGTCATTTCCGACATCGTTTTCACGCCCAACTTTTCTTTGATCGCGGTGCTGTGGTTGCAGACCGTCTTGTAACTCAAGCACAGTTTCTCCGCCGCTTCGCGGGTGCTGAGCCCGTTGGCCAGCAGGCAGAAGATGTCGAACTCGCGCGGCGACAGCGATTTGATCTTGTACGACTCGTCCTGACCTACCGCCATGTTGACCGCCAATTGCTGGGCCAGGTCGGGGTCGATGTAGGTGTTGCCTTCGGAGATGGCGCAGACGGCGGTGACCAAGGTGTCCGGTTCGTTGTTCTTGGTGATGTAGCCCCTGGCGCCGGCTTTGATCGCACGGGTAACGTAGACCAGTTCGTTGTGAATGCTGAAGACCAGTATCCGGCAAGCCGGGTGCCGGCTCAGCAGGCGCCGCACCGATTCCAGACCGCCCAGGCCGGGCATCGATAAATCCATGACGACGACGTCCGGTGTGTGCCTGGAATAAATTTGGCAGGCGGTTTCGCCGCGGTCGGCTTCGTAGATTTCGCCGATGCGCTCGGACAGCGACAGGTAGGTCTTGTAACCGGCTCGGACCACGGCGTGGTCGTCCACCAATAACACGCTGATTTTGTTTGCCACAGGCAATACTTCCTCTTTCGCGGATTGCTAATTCGTTTCCGACCGCTTCTATGCTCGCGGCCGCGGCCATCATGCCGCTTTTTGAAGCACGAAACCATGGGAGCTTTTCCTGTTTGCAGTTGGTTGGCGATGGGAAAGATTCCGCTGCTTTTCACGCGATTTTCCCGTGCTTTTCGTGGATTATTCCGTAACGCCGGGCCGGGCGGTTTCTTTACCATTTCTCGTCAGCATGGCCCGGTAGGTCTAAGTCAATGATGTGTGCGAATTGATCGAGACTGCTGATCTGAAAAAGTCAGGAGATTGCCGTACTGCGGCGTCTCGCGTTAACGGATAAACGCCAAAATCAAAGCACATCTTGCTATTGATTTTGCCCGGATACGCCCGTCGCGTATCCGCTTTTAACGGAAGGCTCCCCTAACCAACCGATTTGCCGGGCCATGCACTCTAATAAACAACATAGGAGGATTCATGCAAATTTCACGGTTTGCCAAGAACGTGGCGACATCGGCCGTTTTGACCGGAGCAGCGTTGAGCGTGCCGCAATCGGCGCAAGCGAATAAAGAGCTGGAGCAACTTTCCAAACAAAACACCAATTGGGTGATGCAGACCAAGGATTACGGCTCCACCCATTTCAGCGAGATGATCGACATCAACGCCAACAACGTCAAGAACCTGAAAGTGGCATGGTCTTTCTCGACCGGCGTACTGAACGGCCACGAAGGCGGGCCGCTGGTGGTAGACGGCATCATGTACGTACACACCCCGTATCCGAACAACGTGTTCGCGATCGATTTGAACGAGCCGGACAAGATCCTGTGGCAGTTCAAACCCAAACAAAACCCGGCGGCCCGCGCGGTGGCCTGCTGCGACGTGGTCAACCGCGGTCTGGCCTATGCGCCGGCCGGTAAGGATTATCCGGCCACGATTTTCTTGAACCAGTTGGACGGTCACGTCGTAGCTTTGAACGCCAAGACCGGCGAGCTGCGCTGGAAAATGGAAAACTCCGACATCGCCATGGGTTCGACCTTGACCGTGGCGCCGTTCGTGGCCAAGGATAAAGTCATCGTCGGCTCCTCCGGCGCCGAGCTCGGCGTGCGCGGTTACGCCACCGCGTTCAATATCAAAGACGGCAAGCAAGAGTGGCGGGTTTACGCCACCGGTCCCGACGAAGACATCAAGTTGTCGAAAGACTTCAATAAAGCCAATCCGCATTACGGCCAGTTCGGTCTGGGCCTGAAAACCTGGGAAGGCGACGCCTGGAAAATCGGCGGCGGCACCAACTGGGGTTGGTATGCTTACGACACTGAGTTAGAAATGTTGTACTACGGCTCCGGTAACCCGGCACCGTGGAACGAAACCATGCGTCCCGGCGACAACAAATGGACCATGACCATTTGGGGCCGCGACATCAACAGCGGCGAAGCCAAATTTGGCTACCAAAAAACCCCGCACGACGAGTGGGACTACGCCGGCGTCAACTACATGGGCTTGTCCGAGCAAGTGGTGGACGGCAAGAAACGCAAGCTGCTGACTCACCCGGACCGTAACGGTATCGTTTACACCCTGGACCGGGAAAACGGCGATCTGATCAATGCCTTCAAGATCGACGACACTGTTAACTGGGTGAAAAAAGTCGATCTGAAAACCGGTCTGCCGGTGCGCGATCCGGAATATTCGACTCACATGGACCACCAAGCCACCGGCATCTGCCCGTCGGCGATGGGTTACCACAACCAGGGCATCGAGTCTTACGACCCGAACAAGCAACTGTTCTTCATGGGCGTGAACCACATCTGTATGGATTGGGAACCGTTCATGCTGCCTTACCGGGCCGGCCAATTCTTCGTCGGCGCGACTTTGAACATGTATCCGGGTCCTAAAGGCACCCTGGGCCAAGTCAAAGCCATGAACTCGGTCACCGGCAAAATGGAATGGGAAGTTCAGGAGAAATTCGCGGTCTGGGGCGGCACCATGGCCACCGCCGGCGACTTGGTGTTCTACGGCACTCTGGACGGCTACATCAAAGCCCGCCATTCCAAAACCGGCGAAGAGCTGTGGAAGTTCAAACTGCCTTCCGGCGTTATCGGCCACCCGATCACCTATAAACACAACAACAAACAGTATGTTGCGATTTATTACGGTGTCGGCGGCTGGCCCGGCGTTGGCCTGGTATTCGACCTGGCCGACCCGACCGCCGGTCTCGGCGCGGTGGGTGCGTTCAAGGAATTGGCGCACTACACCCAAATGGGCGGCGGCGTGATGGTGTTCTCTTTATAACAACGTAGGTCGGGTTAGCGATAGCGTAACCCGACATTGATGGCCAATTGTTGGGTTACGGCTTTGCCTAACCCAACCTACAAATTTATTTAAAGAACATCCATGAAAACAACGACACGTATTTTTACCGCATTGGCTTTGGGCCTGGGTTTTGCCACGGCCCAAGCCGAGCAACCGGCGTTGAAAGTCTGCACCGCCGAAAACGAAATGCCTTATGCCAACCAAGCCGGCGAGGGCTTCGAGAACAAGCTGGCGCACTACGTAGCCGAGCAAATGGGCCGCAAGCTGAAAACGGTGACCTGGACCGACCCGCGTTACTTCATCCGCGACTACCTGGACAAGGGCTTGTGCGATGTGGTGATGGGTGTCGATGCCGGCGATCCGCGCCTGCTGACCACGGCGCCGTATTACCGCTCCGGTTACGTCTTTATCAGCCGCGAGCAGGATGCGCTGGATCTGCAGAACTGGGACAGTCCGGCCTTGAAACAAGCCAAACGCATCGCTTTCGCGCCGGGTACCCCAGCCGAGACCATGTTGCGGACCATCGGCCGTTACAACGACATGTTCAATTACCAACAAGAATTGGCCGGCTTCAAGTCCAAGCGTAACCAGTACGTCAAATACGACAACGACAAGCTGGTCAACGAAGTCGCATCCGGCAAAGCCGAAATCGCGATTTTGTGGGGACCGGCGGCGGCGCGTTACGTGAAGGCTGTGGCGACACCACTGACGATGACGCTGATCCCGGATAACGCCAAGCGTGCCGACGGCGAAAAAGTCGGTCTGCACTACAGCACCGCGATCGGGGTGCGCAAAGGCGATACCGCATTGCTGGAGCAATTGAACAAAATCGTGCGCGAGAAACAGGACGATATCGAGGAACTGCTGGAAGCGGAAGGTATTCCGCTGCTGGAGGAACCCGCTAGCGCCTTGTCCATGAACTAACAGGAATCATTTAATGAAATTGAAGACATTTTTCAACGGCGTAGCGCTGACTCTGTCGCTGGCAACGGTGTCCGCCGTTCAGGCCGACATCACCTTGCGCCATGCCTTGACCGGCGAAGCGCTGGATTTGAGTTTCGCCAAGAAAGGCGGCAATACCGACAAATTCAAGCAATTCATGCAGACCGGCAAAAACCCGTACAACGGCGACGCCGAAGCCGCCAAGAAGGGCGAGAGTCTGTACATGACCGGTTGCTCCGGCTGCCACGGCCACGAAGCCGAAGGCAAACTGGGTCCCGGTCTGGCCGACGACTACTGGACCTATCCACGCGGTCTGACCGACCAGGGCTTGTTCGAAATCCTGTTCGGCGGCGCCAACGGCATGATGGGCCCGCAATACGTCAACTTCAGCACCGACGACATGCTGCACATCATGGCGTTCTTGCGCAGCATTTATAAGGGCGATCCGAAGAAGGCGGAGTGGTTGAAATAAACACCCTCACCCCCGGCCCCTCTCCCAGAGGGAGAGGGGAGATAACCCCTAACCGCTTAAATCGCAACAGGCCAAAAAAAGCCCTCTCTCCCATTGGGAGAGGGGTTGGGGTGAGGGATATTAATTGATTTATCAGGAGATCAACATGAACAAATTAGTACTGTTAGGTGTGGTATTGCTGGCCCTGGGGCTGTCCGGCACGGCGAAAGCCTACGACGGCACCAAATGCAAAGAAGCCGGCAACTGCTGGGAACCGAAGCCTGGCTATCCGGCGCAAGTGGCCGGCAGCAAATACGATCCGAAACACGATCCGAACGAATTGAACAAACAAGCGCAGTCGATCAAGGAAATGGAAGCGCGTAACGCCAAACGCACCGAAGTTCTGGCGAAAACCGGCAAGTTCGTTTACGACGTGGAAGACAAATAACCCGGACCAGGCTTTACCGAACCCTTAGGAAGCCGCCAGGGAAGGCGGGGCCTAATTTCCGCGATTGCCGATCATAAACCTGTTATTCGGTCCGGGATGAGCGTGTCGATGAGGCGTAGGCCGGAATAAGCCGATAGGCGTTTCCGGCGTTTTCAGCTTATTCCGGTCTATCTCCCCAAGCGTTCTCGGCAACGGACTGTGCGGTAAACGCATCCCAACAGGATAAAACCACTCTGCTCCGGCAAAGTAATGCGCCGGGGCTTTTTTATGACTATGAATTCAGAACATCAACTCAGCGACGGGTGCGAACAGGCCCTGAATTTCGAACGGGATATCAACCGCATCGTGATCGGCCAGCAGGCCGCGGTGCGCAACCTGACCATCGCGGTGTTCGCCCGCGGCCACGTGTTATTGGAAGGCCAGGTCGGCGTCGGCAAGACCACCTTGCTGCGTACCGTCGCTCAGGGCTTGGGCGGCCGTTACCAACGCATCGAAGGCACGATCGATCTGATGCCGTCGGATTTGGTGTATTACACCTACCTGGACCAGGACGGCCGGCCGCGGGTCGATCCGGGGCCGCTGCTGAAACAGGGCGAGGAACTGGCGGTATTTTTCTTCAACGAAATCAACCGCGCCCGGCCGCAAGTGCATTCGCTGCTGCTGCGGGTGATGGCCGAGCGCGCCGTCGGCGCCTTCAACCGCGAATACCGGATGCCGCACATGCTGGTATTCGCCGACCGCAACCGGGTCGAACGCGAGGAGACCTTCGAATTGCCGGCCGCCGCCCGCGACCGTTTTCTGATGGAAATCAACATCGCCGCGCCCGATGACGACGCGGTACTGGATCAGTTGATGTTCGACCCGCGTTTCCACGATGTCGATGCCTTGATCGAGGCAATGCCGGCGTCGGCGATCGGTTATCAAAACCTGAACGCGCTGGGCGCAGCGATTCAACAGCGGGTGCAGGCCGCGCCGGCCCTGCACAAATATGCGCTGGAGCTGTGGCAGGCGACTGCCAAGCCGCAGGCTTACGGCATTAGCGTCAGCGACGTCGACATCGGCCAATTGCTGCAATCCGGCGCCAGCCCGCGCGGCATGAGCTATCTGATTCGTGCGGCCAAGGTCAGGGCCTGGCTGGAAGGCCGCGACAGCTTGTGGCCGGAGGACTTGCAGGCCGTGTATGCGCCGACCATGAGCCATCGCCTGTTTTTAAACCCCATTTACGCCTATCGCCGGGAGGTCTTGCTTCCGGAACTGGTCAACCAAATCTTGCAGCGCATCGCCGCACCCTAAACTTATGGATTGGAAACGATTTTTACCCGCACTGGTCCCGCACGCTGGGCTCGGCCATTTGCTGGAAACCTATTTGACCTGGTCCGGTGTCGGCATCATCAGTTCCTTGATTGCCAGCATGCTGGACGCCTATTCCGACATTCCGTACGCCGCTTACTACACCAGCGCGCTGAACGATGCGGTCGGCTTCAAGTTCTGGATTTTGTTGTCGGTGATCGGCATTTTGCTGTTTTGCGTCAGCGTGCCGGTGCTGTACTTGTCCTTGCGCTTGCCGCAACTGGCCGGATTTTCGGCGCGCTTGCGCCGCTTTACCTACACCTTCTTCCTGGTCGCGTTCGACGAAGGGGCGTTGATGATCGGCATTTTGACCGCCAACTTTTTCGATACCAACGAACGCATTTCGCTGTTGGCCAACAAGTCGTTCCTATTCAGCGACGTCGGCTTCTTCACCATTGTTGCGCTGTTGATATTGGACTCGCTGCTGTGGCTGCTGGGCGAGGCGATTTACAGCCGCAATCAGCGCGGTTATTCCGGCGTGGTGGAACTGCTGGTGAATGCGCCGCTGAAATATGCCTTGCCGGGTTATTTGCTGGTGACCGGGCTGGTAGTGCAGGTCGTCGTCACCCAATAGCCAGACCTCAACCCGTCAGCATGTCTCCGGCTAACCGTGCCATGGCCTCCCGTATCGAACCTTTTTGCTATCGCTTGCCCAGACCGGCCGTCGAGGTTTACCCCGGCGCCCATCCCGGCCAGATGGTCGGCAACGGCCAATTATTCAAACGCCATGAGGCGCTACTGGCGCGGCCCGATCCGCGCCGGCTGGATTTGCGCGCCAGCCTGCTCGATCCGTTCGGCCAATTCCGGGTCAAGGCCTACCAGGAACATGACCGGGTCGAGGTCATGGTTTTGGCGGACCTGTCGGCGTCGCTGGCTTACCGCGGCGTTTTCGATAAACGCCAAGTCATGCTCGACCTGATTCGTGCCATCGCCGAATCGGCTTTGGCTTGCGGTGATCGGATCGGTTTTGCCGGTTTCGGTCCCGACGAGAAGCCCTTGTTGTATGCGCCGCCCGGCGGCGATCTGAGTTGGTTGTCGTCCTTGAGCGGCATCATCGAACAATTGCCGCAGCAACGCGGCTGCCAAGGTTTGTGGCAGGCCGGCGCTTACTTGCCGCGGCGGCGGGCCTTGTTGTTTTTGCTCGGCGACGGCCATTGGCCGACCGCGCAATTGCCTGCTTTATTGGCGAGCGTAGGTCGCCACGAACTGGTGCCGTTGTTGATCTGGGACGCCGCCGAATACCGCGCCTTGCCGGATTGGGGGTTGCTGGCGCTGCAGGATCCGGAAAGCGGTCGCCGCCGGCGATTGTGGCTGCGGCCGTCTTTGAAACGGCGCATCGAGCTAGCCTACAGCCGGCGTCGGTCCCTGTTGCAGCGCTTGTTTCGCGCCGCCGGCAGCGAACCGCTGTTCATCGAACAGGGTTACCGGGTCGAACAATTCAATCGTTATTTCCTGGAGCGGGCAGCGTGAAGTCGTGCCGATACCTAGCAGCATTCTCGCGTCTGGTGGCGTTGGCGATTGCGGCAGCGTTGGCAGCAGCGTGTGCCGGCGGCCCGAGCCGGCCGGTCGAGGCCTTCAATCTGGAAACGCCGCGGCCGTTCGGTTATCAGATCGGCGATACCGTGCCGATGCGGATTCTGGTGCAGACCCGGCCCGGCGTGCAACTGCAGCCGGCCAGCCTGCCCAAGCCCGGCCCGCTGAACCGTTGGTTGAATCTGCGCCGGATCGAACTGGTCGAGGCCGGTGCCGACGCGTACCGGATCGACCTGGAATACCAGGTGTTTTATGCGCCGCTGGAAGTGAAAGCCCTGACCATCCCCGGCTTTGCCTTGCGCTTCAGTCAATACGGCCAAACCGTGGAGGAAAGCGTGCCGCCGTGGCAGTTCACGCTGGCGCCGTTGCGGGAATTGATCGCCCGGCAGGATGTCGACGGCGAATATTTACGGCCGGATCAACCGCCGGCCTTGTTGTCGACCGCTGCCGTGCGCACCAATCTGGCATTGGCGCTGGCGGCCGCGGCGGTGTTGGGCTTGAAGCTGGCGCGGCAGTACGGTTATCTGCCCTGGTTTGCCCGGCGTAGTCCGTTCAAAACCGCCGAAAAGCGTTTGCGTCGCTTGGCGCCGGCCGAATTGGGTGCCGGACTGGCTGCCTTGCACAGCGCGTTTAATGCGACTTATGGTGCACCGGTATTCGGTCATCGTTTGCCGGACTTTTTGCGGGCGCATCCCGAATTCGGCCAAATCCAATCCGAACTGGTCTGGTTTTTCGATTACTCCAACCGGTTTTTCTTTGCCGGGCAGCCGGACTTGGCCGGCGCCGATTTGGACCGCCTGCAAAAACTGTGCGGCTGGTGCCGGGCCATAGAGCGGGGCAGCCGGTGAATCTGGCCGTCGAACAACCCTGGCTGCTGGCCGGCCTGCTGCTCTGTGCGTTGCCCTTGCTGCGCTACGGCCAGCGCGTAGCCGGCCATCCGGCGTTGGACCTGATACCGGCGGACGGGCTATCGCTGGCGGTCGACGCCGCCATTCGGCTGTTGGGCGCGTTAGCCTTGGCGGGACTGGTACTGGGGATGGCCGGGATTTACCGCACCGAACAGCAGGTCGAGCGTATCGGCCACGGCGCGCATATCGTCTTGCTGCTGGACCGCAGCAACAGCATGGATCAGACCTTTGCCGGTACCGCCGCCGAAACCGGCGGGGCCGAGAGCAAGGCCGCCGCCGCCCGGCGTTTGCTGAGCCAATTCGTCGAACGCCGCGAACATGACTTGATCGGGGTCGCCGCTTACAGTACCTCGCCGCTATTCGTCACGCCGCTGACCGAGAACAAGCAGGCCGTAGCCGCCGCCATCGCCGCAACCGCGCGGCCGGCGCTGGCCTATACCAACGTCAGCAAGGGTTTGGCGTTGGCCTTGTCCTACTTCGACCAACGCCCGGCGGCCGGCGCCCGTATCGTTTTGTTGGTGTCGGACGGCGCCGCGGTGATCGATCCGGACAGCGAAGCCAAGCTCAGAGAATTGTTTCAGCGCCAGCAGGTACGCTTGTACTGGGTGTTTTTGCGCACCGCCAATAGCCCCGGCCTGTTCGACCAGCCGAGCGATCCGCGCGACGACAACGCCCAGGCCATGCCGGAGCGCTATTTGCATTTGTTCTTTTCCAGCCTGCACATTCCCTATCAGGCCTATCAAGCGGAAGACCCCGGCGCGATGCGGCAGGCGATCGAGGATATCAACCGGCTGGAACAGCAACCGCTGCATTATTTCGAACGGATTCCGAAGCAGGATTTGGCGCCGCTGTGCTACCGCAGCGCGGCGTTGCTGCTGTTACTCCTGATCGCTGTTAAAGCTTGCGAGGCCAAATGTTAATCCGACGCATCAAACACGGTTTTTGGTGGACCGCGCTGGCCGCGGCACTGGCGGTGGCGCTGAGCCAGGCCTGGCTCTGGGCCGGGATTGCCGGGCAAAACCGGCTGATTGGGCAGTTGCTGGCCGGACGCGATGTTGCGGTCGAGGATTTCGCCAATGCCGATCCGGCGCTGCGACTGGCGCGGGCGGTGTATTTACGCAAAGCCGGGCGTTACGACGATGCGTTAGCGACCTTGAACCTGTTGTTGCAGCAGGCGCCGCCGGCCTTGCGCGCTCAGGCCCGTTACAATCTGGGTAATCTGTATCTGACCCAGGCCCAGGAAAAGTTGAAGGCAGGCGGTGTCGATAGTGCGACGCCGCTGGTCGGCTTGGCCAAACAGGCCTACCGCGAGGCGCTGGCCGCCGACCCCGGCTTTTGGGATGCCAAATACAATCTGGAAGTGGCGATGCGTTTACTGCCGGAAATGGACCGGATCAACAGCGGCAATCAGGAAGACGACGGTTCGCAAAAGTCCGAACTGTGGACTTCGTTGCCGGGCTTTCCGCGTGGCTTGCCGTAATGCCTGGCTTCAGGTTGGAACATGGCATTCGCTAATCCAGTCGCAAGCTGTCACTGCCGGAGCTATTGCCAATGACGCTAGTCAAGGATTTTCGTTTCTGGCTGTTGGCCGCGGCGCTGGCGCTGGCCCTGGTCGCGGCGGCCGGGCCGACCCGCGTTGCCCGCCAGCCCCTGTACCGGCTGGTGTTCGTCGTCGACATCACCCGCAGCATGAACACCGAGGACTACCGGAGCGACGGCCAGTCCGTCAGCCGGCTGGAGTTCGTCAAGCAGACCCTGCGCCAACAACTGCTGGCCTTGCCCTGCCAATCGCAAGTCGGTTTGGGCGTGTTTACCGAACGGCGTTCGGTAGTGTTGTTCGAACCGATCGAAGTCTGTGCCGGCTTCGCCGAAATCGATGCGGCCATCGCGGCCTTGGATTGGCGCATGGCCTGGGCGGCGGACAGCCGCATCGCCTCCGGTCTGGCATCGACGCTGGACGCCTTCAAAAACAGCCGGGATAGTTTGGTATTTTTCAGTGACGGCCAGGAAGCGCCGCCGCCGAATCCGCGCTACCAGCCGGATTTGACCGTATTCAAAGGTCAGGTCAAGGGCTTGATCGTCGGCGTCGGCGGCGACCAGGCGGCGCCGATTCCGAAATTCGATGCCAACGGCAAGCGTTTGGGGTTTTACCGGCCGGAAGATGTTCCGCACCGCTCCACCTTCGGCGAGTCCGATTTGAATCCGGAAAAAATCGAAGGCTACGACGCCCGCAACGCGCCGTTCGGCAGTCGGGCGGTGAGCGGCGACGAGCATTTGAGCCGCTTGCACGAAGACTATCTGCGTAAACTGGCCGGTGACAGCGGCTTGCGCTATCAGCGCCTGCTGGATGCGGAAAGCTTGGGTTTGGCGCTGGCACAGAGCGGCTTTGCCGAACCGGGGCAGACCGAAACCGACATCGCCTGGCAATTTGCCGGGTTGGCCGGGTTGGCGCTGGCGGCGCTGTACTGGCGCAACTAAGGCTTAGTCAGCCGGCGGGCAGTCGGCGGCAATCGCCAAGGCCCGTTCGATCTCGTCCAGCGAATTGTAAAAATGTGGCGAGAAACGCACGCCGCCGCCGCGCAAGGCGCAGACCACGCCGTGCTGTTGCAGATGCCGGTACAGCGTCTCGTTACCGGCTTCGCGGTGTTTGAACACGACGATGCCGGACTTCAGTCTGGGCGCCGCTTCGGACAGCAACAACAGATTCGGCTGATTGCGGATGGCGTGACGCAAAAAGTCGCTGCGTTCCAGCACCAGCGTTTCCACGTTTGCCATCCCGGTCTCCAATAACAACGACAGGCTGGCCGACAGGGCCTGAATCCCCAGCATGTTCGGGCTGCCGCATTCGAAGCGGCGGGCGCTGGGGTGAATCTCCCAGGGTCGATTCTCGTAGTTGTGGGTGTCCTTCATCATGTGCCAGCCGTACTGGCTCAAACTCAGCCGCTCCCTCGCCTCAGGTGTCGTGTAAAACACGCCCAAGCCCTCCGGGCCGAACAGCCATTTGTGGCCGTCGGCCATCGCAAAATCGGCTTGGCAAGTCTGTACGTCGAATTGCACCGCACCCAGGCTTTGAATCGCGTCGACGCAAAACAGGATGCCGCGCCGCTTGCAGAATTCGCCGATGCGCTCCAAATCCATTCTCAGGCCGGAACCGAATTGAATCGAACTGACGGTCAGCAGCCGGGTGTTTTGGTCCACCAGCGCAAACAGCGCGTCTTCCGGCGTCGCCGCGCTGCGCAGGTCGGCCTCGCGGAATTCCACGCCCCGAGCCGCCAGGGCTTGCCAGGGCAGGCGGTTGGAGGGGAACTCTTCGTTGCTGGAAACGATGTTGTCGCCGGCTTGCCAGGGCAGGCCGCAGGCCACGAAGGACAGCGCCTCCGAGGTGTTTTTGACCAGGGCGATATCGTCGGCCGACGCCGCGTTGAGCAGTTCCTTGAACTGGCGCCGAATCAGCAATTCTTTTTTCAGCCAATCCGGGTAGTAATGCGAACCCCAGTCGCGGTTTTGTTCGACAAAGGCGATGACGGCGGCACTGGTGCGTTTCGGCCACGGCGCCACGGCGGCATGGTTCAAGTAGATCAATTCGTCGCTGAGCGGAAATTCGGGATGTTTCATAATCGGGGCTCCGGCTGGTAGGAATGCCGCGCGGGGCACGGGTGACTGGCTCGAGACCAATCATAACGGGGGTGGCGGCGCAATTTCAATCGATTGTCGGCATTTACCGGCTACCGGCAAAGCTCGGTGTCGGCCAAGCCGTGATATAAAACGCTATTGGCGGCCGCGAACCGTTGCCGCGACTAAACATTCAGATTTTAATAGTTATCGAACATGATGGAATTGATTTGGATTAGCGCAGCCTATCTGACCGGCCTGGTCGCCAGCAGGTTGTCGTTTCCGCCGTTAGTCGGCTATCTGGCGGCCGGCTATGCCCTGAATGCGCTCGGCGTCGCGCCGTTGGCCGATCTGAACCACATCGCCGAGATCGGCATCGAGTTGCTGTTGTTTTCGGTGGGATTGAAATTGAAACCGGCTTCGTTGATCCGGCGCGAGGTGATCAGCGTCGGCGGCGCCCATCTGTTGATGACCACGTTTTTTTCGGCGCTGGTATTTTTCTGGTTGGAGCGGCATGTCACCGGCGGCCTGGTGCTGGGCGTCAGTCTGGCTTTTTCCAGTACCGTGCTGGCGATCAAGGTGCTGGAAGACAACGGCGAATTGTCGTCGCTGCACGGCCGCGACGTGATGAGTATTCTGATTTTGCAGGATATCGTCGCGATCGGGCTGCTGGCGGTGGCGGAAGGAAAACAGCCGACGCATTGGGCCTTGGCCTTGTTTTTGTTGCCGCTGCTGCGGCCGCTGGCCCATCGGATGCTTGCTGCCAGCCGTTCGTCCGAACTATTGCTGCTCCTGGGCGTAACCTTGGCCTTGGCCGGCGGCGTTGCCGCCGAAACGGTCGGAATTTCCGCGGATATCGGCGCGTTACTGACCGGCATCATGCTGGCCAATCATGCCAAAATCAACGAATTGACCGACCGCTTGTGGAGCTTGAAAGAACTGTTCCTGGTGGCGTTTTTTCTACAGATCGGTATCAGCGATCTCCCCAGCCGGGAACAAGTGTTCATGGCGCTGCAATTGTTGGCGCTGTTGCCGGTGCAAGGCATATTGTTTTTTGGCTTGTTCCTGTTTTCCGGCCTGCGGGCGCGCACCGCCTTCGTCTCGACGTTGGCGTTAACGACTTATAGCGAATTTGCGTTGATTACGACCCGCGCCGTGGTGGACGCCAACTTGCTGCCCGGCGAATGGAATGCCGTCATCAGTCTGGCGGTGGCCGGCTCGCTGGCGTTTGCGGCGCCGCTGAACCGCTATTCGCATGCCTTGTTTTCCTGGTTCGAGCCGTATCTGGTGCGCTTCGAAAAGAAAACCGGCAATCCGGACCGATTGCCGGAATCCTTCGGCGTCGCCGAATGGCTGGTGATCGGCATGGGCCGTACCGGCCTATCGGCCTACCAGGCCTTGTCGGCTCAGGAACAGCGGGTGGTGGGCCTGGACGCCGACCCCACCGTACTGGAAAACCTGTTGGCCGAGGGCCGGCGCGTGGTCTACGGCGATGCCGAGGACAGCGAGCTGTGGAGCGGATTGCGCCTGGAGCGAATGAAGGGCGTCGTAATTACCGTGCCGGACGTCGAAACCCGTCTGCTCGCCATCAGCCAACTGCGCAAACGCGGCTTCAAAGGCCGAATCGGCACACTGTGCCACCACCAGGACGAAGAACCCGAACTAAACCGCGTCGGCGCCGACTTCGTGATTCATCCGTTGGTTGAAGCGGGTAACCAATTGGCTAGGAATATGCTGGGGGGTGAGGGGTGATGACGGAGTGTTGGGCGGCGAAAGTCGAGCCATAAGCGAGTTGGTTGAACTTTCCAATGACTGCTAATGGGTCATTGGCTGAATCTGGGTTTGTGGACGTAGGCTGGGTTGAATGATAATGAAACCCAGCTTCGAAGCCGATAAGTTTCGTTATAAAAAGTGTAGTTTGAATGCAAAGAATCCTGGTTGTTTCAAGACATCTGCTGGGTTTTGCGTTGCTCTACCCAGCCAACGGTCCTGAGCGGCAAATGTCGACCCTTTCCAGCCGGTCGAACTTCGCTAAACCTGCCAATCACTCAAATCCATATTCTGACAACTGGAAGGATACAAAGCAGCCACTTGGGATCTCTCAACCAATCGAACAATTTGATGTCGTACTTTGCTTGCGAAAAGTGGTCATCTGAGTGGCCGTTGAAAGTAATTCTCTGATAAGCGCCTCTTGCAGGAGAGTTGGGTATCTTTAACTAACAAGCAGTAACGCCACTTATTGGCTGATTCTTTACAGCTCAAGAAAATTCAATCCGTCATTTCATCCAGAATGTCCTTTATCGCAGGGTCAGAACGTGCCAATAACTTATGATCACAAAATTTTTTTGTAAGGTTTGATCCTCTCCTAACGACTTAGAGCATATAGTCGAGCCAATCCAGGAGATTTCCCATGCTCACCAGTATTTTATTTATCAGCATCTGGTTCCTGGCCTATGCCAACGGTGCGAATGACAACTTTAAGGGTGTGGCGAGTTTGTTTGGCAGCGGCATTTTGAACTTTCGGCAAGCTCTGACTTGGGCGACGTTAACGACGTTGGCCGGTTCGATTACTTCTTTATTTCTAGCTCAGACTTTGCTGGTTAAATTTTCCGGCAAAGGCTTAGCTCCGGACGAATTGATACAGTCGCTACCGTTCATGATTGCTGTCGCAGGTGGCGCCGGAATGACGGTTGTTTTGGCGACTCGTTATGGATTTCCGGTTTCCACAACTCACGCATTGTTGGGCGCTATGGTCGGCGGCACGATATTGGCGAGCTCCGGCAGTCTCAACCTTACACCTCTGTTGAGCAACTTTGTATTGCCATTGCTTTTGAGTCCGTTGGTGGCTTTACTGGCTACTGGTTTGCTGTATTGGTTTCTGGCTCTGTGGTCTAGTCGCCTGCGAAGCGAAAACGACTGGTGTATATGCGTTCAACAACCGAACAATCAGGCACTGGCCGGTAACGCCAATATGACCATGGCGATCGATTCGATATTGATTCCGTCGTTAACCCTCGATCGACAAGAAGTTTGCACCGAGCGGCAAGCTAGCCAGATTTGGGGAATTGAACGCCTGCGTGACGGACTCCATTTTTGCAGCGCCGGCGCGGTTTGTTTTGCTCGTGGCCTGAACGACACTCCGAAAATTGCCGCCTTGTTATTGTTGGCCCCCGGTTTTGATTTGCATTGGATCATTATTCTGGTTGCTTCGGCGATGATGTTGGGTGGGGTGTTCAATGCACGGCGGGTGGCGGAAACCATGAGTCATAAAATCACTACTATCACGCAGGAACAGGGCTTATCGGCTAATCTGGTCACGGCACTGTTAGTGATTTTTGCCAGCAAGTTTGGCATGCCGGTTTCCACCACCCATGTTTCCGTAGGTTCATTATTCGGCATTGGCTTGGTTAGCGGCAAGGCCAATTCAGGAGTGATCAAGTCAATTGCCTTATCCTGGTTGCTGACCCTGCCGTGTGCAGCTATTTGTTCGGCAGCAATCACACTCTGCTTTAACACCAAACTTTAAAAGTCAAAAAACAAGAAACTGCATGAAGATCGGTTTTGAGTTTAGTCAACCTACTCGTTTATGACCGGGCTAACGCTTAAGATGAAGCAACAAACCTACCCTCTGGAAATATGCCGATAAAATATTTGAGAGAAATGATTGATGAGACGCTTGGTACATTTGTACTGGTCTTGTTCGGCTGTGGCTCTGTTGCTGTTTCGGTTTTATTTAATGCACATCAAGGATTAATGCAAATTGCGCTAGTCTGGGGAATAGCTGTGACGCTGGCTATTTACCTGACCCGGCATTTATCCTGTGCACATCTTAACCCTGCCGTCAGTGTAGCGATGGTCGTTGGTGGACGGATGCCAATTGCCCGATTACCGATTTATGTAATCAGTCAATTTGTTGGAGCCGTAACGGCGGGATTGGTCATTTACGCGCTTTTCGCGCCATCAATTGCGGCTTATGAAACAGCTCACGGCATCATTCGAGGCACCGCTGACTCTATCAAAACCGCTATGTTATTTGGTGAGTACTACTTCAGCCCGGGCAGTACAGCGGTCGTATCCATGCACTTGGCATTGATTGCGGAAGCTTTTGGGACATTGTTGTTAGTATTGATGATATTCGCCTTAACCGAAGGTTGTAACGTTGGCCGCCCGGATGACGGATTGGCTCCAGTTTTCATCGGTTTGACTGTAACCTCTTTCATTTGCCTAATTGCTCCTCTCACTCAAGCCGGATTAAACCCGACGCGCGATTTTGGGCCGCGCATGGTCGCCTTATTAATGGGGTGGAATGGTGCCGCATTCCCGGATCAAGAAGGCGGCTTTTTTTTCGTCTACATCGCCGGTCCTTTGTTGGGTGGTATTGTCGCCGCCATTTTTTTTGTGCGCATCCTCGAACCAGCCATGAAAACTCCACCCTGCTGTTCGTGAACACGATAATCCACAATAGTTACATCAATCTTCCTATTTTCTAAATACAGACATTACCGCTTGAGGTATCCCAATGACTAGCATTATCGAAATCAGCGAATCC
The DNA here is from genome assembly GCF_006483455.1 of Methylomonas koyamae. Classification (GTDB taxonomy): domain Bacteria; phylum Pseudomonadota; class Gammaproteobacteria; order Methylococcales; family Methylomonadaceae; genus Methylomonas; species Methylomonas koyamae_B. The sequence goes on from NZ_PPPU01000006.1 coordinate 243,470, forward strand.
GTCCAGCACTACTATGGCCAAGTATTGCAATCAAGTAACGATCTGAAAACCAGCGCCTGTTGTAGCATTGATACAATGCCCGGTTATTTGAAAATCCTGTTGGCCGGCTTACACCCTGAGGTATTGGAACGTTTTTACGGTTGCGGCTCACCTTTACCGCCGGCCCTGGAAGGTAAAACTGTATTGGACTTGGGATGTGGCACCGGTCGAGACTGTTATCTGCTGTCGAAATTGGTTGGCCCTACCGGGCGGGTAATTGGCGTCGATATGACACCTGAACAACTGGAAGTGGCTTTACGCCATCGTGAATGGCATGCGGTGCAATTCGGCTTCGCTAATGTCGAATTTTTGCACGGGCATATCGAAAATCTGCACACCGTTGGCATAGCCGATAACAGCATCGACGTCGTGGTATCCAATTGTGTGATCAACCTTTCACCGGAAAAGCCTCGTGTATTGGCGGAAATATTTCGAGTATTAAAGCCAGGCGGTGAACTGTATTTTTCCGATGTGTTCGCCGACCGCCGTATCCCCGTCGAATTACGTCAAGATCCAATCTTGTTGGGCGAGTGCCTTGGCGGTGCGCTATATTGGGAAGACTTCCGGCGCATATTGCAGGACTTGGGGTGCCCAGATGTACGCAGGGCTAAAAACAACCCGATCAGCATCGACGACCCAGAAGTATTCGCAAAAATCGGTATGGTTAAATTCGAGTCTGTCACGGTGCGGGCGTTCAAAATGGCTTTGGAAGATCGTTGCGAAGACTTCGGCCAAGTCGCCGTCTATTTGGGCACCATTGATCAACATCCACACAGCTTTGATTTAGATGATCACCACCATTTCGAGACCGGCAGGCCATTAAGAGTATGCGGTAACACTGCCGACATGCTCGCGCTCAGTCGCTACGGCGATCACTTTCAAGTCCTCGGCGATAAGTCGCGTCATTTCGGTTTATTTGATTGCACCACTGGCTACAGCGGCGATAACAATCAGACAAGTGGCGCATGTTGTTAAGCACCGGGGTGGGTAAATCCGATCAACTGAGCGAAATGGTATTGGCCGAACATCGACCGATACTATTCCGTTACGCCCTACTGCAATTGCATGAACGCGAGCCGGCAGAGGACGCCGTGCAAGAAACGTTATTGGCCGCCTGGCAATCAGCGTGCTCATTTGACGGTAAAGCTGGCTTACGTACTTGGCTCATCGGTATCTTGAAACACAAGATTGCCGACCACTGGCGTCGCCATAGCCGCGAGATTGACAATATCGATTTCGGTCGAGCCGAGAACGTCGAAGACATAGAAGACGAAGACGATTTTTTCACCCGCAACGGTGCTTGGCAGGTTGGCCCCTCAACTTGGAATGATCCCGAGGCAGCGTTCAAGCAACAAGAGTTCTGGGCTATTTACCAGACATGTCAAAACAATCTGCCAGCTAAAATGGCTCAGGTATTCGTGCTGCGCGAACTGGTGGGATTGGAAGCCGAAGAAGTCTGTCGGGAGACCGGTTTAAGTGAGGCCAATTATTGGGTCACCATGCACAGAGCCCGTTTGCGACTCCGTGAATGCTTGGAAATCCGCTGGTTTCACAAAACGAAACCTCAAAAGGAGCATCATCATGCATAGTTGCCACGACATTAGCTCACTGGTATCGAAGGGACTAGATAAGAAATTGCCTTTCAGTGATCGATTAGCGATCAGAGTGCATATAACAATGTGTTCGCATTGTAGAAATTTCGAACGTCAAACGAAGTTTATTCGTAAAACTGCTCAAATCTATATTCAGCGTATTGAGCATTTCACTGATAGGAACGGTCGTTAAACTGATATGAAGAGTTTATCTATTTTTAGCGTTAGCGGGGCATTGTGTATCGATGGCTGGAGGTATTGGCGCTCATTGTATTTCTTAGGCAGAAAGTGAACAAATCGCTGCTTTTGTTTTCATTAACTTTGCTAGTGCATCAACCTGGACTGGCGGAGTCTGTTTTCCCGATCGGCAATTTCAGCCGCAATGATTTGGACGGTTGGGAACATAAAAGCTTCAAAGGCGAAACACGCTACCGTTTACTGGCTATCGATGGCGTTATAGCACTGGCGGCCGACAGCCGCGCCGCGGGTTCCGGTTTGTTCAAGGAGCTAACCGTCGATTTAACCCAAACCCCTTATTTGAATTGGTCGTGGCGTGTTACTCAGCCCTTGGCCGGCTTAAATGAACAGAGCAAGCTCGGCGACGATTACGCCGCTAGACTCTATGTCGTGGTCAAGGGTGGCCTGGCATTCTGGCAAACCCGGGCCATCAATTACGTCTGGGCCGGAAATAATCAAAAGAACAGCGTTTGGCCCAACGCCTTCGCCGGCGACCACGCCATGATGCTGGCTTTGCGGGGCCCGGAAGCGCCAGTTAATATCTGGCAGCACGAAAAACGCAACATTAGGGCCGACTTCAAGCAACTTTTCGGTGACGATATCAGCAATATCAATGCGGTTGCAATCATGACCGACACGGACAACAGCGGCCGCGAAGCATCGGCTGCGTATGGCGACATTTGGTTTTCCAAGGAATAACATGCGAGACAGCAAACCTTTCCTGCTGAACAGCGACTTTCCCGCTATCACTCGGCTACCTCTACAGACTCTGCAAGTCAACTTGGGTTATCTGTGTAATCTGAGTTGCGTGCATTGTCATGTCAATGCTGGCCCAAAGCGCACGGAGCTGATGAGTCGTGACGTCATCGAACAAGTCTTGGCGCTGGCACGTGAAAATAACATTCGGACACTGGATCTCACTGGCGGCGCACCGGAAATGCATCCGGAATTTCGTCATTTGGTTTGCTCGGCACGCGGGCACGGTATCGAAGTAATCGATCGCTGCAACCTGACTATCTTGGAAGCTCAAGGCTATTGGGACTTGGCCGATTTTTTAGCAGGGCAACAGGTGCAAATTGTGGCTTCTCTGCCGTGTTATTTGGAAGATAATGTCGATAAACAGCGCGGTAAAGGCGTGTTCCGCGATAGTTTGGCGGCGTTAAAACGCCTGAACGGACTGGGATACGGTCAAGTGGACAGCGGGCTCGAGTTGCACCTGGTATTCAATCCGCAAGACGCAGTATTGCCACCCGATCAGCGCGCGTTGGAGCAAGCTTACAAGCAACATTTGCAAGACGACTATGGCATCGTCTTTAACCGTCTATATGCCATCGCTAACATGCCGATTCAACGTTTCGGTAGCGTGCTTTTAAGCCAGGGGCGCTTCGAAGCCTATATGGCCTTGCTGAAGGACAGTTTTCGGCCTGACAATTTGGATAACCTAATGTGTCGTTCAACCTTGAGCGTCGACTGGCAAGGTTATGTGTACGACTGCGATTTCAATCAAATGCTGGGTCTACCGTTGGGTGCCGTTGGTAAGCCCCAAATCCATATCCGCGACTTGCAAGGCATCGATCTTAGTCAAGGCAGTATCACTACCGCCGCTCATTGTTACGGCTGCACCGCTGGCCAAGGCAGTAGTTGCGGGGGGGCCTTGGTCAGCAATTCAACATGAAACGGGGTAAGCTGGTTTTAGGCGCGACTCTGGCACTCGGTATTGTCCTGTTTTTTGGCCTGAGCTTGCAGCAGCATTTGACACTGGACAGCTTGAAAAGCCATCAAGCGGCCATCGAACAGTACCGGCAAAATCAACCGCTGCTGGCTTACGCATTGTACGGCCTACTCTATATTACGATAACCGGACTTTCGCTGCCGGGGGCGGCGGTATTGACACTCGCAGGCGGAGCAATTTTCGGACTATTCTGGAGCATCTTGCTAGTGTCGTTCGCCTCCAGTATCGGCGCGACTCTGGCGTTCTTGGCTGCCCGGTATTTGCTACGTGATTGGGTCAGGGCTCGTTTCGGCCAGCGCTTACAGGCAATCGAAACCGGTCTGCAGCGGGACGGAGCGTATTATTTGTTTACCTTACGTCTCGTGCCGGTTTTCCCTTTTTTTCTGATCAATCTAGCGATGGGTCTGACGCCCATGAAAACTTGGACCTTTTACTGGATCAGCCAACTCGGCATGCTGGCCGGCACCCTGGTGTACGTCAACGCCGGCACACAGCTAGGCAATATCGATACGCTGTCCGGGATTTTGTCTCCAGGTCTGTTAGCCTCGTTTGCGTTACTCGGCCTGTTTCCACTGCTGACAAAAAAGCTGGTCGACTTCCTGCAAAGCCGCAAGGTCTATGCAGGCTGGCGCAAACCCAAACGTTTCGACAACAATCTAATCGTGATAGGCGCGGGCGCGGGTGGCTTGGTTAGCGCTTATATTGCCGCCGCCGTCAAAGCCAAAGTCACACTCATCGAACAACAGAAAATGGGCGGCGATTGCCTGAATACGGGCTGCGTGCCGTCCAAAGCCTTGATTCGCTCGGCTAAGTTTCTATCCCACGTCCATCGCGCAGCGGAATTCGGCATCGCCAGGGCTTCTGCCGATTTCACGTTCGCCGAAGTGATGGAGCGGGTACAGCAGGTGATCAAATCCGTCGAACCGCACGATTCGATCGAACGCTACACTGAGCTGGGCGTCGATGTTGTTCGGGGTCGCGCCAAAATCGTTTCACCCTGGGAAGTCGAGGTGAGCACTTCCGACGGCGCCAAAACCCTTACCAGCCGTTCGATTGTCATTGCTGCCGGCGCCCAGCCATTTTTACCGCCCATTCCGGGAATTGAGCGAATCGACTGCCTGACCTCGGATACGATTTGGCAATTGCGCGAACAACCCAAACGCTTGTTGGTGCTCGGTGGCGGCCCGATCGGCTGCGAATTATCGCAAACCTTCGCCCGCCTGGGTTGCAAAGTGACGCAAGTTGATATGGCTCCCCGCATTCTGGCCCGCGAAGACGCTGACGTTTCGGAGTTAGTGACAAAGCGATTTCAAGGCGACGGTGTGGACGTGCGGATCAGTCACACGGCAAAGCAATTCTTATTGGAAGACGGCGAACAGAGCTTACTAGCCGAACACGCCGGCCAAACCGTCAAAATTGCGTTCGACCAGGTATTGGTTGCCGTCGGCCGCGCCGCCAATGTTTCCGGTTATGGCGTCGAGGAATTGGGGATCGCGTTGACACCGCACAATACGGTAGCCGCTAACCCGTTTCAGCAAACCAATTATCCGAATATTTACGCGGTCGGTGACGTTGCCGGTCCCTATCAGTTCACCCATACCGCGGCGCATCAAGCCTGGTATGCCGCGGTCAACGCCTTGTTCGGTCATTTTAAAATGTTTCGTACCGATTACTCGGTAATCCCCTGGGCGACTTTCACCGACCCGGAGGTTGCTCGCGTTGGTCTGAATGAACAGGAAGCGCAAATTCAGAATATCGCGTATGAAGTTTCTACCTACGGCATCGACGATCTGGATAGGGCCATCGCCGACAACGAGGCACACGGTTTCGTCAAGGTGCTGACCGTGCCGGGCAAGGACAAAATCCTCGGCGTGACCATCGTCGGCGAACATGCCGGCGATTTGCTGGCGGAATTCGTCTTGGCGATGAAACACGGTATCGGCCTGAATAAAATCCTCGGCACAATCCACATTTATCCGACCATGGCGGAAGCCAATAAATATGCGGCGGGCGTCTGGAAGCGAAATCACGCACCCCAGCGTCTGCTGGATTGGCTGGGTCACTACCATGTGTGGCGGCGGAACGCTTAAGGTATAAGTTTCAAGACATGGCATACCCTATTAGTATTGTCATCCCGGTGCTCAACGAGGCCGGACATCTCGCCAGCAAACTACAAGCCTTGCAGAGACTTCGTGATCGTTGCCAACTACTGCTGGTCGATGGCGGCAGTCATGATAATAGCTTGGAAATTGCTAAGCCTCTGGTCGATAAGGTCATACTCAGTTCTCGCGGTCGGGCTATACAAATGAATGCAGGCGCTTTACAAGCTGATGCGGAGATTCTGCTGTTTTTACATGCCGATACTCGATTGCCGGAGAATGGGATTGATTTGATTAGCCAAGCCATAGCTGAAGGTTTCCACTGGGGGCGTTTCGATGTGGCATTCGACAACCCTAAACCCGTCTTCACACTAATCGCCTTCATGATGAATCAACGCTCACGGCTGACCAGCATCGCCACCGGTGACCAAGCTTTGTTCATGACCCGAGCAGCATTTGCAGCGGTAGGTGGATTTCCAGGGATTGCCTTGATGGAGGATATTGCTATTAGCAGCAAGCTAAAAATACTCGGTAAACCCTGTTGTTTAAAAGCCAAAGTGCTGACTTCTGCGCGACGCTGGCGACAAAACGGCATCTTCAATACCATCCTACTGATGTGGCGGCTACGCTTAGCGTATTTTTTCGGTGCCGATCCCGATGATCTGGCCATGCGTTATTACGGGAGAAGATGATGGAAGCCATGTTGCGCTTTTGCATGTTTATCGGCATTTTGTTGTTGATGGCAATTTGGGAAGTACTAAGTCCGACTCGGCATTTAAGCGTCCGGCGTCGTCAACGCTGGATGATCAATCTCGGTTTGGCGGCATTGAATGTCGGACTGATGCGAATCAGCATCGGCGCGGCGGCCTGGTTGGCGGCGACCTGGGCTTTGGAACAACATCTTGGCCTGTTCAACAACCTAACCTTACCCGGTTGGCTAAACATCTCGCTAAGTTTGCTTTTACTGGATTTGGCGATTTACGCGCAACATGTTGCAGCCCATCGCTGGGAATGGTTTTGGCGTTTGCATCAAGTTCATCACAGCGACCTTGATTTCGACACGACCACCGCCGTGCGCTTTCATCCGATAGAGATCATATTGTCTATGGCTTACAAAGTATTGCTGGTGATTGCACTTGGTGTCGAGCCGCAAGCCGTCATCGCGTTCGAAATAATCCTGAATGGTTGCGCGTTATTCAACCACGGCAATGTCAGTTTGTCGGCCCCGATCGAATGGTGGATACGCTGGCTGCTTGTTACACCGAACATGCATCGGATACACCATTCTGCAAAGCCACAAGAAACCGATACCAATTACGGATTTTCGCTGTCCTGCTGGGACCGTTGCTTCAAAACCTACCGTGCTGAATCGCAACAGCCGCAAAACACTATGCCAATTGGGCTACGGGGATTTCAAAATCCAGACGAATTAGGTTTACTGGCGTTGCTGGTGATGCCCTTTTGGCCCTTACGTCGGCGCTAGCGTACCCGTGCTTTTCCCAGACAGCGTACTGCTTATTTTTTGCAAGGCACCGATTCCGGGTCAGGTTAAAACCCGGCTACAACCAGCATTAAATGCCGAACAGGCTACCAATGCACATCGGCAGCTGGCTAAAATGACATTGGATAGAGCTGTTCAACAACCGTTGTGTCCGGTTGAGCTCTACTGTGCTCCCGATGCTAACCATGCTTTCTTTCAGGACTGCGCGCGCATTTACCCAATCACACTGCACGAACAATACGGAATCGATTTAGGGATTCGTATGCACCTCGCACTTGATTCGGCTTTCAGCCGATATCGATATGCTTTACTGATGGGCTGCGATTGTCCGAGTCTTACATTTAACGATATCCATCAAGCTTTTATGAAGTTGCGCGAAGGTCACGATGTTGTAGTCGCTCCGGCGGAAGATGGTGGTTATGTGATGATCGGTCTAAATTCGGTTCAGCCAACCTTATTCAGTGAGATGGTATGGAGCAATCCTCAGGTTATGGCGAACACCCGGCGCAGAGCCAAGGAGAGCGGCCTGAGTATGTATGAGTTGGCTATGCAATGGGACGTCGATACTTACCAAGATTGGCAGCGTTATCTTGAAGTTGTTCAACTGAAGCAGCAATCCAAAAAAACGGGCCCTAGCAGTTTTAACCGCTAGGGCCCGCTTTCATGAGAAACGATCTCTGATCAGCTAACCATATCAATCATCATGATCGTGTTCGTCCTCGTGCCATTCTTTGCTATTTGAATTACCAAAATAGTATTGAATTACCGGCCAATCCAGTTTCGCAACTCTTCGACCCATTTGACGAGAATCCACATCACCATCGACAAAGTGAATGCCGCCATAACGACGCGAAATGGCCGCTTCGTCCGCTGCATCACTGAAGGTCGCCCAACTCAATGAGATGTCTGCTGCTGGCACTTGGCCGGGTTCAACCCTGGAGACTCCGGCAGATTGGGTATAAGTATCGCCAAACACGTCACTACCGGTAAACCGTTTCAAAGCCTCGGCAGCCGCAGATGAGAACGCACTATGTCCAGATGGGTATTCGGCAAATGGCGGAGTGACCACGGTTGATGCTTGGTATGGTTCCCAGCTTTGACCATCAATACTTTGAGTTCCTTGATAAGGCCCCGCCCAGGCGTTAATCGTATGTCCACCGAATAGGTAATGAATCGCAGTCACAGGTCTAACGGAATCGAATTTGACCTTTGCACCCCAGATCGCAATAGACGTGTCAAATACTGTGTTCGACATCGCAAACAACATCTTAACGTCTTGGTCCAAATTATGATTGTCTCGATGGGAAACCGACTGCGCGAATAAATTCCAATGACCCGGTGGCAATTCGGAGCTAGGACCGTCAGCCCAGAATTCGGCAATCACCTTCTGTTGATCGGTTAATGACGCACTATAAGCAATAACTTGTAGCGCCTGTTCTCTATACTCAGGCTGATCAACAGTCGCTGGGCCTACTCTACCGGTACGCTTTTTTATTTCTTTGCGTACAGGAGTTACGACGTCCTTATCCCAATCTTTTATTCCGAAAGGCAACACGCGTCCCCAATGTGGAGCTATAAATTTCTGTACGACAGTGCCGCCGTGGCCATCTGATACTCGCAGCGGTTGCCAGCGATTCGGGTCGTTGATTTGATCCGGTGTGTTAACTGGCTGATATCCGGTCCAATCGGAATATGGCGCACCACCGTTGATATTACCCAGTTGATTGGATTTGTCTTGATGGCGATAAGTCAATACAGCACCCGCAGCAACATTACCAATACCAGCCGCTGTGTTCTTGTTCGTTGTGGCGTTATTAGGATCGTAACCTTGCTGAGTCAGAAGATCCTTGAAATACTGCTGTTGTGTGGACTGGGGGAACAAATCGGAGGCAGCACGGAATGCAGCATACGCTATCGCTTCTTTTTTACCCGCATCATTAAGGATACTCGCCGGCGCCTTCAATGACGGACCAAAACGCGTACCACGGGCTTTGTTGTCAAAGGCCGCCCAGGCATCGAAAGTGCTGGTATTTAAAACGGCCAACATCCTAGCGACCATTGGTGGTCCTGGATGGGTTTCTCGAATTGCTTCCAGTACAGCGTCATTCCACTGTAAAAGAACGTTCTCGCTTGGATCTACACCTGGCACTGCTGCTCTTGCCGGAGATGACAATGCCAATAAGATTGCCCCCGCTAGAATCCCTATTTGACCTTTAGAAAATTGGGTTGTGTTTGAATGCATAATTTCTCCCCCTACGATATGAAAATTTTGCCGGCTTATCGCTGACGGCAATTCTCATTGTAAAGATATGTAAGGAAGAATCATGTGTACCAATGTACAGAAATAATGGGGAAAACTACGAGTATTCGTGTGTAATAATTCATTTACTTGAGTGTCTAAACATGCAAACAGAGCAAGCTAAGTAGGGCACCTTGCTCAATGATTATTGGCAGGTTCGAGCATTATTAAGGCAATTAGCTCCCCTAATAGCGGACAATGAACTGGGTTAAAAGGTGCCTTAACTATTGAAAATGGAATGCTAACTCGAAGGTCTGCTGTTGGCCGAAAGCCAACTCAGCCAGACCCCGCGCCCGCCAACACACCCTTCCGAAGTTAATTTAATGCCATTGCCCTCGCGGTTTGCGAGGTGCCGGGCCGAATGGTTTTTATCCCTCTCCGGCCAAAGCGGTTTTTCTTGGTAAGCTATGCAGCCAATTCAACCAATGCCTGCCAATGGAGATATAGATGACCACGATTTTTCGCCTTACCGCCGCCTTGTTGTTAAGCCTGGGTGCCGACAGCGTTTACGCTTACGGCAGCAGCCAGAGTTCCAGCCATTGCGATAAGCCGGCGTTTTCCGAGTTTCAACCGGCGGCCAACAAATATTTGCAGACGTTTCAGGAGTTCTCGCTGTCGGCGTCTGCCAACACGACGCCCACGTCTATCGTGGTCCATGTCAGTGCCGGCGATATCAAATACGAATATACCGCCAAGGAACTCTACATCAGCCAACACAAAAGTGGGCGTTACGAGGTGCGCGGCAAGATAGACCGGCCGATCGAGCACGGTTTCGTCAGAATCAGCGTCACGGCGCACAGCAAGCCGAGCTGCGAAAAAACCGACGGCTATCTGGTCCGAATCCAGTAATTTGAGCCCCGGTCGGGCTTCCGGGGCGGCTGTGGGCGATCAGGGTTTGCCTTGCAGTTGTTTTAGTGCCGCCGCGACTTTTTGGGCGTCCAGGGCCGGGTCGACATCGTTGTCGATACGGCGCACCTTCAATTCGGGGTCGATGATGAAAGTCCAGCGTTTGGCCATGGTCAACACCGGCATTTTCGCGCCGTAAGCTTCGGTGACGCTGGCGTCCGGATCGGAAAGCAGCGTGAAGCCAAGTTTGTGCTCGCGGTGGAATTTGGCCAATTCGGCGACCGAATCGGTACTGAGGCCGTAGACCTCGGCACCTTGCTGGCGTATGGCCTGAATCGCGTCGCGAAAGGCGCAGGCCTGGGCGGTACAGCCCGGCGTGCCGGCTTTCGGATAAAAATACAATACGGTCCAGCCATTGCCGCGGCGCGAGTTCAGGTCGAACTCGCCGCCGTCGTGGGTCTTGGCCTGAAACGTGGGAGCGGTATTGCCGATCTGCAATTGCTCGGCAAAGGCTGGCGGCAGGCCGCCAAAAAACAGTACGAGTGGGATCAATAGGGCGCTGAATCTAGTCATGGAAATATTCCTCGGCAGAGTGACGGTGGGAGCGTGCCGGCTATTGTCGGCCAAGGCCGGCGCTTTAGGTAGCATTTGTTGAGCGGTAGCAAAAAAGTTGTGCCGCGGCGCTAAGTTCCCGACGCGAACAGGCGGCGGCGCAGGCGGCAGTGTGGAATAATCGGGCCGTTTGCAGCAAGTGTTTCGTCAGCACAGCGTTCGAAGCAGCAGCGTCCAGTGGCATACTGCCAAGGGGGAATCCCATGAACCGGCCGCGCCGTTATTCCAGTTTTACCAACAGTGTTTTGCTCAGTGCGCTGAGCCTGGCGCTGCTTGTCGCTTCGATTTTCCTTTATCTCCACTTCGAAAGCCGAATTGATAACGCCGAACAGTTGGGCCTGGCGCTGCAGCGTACGGCCGACGCGTTGCGGCAAACTGCCGTCGAATCGCGGCGGCTGGCGCTTGCTTATGTCATTCGCGGGGAGCTAAGCGACCGGCAGCGTCACCGAGAAATCCGGGATAGCCGTAACGCCGGCGGTGCGGTGTGGTCGGATTCAATGCGCGAGGCTGACTTTACCGCCGCGGAATTGGCGAAACTGACACAGGCGCAGACCAAAGCGGATCAGTTGGCGGATATCGAATTGGCGGCGGTGCAATTGGCCGAAAACGGCGTACACGACGCACTGGAACGACTAAAGGCGGCGGCGATGCTCGAAAGCCAAGCCTATCGCCAAACCGAGGCCGAATTTCTGCAGATGCTCGCCGAGGCCGGAGATATGGCGCGGAGCAGAACGGCATTGCTGGTAAAACGCAACCGCGATATTGCAGCAGCGCTTGGCTTGGCCGTGGCGGCGGCGGGCCTGATGCTGGTGTTGGCGTTATGGCGGGTCCATCGCAGTGTGTTCGGCATTTTGGGCGCAGAGCCGGAAGAAGTGCGTACTCAAATTGCCCGCTTGGGTCGCGGCGATTTCGCGCAACAGCCGCCAGTACCGGATGATTTGAGCGATAGCGTGATGGGCTGGTTATCGGAAACCCAACGCCAGTTGGCGCAAGTCGATGCGGAGCGGCGCGAAGCGGAAGCCAAAACCCAACGTCTGACTCAGCTGTACGCGGCATTGAGCCAGTGTAATCAGGCCATCGTCCGCTGCAGTTCCGAAGCCGAATTGTTTCCGCAAATTTGTCGCGATGCGGTCATGTTCGGCGGTATGAAAATGGCCTGGATCGGCATGTTGGACCCAAGCGGGCAGTGCGTGCTGCCGGTGGCGAGTTACGGTAGCGGCGGCGAATATCTGGCCGACATCGCCATTAGTATCGATCCCAGACAAGACTCCGGTTGTGCACCGACCGGAACTGCGTTGCGCGAAGACCGGGCTTACTGGTGTCAGGACTATCTGAATGATCCGGCCACATCGGTCTGGCACGAACGCGGCGCCGGTTGCGGCTGGCGGGCATCGGCGGCTTTGCCCTTACACCGGAATGGCACGCCGGTCGGGACTTTGAATCTGTATGCCGATAGCGTCAATGCGTTCGATTTCGCCGCCCGCAATTTGTTGCTGGAAATGGCGATGGACATCGACCATGCCTTGACCGGCTTCGAACGCGATGCCGAGCGCCAGCACGCCCTGCAAATGGAAACTTTGCGCACTTTCATGCTGGAACGGCTGAACAGCGGCGGTTCGTTGCGGGAGTTGCTGGACGAAGTGGTGCGCAAATTGGAAAGTGCGATGCCGGGCTGTATTTGTACGGTATTGCTGTTGGACGAAACCGGACGGCATTTGCAGGTCGCCGCAGCGCCCGGTTTGCCGGATTTCTATAACCGGGCAATCGACGGAACCCTGATCGGACCGGGGGTGGGATCGTGCGGGAATACCGCGTTTACTGGGCAGCGTACTGTCGTCGCCGATATCGCCCAGCATCCGTATTGGGCGGATTTCAAAAACCTGGCCGCCCAAGCCGGCGTCGGTGCCTGCTGGTCGGAGCCGATTTTGGGTTCCGGAAAAAAAGTGCTGGGTACCTTTGCGATTTACCAGCGCTACCCGGCGTCTCCGGATCATTTCGCTTTGCGTCTCCTGGATATGGTGGCGCATTTTGTGGCTTTGGCTATCGAGCGCAAACAAACCGAGGAACACATTTACCATTTGGCCAACTACGACCCGTTGACCGGGTTGCCCAACCGCAGCCAGCTAAACAACCACTTGAAATGCGCGTTGGGTCTGGCCCAGCGGGCTAACGGCCAACTGGCGCTGATGTTTTTGGACATCGACCACTTCAAAGACGTCAACGATACCTTGGGACACAGCGTGGGCGATGCCTTGCTGGTCGAATTGGCTTTGCGCTTGCGTGCCGCGCTACGGGTGGAGGATATCGTTACCCGACTGGGCGGGGACGAGTTCATCGTGCTGCTGCCGGGCGCCAATGCCAATAGCGCGGCGGTGATCGCCCAAAAATTGTTGGACGCTATTTCCGAACCGTTTCGTATCGAGCATCACGATTTGATTATGAGCGCGTCCATCGGTGTCGCGTTGTATCCTGACGACGGCGAGGATCTGGAGACCTTATCGAAAAGCGCCGATACCGCGATGTACCGGGTGAAACTGGAAGGTCGCCACGGTTGCCGTTTCTTTACGCCGGAAATGCACGCCAATTCGGCGCGGAATCTGCAATTGGTCACCGGCCTGCGCCACGCGCTGGAGCGAGGCGAACTGGAGTTGCACTACCAGCCGCAGTTGTCGTTGAAAACCGACAAGATAACCGGCGCCGAAGCCTTGCTGCGCTGGCGTCATCCCGAACTGGGCCTGGTATCGCCGGCAGAATTCATTCCGGTCGCCGAGGATAGCGGTCTGATCCTGCCGATCGGCGAATGGGTGATCAGAACCGCGGTTCGCCAAGCCAGGCAAATCATGGCCGAAGGGCTGGGGCCTTTGGTCATGGCGGTGAATTTGTCCGCGGTGCAATTTAGTCAGCCGACTCTGCCGGATTTGGTCGGCGGCATCCTGGCCGAAGAAGGTTTGCCGCCAGAGTATCTTGAGCTTGAGTTGACCGAAGGCGTCGCGATGAACCATCCGCAGACGGCGATTGCGGCAATGGAGAATCTGCACCGGCGCGGTATCCGGGTCGCCATCGACGACTTCGGCACCGGTTATTCGTCATTAAGCTACCTGAAGAAGTTCAAAGTCTACAAACTGAAAATCGACCAGTCGTTCGTGCGGGATATCACCACCGACGCCGAAGACAAAGCGATCGTTAGCGCAGTGATCAGCCTGGCCGACAGCCTGGGTTTGGCGACCATCGCCGAAGGCGTCGAAACGCCGGAGCAGAAAGCCTTCTTGCGCCAGCAAGGCTGCGACGAAATGCAGGGCTATCTGTTCAGCCGACCGTTGACCGTTGCCCAGTTGATGGATTTTTTGCGCTAAGCTTGTGGCGTCAGGCCGCCTGTTGCGGCCGCTTCGATGCGGAGCTTGCCGATGAACAATCCTCGACCCCTTTTCGACCGTTGGCCGCAGTCGCTGCCGGTGCCGCCGGCAGCCGTGCTGCTCGGCATCGGCGGCCTGATTGTCTTCAGCATGTGTTTTTACACGATTCCGGCCGAGTCGGAAGGCATCGTCTTACGCTTCGGCGAATTCATTGAGCAAGTGCCGTCCGGCCTGCATGCCAAGTTACCGTTCGGAGTCGATGAAGTGATAACTGTGCCGACCCAACGCCAGCAAAAGCTGGAATTCGGCTTCGCCACGCCCGGTTTCACCAATCCGGATCAGGCCGGCGAAGAGCCGGAGCTGGAGCGGGCAATGGTGACCGGGGATTTGAACTCGGCGCTGGTGGAATGGATCGTGCAGTACCGGATCACCGACCCGGAAAAGTATTTGTTCGATGTGCGTGATCCCGGCCTGACCTTGCGCGACATTTCCGAAGCGGCGATGCGGGAAGTGGTCGGCGATCGTACCGTCGATGAAATCATCACGATTGGCCGGCAGGAGATCGAAGAAACCGTGCTGGCACGGGTGCGCGAACTGGCCGAGCGCTATCGTTTGGGCGTCACGATCAATCAGGTGCAATTAAAAAACGTCAATCCGCCGGAACCGGTGCAACCGTCGTTTAACGAAGTCAACCGGGCGCAGCAGGACCGGGAGAACGTGATCAATCTGGCCAACGGCGAATACAACAAGGCGGTGCCGAGGGCACGCGGTGAGGCCGACCAGAGGATACGTGCCGCCGAGGGTTACCGCTTCAAACGGATCAACGAGGCCGAAGGCGACGTCACCGCTTTTAACCAGGTCCTGGAACAGTATTTGAAGGCGCCGGAAGTGACCCGCGCCCGGATATATCTGGAAACCATGGCCGAGGTGCTGCCGCAGGCCAAACAACAAATCATCGTTGACGACACGGTGCAACAGATTCTGCCGCTGTTGGCGGTGCCAGGTCCGCCAAGCGTCGAGGTGGCGAAATGAGCCGCGCCGGAAAATCGTTAGGCTTAATCGCGATCGCGCTGATTTTTTTGCTGACCTGCGCCTATACCGTCAACCAAACCGAGCAAGTTATCGTGACCCAATTCGGCAAGCCGGTCGGGCCGCCCATCACCGAGCCGGGTTTGCATTTTAAATTGCCGTTCGTGCAACAAATCAACAGCTTCGACAAGCGTTATCTGGCTTGGGATGGGCCGATGGTGGAAATGTCGACCAAGGACAAAACCTACGTTCAGGTCGATACCTTTGCCCGCTGGCGCATCACCGATCCGATGCGCTACTACCTGCGGCTACGCGACGAGCGTAGCGCCCAATCCCGGTTGGAAGACATCCTCGGCAGCGAAACCCGCACCGCAATCGCCCGTCATGAACTGATCGAGGTGGTCCGCACCGACAAGGATCGCAAGCCGATGCAGGACGAGAGTCTGGCGGGCCTCGCCAGCGAAGCCGGAATCGGCGTGTTGCGGCCGATCCGGGTCGGCCGGGTAGCGATCGAGCGCGATGTATTCAACGCCGCAGCGCCGAAATTGGCCGAGTTCGGCATCGAATTACTGGACGTACGCTTCAAACGCATCAATTACAACCGGCAAGTGTTGGAGCGGATACACCAGCGCATGATCAGCGAGCGCCTGCAAATTGCGCAACGTTTCCGCTCGGAAGGCGAGGGCGAAGCCGCCCGTATTCACGGCAACAAGGAACGCGATATCAACGAGATCGAATCCGCGGCTTACAAACAGGTCCAGGAAATTCAAGGCGCGGCCGACGCCAAGGCCGCCGAGATTTACGCCAAAGCCTACGCACAAAAGCCGGAAGCGGCGGAGTTCTATAAGTTCCTGAAAAGTATGGAGACTTATCGGGCCGTGATCGGCGGCGAGGCCAGTCTGGTGCTGTCCACCAACAGCGACTTATTCGGCCTGTTGAAACGCGCCGATGCCAAAGGGCGTTGACGGCTTTACCGGCGGCGGCGCGCGGTTAAGTCGGAATTAAGTTGCCGCTCGCATGATGCATCCCAACACGATCATTTTGCGAAAAGGAGCTTTGATATGTGTAAGAAAACCATAATTGCCGTTTTGAGTTTGGCGTTTTCCTCGGCAGCATTGGCCGACCACGAAGGCTGGGGCCACCATTGGGGGCATCACCACCATCACCACCACGATTATTACCCGGAATACCGGGAGCGGGTGATTTACTACCAACCGGCGCCGCCGCCGGTGGTGGAATACGTTCCGGAGCCTTCGTACTATGCACCGCCGCCGCAGCCACGTTATTACCAGTACGACCAACGTAACCCGCAAGGTTTGCTGGGCGGCATGGTCGGTAGTGCGATGGGCTACCACTTCGGCGGCGGCGACCCGTTGGCCGCCGGCATCGGCGCCGCGGCCGGTGCACTATTAGGTAACGGCATGTACTGATCCGGCTGCCGTGTCCGGTCCGCCGCCAGCGACCGTGACTTAATAATTAAGCAGTTGGAAAAAGCTTTTCGGCGCGCCGCAAATCGGACATTGCCAGTCGTCCGGGATGTCCTCCCAGCGGGTACCGGGAGCGATGCCGCTGTCCGGATCGCCTTTGGCTTCGTCGTAAATGTGTTCGCATTCGCGGCAATGGTATTTTTTGTATGCGGCCATACCTTTCTCTCCCGGTTAAGGCGTTAGTTCGGCCAAGAAGCGGTCGAAGGCTGCCGTCATCAGCGGTAAAATGCTGAGCAGGCGGTGGTCCGAGTCCAGCATATGCAAGCGGGCGCGGTGCTCGCGGCAAAAGCGCCAAGCGTTTTCAGGCGGCACCACCTCGTCTTGCCAGCCGTGAAATACCTCGATGTTGTCGGTGCCGGGGGCGAAACGGTCGCGGGCATAACCGGGCAGGTAAAACGCCGGGGCAATTAAAAACAGGCCATGCGGCTTGATCGTTTCGGCGGCGACGGTCGCCACGTAAGCGCCCATGCTGGAGCCGGCCAGCACGATCTGCTGGTAACCGTGCAAATCCATCGCCAACAGTCGATCGACTCGCCATTCCGGATCGTTGCTGGCCTGATAGTCCGGGCTAATAAACTCGAAACCGCGGCTCCTGGCCACCTCGGCCAGCGCCAGGGCTTTTTCGCCCCACGGAATACTGTCCTTGCCGTGGTTGTATACCACCAGGTTATTCATCTCTTCCCCCTCATTTTCGAAAAAACAGATTAGCCAGCACGCTGAACAGCACACTGACCACGATCATCGACGTGATCGGAATGAACACAAAGCTGTTCTTATTTTGAATACGAATGTCGCCGGGCAATTTACCGAACCAACTGACCAGCCACGGCGCGTAGTTGATTACCAAACCCACTGCCAGAATCAGGGCGCCAATACTTATCAAGGCTTTGCCGGGTTCCATGCTAACTCCTCTTTTTACAACTCACCGGGCTATTTTATGCCGTCCGGGCTTGTTGTGCCGACCTAAGCTCGGATTGAAATGTTCCAGGAAAGGCTAACAGAACAAGTTGTGCGAAACGCGGGTGAACCCAATCGAGAAGTCGCCGTTGTTCGGAGCGTTCGTGGTGGGGCGAATCAGTTGAGGAAAGTTTTGGATGCCAGTTCGATCGGCTAAAATCGGCCCTTTGCTGCCTATCACCTCATGTGATTTAATGGCAGAGAACGTGCCATGCACGGCCAGTCGGGTCATCCCGCTTATTTAGAGCGCTAGGATTCAGATGGAGCCAGCCCCAGATATCAATCGTCTCCGATATTGTGCGCGCCCTATGGCGTTTGAAACTGGCGTGTCAGAATTTCCGCTCTCGGTGGCAGGGAGCGCATTTATGGTTGCTTTTCGAAATAATCTATTAGTGCTTACCGCCAAACATGTTGTTAGTGAATGGCCAACGCACAAACTTAGATTGATCATTTCGGAAGCTGGTGACTGCGTGACTTTCACGAATCGCTGGGACATCCGGGTTGAGGATGAAGAAGAGGATGGAGATCAGAACGATCTAGTTATCTTTCAGGCTGACATCGCGAATGTATCGGCGGCGGCGCGGAAGGAAAATCACGTTATCAATCTGACTCCACCTGATATTTCGGATTGGTACGGAACTCGCAACAACGCGCTGTTCTTTCTCTTCGGATATCCCAAACTCGGAACCGGCGTGGACTATGAACTCTCGAAGGTCATTTCTAACCAGTACTTGCTTCACGGATCCTACATCGGTGATAGCTTCTCGTATGGATGCTACGAGTTGGTCCTCCACAATCCACTAGAGCTATCCTCTTTTGATGGGCTAAGCGGTTCACCCGTTTTTAGTCTCTTCTCTGGTTCGGCTGATGCGGCACAGCCAACCTTCTGTGGCATTGCCATCCGAGGAACTGCTTCCTCAGGAAAAATCCATTTTCTGGGTTCACAAATAATCTTTGCCGCACTCGATGAAATCTTTGTCGCCTAACAAATTCATCAAGTCCGTTCGCTATGCTCACCCGGCCGTGAAAGTGCGAAGATCTTGCACGGCCGCTTATGCATCGCGTTAAACGAGTAAATTCTGATATAAACCGGCCATTCAGAAATCACCCGCAAAGTCGGAAACTGGTAGAGCCCTGCCATACCGAAATATCATCCAAATTTCATGCACCCACCAATCTCCGCCATTCACTCAGCCCGGTAGGATGCGGTAAACAGCGTGCACCGCATCGTTCGCGACTGGTGCGGTTCGTAAAACTCACCACACCCTACGCCTGCTTTGGGCTGGACTGTTGACATTGACACGTTAATTCCGTCTGGTGGCTAATGGCGGAATCCAGCCAAACCCAAAACATCATCCAAACCTCATGTACCCCACAATCTCCGCCATTCATTCAGACATTACCGAATTGGCCGTCGATGCCATCGTCAATGCCGCTAATTCTTCGTTGCTCGGCGGCGGTGGGGTGGATGGGGCGATTCATCGTAAGGCGGGACCGGAATTATTAGCCGAGTGCCGCAGCTTGGGCGGTTGTGCGACCGGATACGCCAAGCTGACCAAAGCCTACCGCTTGCCGGCCAAGTACGTCATCCATACCGTGGGGCCGGTCTGGCGTGGCGGCTCGGAAAACGAGGCTACGCTGTTAGCCGCCTGTTACAGAAATTCGCTGCGGCTGGCGGCGGCGCAGCGGCTGGAGAGTCTGGCCTTTCCCTGCATCAGTACCGGTATTTACGGTTATCCGCCGCGCGAGGCTGCCGAAATTGCCGTCGATACTGTTACGGGGTTTTTAGGTGACCTGGCGTATCGGCTGGCGGTGACCTTTTGCTGCTTTTCGGAAGCGGATTTGCATATCTACCGCGCTTTGTTGAACAAGGCCGTTTAAGGCGTAACCACCACCTGAGCGAAGCCGCCGCCGGGCGTGCGGAAATTGGTGGTTTGGCCCTGGTACAGCCGGGCGCAAACCAGTTGGGTTTGGCCGCGATAGACGAAGTGGCGCAAATCCAGTTTCAAATCGCCGACATCCAGTTGCCGTTCGCTGGGCTTGATCAGCGTCTGCGCCACATAATCGTGGCGCAGAATCTCGTCGAACACCCGCAAGGTCAGCTTGTCGCCGCGGTAGGCCGCTTTGCTGCCGTAGCCTTTGGCCGGTTTGAAGAATAACTGCTTGCGCTGTTGCCATAACCACTCGGCATCTTGCGTTGCAACGATGCGGGTTTCGGCGATACCGCGACAGAGAATTTCGCGGCTGGCGGCGTCGATGCCGATTTCGGTCAGGAATTCGGCATCGCCGAGCAAGGCCAGATTTCTTTTGTCCGCATACAGCGCATGGTTGCGCGGATGCGGCGTCAACACCACGTCGCCGGCCAGATAAGCTTGCAACAAGGGCTGGTGTTTGGCGTGTTCCAAACCGAAGTCGGTCAACCGGTTATAAACCAGATCGATCTTGATATCGCCGTGCCATAAACCCGCGTCGCGATGGCTCAGCTCGGCCGGATCGCAAATCACAGTTCGGATGCCGTGGCGTTCGAACAGCGCTTGAAACAGCAGAAATTCCGGCCACAGGTATTGTTTTTGCGGCTCTTCGTCGACGATGGCTATGGTTTGCAAGGCTTGTCCGCCGCGTTCGCATCGCCATTCGTCGGCGAACATCTGCATGAATTGCGCTTCCGGCGCGCTTCCGGTTGCCGCCAACGCCGGCCCGTCGCCGGGGCGCTGGCTGCCGGCTTCTTCGCAGCAGCGCATCTGCGCCCGGATCGCTAACGCGTTCAGCAAACCGCCGCCGGCATTGGAGTTGATTTCGATCAGCTTGGGTCCGTCCGGGCTCAAATGGAAATCGTAGCCGACGAATACGCCGTGGGCCTTGGCCGGAAAGTGTGCCGATTCCGGCGCATAGCCTAGCACCCGTTTTTGGTAGGCGGGCAGGGCGATGACTGTTTCAGCCGCGGCGATGACGGCCAACTGCGCCTGCAGGCCGGCCCGGTCCAGAAACACCGGCGCTTCGGCAAACAAATGAGGCCGATCCTCTCCAATCATTCGGTATATGTCGTGCGCGGCGTCCCAGTCGGCCAATTCCCGGCGCAACAGCTCCCGGCTCAGCGAGGCACAGCGGCAGCTTCGGTTGAGTTGTTCGGCGTTTAGCGCCGGTTTAGGCGAGGGGGCGAGAGTCATTGGCTATCCGGCAAGCGCGGTTTCTTCTGGCGTTATTTTAACTCGCCGGACGTCGCGGCCCGGAATAGTTTCGGTGTGGCGAGTTTGGCTGGGAACAAAGCTTGTGTGAGAGAATGTAAAGTTATGAAAATTGCCGGACGGTGCGATACGCACTTGGCAATGCCGGACTCGTTGCCGGCCCGATTTAATCCGATCAACCCGATTCAAGCCGTAACTATGTTCTGTTCGCTAAGTTTGCTCCGTATTCTGCCGCGTTTTTTCACGGTTTTGCTGATGTGCCATTGGGGTGCCGCCGCCGGAGCGGCTGAAACCGATGTCGGCAAAGCCATCGAGGCCTTAATGAACGGCGGCAGCTCAGCGCTATTGTCCGGAGCCGAGCTGTCTGAGCAGCGTCCGGCCCTGATTCAGTTATACCGGGCCAATGCCAATCGCTTGTTGTGGTTTGGCGGCGCCAACCCGGCGCAGAATCGGGAACAGGCTTTGGCCGTATTACGGAATGTGGCCGATGAAGGCTTGAATCCCCGCCATTACGACGCGGAACGCCTGGCCGCATACGCCCGGCTGGCCGAGACTGCGGCGCCGGATGCGCTGGCCGGTTACGATTTGGCCTTGTCTGCGGCGCTGCTGCGTTATGCCGGCGATCTGCATTCGGGACGGGTCGATCCGCGGAAACTGGATTATCCGGCGCAACTCGGCGGATTGCGGCCGCAGCCGGATTTGGCGGCAGTTCTGCAACGGCATTGGCAAATGCAGAGTCTGGCGCAATTGCCTGCCGAACTCGCGCCGAATAACGAGCAATACCGGTTGCTGAAGCGTGCGCTGGCCGACTTCCGCCGCCGATTGCCGGAGACCCAATCCGGCGCCGGCTTGGTATTCGCCAAATCGCTGCACCCCGGCGAGGGCGACGCCCAGATGCCGGAACTGCGCCGACGACTGCGCGAATTGGGCGAAGCTGACCTTCCGGCGGCGGCCGATGCCGACAAGGCCGCCGATATTTACGACGACGCCAGCGTCGCCGCAGTCAAGCGGATTCAGGAACGCCAGGGCTTGAAGGCCGACGGTGTGATCGGCCGACAAACACTGGCCTTGCTGAACCAATCGGTGCCGGAAAAAATTGCCGCCATCGAATTGGCCATGGAACGCATACGCTGGTTGCCGGAACCGCCGGCCGGGCCGCATATCGTCGTCAATATCCCGGCTTTTCAGCTTTGGGCTTTCAAGGATTCGCAAGACCCGCAACCTTTGCGAATGAAGGTGATCGTCGGTAAAGCCCCGGAAAATTTGACGCCGATGCTGGCCGAGGACATGAAGTATCTGGAATTCATGCCCTACTGGAATATTCCGAAAAGCATCATGGACAAGGAAATTCTGCCTAAATTGGAAGGAGACGAAGCCTTCCTGGACGATCAGGACATCGAACTGGTCGAGCGATACAGCGACGACGAGCAGGAAGAAGATGTCGTCGCCGATCTCAAGCAAGGTCGGCTTCGCGCCCGCCAGCGTCCTGGCGCGAACAATCCGTTGGGCCGGGTGAAGTTCGTGTTTCCGAACAAAGCCGAGGTCTATTTACACGATACGCCGGGTAAGGCCGCGTTCAACCGCGACCGGCGCGATTTGAGCCACGGCTGCGTCCGCGTCGCCGAGGCCGATAAACTGGCCGAGTTCGTGTTGAGCGACCAGGAAGGCTGGAATCCGGATACCATCCGGCAGGCAATGGCCGGGCCCAAGACCCAGCGCGTCAGCTTGAAAAAATCGGTACCGGTCTTGTTTTTCTACGCGACCGCATTTGTCGATCGCGACGGCAAGCCGCGCTTTTATCCGGATATCTACGGCTACGACGCCGCGTTGCGCAATGCGCTCAACAAATCGGTTCCCGAAACCGGCTCGCAATTGACCAGCAAAGGCAACGCTACCGCAGGTAGTTAGTTGGCCGCTATCAATCCGGCCCCTAAAGACCGGTCGGCCTGAGTCTTGTCGATAGGCTTTTCGACCAGGCCAGTCTGCTCGGCATACCAGTCATTGACGGGGCCGGGGTCATCAGCGCGCGCCCCTGTCTTCCCAGGGGCCGAAACCCTGTCGCCCTTAAGCCGTTCAGTGCGAATTCGAGTGCTACCAAAGCTCGCGCCCGCAAATTTTTACGGTAAATTCCAAGACGCAGGGCATTGCGCTCATTGTCTTCGGGCCGTCATGAAAGTCTATTATCTTTACCGTAGCCAGTCCTTAACCTTGTCCGCCAAGCAGGCTTGGGCGTTTTTTTCGTCTCCGCACTACTTGAACCGGATTACGCCGGATTTTTTTCACGTCGATATCGCGTCGCCGGTGCCGGAGCAGATTTACGGCGGCTTGCTGATTTGCTACCGGATGAAGGCGGTCTTGGCTTGGCCGATGGTCTGGTTGTCGGAAATCACGCACTGCGACCAGCCCCGCCGGTTTGTTTACCAGCAACGCGTCGGACCATTCGCATTCTGGAGCCATGAAGTGGCGATTACCGAAACCGGCGACGGCGTGGAGGTCGAGGATATTGTGTTTTATGCGATGCCGTGGGGCTGGTTCGGCCGATTTATGCACCGAATTTTGATAGGCGGCAAATTGCGGCAAATTTTCGATACCCGGCGCGATTATCTGTTGCAACGTTGGGGCGGCGCAGCAAGCAAACCGGACTGACGCGCGCGATTGACATTTGCGCGAGCCAGGCATTTAATCCCGAATACCAAACCAAACTTCAGGAGGCGGAGATGGCTGAAGAATCAGGTTATTTGGAACCTTCCGGCGATCGGGTCGTGGCGATAGTCCAAAATCTGGACCGCGACGTCGAACGCGGCGAGGACACGATCATGTTGGGTTACGGACTCGTGTTATTGGCGCCGGCTTTCGCGCCGTTACTGCCGCCCAGCATTCTGTTGCCGTTGATGGCGATTACCTTTGCCGTTTCGGCGAGCGCGGCGCGTTGGCATTTCTATAAGATGGCGCGTAAGTTGAACAATTCGCTGGCCGTGTTGGACCACTCGGAACAGGCCGCGCTGAAACCGATTGCGCAGGTGTTCGAAGAACATCCGCAGCAAACACTGGCCGTGGCCTTCAATCCGTTGAAAAATCTGAAACGCACCTGGAAAAGTATTCTGGGCGGGCTGATGATCAACCCGTTCTGGGGGCCGATTTTCTATATGCTGGGCGTGCAGTTTGTCGAAGACAAGCATTTTTTCGTGCTGAATAAAGCCGTGATCAACGTCGAGCAAAAAATCATGCCGATCGTCCTGCGCGATGAATAGGCGGGTTTTAGATTATCGCTATTTTATCAACGTCTTATATATTGAAACACTGCAAATTTAAGCCGATTTGCCCTTGAGGCGCAACGATATATCCACAGGGTGCCTATTGTACGAAAGTACAGTTATACACAGAAGCTGTGGATAAACTTGTGGTCAAATCGTGGGCAAACCGTTAAAAAGCCCGTCCGCTTTGAAGCGTTTTTAAATTGGCTAAAAATTAGCCAGCGGATTTTTGGCTATCCTTGTCTCCAGTAGAGTATAAGAGCCGTCGGCTCGCACCGAACGGCCGTCCGTAACACACGCATAAGGTCGCGCCATGTCCAAGCAAACCCTCACCATCGACGGCAATCAGGCCGCCGCCAGCATCGCCTACAAACTCAACGAAGTCATCGCCATTTATCCGATCACGCCGTCGTCGCCGATGGGCGAATGGGCCGACGAATGGGCCTCGCGCGGCAAACCCAATTTGTGGGGCACCGTGCCGCAGGTCGTCGAATTGCAAAGCGAGGCCGGCGCTGCCGGCACCATTCACGGCGCCTTGCAGGCCGGCACCTTGGCGACCACCTTCACCGCGTCGCAAGGCCTGTTATTGATGCTGCCGAATATGTACAAAATCGCCGGCGAACTCAGCCCGGCCGTATTTCACATCGCCGCCCGTTCGTTGGCGGCACAAGGCCTGTCGATCTTCGGCGACCATAGCGACGTAATGGCGGCGCGGATGACCGGCTTTGCCATGTTGTGCTCCAATTCGCCGCAGGAAGTGCAGGATCTGGCCTTGGTTACCCATGCGGTGTCGTTGCAAAGCCGGGTGCCTTTCATGCATTTTTTCGACGGTTTCCGCACCTCGCACGAAGTCGCCAAAATCGTCGAGGTCGACGACGCGGTGATACGTGGCATGATCGACGATGCCTGGGTGGCCGAGCATCGCGGCCGAGCCTTGACGCCGGACAAGCCGGTACTGCGCGGCACGGCGCAAAATCCCGATGTCTATTTCCAGGGCCGGGAATCGGTCAATCCGTTTTATGCGGCGTTGCCGGACATGGCGCAGCAGGCGATGGATCGGTTCGCCGGGCTGACCGGCCGCCAATACCGTCTGTTCGAATACGTCGGCGCCGCCGATGCCGAACGGGTGGTCGTGTTGATGGGCTCCGGCGCGGAGGCGGTCGAAGAAACCCTGGATTATCTGAATCGGCAGGGCGAGGCGGTCGGCTTGCTCAAAGTCCGGCTGTTCCGGCCGTTCTCGCCGCAACATTTGATCGCCGCCCTGCCGGCGAGTTGCCGGAAAATTGCCGTGTTGGATCGCACCAAGGAGCCGGGTGCCGACGGCGAACCGCTGTATAAAGATGTGCTGGCTGCCGTGGCCCAAGCCTTCAGCCAGGGCGAAAAGTTTGTCCAAATGCCGCGCGTGGTCGGCGGCCGTTACGGCTTGTCGTCCAAGGAATTCACGCCGGGCATGGTGAAAGCTGTCTACGACGAGTTGAAAAGCGAGCGGCCGAAAAACCAGTTCACGATCGGCATCCACGACGATGTCAGCCATACCAGTCTGGCCTGGGATGCGGATTACCGCACCGACGCCCACGACCAGACTTTTCAAGCGATGTTCTACGGTCTGGGCAGCGACGGCACGGTCGGCGCCAACAAGAATACGATCAAGATCATCGGCGAAGAAACCGAGTTGTACGCCCAGGGCTATTTCGTCTACGACTCGAAAAAGTCCGGCGCGGTGACGGTGTCTCATCTGCGCTTCGGCCCCCAGCCGATCCGTTCCAGCTATTTGATCGGCGAAAACGACGCCCAATTCATCGGCTGCCACCAGGCGGTGTTTCTGGAACGTTACGACATGCTGGCCAACGCTGCCGCCAATGCCGTGTTTCTGTTGAACAGCCCGGCCCCGGCCGACAAAGTTTGGGATACCCTGCCGCGCAAGATGCAGCAACAGATGCTGGACAAAAACATCCGCTTTTACCTGATCGACGGCAACGCGGTGGCCGAGAAATCCGGCATGGGCAAGCGCATCAACACCATCATGCAGACCTGCTTTTTCGCGATTTCCGGGGTGTTGCCGCAAGAACAAGCGATTGCCGCGATCAAACATGCGGTTGAAAAAACCTACGGCAAAAAAGGCCAACGCATCGTCGACTTGAACTTCAAGGCCATCGACGAAACCCTGGCTGGCCTGCACCAAGTGCCGTTGCCGCAGCAGGCCAGCAGCGCGTTCGACATCATGTCGCGGATTACCGACAGCGCGCCGGACTTCATCCGCCGGGTCACCGCCGAGATCATCGCCGGCCGCGGCGACGCCTTGCCGGTCAGCGCGATGCCGGCCGACGGTACTTTCCCGACCGGCAGCGCCGCGTTTGAAAAACGCAATCTGGCGTTGGAAATTCCGGTCTGGGAAACCGATTTATGCACCCAGTGCGGCAAGTGCCCGATGGTCTGTCCGCACGCGGCGATCCGCAGCAAAATCTTGCCGAACGAGGCCTTGAGCAATGCGCCGGCCACCTTCAAACATGCGGCGATGCTGGGCAAGGACTTCCCGCCAGGGTTATCGATCAGTTACCAGGTAGCGCCGGAAGATTGCACCGGTTGCGGCTTGTGTGTCGATATTTGCCCGATTCGCGATAAATCCAACGCCAGCCGCAAAGCCTTGAACATGGCGCCGCAAGCCCCGCTGCGCGAGCCGGAGAGCCAAAATTGGGACTACTTTCTGTCTTTGCCGGAATACGATCGCCGGCTGCTAAAAACCAATACCATCAAAGGTTCGATGGTGTTGCAGCCGTTGTTCGAATTCTCCGGCGCCTGCGTTGGCTGCGGCGAAACGCCTTACGTCAAACTGGTCTCGCAATTGTTCGGCGACCGGATGGTGGTGGCCAACGCCACCGGTTGCTCGTCGATCTATGGCGGCAACCTGCCGACCACGCCCTGGACCAAAAACGCCGAGGGCAGGGGGCCGGCCTGGAGCAATTCCCTGTTCGAAGATAACGCAGAGTTTGGTCTGGGCATGCGGGTGGCGATCGATAAACAAGCCGAGCACGCCGCGGAATTGTTGGAGTCGCTACGCGAAACCTTGGGCAGCGAATTGGTCGATGCGATCCTGCACGCCGACCAATCCGACGAGGCCGGACTCTACGAACAACGCCAGCGCGTCGCCGAATTGAAGCAGCATTTACCGTCTTTAAGCCAACCCGCCGCCCAGGCCTTGCTGCCGTTGACCGATTATTTATGCAAGAAGAGCGTCTGGATCATCGGCGGCGACGGCTGGGCCTACGACATCGGCTACGGCGGTCTGGACCACGTGTTGGCCAGCGGCCGCAACGTCAATATCCTGGTGCTGGACACCGAGGTGTATTCCAACACCGGCGGCCAGACTTCCAAATCGACGCCGATGGGCGCAGTGGCCAAGTTTTCGGCCGGCGGTAAGCCGACCGCGAAGAAAGATCTGGCCTTGCTGGCGATGGACTACGGCAACGTTTACGTCGCCCACGTCGCCTATGCCGGCAAGGATACCCAGACGCTGAGCGCCTTCCTGGAAGCCGAAGCCCACAACGGCCCGTCCATCATCATCGCCTATTCGCCGTGTATTGCCCACGGCGTGGATTTGTCCAATAACCATCGCCAGCAAAATCTGGCCGTGAAGAGCGGGCACTGGCCGTTGTTCAGGTTCAACCCGGCCAAGATTCAGCAAGGCAAGAATCCGATGCAACTGGATTCGGCGGAACCGTCGATCCCATACCGCGACTTCGTCATGACCGAAACCCGCTTCAGCATGTTGTGGCAAAGCCATCCCGACCACGCCGAGGCTTTCTTGAAACAGGCCCAGCACGACGTCAAAAACCGCTACCGTTATTACCAACAACTGGCGGCTTTGGAATGGAGCGACGCGACCAGCGTGGCCGCCGCCAAAGCCCAAGTCAAAGTCGATCTGGCCCAGGAGCAGAACAATGGTTGATTTAGCCACCGAATATTTGGGTCTGAAACTGGCGCATCCGCTGGTGCCGTCGGCTTCGCCGTTAAGCAAGGACTTGGACAGCGCCCGGCGTTTGGAAGATGCCGGCGCGGCAGCGATCGTGTTGTCGTCGTTGTTCGAGGAAAAAATCGAAGCCGAGCAGCAGCAGATGGAGCGTTTCCTGTTCGGTCAGGGCATTGGTTACGGCGAGGCGGATTCGTTTCATCCATTGCCGTCGCAGATCGTCACCTACATGGATCAATATCTGGATCATCTGCAACGCTTGAAAAGCGCGTTGCAAATTCCGGTGATCGCCAGCCTGAACGGCACGTCGGTCGGCGGCTGGATCGAATACGGCAAAGCCTTGCAGGACGCCGGCGCCGATGCGCTGGAGTTGAATATTTACCATCTGGCGGCAGATATTGCCGAAAGCAGCGAGACGGTCGAAAACCGCTATCTGGACATCGTTCGCGAATTGAAGCGCCAGATCAACATCCCGCTGGCGGTGAAACTGTCCCCGCAATTCAGCTCGCCGCTGCATTTCGTGGAGCGCTTGCAACAGGCCGGCGCCGACGGCGTGGTCTTGTTCAACCGTTTTTACCAGCCGGACATCGATCTGGACACCTTGGAAGTGGTGCCGAAACTGCAATTGTCGACGCCCGCCGAAGCGCTGTTGCGGGTGCGCTGGACCGCGCTGATGTATGGCCGGGTGCGATTGTCGCTGGCCGTGACCGGCGGTTTTC
The DNA here is from genome assembly GCF_006483455.1 of Methylomonas koyamae. Taxonomy (GTDB): domain Bacteria; phylum Pseudomonadota; class Gammaproteobacteria; order Methylococcales; family Methylomonadaceae; genus Methylomonas; species Methylomonas koyamae_B. The sequence goes on from NZ_PPPU01000006.1 coordinate 272,378, forward strand.
ACCAGGCCGACGACGTCATCAAGGCCTTGCTGGCCGGCGCCGATGTGGTGCATTTATGCAGCGTGTTGCTGGCGCAGGGCGTCCGCAAGCTGGACGAGATTCGCAGCGAACTGGCGGATTGGCTGATCGAACACGAATACGAATCGGTAGCTCAAATGAAAGGTAGTGTCAGCCGGCAACACGCGATCGACCCCAGTGCCTACGAACGCGCCAACTACATTCACGTGCTGGACAGCTATACGCCGGCGCCGGGCGTATTGCGTTAGATAAACGATGCGGGATTTGGACGAGCTGTTCGCCGGTTTGGCTAAATCCCGGTTTCGCAGCCAGTTTCGCTTGAACGCCAAGGATTTGCAGTATCTGCAAACCAAGGGCATCGCAACCATCTTAAGCCACGCCGACGATTTTATCGGCAAACGGCTGGCCCCAGCCCAGCCGCTCAACGACGGCAAGCAAACGCCTTACCGCGGCCATCCGGTGTTTGTCGCCCAACACGCCACGGCCTGCTGCTGCCGCGGTTGCCTGGAAAAATGGCACTCGATTGCGCAGGGCAGGGAACTTAGTCTTGAGGAACTTAGCTACATCCGGTCCGTGTTGGAACGCTGGTTGCGCGCGCTGTTATGAAGCTGCCAACTCGCAAGCATTCGGCTAGCGGCTGTAAAGTTGGTCGACCAAGTCTTTAAACCACGCCGGCCGCAACAGCATCACGTACAAAATCGTCAGTTCCAGAATCGGCAGCGGGATGATGTGCAACACGATCAATACCAGCAACACTGCGCAGCACGCCAGTAATTTCGGGAAGAAGGGGGCTGTACTCATCATGATCTCCTCGCAAATCGGCATTATCGGTTGAAGCTTTCTCCGTTGAGCCAAGGGGTTAATGCCATTTAAACACCAATACGGTGATATCGTCGGCGAATTTTTCGCTGCCGCAGAATCGGCGCAAACACCCGAATAACCCATCGATTATTGCTTGCGGCGGCAAGTCGGCGTTGGCGGCAATTTCGGATTTGACCCGATCCAGGCCGAAAAAACCTAATTCGGCGTTCTCCGCTTCGACCAGGCCGTCGGTATAGAGCACTATCAAATCGCCCTCGGCCAACTCGACGCTTTTTCGTTCGAAGCAAACATCCTGGCGCAAGCCGACGATCAGGCCGTCGGCATCCAGTTCGGTGAACTGCCGGCTATGGCGGTTGAACAGCAACGGCGGCGGGTGACCGGCGTTGGCGAAATGCAATTGCCGGCGTTCCGGATCGACCTGCAAATAGAACAAGGTCAGGAAGTAGTCGGCCCGATTCAGGTCGTTGAATAAAAACCGGTTCAGCGCCGACAGCACCGCTTCCGGCCCGGCCTCGGTACTGCTTTTCATCCGGATCGCGCTGCGGGTTTCGACCATGAACAGGGCCGGACCGATCGAATGGCCGGAGACGTCGGCGATGACGATGTCCAGCCGCCCGCCGTCGCGGTAAAAATAATCGAAATAGTCGCCGCCGACCTTGTCCGCCGGCAGGCAAACTCCGGTGATCTCGAACTCGCCGGTTTTCAGCGGCGCAGCCGGCGACAAACCGGCCTGGATTTGCTGGGCGATCTTCAGCTCGTTTTGCGCCACCGCCAATTCCACTTGGGCCTGGCGAATTTGCCGCTCCGCCGCCTTGCGGCCGGAGATGTCGTGGATGAAGCCGCTGAAAATGTAGCTGTCGCCCAGTTTCAATGGTGCCACGCTGATTTCGACTGGAAATTCGCTGCCGTCGCGCCTGAGCGCCACTTGTTCGGTCTGCCGGTTCAAGATCGTGCCGTTACCGGTTTCCAGAAACCGGCGCATGCCGTTGCGGTGTGCGGCGCGAAACCGCAGCGGGATGATCAAGTGTTCCAGGCGGCGGCCGATGGCCGATTCCGCCGACCAGCCGAACATCTGCTCGGCGCGCCGGTTCCAATCGGTGACGATGCCGTCGGCGTCCATGATGACGATGGCATTGATCGAGCTTTCGATGATCAGCCGCGTACGCTTTTCCGACTCGATCAAGGCATTCTGATATTGCATCCGGGCCGTAATGTCCCTATCCACCCCGCGCCATTTCACCAGCTTGCCGTCGGCGTCGAGTAACGGCAGGCCGGTCGATTCGGTGATCACCGGATGGCCGTCCCGATGCCGGTAATGGTTGACCAGGGCATGAAACGACTGCTGGCTGGACGACAGGTCGACATGGGCTTGCTGGTCTTGCGCGGTCAGCAGTTCGGTGTAATGTTTACCGATGATTTGCGTCGGCGTCAGCCCCAGGATTTGTTCCACTGCGATGCTGCTGTACAGGTAGTAACCCTTGGGGTCCTGTTCCCACAGCCATTCCCCGGACAAATCCGCCATTTGCCGGAAGCGCTGTTCGCTTTCGGCCAGTGCCGATTCCACGGTTTTACGGCCGGTAATGTCCTCGGCAACCGCAAGATAGTGTGTGGTGTTGCCGAGGCTGTCCTTGATCGCGCTGATGCTTTCCGCGACCCAGTATTCGCGGCCGGTCTGGTGCCGGTTGCAAATTTCGCCTTGCCATTCGCCGCTGACCGTCAATTGCCGCCACAGGTCTTGATAATCCTGGGCCGACATTTTTCCGGATTGCAGCAAACTGGGAGTTTGCCCTAACAATTCGGCTTCGGCATATCCGCTCAGCAGCGAGAAGCGGGGGTTGACGTAGACGATGCGGCCGCTGGCGTCGGTCACCATCATCGCACTGGCGCTTTGTTCGATGACTCGGCGCATGACCAAAAAATCGTTGGCCGGATCGATGGCTTGGATCAATAACAAGGCTTTGCCAAAGTCAGACCGGGGGCTCGGTAGCGTACTGACCGTGACCAAGGCCGGAAAGCTGTGGTATCTGGCCAGAAGTTCCGCTTCGAAACATTCGGCGGATTCCCGGTCGCCGGCCCGCGCCAGCGCCGCCCGGCACAGCGTTAGGCTGGCCGGCGCCAAGATCTGCTCCAACGCCAATCCCGATAACTCGTGCGTGCCGTAACCGAGCAGCGCGGCGGCGGCTCGATTGGCGCCGTCGATTACCGGATTTTTCGTTTCGTCGTTGCCGGTCGCGTAGCCGACCAGCAACAGATTGAAGGCCAGACTATCGATCAGTTGGCGCATGGTTCGGCTCGGGCCGGTCGGCCTTAGACCCGGCTATGCAGATGCGCCGCCAGCCGCTGCATCGCGGCCGAGGCGTCGGCCGGGTTCAGGCGGACGTCGATGATGCTGGGCGAGCTGCGGTTGGCCAGTGCCGCCGTGAGCGCCGCTTCGAACGCTGCCTCCGTGCCGGCGGCGTATCCTTGCAGCGGGCCGAAGACTTCGCCGAGGCGGTCGAAGCGCCAATCGCCGATGTCGTTAAACGGGCCTTCCAGAATGAAGCGCTCGGTACTGTAACCGCGGTTGTTGAAGACCACCACAATCGGGTCCAGGCCCAGGCGGGCAAAGGTTGCCAGTTCGGTACCGGTCATCTGGAAGGCGCCGTCGCCGACCAGAATCAGCGCCCGCCGGTCGCGGCGGGCGATTTGGGCGCCCAGCGCCGCCGGCACGGCAAAGCCCATGCTGGTGTAAAACGCCGACGACAGGAATTCCGACTGTTCGTGCACTTGCAGATCGATCGTCGCAAACAGGCAGTCGCCGACGTCGCAGACCACGATGAATTCGGGGCCGAGGGCTTGATTCAGGCGGCCGACCAGGCGCGCGGTGGTGATGGCGCGATCCGGCAACGGAAAATCCGCTGCGGTCACAGTACCCGGCGCGGCAACGAATTTTTCCGGGCGCATCGGTACCGATTTGGCCAGTGCGTGCAGGAAATCCTTCAGCAATACCCGCGGGTAACGGTGCGAGCTGATCACCACTTCGTCCTGCGCCGCCCTGACCATGCGTTGCGGATCGAGTTTGGCCGTATAAATGCCGGTGTCGACGTCGTTCAACGTCACGCCCAGCATCAGCAACAAATCGGCCTGCTCGACCAGATAGCGGGTGTATTCGGCGCTCATGGTGCCTTCGTAGATACCGAGATAGGCCGGGTGCCGTTCGGCGATCACCGATTTGCCGGTCAGTGTCGCGGCGACCGGCAGGCCGGAGCGATTCACCAAGTCGACCAGCACTCCTTGCAAGCCGCGGCGATGGATCTCCACTCCGGCAACGATGATCGGCGAGCGCGATTTTTCGCCCAGTTCCATCGTTTCCGCCACCGCTTCGGCCAATGCGGTTTCGTCGCTGCCGCAAACTTCCGGCGCCGGGCCCGGCATGGAGTAACCCGGCACTCTGACCCGGTCGCGCGGGATTTCGATGTACACCGGTTTGGAATAATGGCGCGCCGCGGCCAGCGCCTGGTCGATCTGGCGACAGGCGATTACCGGATCGTTCAGGACCACGCTGGCGCAGGTGATGCGCTCGAAGATTTCGCGTTGAAAGGTAAACGGTCCGAAACGGTGATGCAGCAAGGGATCGTTGCGCTGCTCGTCGACGCCCGGCGCGCCGCTGATGACCACCACCGGCGACGATTCGGCGTAGGCACCGGCGACGGCATTGACCGTGTTCAACGCGCCGACGCCGTAAGTCACCGCCACGGCACCCAGGCCGGAACAACGGGCGTAACCGTCTGCGGCAAAGGCCGCGGTGTCCTCGCGAGTGGTGCCGATATGGCGGATCGGGCTATGCACCATCTGGTCGTAGAAACCGAGGATGTAATCGCCCGGTACGCCGAAAATCTCCCTAACGCCGTGGGCGTAGAGCCGGTCGAGCAAGTATTGGCCGATACTGTCGGCATTTTGCGTGTTCATCGTCACCTCCCGGAAAGCTACGGCTGCTAGTGTTCCGCGCCGGCACGAAAAAACCAGCGCGAAGGTTGAACGTAAGACTGGATTGGGTATCGAAGTTTCCGCAGCACCCCGGTTTTGTCCGATTGCTGCTAGACTGCGGCCGAACAACCGCCGCCAATGTTTCTGCCCAACTTGCTTCTATGAAACTCGAACTCGAAAAAAATCACGGCTTAAGCGTAGTCACTATTCGGGAACCGCGGGTCGATGCCCACAATTCCGCCGAATTGAAGGACTATCTGGCGCAATTGATCGAGAGCGGCGAAAACCGGATTCTGGTGCGATTGGCCGACGTCCGCTTCATCGATAGTTCCGGGCTGGGCGCGCTGTTGTCGGCCTATAAAAGAACCGCCGCCGACGCCGGCCAGTTTGCACTGAGCAACGTCCAGCCGCAGGTGTTGTCGATGTTCGAGATCACCCGGCTGAACCGCGTGTTCGAGATTTATGCCGATGCCGCGGATATGTTGCCGAGTTAGCCGACGAGTTTGCCTATGTCTCCCGCCGCCGTCCAAGTCGATGTCATCATCCCGACCCACACCAAATATCTGGATCTGGTTGGCAGCATCGGCGAGCGCGTCGTCAGGGAGTTGGACGGCTTTACCGGCGATCGGGAAGCCCTGGCCTACCAATTGAACCTGGTGCTGACCGAGGCGGCGGCGAACGTGATCAAGCACGCCCACGACGCCGCCAGCAAGGATACAGTGCGGGTCACGATCCAGCTTTTGGACGAGACGTTGACCATCAAAGTCTACGACCACGGCCAGGGTTTTGATTTGGAGACCGTGCCCAGCCCCGATTTTGCCGCCGCGCCGGAAAGCGGCATGGGCTTGTTTCTGATCCGGTCGATGATGGATAAGGTCAGTTATACCCGCCAAGCCGATTGCAACGTGCTGGAGCTGGTCAAATATTTGAAATGAGCCGGCGCAGTGGCATCCTGGAGCCATCGAGCCGACCCGCTTTTGCCTTCGCCGTAGTCTGCGAAATCGCGTAACCGGCAATCCCCTCATAACATAGGGCATCGATCATGCAGCATCAGGACCCTTCTTGGAACGAACAACTTCTCGCCGCCTTGCAGCAGGCGCTCGACGCCGAGCACGCCGCGGCACTATGGCGAAACCTCGCTTCTGCCTTGCCTTTCGACTATCAGGCTCTAATTACGCCGCAGCAAGCTGTACGCGATCTGCTCAACCTGGAGCGAATGTCCGGGCCAACGGTGCCATCGGCCGAATTGTTGGAACCGGCCGGCGCTACCGACGCCTACCGCCTGCATTTTTACGGTACCCGGCAACGCTATCTGGACGAGTTCATTCCGGTGCTGGAGAACCTGAATTTGCGGGTGTTGGACCAAGTCCAGTTCGTGTTGAGCCTGGAGCGGCAAACGGTTTATTTGAAAAGTTTCAGTGTCGAACCCGCGGTGGCCGGTTGCCCGCCTTTGGACCGGATCAAACCGCAGCTGCTGGCCACGATCCAGGCGGTGATGGCAGGGTGGGTCGAAAACGACGGCTTGAACCGGCTGGTGGCCTTGACCGGCATGGACTGGCGCGATTGCGACGTGTTGCGGACTTACCGCAATTATTTTCTGCAGTTGCACAACTGGACCAGCAAAGCCACCATCCAACAGGCGCTGGCTGCCAATCCCGCCGCCGCGCGCGGGCTGTTCGATTATTTTGAAGCCCGGTTTCGCCCCGATCCGGAATGGCAGGATTACGCCGTCAGGGACGAGCAGGTGTTGTTTCCGTTGCGCATGCAACTGTTGCAAACCATGGCGGCGGTGGCGAATATCCAGCACGATCGGATTTTGCGCGGCCTGTTCAATTTGATCGACGCCACGGTACGCAGCAATTTCCACCTGCGGCGCGAGGCTGCCGAGCATTTTATTGCGATCAAACTCAACAGCCTGGGCGTGATCGAGATGCCGGCGCCGCGGCCGCAATACGAGATTTACGTCCACGCCGCGGACATGGAAGGTATCCATTTGCGCGGCGGCCGGGTATCGCGCGGCGGCATCCGCTGGTCGGACCGGATCGACGATTTCCGTACCGAAATCCTGGATCTGATGCAGACTCAAATCAGCAAGAATGCCTTGATCATCCCGACCGGCGCCAAGGGCGGTTTCGTGGTCAAACCGGGCGGCTCGAACCAGGACTTCAGGCAGGCCGGGCAGCAGGCCTACCGTCGCCTGATTCGCGGCTTACTGGATTTGACCGACAACCTGCAAGACGGCGTCGTGGTCGGGTCGCCGCAACTGGTGGTGCACGACGATCCCGACCCTTATCTGGTAGTGGCGGCCGACAAAGGCACCGCCAAATTTTCCGACATCGCCAATGCCGTTGCGGCCGAGTACCGGTTCTGGCTGGGCGACGCCTTTGCCAGCGGCGGCTCGCACGGTTACGACCACAAGGCCTTGGGTATCACTGCCCGCGGCGCCTGGGAATGCGTCAAGCGCCATTTCCGGGAAATGGGCAAGGACATTCAAACCGAGACTTTCAGCGTGGTCGGCATCGGTAGTATGGACGGCGACGTGTTCGGCAACGGCATGCTGCTGTCGCCCTGCATTCGCTTGCAAGCCGCGTTCAGCGGCCAGCACATCTTTATCGATCCGAACCCGCCGGCCGGCGCTGCCGCGTTCAACGAGCGCAAACGCTTGTTCGAATTGCCCGGTTCCAGTTGGCAGGATTACGACCGAAATTTGATCTCGGCCGGCGGCGGAGTCTATAGCCGTAGCGACAAGGACATTCCGGTGTCGTCGGAACTGAAGAACTGGCTCGGCATCCGCTACCGCAGCATAGACGGCGAAGCCTTGATCCAGTACCTGCTGAAGGCCCCGGTGGAATTGCTGTGGCTGGGCGGGATCGGCACCTACGTTAAAGCCGGTGCGGAACGGCACGCCGATGTCGGCGACCGCGGCAACGACAACGTCCGCATCGACGCCGGCGAATTGCGGGCGCTGGTGGTGGGCGAGGGCGCCAACCTGGGTTTTACCCAGGCCGCCAGAATCGAGTACGCCTTGCGCGGCGGCCGGATCAACACCGACGCGGTGGACAATTCCGCCGGGGTCGATACCTCCGACCACGAGGTCAATCTGAAAATATTGCTCGCCGGCCTGCACAAGCAAAGCCTGGTCGACGATTGCCAAAGCTTGTTCGAAAGCCTGACCGACGCAGTATGTGCCGCGGTGTTGCAGGACAACATCGCCCAAAGCCAGTGCCTGTCGCTGGACCAAATTCGTTGCCAGGCCGATCCGGGCTTGTTCATCCAGGTCGCGGAGCGGCTGGAGGCGGCCGGTTTTCTGGATCGTGGCGTCGAATCGTTTCCCGAGACCAAGGATATTCTGAGTCGGCCGGGGCAGATCCTGACCCGACCGGAGTTGGCTGTGTTGATGGCCGCCGCGAAAATGTTTCTAGCGCGGCAATTGGAGAAAGCGCGCGCCCACCTGGATGCGCCTTGCTACCAGCCTTACCTGGCGGCCTATTTTCCCGCGCCGCTGCGCGAGCGCTTCGGCGCCCAGCTGGCCGAGCATCCGTTGGCGGCCGAGATCAAGGCCACCGTGATCGCCAACAGGATCGTCAACCAGGCCGGCAGCAGTTTTCTCGCTCTCGACGACGGTGAAAACGGCGGCATTGTGGCCGTTGCCGATGCCTATCTGGCTTTCGATCAGGCGTTGGCCGGCGAAGCATTGCGGACGCGGATTGCGGCAGCCGGGCCGGAGCTGGCCAACGCTAGCCGCTATGGTGCCTTGCTGAAACTGGAACAGACTTTATCCGGCTTGTGCGTCTGGGCTGCGGCCCGGCAGACGGCGGTCGTACCCGACGCCGACACGGTCGCCGTGTATCAAACGTTGCTGGCAGACTACCGCCGCTACCGCCTTGCCGACGATCCCGTCCCGGATGCCAGCGAGTATGCGCAAGCCGGAATGGCGGAGGATGTGGCGGCCGAGATCGGTTTCGTCGAAAGCCTGCCCGACTTTTTGTGGCTGGCGGCGCTGGTCAGCGAGACCGGCCGCGATTTCGCCAGCGTCGACCGTTTGCTGCAATCCGTAGACCAAACCTTGGCTATTCGCCCGCTGGCTCAGCAGTTGGCGCAGATTCCGCAACGCGATTTTTGGGTCAGGAGCGTTTGCGCCGCATTGCAGGCGGATTTGCGCCGTTTCGCCGGCGAATGGGTCAAGCAAATGCTGGCGCACGGTTGCAGTTCCTGTGCCGAGTATATCGAACAGAAACAATTGCGGGCCGGCTTGAACCGCTACCGCAAAATTCAGGCGGAAAGCCGGAAATTGACCTCGTTGAATTTGTTGAGTTACGTCGCGCTGGTGCGCGCTTTGGGCGGGGTGTTGCCGGAGTAAGGCAATCCGCCAAAACCCTATTCAACCGCAAGATCAAGCAGGGCGGATATATCGAAAGTCATCCATGGTGGATTGCTTCGCAAATCCACCTTGCGGCAACCCTTTATCCGCAGTACGGCCGTTGTTCTTTTGTTCATCCTATTGCTTCACCGTTAGCAATTCTTGGGGGTGACTAAAAAGCGAAAGAATTTCTTCGCTTTTATCAAAAAGCCTAAGAGGGTGGCTCATTGAAACTGTAAAGGAACCTCTGATTAATTTCCCGCGAGCGATATAATTCAGCAATAGCCCGGATTTCGAGATGACGCCCATGGAACAGTATCAACAGCTCAGTTTTGCCGATGTCGAATACACCAATAAAGGCAAACTCACCCGGCGGGAAAAGTTTCTGAACCAACTCGAAGAATTGTTGCCCTGGTCAGTCATGCGAGCGGTGATTGAACCGCATTACGCATCCGGCCAAGGACGTGGTCGCAAGCCGTTTGCCTTGAATGCCATGCTGCATGTGCACGTGGCCCAGATTGTCTACAACTATTCGGATCCGGGCATGGAAGACGCGTTGTACGAAATTGAATCGCTACGGCGCTTTTGCGGTATTCGCCTGGAAGCGGTGCCCGATG
>NZ_PPPU01000069.1 GCF_006483455.1 Methylomonas koyamae
GACCAAGCCTTGCTGCAGCGCTACGGGATTAAGATCCCGGTCTTGGCACACCCCGGCCGCGGCCTGGAACTGCACTGGCCGTTTGGCCCGGAACAGGTGCTTTGGCTTGTCGCACAAACCCAGGCCTAATCCAGCCGCGACGCGTTAAAGCCTGGTGAAAATCAAATCCCAAACGCCGTGGCCCAAGCCTAAACCGCGATTCTCGAATTTGGTCAACGGCCGGTAATCCGGCCGCGGACAAAAATCCCCGCTCGGACTGCTATTCTTCAATCCCGCGCCTGCGGCCAAAATCGCCAGCATATCCTTGGCGTAATGCTCCCAATCGGTCGCCGCGTGAAAATAACCGCCGACCGCCAATTTTTTATTCAGCAATTCGACAAAACCAGGGCGGACGATACGGCGCTTGTGGTGTCGGCGTTTTTGCCAAGGGTCGGGAAAAAACAAATGTACGCCGGCCAAACTGTGGTCGGCGACTTTTTGTTCCAGGATTTCGATCGCATCGTGATGGTAGATTCTGACATTGTCGATGCCGCGCTGCTCCAGCAACATCATCAAGTGGCCGACGCCCGGCCTATGCACTTCAATCCCCAAATAATTCAAATGCGGATTGGCTGCCGCCATCGCCGCCAGACTGTCGCCGTTACCGAAACCGATCTCGACGATCAGCGGCGCCTGCCGACCAAAGGCTGACACTGGATCGAACATCTGCTCCGGCGCCAGACAGTATTTCTGCCAATGGTGCTCCAGTGCGAATTTTTGGCCGGCAGTGGCGCGGCCCTGGCGGCGGATGAAACTGCGGATTTTGGACGGGTCGATACGTTGCGGTGCGGTCATTGATTCAAAAAGTCAGAACAGAAAAATGCGAAAGGCCGCCGCTAAGACAGAAGACCGTAACGATCAGCCGCCGAGGTCTACCTTCGACATCGCGATAGCGCTTTCCATGACAATTTTAAGCGCAATGCACGGGTCGATCACGGTTTTTCCGCCATGAATCGCATCCTGTATCGCCAAACCGAACAGAATCGGCCAATGTGCCGCAGCCGGACACAGCAACTGTACCGTCGGCAGCAGGTTAGGCCACAAGGCCTTTAAGTAATTCAACGGCTTATCGGCCGGAGATTGCCGTAACGGCAGACGCAACACGCCGAATTCGGCACTGCCCAAAGTATTTGCGCTGTGGCGGAATAATTCGCCAACATCCAGCAACGCTTGGCAGCCGGATTTTTGCGCCGCCGCTGCCGCCAAACCCCACACCGAATACTGCGACTCCGCCAACGGCGAGTTTAAAGCGTCGCCGTAAAAATAGCGGTTGCCATCGGTACCTTCAATCACAACGAAACCGGCCTCGGCAGCCAAACCTTCCGCCAAATTGCGCTGCCTGACGCTGGCCTGGCAAGCGTAACCGGCCAAAGCCCCCAGCGCGCACAACAGCGATTCGGCATGTACGCCCTTATCGTTCTGCATCGCCGCAGTCAAGCGATGGAAGACCTCTTGCGCAGCGATTTTGGCACCCGCCAGCGGATCCTCCTGACTGCGCTCACGAATCGCAGCGAGTAACGACTCGAAGGCCGGCAACTTGGTCTTGGCGTGTTGCAGGCGCCGCCGCTCGACCTGCTCGAGAAATTCGACAAATTCCCCCGGTGCCGCGAACCAACCGGAATTGACCCGAGCTTCGCCGAAAGCCGAAACCACCACGGCCACGGTATGGCCGGACACCTTAAGCCGCTTGACCTGTTCGATTGCCGAATAGGGCATACAGATAATCGGCAACGTCAAAGATGCCTTAGGCAACAAGGCTTCTTCCTCCCGTAATTCGATGTAATGCGGTTTAAACGACGCTCTGGCAACGATCCAACCCAGCAAAACGGCGCATATACCGCTGGCAACAGCCAGCAGGCCTATCAGACTGGCATACTGGGACAACGGCGCGCTTACGGCGAGATAGGCCAAGCCGCAGGTCGGCGCAAGCGCCGCAAACAAAAGCGACACGGCGATACGACTAGGCAGCCGGTAGCGGTAACGAATGACTTCGCTCACGCCTGAAGCGGCCATGGCTGGTTAAAAATCGGCATCATTCATGCGTCCTCCGGAAATTGAGTATAGCCGCGCACCGTGTTGTTGCTAACATCCGCCGGATACCGCCCGGGAAAGGCGGACATCATGGTTGCCCTCCGCTTTTTCCGAATGATAGGTAACTCGGCTGCCAGATACTCAATCCGCCAGCAATGGATAATCGGTATACCCCTCGCTCGGTCCGGCCTCGCCGTACAGGTAAAACGTCGAGGCGTCGAACGGCGTCAATGCCGCACCGGTCTTTAAGCGGTGCGGTAGATCGGGGTTGGCGATGAAGTGCTTGCCAAACGACACCGCGTCGGCATCGCC
>NZ_PPPU01000070.1 GCF_006483455.1 Methylomonas koyamae
ACGAATGGAGCCACTTCTAACTGCCGTCGGCCATCCCCAGGGTTAAATTCTCAAATAAGCGGGTTGCGGTCATATAGAGCGTACTTAACCCTCGCCGACAAGCTTGTTGACCAAAGGCGCAGGCGATCCAGCTTTTGCCGGTGCCGGTCGTACCGGTCAGAATCAGGTTTTGCTTTTGCCGCATCCATTCACCGGTCGCCAAGGTTTGTATTTGCAGAGGGTCCAGGCTACGCTGATTCCGGTAATCGATGTCTTCGAGTACCGCCTGGGAGTAACGGAGTTTGGCGTTTTTCAATAGTCGTTCGATCTTGCGGGCGTCTTTACTCAACAACTCCTGCTCGACTAACAAACCCAGACGTTGCTCAAACGGCATGTCGGTAAATTTCGGCTCGGACTGCTGTTTTTCCAAGGCCTCGGCCATGCCGTGTAGGCCAAGCTGCGCGAGTTTATGGGGTATGGTTCCAGCGATGATCATTAGGGTGCCTCCGATGTGGTGGTGAAATAATCGGCGCCACGCAAGTTCTCGTGTTCAATCACCTTGACGGTGGGCACCGTAGACTGGCGACTATCGGCATTGGTACGAATAATCCCCCTTAGCCGGTCAAAACCCAGGCAATTCAACCGTAGTGCATGGGTACAAGCTGATTCAATGCGCCCCTGCCAGTTGTCTTTCTGGGCTTCTCGCCTTAGTAACTGCGCGGCTTTCAGACGGCTGGCAAAGTGGCGCTTGTCTTCCAAGCTACGTTGCAGAAACGTCACGGTAGACGGGCCGAGGGATTGCGCCCAGGTTTGTAATCCTTCCAGTGTCCCTTCGCGAAACAAACGATGGTTGGGCGGCATATGCTCGTCCAAGGTGGTTCGGCCTGGGCCAATTTGGCGGATATGCGATGCTACTAGCTGGCGTTGGTAGTAGACGTGAACAAACTCGTCGTTGGCCCGAATATCGACGTGTTGATGGGCGTAGGTATACAGCACTGAATACTGGTGTTGCTCATAGTCAACATGGTAACTTTCATCGACTCTCACCTGGTAGCGCCATTGGCTGTAAGGATAGGGATCGCTGCGAAGCCCTTCTAACACCGGTGCATCCAATTCGAAAAAGCGTTGGAACCGACTATTCGGATAAGTACGAGTGGTACGCTCATTGAGTTTTTCCATCCAGTAGCTGATGGCGGTATTCAATGCGTCCAAACTAAAGAACACTTGATCGCGTAACCGGGCCAGCACCCAACGCTGCACGATTTGTACGCCGATTTCGCCCAGTGATTTATCCTTAGGCTTACGCGGTCTAGCCGGCATTATGATGAAATCGTAATGCTCGGCAAGTTCCTGATACGCGGAGTTGAGCAATAATCCCTGCTTGTTGTTCTTCAGCACGGCGGATTTTAGATTGTCCGGGACGATGTAACGCGGTACGCCGCCGATGTGCGCCAACATCAGCGCGTGAACCTTGAGCCAGTCGGCGATTTTCTGGGATGCGACGGCAGTGGCAAACAAATACCCGGAAGCGCCTAACACCCCGACAAATACCTGGGCGAACCAGACTTCACCGGTTTCGGCATTGCGAATCGGCATGGTACGTCCACAGAAGTCGACGAAGATATATTCGCCCGGATAATAGATTTGCCGCAGACTGATCTTACAACTGCGTTTCCAGGCTCGGTAACGGCGGCAATATTGCTCGTAAGAAAACCCCTCTGGACTGCGTTGGCGATATTCGTCCCACAGCAATTGCAAGGTCATATCGCGCTGCTGCAATGAGGAATGCACCTGAATCCAGTCTGGAACAGGTTTTCGAGAATCGCCCGACTTTTTATCGCCGAACAACGCTTGGTAAATCTTGCCGTCATCCAAGGCGTGGACGTCAGCCCATGTCAATTGTTTTCCGAGCAACACCGCTCGGACCGCTCTGACGGTATTGGGTGAAATGCGGCAGGAGATGCCAATGGAGCGCATCGAAAGGTCTGGGTCTGCCAAGAGTCGAATCACTTGGCGCAAAGTGGTTATGGATATTTTCATTGTCATTCCTTCGCAACGGGCGTGCGAAATCCTTCGCCCGTTGCGATGTATTAAAAAATGGGTTTTGGAACAGACGGCCGACTTGACGCCGGCCTGGATTAGATCGACAATGAAATCGTCATGAGTATCTGAATTTCTTGACGGTTTCTTGAAAAGCCCGGGGTTGCCGCCCTGGGCTTTTGTCGTTCTGAGTCTGTGAATTTAGTCTTGTTTGTCGGTTAACTCATGCGATGACTCCTGGTCTTTATTGGTTTGTGGGATAGATAAGCGCTGTTCGGCCAGCCAACGCGCAACGTCCTGCGTCAATGCAAAACGGCCACGCCGGCCTTCGATTTCGAATTCCACCACCGGTATCCGATGCCGCAATCGTGCTTGTCGGTAGGCCGCCGGATTGGTAAATCCCAACAGCTTCCACAGATCGCGACTTGCCAAAAGCGGCCCGTACAGGCGAGTCAATGTTTCCAGCAATTCCTGTACTAATGGCTCGATTGGCTCGGGTTGTGTCATGTCACGTTCGGTAGCAATTTTTGATGTGCCATAGGGTAACTGATGTACGCTATCCGCGAAACAGGAGAGATTGAGCAAACTTTTACCCTAAAATGGCAACAATAAGTCAATTAAAACAATCATGTATCAATTTTCGCCTCGACGACGCGAAAAAAGCGACACTTCAACCAATTGCCGATAATCCCTACAATCCCCGTTTGATCAACCGCCTAAGAACGCAGTATTGGTATATCGGTCTTCAGCAGAAAGCCCAATTAGCCACCGCCTACCAATTGGAAAAGCACTTCGAACCCCAAGATAAGACCAAGGATGGCATACCGTTACCTGCAAAAAACAAGTGGAGTAAATACCAAGCCGGTAAACACAAGCCCGGCGCCGCGTTGATTGCCTTGGTGGATGCCAAGGCACCGGGCTCCGCCCGAGACATCAATCATCCGCTCTGGGAAGTGCTACGTCTGGGTAATCGAGTGCTACCGAAAATCGATAATTGGCTGGAAAAGTTGGAACCACAGGTTCAAGCGATTGTGTATCGATCCGCGAAAGACGGCGGCATTAGCGCCGCTAAGCGCCGTCAACCTTACTCGTCGTCAGTGAGCCGCCGGTTGCTCAAATTAGCGAGTCTCGATACGTTGACGACCTTAGTGCTGTATTGGCGTGAGTCCAAGCAACAGGGCAATCATGTCCACAACCGCTGGCAAGCCCAAGACATTTACCAAATGTTACTGATGATGGGGAGGAACTTCCTGTCACGCCGGATTGGAGAAGAATTGTATGTGGTGTTTGTGGCGCAAATCTTTTGCCAAACCGTTTGGGGAGATAGGCGGTTCTTGGTCAACTCCGTTCATTACCTTTGGGCTATTGAATTGCTGAATACTGCCCTCTATCAAGTGCCGGCATTAAAACCTTTCGCCTCGTGGGCCAATCGTCGCCGAGCTATGTACCTATTGTTGCAAGGCCAATACGGGTTTGACGTGCCGCTTGGCCTGGGTGTAGTACTCGCACCCAATTGGCGATACGGACCACCGACCGAACAACAATGGAAAACCTGGCAATCGGATTTTATGGAATGGCAATGGGGTTGGATACACCTGTGCCAAGAAACCAAAAGCTCCTATGGTGAGGATTGGCTTTGGAAGGCGTTGGAGAAGGAAATTCAGGATGTGCGACAACTGGCTAACGGAAAACGTCAGTCTGTGACAATGTGACGCATCTTAAATGTTAGTGTTCAAACTATACTTCTCCTCGGGCAAAAATAACGCCCACAACATGAGTTCGAAAATTTACTATTGATCAAGAACGCTCAAGTTCAAGGAGATTAGATGTCAAAAACAATGATATATGCCATTTTGATGGGCTTATTTATAAGTTTTTCATTCAACTGTGTCCTTCGCAGGTAAACAAGAGGCGACTACGTCATCAACCATAGTGGCGCCGCAAGAATATCTTGAAATACTGGATGAAAATGGAGAATCCACAATCTATAAGATTGTTCCATCTGCACAAGCAAACGTACAGCAGACCGCGACCTGCGTTAGATATAATAATACCGCAATCGGTGGTCCTTTACCTATAGGCACCTCAACTGTTGCATATGGTCCTTTCACAACAAATTGTGCTGGGAACATGTGGGCAACTTTAACTCCGACATCCTCAGCATCCCTAACCCTATCTTTGCAAAAGTATTCAGGTGGCTCATGGTCGCTAGTAGCATCTAATGCTACTAACATTATATATAACGGGACAGCGGGTACGTACAGGTGGTTAGTTACAAATAGCTCCTTTAGTTCGCAGCCCGGATATTGGTCGTTGAGCTACTCGTTCCTTCTGTAACAAATGGATTCAAGGGGGGCAATCCCCCTTGAATCTAACACATTATGCTTTTTCATCGATAAAAACGCCGCTCCCCATATTTTTTATAAACTCATCCATACTATAAAGTGTGTGAAGAGTATCCCCCAAAAATTTCCTGGCATCGTTCATTCCCTGCTCACCTTGGGCGATAAGCTTGTCAACGAAAGTATAACGATCTTCAAAAAATTTGATCATATCGATGGGGGCATTGGCATCCATACCATCTATTGTGAAGGCTGAAAGGGCAAATTCAGTAGCAGAAATGTCCGATATTTCACCGTTCCCATTCAAATAGCCACCCAACACGCCTAAGTCATGCGGTGATATATTTCTTAAATCAACATTTGCCAAGAGCTGTTTTACTTTGTCGGGTTTTAACGCCGCTTGTTGGACGTCGAATCCTTGACCAATGGGCTGCGTTTTCGGGGTGGTAAACCGATTTTGCCAAGGTATGGCCTCAGCTTTATCAAGAAGCCTATATTGGTTCATACTTCCCGTTGTATTCAAGCTGACTAACATTGCATCCTCCTTAGCGTGTATTAGTTCCGAGTTAGAAAGTTAAGCTTGTGTGTCGATCGTCGTGGTTTTGGCAAGTAATTGCAATAACTCGGTGGGCTCGATATTCGGATTTTGCTGCATCTTGGCGAGTCCGGACAGGCGCGACATTTGGTCAATGAGGTTAAGATTACCGTCGCTCGAATGTAGTAATGCCAGTTGATAAGCTGCCATGATTTGTTTGCGCTCTGTTTTACTGAGGTGCTGCCAAGGTTGATCGTTGGCGTCTTTTGCGGTGCTGGTCCCAATTTCCCATTTGGCGCCTTGATAGGGATGATCAATACGGTACAAGGCTTGAGCCAAGCCTGGATCAGACGGGGTAAAGGCTTGCGCGGTTCGGGATGCCGCATTATCTGCCGATTGGCTATTTTGCGATGTCAATGCAGGAATGAATTTTTCCAATGCGCCAAAGCTAACGGCATGAGTCAAACCGCTGATTTGCGGGTTCAGCAAGTAAGCCAAAAAACCTTTATCGATGTCGGTTGATTCTACCGAGGGATCGGTCAATATCCGTTTGACCTGTTCGGTGTCTTGAGGATTGTATTTGCCTACCCAAGGATTACCTTCCGCGTCATAGATACCTGATTGGCCGGCGATCTCCCCGGTGTTATTACCCGTCGCCTTTAGGAAGCGGTAGTTTGCCAAATCAAACGCAAAATTATCGACTTGTTCCAAATCCATGCCGCTGGACTGCGCATACTCGTAGGCGCGTTCCATCAGCTTTCTGTCCGCCTGCGTAAGGAAACTGGCGGAATTACCGCTCAGATTATTGGTCGTAAACGCCGTCGCGACCTCGGGGGTGGCGTTCGGATCACTAGTGTGGAATAACCTCGACAAAAGCATTGCATGCCCGCTAAAAGTCGCCGTGTCAGTGGTGCTTTTGGATGAAGCCGAACTGTTGTTACCTTGTTTTTCAGTCGGTTGCGAAGCACTTCGTTTCTGCGAAATGGCCGAAGGAGATGCCGTAGTGTTCGATACATTGATGCTGGTCATATTCATTTCTCCAATTTCGAGAAAAACTCTAACTACATAGTTTAGCGGCAACAGGTTCTTTTTCTAAATACGTCAACAAAGGCGATACGCAAAAAATACGCATCGCCTGTACACAAATTAATAATGATAATTGACCGTAACGGAGTCAGTTCTTGAGTTTGCTGTTGCGGGGTAAGTGCCTCCAGTTAAAGTGTGTCGAATCCAAAATGTACCTCGAGCACTGAATCCATCGTAGAAATGGACAGTGCCTGTTTTAGAAGCGGAAATATTGTGACAATACTGAATTGTTGACGAGTTTGGATTGGAATAGCAAATCTCGACCAGTTCGGAAGAGTTACCATTCGGATAAGTTGACCATTGGTATGACACCGAGGTGACGGTCGTTCCCGATATAGGGACTGAACTGGGTGGACTAAACGGCATAGTTGCTCAGCCACCAGACATATAAATCGTATAGTGTGTCGTTATTTTAGACCATGATGTATCGACTGCATAGCTAACAGACGCCACAACTAACAGTAGCGGCAATAATATCCATTTGTTCATAAAAGCACTCCGAATTACAAAGTTACACAGGTATTTGAGAATATTCGAAACATTAAATTTGATCGGACAAATTCAGGTACAGCGCCCCATTGATGAGCTCTGTTGTAATTACCGACAAAATATTTCTCAGCGCTGGCTGTTCCGATTCCGGGGATACGCTCTTTGCTTCTAAGATGTCGATTGCTTGAAGCAAGTCTGTATTTGCCACCATAATTCGTGCTGCAGCAGTATCCAGATTTTCGTCAAAGGACTCACTTTTCACTTCTCGTAGCGCTTGAATTTTAATTAACGCACTTTCCACCGATGTTTGCGCTTTACGCGCTTCCTCAGTGGCTTGACTATAGGCGGCAGCTGCACTGTTCAAATCTCCGTTATTTAAAAGGCTTTCAGCAGAATTACCTTCGCTGAGGGCAAAATGGAGATGGATCTGGCTATCTGCTAAATCCTTGGCAATGACCTCGCTCTCCGCTTGAGCTATGCCAGCTATCAGGCATATTGCGAGTAAAAATGTGTTTCTAACATGTTTTAACATGAAAAATCTCCTTATATATCAATAGTAATAGTGAATCAAAACTACCAGGAACAATGCGAGGGATTGCGCTCCTTGACTTCTGGCTATCCCTTGGTTCGCAAAGAGAAGCTTAGTCGATATGCTAACACCTGGGCTGCGTCATTTTGCCGCGCAGCTTTTAGGCCGAATTTTGTGTTGCGGAAATCATTCCATTTTGAGCGGCGTTACAGAGCAAAGCGATATTTACCAATATGGGTATTTATCGTCGACATAAGACTATTTTGCCAGGCGTATTGGCATTTTCCTGAGGCAGTGGGTCAGCAGGGTGTGCAACTTGGCGCAGTTGGTGTGCAACTTATAGCATTATAATCGTGCAGTTAATGCTGCCAAGGGTGTGCAAGTAGAAGGTTTTTTCGCATTAAGACACGAGATAACCGGTAGGGCGACAATAGGCGAAGCCGTATTGCGCCGAATGAAACGGTTTCACATCCGGCGTATTACGCTATCGCTAATACGCCCTACGCGGGCTACGGGATGCTTGGTTTAGAGATTGCGTCCAAACCAAATGTAGGCTGGGTTGAATACAATGAAACCCAGCTTTGGCGGTGTTTGCGCTGGGTATCGCTTTGCTCAACCCAGCCTACGGTCCTATTTTGTGAAGCTCTTTTATTGGATCGATATGTCGCCTTAAGAAAGTAGGAATATCAAACTCAGTTTCGTACGGTTGAATATCTAAATCATCAGTAATAGGTCTCAAGTCTCTCAATAATTCTGTAAGCGACTGTTCTCCGTGAAACTTGTACTGTTCGAATTCAGATGTGTTGCTTGCCCAGTCTTCAATTTCCTCATAAGGCAATAGCCTTTCTTCTTGAAGTCTTAATAATATCTGTTCTTTGTTTTGATCAAGCAAGTTTTTAATAAAATCGGTTGGGTATATAGTTCTGTCATCACTTATAGCATAGTAATTAAATATATAAAAAACAACTAAGAACTCCTGAATGCTATAGTGAGAAAATCTGTAATCACCTGATGAATTTTTGTTCAAAAGAGATCTTCCTTTTATATCTATAGATTTAACTGTTCCCAGAAGCTCCATTGCCTCAATCAATTCATCTAATTCGGTAGATGTTATTTTTACCGCTTTTTTAGATTGAAGTTCAAATGCTAGTTTTGCACATGCATGAAATAATATTTGAGGATCAATTCCAGTCTTTGTCTGTTCACGAAGCAGCCAATTTTCAACAAGAGAGTTGTATATTGCATATTCAGAACCTACGGTCCAAAACTTTGATGAACTCACTAAGTCTTCAATAAATGAAAGCAACATTGGCCTGCAGCGAAGGGATGCCATTCTGCTTACGATTTCGAGTGCTTTAATCTTTTTCTCGGAATTCCTTTGAAACAGGCGCTTAGGAAATCGCTTATTGAGATAAGCATCAACTTGATTGTCATCGAAAATCGAAATGTATTTTGAAGGGCATACAAAGCTATCAATTCGAACTCGCCCAGGCAATTCTAAGGGATCTTTTTCAATGGAAGGAAAAAACTGCGTCCTACAAGTAATAATTACACGATTAAAGCTTTTAGTAGCACTTAGTATTTCAACTAATCTTTCTCTAACTCTTCCGTGAGCAGTTGGATCTTCATCAAGAGAATCTAAAAGCAATAAAGTTTTTCTTTTATTGTCAATTTCGAAAATTTTTGATAGCGTATTCTCGCCCAACTTCTCAAGTACACAATTATAATCTTTAGGCCAAAACGAAGTAAGATGTAATAGCTTCAACATCACTAAAAACGAAGTTTTACCCATGCCAGCATCAGACAAAATGAACAATTGATTATTTCCTTGCTGATATGTCTTCATTTTTAAAAATTCTGAAATTTTTTTAAATAAAGGCTCTCTAGAAATAAAGAAATCTTCATCATGTCTATCAGCAGGGTTCACCTCTTGGCAAAAAGGTTCTATGTATGATTTTGCAAGCTCCAATGGATCACTAAATAATACATCATCGTTTATGTGATTTAATTCGATTTCTCTATCTCGTTTTATTGAAGATAGCTTGTTCCACAGAACTGAAATCCATTTTTCGCTCAAGTCAAGCGACATTATATCTTCTGACATCGTTTTACCTGATATTGAAGGTGGCTAGTTATTATATTTAGATGCGATGAAAGGTTTCATGTACTATTATTATAGGACCAGTATTTTAAAAAAATTAATAAGCCTGCACCCCAAACTTCAACAACAACCTCGGCAATATATCGTCCAGATTCAGCACATCCTTATCGGTCAACTCAATCAGATTGAAATTATACTTCTGATAAATCGCGAGTTTTTCCTGTTTTCGGGCCTGGTATTTGGCGTCGTTGTCGTAACCCCAGAATTCGATATAAACCTTGCCGGTGGGGATGTAAAAGTCGCAGTACATTTCCTCTTCGATAGGCAGTTTGCGTTCGTAGGCGTGGACGATTTCCGCCATGTACAGCCAATTGTCGATCAGCATTTCCGCCTTAGAGCGGACGAAGTGGCCGTCGGTGGTACGGTGGGTGGCTTCGAATTTGTGGCGGAAGCTGTCCATTTTGTCGGCGTCGGTTTTGGGTTTGTCTACGCCCTTGATGTTATCGACGTTGTCTTTCAAGGCCCGGTTGCGGGTGATTTTTTCCGGCCAGCGCACGTAAGGAATGCCGGAGCGGCTGTCTTCGCCTTGTTCGGCACCCATCGCCAAGCCTTGCTCGGTGACCAGCCAGCCTTTCAAGCCTTTTTTGATCCAGCCCAGTTCGGACAGGATGTAATTCATTTTATTGGCCGGGAGTTCGAATTGCTGCCCCAGCACGGTGGCGGTCAGCAATTTTGGCGCGTCCGGCTTGCTCGGTATGTTGGGTAACTGAAAGTCTTCCAGCCAGGCCACGTATTGGCCGTATTTCCCGGTCAGATAAACGCCGCCGGCGGCAACCCCGGCGTTGGTCAGTTGCCACTTGTCGTCTTGTTTTTCGATCAAACCCAAAGCGCTCAGTTGTCCGAACATTTGTTCCTGCGTTACCCCTCGCAGCTTGGCTAATTGGGTGGTGAGAAGTGGCTCCATTCG
>NZ_PPPU01000071.1 GCF_006483455.1 Methylomonas koyamae
CCAAGGCGACTTCCGCAAAATCGTCCAAGGCGTCAACGAAACCCTGGACGGCGTGATCCTGCCGCTGAACGAAGCGGTCGAAGTGCTGAGCTTGGTCGAACAAGGCGACCTGACCCGGACCGTCAACGGCGACTACAAAGGCCAATTGAGCGACTTCAAGGATACCGTCAACAACACCATCGCCAACCTGTCGAAAACCATCGGCGACGTCATCATCGCCGCCGACCAACTGACCAATGCCGCCGAGCAAATCAGCTCCACCTCGCAATCGTTGTCGCAAGCAGCCAGCGAACAAGCGGCCAGCGTCGAAGAGACCAGCGCCAGCATCGAAGAAATGGCGGCCAGCATCAACCAGAACGCCGAGAACGCCAAAGTCACCGACGGCATGGCCGGCAAAGCCTCGAAAGAAGCGGTGGAAGGCGGTGGCGCGGTCAAGCAGACCGTGGACGCGATGAAAGAAATCGCCGCCAAAATCGGCATCATCGACGACATCGCCTACCAAACCAACATGCTGGCGTTGAACGCCGCGATCGAAGCGGCACGGGCCGGCGACCACGGCAAAGGCTTTGCCGTGGTGGCGGCGGAAGTGCGCAAACTGGCCGAACGCAGCCAAGTGGCGGCGCAGGAAATCGGCGAATTGGCGGACAGCAGCGTGAAAACGGCGGAAACCGCCGGCAAATTGCTGGACGAAATCGTACCGAGCATTGCCAAAACCTCGGACCTGGTGCAAGAGATCGCAGCGGCCTCGCAAGAACAATCGGCGGGAGTCAGCCAAGTCAACAACGCCATGAACCAAATGAACCAGATCACCCAGCAAAACGCGTCGGCGAGCGAACAATTGGCGGCGACGGCGGAAGAAATGACCGGGCAGTCGGAACAACTGCAAACGCTGATGGCCTTCTTCAAAATCGGCCACGGCAACAGCAGCGGGTCGCGCAGCAGCGCGAAAGCCTCGCGGCGGGTGGCAAAGGTCAAGCCGGTCTCGAGTCCTGCGTCCCACGACGAAGGCGAAGCCGAATTCGACCTCAGCCAGTTCGAACGTTTCTAGGAGG
>NZ_PPPU01000072.1 GCF_006483455.1 Methylomonas koyamae
CGCCGACGATTATGCTGCCAACCAAGCCATGGGCGAGCGCGGCGCGGACCTGATCGGTACCGCAAAAGCGGTGTTGACCCATTGCAATGCCGGCGCGTTGGCGACCGGCGGTTACGGCACCGCGTTGGGCGTGATCCGCAGCCTGCACCGCCGCGGCGGCTTGCAACAAGTCTACGCCGGCGAAACCCGGCCCTGGCTGCAAGGCGCGCGGCTGACGGTGTGGGAATTGGCGCAGGACGGCATCCCCGCCACGCTGATCGCCGATTCGGCGGCGGCCTGGCTGATGAAATCCGGCAAGATAGACTGGATCGTGGTGGGCGCCGACCGCATCGCCGCCAACGGCGACGTCGCCAACAAGATCGGCACCTATTCGCTGGCGGTGCTGGCCAAGCAACACGGCGTCAAAGTCATGGTCGCCGCGCCCTCCTCCACTTTCGACTTCAACCTGGAAAACGGCGCCGGCATCGAAATCGAACAACGCGATCCGCGGGAATTGCTGGCCGATTGCTATTTGCACGAAGGCTCATTGGTCAGCGCCTGGAACCCGGTGTTCGACGTCACGCCGGCCGAATTGATCGACGCGATCGTCACCGAGCGCGCCGTCGTCGTCGACCCCGGCAAACACGGCGTCAGGAGTTTGCAACCATGTTGAAGTTGAATTTCAAAAGCGGCAATAGTCCGCTGTTTGCGGTGCAATGCCTCTGGGAAGGCGTGCGCATGCTGATCCGCCCGGAGTTGCGCAATTACCTGCTGATTCCGTTGTTCATCAATATGGTGCTGTACACCGGCGGTTTCGTGCTGGGTTACCACATGGTGTCGGCCTTGATCCACCAGTTCATCCCGGACTGGTTGTCCTGGCTGAACTGGATTCTGTGGCCGCTGTTTTTCGTCAGCTTTCTGGTGGTCGGATTTTTCAGTTTTGCGCTGCTGGCCAACCTGATCGCCGCGCCGTATTACAGCCGGCTGTCCGCCAAGACCCTGGCGCTGATCAGCGGCCAGCCGCTGCCGGCGGCGGAATTGGCCTGGGACAAGGTGTTTTTCGGCGAACTGCACCGGATCGGTTATCTGCTTTTGCGGGTGCTGCCGTTATTGCTCTTGTTCGCGGTACCGGTCGTGAACTTGTTGGCCCCGCTGTTATGGGCCGGGTTCGCCGCCTGGGGCATGGCCTTGGAATTTATGGCCTACCCGTTGGAACAGCGCGGCCTGGCGTTTGCCGGGCAAAAACAGTTTTTACAGCAGGTACGCTGGGGCGCGCTGAGTTTCGGCGGCCTGACCAGCCTGGGCTTGACGCTGCCGCTGCTGAATCTGGTCATCGGCCAAGCTGCAGTGATCGGCGCGACGATTTACATCTACCGGCTTTCGGCCCCGGATACCGAGTCCGCCGCCGCATCCTGAGCCCCGCGCAATACCGTTGCGTCGACTTTGCACTAGGGATCGCCGAGACGAAGCGAACCCGGGTGACAAGGACGCATGAAGCATTCGCCGTCCGTAGCAACAGGCCCCCGGCGCTCCCTGCCGGGGTGACGCCCGGCTATCAACCAACGGCATAATTCCCGCCAGCCCAGCCAATGCCGTTAAGTTAAGGAACAGACCTGCTGGTTCACATCCTGATAGGGGTCGGAAAGGGC
>NZ_PPPU01000073.1 GCF_006483455.1 Methylomonas koyamae
CTTACGCATGGCGGCGCAGACGATGAGCTTGCCGTTTTTGCCGTTGGCTTTGAGCCGTTCGCATGGGACGCGGATGGCTGGATTATGTTGCCAGGCGACCAAAGCGGGTAGATAGAGCGCTTTGCGCAACCGAGCGTCACCGGTCTTGGCAATACAGGTTTTACCTTGCCATTGTCCTGACTGACGGATGGCGGGCGCGAGTCCGGCTTGGGCCACGATTTGTTTGGCATTGACGTAGCCGTGATGAGGGCTTAGAGCCACGAGCAAATAGGCGGTCGTCGCGGGGCCGATCCCCGGAATGGAGGTCAACAGGTCGCTTTGCTGTTTGAGATCGGGATTCTTGTCGATATGGTCCTGGATGGCTTGACGGGTGGCCTTTAGTTCGGCCGCCAATGTCGCCAGCACCGTGTTGATGGAAGGGACGATGGTGGTGTCAGCCGTCTCCAACCTGTTCTGCTCCATGCGCTGCATTTCCCCCAAGTGCTCTAAGCGACGCGTGAGGGCGTGCAACTGGCGCAGATTTGCGGGTAGTGGTTTCCAGGCGACCGGGTCGGCTTGCAGGGCATAGCGGGCAATCAGCTTGGCATCGGCTTTATCGGTTTTGGCGCGACTGAGTTCGCTTTTTCCGAAGGCATGAATTTGAGCAGGATTGACCACGCTGACGAAGTAGCCTCGGTCGGCGAGAAACTCTGCCAAGGGTAGGCCGTAAGCGCCAGTGGCTTCCATGCAAAGACGCGGGTCGGTGTCGCCAAAGCCGTCTAGCCAGACGGCAAACGCGGCAAAGCCCTCGGGATTGTTGGCAAACTTAGCATGCTTGTATTTGCCTTCGGCGAGCCGGGCCACGTCGAATTTAAGCTTGGCAATATCGATGCCAATGATAATGGAAGTCATGATCGCTACCTAACTGAAATAACAAAAATCGAACGCTGGATCAGAATGGACACTCGCAAAGTTCAGCCTTATGCATACAGGGTCAAGGTTAACCAAGCCCTTAGAATACCGTTCGAACTTTAAAGTGAGTGCGGGCGATGGAGAGAACTATCTACAAGGCAGGCTTTAAAGCCTCAGGGTGGGCACGTCTTCTCCATCGCCCTCCCGATGATCAGTCGGGGATTCTGCCTCTTTTTTCGGTCAGAATCGAGATATAAGGGTGG
>NZ_PPPU01000074.1 GCF_006483455.1 Methylomonas koyamae
TTTTTGGGGCCGGCTCTCTCTATCAATCAAGGCATTACCCGCTAACGCTTTGCCTGGCTCAGTACAAGCCGAGAATTTATAAAGGCTTCCGTGCGTCATGCGCGGCGGGGCCTACGCCGATGGAAACGCCTGGCTTAGCAGCGTGCTTTCCGTTGTGGTGTCCAGTCCGCCGGTTTTCGGCAGGCCGGCTTTTTCTTGATATGCGGTGATTGCCGAGCGGGTGCGTTTGCCGGTGACGCCGTCGATTGTGCCGGGGTCGAACCCGAGATACAGTAAAGCCGCTTGCGCCGTGCGTAAGCCCAAATCCGGCAGCATCACCTTGTATTGGGCGTGGGCCGCGGCCAGTCGGGTGTCGTATTGGTTTTTTTCGAAGCTCGGACCGTTGTAGCCGCGGGCGAACGCATCCCATTTGCCCTTTTGCATCGCACCGGCCAAGCCATTGGCTTTGATGAAATTGGTCATCGCCAGCAACTGGGCGTTCTCGTCTGCAACCAATGCGGCCACCATGGCGTCCACAGTGGCAAATCCGGCGTCCTCGAAGTTAAAACCCATCACCTGGCCAATGCCCCAGGAAGCGCTTCTCAGCGCCGCCGCTTGGTCCAGTCCGAGCGCTCTGTGCAGGCGGTCGTATTCCGCCGCGCCGCCAATGTAGCCGCCGGCTTTGCTGTCGCTGATGTCAGGGGCGCTGCTGTCGAACCGGCCCGCGGTTTGATTATGAAAAATATGCCGTTCAAACAGAATCTGCGGCCGGCGGTCTTTCAAAAAACCGAAGCCGCGCGTTTCCACGCTGAGCACCGCCCAGACCGCGGGCTGGGCAACGCCCAAAGTGTTGCACACTTGTTCGATACCCTCGCCGCTTAACGGACGGCCTTGATCTTGAAAATTCATGATTACCCCCTTGATTGATTGTGCCGGGCGGAAGACGGCCCTTCACTTGTTTAATTTATTCGACCCGTTGCTTCCTGTTGCTGTGCCAAGCATCGGTGTGTGGCACCAGGCGCTATCGATTGAGGCTCCGGTAGGCTGCGTTTAAGAAGTGCCTGACTCATCATTCGCTCTGAGAACCCGGTTTACTGATCGAATTTCTGGCCGACCTTGCTTGGCGTGATCGGAGCGGCACGGCAGATTATCTTTTTGATTTGGACGACAAGCAATTGCCGCAGATGAGGCGCTATCAATACGCTTAAAAATGAGGTGAATGAGCGTCGATGCGGCATGGTGTCCGAAATTTGAAAATAATTCGGTAAAAGAGATGTCTTCAGCAAAACGACTCTTCTATAAAGTCAGCGTTATTTTGAAACAGGTGGGCGATATTTTCTAATAACTCCTGTCAAGAATTTTTTTCATGGTTCTGTGGTATATCACTTAAACAGTATTAAATAACACAGTTTAAATGATATGCGCAAAAATTGATCTGCTAATGCGGCTGTCAGAGTATCCCCAGATCGGAAGTTAAGCTAGGGGGCGGCGGGGTTATTGATGTCGCCTGTGCTTAGTTAAGCGTCTGGTGTTATTGGTTGTTTTTAGTAAAACCTGCCGCCAAAGTCCGTTTTGACATGCGGGGGTTATAGTTTGAAATGATTATTCGGAATAAGGTTGGCGGTTTGGCATACTCCGTGCTGAATCGATTTTTTGAGATAGTTGATCATTTCTCGTCTCTTTCCCTCAATTGCGCAGCCACAATGCTATGGATATTCAAATGACTTTTCGATTTAAAGTGCTGTTATTCCCACTGATATTGTCTTGTTTCGCACCGCGAACATTTGCCCATATTAGCTACACGAATTTAATGGTGACGGATCCTGTGCACAACGCATTTGGTAATGCGGTTACCGAAACTGACGGCTCAATTACTTATAATTTTCGCGGCTCCGTTGCTGGAAACGCTGCTTGGGCGGATGCAGCTGACGAAAATTGGGGGGACAGCCACAGTGTTTTGCCATGGGAAAAATTCGAAGTCGATAGTGCCGGAGGAGCATATGTCAGCATCAGTATCTCGGGAGGAATATCCGGCTATGTTTTGGAATGGGATGAGGCGGTCCAAGATGTAAGGCCGAAAATTCAAGACGGCAAATTGGATTTAACGCCTGCCTTCACCCTTTACAGCGGCTTGCTACCCGAATTAGCACATGACTCATCGGAAGTCCTGCCGCCGCCTGAAGGCAAAGAAGGGCGTTGGAATGCGTTGGGAGATGTCACTATGGCTAACGATGACGGTGATATCGGTACCGTTAAGTACTTGATGCACGCAGGCGAGGTGGACAGCGGCAGCAGTACAGTCTCACTTGATAATATTTTCCTTCCGAAAGGTGTTTACTCAATGGCCATCGGAGGGGCTTGCTCCGCTTGTATCTTGCCCGAGCTTACAGATGAAATCGGCAACGATCCGCTTTTATGGGAAGCTTACCTCGCATTGGAAAACGATAGTTTTATTCAACGCGGCTATACGGTCTCTTTAAACATTCGGCCGGTTCCGGTACCGCCCGCATTGCCGCTGATGGCGACTGGGCTACTCGGTATTTTTGGAGTCAGAAGATTTTCACTGCGGAACTGAAAAACTTTTGCGTTGGGCGGGTGGTAGAGCTTTTGCCGATTCCAAGCGCCTTCGCTCGTTGGCTGTAAAACTCTAATGTTTAGGGTTTGGTATTGACGGACGTTGGCTCTGTCGGTATCAGCGCGGATTAGGAATTTGTCCCAGCGATTTTGTGCCGATCAACAAGATAGCCGAGCCCTCTCAAGACTGCGGCGCGGGCTTGCGGTCGATATGGCCCAAATCCCGCTCCGGCGCAATCACGTCTCTGACCAATTGTTTCAATTCGGTAATTTCGGGGAAGCGACCTTCAGACTTGCGCGACCAGACCAACGCGCCGTCGGCATGCACTTCGAAAATGCCGCCGGTGCCCGGTTGCAGCGCCAGTTCGCTCAATTCGCTATCGAAGGTCGTCAACAGCTCTTGCGCCATCCAGGCCGCGCGCAGCAGCCAGCGGCATTGGGTGCAGTAACGGATTTCGACGCGGTGGCTCATAGACTGTCGCGGAGGCGTTGGTAGATGCCGCCGAAGCTGCCGTTGCTCATCAATAGGACGTGACAGACGCCGCCGGCCTCGGCTTGGATCGTGCTGATTATGGAGTCCAGGCTGTTGCAAATCTCGATGTTATTGGCGTATTTCAGCAATTGGCTCAAATCCCAGCCCAATCCGTCCGGCTGAAAGATGATGGCGTGGTCGGCCTGGCTCAACGATTCGGCCAGGGATTGGGTATGCACACCCAGGCGCATCGTATTCGAGCGCGGTTCGACGATGGCGAGAATTTTTTCGTTACCGACTTGTTTGCGCAAACCGTCCAGCGTGGTTTGGATCGCGGTCGGGTGGTGGGCGAAGTCGTCGTAAACGGTGACGCCGGCTGTTTTGACGATGACTTCCATCCGGCGTTTGACGTTCTGGAATTGCGCCAACGCGGCGATGGCGTCGGCCGGCGTGACGCCGACATGGCGGGCGGCGGCGATGGCGGACAAGGCGTTGTAGACGTTGTGCCGGCCGGTCAGCGCCCATGCCACGGTGCCTTGGTTTTGGCCTTCGAAATGGATCGCGAAACGGCTGCCGTCGGCGGCTAGCAATTGCGCTTGCCACGGCGCCGGCGCATCGATCGCGGTCAGTTGCACCGGGCTCCAGCAGCCCATCGCCAATACTTCGGCGACGTGTTTTTCGCAGTCCGGGGCGATGATCAAACCCTGGCCGGGGACGGTTCTGACCAAATGGTGGAACTGCTTTTTGATGGCATCCAGGTTTTCGAAGATGTCGGCGTGGTCGTATTCCAGGTTGTTCAAAATCGCAGTGCGCGGCCGGTAATGCACGAATTTCGAGCGCTTGTCGAAAAAGGCGCAGTCGTATTCGTCGGCCTCAATGACGAAGAAATCCGATTTCCCCAGCCGGGCGGAAATGCCGAAGTTCAAAGGTATGCCGCCAATCAGAAAGCCGGGTTTGAAACCGTTGTGTTCCAGAATCCAGCTCAGCATGCTGGTGGTGGTGGTTTTGCCGTGGGTACCGGCGACCGCTAACACCCATTTGTGTTGCAGCACATGTTCGGCCAGCCATTGCGGACCGGAGATATAGGGCAGGCCCAGATTCAATACGGCTTCGACTTCCGGATTGCCGCGCGACATGGCGTTGCCGATCACGACCAAGTCGGGTTTGACGTCCAGATTCTCGGCCTTGTAGCCGTTCATCAACTTGATGCCTTGCTGTTCGAGCTGAGTGCTCATCGGCGGATAGACGTTCTGGTCGGAGCCGCTGACGGTGTAGCCGAGTTCGCGGGCGATCAGGGCCAGGCCGCCCATGAAGGTGCCGCAAATGCCGAGGATATGGATATGCACAGGTTTGGGTGGGGTCATTTTTTCGGTTCTTCGGGTTTTGCTTCGGAGTTGGCTTCGGCTTGAGGTTCGGACGGTGTGACTTCCTCGGCTTTCGCCTCTTGGGCTTTGGCGCCGGCTGCTTCCAATAATTTGACGATGTTGTCGCGGCCGAGCTTTTTGGCTTTGTCGAGGACTTTCACGCCTTGGGCGTCGGCGGCGTTGACGTTGGCGCCGGCGGCGATCAACACGCCGACCAGATCCGGGTTGCCAAACATTACCGCATCCGTTAGCGCCGTGGCGCCGAGTTTATCGGCCAGATTGACATCGGCGCCGTAAGCCAGCAAGGTTTTGACGATTCTGATATTGCCGTTGAAGCTGGCCGCCATCAACGCGGTACGGTCTTGGTCGATCTTGCCGTTGGCATCCAGACCTTGTGCCAGCAATGATTCGACCCGTTCGATTTTGCCGGCGGCTGCGGCGGCGAACAGGTCTTTGGCGTCTTCGGCAAACGCCGCCAAGGGCAGGGCCAGCAGGGCCGCGCCCCAAAATCTGCGGATGTTCATGGGATTGCTTGCGTTTGGTTACCAGTTGGGTTGAAATAACCGAAAGTCCGTTTTACATGATCCATCAATGAGCGAAAAAAACAAAGTTTTAGTTGAAGCGCAACCTTACTACGTCGAGGCGCAATCCTCGCCGGAACAGAACCGTTACGTGTTCGCTTACACCGTCACGATTACCAACGTCGGTTCCACGCCGGCCAAATTGCTGACCCGGCACTGGCTGATCACCGATGCCAACGGCAAGGTCCAGGAAGTCAACGGTGAGGGCGTGGTTGGCGAGCATCCGCATCTGAATCCGGGCGATTCGTTCCGTTATACCAGTGCGGCGATGATCGAAACGCCGGTCGGCGTGATGCAGGGCAAATACCAGATGCAGGCCGATACCGGCGAAAATTTCAACGCAGCCATTCCTAAATTTACCTTGTCGATTCCCAGAACCCTGCACTGATGGCAGATTATGCGATTGGTGATATCCAGGGCTGCTACGACGAATTCCGCCGGCTACTGGACCAGATAGCATTCGATCCGGGCCGAGACAGGTTGTGGCTGGCCGGCGATCTGGTCAACCGCGGGCCCAATTCGCTGGAGACGCTGCGTTTCGTTAAAGGCCTCGGCGATGCGGCGATCACTGTGCTGGGCAACCACGATCTGCATTTGATTGCGACCGTGGTGTCGCTGAGCAAGGCCGGCAAAAAAGATACCCTGGGCGCTATTTTGCGGGCCGAGGATTGCGACGAGCTGATTCACTGGCTGCGCCACCAGCGTTTGTTTTACCGCGACGGCGATTTCTGCATGCTGCACGCCGGCCTGCCGCCTCAATGGGATTTGGCCACGACCGAGCAGATGGCGCGCGAAACCGAACAAGCCATGCAGGGCGCCGATTACGAACGGTTTTTCCGCTCGATGTACGGCAACAAGCCTGCGCTGTGGCGGGAAGATTTGCCCAAGATCGAAAAACTGCGTTTTGCGGTTAACTGTTTTACCCGCTTGCGTTATTGCACGCTCGCCGGCGAGTTGGATTTCGGCCAGAAGGGCGCGCCGGGTACACAGCCCGCACATTTGCTGCCGTGGTTCCAGGTGCCGGGCCGGAAAAGTCGGGACATGCGGATCATTTTCGGCCATTGGTCGACCTTGGGCTATTACGAAGGCCACAACTGTTATTCGATCGATACCGGTTGCCTGTGGGGCGGCCAATTGACGGCGTTGCAATTGGGCGAAGCGCCGCAACGTTTCAGCATCGACTGTGGCCCGGCGCAGGACCCGCTGGCGGACTGAGCGTCGTCCCAGCTGCCGCGGTTTTCTTTGACCGTCCCCGTCCTTTCAATCCAACTTACAGGAAATAACCCAATGCAAACAAAATGGCTGTACCCAATATTTTTGGCCATGCCGCTGACGGTGTTCGCTTACACCGGCGAACACGATTACGGCCAACCGGTCGACCACAAACTGGAAAGTTTGACGCAATTGCTGCAACTGACTCCGGAGCAAAAAACCAAACTGGAAGCGATTTTCAAGGAACAACACGAGAAATTCCGGGCGATCCATGAAGAGTCGCACAGCCGGATCAAAGATTTATTAAACCCGGAGCAGATGCGGAAAATGGACGAATTGCGCAAGCAACACAAAGAGCGGATGCAGGAAGACGCGCAAAAGTCGGTCCGCTAAATAAAAGCGGCCGCGACGGTGAAGACCGTAGCGGCCGTTTTTAGCGCAAGCCAGATTAGGAGAAATTGCGGCCGTAGAAGATTTCGGCCATCTCGTCCTGCAACATTTCCTGGATTTCCTGCTTTTCGTCTTCGCTGAAGTTGCTTTCCTTTTCGAACAGGTAATTTTCCAGCTCGGTTTCCTTCAACATCATCTTGGTGTGGAAGATGTTCTCCTGATAGACGTTGACGTCGATCATTTGATATAGCTCTTTGGTGCTCTCGGCGATGTAGTTCTGGATCGAGTTGATCTTGTGGTCGATGTAATGCTTTTGGCCGGAAATATCGCGAGTAAAGCCGCGCACCCGGTAGTCCATGATCACGATGTCGGACTCGAAACTGTGGATCAGGTAATTCAGCGCTTTCAACGGCGAAATCTGACCGCAGGTCGAGACGTCAATGTCGGCACGGAAGGTACAGATGTCGGTGTCCGGATGGCTTTCCGGATAGGTATGCACGGTGATGTGGCTTTTGTCCAGGTGGGCCAAAATGGTGTCGGGCAACGGGCCGGGCGATTCGGAGTTCATGCCGGCCGGAATCACTGCGCCTTCCGATATCAGCATCGTCACGCTGGCGCCCTGCGGATCGTAATCCTGGTGGGCAATGTTCAGAATCTGGGCGCCGATGATGTTGGCGACGTCCTTCAAAATCTGGGTCAGGCGCTTGGCGTTGTAGGCTTCGTCGATGTACTCGATGTAGGCTTTTTCCTGCTCTTTCGGTGCATAGCACACATCGTAGATATTGAAACTCAGCGATTTGGTCAGGTTGTTAAACCCGTGTAATTGTAACTTGCTCAACCGGTCAGCCCTCTATAACTTCAAAATCATGACTCATTTCCACGCCCGCTTTGCCTAGCATGATCGACGCGGAACAGTATTTCTCGGCCGACAATTTCACCGCCCGTTCCACTGCAGCAGCGGGCAGGTTTCTGCCGGTCACTTTAAAATGCAGATGGATTTTGGTGAAGACCGCGGGTACGCTGTCGGCCCGTTCCGCGGTCAGTTCTGCCGTACAATCGACAATGTCGTGCCGGCCTTTTTGCAGAATATCGATCACATCGAACGAGGAGCAGCCGCCCACGCCCAGCAACAACATTTCCATCGGCCGCACGCCGAGATTGCGGCCGCCGTGGTCCGGCGGTCCGTCCATCACGACGGTGTGACCGCTGCCGGATTCTCCGACAAACAGCCGGCCGTCGACCCATTTAATCGTTGCCTGCATAAATAATCCCAACCAAAAACGAAAATTGGCGCGGATTTTACAACGAACCTGTCAAATGTCTTGATTTTTTTCTAAAACTACTGCACCTTGGTAGAGTACACAAACTAGTTCACAAAATTATTACAACTTATGAGCTTTGTTAAACAAAACAAAATATCTCCAGCCGCCCTGGATGCCTTTCTACGTTTCTGTCACGTTAGAAGTTATCCGGCCAAAATAACCATCGTTCGTCCGGGTGACGTCGGCGATAAGTTGTTGTTCGTTGTCGACGGTTCGGTGAGCGTAAGTGTCGAAGATGAAGAAGGCCGCGAACTGATTCTGGCCTATTTGAATAAGCACGATTTCGTCGGCGAGATCGGCGTGTTCAAAAACGCCGAAACCCGCAGCGTGTCGGTTAAGACTAGGACCAAATGCCAGATGGCTGAGATCGGTTACGAGCGCTTCAAACTTCTGCTCAACACCGATTTGCGCGATCATGCCGTGGAAATTTTGACGGTATTGGGCGAGCAGCTTTCCACTCGCTTATTGATCACCAGTCGTAAATACCGCGATTTGGCGTTTATGGACGTTGAAGGCCGCATTGCCCGGACGTTGTTGGATCTGTGCAAGGAGCCGGATGCGATCACCCATCCCGACGGCATGCAATTGCATATCACCCGCCAGGAAATCGGCCGCATCGTCGGTTGCTCGCGGGAAATGGCCGGGCGGGTGTTGAAGGAGCTGGAGGACAAAGGCTTGATCACCGCTCACGGTAAAACCATCGTCGTGTTCGGTACCCGCTAGGACACGATGGGTGGGCGGGGCGTTTGCGCCCCGCATGGGATGCGGGCTTCCGTATCCCGGCGCCGCCAACTGCACGTTGACGGCGAGACGGGCCGCGCCAGCGGTTCGCCGTTTCTTATTTCCCGAAAACCGTTCGAAATAGTTCCTGCATCGCCGCCCAGGATTGCCGGTCGACATCAGCGTCGTAAGCGATCGGCAGGTTATTGGCCTTGCCCAGCCGGTCGGCGTCCGGATTGCTGAAGCCGTGACGGACACCGGGATAGTTGACGAAGCGGTAATCGGCACCGGCTCTAGCCATTTCCGCCTGGAACGCGCTAATGCTGTCTGCAGTAACGAACTCGTCGGCGGCGCCGTTCAGCACCAGGATTTTGGCTTTGACTTTGCCGGGCTGGGCCGGGGTTTTGGTCGCCAGATTGCCGTGGAAACTGACCACGGCGGCCAAGTCGCCGCCCTGTCTGGCCATGTTCAACACCGTGGCGCCACCGAAGCAGTAACCTATCGCGGCAATTTTGCCCGGATCGACGCTAGGCTGTTGTTTCAGGAACGCCTCGGCGGCGGCAAAACGTTGTTCGGAGACGCCGGCCCGCTCGACCACGCTGGCCATGAATGCCGATGCCTCTGCCGCATGTTCGCTGAATTTGCCGTCGCCGTACATATCCACCGCCAGCGCGGTATAGCCCAGTTCCGCCAACATTTTCGCCCGTTGTTTGGCGTAATCGTTCAAGCCCCACCATTCGTGTACGACCATTACCCCAGGTTGCTTCTCGCCCTTGGCGTCGTCCCAGGCCTGATAAGCTTTGAACGTGGTGCCGCCGGCCTGGTAGCTGACGCTCTGTTCGTGCAATGCGGCCTGTAACCCGGAACTGAAGAATAATGTCAAAAACAATAAGCGGGATATCATGTAGCTCTCCTGTTAGCGTAAAAAGGCTTACGGTTACACCGCTAACGGATATTGTCAATCGGCTGGGGAATGGCGTCGCCGCCGTCGGCCTGTAAAAACCTTATAAGGCGAGCGTATGAAACAAAGCGGTTCCCGCCCGGTGTGGCGGCAAATTCCGGCCAGCGTTTGGGCCTTGGGCTGCGTCAGTCTGCTGATGGATATCTCGTCGGAGATGATCCATAGTCTGTTGCCGCTGTTCATGGTTTCGGTATTGCACGCCAGCAGCCTCAGTATCGGTTTGATCGAAGGCGCGGCCGAGGCGACTGCGCTGATCGTCAAGGTGTTTTCCGGTACGCTTAGCGACTACCTGGGCAAGCGCAAGAGCTTGGCTTTGCTGGGTTATGGCCTTGGTGCACTGACCAAGCCGTTGTTTGCGCTGGCCGCCAGTGCCGACATGGTGTTGGGCGCGCGCTTGTTGGATCGGGTCGGTAAGGGGATACGCGGCGCACCGCGGGATGCGCTGGTGGCCGACGTGACGCCGATCGAGATTCGCGGTGCGGCGTTCGGGCTCAGGCAGTCGCTGGATACGGTCGGCTCTTTCCTGGGGCCGCTGCTGGCGGTCGGTTTAATGTTGGCATGGGCCGACGATTTTCGCGCGGTGTTTTGGGTCGCGGTAGTGCCCGCCGGGCTGTCGGTAGCTATGCTGTCGTTCGGCGTCAAAGAGCCGGCCAATGTGAAGCGCGCCAAGCGCGGCAATCCGATTCATCGCAGCAACCTAAAGCGTTTGGGGCCGGAATATTGGTGGGTCGTGGCAATTGGCGCGGTGTTTACGCTGGCTAGGTTCAGCGAAGCGTTTTTAGTTTTGCGTGCGCAACAGGGCGGCATGGCGATCGCGCTGGTACCCTTGGTCATGGTGGCCATGAACCTGGTCTATTCGGCGACCGCATATCCGTTCGGGCGATTGTCGGACCGGATGTCGCACCGTACCTTATTGGCCTGGGGCTTGCTCGTACTGATCGGCGCCGATTTGACCTTGGCATTCAGCGCCCGATGGGAGGTGACCTTGGCTGGGGTGGGCTTGTGGGGTCTGCACATGGGGATGACTCAGGGCTTGTTGGCGAAAATGGTCGCCGACACCGCGCCCGAGGATTTGCGCGGGACCGGGTTCGGATTCTTCAATTTGGTCAGCGGAGTGGCGATGTTGCTGGCTAGCGTGCTGGCCGGTTTATTGTGGGATCGGCTGGGTGCGGCGACGACATTTTATGCGGGGGCTGGCTTTAGCCTGTTGTCTCTGGCGATGTTGTTTATGCGGCGGATTGCCGACCGCTAGGGCTGTTAACCGGCTGCGGCAGTTCGAGCTCGCCGGCCGTCAAGACCGGCGAAGCAAGGCACGATGAGACCTATGCAGGTGGCGTCTATTTGCGGGTGGTGCTGAAGGTGTAGGAACGGACGATGCCTTGCGGGTCGAAACGGATCAGCAAGTCTTGTGAGTCGGTGCCGCCGAACAAAGCGTACTTGTAAATGCCGTAGGTCCAGGTCGGTTTACCGTCTTCCATGCCGGTGCGCCATGGCGTACCGAACATTTCGGTAATGTCCTGCTTGCGGGTTTGGCCGATTTTGATTTCCGGCACGTGATTTGCTGCAAACTCCTGGCCGACCGTGAAACAACCGGTCAATTGCGTTGTCGATAAGGCGCTAACCAGCAATAGCGACGTTAACGTTAAAGTGCGCGGATTGAGTTTGATGAAATGGTTTTTCATAAGCATTGCCTTCAGGAAAATTGATGGTCTTAAACTAGCGTTTAACGGTTTATCTTAGCTGTTTCCGGTTACCACCCGTAAACTTTTTAGCCAAAACCCGGATGCCCAGATGCTCACCCACGCCGATAGTTACTCTCTCGATTGCCTCAGATTCGATAACCGTTTCGTCCGCGAACTGCCGGGCGACACCGAAACCGATAATTTTCGCCGCCAGGTTTACGGCGCCTGCTATTCATTGGTGCAGCCGACGCCGGTGAAAAGCCCGCGCTTGGTGGCTTATTCGGCCGAAGTGGCGGCCGAATTGGGTCTTTCGGACCAGGATTGCCTATCCGAAGACTTCTGCCAAGTGTTTGCCGGCAACCGTCTGGCGGCCGGAATGCAGCCTTTCGCGATGTGTTACGGCGGCCACCAATTCGGCCATTGGGCCGGCCAGCTCGGCGACGGCCGGGCGATCAATCTCGGCGAAGCCGTCTGTCCCGACGGACGCCGCCGAACCCTGCAATTGAAAGGGGCCGGTCGAACGCCGTATTCGCGCAGTGCCGACGGTTTGGCCGTGTTGCGTTCCTCTGTTCGCGAGTTTTTGTGCAGCGAGGCAATGCACCATTTGGGCGTGCCGACCACCCGTGCGTTGAGTGTGGCTCTGACCGGCGAGACAGTGGTGCGCGACATGTTCTATGACGGCAATCCGCAATTGGAGCCGGGTGCCGTGGTGTGTCGGGTGGCGCCGTCTTTTACCCGCTTCGGCAATTTCCAGATTTTTACCGCCCGCGACGATTTGGAGTCGTTGAAGAAATTGGCCGACTACACGATCCGCAGCGACTTTCCTGAATTGGGTGAGCCGAGTCCTAAGGTGTATCTGCGTTGGTTCGAGGAAGTCTGCCGGCTCACCGCCGAAATGGTGGTGCATTGGCAGCGGGTCGGTTTCGTGCACGGCGTGATGAACACCGACAACATGTCCATTCTGGGTTTGACCATCGACTACGGTCCTTACGGCTGGTTGGAAAACTATGATCCGGATTGGACCCCGAATACCACCGACGCCCAAGGGAGGCGCTACCGTTTCGGCAATCAGCCGAAGATTGCCTACTGGAATCTGGTGCAACTGGCAAACGCGATTTATCCGTTAGTGATGCGTGCGGAAGCGCTGGAGCAGGCGTTGTTGACGTTTAGCGAAACCTTCGAAGCGGAATGGCGCGCCACGATGGCCGCCAAATTGGGCTTGAGCCGTTTCGATACGGACAATGACCAGGAACTGGTTAGCGATTTGTTACAACTGCTACAAGCCGCCGAAGTTGATATGACCCTGTTTTATCGGCAATTGGCAGAGCTCGATCCGTGCGACCCGGCCGTGGCGGTTGCCGGTTTTCTAACGATGTTGGAAAACAACAGCTATGCTGCCATCGCAGAAGAGCAGCGCAATCGGGCGGTGGCGTGGTTCCAGCGATACTGCGAACGTAGCCGGCAGGATGGTAGCGATCGCGATGTCCGGCGGGCGCGGATGAATGCGGTAAATCCGAAATACGTGTTGAGGAATTATCTGGCACAGCTGGCGATAGACCAGGCGGAGCAGGGAGATTTCGATTTGGTCGGTGAATTGTTAGAGGTTTTGCGAAACCCCTACGCCGAACAGCCGGGCCGCGAGCGATTCGCCGAAAAACGGCCGGATTGGGCGAAGCAACGGGCGGGCTGTTCAATGCTGTCTTGCAGCTCTTGACAGTGGAATGGGCGATTTTTTCGCCCTGCTACTGTACTGAGTTGCCCGGCTGGCCTACTATTACACTTTTTGGCTGAACTAACTCGGAGCAGAGCATGGCTCAAGAACTCGGCATTGTAAAACTAGTGAGCGGATCGGTCAGAGCCACGGCGGCCGACGGCACTACCCGTGTATTGCAAGCCGGCGACAAGGTGTTCGATACCGACATACTTGCCACCGCTGCCGGCAGTGCCATCGTGATTCAGCTGGCCGATGGCTCCACCGTGGATATGGGGGGCAATGACCGGATGCAACTCGGCGCGGTGTTGCAGGAGCAAGAACGGGAGGAGGCGGTGGTTGTGCAGAATCCGCCGCCGGCCGGTCCCTCTGTTGAAGATATTCAAGCAGCCTTGCTAGCGGGTGCCGATCCGACCCAAATTGCCGATCCGACTGCGGCAGGAGCCCCGGCTGCCGGCGCCGCAGGCGGCGTTGCCGGTAACGAAGGCCATGTGCCGGTCAGCGTCGACTATCTGAATCCGGTGGCGCCGGTGACCAACGGTTTCGATACCACCGGCCCAAGTGTGGCATTCAACAATATCGTCCCGGAAGTGTTGTTACTAAACCCCGGTACATTGCCGGGGGCGCAGATTACCGGTGGAAATCTGCCGCCGTTCGCGGCTAACGACAGCGTCAGCGGCATTCCTGCCGGCACCCCGGTCACGC
>NZ_PPPU01000075.1 GCF_006483455.1 Methylomonas koyamae
CCCTTTCCGACCCCTATCCATCCTTAACTTTACGACATTGAGCCGGGGACTACTCGGTACGGAACAATCTAGTTAAAAGGAGTAAGTCCGGCCAAAAGCCGGCCATCAAGCTTTTTGAATCAATGGAAAGTGATGGTCTCAGAGCTATCATTCAACGATAAGGGTAACTTGACAGCAAAAGCGTAGCGACGATAGGAGCATAGCTTTTTGGGGTCAAGTTGATACGTTGGTTATGCATTGGCTGTTACTTGATTTCAGTTATCAACACTTGAGGATTTGCTGGGTCATAAAAGAAATAGGTGTAGAACTCTACTGGCTTTCCATTATCGAGTTTCGGTGAATACCCCTTATCAAGAATATATTTCTTGGCCGCATCTACATATACTGGTGGAACAGACGCATCAACCGGAGCTACGCCACCGGATATTGGATCAGTGACGCGGGCAACTCGCACTGAACGGACTGAACCATTGGCCTCCACCACAATACCGAAGATTACGCTATAGAGTTTCTTGGCTTTTCCCGTAACGTAACTCGGCGATATCGACGGCTCCGCAAGGGCGATCCCGGTCAGAAAGATCGCAACGATTCCCCAGAGTTTCATCCAATTCATCGTATTACGCGCCATTCGTGTCTCCTTGTTGGCTGATTGCATAACGTAGAGCTAAGCCGACCGCTGGAGCGTAGCGGAAGCGGGTCGGCTTGAGCGCCATGTTAGGTGTCTTATTAATTAAAAATGCTTGAAAAAGCGTTAATCACTGGGTCACCATTAAAGCCGTACTCTAAAAACTTATTACAACTAAAATTTTTTGTAATTACAGGTTGTTGAGACTTATAAACGACGTAGTCCTTGCTGTAAACCATTGTAGTTTGATTTATAAAATCTATGTCCTCCTTTTTTAATTCTCTTGTAATTAATCTTGGCTTAGCACTATAAGACATAGGGCGACTGTAGAGCACACAAATATCAGGCAATATAGGAACTATCATTCTTGGCTCTAAGGGAATATCTATAGAAGATACAAAATTTTGATAAAACCCATCCCCAAAAATAAACTCTTGTTCATTGGATAAAATTACTGCAAACTTTCCTTGATGACTGAGTGAATTTTTAAATTTTTCAAATGTATTTCTTTGATTAATACTTATTAAAAGTTCACTTGCATTATGACCACCAAACTGTTCAATATTATTTTTTATTTGATTGCGAAATCGAGGACTTCTGACAACCAAGGATAATGAGCAATCAAGCAGTAAATCTATTTTTTCATTATCTTCATCCTGAGAACTGTAATTACTCTTCAAGTCTCTAAGCCACTTTATAATAGAAGGAAAACCTTTATTATTATCTACAAAATCGAAATAGTGTTCATAGGATTCATCCCAAACTGTTGGCTCACCTGAAAATTTAATTGAATGGGCATTTGGAATATAACCAAGTTTTCTATGTTTTTTATAAGGACTAACAGTTCCTATTGAAGACATCTTATGTATATGGCCTTGATTATCTTTCCAGTGCTTGGAAACACACTGAGGCCACCAATGATGATCTTCAGATTCTAAAGGCAGTTTTTTCGAGGACTCCTTCATGCTTTATCTTTATAGCTCCTTCAATTCATTTCAAGTAGGATTAAACACCTAACAGGTTGGTGAAAAACTCTTTTTTACAACCAACCGAGCCTATATTTAGTGACACCAGATTGGCTTTGACACTAAATAAAGACCTCTTCCAGCTGAGTTAGTGGCTAGAATATGGTTTTTCACCAACCTGCTAACTAGCAATTAAAAAGTTCCGTATATCCACCAATAAATGATCTATGACAAGATAATTTATTGATCAGCATATGATTTTCCCTTCTATATATCATCAATGATAGGCAGCAACGGGACGATCCCCCTCATTCCGTCCCATTCCAAGCGCCATAGCTTTCCATTCCCATTCCCGTCGGCTTGGCCCTCGGTTTATTTCCGATCGATTTCAGGCCGGCACAAGGCATAGATCAAGTCAGTAAATTCGGACATAAAATGTGAAATAGCTAACATATTATTCGCTATTCCCGCGCGTTAGACTATCGCTGCCGTTTGGCCTTTACCTGCAATTTTCAGGAGGATTCCCAATGCGAAACCCTAGCGCTTATTCCCTGCTTTGCGGCGGCTTGCTAGCCTGCTTCAGTTTATCCGCACACGCCGTCTCCCAAATCGGGGCGGCCGGTTATACCGATTTGGACGGCAACTTCGTTCGCGAAAACGTGACCGCGGATGCCGAACCCAGTCCGCCCGGTACGCCGTTCGACCGCTCAGTCGTCACGGTCCAGGCCGGCGATCCGAACGGTGCCTTCTATTACATTGCCTCGGCCGATATCGGCCTGCTGGAGTTGAAAGTGTTCGGCCAAATCGACAATACGGCGCAAGACGCTAAAGCCAACGGCGAAATTGGCGTACTCAGCGCTCGTGCCGAATTGGACGACGTGATTTCTCTGCACTCCGACCTGGCTACGCCTTACGAGGTGACTTTCGAACTGCAAGTGGACGGCATTTTGAGCATCTTAGGCGGCAGCGCCAGCGGTTTTGCTTCGATCAATTTCGGCCCGACCAGCGGCGCCGATGCCTTCGACTCCAGCTTTTATAGTAGCGACGGCGCCTTCAGCGATACCTTGTCGGTGACCAAAACTTTTACCGGCAATGTCGACGCCGATATCGGCGCCTTGTTGAGTTTCACGATATTCGCGGTCGATCAGAACGCCATCATCACCGGCGCCTTGAATAACACCGCGACGCTGAATCTGATTCTGCCGCAGGGTGTGACGATCGCCGCCTCCGAGTCAGGCACGTTCGGCATTCCGATCCAACCGGTGCCCTTGCCGGCGGCGTTGCCGTTATTTTTGACCGGCATCGCCGCCACCTGGGCCGGCAGCTTCCGTCGCAACCGGCCGTGCGGCCGGTGTGCGGCCGAGGTCTAAACGGTCGGAGTATCCGTTTCGCGCCGGCGGTTGCCGGTGGGGCTAGGCGGCATCGGGCGCAAGCGCTTCCCGGCCGCTGTCCATCGCCGGTTCCTTCAAGATTAACCGCACAATCTTTCCGTTAGGTTGGTTATGATATCCGGGCCGTCATGCCGGCGGCTTTTTTGCCGATGCCACTAACTCAACCTTCTCTGCACGGAGCCTGCGATGAAATCCACGACCGAACGCCGCGAACACCTGGAAGCCCTGATCTGCCGCGCGGAACGGGAAGCGCAGCAACGGCCCGATCTGTACCGGGCCAAAGTCGGCCTGATGGCGCTATTGGGTTATCTGGTGATCTTCGGCGTGCTGTTTACCTTGTTGGCGCTCAGCGTCGGCATCGGCTGGGCCGCGTTGGCCAGCACCACCTTTGCGATTCTGTTGCTGAAGAAGAAATTGATCTTCGTGATTTTGGGCATGATCTACGTGCTGCTAAGGGCGCTGTGGGTCAA
The DNA here is from genome assembly GCF_006483455.1 of Methylomonas koyamae. Taxonomy (GTDB): domain Bacteria; phylum Pseudomonadota; class Gammaproteobacteria; order Methylococcales; family Methylomonadaceae; genus Methylomonas; species Methylomonas koyamae_B. Next base: position 3,452 of record NZ_PPPU01000075.1, read on the forward strand.
GTTCGACGCGCCCGACGGTTACCGCCTGACCGCCAAGCAGTATCCGCAACTGTTCGACCGTCTGAAAACCCTGAGCCGGCAACTGCGCGCGCCGCGAATTCACCAAGTGATTCTGACGCCGGAAGCCAACGCCGCCATCGTACAGACCCCGCGGCTGGGTGTATTCGGCTTTCCGAAAAACACATTGATACTCGGTCTGGAATTGTTGATGAGTCTGTCTCCGGCTCAGGCCGAAGCCGTGATCGCCCACGAACTGGGCCATCTGTCGGCCGCGCATGGCCGTTTCGGCGGCTGGATTTACCGGGTCAGGCTGGGTTGGCAACGCATCATCGACGGCTTGGAGCAACAACAAAACATCGGCGCATCCTTGATGCGGCGCTTTTTCGATTGGTATGCGCCGACCTTTGCCGCCTATTCGTTCGCGTTGGCCCGCAGCAACGAATTCGCCGCCGACGCCGTCGCCGCGCAACTGACCAGCCGCGCCGATGCGGCGCAGGCTTTGGTCAACAGCTACGTGGTCAGCGGTCTGGTCAACGAGCGGTTCTGGGCGCCGTTTTTCCAGCAAGCCGATTGCAACGAGCAGCCGGCTGCGCCGTTCGGCCCGTTGCGCGATTTCCTGAGCCAGGCCCCGTTTGCGGCCGACGAATTGCAGCGCAAATCCGCCGAAGCGATGGCGGTGGCGACCGGCCACTACGATACCCACCCGGCGCTGAGCGACCGGTTGCAGGCGCTGCAGGCCGGAACCCCGCTGCCGAAAATGCCGGCGCTGTCGGCGGCTCATGCCTGGTTGGGCGAACGCTTGACCACCGTATTGACCGACTTCGACCGGCTTTGGCTGCAGCGCCATGGCGACAAGTGGCAGGAGCGCTTCAATTATTGTCAACAAGGCCGCAGCCAACTCGCGGAATTGACGCCATTGCCGGCCGAAACCCTGAGCCGCGACCAGCACTGGCGTTTGGCGACGCTGACCGAGGAATTTGCGCCCGATATCGATCCGCTGCCGCTGTTTCAACGTTACCGCGCCGCCCATATCGACGCCAATGCCGACTTCGTGATCGGCCGATTGCTGTTGAAACGCGGAGATGCGGCCGGTATCGACGCAATCCAGGCCGCGATGCAGGCCAAGCCGGAATTGGCGCTCGACGGTTGTCGCTGGCTGGAATACTTTTACCGCAGCCGGGGCGAGGACGCTGCTGCGGAGCAGTGGGTACGCCGGGCGGAGCGGCAAATCGACGTCAACCATGCCGCGGCTATCGAGCGGCAAAACCTGACGCGCAAAGACGTGTTGATCATGCCCGGTGCCGACGACGACACTTTGGCCGTGTTGCGCGCAGCCGGGCAAAACTTGTCCGGCGTCAAGCGTATTTGGCTGGCGGAAAAACCGATGCAGCATTATCCCGAGGCCAAAACCTATGTCGTGGCGTTTGCCAAAACCCGCTTTGCCAACGAAAAAAAACTGACGCAGCAGCTGATTGCCGAACTCCAACTGCCGCAAAACCTGTTCGTGCTTTGCAAATCCGGTGCTTATGCAGCCATTGCCAAACGGGCGATCAAGGCCGGTATCGAAGTTTACCGGCGCTAAGCCGCCGCCACGGGACTCCCCCCGCCGCCCGCTCCGGCTTCGGACGGGCGGCACAAAATCCGTCACCCACCGAACCCCATCCCGCGCTAAAATCGCGATCCCGGTGCGGCATGTCGCCGAGCCGAACGTTTTATCGCCACCATGCTCAATTTCAAAAACATCGCGATTCGCCGCGGCAGCCGCCAACTGTTCAGCGGGGCGTCTTTCACCATTCATAAAGGCCAGAAAATCGGCTTGACCGGCGCCAATGGTGCCGGCAAATCCAGCTTGTTCGCGCTGTTGCGCGGCGAGTTGCATGCCGACGAAGGCGAGTTCTCGTTGCCGCCGAATCTGGAAATCGCCCATGTCGCCCAGGAAACTCCGGCATTGCCGTGTTCGGCGATCGATTACGTGCTGGACGGCGATCAGGCCTTGCGCCGGCTGCAGGCCGAGTTGGTTGCGGCGGAGCAGGCGCACGACGGTTTGAAACTGGCGGAATTGCATGCGGCACTGGAGCACGCCGGCGGCTACACCGCCCAGGCCCGCGCCTCGCGGTTGTTGAACGGTCTGGGTTTTACCAGCGAGCAGGAAGCCCGGCCGGTCAGTTCGTTTTCCGGCGGCTGGCGGATGCGGCTGAACTTGGCTCAGGCCCTGATGTGCCGCTCCGACGTGTTGTTGCTGGACGAACCCACCAACCACCTGGATCTGGACGCCGTGATTTATTTGCAGGACTGGCTGGTCAAATATCCCGGCACGCTGTTGCTGATTTCGCACGACCGCGATTTTCTGGATGCGATCACCGACCACATCGTCCATATCGAACAAGGCAAGGCCGAGATCTATACCGGCAACTATTCCGACTTCGAGCGGATGCGGGCCGAGAAACTGGCGCAGCAGCAATCCGCCTTCGAAAAGCAGCAGCGCGAGATTGCCCACATCCAGAGCTTCATCGACCGCTTCAAGGCCAAAGCCACCAAGGCCCGCCAGGCGCAAAGCCGGATCAAGGCGCTGGAGCGGATGGAAATCATCGCCCAGGCCCACATCGATTCGCCGTTCGGATTCGCCTTCCCGCCGCCGAAACGGATGCCGAATCCGCTATTGAAGATCGAGGAAGCCGACATCGGCTACGGCGACAAGGTGGTGATCAAAAACGCCAGCCTGTCGATCTCGCCCGGGGACAGGATCGGCCTGCTCGGCCCTAACGGCGCCGGCAAATCCAGCTTAATCAAAGTTTTATCCGGGCAAATGCCGGCGTTGGCTGGTAAGCTGCAGACCGCCCAGGATTTGAACATCGGCTATTTCGCCCAGCACCAGCTCGAATTGCTGCGGCTGGAGGAAAGCCCGCTGTGGCATTTGCAGCAACTGGACAAACAGGCCACCGAGAAGGATTTGCGCAATTTTCTGGGCGGCTTCGATTTTCGCGGCGACAAGGTCAACGATCCGGTCGGGCCGTTTTCCGGCGGCGAAAAGGCCCGGCTGGTGCTGGCGATGCTGGTCTATCAAAATCCGAATCTGTTGTTGCTGGACGAGCCCACCAACCATCTGGATCTGGAAATGCGCCACGCGTTGAGCGTGGCCTTGCAGGACTACCAGGGCGCGCTGGTGGTGGTGTCGCACGACCGGCACTTGCTGCGTTCGGTCACCGACCAGTTGCTGTTGGTGGCGGGTGGCCGGCTGCAGCCTTTCGACGGCGATCTGGACGATTACAAGCAATGGCTGGCGGAACAGAAGAGGGCTGCGGACGAACCGGCCGCCGGTAGCGACTCGACCGGCAACGTATCGCGCAAAGACCAACGCAAGCAGGATGCCGAACGCCGGCAACGGCTGAAGCCGCTGCTGGATGCGGTCAAAAAGGCCGAAGCGGCGGTGGAAAAGTTTCACCAGCAACAACGGGATCTGGAGGAAATGCTGGCGGATCCGGCGATTTATGCCGACGAACACAAGGAACAATTAAAACAACTGCTAAGCCGCAAAAGCCAGATCGACAGTGCGCTGGAACAAGCCGAGACGGATTGGCTGGCCGCGGAGGAAAACCTACAACAAGCGGAGTGACCATGTACCAACTGATTGTGTTGTTTTTCGAAATTACCATCCTGCGTAAAGGTCCGCAGGATGTACCGGCCGCTCCGGTGTTGTACCGGCTGGTTTTCTTACCCTATATCGGCGTCAATCTTTTGATTCTGCTGCTGGACGGCTCCTGGAGCAAAGCCATCGCTCAGATCGCGGTGGAAACCGCGCTACTGGTCGGGTTTTGTTATCCGCTGCTGTATTTCGCCGGCAAAACCGCCCGGTTTCCGCAGACCTTTACCGCCTTGCTCGGTACCGACGCCCTGATCAGCTTATGCGCAATTCCGGCCGTGGCCAGCTTGCAAACCCAGATCGGCGACGTTGCTTTCATCGTGGTGATGGGCATGATGATCTGGCATTGGCTGGTCAACGGCCACATCTTCCGCAATGCGCTGGATCGGCCCTTGCTTTTCGGTTTGGCGTTGGCGTTTTTATATGTACTGATTTCCTCGCAAGTAATGACCTTATTATTCGCCGGACCTGCCGCCGATTAACCTGGAGCTTATTTATGACGCTGTACCAACATATCTTGCTGGCCGCCGATTTTTTTGAACACGGCGGCCAAGTCGCGGAAAAAGCCAAACGCCTTGCCGAACAAAACCAGGCCCAACTCAGCCTGGTGCATGTGGTCGATAACTTACCGATTACCGATCCGGCCTACGGGCCGATGATTCCGTTCGACGTCGACTTGACCCAGGAACTGATCGAAGCCACTAAAAAACGGCTGGCCGAATTGGGCGAAAAATTGGGCGTGCCGGCCGAGCGGCAATGGTTGGAGATGGGCAGCCCGAAACTGGAAATCGTCCGCGTCGCCGCGGAAAACCAAGTCGATTTGATCGTGGTTGGCTCGCACGGCCGCCACGGCCTGGCTTTATTATTGGGTTCTACCGCCAACGGCGTGTTGCACCATGCCCAATGCGATGTGCTGGCGGTGCGCCTGGCCGATGATTGAATTGGTGCTGGGCGGCGCCCGTTCCGGCAAGAGCCGTTACGCCGAACAACAGGCGCTGGCCAGCGGTCTGCCGGTAGTCTATGTGGCGACGGCTGAAGCCGGCGATGCCGAAATGCAGGCGCGGATCGACCACCATCGGCAGCGGCGGCCGGCCGAGTGGGCAACCGTGGAAGAGCCGCTGGATTTGGCGCGGGTCATTACCGAATCGGCCGGCAGCGGCCAATGTTTGCTGGTGGATTGTCTGACCTTGTGGCTGTGTAATGCGCTGTTCGACCGGCAAGGGAATCTGCAGGCGGAGCGTTACCGCGACCATCGCGATGCCTTGTGCAAGGCGTTGAGTACCGGCGGCCAGCGGGTGATTCTGGTCAGTAACGAAGTCGGCTTGGGCGTGGTCGCCGCCGATCCGATGACACGCCGCTTCGTCGACGAAGCCGGCTTCCTCCACCAAAAACTGGCCCAACTCTGCGATAAAGTGGTGCTGGTCACCGCCGGTTTACCGCAAATCCTGAAACAGGTTTAATCCCGCCGATGAATTGGATCTTCGAGCCGATTGCCGCGCCCGCGGCCGACTATTACCTGCAAGCCCAACAACGCCAGCAGCAACTGACCAAACCGCCCGGTTCCTTGGGCGTGTTGGAGGATTGCGCCGCCCGGCTGGCGGCGATGCAACGCAGCCCAGCGCCGGGCATAGACCGCATTCATATCAGCGTCTTTGCCGCCGACCACGGTATCGCCGCCGAGGGTGTATCGGCCTTTCCGCAAGCGGTCACCGCGGAAATGGTGAAAAACTTCGCCGCCGGGGGCGCCGCGGTCAATGTGTTGGCTCGCCATATCGGCGCTGATTTCGAGGTGGTCGACACCGGCTTGCTGCAACCGGTGGCACTGCCGAACGTGATTGCCGACCGCGCCGGAGCCGGCACGGCCAATTTCGTCGAGAGCCCGGCGATGACCGCCGCCCAACTGGAATTCGCCCTGGCCGCCGGCCGCCGTGCCGTGGCGCGGGCGCTATCCAACGGCGCGCAACTGTTCGTCGGCGGCGAAATGGGCATCGCCAATACCACTAGCGCCAGCGCGTTGGCCGCGGCCTGTTTGGGTCTGCCGGCCGTGGAGATTACCGGCGCCGGGACCGGTTTGCTGCCGGAACAAATCGGCCGCAAAGCCGCGGTGATCGAGGCCGCGCTGCAACGCCACCGGCCGCTGTTGGATACGCCGCTTGCCATTCTGCAAACCTTGGGCGGTTTCGAAATCGCCGCACTGGCCGGCGCTTACATCGCCGCCGCGCAGCAGGGTTTGCCGGTTTTGGTCGACGGTTTCATCAGCAGCGTCGCCGCCTTGCTGGCAGCGCGGCTCAACCCCGGCTGCACGGCCTGGTTTTTCTTCGGCCATTGTTCGGCGGAAATGGGCCACGGCCGGGTGCTGCAGGCGTTGCAAGCCCGGCCGCTGCTGACGATGGACATGCGTCTGGGCGAGGGCAGCGGCGCGGCGTTGGCGGTACCTATCCTGCAAATGGCCTGCCGGCTGCACAACGAAATGGCGACCTTTGCCGAAGCCGGAGTATCCGCAGGCTGACGCCGGTAGCGAGCGTTGCGGACGATGGCAGGCCATGGCGCTTTCCCGTATCATGGCCGGCGCTGCAAATATCCGAGTCGCTCCGGCGCGGCAGAATAATAAAAACAACTCAAACCAATGCGGATTAGCCCATGCTAGGACATATCGAAAGTTACGACGAACGCTGCCAAACCGGCGTTATCAAATACCAAAACCAGTTTTACGAATTCCATATCGACCAATGGACCTCCCAAGAGCCGCCTAAAGCCGGCGACGACGTCGATTTCGATCAGGACGACGGCAAGGTCACCGAAGTCAGTCCGGTCGGCGCCTACTTGATGGAAGTCAAACCGGTAAAGAGCCGGATGTTGGCGGCCTTGCTGGGTATTGCTTTCGGCGCGATCGGTCTGCACCGGATTTATCTGGGGTTTTATATGCTGGGTCTGTTGCAAACCCTGGTCACGCTGGGCACCGGCGGTTTCGGCGTGATGTGGGGCTTTATCGAAGGCGTACTGATTTTTACCGGCCATATCGATAAAGACGCCAAGGGCCGGCATCTGAAATAACCGTGCAGGCATTCTGGCTGGCCTTACAGTTTCTGACTCGCATTCCGGTCCCGGACACCGGTCCGGCCGACCCGCACCGATTGGGTCAATCCGCACTGTATTATCCGGCGGTGGGTCTGCTGCTGGGTTTGCTAATGGCGCTGCTGGCGGCGGCGTTGGCTGGCGGTCCACACTTGGCGAGCGCCGCTCTGGTGTTGGTAGCCTGGGTGTTGCTGACCGGCGGCCTGCATCTGGACGGTTTGGCCGATTGCGCCGATGCCTGGGTCGGCGGCTACGGCGACCGCGAGCGTAGCTTGCGGATTATGAAAGACCCCAGCTCCGGCCCGATTGCGGTTTGTCTCTTGTTGCTGGTGTTGCTGCTGAAATTCGCGGCGATCGAGGCACTGCTGGCCGAACAACGCTATGCCGCGCTGGTGTTGGCGCCGGTATTGGGTCGGGCGGCGATTTTGCTGTTGATGTGCAGCAGCGCTTACGTCAATCCTCACGGCCTGGCCGCCAAACTGCTAGAACAGTTTCCGGCAGACGCGGCGCGCTGGCCGATCGCGGCCAGCGCGCTATTGGGCTTGGCGCTGGCGGGTTGGCCGGCGCTATTGGCCGCCGGGCTACTGCTGTTTTGGCTGCGCCGCACCGCCATCGCCCGCTTGGGCGGCTGCACCGGCGACGTCTACGGCGCGGCGGTGGAGTTGGTCGAAACC
>NZ_PPPU01000076.1 GCF_006483455.1 Methylomonas koyamae
TGCAGACGGCGGGTGGAAACGATGTCCTGGCGGTGCAGGTCGCGGGTGCGGTTTAGATTGTGTTCGGCTTCGCTGAAGCGGGAACGGGCTCCGGCCTGCTGGGCGCTCGCCGCCAGAAATTGCTGGCGCACCGCCAATAACGGTTCCGGGTTCAACACGGTGCCGTAGGCGGTGGATTCGGGTTGTCGGCGTACCGCCTGCAACGGTTGGCTGCGAATACCGGCCAGGTTTTGGGCGGTCGCATCCAGGGTCAGCGTTTCCGCCTGTACCGAGACTGTCGCCGGGGCTGTGGCGGGAGCTGCCGGCGCATCGTCGTCATCGCTCGCGGCGGCGGCCAATATGGGAAAACAGCCTAATAAGCCGGCCAGGGCATAAGCGCTAAGCATGAACTGGGTCGAAGGGTTGGGTGAACAAATCCGGCCGTCGGCGTTGGCTGCCGGCCGGGAGCGGAGTCGGCGCAGATTATAAAGTTCGCGGCGGCGGGGCCGACATTTTTTTGTTGTGTTAAAAAATTAGCCGGTTATGCTGTTTCGGATTGATTAAGGCTAGAGGGACACCCCATGACAGAAGCACCAGAAAATTTGAAATACGCGCAAACCCACGAATGGGCCAAGTTGGAAGATGACAGCATTGTGCGTGTCGGTATTACCGATTTTGCCCAGTCCGAATTGGGCGATATCGTCTTCATCGGTTTGCCCGAGGTCGGTCGCGTCGTCAAAGCGCAAGAGCAATTGGCCGTGGTCGAGTCGGTCAAGACCGCATCCGATTTGTTCAGCCCGGTCGGCGGCAGTGTCGTGGCGGTCAACGAGGCGGTGCAGGACGCACCGGAACTGGTCAATGAAAATGCATACCAAACCTGGCTGTTTTGCATCCGGGCCGACGATCCTGCCGAACTGGACCAGTTGTTGGACGCGCAGGGTTACCAAGATTTTATAGAGGCATAAGAACCACCGATGGCTAACCAAAACGCAAAGGGTTTGCGGCGCTTGATCAACGCCTGTTTTTTTTCGATTGCCGGCTTCAAGGCCACTTGGCAGCATGAGGAGGCGTTTCGCCAGGAAGTGGCGTTGTTCGTCGTGACCACCCCGCTGGCCTTGTGGCTGGGGCAAACCGCGATAGAAAAGGTGTTGCTGATCGGTAGCGTGGTGTTGGTGCTGCTGGTGGAATTGTTGAATTCCGCGGTCGAAGCCGTTGTCGATCGGGTCGGTTTCGAACACCACGAATTGTCGGGCCGGGCCAAGGACATCGGTTCGGCGGCGGTGATGCTGTCTTTGATCTGGGCGGCGGCGACCTGGGGCATGATACTGTTGTAGGCGACAGGCGGTTTGGCTTGTTTCGCCTGCTATCTTGTACCGGTTAGCAACATCCGTTACCTTAGGGCCGCTAAAGTTTAGTCAAACCCAAAGGAAAACAATGAGTGCATTGATCTGTGGCTCCATGGCCTACGACACCATCATGGTGTTTCACGACAAATTCAAAAACCACATCCTGCCGGAAAAAGTCCATATCCTGAACGTGTCGTTTCTGGTGCCGGCGATGCGGCGCGAATACGGCGGTTGCGCCGGCAATATCGCCTACAATCTGAAATTGTTGCAGGAAGAGCCCTGGATCATGGCGACCGTGGGCCACGATTTCGAGCCCTATGCGCAATGGCTCAGCCAATGCGGCATCAGCAGCCGTTACATCAAGGTGCTGGACGACCATTACACCGGCCAGGCCTATATCACTACCGACCAGGACGATAACCAGATCACCGCATTCCATCCGGGAGCGATGAATTTCTCGCATTTCAACAGCGTGCCGCTGGACGCGGAAATCACGATCGGCATCGTCTCGCCGGACGGCAAGCAAGGCATGCAGGAGCACGCCGCCCAGTTCGTCGAACAGGGCATCCCGTTCATTTTCGATCCCGGCCAAGGCATGCCGATGTTCGACGGCGCGGAACTGTTGCAGTTTTTGGAGCAGGCTAATTACGCCACCTTCAACGATTACGAATTCGAACTGCTGCAACAGCGTACCGGTCTGACGCCGGAACAAATCGCCGAAAAGGTCGACGCCTTGATCGTGACCTTGGGCAGCCAGGGCTCCAAAGTCTATACCCGCGGCGAGGTCATCGACATTCCGCCGGCCAATCCCAAACAAATTCTCGACCCGACCGGTTGCGGCGACGCTTACCGCGCCGGTTTGTTGTTCGGCCTGATCAACGATTACGACTGGGAGGTCACCGGCCGCATCGCCTCGCTGCTGGGGGCGATCAAGATCGAGCACAACGGCACCCAGAACCATACCTTCACGATGGCGGAATTCAAAAAACGCTATCAGGAAACCTTCGGTTCCACGTTTTGAGTTTAAGCAAGACGCAGGAATTGCTGGGCTTGATGTCCCGCTTGCGCGATCCGGAAACGGGTTGCGCCTGGGATCAGAAGCAGGATTTTCATAGTCTGATTCCGTATACCATCGAAGAAGCCTACGAAGTTGCCGACGCGATCGAGCGTAACGATTTCGAGGATTTACGCGGCGAGCTGGGCGATCTGTTGTTGCAGGTGGTGTTTCATTCGCAAATTGCGCGGGAGCGCGGCCTGTTCGATTTCGAACAAGTCGCCGCTGCGATCGGCGAAAAACTGGTTTCCCGCCATCCGCACGTCTTCGCCGGCGTCAAATTCGACAACGACGAGCAACGCCAGCAAGCCTGGGAGGAAGCCAAAGCTGAGGAACGCAAGCGAAAGCAACCGCAACAACACGCCGAAAGCGTGCTGGCCGGCGTTGCCCACAGTCTGCCGGCCTTGGTGCAATGCGAGAAAATCCAGAACAGGGCGGCCAGCCACGGCTTCGACTGGCCGGATACCGAGCCGGTGTTCGAAAAAGTGCGGGAGGAATTGCAGGAGGTGCACGAAGCCTGGCTGTCCGGCGATCAGACCCATATCCACGAGGAAGTCGGCGACCTGTTGCTGGTGGCGGTCAATCTGGCCCGGCATTTGAAAGTCAATCCGGAGATTGCCTTGCGCGATGCCACCAAAAAATTTACCCGCCGTTTCAATTACATCGAAAAGGAAGTCGCAGCCTCCGGCCGGCAATTGCGCGACTGCCAGCTGGCCGAACTGGACGATTTATGGAACCAGGCCAAGCGCACCCTGAAAAAATCGCAAAGCCATGTTTGATTCGCGTCGATTCGAATTAATGAGCCTGGCCCGTAGACGCCCTGTGGCCGTCATTCCCGCGAAAGCGGGAATCCAGCGTGGAGGCTGGGCTCCAGCTTTCACGGGAACCAAGATATTTAAGGGGCCGGTTAATAGTCGCTTTACGTTGCTTGCTTGTTACTTGAGTCTCCTGATCGGTTTGTCGGTCGTTAGCGGTTTGGCCCGTGCCGAATTGCTGGGCAGCATCTCCGACGACACCGCGCCGAAAGCGCAGCCGGAACTTGCGCCAGCCGGCAAAAACGACGGCCGCCGCATCGTTTATCGGGTGATCTGCTCGCCGGAAGATCAGGACTTGCCGGACTGCGACCGTGCCGCAGTCGACGAAACCGGCAATGGGGACAGCGCGGCAAGCTTGCCGACGCCCGACCTGCCGCCGGACCGCGACGATCTGGCCGAGGCTGCCGTGCCGATCAATGCCGCGCCGGCCGCGCCACCGTTGCCGAGCGAGACCGGTGCGCATTCCAAAAAGCGTGCGCATAGTAAATCGGCCAAAAAAGCGCAGGCTGCCTCGAAAAAAACGGCCGCCAAAACCCGGCCGCATCGATAGTGCCTTTTCCGCCTTTGGCGATTTGGGTGCCATTCCCGAAAATCCTTACGTTAACTGGGTCTTTGCGCTAGGCTTACTGAATCAGCCCGCACGCAAAAGGATACGCAGATGCAGCCCCTCAGACCGAATGTGCTCGATTTTGAAGCGTCCGGCTTCGGTGTCGACAGTTACCCGATCGAAGTTGGTGTGGTATTGGGCTCCGGGCAAAAGTACTGCGCTTTGATCCGGCCGGCCGGCAATTGGGTGTATTGGGACGACCAGGCCGAACAGGTGCACGGCCTGAGCCGGGACACGTTGCTGAACTACGGTAAACCGATACGACAAGTGGCCGCCGAACTCAATGAGTTTTTAGCCGGCAGAACCGTGTATTGCGACGGTTGGGTGGTCGACAAACCCTGGCTGTCCCGCCTGTTTTACCAGTCCGGCCTGCAACCGAGTTTTTACCTCAGCGCTCTGGAAATGATTCTGAGAGAAACCCAAATGGAAATCTGGAACCATACCAAGCACCAGGTAATCCAGGAATTTGCGTTGCATCGCCATCGGGCCAGCACTGACGCCTTAATCATTCAGGAAACTTATGCCCGCACCCGGCAACTAATCGATGCCGGCGGCTATGCGCCGGCCTGACCGCGACAGCGATGTGCGGCGTTTTTAACCCAACGGTGAAGCAACGATGAATAAGAGCACTCCAGTTTCCGATAACGAATTGCAACAGATAAACGCCTATTGGCGCGCCTGCAATTACCTGGCCGCCGGTATGATTTACCTGCGCGACAATCCGTTGCTGCGCCAGCCCTTGCAGCCCGAACACATCAAGCGCCGCCTGCTCGGCCATTGGGGCTCCAGTCCGGGTCTGAGTTTTGCCTATGTGCATTTGAACCGGATCATCAAGCAATACGACCAGAGCGTATTGTTCATCGCCGGTCCCGGCCACGGCGCGCCCGGCGTATTGGCGCCGGCCTATCTGGAAGGCAGCTACAGCGAGATCTACCCGAATAAGGGCGAGGACGAAGAGGGCATGCGCCAGTTCTTCAAAGAGTTCTCGTTTCCGGGCGGCATTGGCAGCCATTGCACGCCGGAAACGCCGGGTTCGATTCACGAGGGTGGCGAGCTGGGTTACAGCATTTCTCACGCTTTCGGCGCAGCCTTCGACAATCCGGATTTGCTGGTCGCGGCCGTAGTCGGCGACGGCGAGGCCGAAACCGCGCCGCTGGCAACGTCCTGGCATTCCAACAAATTTCTGAATCCGGCCCGCGATGGCGCGGTGTTGCCGATCCTGCATTTGAACGGCTACAAGATCAACAACCCGACGCTGCTGTCACGCATCTCCCATCAGGAGCTGGAGGATTTGTTCAAAGGCTACGGCTGGACGCCGTATTTCGTCGAAGGCGACGAACCGCTGGCGATGCACCGGAAAATGGCCGAGACGCTGGACGCTTGTTTACTGGAAATCCGCAAGATACAGCAGGCGGCTCGCAACGGCGGCGAGGTGGAAAGGCCGCGCTGGCCGATGATCGTGCTGCGTTCGCCGAAAGGCTGGACCGGTCCCAAGTTCGTCGATGGCCATAAAGTCGAAGGTTTCTGGCGCGCCCACCAGGTGCCGATGGCCTCGGTCCGGGAAAATCCGGCGCAGTTACAACAACTGGAAGACTGGCTGCGCAGCTACAAACCGGAAGAATTATTCGACGCCGACGGCCGTTTGCTGCCGGAACTGAAAGCGCTGGCGCCGCAAGGCCAACGCCGGATGAGCGCGACGCCGCACGCCAATGGCGGCGTGTTGCGCCGGGCGCTGCGGATGCCGGATTTTCGTGATTACGCGGCGGTCTTGCCCGGTCCCGGCAAAATCAGCGCCGAAAACACCCGTCCGCTTGGCCAGTTCCTGCGCGACATCATGGCCGACAATATGGCCAACTTCCGCGTGTTCGGCCCGGACGAGAATAGCTCCAACAAACTGGATGCGATTTACGCCGCCAGCAAGAAAACCTGGCTGGCCGACTTCCTGCCGGAAGATGCCGACGGTGGCGAGCTGTCTGTCGATGGCCGGGTCATGGAAATGCTGTCCGAACACACGCTGGAAGGCTGGTTGGAAGGCTATCTATTGACCGGCCGCCACGGCTTTTTCTCGACTTACGAAGCCTTTGTCCACGTCATCGATTCGATGTTCAATCAGCACGCCAAATGGCTGGCGATGATGCAAGCGGTCTCCTGGCGGGCGCCGGTGTCGTCGTTGAATTTGTTGATCACCTCGACGGTCTGGCGCCAGGACCACAACGGTTTTACCCACCAGGACCCCGGTTTTCTGGACCTGGTGGTCAACAAAAGCCCGGCGGTCACCCGCATTTATTTGCCGCCGGACGTCAACTGCCTGTTGGCCGTTGCCGACCATTGCCTGCGTAGCAGCAACTACGTCAACGTCATCGTTTCCGACAAACAAAAGCACCTGCAATATCTGGATATCGACGCGGCAATCAAACACTGCACCAAAGGCATCGGTATTTGGGACTGGGCCAGCAACGATGCCGGCGCCGAGCCGGATTTGGTGATGGCCAGCGCCGGCGACATCCCGACCAAGGAAGCACTGGCCGCGACCGTGATCCTGCGCGAGCACTTTCCGGCGTTGAGAGTCCGCTTCGTTAACGTGGTCGATTTGTACAAACTGACGCCGACCAGCGAGCATCCGCACGGTTTGAGCGATAAGGATTTTGACAGCCTGTTCACGCTGGACAAACCGATTCTGTTCAACTTCCACGGTTACCCGTGGCTGATCCACCGCCTGGCCTACCGCCGCACTAACCACAAGAATTTGCACGTGCGCGGCTATAAGGAAAAAGGCAGCATCAATACCCCGCTGGAGTTGGCGATCCAAAACGAAATTGACCGCTATAGTTTAGTGATAGATGCGATCGACCGCCTGCCCGGTTTGAAAGTCGCCGGCGCTCACGTCAAGGAAAAGATGCGCGACATGCAGATCGAGTGCCGGCATTACGCCTACGAGCATGGTGTGGATTTGCCGGAGGCCGACGACTGGCTTTGGCCCTAAGGTTTCAGGACTGTAGCGAAGCATCTGCGCGTAAGCACCGAGTCTGCTTGGGTATAACCCTAAACCGAATTGCGTTGGCCCGGAGTGTGGACTACACTCCGGGTTTTAATCGGGAGTAGCGCCGTGTACGCCACCAATGTCAGGAATTTGAAAAAAAATCCGTCGGAAGCTTTGCGCCATGCCGAGCAGGAACCTGTGTTGATTTTGAAAGGTAATCAGCCGAATGCGTTACTGTTTAATTTAAAAACGTCGCTGGGCGATATTAACGAACAGCTCAAACCCGCCTTGGCGGCGAGTTTGTTCAAGGACCGGGTGTTGTCCTTGGGCGCCGCCGCGCAAGTCAGCGGCTTGAGTTTGTCCGAGTTTATCGAGCATCTGACTCAGTTGGATATCGATTTGGTGGAGGCCGATCAGCAAACCGGCAAGGAAATGCAGACCCTGGATTCGTGGCTGTCGTAATCGCCGATGCCGGCCCGTTGATCGCGCTGGCCAAGATCGGCCAATTGCCGCTACTGCCGGCGTTGTTCCACCAAATCACCGTCACGCAAGCGGTGGCCGACGAATGCCTTTGCAATCTTACCCGGGATGGCCTGCTGATTCGGCAGGCATTGGCCACGGCTTGGGTGCAATGTGTCGCCAACCCGGAACCTAAACACAAATTATCCAAAAGCCTGGGACCGGGCGAACAGTCCAGTATCGAGTTGGCTTTACAGCGGTCGGGCAAATCACTGCTGATTTTGGATGACGGTCTGGCGCGCAAGCAGGCTTTACGCATGCATTTGGACATCGTTGGCACCGCGGCTGTATTGTTTGCGGGACAGCGTAAAGGCTTGCTCGATAACGCCGAGGCAGCGGTTACCCAGCTCAATCAAGCCGGTTACCGGATTTCCGCCAGCGTGGTTGCGGAATTAAAAAAGGGGCTGCCGTGATCGAGAGGGTTCGCTGGCCGTTTGCAGGACGTACCAGCTTTTAACTGCACTTCGCCCGGCTTTAAATCAGCATCTGCCAAGTTTTCTTTGGGATCGCCATTACCTTGTACCAACAATACTTCAACTTCAGCGAAGCGCCGTTTTCGATCTCGCCCGATCCGTATTTCATGTATATGAGCGAGCGGCATCAGGAGGGCTTGGCGCATCTGCTGTACGGCATCGACCGCGGCGGCGGCTTCGTGGCGTTGACCGGCGAGGTCGGTACCGGCAAGACCACGTTGTGCCATTGCCTGCTGCAACAATTGCCGGAAAATATCGATATCGCCTTGATCTTGAATCCCAAGTTGAACGCCATCGAACTGTTGGCGACGATTTGCGACGAGTTGGGCATAGCCCACGAGGCGATGACGGCGAAAAGCCTGATCGATGCGATTAACCGCTATCTGCTGGCGGCCTACGCCAAAGGCCGCCGCACCGTGTTGTTGATCGACGAAGCCCAAAATCTGAGCCTGGAAGTGTTGGAGCAGATTCGGCTGCTGACCAATCTGGAAACCAGCAAGGCCAAATTGCTGCAAATCATTCTGGTCGGCCAGCCGGAACTGAACGCGATGTTGGCGCGCCGCGAGTTGCGCCAGCTCAACCAGCGCATCACCGCCCGCTACCATCTGTTGCCGCTGTCGTTCGACGAAACCAAAGCTTATATTCAACACCGGTTGCGGGTTTGCCGAGGCAGCCACCGTCTGTTCAGCGCCGCCGCGATTCGCCAGATCTACCGCTATTCGGCCGGCGTGCCGCGGCTGATCAATATCTTGTGCGATAGAGCCTTGCTCGGCGCCTATGCCACCAACACCGGTCGGATTACGCCGGCCATCGTCAACCGTTCGGCGCGGGAAACTCTGGGGTTGCAGCGTTGGCTGCCGCGATTCTCTGTGTCGATTGCGGCCTGCCTCGTTTTGCTGGGCGGCATGGCGGGGTTTTATGCCTGGCGTCACGGCTTGCCGGCGATACC
>NZ_PPPU01000077.1 GCF_006483455.1 Methylomonas koyamae
GCTTCGACGTTAGCGACGACATTGTCCACGGTGAAGCCGAACTCTTTGAAGAGCTGGCCGGCCGGGGCCGATTCGCCGAAACGGTCCATGCCCACCACGCGGCCTTGGCTGCCGGCATATTTCCACCAGCTGTCGGTCACGCCCGCTTCGACCACGACGCGTTTGGTCACGCTCGCTGGCAATACGCTGTCTTTGTAGGCCTGGTCCTGGGCTTCGAACACGTTGGTCGACGGCATGGACACCACGCGGATGTTTTTGCCTTTCGCGGCCAAGGCGTCGGCAGCTTTGACGGCCAGTTCGACTTCGGAACCGGTGGCGATGATGATCGCATCCGGGGTGCCGTTACTGTCTTTCAGGATGTAACCGCCTTTGGCAATCGCGTCGATCTGGGCTTGGCTACGAGCCATGTGTGGCAGGTTTTGCCGTGAGAAGATCAGGGTGCTCGGGCCGTCTTGGCGTTCGATCGCCGCTTTCCAGCAAATCGCCGATTCGACCGCGTCGCACGGACGCCAGACGTGCATGTTCGGAATCATGCGCAAGGTGGCGGTTTGTTCGATCGGTTGGTGGGTCGGACCGTCTTCGCCCAGGCCGATGGAGTCGTGGGTGTAGACGAAGATGGTTGGCGCTTTCATCAGGGCGGCCATGCGCAGGGCGTTACGGGCGTATTCGCTGAACATCAGGAAGGTGGCGCCGTAGGCTTTGAAGCCGCCGTGCAGGGTGATGCCGTTCATGATGGCGCTCATGCCGAATTCGCGCACGCCGTAGTAGGCGTAGTTGCCGTCGTGACCAGGGGCGTTGATGTCTTTGCAGCCTTTCCACAGGGTCAGGTTGGAGCCGGCCAGGTCGGCGGAGCCGCCCAGCAGTTCCGGCAGCAACGGGCCGAAGCCGTTCAGGGTGTTTTGCGAGGCTTTGCGGCTGGCGATGGTTTCGGCTTTGGCGTTGACCTCGGCAATGAAGGCGTTGGCTTTTTCGCTCCAGTCGGCTGGTAATTTACCGGCCATGCGGCGTTCGAATTCGGCAGCCAGTTCCGGGTGCGCGGCTTGGTAGGCGGCGAATTTGGCGTTCCAGGCGCTTTCCAAACGGTCGCCTTTGGCTTTGGCGTCCCATCCGGCGTAGATGTCGGCCGGAATTTCGAACGGGGCGTGCGGCCAGCCCAGTTGTTCGCGGGTCGCAGCCACTTCGGCTTCACCCAGCGCAGCACCATGGCATTCTTCTTTGCCTTGTTTGTTCGGCGAGCCGAAGCCGATGATGGTTTGGCAGCAGATGATGGACGGTTTGTCGCTGACTTTTTTAGCTTCTTCGATGGCTTTTTTCACTGCGTCCGGATCGTGGCCGTCGACTTTGGGGATGACGTGCCAGCCGTAGGCTTCGAAGCGGGCCGGGGTGTTGTCCAGGAACCAGCCGGTGACGTCGCCGTGACCGCGGACTTCGCCGTCGATGGAGATGTTGTTGTCGTCGTAGATGGCGATCAGTTTGCCCAGTTTCATGGAGCCGGCCAGCGAGCAGGCTTCGTGGGAGATGCCTTCCATCAGGCAGCCGTCACCCAGGAATACGTAGGTGTGGTGGTCGACGATGTCATGACCGGGGCGGTTGAATTGGCCGGCCAGGGCGCGTTCGGCGATGGCGAAACCGACGGCATTGGTGATGCCTTGGCCCAGCGG
>NZ_PPPU01000078.1 GCF_006483455.1 Methylomonas koyamae
AACCAATGCAGTTAAATCTCCTTGGATACTATAGTGATACACCCATTCACTTCGCTTGATGGATAGATATGAATACTAAAAAAAATCCACCTGGAAAACACAGGCGCATAGGAAAATATAGCGCGAAACTTGCCGAAATCATAAAAGAACACCACGCTCATTTACTCAATGAGAAAAATGAGAAACGCGAATTTGATCAGGTATCTCGAGATGAGTTTTCTGATCATACCAGGATCGATAAAAGTAACTTTAACAAAATTATCAATAACCAAAAAGAGTTGTCTGAAAAAGAGCTTTTTCGTTTGATTTCGATGCCGTGGGTCACACCTGAAGCAGCACAACGATGGATATTACTTTGGATTGCTAACCAGCTTGATAAATATCAATTAGATAAAGAATACAATGTCGATGTGCCTTTACTTGAGGATGCAAAATCACGCGGATGGACTCCGAATCAAAATCTAAAGCGTTTGAGTAATTCTTTGGCAACATTAGCTGATTACGTGCCGACACTCGGTGTCATTAGCCAAATCAACTATGCTCGACAACGGAAGAACGAATCCATCAAGCTAGATGCATACCATTTGCCAGTGGAAGGCCCTCGCATCAATGGACGAGACCTCAATAATCCAGCTTACGCGAAAACTCAAGAATACTGGCGCAATTCTCCCTTGACAGCCATTGCCTTGAAGTTTGCTAATGAATTAGCTGATCTGGAGGCTGAGGAGCGTGTTGGTGAAATAAATGGTTACCTGAATGAAGAGTTATCACAAGAATTATCAGACGTGGAAGATGGTATGGATGCTCTATTAGAATGTCTGATCAGCGAGAAAGCAGAAGTTTTATTAGAACAATTCAGCGAAGATGATGTGGAAACATTATTAATGTACCTAGGAGGAGATACTGCCGATCATGTCTATGCGGCCGAAATAACTAGCAAGATCATTACGTTCATGAGTGACAAACATACAAAAGTCTCCTGAAAATAGCGCAGAAGATAACCCATTTTGTCGCGGTAAGCATTGGTTAGCCAACCAATGAAGTTTTTCTCAGGGCTGAGTGTAATAGAGCCTTCTTTAATAAGCCCATAGAGGTAAAAATTATGAAAACATCTATTACTAGTGTCACATCTTCCAGCACTGCTACTTCCCCTTGGGCTAAAACCCCTGAATGGTATCAGACTAACTTACGGGCGCTATTGGCTACTCACGTTCACCGTCTTCAGTCTGCCACTGGGTTGACGCTTGACCAAATTGCTAGGGAACGACTGGGATGGAGTCGAGGCAACAATTTCACTCAGCTGACCCAACCAAAATATAAAAGTATTTTGTCACCGGCAAGTGCTCTGCAGATGGCTAAGGCATTGGAGTTAGATAATAAAGAAACCGATGAGTTGGTAATCGCCACGATGCGCGCTAATTCGGGCAGGCTCTGTGAAATGACCCCAGAATTTCTTTCTCGTTATGAAAAGTCGCTAGCCCGCCGACTTTGCGCCGCAGCTAAAAAGCGCGGCATCCGTTTATCTTAAATATAGGGAAAGCCAAGTCGAAAACAATTGTCAGAAATTTAGCGTTTTAACTGGTGTACGCGGCCCGCAGCTTTTGAGGCGCGTTAGAAGCTGACGGGTTGCAGTGCTTTGGATTTAAGCAATCGCTTCCAGCCCGTTTTTGGCGACCAGCGACAGAAGCTTCAATGATGCGCCTTTGGGGTGCTTCTCACCTCGCTCCCATTGGCTGACCAGGCCGGTCGTGACGTTCAAATGGCGTGCAAAAACGGCTTGGCTTGCGCGTTCACGCAACCGAAGCGCTCGGATTTCTTCTGGTTGCAAGGGGTTGATTGGCGTTAGGCACAATTCATCGAATTTGCGCATAGTACGCTTATCCATGACGCCCGCCTCATGCAGACCCTCGGCGGTTTCATGCACGGAGGCCATCAAACGGCTACGGTATTGTTTTTTCATTGCAGATTACCTCTATCAATGTCTTATTTGCCAATGCGCAGTTTAGTGCTGCTTCGTCATACTCCAGCATGACAGCCGCTAATTTCCGCAAAGCGACCAATTCATCGTCATCTATGTTGGCTTGCTCATTTTTGGCGAAACCGTGTACAAAGAACGCCAACGAACCGATGCGGAACAAGATCAGGGTGCGGAACCCGCCCGATTTGCCACCACCGCTACGGGCGACACGTTGTTTAATGACGCCGCCGCCTAAATCGGCATCCAGTAATCCCTTTTCGGCATCACTGACTGCCTTACAGAGGCTTGAATCGTCTATTCCTGATTTTTTGGCAAATCGTGTGAACGCCTTGTTTTTGAATATTCGCACGCCTGCTCTGTTGCCATTTTCGTCTTTTGAATATAGCGCTTAGTGTTATAGTTTGCAAGAAAAAGACCAAGTTATTGACCGCGAGCCCTGTATTAATTTCGCAGCGCATAGAATACGAACTGGAGTATATTCAATGCTCCGCATCAGTTTTCTGCGCGAAGGGCTCGATAGCCTTTTTTACATTTGGCCGTGCACAGCTTATTCCCGGCGACGATGGCTTCTTCCTGGGTATCGAACCACTCCTTTCTGACGGTACCCGGTGACCCCACCCTGCCCCATTCCTTGATCAACGACCAATCATTGAATAGACCCGGTGTCACAAACATCTGATAAAACCGATGCATGTTGTCTTTGTCATCATGCCGTTCCAAATACACATGATTCATTACTTACTCCCCAGAAGAGTGGACCGACTTTTCACTTTGCGGTGATTTCATCGCCGCTTCCCGAATCCGCATAATGGTTTGCCGAGTGGTTTTAAATTCCCGAGCCAACTCCGAAACGTTGCTGCCAGCGGCCAAGCGTTTGACAACGTCAGCACGATCTTCGGCATTGAGTGCCGGCGGCCTGCCAAACTGTTTACCCGCCGCCTTCGCGCGACTAAGGCCTGCTTGGGTTCGCTCAATCAGCAAGTCACGCTCAAACTCAGCAACTGCTGCGATGACCTGCATGGTCATCTTGCCGGCAGAACTGGTTAGATCAACGCCACCTAACGCTAGACAATGGACCCGCACTCCGGAATCAGAAAGATGCTCGACCGTGGCTCTGACATCCATGGCGTTGCGACCGAGACGATCCAGTTTGGTCACCACCAACACATCGCCCGCTTCCAGCCGCTCGATCAGTTTATTAAAACCGGGTCGTTCTTTAGCCGCGACTGAACCACTGATACTTTCTTCAATCAAACGATGTGGCTGAATGGCGAAACCGGCGGATTGAATTTCCAGGCTTTGGTTTTGGGTAGTCTGGTCCGTGGTCGACACTCGACAGTAAGCAAAGACGCGTGACATGCTCTAATTCCGTCCGAAAAGGATGTACGAATTATAGCACATGTCCGTAACTCAATAAGCCTACTTTAGTACATGCTATTTAAACCCTGTCCGAAACCGGTCGATTTCGGGCATCAATGTCAGAAGACGACT
>NZ_PPPU01000007.1 GCF_006483455.1 Methylomonas koyamae
CATAATTCAGGACACCCTCCACCTGGCGGCTATTGGCTTTGCTGTTTATTGTTTCTGATATTGCTTACGCATCAGAGTCTTATTTTAGGAGTTGCGACTCTGTCTTAGAATCTCTCGACTTTAAGCCGTTGAAGTTGTTTTATGACTCTCGACCTAATCAAGCACGTCCAGATGATTGTTTTCGACTGAACAAAAGCGAGTTCTTGGTTACTGTAACCAATGCCGTCCGTATTGATCAGGGTTTGTATTTTTATGACTCAAATGACAATTCATACGAGCTCGTGGGCGGGCATTATTGGCCGGAAATTTCAATAAAACGCGAGTTTATCGGCGGGAACCAAAAACGATTCGTTTTGGTTAGCACATCGAATCTATCACGAGGTAATTGGGAATACGGCTACAGGATTCTCTATCTAGTTCCTGGAAAAAAAATAGAATCCTTTGCCGTCAAAGATCTTCTATTTGCGAAAGAAAATCCGGTTTCGGGTTTTTGTGGGCATGATAGTGATGGGGTTGAACTAAACGATATTGCAACTTCGATTAACGGCTTTGATATAGTCGATGAAGGAAGCGACAAAGTTCGAGTTCAATTCAATGTCGAAGAGGAAGACTGCAAAACAGGCATACATCGAAAATATAATCGGGTATTTATGCCCCAAGCTGGCGGATTCACTGAAGTTGAGCAGATCAAGAATTGACGTTCAATCGCTTAATGTGCGCTGTCGCTGCGACTTTATTAACGCGGTGCGCATGGCGTTCTGATCCTACGCTTCGGAGCTTTTGTATCGGGGCATTCGAATGGGTTTTCCAGTCGACTCCTCAGTAGTGTGACATTCCTGCGGCCCCGTTTGAGTATTTGTCGATAAAAACTCTGGGCTCTGCGCAGCATCTGGATAGGACTATGTTAGGCATACAATTTTGATGCCGTCACTTTTTTACCCGTTCCCGCCTGGCTTCCATCGGATTTTTCCGTAGCGGCCGGTAGATTTCGACGCGGTCGCCGTCGGCCAGAACTTTATCCGCGGTGCAGACCGCACCGAAGATGCCGATGGTTTGCTGCGCCAGATCGATGTCTGGGAGTTGGCTGGCGATGTTCGACGCCGATATGGCCTCGACCGCAGTAGTGCCGGCCGCCAGCGTCAGCGGAATCAGGATTTGCCGTTCCGGCAGGGCGTAGGCCACTTCGACCTGAATCGGATCAGCCGCCATACAGGGCTTTGGCGCGTTGGGTGAAGGAACCGACCATGGTGTTGCAGATTTGATTGAACACCGGGCCGAAGGCCAGGCTGGCGAAAGCGCTGGAAATTTCGAACTCGAGATCCAGCGAGATTTTGCTGGCGTCCTCGCGCAACGGCATAAAGCTCCAAAAACCTTCCAATGATTTGAACGGCCCGTCGAGCAGACTGATCTGAATCCGGCCACCGCGGTCGATTTTATTGCGGGTGGTGAACGACTTGTGAAAACCGGCTTTGGCGATGTCGATCTGGCCTTCGACGATATCGCCCTCGCGGCGCAGCACCCGGCTGCCGGAACACCATGGCAGAAATTTGGGATAGGATTCGATGTCGTCGACCAGATCGAACATCTGCTGCGCGGAAAATTTCACCAGCGCGCTTTTTTGTACCACCGTAATCATTTACAGCACTCCGAGTACGTGCAGGAATACCAGAAAGACCGAGGCCGGCGCGACGTATTTGATCAAAAATTGCCAGACTTGAAAACCTTGTGTTGGCAATTCCAATTCCTGCTCGGTATCGGTCTGGCGCATGGTCCAGCCGGCAAACAGGGCGATGCATAGACCGCCGATCGGCAACATCAGGTTGGCGGTCAGGTAGTCCAGCAATTCGAACAGGTTTTTATCGAACCACTTGTGGCCGGACCAGATGTTGAACGAAAACACCACTGTCACGCCCAGAGCCCAACAGGCGCTGCCGGCCCAGACGCAGGCGCGGTGGCGTTCTATGTCTTTATTCTCTACCAGCCAGGCCACAGCCGGCTCGATCAATGAAATCGAGGAGGTCAGTGCCGCAAAAAACAGCAAAACGAAAAACAGCACGCCGAACAGCCAGCCACCGCCCATGTGGCCGAAAGCCAGCGGCAGGGTTTGAAAAATCAATCCCGGTCCGGCTGCCGCTTCCAGGTTGTTGGCGAACACCAGCGGGAAGATTGCGATGCCGGCCAGCAACGCGACGATGGTGTCGGCACCGGCAATAAAGAACGTGGTTTTGGCGATCGAGACATGGCCGGGCAGGTAAGAGCCGTAAACCATGATCGCGCCCATACCCAGGCTCAGAGTGAAGAAGGCGTGGCCCATCGCGGTCAATACCGCATCGGCGTCGATCTTGCTGAAATCCGGGCTGAACAGAAATTCGATGCCTCTCTCGTACGCGCCGGACGACATCGCATAAGCCACCAATATCATCAGAATCACGAACAAGGCCGGCATCAAAAATCGCACGGCTTTTTCCAAGCCGCCTTGCACGCCACGCATCACCACCTGCATCGTGATGATCATGAACAGCGTATGCCAGAACAATTGCTGGATCGGGCTGGCCATCAGGCCGTCGAACATGGCTTTGACCTCGCCGGCGTCGGTGCCGAAGAAGCCGCCAAAGAAGGCTTTGAAAATATAGGCCATGGCCCATCCGGCAATTACGCTGTAGTAAGAGAGGATCAGAAAGCCGGCGATCATGCCCAGCCAGCCCAGGTAATGCCAGCGCGGGTCGGCGCCGGCTTCCGCGCTCAGGTTTTGCATGGTGTTGATCGGGCTTTGCCGGCCGCGCCGGCCGAGCATGATCTCGGCGATCATGATCGGCACGCCGATTGCGGCAACGCAGGCCAAGTACACCATCACGAAGGCACCGCCGCCGTTTTCGCCGGTGATGTACGGAAATTTCCAGATATTACCCAATCCCACCGCCGATCCGGTGGCGGCCAAAATAAATGCAAAGCGGGATGACCATTCGCCGTGAATGGATCGGGTTTTATCGCTCATGTGTTGCGCCCTGTGTTTTTTAAGTCGTTATTTAACGGGTGTGTGAGTAAAATAACAAAATTCCCGTTTTCAGTCAGTCTAAAAAATCCTAGCACCAGATGGCCGCCAAAAAATCGAAAAAGGACTCCAAAGCCAACGACAACACCATTGCGGTAAATCGGCAAGCCACCCACGAGTACACGATAGACGAGCAATTCGAGGCCGGTTTGGTGTTGGAAGGGTGGGAAGTGAAGAGTCTGCGCGACGGCCGGGTGCAGTTGAAGGAAAGCTACGTCGAAATCAAACGCGGCGAAGCCTGGTTGTGCGGCGCCCACGTTTCGCCGTTGCTGTCGGCCTCGACCCACGTCAATCCGGACGCGGTGCGGCGCAAGAAGCTGCTATTGCACCGGCGCGAACTGAACAGGTTGATCGGCTCGGTGGAACGCAAAGGCTACACTCTGATCCCACTGTCCATGTATTGGATTAAAGGCCGGGCCAAACTGAAAATCGGCTTGGCTAAAGGTAAAAAACTGCACGATAAGCGTGCCGCGGCCAAGGACAAGGATTGGCAACGCGACAAGGCGCGCATCATGAAACACGGCTAAGCCATGTCTTCTCATCCCAATTTACTCGACGCAAATAACAGCGTCCTGCTGCTGGTGGATATTCAAACCCGCCTCAGTGCGGCGATGGCGGCAGCCGAATCGCAACAGATGTCACACCACTGCGAGCGCCTGCTGCAAGCGGCGGCTTTGCTGGATGTGCCGGTCATCGTGACCGAACAGTACCCGCAAGGGCTGGGGCCGACTCAAGCCAATTTGTTGGAGCGATTGCCGGCCGCGGCGCAGGTGTTCGCCAAAACCGGGTTTTCCTGCTGCGCGGCGGAAGGCTTTGACGGCACGTTGGCGGCACTGGGACGCAAGCAGATAGTGCTGGCCGGCCAAGAAACCCATGTGTGCGTCCTGCAGACTGCGCTTGAATTGCAGCATCGGGGTTACCAGATACATGTGCTTACCGACGCCGTCTGCTCCCGGCACGCCGAACATAAGGCCTTCGCTTTGCAGCGCATGCAGCAGCAGGGTGTGACGCTGAGCTGCCACGAATCGGTATTGTTCGAATGGTTGCGCGATGCCAAGCATGAACGGTTTAAGGCTATTTCCGGTTTATTGCGTTAAATACACCATCGTGGGGGATAAATGATACGGACGACATGGATCGGACCGATACTGGGAGCGTTATTGCTGGTGGCTTGCGGCGGTGAACCGCCGGTGCCGGTGCAGAAATTCGAGGGCTTCGCCCAAGGCACCACCTACCATGTCAGCTATTGGTCGGAGCAGGTTGTCGATGGCAAGCAAGTGCAAGCCGAAGTCGACAGGACGTTGGCGGAGCTGGATAAATTGTTGTCGAACTACCGGGCCGATTCCGCAATCGAGCAATTCAATGTGTCTGCCGCGACGGTCGGCCAGACCGTGGACGCGCAAATCGTTGCCCTGGTCAAAGTAGCGCAAACGGTCAGTCAGCTCAGTTCCGGTTGTTACGATCTGACCGTCAAGCCTATATTCGAACTTTGGGGTTTTCAAAACGACGAATTGCACGTGCCGGACCAGGCCGCTATCGATGCCGCGTTGGCTAATGTCGGCATGTCTAAACTGGAAATCGTCGACGATGTGCATTTGTTGAAGAAGTTACCTAGTCTTCGCGTCGATTTGTCCTCCATCGCCCAGGGTTACAGTGTTGGCAAAGTTGCCGGAGCCATGGAACACTTGGGCATAGAAAATTATCTGGTCGAAATCGGCGGGGAACTGAAATCGAATGGCCATAAACCCGACGGCAAAGCCTGGGTCATCGCCGTCGAAAAACCCTTGCCCGGCGAAAGAATGATGCATAAGACGGTGACTTTGCCGAAGGATGCGCCGATGGCGGTGATGACCAGCGGCACTTATCGCCACTATTTCGATCTGAAAGGCCAGCGCTACAGCCACATTCTGGATGCGCGCAACGGCAGGCCGGTGGGGCATGATTTGGTGGCGGTGACGGTTTTCCACGAAAATCCGACGGTGGCCGATGCTTGGTCGACGGCCTTGCTTTGTCTGGGTCAGGAAGAGGGTATGAAGTTGGCGGATAACGAGAAACTGCAGGCTTTATTCATTCAGCAGCGCGGCAGCGAATTCGTCGAAAGCAAGACTCGGGCGCTGACGACCTCGACCGCAGTCACAATCAATTAAGCCAAGGCCGGAGCGCCGAAACCAGGGGGATTCATGTTGGGACTAGACAGTCAAATCCGATTTTCGATACATGGCGGTGCCGACAGCGGCGGCGTGGCCGGCGGCGTCGATAGTCTGCTGGCGTTTTTGGAGACCGCAGTCCGGCAATCGCCGGCCGAAACCTTCCACGATTTAATGCCGGGAATCGCGGCATTGCAGAATTTGCACCCGTTATTCGTGCATTTTCCGATCGCCTTGTTGAGTCTGTTTTTTGCAGTGGATCTGGCCGGCACCCTGGCCGGTCGCGCCGAGTGGCGCCGGGTCGCCGGCTGGCTGTTGTATCTTGGCGTCGCCTTTGCCGGGATTACCGCGACCTTCGGTTTTATTGCGGCGGATACGGTCGCCCACGGCGGCGATGTCCACGAGATCATGGAAAGCCACGAGCATTTGGCGATATCCGTATTCGGTCTGGCCGCATTTCTGGCGGTATGGCGCGGAATCGGCAAAACCCATCCGGCCGGTCCGGCCAACGCGTTTTACTTGCTGCTGGCCGGAGTGCTGGCCGGCTTGCTGATGTTTACAGCCGATTTGGGTGGCCTGATGGTTTACAAATACGGCGTCGCGGTCGAGGCGGCCGCCGATGCGAATCAGGCTGCGGCGCAGGAACATGAACATGGCACTACCGATTTCGACCAACCGGTCGATCACGACGAGCCGGTGGTGAAGCAGCAATTGGGCTTAGGCAGCGCCATCCATCAGGACGGCGCGCAGCATTCACAAGTCGATCCTGCCCCGGCAGCTGCAAGCCACCCGCACCAGCATAACCACAAACATGCGCACTAAGCTGTCGCTGAAGGCGCGGCAAAGGCTGGTTCGTCCGGCCTTTTTTGTTGGGTGCGGGCATGATTTCCGGTTTAGCTGTGGTATCCTACGCCGCCATTTTTTATGAGCTTGGCTATGCGTACCCGCGTTAAAATATGCGGCTTTACCAATGTCGACGATGCGGTGCAGGCCGGTCGGCTGGGTGCCGATGCGATTGGGTTGGTGTTTTACCCGCCCAGTCCGCGTCATGTCGAAATCGAACAAGCGGCGGCGATCAGCGAAGCCTTGCCGGCGTTCGTCAGCGTGGTAGCCTTGTTCGTCGATGCCGAGCCGGGCATGATTTGGGAAGTATTGGACAAAGTGCGGGTGGATTGTCTGCAATTCCACGGCGAAGAGCCGGCGGAAGCCTGTCGGATCTATCGCAAATCGTATATCAAGGCCGTCCGGATGCGGCCTGGTATTGACGTAGCGCAGTTGGAAAGCCGATATGCCGATGCCGCCGGATTGTTACTGGACGCCTACCATCCGGGCCTGCCGGGGGGAAGCGGTAGCGGTTTTGACTGGGATTTGATTCCGCAAAGACGATCGCTGCCGTTGATATTGGCGGGTGGTTTGACAGCGGAGAACGCCGGTGCGGCGGTGATTGCGGTAAAGCCGTATGCGTTGGATGTCAGCAGCGGTGTTGAGGCCGGGAAGGGCATCAAGGATGCGGCGAAAATGGCCGAATTCATAAGAATAACTAATCAAGCGACTTGAGAATTATGACTGACACATACCCTTTGGGTGACAAGTACGATATGCCGGACGCCAGGGGGCATTTCGGTCCTTATGGCGGCATCTTTGTAGCCGAGACGCTGATGCCGGCGATTACCGAACTCAACGCAGCCTACCAGCGTTATATCGACGATCCGGATTTCATTGCCGAACTGGACGCGGATCTGCGCGATTATGTCGGTCGGCCGTCGCCGTTGTACCACGCTCAACGTTGGAGCGATCACCTGGGCGGCGCGCAAATTTATCTGAAGCGGGAAGACCTGAACCACACCGGCGCCCATAAAGTGAATAATACCGTCGGTCAGGCCTTGCTGGCCAAACGGATGGGCAAGACCCGCATCATCGCCGAAACCGGCGCCGGCCAGCACGGCGTCGCCACCGCAACCGTCGCGGCGCGGCTGGGATTGGAATGCGTGGTTTACATGGGGGCGGTCGATGTCGCCCGCCAGGCGTTAAATGTGTACCGGATGAAACTGTTGGGCGCCACTGTGGTGCCGGTCGAATCCGGCTCCAAAACCCTGAAGGACGCGTTGAACGAAGCACTACGCGATTGGGTGACCAATATCGACAACACCTTTTATATCATCGGTACCGTGGCCGGTCCGCATCCTTATCCGGCGATGGTGCGCGATTTCCAAGCGGTGATCGGCCGCGAAGCCCGCCAACAATGCTTGGACCAAGCCGGTAAATTGCCGGATGCGTTGGTCGCCTGCGTCGGTGGCGGTTCCAATGCCATTGGCCTGTTTTATCCGTTCATCGACGACGCCGGCGTCAAAATGTATGGTGTCGAAGCGGCCGGCGACGGTATCGCCAGCGGCCGCCATTCCGCGCCGCTGTCCGCCGGCCGCCCCGGTGTACTGCACGGCAACCGCACCTATCTGATGGCGGACGACGATGGCGAAATCATCGAAACCCATTCCATTTCCGCCGGTCTGGATTATCCCGGCGTCGGTCCGGAACATGCCTGGCTGAAAGACATCGGCCGGGCCGAGTACCCCAATATCACCGACGACGAGGCCTTGCAGGGCTTCCACGCGCTGACCAAGATGGAAGGCATCATTCCGGCGCTGGAATCCAGCCATGCTATGGCCTACACGATGAAATTGGCGCCGACGATGCGCAAAGATCAAGTCATTGTCGTTAACCTGTCCGGCCGCGGCGACAAGGACATGCACACCATCATGCAACGCGAGGGAATCAGCCTATGAGCCGTCTAGCCGCCAAATTCGCCGAATTGAAAGCTTCCGGGCGCAAGGCTTTGATTCCGTTCATTACCGCCGGCGACCCGTATCCGGAATTCACCGTGCCGATGCTGCACGAAATGGTCAAGGCCGGTGCCGACGTGATCGAACTGGGCGTGCCGTTTTCCGATCCGATGGCCGACGGTCCGGTGATTCAACGCGCCAGCGAGCGCGCCTTGGCCCACCATGTCGGGCTGCGCAAAGTGCTGACGATGGCGATGGAATTTCGCAAAACCGATCAAACTACGCCGCTGGTGTTGATGGGTTACCTGAACCCGATCGAAATCATGGGCTACGAAGGTTTTGCCAATGCGGTACAGCGTGCCGACGTCGACGGGGTGTTGACGGTCGATTTACCGCCGGAAGAATCGGAGGATTGCGTCAAATTGCTGCGCGAGCGCGGCATCGACCAGATCTTTCTGTTGGCGCCGAATACCACGCCGGATCGGATCCGCAAAATGCACGAGGTCGGCAGCGGTTACCTTTATTATGTGTCGTTGAAAGGCGTCACCGGTGCCGGTCATTTGGATACTGCCGACGTCGAAGACAAGTTGCAAATGATCAAGGCCAACACTGATTTGCCGGTCGGGGTCGGTTTCGGCGTCAAGGATGCCGATACGGCGCGGACGATTGCCGCCATTGCCGACGGCGTCGTGGTGGGCAGTGCGCTGATTAGTAAGGTTGAGGCCAATCTTGACGATCCCGAGCAGGCCAAACGTGAAATTATCGAATTGTTAAAGTCCATGCGCCAAGCGATGGACCACTGAGCTACATAGCGGAGAACACCCCGAATGAGTTGGTTTGAGAAACTGGTTCCGTCTGCAATACGAACCGAATCGTCGCAAAAACGCACCACGGTACCGGAAGGCTTGTGGAACAAGTGTCCGCGTTGCGACGCGATACTGTTCAATGCCGAACTGGAAAAAAACTTCAGCGTGTGCCCCAAGTGCGAACACCATTTGCGGATTTCCGCACGCAAGCGGCTGAACATGTTTCTGGACGAAGACAATCGCCAGGAAATCGGTGCCGGTCTGAAACCGGCCGATCCGCTGAAATTCAAGGATAGCAAGCGGTACAAGGACCGGATCAGTCAGGCGCAAAAACAAAGCAACGAAAACGACGCCCTGGTTGTAATGAAGGGCACTTTGAAAGGCTATCCGATTGTGGCGGCGGCCTTCGATTTCGGCTTTATGGGCGGCTCGATGGGCTCGGTAGTGGGCGAGCGTTTCGTGCGCGGCGTCAACGAAAGCCTGCGTAGCGGCGCCCCGTTCATTGTCTTCACCGCCAGCGGCGGCGCCAGGATGCAGGAGTCGTTGTTTTCCTTGTTTCAGATGACCAAAACCAGCGCAGCACTAACAAAACTGGCTGAGGCCGGCATTCCTTATATCTCCTTTATGACGGACCCGACAATGGGCGGGGTATCGGCCAGTTTGGCGATGTTGGGCGACATCAATGTGGCCGAGCCCGACGCGTTGATCGGATTCGCCGGGCCGCGCGTGATCGAACAGACGGTGCGGGAAAAGTTGCCGGAAGGTTTTCAGCGTAGCGAGTTTTTGCAGGAGCACGGCGCGATCGATATGATCATTGATCGCCGGGAGATGCGCGATAAAATAGCCAGCATTCTGGCGATTTTACGCGAAGCCGCAACCGCCGTTGCGGCAACGAGCGAAACGGCCGATTCGAATCCAGGCTCAGTCAGCGAAACCTTGCCGATAACAGACTAAAACCGGTCGAAATGGCGCGTTTCGATTCACTGCAAGCTTGGCTGGCCTGGCAGGAACAATTACATCCGCGCTCGATCGATTTAGGCTTGGCACGAGTTGCCGGCGTATACCGGCAGCTCAATCCGACCAGGCGTAAACCCTTGACCGTCACGGTCGGCGGCACCAACGGCAAGGGCTCCTGCGTGGCATATCTGGAAGCAATCTACCGAGCCCAGGGCTATAAAGTCGGTGCCTACACATCGCCCCACATCCTGCGCTACAACGAACGGATCCGTATAGACGGCCGTGCAGTTGACGATGCCGACATCTGCCGGGTATTTTCCCGAATCGATATGGCCCGCGGCGAAACCAGTCTGAGCTATTTCGAATTCGGCACACTGGCGGCCTTGTGTTTGTTCGCCGAAGTCGATCTGGATGTACAGTTATTGGAAGTGGGTTTGGGCGGCAGGCTGGATGCGGTTAACATCGTCGATCCGGATGTTGCTCTGGTGACCACCATCGCCTTGGACCATGTCGATTGGTTGGGCAATACCGTCGAAGCGATAGGCCGGGAAAAAGCCGGCATTTTTCGGCAATCGGTGCCAGCCGTGATTGGCGATGCCGCGGCACCGGCTTCGTTACGGCAGGTGGCCGAGCAGATCGGTGCCGAGGTTTATCAATTGGACGAAGCCTTTGCTTACCAAAAATACGGTGAAACCTGGACTTGGCGTGCAGGCGATCGAGTCTACGCCGGTTTGCCGGCTCCGGCTTTTAAAGGTGAACACCAATACCGGAATGCGGCGGCGGTGCTGATGGCGGTTTCGGCGTTGCAGGAGAACTTGCCGGTGGACGAGGCGGCGATCCGTGCCGGTTTGAACGCGGCCAAACTGCAGGGTCGGTTTCAGTTGATTCAGGGGGCGCCGCAGGTGTTGCTGGATGTCGGCCACAATCCGCAAGCGGTCGGTACCTTGATCGATTACCTGAGCGACTATTTTCCCGAAACCAGAATTCATGCCGTATTTGCCATGATGCGCGATAAAGACATCGGCAGCGTGTTGAAAATGATGCGGGCTAGGGTGGCCAAGTGGTATCTGGCTCCGCTCGACAATCCGCGCGCCGCCACGCCCGAATTGATCGAATCCCATTTCCGCCAGTTGCAGATGGCGAACTTCGAAAGCGGCTTCGCCGATTTTTCGGCCGCATTTGAAGCGGCGCGGGCCGCGGCCGGACCGGACGAGCTGGTTCTGGTGTTCGGCTCGTTTTTTCTGGTATCCGAATATTTGGCTAAATTTTCCTAGAGGGGATCGTAATGGATCAAGAATTGAAACAGCGATTGATTGGGGCGGCGGTAATCACTGCATTGGCCGCGATTTTCGTACCGATGTTGTTCGACGACCCGATCGACGAAACCGGCAAAAATATCAGCGAACTGAAAATTCCCGAGCTGCCTGCCAAGACCCAGGATGTGGAAATCATGCCGCTTCCGGAAAAAACGGAAGATGTCGCTGAAGCGCCGGCTCCGGCCAGTACCGGAAAGCCCGTACCCAAGTTCGTTGAGGAAGGCGAAGCCGAGGCCGAATTCGAGGCGCCGAAACCGCAACTGAAACTAGGCGCGCGGGATACCGCGCCGATAACGCCGGCCGCGCCGCCGCCGCGGGCATTAGCGCCTGTCGAAGAAGAACCGGCTGAGGCTGAAGATTTGCCGATAGCGCCAAAAACCACAAAACCTGTTGCCCCGGTTCAACCGTTGCCAGGGGTTGCACCGGTGCCGAAACCTTTGAAGCCTCTGGCAAAACCAGCCGAAGCGAAACCGGAACTGCAAACGCAGGCGCCGGTAGCGCCGCCAGCGATCAAGCCCGCCGCTCCGGCCGAGGAAACCAATCGCTGGTATTTGCAGGTCGGTACCTTCAGTCAAAGAGCCAACGCCGCCAGTTTGCAAGAGAGTTTGAAGCAGCAGGGTTTTGCCGCGACGGTCAAAGAAGCCGCCGGCGATAAAGGCACGGTATTTAAAGTTCGGATCGGGCCCATCGTCGACAAAGCCAAAGCCCAGGCCGTCAAAGCCAAGTTGGCGCAGATCAACGTCAACAGCTTTGTCTCCGCCGACGAGTAAATTTTGCGTACGGATCGATAGATCTCTGAACGATGCCGGACTTGGTTGCTTGGGACAAGCTGCTGTGGGTTGATTACACCATTATCGCCATCATATCGATGTCGGCGGTGATGGGTTTGGTGCGCGGTTTTATCAAGGAAGCTTTCGCGTTGGTGCTGTGGATTGCGGCGGTGTGGGTGGCGACCCATTACAGCCGTGAGCTTGCGGTGTTGCTGCAAACCACAATCACCTATCCGTCGGCCCGCATCGCCGCGAGTTTCGGCTTGCTGTTTTTCGCGACTTTAATATTGGGCAGCCTGATCAGTTTTCTGTTGAGCCAATTGATCGAAAAAACCGGCTTGAGCGGCAGCGACCGCCTGCTCGGCATGTTGTTCGGCATTGCCCGCGGGGCCGTGCTGGTTTCCATTCTGGTGATTCTGGCCGGGGTCACACCATTGCCGGAAGATCCGTGGTGGAAACAATCCGTTCTCATTCCTCCGTTTCAAGCCTTGGCGGTCTGGTTGAAAACCCAGATGCCGGCGGGCTTGGCGGATTACATTCATTATCGATAATCCGGATCAGCTATGTGTGGTATTGCCGCTATTGTTTCCAATCAAAGTGTTAACCAGGACCTGTACGATGCGCTGACGGTGTTGCAGCACCGCGGCCAGGATGCTGCCGGTATAGTCACCTGCGAAGGCGGCCGTTTGCATCTGCGCAAAGACAACGGTTTGGCCAGAGACGTGTTTTCAACCGAACAAATGATGAAGTTGAAAGGCAACATGGGCATTGCGCACGTGCGTTATCCGACCGCCGGTTGCACCAGTTCGGCCGAGGCGCAACCGTTTTACGTCAATTCGCCGTTCGGCCTGACCTTGGCCCACAACGGCAATCTGACCAATACCGAAGAACTGAAGCGCCAAGTGTTCGTCGACGACCAGCGCCATATCAATACCGATTCCGATTCGGAAGTGTTACTGAATGTGTTCGCTCACGAATTGCAGCAGTTCGGCAAATTGCGCTTGACGGTAGAGGATGTGTTTCAAGCCGTTAGCGCCGTGCATAAACGTTGCCGCGGCGCTTATGCGGTGGTGGTGATGATTGCCGGCTTCGGCGTATTGGGTTTTCGCGATCCGCACGGCATCAGACCGATCGTGTTCGGCGAACGCAAAACCGAGGATGGCGTCGATTACATGATTGCCTCGGAGAGCGTCGCACTGGATGTATTGGATTTTCGTTTGATCCGCGATTTGGCACCGGGCGAAGCCGTGTTCATCGAGGCTTCCGGCACATTGCATACCCGCCAGTGTGCCGAGGTCACTGATCATTGCCCGTGTATCTTCGAATATGTCTATTTCGCTCGGCCGGATTCGATCATCGACAACATTTCGGTTTATAAGGCAAGGATGCGGATGGGCAAAAAATTGGCGTTAAAAATTCTGCGCGAATGGCCGGACCACGATATCGACGTGGTGATTCCGATTCCGGACACCAGTCGTACCGCCGCTTCGCAAATCGCCCATGACTTGGGTGTGAAGTTTCGCGAAGGCTTTATGAAAAATCGTTACATCGGCCGCACCTTCATCATGCCCGGCCAGAAGCTGCGCAAAAAGTCGGTAAAACAAAAGCTGAACGCGATTTCGTTGGAATTCGACGGTAAAAACGTGTTGTTGGTGGACGACTCCATTGTGCGCGGCACCACCTCGGAGCAGATTATTCAGATGGCGCGCGACGCCGGTGCCAAAAAGGTGTATTTTGCCTCCGCGGCGCCGCCGGTGCGTTATCCGAACGTCTACGGCATCGATATGCCGGCCGCGCATGAGTTGATTGCCCACGACCGAAGTGAAGCCGAGGTGTGCAAAGCACTGGGTGCCGATAAACTGATTTACCAGGATCTCGACGATTTGATCGAAGCGGTAGGTCGCGGTAATCCTAAGATCAAACATTTCGATACCTCTTGCTTCAGCCACGATTATGTCACTGGCGACATAGACGACGCCTACTTGGCGAGAATCGAAGCCTTGCGCAACGACCACGCCCAGGAGCAACGCAACAGCAGCAGTTTTATCATCGAAATGCAGGTGGCGAAATAATATGAGTCAACCGGATTGGCAGGATTTTGCCGCAGAAACCCAAGCCATACGCGCCGGCCAGCATCGGACTCACGAGGCTGAGCACAGCATGCCGATTTTTGCGACCTCCAGCTATGTGTTCGGCTCGGCCGAGGAAGCGTCGCTCAAATTCACCGGCCAGTTGCCCGGCAACATTTATTCGCGCTTTACCAACCCGACAGTCGCGGCCTTCCAGGAGCGTCTGGCGCTAATGGAAAAAGGCGAGCGCTGTCTGGCGTTTGCGTCAGGAATGGCGGCGATCATGGCGGTAGGGATGGCTTTATTGAAGGCCGGCGACCATGTGGTGTGTTCGCGTAGCGTATTCGGTAACACGGTCCTGGCTTTTCAAAATTATTTCGGCAAATTCGGAGTCGAGACCGATTTCGTCAGTTTGACCGATCCTGCCGCTTGGGAAGCGGCCATCAAGCCCAATACCCGGTTTCTGTTTCTGGAAACGCCGTCGAATCCGCTGATCGAAATTGCCGATATCCGGGCTTTGGCCGATATCGCCCATCGACACGGTTGTCTGTTGGTGGTGGACAACGTGTTTTGCACGCCGATTTTGCAGCAGCCGCTGGCGTTGGGCGCAGATATCGTGGTGCATTCGACGACCAAGTATATTGACGGTCAGGGACGCTGCGTTGGCGGCGCGGTGGTCGCCAACAACGAGATCATCGAAAAGCAGGTCTACCCCTATCTGCGTACCGGCGGCGCAACGCTGAGTCCGTTCAACGCCTGGGTGTTTTTGGGCGGTTTGGAAACGCTGGCGATTCGGATGAAAGCGCATTGCGACAGCGCCTTTGCCCTGGCCCAATGGCTGGAACAGCAGGACGCCGTCGCCAAGGTGCATTATCCGGGGTTGGCGTCTCACGCCCAGCACGAACTGGCCAAGCGTCAGCAAAGCCATTTCGGCGCGGTAGTCAGTTTCGAACTAAAGGGCGGCAAGGCAGAAGCCTGGCGTTTGATTGATGCGACGCGGATGCTGTCGATAACGGCTAATCTGGGCGACGTCAAAACCACAATTACGCATCCGGCTACGACCACTCACGGCCGGCTATCGCCGGAGGCCCGCGCCGAAGCGGGGATTAAGGACAGTCTGGTGCGGATCTCGGTCGGTCTGGAAAATCTCGACGACATCAAGGCCGATTTGGCGGTCGGTTTGGGTTTGGTCTGAAACACGGGGCCGGGCGGGCGAACGTTGAGCCAAAAATAAGCTATCTTTGTCGGACATTCCTTAGAGATTTCGAGCATGTTTCAGGATAGAAAAGAATACCGAAAAAACTTTAATGCCGAAGGTAGGCTGTACGTGGGCGGCGAGACGCTGCAGATCAATTGCTACGATGTTTCGCTGAACGGCGCGATGCTTGAGGTTGCGCCTGGCGATTTGTTGACGACTATTCGGGATTTCGAAGTTCTGTTGGAACAAAGCCGGCGCGCGGAAATTTTTGTCGCCGAGTTGCAGTTGGCCGGTGAGGTTGACATTGTCTGGGTCAAGCGCGATCGCAACCGCATAATGATGGGTCTGGAGTTTCGCGACGTAGTACACAACGCCCAAAAACTGTGGCGCAAGCGCCGCGGATACCGCAAGGCCGAACATTTTAAGGCGGAGTTATTCGTCGACAAGGAACGTTTTTTGGTGGAAGGGCTAGACCGCTCGGTGGAAGGCATGTGTCTGAAACTGGCCGGCAATTCGCCAGCCATCAAAATCAACGCTCCGGTCAAAGTGCAGTGTCCAGAGTTGGGCTTGAGCGCGTTGGGCAAAATCGTCTGGTACGACAGTAACGAAATCAGCACCCGCATCGGTCTGCAGTTAGTCACTATCCGCTAAAATGCCCGGCCCGAACAGGGCTCGCTTTAGTTTCAATCCCGCAGTAGCGGATCCAGCTCCTGATTTTTGTCCAGCGCTTGCAAGTCGTCAAATCCGCCGATGTGGCGATTGCCGATGAATATCTGCGGCACCGTGCGGCGTTGGGTTTTCTCGATCATCTGTTCTCTCAAGCCCGGCTCGGCATCGACGTTAATTTCGGTGTAACCGGCTCCTTTACGCTCCAGCAAGCGTTTCGCCATCGTGCAATAAGGACAAATTTTGGTGGTGTAGATGATGATTTCCGGCATGATAAAAATTAATAAATGCTAATAAAGCTGGCATTCTAGCGGCCCGACTGGTTTTGCTCAAGCGCTAAGGCCATGGCCAGCCGAGCAATCAATAACTCTGCTGCTTGCTGCAGGGAGGCGCCGTAGGCGACGACGCCGTCCAGGTGCCCGAGCATGGCAAATATGCCGTGGTCGACGCTCCCAGAATTCCGCAATAGGGTTGCCACGGCGTCGGCCATCTCCGGGGTACCGTAGGGTACCTGCGCGGCGGTATGCGCCAGCTGCAAATTTGCGGTATTGTGCCAAATTTCCGGGCAATGCACGTGGATGACGGCCTGCACCCGCGGCAACAGCTGGTAGATCACCGCGTGAGTCAAAGCTTCCGAAGAGGGTTGGGCCGGGCCTAAAGACTGCAGCCGATTCTGCTGTGGCGACGCCGCCATGACCCAGGCGTAATGTTCCGGGCCGAGCTGGGGCAGATCGCCGGTCTGGGTGGCGGATACCAAAAAGCCGTTCTCGCCGGGAACCCGACGGCTACTGATGTTGCCGAAACCGAGGCCATCGTATTTGCCGGCGATGCGACCTATCAAACCGAGGCGATACATAATGTCGCGCCAAGCATTGATCGCGGGCAGATCGCTGTCTGCGGGCAGTGCTTGGTATTGGTGGTCGAGACGGTATTTGATCACGCCTTCGCGATCGTTAAGCATAGGAACTCCAGCCGGCTATTTTGTTTTACGCTGATTACACTAACTCATGAACTTCAATTTTTTGCTGCATAGCCTGTTTTTTTTATTGATGTTGTTGGCGGGCGATGCCTTTTCGGCCGCAGCTGCGCCGGCTACGGCCATCAAAGCCGTGACCCGGGCCGATATTCAGCAGCGGGTGCAATCGATCAAGGACAAGCAAAATCTGGCCGAAGAGATCAAGAACCGGATTTTGGCCGCCTACCGCGAAAGCGACGACAATTTGAGCGAGGCCGAAGCTCAGGATGCCCAAGCCGATTCCTTCAAGCAGGCGTTGAGTTTGTATCCGGTCGTTGCCAAACAAATCGCCGGCCAGATTGCCGAAGCGGAAAACAACTTAAAAAATCGCAAAGCGGAAAAGTTGGCGCTATTTCCGACCGACGAACTGGAGCAGCGCTTAATTATCGAAAAGACCCGTCTCAGCGATCTGGATGCCGAAATCAGCCGGATCGAAGCGCAAATCGGCGAACTAAATAGCCGGCCGCAACTGATTCGGGAAAAAATTGCCGAAATCAAAAACAAGCAGGCATCCAGTTTACAGGAGCAACAAAGTTTGGTCGCGCGCGCCGCCGACAGTCTCTACGAGCGCGAAGCCCGCCAAATCCAACTGGATACCCGGATTCGCCTGTTGAACAGCAGTTTGAAAACGCTGGAGCTGGAAAACATCAGCAGCCCGCTCCGGTTGCAGGTCGAAAAGGACCGGATGCATCTGGCGTCGTTGCAACGGGAGTTGGAAGCTCTGACCATTGCCGATCTGGATAATTTTTTATTGGATCGGCGCCAGCAGCAAATTGACAAGGAGCAGGCCGAATTGGCGCAGGCGGAGAGAGAAGCCGAAAGCAAGCATCCGCTGATTAGAGCTGCAACCAAGCAGAACATGCAATACAACCGCAAGCTGCAGGACATCAATAAAAACATGGAGCAGTACCTGCTGCAAAAAACCGAGATCGATACCCGCGGCAAACAACTGGAAAAAGACTTTCAAAGCGCCGAGCAAAAAATCAATCTCGCCGGTTTGAGTCCGGCCTTGGGCAACCTGCTGCGGGAACAGCGTCGTAACGTGCCGCAGCGAAAGCAGTTTGCCCATTTGAACGACGATATCCAGGCGCAAATTGCGCTGGCGAGTTTGGAAATGTTCAAACTGGATGAGGCGAAGAAAGCGTTGGCCGATGTCAACCAAGTGTTACTGGATCAAATCGGCCAGTTGCCGGCGGAGACGGACGACGCGGAGAAATTGCGGATTCGTACCGAATTGCGCATGTTGTTGAACGACCGCAAAGATTTGGTGATGCGGCTGGCCGCCAGTTATAACGACTACGGCCGCTTACTCGGCGACGTCGATTTCAGTTTGCAACAAATGCTGGGCGTGGCCGACAAATTCAGTGCCTATCTCGACCAGCGCTTGCTGTGGGTGCCCAGCGCGCCGGTGATCGACAAGCATTATTTGAAGGATATTATCTCGTCGTTGACCTGGTTTCTGAATCCGGGCAATTGGCTGCGGGTGGCCGCCGATTTTGCCGAGAGCATCGCGAATTATCCGATGTTAGCGCTGGTCGGTTTGGGGATAGTGGTCCTGCATTGGCGTTTTCGCTTGAATCTTAAACTCAAGCTGGGGCGCTTGCTGGTCAAAAATCCGATAGGCCATAGTTTCGGCGAGATTCTATCCGGCATGGGATATTTGATGCTGCTGTCTTTATACGGCGGGTTATTAATGGCCTGGATCGGTGGCGTATTGTTATTGAACGCCCGCGCCGATTTTTTCAGCCACGCCTTCGCCGAGGGGATGGTCGTTACAGCCGTATCGTTGTTTGTCGTACAGTTTTTCTTTCGCCTGTTCAAACCCGGCGGTATCGCCGAAACCCTTTTCCATTGGCCGGAGCATGCCACCAGTCTGCTTTACGGCCAAATGAAATGGGCCCGGTTTTTGTTGCTGCCAGCCATATTCATTATGTCGATGACCGGGAGCGACTTGTTTTCCGAACACAGCTATGCCTTGGGGCGTAGCGCGCTGATTGCGATGATGCTGACCTTTAGCTACGTCTTTCACCGTTTGACGCAGCCGCAAACCGGGCTGGGTCGCTATTTTTACCAACACTCGGAGGGTTGGGTCAGTCGGTTGCGTTACGTCTGGTATGCGATTGCGGTACTGACGCCGCTGGCGATTATCGGCTTCGCGGTGGCTGGCTATTTCCAAAGTGCGTTGGAGTTGGAACAAAAGCTGATCGACAGTCTGCGATTGGTGTTTTTCGTCTCATTGTTCCAGGCTTTGGTGTTACGTTGGTTGCGAAATACCGAGCGGCGTCTGGCGCTGCAAAATGCCCGCCAAAAGCGCAAACAGACCGAACAGGCGGCAGCCGCGACCGGCACCGAGCCGGCGATTCCGTTGGAAGATGAATTGTTGGACATCTCCAAAATCAACCAGCAGGGCCATAAATTTTTGACCACGATAACCGGCGTGTTGCTCGTGGTTGGTGCTTGGCTGATCTGGAGCGATATCCTGCCGGCATTTTCGGTGTTCGACCAAATCGTGTTGTGGCAGCACGCCCAAATCGTCGACGGCAAGGAGGCTCTGCAGCCGATCACGTTGATCAATCTCCTGCTGTGTTTGCTGTATATCGGACTGGCGTTTTTGTTCGTCGGCAATTTTCCAACCTTGGTCGACTTGGCTACAGCCGGTAAATTCGCCATGACCGCCGGCGGCCGCTACGCCCTGATTCAGTTGGTGCGTTACAGTTTGGTTTCGATTGCCTTTTTGGCTGTCGCCAACGAGCTTGGCGGCAGCTGGTCGCAGGTGCAATGGTTGGTAGCGGCGCTCAGCGTGGGTTTGGGTTTCGGTTTGCAGGAGATCTTCGCCAATATGGTGTCGGGCATTATCCTGTTGTTCGAACGGCCAATTCGGGTCGGTGATACCGTTACCGTGGGCGACGTTACCGGCCGGGTCAGCCGGATTCAAATGCGGGCCACCCACATCGTCGATTGGGACCGCAAGGAGTTGGTGGTGCCGAATAAGACCTTCATTACCGACCAGCTGATCAACTGGACCTTGTCCGATACCGTAACCCGGGTAGTGGTACCGGTCAGCGTGTCCTACGGCTCCGATATCGAGTTGGTGGAACAGATCCTGAGCGAAGCGGTAAAAAACACCGAACAAGTTCTGGCCGATCCGGAACCGGTGATCAGTTTCGTCGGTTTCGGCGAAAGCGCATTGGAATTCAAAGTCAATGTGTTCGTGCGCGAGCTGAGCGACCGCGCGGTCGCTACCCACAAATTGCATATTCAGATCTACGAAGCGTTACAGGCCCACCATATCGAAATCCCGTATCCGCAACGCGACGTGCATATCCGGTCGGTCGCGAAAGGCGTGTTGAACGAGGGCGGTGCCAGTTATTAGCCGATTTCAATATCACTGGGTTCTGTAATAAAATGCACCCCTTTAAACCCAGTTTCGATTTTTAACATGCGTTGTCCGTTTTGCGCTGCACAAGACACGCGGGTGATCGACACCCGTCTGGCCGACGACGGCGACCAAGTCAAGCGTCGGCGGGAGTGCGTCGCCTGCAAAGAGCGCTTTACCACGTTCGAAGTGGTCGAATTGACCCTGCCGCGGATTATCAAACGTAGCGGCGCCCGGCAAAGTTTCGACGAACAAAAACTGCGGGCCGGCATGCAACGGGCGCTGGAAAAACGGCCGGTGCAGGTCGATGCCGTCGAAGCCGCGTTGAGCCGGATCAAAAAGGCGCTGACGGCTAAGGGTGAGCGGGAAATCCCGGCGCGCGAGCTGGGCGAGATGGTGATGAACGAACTGAAAGCGCTTGATCACGTGGCTTTCGTGCGTTTCGCCTCGGTTTACCGCAGTTTCCAGGATGTGTCCGATTTCACCGCAGTGATCGAAAATCTGCAGAAGCATGACGCCTAGCCAAGACGCCGCCTTTATGGCGCGGGCTTTGAAACTGGCGCAAAACGGCCTTTACACGACCGATCCCAATCCCCACGTCGGTTGCGTCTTGGTCAAACATGGCGAAATCATTGCCGAGGGTTGGACCCAGCGCGCCGGTTACGCTCATGCCGAAGTCGACGCGTTGAGTCGGGCCGGTGACGCCCGCGGCGCCACGGCCTACGTCACGCTGGAACCTTGCAGTCATCAAGGCAAGACCGGGCCCTGCACCGAGGCATTGATTGCAGCAGGTGTGACACGGGTGGTCGCCGCGATGCAAGATCCGAATCCGCTGGTATCGGGCCGTGGCTTGCAGCAGCTTGCCGCGGCCGGGGTCGAAGCGGTTTGCGGTGTGTTGCAAAGCGAAGCGGAAAATTTGAACCGCGGCTTTTTCAAACGGATGAGCCAAGGTTTGCCGTGGATTCGCAGCAAATTGGCCATGAGTCTGGACGGGCGCACGGCGATGGCTGGCGGAGAAAGCCAGTGGATCACCTCGCCGCTGTCTCGGCAGGATGTCCAACGTTGGCGAGCCGCCAGCAGTGCCGTTTTGACCGGAATCGACACGGTGTTGGCAGACGATCCTTCATTGAGCGCGCGAGTCGATTTCGATGTGGTCCAGCCGGTGAAAGTGGTATTGGACAGTCATTTGCGCATGCCGCTCGCTGCGCGGATGTTGCAGGATTCTGCGGAAGTCTGGATCGTCACTTCCAGCAGCGATTCGGTAAAACGACAGCGTCTGCTGGATGCCGGCTACAAGGTGTTTCAGGTCGATGCGACAGCCGGGCGAACCGATTTGCACCAGGTGTGCAGATTGCTGGCAGAGCGGCAGATCAACACGGTCTGGATCGAGGCCGGCGCGACCTTGAACGGCGCTTTACTGAATAGCGGCCTGGTCGATGAGTGGTTGATTTATATGGCGCCATGCGTTTTGGGCGACAGCGGACGCGGCCTGTTCCGGATGCCGGAGTTGCAGCGCCTGCAAGATAAGAAAAAACTTACTTTGGCGGAAGTGCGGCAAGTAGGCCCGGATTTACGGTTGCTGTACCGCCCGCAAACAATTTCCGATTAGGGCTAGGCGTTATGAGGACTGTCATCATTTTTACGTTGTCATTATCGTTGTTGCCGGGCTGGGCGGGCGCCGAGGACGACGAATCGAAAAGCTCGAAAACCGTTAAAATCGAAGGCGGCAAATACGTCGGTGAAGAGCGCGATATCGAAATTTACGATTATCATAGCGGCGTCTACCAATCGGTAACCGTTTACCGTAAACCGCACAAAACCGAAAAAACTCAGGACTCCGCTGCGCAGCCGGCGGAACAGCCGCAAAAACGTTGACGGTCCAACATAACCCGAATCATCGAGCGAATATCATGTTTACCGGAATTGTTTTAGCCGTCGGCCAAATCGCGGCCGTTCAACCCAGGGGCGGAGATTGCCGCTTGAGTATCGAAACCGGCAAACTGTCGCTGCGAGACTGCGCGCTCGGCGACAGCATTGCCGTCAACGGTGTCTGCCTGACCGCGGTCGAATTGGCCGAGCATCGCTTCAGTGCCGACGTATCTAACGAGACCTTGTCGCGCACGACCTTAAGCCAGGCCAAACCGGGTATGCCGGTCAATCTGGAGTTGGCGCTGACTCCAAGCAGCCGGTTGGGCGGGCATATCGTCAGTGGCCATGTCGACGGTATCGGCCAAATTCTGGAAAAACGCGCGGACGGCCGTTCCTGGCGCTTCAAGTTTAAAGCGCCGGACCCACTGGCCAAATACATCGCCGAAAAAGGTTCGATTTGCATCGACGGCATCAGCCTGACGGTCAACAGCGTCGACGGCGCCACCTTTGCCGTAAATATCGTGCCGCACACTTTGCAGGAAACCACGCTCGGCCAGGCCGAAGTCGGCGACCGGGTCAATCTGGAAGTCGATCTGTTGGCCCGCTATCTGGAACGCCTGATGCAAGGCGATGCTGCGGCCCGCGGCCGGGGGACCATTACCGAGGCGCTACTTTACGACGCAGGCTTTATCCAATGAACAGCATAGAAGAAATCATCGGCGATCTGCGCCAAGGCAAGATGGTCATCATCATGGACGATGAAGACCGCGAGAACGAAGGCGATTTGTTGATGGCGGCCGAATTCGTCCGCCCGGAAGACATCAATTTCATGGCCAAGTACGGCCGCGGCCTGATTTGTTTGACCTTGACCCGCGAACGTTGCCAGCAACTGCGGCTGCCGCTGATGGTCAACGACAACCGCACCCCCTATACCACCAATTTCACCGTGTCGATCGAAGCGGCCGAGGGCGTTACCACCGGCATTTCTGCGGCGGACCGGGCGTTGACGGTGCAAGCCGCCGTTGCCAAACAGGCTCAGCCCAGCGATTTGGTCCAGCCGGGCCATATTTTTCCGCTGATGGCTCAGGCCGGCGGCGTGCTGAACCGGGCCGGGCATACCGAAGCCGGTTGCGATCTGGCTCGCTTGGCCGGTGTCGAGCCGGCCGCGGTAATCGTCGAAATTCTGAACGACGACGGCTCTATGGCCCGCCGTCCCGACTTGGAGGCGTTTGCCGAACGCCATAATCTGAAAATCGGCACG
This sequence comes from Methylomonas koyamae, assembly GCF_006483455.1. Classification (GTDB taxonomy): domain Bacteria; phylum Pseudomonadota; class Gammaproteobacteria; order Methylococcales; family Methylomonadaceae; genus Methylomonas; species Methylomonas koyamae_B. The sequence continues at coordinate 23,283 of NZ_PPPU01000007.1, forward strand.
ATTGCCGATTTGATCCATTACCGGATCAAGCACGAGAACACGTTGGAACGCATCAGCGAATGCGCCTATCCGACCGAGTTCGGCGATTTTCGGTTATATGCCTACCAGGATTGTAACGACGACAACGTCCATCTGGCTTTGGTCATGGGCGATGTGGCCGGCGACGAGCCGGTTTTGGTGCGAGTGCATGCGCGTAACGTGATCGACGATTTGCTGTTCTCCAAACGCAGCGATTGCAGTCTGCCGGTGCGGGAGGCGTTGAAAAATATCGCCGAGGCCGGCCGCGGTGTGCTGGTGCTGATCCGGCAGAAAGAAAACAACAAGGATCTGGTCGAATTGATCCATAGCTACCAAATGCAGGACCACGGCGTCAAACACAGTCGCGATCTCAGCGCCGACGCCGATTGGCGCACCACCGGCGCCGGCTCGCGGATTTTGTCCGATCTGGGTGTGCGCCGGCTCAAGGTGATGGGCGCGCAAAAAAAATACATCGGCTTGTCCGGTTTCGATCTGGAAGTGGTCGAACATATCGATGCCGGCAATTGACCGCAACAACCTCAATCTCTCACTCATCAGGTAAATACATGGCAACAGTCACTACCGTAGAAGGCAATTTCTCCGCGCAAGGCGGCAAGTTTTGTCTCGTCTCTTCGCGCTTCAACAGCTTTATCGTCGAACAATTGGAAGGCGGCGCGATCGATGCATTGGTCCGCCACGGTGCCGACCGCAACGATATTACGCTGGTCAAGGCGCCGGGCGCCTTCGAATTGCCGATGGTGGTGCAACGCATCGCCGCCAGTAAAAAGTACGATGCGATCATCGCCTTGGGCGCTGTGATTCGCGGCGGCACGCCGCACTTCGAATACGTGGCCGGCGAATGCGTCAAAGGCATTGCTCAAGTCGCATTGCAACACGATATTCCGGTTGCATTCGGTGTGTTGACGGTCGACAGCATCGAGCAGGCGATCGAACGTGCCGGCACCAAGGCCGGCAACAAAGGCGCCGAGGCCGCTCTGTCCGCGATCGAAATGGTCAGCCTGTTCAAGGCCCTGAACGCCAACCAGGGCAATTAATGAGCCAGGCAAAAACCAACGCCAGAAAATGTGCGGTGCAGGCCTTGTACCAATGGCAGATGTCGGGCGACAGTCTGACCCGGATCGAGACTTATTTTCTGGAAGAAGAACATTTGAAAGGCGCCCAGAAAACTTATTTCAGCGAACTGTTCCACGGCGTGCCGAAACAACTGGACGTGATCGACGCCGCGTTGGCCGAATTCGTCGACCGGCCAGTGGAGAAAATCGATCCGGTGGAGCGGGCGATTCTGCGCATCGGTGCCTATGAATTGATCAACCGTCTGGAAACCCCGTACAAGGTCATCATCAACGAGGGCGTCAATCTGGCCAAGGATTTCGGCGCCGACGGCAGCCACAAATACGTCAACGGTATTCTGGATAAAGTGGCACAGAAGCAGCGGGCAATGGAAATCGCCGCCAAACAACGCCATAAAACCGGCGACTGATGGCGCTGGGCGAATTCGACCTGATCCGGCGCTTCTTTGCCGGATCGGCGCTGCAACATCCGTTCAATCAACTCGGCATCGGCGACGATTGCGCCTTGCTGAATCTGCCGGACACCTACCAGATCGCCGTGACCGCCGACACCATGGTCGAAAAAGTGCATTTTTTTGCCGATGTCGATCCGAATGCCTTGGGGCACAAAGTCTTGGCGGTAAACCTCAGCGATTTGGCGGCGATGGGCGCGGAGCCGTTCGCGGTGACGCTGGCGTTGACCTTGCCGCAAGTCGACGAATCCTGGTTGCAAGCTTTTGCCGATGGTTTTCTGGCCCTGGCTCGGCAATGTCGGGTGGATCTGGTCGGTGGCGACACCACCTCCGGACCGCTGAGCTTGACGGTACAGGCCATGGGTGCAGTGCCGCTCGGCCAGGCCTTGTTGCGTTCCGGCGCCAGGCCCGGCGACTTGATTTTCGTCAGCGGCCCCATCGGCGATGCCGGCTTGGGACTCAAGATCAAACAAGGTTTGCCGGTCTTCGATAACGAACAACCTTTGCAAAGGTTCGACCGGCCGCTACCGCGAATCGAGACCGGTCTGGCGTTGCGCGGCGTCGCCAGCGCCTGCATCGATATTTCCGACGGCTTGGCTGCCGACCTGGGCCATATTCTGCAGCAAAGCGGCGTCGGTGCGGTGCTCGATTGGGACAAACTGCCGTTGTCGACTGCGGTGGGCGAGTATATCGCAACCAGTTCGGATTGGACGTTGCCCTTGAGCGCTGGTGACGACTATGAACTGTGCTTCACGGTGCCGGCGCCATTGGCGGCAAAGGTACCGGCCGGTTGCCACTGCGTCGGCGTCGTCGAGGTCGAGTCCGGTTTACGCATCCGCCGGGCAGGGCGTATCGAAAACATTCCAGCCAGGGGTTATCAACACTTTGCTTAGAGAATATTACGGTAACAGCCGGTTAAGCCCCCGGCAAATCCTCAGCGACCCGGTGTTGTTTTTGGCGTTCGGTTTCGGCTCCGGCCTTTCCAAGTTCATGCCGGGCACGTTCGGTACTGCCGCCGCGATTCCGCTGTATCTGTTATTGGTCCAAACCGGCAGCGTCGTTTATAGCTTGGCGACGCTGGTAGCAATCGTCGCTGGAGTGGCGATTTGCCGCCGCGCCGCGGACAAACTGCAAGTACATGATTTCGGCGGCATCGTCTGGGACGAAATCGCCGGTTTCTTGGTGACCATGCTCGGTGTTGCTTTATCCTGGCAGAGTTTGTTGGCCGGATTCGTCCTGTTCAGGCTGTTGGATATCCTGAAACCTTGGCCGATCAAATGGTTCGATCGAAACGTCGACGGCGGTCTCGGTATCATGCTTGACGATATCGCCGCCGGCGCGATTGCCTGTCTGATTTTACATTACTGGTTTTAGTGCGTTTTCTGGCTGCCGCCCGCTGCAATAGCCGCACGCGCTAACTACCCTCCCTGCGGACGGTTGACCCTTAGCCCTTGCCAATCTAGAATCCAAAATCGCGGCCAGTCATAAGAGCGAGCCGCGGCTACCATCGGCTGCGCGAGCGAGCTATCGAACGCATGGTCAACAACAAAAATAACGAGGGGAAATTATGAATTCGAAGTTAGTATTTGCGGCGACTGTCGCCGCCCTGTTGAATACGGGTAACGCATTCGCAGATTGGGATTTTGGCGGCAAAGGTATTGGCGCAGCTTGTAAAGGCTTGCCCAGCCACGCTGCGTTAAAAGCTGCATTGAATCAGGCCGTCAGCACCGAAAGCAGCGGTTTGAATCTGCATATGTGGGCCACTATCGTCAACCGAGACGGTGTAGTTTGTGCCGTGGCTTATTCCGGTGGCAACCGAGCCGCGCAATGGCCTGCCAGTCGGGTGATTTCGGCCCAAAAAGCCAATACCGCCAATTCCTTGAGCCTGGATTCTACCTCGGCTTCGGCCGGCTCGGGCAGACAGTTGGGGCTGGCGTTGTCCACCGCAAATTTATACTCTGCGGTGCAGCCTGGTGGTAGTCTGTTTGGACTACAGGAAAGTAATCCGGTGAATGCGGAAGTGGCTTATGGCGGTAACTCAGGCCTTTACGGCACGCCGGTCGACCCGATGGTCGGCAGAAAAATCGGCGGTGTCAATGTGTTTGGCGGCGGTCTTGGTTTATATGCGACCGGACAAGCCTTGATTGGCGGTATCGGTTTGAGCGGCGACACATCGTGTGCCGACCACAATATCGCTTGGCGAGTCAGAAATAATTTAGGTTTGGATCACCTTCAGGGCGTAAACGGCGTCAGCGGCGATGGGCAGCGCCCGGATAATATCGTTTACGACATCGGGGCCGACGGTAAGAGCGCCGGTGGCTTTGGTCATCCGACTTGTATAAACGTCTCTAACCCTTCGGAATTGCCGGCAGTCATTCCATAGGGGGGATCCCAGCCAGAAATGGTTACGGGCCTATAGCGGTCAATCGCATGGGCCGTGAAGGTGCCGTGGAAAGCGGCACCTTTCTTACATCCCGGAAATGGTTTCGGTATTGGTTTGGTCTGGTTTTTTTTGCTCAATATACATTCCGGCAATCCGGTTCATTTTGCTATTGAAGTAAAAACCAGCCGATTGTGGTCGCGAAAGCTGGGCGACCAAAATCCAGGGTATAAATGTTTTAGTGATTGGCCTGTTTTCTAAACGCGCCAATAAAATTTAAATAAATACCGGACGGTAACCAAGCGGGAATAATATATTTCAGATCAGTAGGTTTAAACTGGCCGGATATAAAAGCTTTTCTAAATAATATTTGGGCTCCGCCCAATTCGCCGGCCCAGTATAATTCATACGCTTGATATAAAATCTGCTCATAAATCAATTTATTGCAGTTCTGCTTCCCAATGGATTTTTCGATGCGTGGAAAGTCTTTTAAAAAGGCTTTTTGTACGCCAAGATGATTCAATATTGCGCGCAAGCGATTACGGGTAATCTGTTCGCCTTGTTTATGGTGATAGTAAGAAAGAACTTCCGGAACCCGGACAATTTTGCCGAATAACGCGATTCTCAACCACATGTCAAAATCCTCTGCGGTAAACCAGGCATCGTTAAAACCTTTGACGCGGTCTATCTCTTGTTTGCGGGCAATGACGGCGTGGATCGGCCAAGGGCAGCTTTTTAACAGAATACTCGCCTTATCAGACGTTTCGTAGTCCGGCGGAATATAGGGCTTGCAGCGGTCAGCTGCTAAGCCGATATTCTGCCAGCCGCAATAGGCAAGTTTGCAATCTGGATTTTGTTCTAGGCAGCCGAGAAGTTTTTCTAAAAACTCCGGGTGCCAAGTGTCATCGGAGTCTAGAAAAGCAATAAATTGGCCAGAGGCCGCTTGAATTCCGACGTTACGACTTTGCGCCGGGCCGGAGTTGGATTTGAATATCGACTTAATATTGGGATAAGTAGCTTCCAATTCGTTGATGACTTGTCTGGAGTTATCTGTTGAGCCGTCGTCAACGATAATTAACTCGAAATTCTTAAAAGTTTGGTTGTAAACGGAAGCAACGGAGTTTTTGATCGTGAGAGCCGAGTTGAAACATGGCATTACTATGGAGACAAAAGTATCCCCTGTTTTTGAGTTGTTATTTACTGCCACGGCGTTTAACTCGGCAACTCTATAACTTGACTAGTTTTCGTAATCGGTGAGTTCTTCTTTGACAATATTCAGATAACTCAGGCCATGTAGTTGATCTGGCTCCAGATAATTGCCTTCAGCCCATTCATTCCAGGCTTTGACAAAAACAATGCGTTTTTCGGGGGGATTTTTGGCAATTAATCCAAACGCTTGGCGTAATAGCTTCCTGAATAGCTCGGGTGTCGATCCATGCAGTACTAAGCCGTTTTCGTTGGATCGCGGAGTGTTATCCCAGTTTGGTAATACGGTCGGATAGTCCGGAAAGCTTGGTGCCGATTTGCGAATCAGGTTATCCATCACCTCCGCATAGTCGTATACGGTCAGCGAGGATTTTTTTCCCGCAATAAACCGCAAGATTTTACGCATGATATATCGGGTGGGTAAATGACCATCTTTTGGCGGCAAAGGCTGCCACGTCGAAGCATCGAGCCCGACGCTGGTCGGGTCCCAGTCCTGGCGCATTCGATAATTCACTCCAACCAGATACAGACCAGCCAATCCGGCGGCGGCGGCTAATTCTCGCCAGTACGCAATTACGTTTTGCAGATCGGGCACGTCCATCGGACTAAAAATCAAAAACAGCGGTCTGCCTTCGACCGTGATGTAACGTGGGTCTTTGAAGGCATTAAGTAACCATTCAAAGTGCTGCTTATGGTCTTCCATGCCTGGGTAGGTCTGCTCGATTAAAGTTCGATCAGCGGTGCCTTGCCAGATGTTGTTCCAACTATGATTTGCCCAACACAAGCAAAATGGGAAATCGGGTTCGCCGCTGGCGAGGATCTCGTTGACCGGCCGCTCAAGGATACGTCGGCCGTCGCCGAACCAGTAGTGGTAGTAGCAAAACCCCTCAATTCCGTATTCTTTGGCAAGTTCGGCTTGAGCGTGGCGCGCTTCGGGTAAACGTAGGTCGTAGAATCCGAGGTCGGCCGGCACATGGGGTTGGTAATGGCCGGGGTATAGCGGCTTGGCTTTAGCGACGTTGGTCCATTCTGTGAACCCTTTGCCCCACCACTCGTCGTTTTCCGGGGTAGGATGAAATTGAGGTAAATGAAAAGCGATAAGGCGTGGACTGGTCTTCATAAAATGTTAAACAGAGTTGAATTTTGCAAGTATGGCTCGCCAGGCTGACACGATTTCTTGTTCTTCAAGCGCCAATGAATAAGTCTCGCGAATAAAATCAGCCGCCAGCCGACCTTTCTGCGCCATGGTTTCGGGGGCCTGCCGGTAGGTTTGTATGACGTGTTCGACAGTTTTCGCAAAGCCTACTATATCGCCTTGCTCGATAGGATAAGAAAATTCAGGGTTGAAAAACTCCCGGCCGCCGCCGCCGTGGAAGCCGATCACGACACAACCCGATGCCATAGCCTCTGCTGCAGGTAAGCCGAAGCCTTCGGGATAACCGAAACTCAAAAAGACGGCCGAGTCGCGATAAATTCTTGCAACTTCTGCTTGAGGCAAGTTAATGAAAGGGACGATCTCGAAGTCTTCAAGCGCGCCGCGAAACTTCAGAATGTTAATCACTTGCATCGCATCTTGCTGATTTTTGATGCGGGAAAAACACAATTGCTTTTTCTTTTTCTCTTGATAATAAAAGGTATTAGGATCGATAGAGAGTCTAAACCGGTAGAGCGATAGTTCCGGAAAAGCATGGCGTAAATAATCTTCGCCGTCCTTCGAATTCACCAGCGTGGCAAGCGTATCGGGGTCGTGATATGGGCTTATCAGGCGATCTTTGTTCAACGAGTAACCGTTAAAGGTCAGATAACAGTTCTGGTTTAGTACGACTTTTTTTATGCCTTTGCCGTACGCCCACGCCAAATCCGGTCCGTACAATTCCGGTATAGCAATAATGTCGTCTGAGCCGATCGTGCGACTTTTGCCGCCTTTGATGTGCAACTCAACGACCTGATCCGGCTGGAAACGGCGTTTTACCTTGCCGTGAAGACGATCGATGATCGAGCCCCGCCAATACACAATTGGCGTTTTATTTTCGAACCACGATACTCGAAATCCGGGATTGTTATGCACGACATAGGCCGGGATGCCGTTACGGTTCAATACGTCGACATGCTGATATATGACTCTTACCCCCCCTACGGGAGTGTTATGTTCCGGACAAAGATAATAGATAGTCACGAAGTTAGCTCAATTTCGAGTGTTAGCGTGAGCAAAACCAGCGGCTCGCTCTGGCTGTTAAGATGGTTATGCCGATCCATTTGAGTGGGTTTGCTTGAAACGCCACATTACATGTTTGTCCAACATGTCGATGCATCGTCTTTTAAAACCAGGGAGTCCGAAATAGTTAAATTGCATTTCGGCGTTTTTTAATGCCTTGGTATCGCTAAGCTTGCTGTGTTGCCGCCGTGATAAAAACGATTTTTCTTCCAGAATTAACGCCAAATCGTTCATAAATTCGATTTGCTCCGACGCGGCGTGATAGGCTCGAGCATCAGCCGTCGCTTGGCGGCCGATTTTTTCGCGAAGTCCCGGATCGGCGGCTAATTTTTTCATCCAGTCGGCGGCCTCATCGATATGGGGTTCTGCCCATACTGCGCGTTTGCCGAGCCGGTCAGGGCCATTGGCGGCCATGCCGGTATAAGGCACCAAATCAAATCCTACCAGACATGAATTCGTGTGCCGCATGAACGACATGTTACCCGACCAGGCGGTTGCTATCACAGGCTTGCCTAACGCCATACATTCTAATGGTCCGAGTCCCAGTCCTTCCGCACGGTGCATAGAGACAAATACGTCACAGCTGGCATACAGGCTTAACACATCCGGGTAGCTCAGCGACTTGGGGATAAAATGAACACGGGGATTACCAGCACATCGTGATTTTAGTTCCTCTACCAATCGCATGGGGTTGCAACCCGGCGTAGTGACTTCCGCGTTATTTAATTTCACGACTAAATGCGGCGCGTACGAAGCTTCGGAGTTGCCGGGAAACGCCTGCAGGAAAGCATCGACAGCACCAAATGGGTTCTTGCGGGCCGGGTCATGATGCGGATCGAAACTTGATACAAACAGAAGCTTATCGTGAGGCAGTTCAAATTTAGCGCGGTCTGCGTAAATTCCGTCAGGCAGGAAAAGCGGGTGTATGCAGTCGAGCGTAAATACATCCGATAAATTAGTATCAAATACATGTTTAACAAAGTGCGATCCGGCCAGTACCACATCAAATAAACGTAGCGCTTCGCGGAAACGTTTAGGTAACACGGTTTCTTCACACCAGATCAATCCTACATTGAGACGATTGGCGGCAAACAAGCCTTTCGGGGGATGCAGAAACAGGTTTGGCAATTGTCCCATCGATAGAAAGAACAAATTGATCGAGTAGGGCAGTTGTATCGGGTCGTCAACTGTAAGATCCTGGTACTCATGCACCCGGGCATTGGGAGCGCGCTTGTAATCTATATCAAAAATCGATACTGGAATTTGCCGATTTAAAAATAGTTTTACAAAATGCCTGGCAGTTATTCCCAAGCTTACGTTACTGCTGACGTAGCCGATAACGTTGATGCCAAAATTACCGTTCATCTGAGTTAATTTGTTTTATTGAATCGCCATAGCACATAACGATTGAGAGTGTGATAAAACCAGCTACGAAGAATGCGGCTTTTGAGTTTTAACCATGGTACCTGGGTTTGATCGATCTGGCTGAATACCTGATTAATTTTGACTTTCACCACCGCTTCTGAAAAATTATTTTCCAGAAAATTTCTGCCGGATAAGCCGATTTCGCTATGCCGCCCCGGATCGTTGAGTAAACTTAATACGTGATCGGCAAACTCTCTGGGTGTATCGCCAATCAATATTTCCTTGCCTGGAGTAAGCCCGAAGCCTTCCAGCCCAATCGAGGTCGTGACGACTGGGAGGCCGAAGGACAGCGCTTCGCCAATTTTGCCCTTTACACCGCTCCCGTAACGCAAAGGTGCTACCGAGATATAGGACTCTGTCAAATAAGGGTGCATGGACGGCACGTGGCCCAAAATCTCGATGGGCCCGCCGTGAAGATTTTTCACCGTCTCCGGGTAGCCTTCGCCGATTACTTTAAAACGAACCTGAGGGGCTTGTTCTAATATTAGCGGCAAGACCTCGTTGGCAAAATATAACACTGCGTCACTATTAGGCTCATACTGGCCCCAGCCTACAAACATCAATACGTTTTTATCTCGCGCCGCAGTAGGAATATATTCACCCATAGGATGAATATTTGGAATGATAGCGAGTTTATTGGCGGGGAGTTCTGGTGCTAATAACTGACGCTCCTGTTCAGAAACGACAATAATGAAATCAGCTTTCCTATAGGTGGCAATTTCTTCCCGCTTAACTTTATTGGCGAAATCTATATCGCTCTGTTGTTTAGTCAATCGGGCACGTGACATATATCGGCCGAACTGAACGTCTACAGAGTCTATAATCAATTTCGCTGTCGGCGCCCAATCTCTTACTGCTTGAATATTTTTCGGGGTCGCCAGTACATAGAGAACGAATACCACCGAATCGTAATTTTCAGCCTGTAAGGCCGGCACCAATCCGTTATCGCAAATACCGACACCTTGAGACACCAAAGTTTGTCGATAAAGCGACACCGCGGACTCTCCTAATTCGTTGACCATGTAGGGGACATCCAACGGGCAAAGCGATACTTGGTGAGACTCCGTCAGTATTTGAATCAAGCGAGAAAACCTGAGTTCGTATGAGGAACGGTCGAATGCTGGGTAGGAGTCTGAGACGATCAGTATTTTCATGCGTTAAATGACTCGGTAAAGACTATATTTGTTGAGATATCGATCCGGCAACTAAACTTAATGTTTTACCCATGGCGGTATGAATTCGCTCCAGTATTGATCCTCGTTCTTTGCCAATCGCTTGATAATCGGTCTGAGAAATCTAATAACAGGATTCTGGATAATTGCCTGGTAATTTTTCTCGTACCAGCAGTATTTATTGATTATATCTGTTAGTTGTTTTTCGACATGCTTTTTACCACCATGTTGAATGATAACCATCGCACAATCTAAAAGCATAAGTTTCTCAAAAGCTGTTGTTTTGGCATTAGGATGACTTAAAGCTTCAGAAAGAAGGCTGTCAGTGCTGATAAATTTAATTCCATTTTCCGCCATTCGCAACCATAAATCCAGATCCATCGCGATGTGGATAGATTCATCAATCGGACCAACCTGCTCCCAAGCCGCGCGAGAAAATGCACTAGACGGTTGCAAAAAATTGCCGCCATTCATCCAGCTATATAGGCTATTCAGATCGATTGTTGGATTTGGTTCAATGTAATAAATTTCGTTGCCAGACAAATCAACAATTCTTCCTGAGCCAACGACCATTCCAATTTCCGGATTGTTCTGGAATGTCTTAGAGAAATATTCAAGAGTGCCAGGCAGGTACCAATCATCCGAATTTAGCCAAGTAAGTATGTCGCCGGTGGCTTTTGCCATGCCTTTGTTTATAGCATGGCTTTGACCTCTATCAGGCTCGCTAACCCAATACGCTAAATAGTGCTCGTATTTTTTTATGACCTCAATTGTGTTATCGGTACTTCCACCATCAATTATTATAAACTCCAGATTGTGATAATCTTGTGATATTACAGATTGTATAGTTTTCTCAATAAATTTACCTTGGTTAAAGGTGGGAGTTACTATCGTTATTCTTGGTGATTTATTCATTTTTTTACTATTGAACCTTTGAAGCCTCTAAGTTAAGGCTAATTAGGTATTCTTTGTTATTAAACGATAGCTTCTTTGATGCCCAGTCTTCAAAATTATGAAATTGACTTTCATGCGGATTCCATTCCGTTATGTCTCCAAAATTATGTGAAAATAATAGGTTACTTAAATATTTTTTGTTGTAGACTTCATGGTGAAAATTTTCTGGGTAATCTTGTCCGCCCATAAGAGAGGGCGATATGTATTCTATTTGGTGATTTGTATCGTTATAAATGGCAATGATGTGATCCAAATCCGGTACGGATATTCTTAATTTTCCTTTGGGTTTTAATATGCGATGCATTTCTTTGAGGACTAATGATATATTTTTCCTAGGGACGTGCTCCAATACGTGGCACATGTAGATGAGATCGACAGTATTATCCGGAATCATCCATAGGCGGAAAATATTGCGAGTCACTATATGGACATGACGATATTTTCTAGCATCAATATTGATAAAGTCTGGGGCGTTTATCTCGCCGCAGCCAATGTGTAAAAGTAATTCTCCGTCTTGCGTTCTCGGGTATTTCTTTTCTCTTGCAAGCCAGAGTGATTGTCGAGCGAAGTTGGCAATATTGTGAAATTTTGATCCAATTATATTTTTAAGTCTTTCGATTCGCCAATGCATTTTATTTATTGTCCATTGTTGTCAAGAAATTTCCATTTTCCGTTTAAACTGATAAAACCTTCCGTCATGCTTTGAGTTCTTTCGATATTTGAGCTTTTAACTTGGAAGTTAATTACGCCTTCTTCATAGAAGATATTACGCGCTATTTTTCCGGCCTCAATGCCGATACGAATTGAAAAAACACCGGGCAATAGAGGAAAGGATGGTATTTCAATGGCCAATATATATTGACCTGGATACAGTATTTTGTTTTTAAATTGAGACTCGGTGATTTCTGTGGCAAGATAAAGAAAGTCTGTGGTATGAATTCCAAACCCGAAGTTTGGGTTTTCAAGTGTTTTGTTGACTTTAAAATTCAAACGAAATGTTATATTTTCATTGGTATAGATGCTTTCAATTTTTTCACCGCGATCGTTAATTATTTCAACGGCATTTAGTTCGATATCCCCAGAAAGCTCTTTTCGAGCTCTGCTTGATGAATGGTGGCTTTGCTCTTTTATTTTCTCGTCGTTTTGCGCATAAAAAAGGCCACATATTTCCGCCGGGTTTCCATCCGCGACAATTTTACCGTGATCCATGAGGAGCACTCGCTTGCATATGCGTTCGATTTGTCGAATGTTGTGGCTGACAAGTAAAACTGTTTTTCCTTGATGAATTATCATGTCTTCCATCTTATTGAAGCATTTCCGTTGAAACGCTAAGTCGCCGACTGCTAAAACTTCATCGATAATTAGAATATCCGCATCCAGACTGGTGGCGATGGAAAATCCCAGCTTTACGGTCATGCCGGAGCTGTATCGTTTTACAGGGGTGTCAATAAATTTTTCCAATTCGGAAAAATTAATGATTTCGTCCAATTTTTGTTGAATGACTTTTTTCGGAATACCCAAAATAGAACCATTCAGGAAAATATTTTCCCTGCCGGTTAATTCTGGATTTACGCCTGCGCCCACTTCGATAAGCGGGGCGATACTACCTCTTACCACAACATTGCCCTTTGTAGGCTTGCTAATATTGGCGAGGTGTTTGAGTAGAGTGCTTTTTCCGGCGCCGTTGTGTCCGATAATGCCAACGACTTCACCTTCATCAATAGCAAAGTTCACATTGTCGAGGGCTTTAAACCGCTCGCGACTAATTGTAGGCTGAAAACTTAGGCGTCGTATTGCGTTGACGGCAGTTTCTTTCAAACTGGTAAGGTGTCCGAGTTGATATTCTTTGGTCAGATGATTGACTTCTATAATGGCCATATAGTGGAATTTGAGTATTTCGATTCTAGTAAGTTATCGACCTATTAGATAACGTCTGCAAACCAATTTTCAGCCCGCTTAAAAAACCAATAGCTAAAAGGAAGCACAGACAAAGTTAATATCAAACCTGGGTAAAGTGCTTGAAAATCCGGGTCAGATGCTCCAATTAGTGTGCGCTGAAAACTATCGATTATTCCAACTAATGGATTTATAGTGTAAAGGGTATACAACTTCTCCGACCACTCTCCGGCTGCCTGCTCTATAAGTAGTTTCTTTTTAACCAGGCTTAAGGGATAAATCACCGGTGAGCCGTACATCAATAACGATAGGCCGATTGGTATGGCTTGCGCGATATCGCGGTAGTAGACATTCATCGCTGCGCCGAAAAAACTGATCGTCAAAGCCACTACCATGGTATACAGCACAAAAACCGGCAGCCAGAAAGCATATATAGTAGGCAAAATTTTGTAATAGATCATCATTCCGGCCAGTATTACAAAACTAACAACTAGTTCTACTAGTTTGGTCACCATTGCTGTCAACGGAAAAATTTCCCTTGGGAAATATATTTTTTTAATTAAGGCTGCGTTCGAGGTGACGCTGTTTACACCTTCGGAAACGGATTCCTGAAAAAAGACCCAAGGTATTAATGCCGCAAAGGTAATTAAAGGGTAAGGTAATCCACCTGTCTCAATACCTACGAAACCCTTGACTAGCGTGAATACCAACATCAGCATAACTGGTTTTAGTACCGCCCATAAAATGCCAAGGTAAGCCTGTTTGTAGCGAATAACTATATTTTTGTAAGTTAGAGCGGCTATTAGCTCTCTATAGTTATAAAGGTTTTTGATTATTCTGAACATCTCGAATGGTATGCGCTATAAGGTATATTAATCAGCTTTTTGGGTTTTTTTCAGTTTAGAAAGACGTTTCAATAGAGGCTTAGAATCCGGTTTCTTTTCTAAGCCTTGTTCCAGTATATTGATCGCTTCGTTAGGTCTGTTCAATTTGATATATATATCGCCTAGCGCTGCATAAGGCATCCAGGTTTTCGGGCTACGCTCGATACTTTTGTGATAGTTGTCGATAGCCGCTTTGTAGTCCTCCAATCCTTCGTATGCTTTGCCGATGTCGTAGTACATTTTAGGGATCAATACAAAATCCGACACCATACCGTGCTTAAACGGAAAAACCATTTCGTTGATGGCCTGTTTCAGATAACTGACTCTTTCCGCACGGTTGTTGGTTTTCCAGGCCAGGTTATAGGTAAATAATCCTGCACAATAATGGTGAATACCGCCGTTGCCTGCCAGCCTTTTTTCCCACATCAAGGCTCTTGGCGTGCCTTGTGCACCTTCCTGATGCATTTCTTTGCAGAAAATAGGCAGCCCCATATAGTCTAGATCTGTTTGAGGAAATTCTGCTTTAGCAATGATCGGTAAAAGTCCGATACACAGCATAAATGTTTTTAATGATTTTTTGGCAAACTTTATAATTCTCATTATGTATAAGCTTTATAAGTTGTAAAAATAACTACTGTTTTAGTAATTTAAAGTAAATTGACTCTATACTTGTTGTATGAGTTTTTATAGAGAATAATTTAATGGCCTTTTCTTGCGCGTTTTCCCCAAGCCGTTCGGCTAAGTCAGGTTTTTGGTAAAGTTCAAGTACGGCATTACGAAAGCTTTCGGAGTCACCGGCGCTAAATAACAACCCCGTTTCTCCGTTGTCCAGCATTTCCGCGCCGCCACCGTGGTTCGGGCCGATTAAAGGTCTGCCCATTGCCATGGACTCGATAACTACTGTGCCTAACGGTTCAGGCGCTGTCGATGCCGACACGACCACATTTAAACCGTTGTATACGCTTTCCATCTGCCCGATATGGCCGGTGAAAATAACAAAATTTTTTAAGTTTTCGTTATTGACTCTATTTTTCAACATTTCTTCATAATTAGAGCATTCTTCCGGCGTGCCGCCAATAATTACCATTTTTAAATTTGGAATTTTATCAGATAGCTCTTTGGCAGCATCCAAAAATAACTCCTGGCCTTTCCAGGGGATCAGTAATCCTACCAGTCCCACTACAAAATCATTGGTGTGTATATCAAATTGTTTACGGAATGTGTTGCCGTCAGCCTTCAAATCGAGTTTTTGTAATTCTATCCCATCATAAACTACGGTTATTTTTTCCCGGGCAACCATTAGTTCAGAAGTCATTCTGTCAGCGACCCAATTAGAAACAGATACAAAGTGGTCCGGAATTTTGTAAAGGTAGCCCGCCAATTTGGAATAGCTAGGGTTTTCGCGCACATGGCAAACACACGGTTTATGCAAAATTTTAGCGGCCAGTAAAGCGGCGCGGTTGCAAACTGGGTCATTGTTGGCGTGAATCAAGTCTGCTTCAAATTTCCAGGCAATCCAGAGAAGTTGCAAAAAAAACGGCATAAAATTGAGCAAATCATCAGCGCGAGCGATGATTTGCGTGGCGATAAATCTTAAATATCGGTTGCTTGCAAACACTGGTTTGCGTTTTACTAAAGCACGCCATGCGGTAATGTCGAAATGGCGGTCTTTTATATGTTTCCAAACAGCCTCGCTTGCTATTTCTTGGTATTGAGCAGTTGCGCGTCCAGTAACAACGATCGGATAGAATTGGCTACGATCAAGACATCTCACTAAATGGCGAAGACAAATTACGGCACCACCATAGCCAATGCCATTTTCAACGAATAATATGCGTTTCGGTTTGACTGCACCGTTCATTTAACCGGAATGTCCTATGGCTGTTATAATTAAAATGTAATTTAAGGGTTAATTTAGTACTTGTTTTAAACTACGTAATTTTATTATCAAGTCTTTGGGTAGGTTACTTAACGTTAAATACTTCAGAGAGCGGAGCGTGAATTTTTGTTTCATACTTATTAAAAAATTCACTCGGGCTTGGTCGTGTTCGAAGTTGATAAAAGACCAATACCCTAGCGACCAGTACGCGTTAGCTACCATTAAATTAGCGTCTATTCCCTGAGCGCTCAATTGCGGCCCAGCAAATTCGCGGATCGAGTTCATGACTTTGATTAGGTCTGCCAACATAGGCCGGTTTGCTTGGGTAGCATTGTTGCCGTGTTGGCGGCGTAGCATCAGTACTTCGGGCACACAGCTGATAGCATGAACGGCAGCAATTTTTGCCCACATCTCCAAGTCTTCGCCAAAACGAATTTCTTGATTGAATCGCCCGGATGAGATGATAGTTTCACGGTCAATCAGGACGGTACCTGTCGGAATGAAATTTTTTTCGACAAGTTTGGCCAATGCGTTTGGTATTGGGCAACCCGCCAAGTGATGAAAATAATCAAACAGTTGGTGCTTGGCTAGTACCGATTTGACCGTAATGTTGTCGTCAATATCGATCTCAGCCATATCGCCGGCTACTAGTTTCAATTCTGGATTTGCGATCAGAATCTGTTTTTGCAGCGCAATTTTGTTGGGGACCCATTGATCGTCGGCGTCCAAAAATGCGATCCAGTCTCCACTTGCCAGTTCAATGCCTTTGTTCCTGGCGGCGGATGGACCCTGGTTTTTTTGTTTGTAGTAGATAATGTTTCCGGGCAACGCTCTCACGATTGCTTCAGTTTCGTCGGTCGAACCGTCGTCGACAATAACGATTTCCGCTACGGGTTCGGTCTGGGCCTGAATACTGGCGACGGCGGCACTGATGAACTTGGCGCTGTTGTATGCCGGGATGACTGCGCTGATTTTCATTAGTTTTCTTGGTTACCCTTATTTGAGTCCAGTTTTACAGATTACCCAAGCAGGAAGGCTTAGTCCCGTGACGTATCCGATCAAGGCCAATTTTCGATGACGATAGTATAGACGATATAAGAATGCGCCCAATTTTCGGTGACCGCTCGCCATCTTCAGGCCGGGCCACCGCTTGCCGTTAAAACGGTTGGTAATTTCAGGCGAAGGATCGACTAGCGATTCCCCGAGTTCGGCCGAGGACAGAAAGCGGACTCGCGGAAGCATCCCGGTAATAACCGACATCAGCTGATCCAGCCCGGCAATCGCATCCTTGCATTCTGTTTCGGAACGAGTGAAGTTGTAACGATGAGTCGAGATACTGATCGGCGCTGCTTGCCGATAAGCGATTTCAGCCTCAGCCACAGCGCTCGCTAAGGTGTTTTTACCGTCAACCGGTTCGTACATGACGTTGCGGACCAGATAAAATTGGCCGAAACGGGTTTTGTTCCCGACCCGGATAATCGGCGGATCCTGTCGATATCGGCCGGATTGGTCGCGGCCGGTGCAACGGTAGCCTGCGGTTTGAATTGCAATGATATTGCGATCGCGCCACTGTTGTTCGATAAGGTCGTTCCATAGATAGCAGGGCGCGACAGTAGTCACGCTGGGTGCACCGAACATACGCTGGAAGCTGGCGGTGGCAAGTTCTATGATGTTTTGCGCCTCGGCCGAGTCGACCGATGACGTCGGTAATGCGCTGCCGTCCACGTAATGGCCTTGTAGCGGCGAATCCAGTGATTCCCAGTCCCACCAGTCGGAGGTGGATTTGGCCGCGGTTAAGCGCGGGTCGTTTTGCTGGCATAATCTGGCAAAACCGGCTCCGTTCAGGTGTTCCAGACCGTGTAATTGCGGAGTCAATAGATCCCGAGCGATGCCATCTTTCAGTGCTTGGTAGATTGCCGGAAAATCGGCATCCAGCATTTTTCGGTGATATTCACCGTCAACGGCTATTTTTTCTATGTCGGGAACCGCCAACACCATGTCGGCAGTCAGGACAGGATTGCGTCCTACCGCGTCTTTATGCTGATCCAGCATATTTAGCAATTGGTTGAGCCGGTCGGCATGAAACTCGCCGCCTGGCCCCCAATCGTCGCTCTCAATCAATACCGGCGTGTCGGCGAAATAGGCTTCGTTCCAGGTTGCAACAAACAGATCCTTTTTCCAAACCCATAAGCAGGCGATGCAGACCGACCAGAAACCTAAAATAAACAGAATTGCCATATTTTCAATCGATAATTAAAGTGCCGCGGTAGCTAACGGGCTACACTTTCATCCTAGCAGAGATTCATGGTCTCGCGGAACCGTGATAGCCTCGGGAAGGATTCCGGATGCATTGTGCGGCCAATTTTAGTGTTATGAATCGTCTATTTGTTCAGTACGGGGTGATGATGCGCAAAAACAGTGGTTTAGATCGGGTAAAAGCGGAGAATTTTTTATGACCGATACGTCAGGTTTACCGCAACATTGGCGTAGACCGTTGGCAGGAGTGCTGGTGGTTACGCTGGTTACGCTGGGAGTGTTCGCGGATACATGGGCATCTATCGTTGCAATTTGGTCGCGTTCAGAGACCTTTACCCATGGCTATTTAGTAGCGCCGACGAGTTTATGGCTGATCTGGCTGCGGCGGCGGCAATACCGCGATTTGCGGGCGGAATTCAGTTGGTTTGGCCTGATTTTGTCCATCGCGGGTGGCTTTATGTGGTTGGTGGCAGACTTGGTCCACGTCTTGGTAGTACAGCAATGGGCGGTGGTTGGAATCCTGATCAGCAGTCTGTGGGCGGTGTTGGGAACCGGCGTGATATCGAGTATGCTTTTTCCCATTCTGTTCTTGTTTCTGATGGTACCTTTCGGCGAAGCCTTTATTCCGCCGCTGATGGACTACACCGCGACCTTTGTCGTCACGTTACTGCGTTTGACCGGGATTAGCGTTTACCGGGAAGGCTTATTCTTTACGCTAACCTCCGGGAATTGGTCTGTGGTTGAGGGCTGTAGCGGTTTACGCTATCTGATATCGTCTTTTACTCTGGGAACCGTTTACGCCTATCTGAATTACACCAGTTATAAAAAACGCGCAGTGTTTATCGCGGTTTCTTTTCTGGCACCTATCATCGCAAACGGATTCCGCGCTTATATGATCGTCATGATCGGCCATTTAAGCAGCATGAAACTCGCGACCGGCGTGGATCACATCGTTTATGGCTGGGTATTTTTCGGAATCGTCATGTTCGCGCTGTTTTACATTGGTTCGTTTTGGCACGACCCCCCAAACAGCTCCGAAATCAGCGTGAAAGAAGAAGGGGCGTTCGATGCCGAAGTGGCTTCAGAGCCCCGTTATCAGTGGTTCGGTTTCGCGGCAATCTTGGTGTGTCTGATAATTTGGCCGCCGATTTCTCATGGTCTGTCCGGCTTGCAAAATAGCAATGTAGTGGTGCCGGAGAGGTTCAGTCATCCCGCGCTTGATACTTGGCTACCGGCTGATCCGCCGGATTGGGGGTGGGAGCCGAACTTCAAAGGTGTGGTCGCCGAATCCAGAACATTTTTAAAAGACGAGCAAGCCGTCGTCGGCCTCTATTTCGCTAACTTCGGCGACGAAAGCCAAGGCGGCGAATTGGTAAACTCGCAGAACTATTTGGTCCCGCAAAAACATAAGATTTGGCGGATGCTGCGCGACAATGACTATCCGGTCGATTGGGGCTCCGGCTACTCAATCGTTGTCGAGGAAGCGGTCTTGAACAGTAGCCAGCGCGAATTATTGGTATGGCGCTGGTATCGCATCGGCGATAAAAATACCGACAATGCCTATTTGGCAAAGTGGTGGCAACTGCTCAAGCGCTTAACCGGCGATTCGGCGCCGGAATTGCTGGTTGTGGTTTACACAGAACTAGCTAATCAAGAATTGGATACGGCGCGGGATAAGTTAAAACAAATAGCCGTGGCGTGCTGCAGCTGATTAGGGCGAACGGGATCGACACAGTCGACCCGCGTCAGTACTCCGCTTGACGCTGCAGGCCGCGCGGATGTTAGACTAGCAACACCCTTATTTAAAACTTTGTGAAGGAAAACTTATGATACCGGTAATTTTGTCAGGCGGTTCTGGAACCCGGCTTTGGCCATTGTCGCGCGGCCAATATCCCAAACAATTTTTGCCTTTGGTTTCCGGTGCAACCATGATCCAGGAAACCATGCTCAGGCTGGACGGGTTGGCCGGTTTGCAGCCGCCGATCGCGGTGTGTAACGAAGATCACCGCTTCATGATGGCGGAGCAAATGCGGGAGATCGGTATCAAGCCGGCGGCGATTATATTGGAGCCGGTAGGCAAGAATACCGCGCCGGCGGTAGCAATGGCGGCGTTGAGTGCCGGTTCCGAGGACGACATCTTGCTGATCTTGCCGGCGGATCACGTCGTGGCCGACCGGCAGTCGTTCCATCGTGCGGTGGTGCAGGCTGAGCAACTGGCGAAGCAGGACTTGTTGGTCACCTTCGGTATTGTCGCCAGCGAACCCGAGACCGGTTACGGTTATATCAAGCGCGGTGAGGTGCGTTACGGCGAGGCCTATAAAGTCGATGCATTTGTCGAGAAGCCGGATTTGCAGACCGCGCAACGCTATCTGGAAAGTGGCGAGTATTTTTGGAACAGCGGCATGTTCGCGTTCAAAGCCGGTTGTTTCTTGCGCGAACTGGAAAAATTCAATCCGCAAATGTTGACAGTCTGCCGGGAAGCATTGAAAGCGGCCAAACCGGACCTGGACTTTGTGCGGTTGGATAAGGAAATATTTGCGACATGCCCTTCCGATTCGATCGACTACGCGGTGATGGAAAAAACCGACAAAGCCGCGGTGATTCCGTTGGACGCGGGCTGGAACGACGTCGGTTCCTGGTCGGCACTATGGGATGTCACCGCCAAGGACGAAACCGGCAATGCCATCAAAGGCGACGTCTTGACTGTCGATACCCGTAATTCCTACATCCATTCCGGCAACAAATTGGTGGCAGTGATCGGCGTCGATAATCTGATCGTGGTCGAAACCGACGACGCAGTGATGATTGCCGCCAAAGACCGGGTGCAAGACGTCAAGGATGTCGTCGACCAACTGAAAAAAGCCAAACGCAGTGAAGCCAACGTGCACCGCAAGGTTTATCGGCCTTGGGGTCACTACGACCTGGTCGACAGCGGCGACCGGCACCAAACCAAACGCATCGTGGTCAAGCCCGGTGCAAAATTGTCGGTGCAGAAACATCACCATCGCGCCGAGCATTGGGTGGTGGTGAAAGGGACCGCCTGGGTCGAGAAAAATGGCGAAAAAGTTCTGGTGTCGGAAAACGAATCGATTTACATCCCGCTCGGCGTGATTCACAGTTTGGAGAATCCGGGCGTGATTCCGCTGGAAATGGTCGAAGTCCAATCCGGCAGCTATCTGGGCGAAGACGATATTGTGCGCTACGAAGATCAGTACGGGCGGATCTAGCGCCATTCGGTAATAGTCACGCTAAACTTCCGATCAACGCCGCGCCGGCTTGGCGCGGCGACCTGCCTAACATCCGATAACATTCGGTAATCGTTTCCCCGGAGTTGCCCTTGTCTCTGCAAACGGTCAACGACCTTTTGAAAAAACACAAGCTCGTCGAGGGCATGTTGCATAACCAGCCGATGCCGCGGCGCAAGTTGATCACTGCGCTGGTGCAAAAGCAGCACATGGTCGAATTGCGCAGCCTGTTGGCGCGGCTCACGGCACTCGAAATCGGCCAGATCTTGCACGCCTTGGAATTGGAGGATGCCCGCCTGGTCTGGGAGCAGGTGGAGGATAACCGGCAGGATGACGTGTTGTGGGAGCTTTCCGATACCTTACGCGAACAATTGGTCGGCGACCGAGAGCCGCATTGCGGCGTCGGCCAAATGAGCGCATTCGAACTGGTCGAGGGCCGGTTATCCAAAGTGGCCATCACCTGTCGCCACGATTTGTACGAAATCAAACCGATCTGGATCGACTTATTGGCGCCGACCAAGGCCCAGCGCCAACTGATCGGCCAGCATTTCGGCTTGGAATTGCCCGATCCGCTGGATTTGACCGATCTTGAGGCTAGCGCCCGGTTCTATGTCGAAGACCAGCATGAAATCCATATCCATTCGGATTTTCTGTTGGACAGGGAGGGGAAGTCGCGCAGCGTGCCGGTAGCCTTCGTTTTGTCGGGCGACATGCTGTTCTCGGTACGCAACGAGGAGTTGCCGGTGTTTCGGCTCCAGCGCTTAAGGGCGAGAACTCAGCCCGGTTTTGTCACGGATTCCAAGGATATGCTGCTGGATTTGTACGGTGCCGAGGCTGAATATTCGGCCGACGCGCTGGAAAATATTTACGAGCAACTGGAGAGCGTCAGTAAAAAAGTATTAAGCCAGGATATCAGCGACGAAGAAGCTGCCGAGATATTGACCGATATTGCCGAAGAAGAGGATTTGAATGGCCGTATCCGCCGCAATATGCTGGATACCCAACGCGCCGTGTCGTTTTTGATCCGGCGTAAATTGTTGAATCCGACCCAGTTGGAAGATGCACAGCAAATCTTGCGCGATATCGAGTCCTTGAATAGCCATACGGCATTTTTGTTCGACAAAATCAATTTCTTGATGGACGCAACCGTCGGTTTTATTAATATCAACCAAAACAAGGTTATTAAAATCTTTTCGGTCGCTTCGGTGGCAATGTTGCCGCCTACCTTGATCGCCAGCATTTACGGTATGAATTTCGAGTATATGCCCGAATTGAAATGGATGTTGGGTTACCCGTTTGCGTTGGGGTTGATGACTGTTTCTGTGCTATTGCCTTACGTATATTTCAAACGCAAAGGCTGGCTTAGATAAAAAATCACGGAGTGCGTCACAGTTTGTTGGCTCAAAACCACAAACTGCGACAATATGTCACATTTAAAATCGACAATTCGCCAACTATCATTAACCTAACTTTTTCGGTTTGGTTTGACAGCTAAAAGTTGCGTTATATTTCTTCCTATTGCTCTGAGGCGATTATCCACTGGTAATCGCCTTTTTTTTGCCCGAAGAAATTAACTGACCGGTTTGAATTTTACCGACTTGATTGCATTATCGTCGCGCTTGACGATCTCAATGACGTGGCCGTGGAGCTTAATGCTGGTGCCGGGCTCGGGGATGGTTTCCATATATTCGATAATTAAGCCGTTGAGGGTTTTTGGACCTTCGGTCGGCAAATCCCATTGAGTGACGCGGTTTAGCTCACGGATGCTAACACCGGCATCGACCAAGTAACTACCGTCTTTTTGCGCTTTAATATCCGGTTCTTCTATCGCCAACTCGCCGACGATCTCCTGCAACAGATCGTCGAGCGTAACCAGTCCCAATACGTCCCCATATTCGTCGACTACCAAGCCGATCCGCAATTTTTCCGCCTTGAAAATCTGCATTTGCTTATGAATCGACGTGCTGGCCGGAATAAAAAACGGCTTGGCCAAACTGTTGACAATGCTTTGCTTGTCTAAATCGGCGTGGCTAATGCGGGATAGGGCGGTGCGAATATGCAAAAATCCGATCACCCGGTCGATATTCTTTTTGTAAACCGGCAGACGGGTATGTGGACTGGCTTGGAGCTGGCGAATGATATCTTCGATCGATTCTTCCAAATCGATACCGACGATCTCGTTACGGTGGGTCATGATATCGGTCACGCTGGCGGATTCCAGATCCAGAATACTCATCAGCATATTGCGGTAGCGGGCCGGCAGTTGGTGGTTGGCTTGAGACACTAGGCTTTTCAACTCGTCCTTATTCAAAGGCTCGGCAACTTCGCCCAATTTTTTACGTTTGATCCCGAAAATGCGTAACAGGCCGCTCGATATCAAATTGATGGTCCATACCACCGGGTAAAACAGTTTCAATAACGGGGGATAAATCCATGCCGAAACGAATGCCAGCAATTCCGGCTTTAGTGTGCCCAGAGTTTTCGGGGTAACCTCGGAGAATACTAAAATGGCGACGGTCAATAGTCCCATCGCGGCAGGAATGGCCTGATTACCGCCGATCCGGATTGCAATCACCGTCGTCAGCGCAGCAGCCAGAATATTGACGAAATTGTTACCGATTAAAATCAGGCCAAGCACGCGTTCCGGCCGTTTTAGCAGGCGATGGGTTTTAACGGCGCTTTTATGTTTTTTTTTGACGAGATGCTGCAACCGATAGCGGTTAAGCGTCATCAACGCTGTTTCAGAGCCCGAGAAAAATGCGGATATCAACAATAATACCGCCAGTATACCGAATAGTATACTTAGGGAAATTTCGTTCAAAACAAACGTACTCTGGGTTGTGTAACAAGAGCTTAGTTTCTATGCTGGGCAAAATTTGTCAAGCTGAAAACCGCGTGCCGATCCGAAGCATTTGCCGGAGATTGAACTAAACTACATCAACTAGACGGCGCAATCGGCTGAAATCCGGCGATTTTGACAATCCCGGACTTCGATGCTTAACTTGAAATTCGATTGTTCCCTCCCTTCGTATCCAAGTAGTTTCAGAGAACACACGCATGGCATTGCCGGAAATTTTGCTGGTTGACGATAACCTTAATCGCGCACAACAAGTCGAAACGGTGCTCCGGTTTTTGGAATACCGGGTGATTACGGTCAGCGGCAATCAGTACGAATCGGTATTGGCCGGGCAAGATGCTTTCGGCGCGGTGTTTGTCGGTAGTGGCGATCGCCAAGCCAGCCTGATTAAAGCGATAGCCGACGCGACGGGGGATACGCCGATCATTCTGCTAGCGGAGCCCGGTAACGGGCAGCAGTTGCTGAGTACTATTCAACAATTGGTCAGTAAAGTCGTGGAATGGCCGACGGTCTATCCGACACTCATCGACATATTGGACGAATTGCCCAAACCAGAATCGACTGCGCACAAGCCGCAAACCAATAAAGGCTTGGCCGGAATCAGTAAAGCAGTACAGAAAACCCGCGAACTGATCGATCAAGTCGCCAAATCCGATGCGACCGTACTCATTCTCGGCGAGTCGGGGACCGGTAAGGAAGTTGTCGCCCAAGCCCTGCATCGGGCATCCGCCCGCAGGGACAAGCCGTTTGTGCCAGTCAATTGCGGAGCGATTCCGGGCGAACTGTTGGAAAGCGAACTGTTTGGCCATGAAAAAGGGGCGTTTACCGGAGCCTTGACATCGCGCCAGGGCCGATTCGAGATGGCCGAGGGCGGTACCTTATTTCTCGACGAGATCGGCGACATGCCGATGCCGATGCAGGTCAAGCTTTTGCGCGTATTGCAGGAACGGACCTTCGAACGGGTCGGCAGCAATAAAACCATCCGCTGTGACGTCCGTATCGTCGCCGCCACCCACCGCCATCTGGAACAGGAGATTATCGAAAAACGTTTTCGGGAGGATTTGTTCTACCGGCTGAACGTATTTCCGATTGAAGTGCCGGCGTTGCGGGAGCGGGCTGAAGACATCCCGTATCTGATCAACGATTTGATTGCCCGCATGGAAGCGGCGAACCGTGGCAGCGTCAGCTTAACGCCGCGGGCGGTTGCCGTCCTGATGCAACACAGTTGGCCGGGCAACGTGCGCGAGTTGTCGAATTTGATCGAACGCTTGGCGATCATCAGCCCGGATTCACCCGTGGATGCCGGCGACTTACCGGAAAAATTCCAAGCGTACGAAGTGCCCGACACGGTTCAATTGCAGCTGCCGGAACCTGATATCCATGTGGTCCGTCCAGCCGCACGCGAAGCGCTGGCCAAGCCGATACAGGGCGCGGCCGCGGTGCAATTGCCGGAGCAAGGCATCGATTTAAAAGAATACTTGACCGACTTGGAAAACGAACTGATCCGCCAAGCCTTGGAAGAGTGCAATGGCGTGGTCGCCCATGCCGCCAAATTGCTGAACATGCGCAGGACCACGTTAGTGGAAAAACTGCGCAAAGTGGATGCCGCCTAAGCGGCGGCGGTTTTTTGTCCGGCCGCCAGATTTGTGCGGTAGCAATCCAACCCCGGCCAAGTGTTAGACTAAGGCTTTGCCACTGCAGCAGCCTTCATAACCATGCCAGAATCGAATAACTCGAC
Source organism: Methylomonas koyamae (assembly GCF_006483455.1). Classification (GTDB taxonomy): domain Bacteria; phylum Pseudomonadota; class Gammaproteobacteria; order Methylococcales; family Methylomonadaceae; genus Methylomonas; species Methylomonas koyamae_B. The sequence continues at coordinate 48,951 of NZ_PPPU01000007.1, forward strand.
CCATCCAAGTAACGGAAACGGCCGATATGGCGGTGCCGTTGCCGAAATCTTCGACTATGCCGGCGAAATCAGCGTTTGGCGGCAGCGTATCCATGCTCATCCTGAACTTTGCTTTCAGGAGTTTGGCACTGCCGATTTCGTCGCAGAAAAATTAACGGAATGGGGGATACCCATCCACCGCGGCTTGGGTAAAACCGGTGTAGTCGGCATCGTCAAGTCCGGTCTTTCGGAAAATGCGATAGGCCTGCGAGCCGATATGGACGCATTGCCGATCCAGGAACAAAACCGCTTCGCCCATGCCTCGGTTTATCCCGGCAAAATGCACGCCTGCGGCCACGACGGCCATACCGCAATGCTGCTGGCCGCCGCACGCTATTTGGCCAAGCAGCGCAACTTCGACGGCACCGTGTATCTGATTTTTCAACCGGCAGAGGAGGGCGGCGGTGGCGGCGACGCCATGATCCGCGACGGCTTGTTCGAGCGTTTCCCGATGCAGGCCGTGTTCGGCATGCACAATTGGCCGGGTTTGCCGGCCGGCAGTTTTGCCGTCAGCCCGGGGCCGGTGATGGCCTCATTAAATACCTTCCGGATCACGATAAATGGCAAAGGTTGCCACGCCGCGCTGCCGCATTTGGGTCTGGACCCGACACCGGTTGCCGCGCAAATTATTTTAGCGCTGCAAACTATTCTGACGCGTAACACCAATCCGTTGGCGGCGGGGCTGATTTCGGTGACTATGATGCACATCGGCGAAGCTACCAACGTGATTGCCGAACGTTGTGAACTGGCCGGTACGGTGCGGACGTTTTCCGCCGAACTGCTGGATATGATAGAAGCGCGCATGGCCGAAATCGTCCACCATACCTGTTTGGCGCACGGCATGACCGGCGATTTCGAATTAACCCGCAGCTATCCGCCAACGGTAAATCATGCAGAGCAAGTCGTAATTTCCCGGCAAGTCATGGCTGGCATCGTTGGCGAAGAACAGGTTTTCGAACAACAGCCCACCATGGGGGCCGAGGACTTTGCCTTCATGCTGCAACGCGTACCCGGCAGTTACTGCTTCATCGGCAACGGCGACGGCGGTCACCGGTTAGCGGACCACGGCGCCGGTCCGTGTACGTTGCACAATCCCAGTTACGATTTTAACGACGCCATTTTGGCGTTGGGCGCCAGTTACTGGGTCAGATTGGCCGAAACCTGCTTGGCGTTCGCCTGACAGTTGGCTGCCACAGTGTGTAAGCTGTCTGACAATTGTGGCAGGAGTCTCGAAGAACTGCGGTCTCTTCGGCGCGTCAGACCGGCTGCAAATGGTTGAAAGCCAATAAAACTTGAGCGTTTGGCCCAGCCTATGCTGCAGCGTTGGTGAGTTCCATCAACCCAACGGTGAGCGCCATGCAAGCATTGAACGAAATGACCGAACTTGGCTATGCCCGGACCATGTTCATTGAAAACCTCAGCCACCAATTTATTGCCGCCACCGGCTGCGGCGTCTACGCCTACTTGGATCCGGTCGATGTCAGCGGTTTGTTCAACAATTATGTCAACGACAATCTGCCGATAGAAGCCTTCATCAGGCAATGCGTGAAAGACGTACTGAAGTAAAAATCGCAGCGTGGTGTTGGCCGCAGCTGCTCTAGCAAATCAGTTGCGGGCAAAAGACAACTGGTAACCGGCCAGAAACACCTGTTGCTCCAGCGTCTCGCTGATTGCGGGAATCGATACCTTTCGGTTGTCGGTGGCAATCAGCACCAAATGCCATTCTTCACCGTGCAGGTCTTTGCTCATCGAAATCGACCCTTCCGCCAGCCGGTAACCCATGGTCTGGGCCAACTGTTCCAAATCGGTTTGCCGCGGGCGGTGGCCGGGTTTGAAACGTAGCAAAACCGCAATGGCGTGCTTGGAGGGGAGTACGGTTTCGATCCAGCCACCCCAGATCATCGTCGCCGACGCGATCAAGGCCAGTAGGATCGCTGCCAGATAAAAGCCGGCGCCGCATAGGATGCCGATCGCCGATGAGGCCCAAATCGACGCTGCGGTGGTCAGCCCGCTGATATTCAGGCCTTCCTTCATGATGACGCCGGCGCCGAGAAAGCCGATACCGGTGACGATGCCTTGAATCACCCGAGTCGGATCGGCCGTCGCCGTCAGCGGCAATAAGCCGCCGAACCAGAATTGCGGGTAACCGACGATGACGGTAACCGCCGCCGAGGCCATACAGACCAAGCCGTAGGTGCGCATGCCGGCAGCGCGGCCGTGGTAGGAGCGTTCGTAACCGACCACCATGCCCAACAACAGCGCGCCGACGATGTTCATCAGTATCACTGCGCTGGCCTCGAGCTGGGCGGCAGACCAAAACGAGATCAAGCGGTCGGCAGAGATCGGATTCATAAAGCGATTGCCGCTATGCGGTAGCGTTATTGCTCACTGGGCTCGACTTTCTCGACCTCAGCTTCGAAAGGTTTTTCGAAATAAATGCCTGACAACTTGCGTTTGAATTCTTGCGTAATATCTTGTGCGTCCTGGCGGCTTTTCATGACTCTAGGAGTAAGCAGTACCACCAGTTCTGTTTTGTCGTTATTTCTTAACGTGCCTCCGAATAGTGGGCCAATCAACGGTAGCTCGTGAAAAAAAGGGACTCCATCACGTGAATAGTTGTTTTTATCTTTGATAAGCCCGCCTAGAACAATTGTTTCACCGCTCTGAATTGCAACGCTACTTTCAATTTCTCTTTTCTGAATAGTTGGAGAATCGATGTTTTTGCTCGTGGTTGTTTCCGTGGCTTCATTAACACTTTGTAAAATATCCATTAGTACTAATCCGCTGGAATTAACCCTTGGCCTCACTGAAAGGTTGACTCCAGTATCGATCATCTGAATTGAGCTGGTCTGAATCGGGGTGCTATTGGCTCCGCCAGCTGTTAAATTGGTGGAAACTGAAGAGCGAATCGGTACCGAATCCCCGACTTTTATTGATGCTTCCTGATTGTTCAACACCATCAATGAAGGGGAAGAAATAACATTAATGTTTCCTTTTGTGGCGCTAGCGCTCAGTACCGCGTTAATATCTTTAGAATTGCTTGAAAAGGCATAAGAAAAACCTCCCGTGGCTACTCCCTCAGCTGCATCTTTTGCTAATTGTGTTAGATTCAGCCCGTTGTCGGCTCCTCCAGTTATTACATTGGTTCCACCGTTATCGTGACTGAAATACCATTGGAGGCCGTACTTCAGGTGATCGTTGAGAGTTACCTCCACAATTGTCGCATCAATCATCACCTGCAACGGCAACACGTCCAGTTGCTTCAACACACGCTGAATCACGGCATATTCCTGCGCCGTAGCGACGATAATCAACGCGTTATTGCCTTCGTCGGCCAGGATTTTGACGTTGGGCATATCGTTATTGTTGCCGCCGCCACTGCCGCTGCCGCCGCTCAAACTGCCGCCGAGTGCGCCGGAGCTGCGGTTGGCGGAACGGTCGGTGCGGTCGCTCAAGGTTCGTTCGCTGGCGGAATCCTGTTGCCGGTTAGTGCCGGTGCTGCCGCCCATGCTGCTGGTGCTGGACGAGGTACCGCTGGAGCTTTTGTTGGTCGCCGACAGGGATTTGCGGCCCGAAGCGATCGAGGCTTTGCTGCTGCGTTGCACGCCGCTACCGAAAATGCCGCTCAAGGTGTCGGCCAGATCGCCGGCGCTGACGTGCTGGCAACGGTAGACGTTGACGCCGCCGGCCGCAGCCGGATTGATCCGGTCCAGCCGCAACACCCAGTTTTCAATGTCTTTCAGGTAATTGGCTTGATGAGTGATAGCCAATACCGCGTTCAGGCGTTCGATTTCGATGAAACGGAAGAAACTGGCTTCTTCGTCCTTGGCTTTTTTGTTGTTAAAAATCTGTTCCAGTTCTTCGATAATCTTGCCGGCGCTGACATTGGCCGGGGTGAATAATGCAAAGGAGCGGCCTTTCATGATATCGATATCGAAAGTATTGACCACTTCCATGGCACGGGCGACTTCGTTACCGGAACCGGCCACCAATAAAATATTGCGGCTCGGGTCGACATGCAGAACCGACTTTTCCGGCATCAGCGGCTTCAGGATCTCGGACAGCTCGGTCGCGGCCACGTTTTTCACCGGGATGATGCGTACCTGATAGCCGTTCGGCATCTTGGCGCTGGTCAGCGAGTTGATCGAACTGCTGTACAAGGCCTCGTTGGCCGGTTTGATCAGATACATTCCGCCTTGCTCGGTCAACGCGGCGTTATTCAAACCCAGCAGCATGTCCAGAGTCGGCAGCAGCTCGTCCTTGGTCAGCGGCTTCGAGGTTTGCAGAGTGACCTTGCCGGTGACTTGCGGGCTGATCGTGTAATTGCGGCCCATGATGTCGCTCAGGATCACCTTGGCGACTTCGCCGAGGTCGGCATCGTCGAAATTCAGGCTGTATTCGCCTTTGGTGCCGGATTTGGCGGCGGTACTGGGCGTATTGTGGGCGGTAATGCTGGCTTCACCGTTCGGGAACAATTCGACTTTGGTGGTCCGGTTCTCGGCCGATTTATCCGCATTCGCCAGTTCCGGAATGGGCTGGTCGTCGCCGATCCGCTGGTTGTCGGCAATCGGCAATTTTTGGTGCAACTGCGGGCCGATATACTCGCAGCCGGCCATGGACAGCGCCAACACCAACATCGGGGGAACGCCAATTTTGTTAGTTGTCATTGAGTGTCTCGGGTATTTCATTGGGTGCTTGTTCAATCGGTCTGGCATTGACGTTGGCCGGCGCCGGGGGCCGGGGCGCGGGTTTACCGGGCGGCGGTTTGATTTGTGCTCGCGGTTTGCGCAACATGACCGGCTTGTCCTGGCCGGCTTGTTGCAGGATGACCCGGTCGGCCAGAATCTGTTTCAATTGCCAGCCGGATATACTTTGTTCTTCGCCGATCTTCAGGAATTTCCGCGCTTCGTTACGCTTGCTGAACAGCGCGGTCGGTTTGCCGCCCTTATCGTAAATACCGATCAGCGACCAGTCGTCGATCTGGCTGGTGTCGCTGTTCTGCATGGGGTCGTTGGCTTTGGTTTCGACCAGCGGCCGGCGCCCCTCGATAAAAATCGGCCGCTCGACGATATCGTTGTAACTGTCGATAGGGCGCGGGGCATCAGCGATAGCGGGTAGTTGTTCGGCCTCGAATCCGATTTGGTCTCGGGCCGCCAGCTGGCCGTCGAGTTCCTGCGCCGCATAACGGCTGACAAGCCACTCGCCGCCGAGGCCGGTGCCGAGTGCGGCGCAAGTCAGCAATTGCAAGCGTAACAACTTACGATTCATGACGCCTTGGCCCGCATAAAGCTGACGACTTGAAAGCTGACATTCAATTGCGAGCTCGGCTCCAGCTTGTTATTGCTGCGGTTGCGCGCGCCGCGTACCGGCGAAATGTCCAGCTGGTCGACCAATAACAGCGGGACGTTGGTTTCCAACGCGTATAACACGGCGCGTAAGGCCTCCATGCTGCAGCTCATGCGGACTTTGACCAGGATCCGCATGAAACCGTCTTCAGTTTTGCCAGGTAATCCCTGAGTGCTGGTCAATTGGCCGCCGGCGTCGGTTACGGCAGTTTTGATGATGTTTTGCAATTCCGCCGATGCCAGCGATTCGGTATCGCTATCGCTCAAATAGCCTTGCTGTTGAAACTGTTGATGCAGAAAATCCAGGTTTTGAGCCACGCTGTCGCGGCGGGCAGCAATGGTTTGCTGGCGTTGCAGGCGGAATAACAAGGTTTCCTTCTGCTCCCGGTAATCCAGCCAGGTGTTGAACAGCGGCAACAGGGCGGCCAACACCACAACCAGCACCACTGCAGCCAACAGGCCCAACGCCAGCCAACGCTGATAGCGGGCTTCATTCATGCTGTGGCTCCTCGGAGTTGTCGCCCTCCGCGGCGGCGGGCGTTTCCGCGTCTGCTGCCGTGTCTTCCGGCTTCGGCACGGCGACATCCATGCTGATTTGAAACCGTTCGCGGCCGGTTGCCTTGTCTTGCGTCAACGGCGAGACAAAACTGACGTTACTGAAGTAGGGCGAGGCTTCCAGTACCCCGATCAGCGACGATGCGGCCGGCGACTGGCCTTGTATTTGTAAACGTTTTTCGGCGTATTGGTAGTGGGTTAACCACGTATCGTCTTTTAACAAGACGCTGAGTTCGTTTAAAACCGCAACGAGCGATGGCGAATCGGATTTAATGCCGATCAGACGTTGGGTCTGCTCGCGGAGCGCGTCTATTTCGCTTTGCTGGGCTTCGATCAGAGTGGTTTCTTTCTCCAATGTCTTCAGTTGGCGTTTCAAGGTATCGACGGCTTCGCCTTCCTGCCAGACCGGCCAAGCCAAGGCGGCGACCAGCAACAGGAGTAACAAGGCATTCAGGCTCCAATGTACCGTGCGCACCCAGTTATTTGGCCGGGGCCGGTATTGTTCCGGCAACAAGGTGTAACGCGGGACGTTAGCGGGATAAACCGTCGCCGCCGGACTGAAATCGACTGCGGCCGGTTGTACGCCAAGCGCCTGCAGCCGGGCCAGGCAATCGTCCAGCAGCGGTTTCGGTGTTAACACCAACAACACTTCGATTTGGCCGAATTCGGTTTTGCCTAGCACGTTGGCGGCAAAATAAACCTGCTCGGTGCTGAACGGGGTGTAGCGGTCCAGTTCGAAGCCGACGACTTGTTGCAGATTTTCTTGGGCGGCGGCAGGCAGAAACAATCGTTTTTGCAAGGCTTGGCCCGGGTTTAACCGCAGCAGGCACTCGGCCTTGTCCAGTTCGGGATTCAGATTTTTCAGGTTCCGGTACGCGTCCGCGGCATTGGAATCGAGTTGCCAGATTACGGTGTTTTCGCTTGCAGTTTCCCGATGAAAATCGATTCGGAAATTGCTGTGGTCGGGGCTGAAGATGGCGACGCCGCTGCGGTCGCTGAGCAGCCGTTTCAGGCCGGTCGGCAGCAGAGCAGCCAGCTCTCCGCTCCACCATTGCCAAAACCGCTTCAGATCGACGTCGTTAGTTGTTAGTAAGCTCATCTTGCACAGTGATTAACTGGGGTTCCTTTTCCGGGTCGAATAACGACGATTCTTGTCGACCCTGCTGCCAATCCAGGATGCGGTAGGGCGCTTGTCCGATATCTTGGTTTTCAAACTTCACCACGGCCGTAATCGACGCGGTTGACTGGTCCGCCAGCAGTGTTTCGCAGCTAATGGTAAAGGTTTGTTCCTGATCCGCCAAGCCGGCCTCGGTTTGATTGCCGTCCGGCGCGTTATCGCCGGTTTGTTTGGCCAGACGTCGCTCCAAGTATACATCATGAATATTTTGTGTCTTCAGCCGGGCATCGATGATGCGCAGCAACTCGGGCGGCGCCAGGCTTTTGTTCGGCTCGGGCTGACCGGAATAGACCGTGATCCAGGGCCGGATCCGTTCGAATATGGCTTCGTCCATGCCCAGTACCATTTGCAACTCTTCCAGCGATTGAAAGGGGGCATTGCCCGGAGGGTATGATCTGCCCGCCTGGCGGTAGTGTTTCTTTTCGGCGCCGTTCGGCCGCGGTTCGTCGTCGGCGTCGCGCCAATCGATGATCGCATCCATCAGTTGTTGCCGCCGGTTATCATCTTCGACGGCATAGGACAGTACCGCCAGCAGTAATTCTTCGCCGGCTGCATTGATATCGACCTTGCCCGATTCGGCCAAAACCCGAATTCGCAGTTCGCTATCGGCGCCAGCCAACCGGTAAATCGCGCCGTCGACCCGCCAGCGTTGTTCCGGATCGGGTTGACGCAGGCCCTGTGCGGCCAAATTCAAACCGGATTCCGCCAGCGCCGAGGCGCGGGCGTTGCCGACCATAGCCGAACTAACGCCGCTTTCCCGCCGCATGGTCAGCGTAAAACTGCCCGCCATCACGCTGAGCAGCGTCAAAATCCAAATGACGATCACCAGCGCCATTCCGGTTTGGCGTGGCCGGGACGGATTACTCGGCATCGGGGGGCAGCGAGGTTTGCTGGCCGATGTTATCGCCGGCCGGGGCGGCGGCGTCGATCCGCAGCGGAAAGATCATATCCGGCCAAAAGCTGTCGTCATTGAGCGCAATATGGATTTTGACCAGGCTCGGTAAACTTTCGGCGTCCAGCCAGTCGTCCTGCCAGACCGGAGCGTCGCCAGCGTTCGGACTCTTGGCGCCGAAGTAACTGATGCGGAAGCTGCGGACGTCCTCCAGCAACACCACCGGCTCCGGCTCGGCATCCACTTGCCGCCGGTAGGGAGTCAAGGTGACGTTCAATGTAGACGTCCGATCGCGGGCCGGTTCGATGCTGAAGATTTGCAGACCTTTACGCGCCGAAGCGGCCGGCAGCGCGGCAACGAAGCGCAAGCTTTGCGGCAGGCCCTGAAAACTAAGTTTGGGCAGTTCCGGCTCGGGGGTGGCTTGAAGGTCGTCGCGCTCGGCAGCGACGAACTCAGGCAACGGCCGGGCCGCACTCAAATGGTGTTTGAAAAATTGGTAGACCACGGCTTTACGGTTGACTTGGTCGATTTTGGTTTCGCCGCTATGCCAACTCTGCGCCGCAATCCGCAAACTGGCGAACAGCAAGGTCACCATCACGCCGAGCAGCGTGATCGCGATCAGCATTTCGATCAAGGTAAAGCCGTTAGATTGGCGGGGAAACACTATCCCTGGCCTTGCTGCAGTTTTAATGTTGTCAATTCCACGCTACGGCGCTGGTCGCCGTCCCCCCAACTGACACCAACCTGCACCGAATAAAGTTGTGCGGCGGTTTCGCTGTTCGGATCGGGCTCGCGCAGACTGCGCCTGGCCGGCTGATTCGAGGCCGGCGCCACTCGGACCAGCCAGTCGTATTTGTCGCCTTCGCTGCCCTCGCTGTCCCCGACCGTGAGCGGGGTTTCCACGCCGGTCCGCGCCATCAACGATTCGGCGATCTGCACGGCTATAGTGTATTCCTCGGATATGACGGCATTGTTAACGCCGGCGCCGAATACCCGCAGCAATACGCTCAATGCAATCGCCATGATCGAAAACGCCACCAGGATTTCCAGCAGCGAAAAGCCTTTATGCTGCCGCATCCGATATCCTGACTTCGCCGGTGATCCAGTTGACGTCGATCCGGCGTAATTGATTACCCCATTCCAGCGTGATGCGGCCGCCGGTCGACGAACCGTCGCCGAAAAAGCGGATGCTGCCGATTTGGTCGGCGCCGAATTCCTCTTCGGCGACGACCAGCGACACGTCGACCTCTTCGGCGAAGGTATAGACTTTGTCGCGGTTGCTGATTTGATAGCTGTTGTTGCGCAAGTCGATGGCGACGCTGGTTTGGCGTTGCGTGGCCAGCGCCTGGCCCTGGGCGTAGCGTAAAGCGCTGGCCAGATCTCTGGCCAGCGCTTGCAGTTGGGTGCTTTTATTGCCGGAGCCGATGCTGCCGCCCAGCGCCGCGAAGCCGAGCACGGCGACCAGCAACACCACCACCAGTTCGATCAGCGTGAATCCGGCGCATGACCGCGGCGGACGCCGGAGTGCGTTGGCCGAAGCGGGCAGGGCAGCCATTTATTCCCAGCTGTTGATGTCCTGGTCTTCGCCTTCGCCGCCTTCCTTCTCGTCGGCGCCCAGGCTGAACAAGTCGAATTTGCCGTGCTGGCCGGGGAAAACGTAGTGGTATTCCTGGTTCCACGGATCCAGCGGAATTTTGTCTTTACGCAGGTAAGGACCGTTCCAACGTTTGGCCTCGGCCGGTTTTTCCACCAGTGCCGTCAGGCCTTGCTGGGTGGTCGGATAACGGCCCTCATCGAGTTTGTACATGTCCAGCGCCGCGGCGAGGTCCTCGATTTGGACCTTGGCCGCCTTGGTCTTGGATGCACCCATATGTTTCATGACTTGCGGGCCGACGATGCCGGCCAGCATCGCGATAATGCCCAACACCACAAGCAGTTCCAACAAAGTAAAACCGCGGTGGCGGTGCAAGGTTAATTTCATGTTGTCGACTCCATTTTTATTTTTAAAATGCCAGATCGTTTACGCTCAGGATCGCCAGCAGTATCGAAACGATGATGCCGCCTATCATCAACCCCAGCGAAATAATCAAGGCCGGCTCCAGCAGCGCCAGCATCCGTTGTATCGTGGTTTTTAACTGTTTATCGTAAATTAGGGCAACCCGCATCAGCATTTCCTCCAGCCGGCCGGTTTCCTCCCCCATTTTAATCATTTGCACCGCCAGTTTGGGAAACAGGTTTTGCTGGGCCAAGGCTTCGGACATGGTCCGCCCCTGCTTCAATTGCGCCTCGGCCTGTTCCAGCAGGTCGGCCAGCACCGTATTGCCGACCGTTTCCCGGACGATGCCAAGCGATTTCAAAATCGATACGCCATTGCCCAACAAGGTGCCGAAGGTCCGGCTGAAATTGGCGACTTCCATGGTCAACACAATTTCGCCGAACAGCGGCATTTTTAGAAAACGGCCGTCCCAGGCCTTTTTGCCGGCCGGATCGGCCAGTTGGCTTTTCAGGGTTTGCACCGCGATCACGATCGCCAGCAGCATCACCCACCAATACCGCTGCAGAAATTCGGCCAATCCGACCACGATTTGGGTCGGCACCGGCAACGCCTGGCCGGCGCTGTCGAACATTTCCTTGAATTGCGGCACCACGAAAGTCAGCATCACGAACAGCGAGGCCAGCGACATCACCAACAGGATTGCCGGATAAATCAGCGCGGTGCTGACCGTGTCTTTCAGTTCCTGCGACCGCTCCAGATATTCGGCCAGCCGCTGCAGTACGCCGCCCAGATTGCCGCCCAACTCGCCGGCCCGGATCATGTTCAAATAAAATCGGGAAAATACCCCGCTCTGACTTTCCAGGGCATCGGCCAGGGCTTTGCCGGCTTTGACTTTTTCCAGCACCTCGCCGACCAGTTTGTTCAGTTTCGGATTTTCCTCGGTCAGCTGCATCAAGATCGTCAACGAGCGATCCAACGGCAAGCCCGACTCCAGCAAGGTTGCCAGTTCGCCGGTCAGCATACCGATTTCCTTTTGCGACAGTCTGACCGCAGCGGATTTGAGTTTGAAACCGAGAAAAGTCTTGTCTTTTGCCGGCTCGATACGGATGGGCACCAAGCCCTGTTTTTGCAGTTCCAACAGCAACGCTCTTTCGTCGGCAGCGTCGCGCACGCCTTCTTCGGTGACGCCCAGATTGTTGACAACTTTGTAAGAAAATAAGGCCATGGCCGGGTACTCGCGAAACGAGGGTAGTCTTGGTAAGCCGATGTCGGCCGCTCATTTTGGCCTAATTGCCGGCCAATTACAAAAACCGCCGGCTGATACTCGGTTCAAGCGGGTAAATGAGAGTTGGGTTGGTCGGGGGCGAGCCGCTTGGAAGCGGCGTTTGCCAAAATCCCCAAGCAAAACGGATTTACGGTTAAAATTCAGCTCAGCTAGGGCATATTGCCGATGGCTTTAGTTTTCTCAGTCTGTTAATCGTCGCACCACCGCCAATTAAATTTTCGCCGTAGTTGATCCGGGACCCAAGATGACCGAAGCCATCAGCAAAGAACCGCAAGCCATTGGGCATTTGCTGGTATCGGTTATGGGCTTGTTGCTGATTCAACTTGCCAGCCTGACGCTTCCGGTCGCCGAGTTGGCCCGGCAAATTCAGCCGCATTCGTTGTCGACCCATAACCTGATGGAAGGCGTTTCCATCGTAATTTCCGCGTCGGTGTTCGCGGTGGGCTGGAGTGTCTACCAAAAAGAAAATTCGGGCGGATTCGTGGTGATGGCGTGCTGTTTTCTCGGCGTCGCCTTGCTGGATTTTTTGCATACCCTGTCTTTCAAAGGCATGCCGGCGTTCGTCAGCGAGAGCGGAGCGGAAAAAGCCATTGCATTTTGGCTGATGGCCAGAGGCCTTGCCGCAGTGGGGTTAATTGCCTGCGCGGTACCGTGCAAACGTTTATTGTCCCCGGCCTTTCGCTGGTCCGTGCTGGTTTGCGTGATCGGCCTGTGCGGCGTCGGTGCTTGGCTGGTATTTTTCCATCAGGCCCGGTTGCCGGCCACCTTCGACGAAACTTCCGGCCTGACGCCGTTCAAGAAAAATAGCGAGTACCTGTTGGCAGCCCTGTACGGCTTGATCGCAGTGGTATTCGTGTATCAGGCCCGTTGGCGCCGTAACTGCGATGCCGCCGGTTTGGCCGCCGCCGCCGCGGTCATGGCGATGAGCGAGTTGTTCGTCACGTTTTATACCAGTGTCGCCGATTTGTACATTCTGCTCGGCCACGTCTACAAAGTCTTTGCCTATGCCTTTATCTACCGTTCGATATTCGTATCGAGCGTGCAACGGCCTTATCAACGTCTGTTCGCGGCTCACCAAGCCTTGTCGGCCAGCGAGACCAAGTTTCACGCCATTATCGACGAATCGCCGGTGGCTTACGTGGTTTACGATACCCAGGGGCGTATCGATTATTTGAATCCGGCCTTCGTCAAAATTTTCGGTTACGACCGCAGCGATATTCCGAGTTTGGCCGAGTGGTGGTGGTTGGCGCATCCCGATGCCGAGTACCGCCAGCAAGTGATCGGCCGCTGGCACGAATACCGCCGGCTTTACGACGAATCCGGCGAATTGTCGCCGCCGCAGGAGTTGGCGGTCCGCGCCAAAAACGGCAGCCTGCACACGGTATTGGTCAATAACGTGGTGCTGGACAACACGCCGGCCGCCACCAATTTTCTGATGTTGCACGACGTGTCCGACCGGGTGGAGGCGATGCGGCGGCTGGCGGAGTCGGTCGATATGCTGCAAACCGTGATCGATACCATTCCCAGCCGGGTATTTTGGAAAGACCTGGATTCGCGTTACTTGGGCGCCAATATCGCTTTCAGCCGCGACGCGGGCTTGGCCGGGCCGGAACAATTAATCGGCAAATTGGATAGCGAGTTGGCTTGGCGCGACTTCGGCGACAAATACCGGGCCGACGACCTGCAGGTCATCCGGAGCAATGCGCCGAAACTGGATTACGAGGAAGCTCAAATCGATCCGCACGGCAATACCGTCTGGTTGAAGACCTCGAAAGTCCCGCTACGCGACGCCCAGCGCCGGCCGATTGGGGTGCTGGGCGTTTACGACGACATCACGGCGCGCAAATTGGCCGAACAGGAAATGCAGCTCGCTTCGCTGGTCTACCTGAACAGTAGCGAAGCGATGCTGGTGACCGACGGCAGTGGGCTCATCATTACCGTGAATCCGGCCTTTACCAAGGTAACCGGTTACGCCGCCGACGAAGTCATCGGTCGGTCGTTCACCGGCCTGAGCCCGGAACAGCACGATCAGGCATTTTTCAAAACCGTGTTGCGGGTGACCAATACCCAAGGCCATTGGGCCGGAGAGATCGGCGGCCGCCGCAAAAACGGGGACGATTGCGTCCATTGGGTAACAGTCAATTCCATTTATAACGAAACCGGCGGCGTGCATCGGCGGGTCGCTTTGATTACCGATATTACCGAGCGCAAAAAATCCGAGCAATTGATCTGGCGCCAGGCCAATTTCGATCCGCTGACCAGTCTGCCCAACCGCAATATGTTTTTGGACCGTCTGGACCGGGAAATCAAAAAAGCTTTACGCCACAGCCAAAAAGTCGCGCTGATGTTTTTGGATCTTGACCGGTTCAAGGATGTCAACGACAGCCTGGGCCATTTCATGGGCGATGTATTGTTGAAAGAAGCCGCGCACCGCCTGAGCGAAAGCGTGCGCGATTCCGACAGCATTGCCCGGCTCGGCGGCGACGAGTTCACAATCATTCTGGGCGAATTGGAACACACCGAAAGCGTCGACCGGATTGCCGACAGCATTTTGCAGCGATTGGCCCAGCCTTTCTCGTTGGGGAATGAGATCGCCTATATCTCCGCCAGCATCGGCATCGCCGTGTTTCCCGACGACGGTAATGACTCGGAAGCGCTGTTGAAGAACGCCGACCAAGCCATGTATGCCGCCAAAAACCAGGGCCGCGACCGTTACCAATATTTCACCGCGCAAATGCAACTGCAATCGCAAAAGCGTCTGCGTCTGGCAAACGATCTGCATGCGGCGTTGGCAAAAAACCAGTTGTTGTTGCATTACCAGCCCATAGTCGACTTCGGCTCGGGTCGGTTGGCAAAAGCCGAAGCACTGCTGCGCTGGCAACATCCGGATCTGGGGATGGTCAGTCCGGCCGAATTTATTCCGATTGCCGAGGACACCGGCAGTATCGTCGAAATCGGCGATTGGGTATTCGCCGACGCGGTGCGCCAGCTCAAACAATGGCGCGAGTTGTACCAACCGCAGTTTCAAATCAGCGTCAATAAATCCCCGGTACAGTTTCGAAAGCAGGCCTTAGAGAGCCAGGCCTGGGTGGCAGTGTTGCAGGAATTAGGTTTGCCGGGCGACAGCGTAGTTGTGGAAATTACCGAGGGTGCGTTGTTGGAAGCCAGCGACGCCAGTCGCGAACAATTGTTAGTATTCCGCGATGCCGGGATTCAGGTGGCGCTGGACGACTTTGGTACCGGGTATTCGTCGCTGGCTTACCTAAAAAAGTTCGATATCGACTACATCAAAATCGACCAGACCTTCGTGCGCAACATGGTAGCGGAATCCAGCGATATGGCCTTGTGCGAAGCGATCGTGGTAATGGCGCACAAGTTGGGGATCAAAGTGGTCGCCGAAGGTATCGAGACCGCAGAGCAATACCAGTTGTTGCGACGGATAGGCTGCGATTACGGCCAGGGCTATTTAATTTCGAAGCCGGTGCCGGCCGAGCAGTTCGAGCGCTTGTTCGCAACCGGGATTATGGTGGCTGACGCGGCCGGATAAAACCGCTAACCGGAACGGATACGCGGCGCCCATCGCAGTCAAGTCCGCCCGCCTGTTAGAATGTCGCGATGAATACGACATTGATACAGATGACCGTGCTGATGCTGTGCGGTGCCGGCTGGCGAATGACGACGCCGAACCGGCTGTCCGCCGAGCAGACCCGGTTGGTATTGACCAGCGTGGTCTACTATTTTTTCTTGCCGGCGATGGTGCTCGACGTACTCTGGCGGGCCGATATCGGTTGGCAATCGCTAAGCTTCAGCCTGTTGGGTTGCGCCAGCATCCTGGCAACCACCGGACTGAGTTGGGCGATCTGCAAGCTGTGCCGGTTCCGCAATCCGCAAACCGGCGCGGTGATCCTGGCCGCCGCATTTCCTAACGTCACCTACCTGGGCCTACCGGTATTGGAGCAGGCCTTTGGCAGTTGGTCGCGCTCGGTGGTGATTCAACTCGATCTATTCGCCGCAGCGCCCTTGGTATTTACCCTGGGCGTTGGCTTGGCCCGCCATTACGGCGAGTCTGCCGCAGATAAACCCAAGTCCCCGCTCGCGTTTCTGAATGCGCCGCCGTTTTGGGCGGCCTTTGTCGCTGTCGCACTGAACCTGAATCAAATCGCCACTCCCGACTGGCTGGCCGGTCTGTTACATACCTGTTCCGGCGCGGTGGCGCCGTTGATGATCTTTTCGTTGGGACTGGCCTTAAGTTGGCGCGACGTACATCTGCGCAATCTGCCTTACGTCGTGCCGATCTTGCTGCTCAAGCTATTCCTGATGCCGATGTTCGCCTTCTGGCTGGCCGACTATCTGGCATTGGCCGGCCAGTTCAAAGCCGCCGCGGTGCTCGACATCGCCATGCCGAGCATGGTGCTCGGTATCGTATTATGCGACCGTTACCGGCTCGATAGTGGCCTGTATGCGATGGCGGTGACGCTGACCACGGCATGCAGTTTGTTCAGCCTACCTTTTTGGTTCCATTCCTTATGACCTTGATCGCCGAAATCTTTTCCCAGGGTGCCGAAATCATCACCGGCCAGACCGTCGATTCCAACGCCGCCTGGCTGTCGCAGCAGTTGACCGAGCTGGGTTTCAGCTTGAAGCGGCATACCGCGGTGGGCGACGATTTGCCGGATTTGGTCGATCTGTTAGGCGAAATTGCCCGCCGCGCCGACTGTTGCATCTGTACCGGCGGTCTGGGGCCGACCTGCGACGATTTGACCGCGGCGGCGGTCAGCGCGGCCAGCGGTGTGCCGCTTGAATTCGACGCCGCAGCCTTCGCTGCGATCCAGGCCTATTACGCCAGGCGGCAGCGCACGATGCCGGAAGCCAATCGCAAACAGGCGTTGTTGCCGGCCGGAGCGCTGCGCATCGACAACCGCTTCGGTACCGCGCCCGGTTTCGCATTGCAATTTCAGCGTTGCTGGTTCGTATTTTTACCCGGCGTGCCGTTCGAGATGAAGCAAATGTTCGGCGACTGGGTGCGCGCCGATTTATTGCAACGATTCTCACTGCAGCCGGATCATTTGGTGACCTTGCGCTGCATCGGTTTGGGCGAGTCGGCGATTCAAGAGAAACTGGCGCATTTGGCTTTGCCACCCGGTGCAGTGTTGGGATTTCGCGCCGCCCCGGACGAAGTGCAGGCCAAACTGCTGTTTCCAGCGGCGGTTCCGGAAGCTGAACGGGGGCGGGTGGCCGCCGAAGCCGCCGCCCGCATCGGCGACTATGTGTTCGCAGTGGACGGCTTGCCGGATGTGCAGGGCGACTTGCTGGCCGTCGTCGACGCGGCGCTCAACGCCGGCCGGTATTCGCTGGCGGTACTGGAAACCGCCAGCCACGGCTTGCTGGCCGCCAAATGCCTGGGCCGGCCCTGGTTGCAGCATGCCGAGTTGCGGTTGAACAGCGCTGCTGCCGGCGCGGCCGATGATTGGGAAATCCGGGCCGAAACCTTGGCGCGCGAACTGCGGGCCGAGCGGCAGACCGATTTCGGATTGGTGCAGCTCTATGCAATCGAGTCCGGCAGTTTCGACGATAAGGATAGCGGCATCGTCCTTTATAATGCCCTGGCTACGCCGCAAGGCGTGGTTTCCCGGCGGTTAACCGCGCACGGTGCCGGTATCCATAAACAGAACCAGGCCGCGTTGTTGGCGCTGGACCTTCTCAGACGCTATTTTCAAAACTCATGCCTTTAATTCGGTTAAACAACGTTTCCATCGCCTTCGGCGTGCATGCACTGCTGGACAACGCCTCATTCCAACTCGATCCCGGCGAGCGGGTCGGATTGCTGGGCCGTAACGGCGAAGGCAAATCCACGCTGATGAAAATCATCGCCGGCGAGATTCCGCCCGACCACGGCGAAATCTGGAAGCAACCGGAATTGCGCTTGGCCTGGCTGGAGCAGGCGCCGACGCTGGACGGCGACGCAACCATTTACGAAGCGGTGGCCGGCGGCTTGGGCGAACTGGGGCGCCTGATCGCAAGCTACCACGAGCTATTGACGCACATGGACGGCAGCGAACAGGCTTTGCAGGCGTTGGGCGAGGTGCAACATAAACTCGAAGCCGACCACGGCTGGGAGTTTCAAACCCGGGTCGAAGCGATACTGAGCCGGTTGCAATTGCCGGCCGATGTCAAGGTCGGCAGCCTGTCCGGCGGCTGGAAACGGCGGGTGGCGTTGGCGCGGGCGCTGGTGATCGATCCGGAAGTGTTGCTGCTGGACGAACCGACCAACCATCTGGATTTCGAGAGTATCGCCTGGTTGGAAGAACAGATTCTGGCATTCCCGGGCGCGGTGATGTTCGTCACCCACGACCGGGCGTTCCTGCAAAAATTGGCGACGCGGATCATCGATCTGGACCGCGGCCAATTGACCTCCTGGGCCGGCAATTACCAGGATTACCTGGTGCGCAAGGCCGCGGCGCTGGAAGACGAGGCCAATCAAAATGCCGAATTCGACAAGAAATTGGCCAAGGAAGAAGCCTGGATTCGGCAAGGCATCAAGGCCCGCCGTACCCGTAACGAAGGCCGGGTCAGGGCCTTGAAGAAATTGCGCGCCGAGCGCGCCGAGCGCCGCACCGGCCAAGGTTCGGCCAAATTGGCGCTGCATAAAGGCGAGAGCTCCGGCAAGAAAGTAATCGAAGCGGTTAACGTCAGCTTCGGCTATCAGGATAAAACCATCATCAGGGATTTTTCCTTGCTGATCGAGCGCGGCGACAAGATCGGCCTGCTCGGCAACAACGGTGCCGGTAAATCGACCTTGCTGAAATTGCTGCTGGGCCAACTGCAACCCACCACCGGCAGCGTCGAACTGGGTACCAATCTGCAAATCGCCTATTTCGACCAGTTGCGCGAACAGCTCGACCCGGAACTGTCGGTGGCCGACAGCGTGCTGGACGGCGGCGAGTTCGTCGATACTCCGGACGGCAAGCGCCACGTCATGTCCTATCTGGCCGACTTTTTATTCGCGCCGGCGCGGGCGCGCTCGCCGGTGCGGAGTTTGTCCGGCGGCGAGAAAAACCGGTTGTTGCTGGCGCGGCTGTTCACCAAGCCGGCCAACTTGATCGTAATGGACGAACCGACCAACGATCTGGATCTGGAAACCCTGGAAATTCTGGAAGAAAAGCTGGTGCAGTACCAGGGCACCTTGCTGTTGGTCAGTCACGACCGCGAATTTTTGGACAATGTCGTCACCAGCGTGCTGGTGTTCGAAGGCGAGGGCAGGGTCGAAGAGTACATCGGCGGCTATGCCGATTGGTTCGCCTTATCGGAGCGCAACAAGCAGCAGCAAGTCGAAACGGCGAAAAGCGCGGAAACGGCTGCAAAAAAGGAAAAGCCCAAACCCGCTACCGGCAAAAAACTCAGCTACAAAGAGCAGCGCGAACTGGAACAGTTGCCGGAGCGCATCGAACAACTGGAAACGCGTCAGGCCGAGTTGACCGCAACGATGAGCGGCGCCGAGTTTTACAAACAGGGGCAGGACGCCGTGGCCGGAACCATGGCGGAGTTGCAGGCAGTCGAAACCGAACTGGCTGCGGCTTATAGTCGCTGGGACGAATTGGATGCGCTACAAAGCTAATGGCCGCTAGCGCCGCTCTTGATCGCCGCCGCATTGGCCGGGCATCCTTTTCAACCGGTTCGATAATAGGCGCATTGCCCTATATCAAGCTAAAATCCAGTCAATGCGTTGGCGGCGCATCGCCGGCGCAGAACGTTTTAACCAGCCGCCTGTTGCCGTTTTCAGCGCGCATCCGGCCGGCGTTATTGAGTGTCTAAAGCCTTGAAAATAAGAAATTATGTTGCCGTTTTAATTCTGTCAGCCGTAATGGAGTCCGCTGTGAGTGCACAAGAAGCAAGCCAGGCCGTCGAAGATCAAGTTCAGGCGCTGTTGGCGCAAATGACCTTGGAAGAAAAGGTCGGGCAGATGACCCAAATCGATTTCAGCGTGATTTCTGTCGCCGACGGTCAGGACGCCGAGAACCCGGTTGATCCGGTCAAGCTGGAACAGGCCTTGATGCAGTATCACGTCGGCTCGATTCTGAATGCGCCGAGTACGCCGAACAACAAGGCGCAGCCGCTCGGCAAATGGCGGCGCCTGACTCAGCAGATTCGCGACGCCGCGGCCCGCACCCGGCTGAAAATTCCGGTGATCTACGGTATCGATGCGATTCACGGCGCCACCTATACCCAAAATGCGGTGCTGTTCCCGCAAGCGATCAGTATGGCGGCGACCTTCAATCCGGATTTGTCTTACCAGGAAGGCGAGATCACCGCCCGCGAAGTCAAAGCCTCCGGTTTGGACTGGAATTTTGCCCCGGTGATGGATATCGGCCGGCAGCCGCTGTGGCCGCGGTTGTGGGAAACCTACGGCGAGGACGTGCATCTGGCCAGCGCGATGGGTAGCGCCTACATCCGCGGCCACCAGGGCCAGGACATGGCGGCCGCCGATAAAGCGCCGACCTGTTTGAAACATTACCTCGGTTACAGCTATCCGTTAAACGGCAAGGACCGTACGCCGGCCTGGATTGGCGAACGCGCGTTGCGCGAGTGGTTTCTACCGCCGTTCGAAGCCGGCGTTCTGGCCGGCGCGCCGACGGTGATGGTCAATTCGGCGGAAGTCGATGGCGTGCCGGGACACGCCAATCGCCATTACCTGACCGACATTCTGCGCGGCGAAATGGGCTTCGACGGTTTTACCGTTTCCGATTGGGAAGACATCATCCGCTTGTACAGCCGCGACAAACTGGCCGACTCGCCGCGGGAGGCGGTGAAAATCGCGGTGATGGCCGGGGTCGATATGAGCATGGTGCCGTTCGATTTCTCGTTTTATTACCTGTTGCTGGATTTGGCCCAACAAGGGGAAGTGCCGCTGGCGCGGATCGACGAGGCGGTGGCCCGGATTCTGCGCGTCAAATTCCGCAGCGGCCTGTTCGAACGGCGCGAGCCGGCCTTGGCGGAGGACGGCCACTTTGCCACCGCCGAAGCCGCGGCGGTCAACCGCCAGGCGGCGCGCGAAGCCATCGTGCTGGCCAAGAACGACGCGCGTATGTTGCCGTTGAGTAAACATGCCAGCGTCCTGGTCACCGGCCCGACCGCAAACCTGCTTAGCGTGATGAACGGCGGCTGGACCATTACCTGGCAAGGCAACAAGGAAGAACTTTATCCGCAGGACAAACTGACCCTGTTGGAGGCGATCAGGCAACAAACCGACGGCAAGGTGACTTATGTCGGCGGCAAACAATTCAGCGACGAGATCAACATCGAGCATGCCGTCAGCGAAGCCCGGCACCACGACGTGGTGGTGTTGGCGCTGGGCGAAAAAACCTACACCGAAACCGAAGGCAACATCGATTCTTTGCAACTGGACCCGGTGCAATTGCAATTGGCGCGGGCGATCTTCCAGACCGGTAAACCGGTGGTGCTGGTCACCTTCGGCGGCCGGCCGCGCATCATCACCGAAATCGCCAATCAGGCTCAGGCGGTCGTGCTCGGCTTTTTGCCGGGGATGGAGGGCGGCGCGGCCGTAGCCGACATCCTGTTCGGCAAGGTCAATCCCAGCGGGAAATTGCCGATTTCCTACCCGCGCGATACCAACGACATCACGCCTTACGACCATAAACCGATCGAAGCTTACGAGAGTAACCAATACCGGCCCTTGTATCCGTTCGGCCACGGCATGAGCTACACCAGCTTCGAAACCAGCGGTCTGCGGCTGGCGAAGCCGGCGATTACGGCCGGCGAAAATCTGCAGTTGAGCGTCAATGTCAAAAACACCGGCAGTCTGGCCGGCAAGGAAACCGTGATGGTCTACCTGCACGACGTCGCTGCCTCGGTTACCCGCCCGGTCAAGCAACTGAAAGCGTTCAAGAAAGTGGAATTGCAGCCGGGCGAGCAGCGCACTCTGCAGTTTGAGTTAACGCCGCGCGACCTGTCGTTCATTGGCCTGGATATGAAACGGGTGGTCGAGCCGGGCGAATTCCACGTCACGGTCGGCGCCGAAACGGCTTCGTTTCATTTAGTGAACTAGCCTGTGCCGGAGCGAAGCATGACCGATCAGCAAAACAACTATAGCGGCGCTTTGGCGGTACTGACCTCGCTGTTCTTTATCTGGGGATTTCTGACCAGCCTGAACGACATTCTGATTCCGCATTTGAAAGCCGTCTTCACGCTGAATTACACCCAGGCCATGCTGGTGCAGTTTTGCTTCTTCGCGGCTTATTTCGTGATGTCGGTGCCGTGCGGTTATCTGGTGGACAGAGTCGGTTACAAGCCCGGCATCATCGTCGGCCTGACGGTGGCCGGCGGCGGTTGTCTGCTGTTTTATCCGGCGGCCGCTTTGCATGCCTATCCTTTGTTTTTGACCGCGTTTTTTGTGTTGGCCTCCGGCATTACCTTGCTGCAGGTTGCCGCCAATCCCTACGTCACGGTGTTGGGCAATCCGGACACGGCGTCGAGCCGGCTGACCTTGACCCAGGCCTTCAATTCCTTGGGCACCACCATCGGGCCCTATTTCGGCTCCCTGCTGATTCTGGCGACGGCGGTGAAAACCTCCGCCGAGCTGGCATCATTTAACGCCGAACAATTGTCGGTGTACCAGGCGGCGGAAGCGGCGGCAGTGCAACAGCCGTATTTGTGGCTGGCGGCGGTGTTGTTCGGTTTGGCGGCGGTGTTTGCCTTTCTGAAATTACCCGCCGTAACCGCAACGGCGCCGGCCGCATCAGCAGGGGCTATGGCTGAGCCGGAGGCCGCAGCCAGTGCCTGGCGGTTTCCGTTGCTGGTGTTGGGCGCGCTGGCGATTTTTGTCTACGTCGGCGGCGAAGTCGCCATCGGCAGCTTTCTGGTCAATTTTCTGGGGCAGGCGGATATTGCCGGCCTGACCGAACAAGAAGCCGGCAAACTGGTGTCGTTTTATTGGGGCGGGGCGATGGTGGGCCGCTTTATCGGCGCGGTGGCAATGCGCAAGGTTCATCCGGGCAAGGCTTTGATCTTTAACGCTTTGTGCGCGGCGGGATTGGTCGGTCTGGCGATGTTGGCCGACGGTCGCGTTGCGACGGTTGCCATTCTCGCGGTCGGTTTATGCAATTCGATCATGTTTCCGACCATTTTTTCCCTGGCCTTGACCGGCCTGGGGTCTCACACCGGCCAGGGTTCCGGTATCCTGTGCTCGGCCATCGTCGGCGGCGCGCTGATTCCGCTGCTGCAGGGCTTGTTTGCCGACCGCATCGGCATCCAGTACGCGTTTTTCGTACCTTTGCTTTGCTATCTGTACATCGCTTATTACGGCAAGCGCTGCGCCCGCCAATTACGGTTCAATACCGACTGACGCGAGCTTGAATGCGGGCTACGCCAATTGTAAAGCGGTTGACGTCACCAAACTCGTGATACCGCCGTTACATAAACTCCTGTACCTATCTGCAGTTTTCGGTTGAAATGGCCTAGCGTAATACCAACAAGAAATGGCTGCGTTCGGCTGAGTTGAGAAAGCGATATCCCGCAATAAAATGGGGTATCGACTGTAAAAGCTGGGTTTCATGCCCCGCGCCGGGCCTGCCGCCTTAAGGTGAGGAGAATCAAAAATGGCCGAAAAACCTTTAGCGCAAGAAGTTATCCCTCCAGCGGAAACCCAGATCATCGAAAACCTTTCCGCGCGGCTCAAAGCCAAAATCGTAAATGACTATCCAGCCGGCATCATGCGCCGTGATGCTCATCCCAAGATGCATGGTTTGGTCAAAGCCGAGTTTACCGTCAACGCCGATTTGGGTGACGAATTGCGGGTTGGTTTGTTCAAAGAGCCCAAAACCTATCAGGCCTGGGTCCGGTTTTCCAACGCCAGCGGCTCGATCAGACCGGACCGGGACCGTGACATTCGGGGCATGGCGATCAAGTTGATGGGAGTGCCGGGCGATAAAGTGCTGGAGGCCGAACGGCACGAGCAGACCCACGATTTGCTTTTGATTAGCGCCAATCAGTTTGTCGCCAGGGACGTTGCCGAATTTGACGCCTTGGCCGCAGCGCTGAGCGGCAGTTTGTTCGCCAAGTTGCGGTTTTTTCTTTGTCATTGGCGGGTGGCCTGGATTTTACTCAGAACGATGCGCAGGCACGCCAACCCGTTGCAGATTCCCTACTTCAGCACCACACCCTATCTGTTTGGGACGTTGGCGGTCAAATACGCGGCAATCCCGCAACTCGTTGCTGTCGCCGAACGTCCGGCCAAACCCACGGCCGATTTTTTGCGCGAGGCCATGGTCAAGCAATTGCAGGCCGGCGATACGCTATTCGACTTCGCATTACAAGTTCAAACCGACGCGGAGGCGATGCCGATCGAAGACCCTGGAATCGAATGGCCGGAGTCGGTTTCGCCATTCCGCAAGGTGGCGACGCTCAGGATATTTCGGCAGGCGTTTGATACCGAAGCGCAGAATGCGTTTGGCGAGCAGTTGTCTTTTACCCCTTGGCATGCCTTACCCGAACACCGGCCTCTAGGCGGTATCAACCGGGCCCGGAAAGTTGTTTACGATACGATTTCGGCATTCCGTCACGAGTCCAACAACGTGCCGCGGACTGAGCCGAGTGGCTGGGATATTTAGGTCGCGGTAGCAACCTCAAGCGGTTCGAATGGAGATTCAGATGTTCCCAGTGTTCATGCAGACTGATGTCAAGATGGCACTGGGCTTAAAGCGTTGATGACACTAGTGTCAACGAGAACCGCTTGCGCATCTGAATTTTCCGCAGGGCCTCAGTGGCCCGAGCTAGGGCCTGGCTTTCGGTAAGGTCGAGCCGACGATGGTACGCAGCGCATACCATCTGCCGGCATTCCCAAACGGCGCGGCATTATGCAGCCGCTGCCTCTGGGATAGGGCGTTAGCAGCAATCGAACTGTTTTGGCCAGTCGCGGTAATTGAACACCTGTCCCACATTGCGCACGGTTTCCACCGCGGCCAAATCCAGGTCGGCGTAGACCCATTGCACTTTGTTGTATTCGCCGATCGCTAAAATGCCGTTGTTCGGGAAGCCGCGGTCCACCGGCGTGTAAACTGCCGCCGCGCCGCAATTGACGTCCACGGCTTCCGACCAGTCCGCATTGCCGACCAGCGAGGCCTGCACCACGTAACATTGATTTTCCAGGGCGCGGGCCTGGCAGCCGATCCGGACCCGGTAATAGCCGGCCTCGGTATCGGTGCAGCTCGGCACCAGAATCAAAGTGGCGCCGCGTTCGGTTTGCTGGCGGGCGTAGTGCGGGAATTCGCTGTCGTAGCAGATGTTGATCGCAACCTTGCCGAATACGGTATCGAACACCTTGATCTCCAGGCCGCGGGAAATATGCCATTGCTCGTTTTCGAAGCGGGTCATCGTCAGTTTTTCCTGAAAATCGACGTCGCCTTGCGGGGTGAAGAAATAGGCGTGGTTGCGGAATTCGCCGTTGTCGTGTTTGACCGGATAAGTGCCGGCCTGGATGTAAACCCGGTGTTGTGCGGCCAGGGATTGGAACAAGTCCAGGTACTGCGGCAACAGGCTTTGCAGGGCCTCCAACTGGCCGGACAACGATTGGTAGATTTCCGGCGGGAACAGCGAGGCCAATTCCATGCAGGCGTATTCCGGGAACAGCAAAATGTCGGCCCGGTTATCGGCGGCTTCCTGGACCCAGCGGCGGGCCTTGGCTTCGAAGTTTTCCCAGGTTTCCAGGAAGCCGATATCGTATTGGGCGCTGGCGATTTTAGGCATTGCCTTCCTCCTTCAACCAGAACGTCATCGGCTTGGGCGTTTCCGCGCTATCGTCCAGATCCTTCCAGGAATAAGTGGTCTTCAGTTCCGGATGCTTGAAATAACTGCGTTTATTCCAGAATGCGTCCAGCGGCACGTAGTCGGCGGGCCGGCGCGGATGGTCGATTGGGCGTTCGACGCAGCAGAAGGTGATGTGTTTGAAGCCGCCCAGGTCTGCGGCGTGGGCTTCGCGCTGTTCGAAGAACTTCACACCGATGCCCAAGCCGCGATAGGCTTTGTTCAACACCGATTCGCCGCAATAAAACACCTCGTCCGGGTTGTAACCGTGTTCGACGAACGGCTTTTTGACCTCGTCGGTTTCGTATTTCAGCGGGATGGCAGTCGAGGCGCCGATGATTTTGTCGTCGTCGAAAGCCAGCACGATGACGCTGTCCGGGCAGTTGATGTAGGTTTGCAGGTATTTTTTCTCGTACTCGTAATCGCCGTCGTACAGGTAAGGAAAATCGCGGAACACTTCGATGCGCAGGCGCGCCAATTCCGGGATGTATTGAACCAAGGCTTCGCCGCTGAGGCGCTGAATGCGGATATCTTTGCTCATGTGGATATGCGGTTGAGTTGAAACGAAACAGCAACCGGCATTTCGGGCCGGTCAATCCGCTATTGTATTGCACGAGGCTTTGGTTGCCTATGCGCGGATCGAGTTCGGTGTGGTCCGGTTCGCGGCCGTTACCGGTTCTTATGCCGTCCGCTGACTTTCGCCGGTTGCTGCCGTTAACGGCCTAATACGATAGGCTCGGTGGTGGCGGCGCTCCAGTAGAATGTTGAAGTGCCTTGCCGGGGTAAGGTTTGCGGTGAAATGGTTTTATGGGCCAGATTGGGCAGCAGAGGCCGAAGGTCGCATTCCCACTCTAACGTTTTGAATCGATATTTCGCCGTTTTACGCTAGACTGGGCCTATGTAAAACAAGCGCGATTCAAGGTTGCCGAATTCGGCCGTCCAATAACCGGTACTACCTGATTTTATGGAAAGATTCCGCCTAGTCACTTTTAAGATCGCGTTGGTTTTGGGCAATTGCCTGAACGCAAGCGTTTCTCTGGCCGGAGCCGATATCGAAGTTCTGAAAAAAATGTCGTTGGAAGACATTTTGAATGTGGAAGTGGTGTCGAAGAAAGCCGAAAGCCAATATTCGGCCGCCGGCATCGTCAGCATCGTCACCCGCGACGATATCGAGCGCTACGGCGCCAACACGCTGGCCGACGTGTTGAACCGGGTCACCAGCGTTTACATGCTCAGCACTTATATCTGGTCCAACAGCACCGCGGCGGTGCGCGGCGACGCGCTGACCCACGTCAACAACCATACCCTGGTGCTGATCAACGGCCGGCCGTTTCGCGATAGCGCTTACGGCGGTTTGAACGAGACCATGTTCCGCGACTTTCCGATCCACCATATCGAACAAATCGAAGTCGTGCGCGGCTCCGGTTCGGTGTTGTACGGCAGCAATGCTTTTACCGGCGTAATCAATATCGTTACCCAAAAGAAACAGGACAACCGGCTTACCGTGCGCGGCCGCTACGGCAGCTACAATACCGGCCAAGCCGAAACCGAGTTCGGCTGGAACCGCGGCGACGCGGCGATCAGCGGCGCGGTGAGGTATCGGGCCAGCGACGGCTGGACGGCATCTGCGGTCGACGAAACCCGGCAAAACGTCAATTTCCGCAACGACGACGGCGACGTCAGCGCCAGCATCTGGGGCGGCTGGAGAGAATTCGATTTCAATTTGTACGTGGTCAACAGCCAGAAACAGCATTGGGGCGCGGTGCCGATCGGCTTCGGCCAACAGGTCGAAAACAACCGCCTGTTTTTCGATGCCGGTTACAATCACCAAATCAACGACTTTTGGCGCAGCAAATGGAATCTGACGCTGAACAAGTTCTCGCAAAACTACAATCTGCCGGTAGCCGGCGTGCCCTACCTGACCGATTTGTGGGAAAACAACCTGTTGCTGGAGCAAAGCCATTTCCTGTCGTTTTTCGACGATAAACTGAATCTGCTGTTGGGCGGGCTGGTGGAATGGCAACAAGGGCAGGTGACTCAGGTGTCGCAACCGAATACGTTGGCGCCCTACGAGCAATTGAAGTCCAGCATTTACGCGAACGTCGGTTACGCCATACTCGATAATCTGCAGCTCAATCTCGGCGGGCAATGGCACCGCTTCGACCATTTGAAGGCGGCTCCGAGCGGCGTCGCGGAAAACGACAACGCCATCGACGGCCTGGTCGGCCGCGCCGGCCTGGTTTACGAAATGACGGCCAATTGGGGAGCCAAGTTGTTATTCGCCCAGGCTTATCGGGCGCCGAGTGCCGGCGAATTGGGCGCCAATTCGGCGGTGGTGTTGGGCAACCGCAGCGTGGAGCCGGAAAAAGTCGAAACGGCCGACGCCCAGATTTTTTACCACGATGCCGATTACCAGATCTCGTTGACCGCGTTCGAAAGCCGGGTGACCAATTTGATCGTGCGCAGCCCGATCCCGAACACGGTGCCGACCCGGCTGCTGTACGTCAACGGCGGCTGCGCAACCTTCGAGGGCCTGGAACTGGAAACCGAGGCCAAACTGTTGCCCGGTTTGTCCTGGAAAGGCTCTTACACCTTTCAAACCAATCGCGACGAAAACCAACAGAACAATAAAACCTTAATGCCCAACCACATGGCGAAACTGGGCTTAAGCTACGATTTCAGCCCCAACTTGCAAATCGGCATGTTCGATACCTATTTCAGCGCCGCCAAAGCCGCACCCAGTGCGCTATTGGTCAATCCGCCTGCCGGCGGGTACCACAACGTCAGCGTCAACGCCAATTACAAGTTGAATAACTGGCTGGGAGCCGCCAAACACAAACACATGACTTTTACCTTGTATCTGGACAATGTGCTCGACGAAAATTTTTATTATCCGGAGTTCAACCGTAAAAACATCAACACCGTTCCGGCATCCCCCGGCCGTATGCTTTTCGGCGAAATTGCGTTGGAGTTTTGAGGCCTGGAATCGAGTGACGCTGCGCGGCCGGCCGCGGCGGCACTGTTGGCCGATAGCCCGCTCAGTTCGCCGCCGGGGTAGTCCCGCCGTTGGGTTCCGTTTCGGCGGCAGGGACGGCGTTGAGTTGTTGAATCGCTTTTATTTGCCGATCGGCGTCGACCAGGGCGGTCACGGCGCAGGTTTCGCCTTCGCGGCATAATCCTGCGATCAGTTGGCCGACGTCGGAGTCGGCAGCAAAATACAGACGTTGGCCGTCCGAGCTTTCCAACATGGCCCCGGATTCGGCGTAAACGGCGCGACCGGTCATGCTGATGGATTGGTAGGCCAGCGGATTCGCGGCTTGGTCCGCCGGGTCCGGTGCCGAATCGGATTCATCGGCGTCGTTTTCGGTTTGCGGGTTGATCACGTTTTCCAAGCCGGGTACCGGCATTTCGCTTTCCGGATCATTCAGAAAGCGGTTGAGATGCGCGTCGGTGTCGGTCAAGGTTTGTTGGAGCCACTGGCCGTCGATGATACGGTCGTTGGTCTTCAGAATACCGGCGGCATATTCGTAACCGGCCTGCAGGCCTTCGGCCCCGGCTGTGGCTATGCCCATTTCCACCCATTGGTTTTTCTGGTCCTCGCCGATCGCGTCACCGCGAACGCTGACCCGGCCGGAGGATTGCAACACCTTAGCCAACTCAATGTCGGCGTCGGGATTGGCGTTGGGTTTCAGTTCTATCGTCAGCTGGCCGTTCAGTGCGCTATTTGCGGCGGAGTTGCTGACGGTACCGCTCAATTTAGTGATACCGGTGGAGAAGCCGCGATTAATGGCTTGTTTCAGGGCCTTGCGGTAACGTTGGTTTTCCTCCAGCGTCAGATTTTGAAACGATTTGGATTCCTTGGCGATGTCGGCCAGGGTTTTGATGCTTTCGGCATCCAGACCGCGAATGGCAAGCTCAAGCGCCAGATCTCTCGCGGCATAACCCATCGTATCGATACTGCCCAAGGCATACTGGATGGTGGTATCGATTCGGTCGCCGTTTTGTACCGTCGCACTGGATACCCCAAGTCTTTCGCCGCTAGCGTTCGTCGACGCGATTTTGTCCACGGTCAAGCTGGAGGTGCCCAAGCCCAGTGCTCGATCCAGCAGATTAAGCTGCAGGCCCATTCCTTGTACATCCAGTGCGTTACCATTGCCGCGCAGGGTAAAACGCGGCGCTTTTAAGCTCAGATTCACCCTTTTTTCGTCGGCTTCGATATGACCGGTCAAAGGCTCCAGGCGCCAGCTTTCGCTATCGGCTGCTCCTCCGGCCATTTCCGCGGAGGCAATATCGGAAAACACCGTGCCGGAAAACGCGGAATGCCCGCTGCCGCTGAACTGCAGCCCCGGCCCGTCGCGATCGGGTTCGGGCCGTTGCCGCAAGGTCCAGTTAAACCGCATGGCCGAGCCGGGCAGAATCAGGTGGCTGACGTTGTATTGCACGTCGGCGACGACCCAATATTTGCCGGTTTGGTCGGGACTGCACAAATCGCCGACTTGCAGTTCCAGCGAGCCGTTGGCCGACAACAAACCGTTCTGCTGTTGTAAATTGCTTAAACGCACAGCGCAATCGGCCGAGGTCTTGTCCACCCGCTCCGCGAGTTCCCGCTCGGCATTGCGGCCAAGATAAACGCTGGCGCCCAGCCAAGCTGCCGCGAACAGGGCGATAGCGCCTGTCGCCTGAATTAGAGGTTTTTGCTCCATGATCGCCACCCAATGCTGTTTAGATAACGGCGCCAGTCTAACAAACACCGCACTGCTCTGGCTGCAGCCGGCACCGGCAAATATAAGGCCGTAAACGTGACCGGCCGCGAAAACATTGCGGTTACTAGGCCAATTCGATATCCAAACGCCGCAGCATGCCCTGGCGTAAGGCCGCCGCGGCCTCGGCGTCCAGATAAGTGCCGTCTACCGCGGTGTCGTTGCCGTCGCGGAAATATAAGCGGTACCGCTGCGGCTTGACCGGTTGCGCACCGAAACAGTCGCGCCGTTGCGGATTCAGGTAAACCACCAGTGTGGCGCCGAATAAGGCACAGGCGGCACTGGCTGCCGGCAAGGTTTCTTCGCCGGAAAACGGCGCCGCGCTGCGCTCGCAGTCGGAAAACAACCTGGCCGCCAGCACCGGCTCGGGTTGGAAACGCAACTTGCCGTCCACAACGCGGAACGGCGCATCGCCGAAAAACAGATAGGTCCACAGTTGCAGCAATTCCACGGTGGAACCGGACAAGCGGGCGACACAGCCGCGGCCGTGCTGGCGCTGATCGACACTAAAGCCGCTGCTGACCAGAAAGCTGGAATTCTCCAGCGGATTGCGCTTGTACTCCTCGGCATCCCGAAACGCGACCAACAGACGCTCGATGTCGGCATAAAACTCGGCGACCAGACCGGCGCGCAGCATTTCCAACACAAACTTGTAATGCATGTGCAGGAAGATCGAGCCGTTCTCCAGCCAGCCGTAATTGAATACGCCGATCCGGCCCAGATCCAGCGCCTGGTCGCCCAGCGCCGCATTGAGTCGGTACATGCCCAATTTGCGGTCGTACAGCTCGGAATTGCGCGCGGCCAGATACAGGCGTCTGGCCGATTCCGGATCGGCAATCCGGAGCGCGTGGACAAAGCCTTCCAGAAAGGGCGGCAGCGCCACCGGAAGGAAACGGGTAATCTCGACGCTGCCGTCCGCCAGCTCGCGGTAGTCGCCGGCACGGAAGGCGTAATAAGTGGTGATGCCGGCGTCGGATTCGGCTTTGGCTACGGCGGCGGTCAGGTAAGAAGAGGCTTTTTCGAAGAAGCTGCGCAGCCGGTCCGGACTCAGCGCTGTTTCGGCGCCGGCGAAGCCCATGAACACGTCTCGGCGGTAGGCTTCCTTCAAGGCGCCGCTTTCCTGCCAGAACGCGTGCGGCGTCAGCACCGGCATATCGAGCAAGCGGTCCAGCCCGGCGACGAAAGCGGCCAGCTCGGTCGGCAGCACTATCTCGGCGGCGTTGATCGCGGCGAATAACGGCAAGCTAAAATCGACCAGCCGTTTCAGTTCGATGGTTTCGTTGACCGCCGAGCCGATAATGCCGGGCAAGCCGTTCAACGCGTCGCACCAACCGGGCCGGTCGGCTTCCATCTCGATGCCGATCCCGGCCGGGTCCAGCGTCGCCAGCTTGTTTGCCACCAAGGTAAGGATTTTGCCCAACAAGGTGGTGTGGACGATGGCGCCACGGCCTTGCTCGGCCCGCACCTGGTAACGCCGGCCGCTACGCGACTCGATCAAGGCTTTTTTCTCGGCGCTGAATTGCACGGCGCCGTACTGGCGCAGGCCGTCGGCCGTAATCCGGTATTTTTGCGCGCGCGGGGCGACGTAATGGGTTGGGTCGAAAAAGGTGTAATCGGCTTCCAGCAACAGTGCGGGCAGCCGGTCGGGGAAGATCGCCCGATAGTTGACCAGCAGATCGACCAGATACGTCCAATGGTCGGACCAATAACCGCGATCGAATTCGGCGTCCGCCACTTCCCGCGCTGCGGCGAGAATGGCGCCGAGCATTTCGTCAGCCGCGTCATGGCCGGCCAACAGCTGCCAGAGCTCGGCGTATTTGAATTCGGTTTCGAGTAAAGCCTCCAGTCCCGGAATTTCGGCAAAATATGCCGCGAACTCCTGGGGCGCAGCGACGGCGAAACGCCAGTTGCGCAACGCGCAGGGGTTATAGCCGTCCGGCTGGATCAGATTGAAAAAGTAACGGATGTTTTGCCCGCCCAAGCCCGGCTCGAAAAACAGATCGACGCGGCGGTTCTGCAATACGTCGCGAAAGTCGCCGTTGCCTTCCGAATAGGGCGTGTCCTGCAACAGGAAGTCGTTATAGTCGCGTTCCAGATCGCCGTGTTTGCGGCCGAACAAATACAACAGCTTGCCGCCCGGAACCGGCGTCGGAAAGCCGCCGCGCAAACCGTTATCCAGATAGCATTGGCGGACGTGGCCATCGAACAAGGGCAGGGCGGTGGCGGTAAAGGCTTTGCGGCCGATTCGGTCGATCAACGCCCGGTTAGCTTCGCGTTTGGCGGCGAAATTCTCGTCTCGATAGGCGGCCTGCGCCACGAAACGTTGATATTCCGCCACCGATTCGGCGTGGCCGTAGACCGCGTAAAACACCTGGCTGGTTCCGGGCTGCAGTTCCAGCGTCAAGGTTTGAAATGCCGCCGGCGTCTGGTTGGCTGCGACCTGGTTTTCTAAATCCAGCGGCGCGTCGCTAAAGAAGCGTTCCGCGCTGGAAAAATCGCCGGCCAACCCGAATACCCGTTCCGGGTCGACGATCACCGGGTTACGCCGGCCGGCGCTGCAGCCGAAGAAGAAATTACCGCCGTCGACCGGTTCCACTTGCGGCGAATCGGTCGGCCAGACTTTCAACCGGTAAAACGGCAGATCGGATTCGACGCCTTCGACGCGCATGAAAGCTTCCGAGGTACGGCTCATGAATTTCAAGATCCATTGGTTCATCGCGTACGGCAAGACTTGCGGCAAGCCGTCGACGATTTCGATGCGCAGGGTTCGGCTGGAAATATTGCCGATTTCCACCCGGCGCACCAGGCCGGCGACGTCGGCCTCCGGCAGTGTGAACATATCGGCGCGGATGCTGAAACCGAGGCCGGGATTGATCTCTTCGACCCCGACTTCGTGCGGCGTCACGCTTAAGCGCTGGACGACCTCCGCACCGGCGCCGCGTTGGAACGGTTCGTAATGGCGGATGGTTTGGCCGTCGGAAATTTTTAAAAAGCTGCGGAAGCCGCGGGACGGCGTCAGTTGGTAAGCCTTGTCGGCCGGAAAGAACTCCAGGAAGGCGCCGTCTTTGTTGCGGACGCCGAAACTGGCGATGGCCTGGCCGCGGTTGACGTAAAACGCCCAGGCCGGTCGGCCGGATACGCCGGCGATGCCGGGCAGAAAACTGGCAAATGCAGCGCAGTGGTTATAGTGCTCGACGACAAAGCGTTCGCCGTCGGCGAAGTAGTAGCGGGGCTGAGCCATGGTCTCTCCAAAATGGGCGGCAAACGAGCCGGTTGCGGCGGGTTAGGGTTGCAGCCGGACGATGCGGCCCTCGACCTGTTGAGTTATCGTGCGCTGCGGCAAGTTGGCGATTGCCGCTTCCACGGTTTGGCGGAAGCCTATAGCCGTGCCGTCGTCCAGCCGGCGCGGACTGGTTTTGCCTTCGCCTTTGCCGAATATCGCATAGTCGTCGCTGGAACCGTGTTCCCAAATGAAATCGGTGCTGGCGACGCGATAGGTTTTGTGCAAATCCAGCGCTTGGTCTTGTTTGGCGCCGCGCGGCCTGATCCGCACGTCGCCGGCGTCTACCCGATACTTGAAGCCGCCATCGGCTTGGGGCTCGGCGCGGTAGCCGAAGCGGATACCGGAGACTTGTAGAAAACGGCCGTCGCCCAAATGAGTTTTGGACACCGAGTTATTCAACACCTCCAGCAGTTGCTGGCCGGTCAATTCGAAGCTGACCAGTTTGTTGTCGTAGTAAAACAAGCCTTCCATGTCGTACAGCGTGACCGGTCCGGGCGGGATGTTGTCGTTGATGCGGATGCCGCCGCCGTTGGTGAAGGCGATGTCGGTGCGCATGCGTTCCCGCATCGTGTCGGCCAGGAAGTTGCCGAGTGCGGTTTCCCGGCCGCGCACTGCCGGCTCGACGCCTTCCAGCAGATGTTCGGTATAACCCAACACCTGCTTCAGGTCTTTGCCTTGTTGCTGAAATACGCCGGCCAGCCGTTGCAACTGGCGGTCGACTTCGGCCGCCACCAATGGGTCTTTGGCGATGCTTTGGTCCAGATCGACTTTGCGGTGGCTGCTGCTGACCTTACCGCCGCCGACGTAAACGTCGTGGACGATGGCGCTTTTAATGTCGGCGTCGGCCTTGGTGATCCAGGTGTGGCCGATCTGTTGTTCGATAAAAAAATGTTCGTGGCCGCCGACGATCAGGTTCACTTCCGGATATTCGCGCGCCAGCCATTGGTCTTGGTCGAAATCCTGGTGGGTGAGGGCGACGATAACCGTCGCCCCCTGGCTTTGCAAGCGGTCCAAGGTGTTGCGGATGGCGGTGCGCCTGGCCGGTAGATCGTAGGCGAATTCGACATAAGCCTGTTTACGGCTATCCAGGGTGATGCCGAACAAGCCAACCTTGACGCCGGCGATGTCTTTGACGCAAACGTCGTGCACCTGAGGCACCCGTTGGCTGAAGGGTTCTGCGGCCGCGCTGTCGCTGAAATTGAAGCGGGTGTTGGACGAAATCCAGCTAAAGTCCGATTGCACGATCCGCCGCAGCAACAGCCCGGCGTCCGGCGTATCGAACTCGTGGTTGCCGAACACCGCCATCATGTCGTGATCGAACGCGGCCGGCTCGCCGTCCAGCAAGTTCATGACCTGGACCATCGCATCGGCCTGCAGGTATTTGCTCATCACCGACGGAAACAAAAAATCGCCGCCATGCAACAGCAACACCGGGGTGGCATCGGCCTGCAACTGTCGGCGCAGGGTACGCAAGCGGGCAAAACCGCCGACGTTGCCGTTCTCCAGACCTTCGATTTTGTAGGAGTCGTTGACTTGCAGAATCCGGAAATGCGCGGTAGGCGCCGGCTCCGCTCCGGCAGGCGTATCGGAGGTGGGCACCGCGCTGCAAGCCGCAAGCGAGGCGAC
Organism: Methylomonas koyamae; assembly: GCF_006483455.1. Taxonomy (GTDB): domain Bacteria; phylum Pseudomonadota; class Gammaproteobacteria; order Methylococcales; family Methylomonadaceae; genus Methylomonas; species Methylomonas koyamae_B. Next base: position 83,724 of record NZ_PPPU01000007.1, read on the forward strand.
GACGGTCGCGAATAGCAGTGATTTTGTCGGCGACATAAAGCGTATCCTCCGCGGAGCTGGGAAAAGTTGCCGATCAAGATAGCAGCGAATCGGAATTAACCCAAAAATGGACGGGTTTGCCGCCGGCGAAAAGAGACCGTAAGCCGACTTTTGCTGGAACGCGAATCCGCCGATTTTTACTGGCTTAAGTGGCAAGTATTGCTATTGCCCAAGGCAAAGCGACCGAGCCTGCGCTCTGTTTGGCTAAGCCAACTGAAAGAAGAACAATGCTACTCTTATGCGGCGAATCAGTTTGAATGCTTGATGTTGGAGGCTGAAATTTATGAGGACTAGATGTTAGTGACGAATGGAAAAAATCCGGGCGAAGGATGTTCGGCGCTCGCCGCTAGATTGATAGGTAGACTCGAAAGTGCTTTTGTCGGCGTAATTTTGCTTATCGCATTACAAGTGCCGAACACGACGTTAGCGGCCGGCTTGTCAACGTCCAGTAGCGACGCCAGATCGCCAGCCTGCGCAGATACGCCAACGCCCGATCCTGTTTCTCAATTCGAAACGTTGCCGATTCATGCCCAACTAGCCGAATCTTTTATTGGCTCTGCTAGAATGTCTGAGTACCTTGCCGGTTACGGTAGGCCAAATCACCTTTCTTGCCAATCCGCACATTTCAAATACGAAGCCTCCCGTAACGACGATAAAATCAGCGTCGTGTCCCGCTATAAAACGAGCGGCCAACCTCACGCCGAATACGTGGCCGTTAAAAACGACAAAATATCGGGACGCTATCTAAAACACGGCGTCATTACCGCATTTTGGCCGAACGGCAAAAAGCAATTCGAAGAGTATTACGTTGATGGCTTTGCGGTGGGTTTTCATCGTTATTTCGATGAGGCAGAGCGGCTGGTTTATGTGGCCGATTATTCCGCTAGCGATTACGAGTTCAACAAACGTATTGGTGTCGGTAAGTTAAGGAAGTTTTATCAAGGCTCGTCGAATTGGGCCAATGCTTCGCTGTCAGATAGAACACAATTGTTTAGAACCGTCTATGCCATAGAAAACAGCCAGTCAGTGCGCAAGGCCTTTGCTACTGCCGGGCTGTTTTTCCCATCTTGGATAGAGCTCGATCTGAACTCTACGGTCGCTCAATGGACCAGTCCAGGAAATCAAGGCAAGGTAACTATCGACAATCGCGCGTACGACGTGGTCAACAGCGAACTGGATTATATGCCGTTTTTCGAAGTCTTTTTGCGCCATAAACTGAGTTTGCCAGGACTGCGGGAACCCAAGCCATTCAATCAAGAACTATTGGATAGCCCATGGATAGACCAAGCCATGCGACTTGGCTTGGAAGACGAGCGCTTCAAATTTAAACCCGTCACCGCCGTAAGCCCTGAAGAAATCGCAGCGACTCCGCAAGCCCGTTATGCCAAATGCCGTGCCCAACCGAGTACGGAATGCTTGTTTGAACAAATAACCGAGAATTTGTCTTTTGAGCAAAACCATAGGGATACTTATCTAATTGAGTTTGGCCTTGGCGCTTTAGCAGGAGGCTATCCGGAATGGACCCGCAAACTCACGACCAATGGTTTAGCGATTACCGAAAACCCGATATCGTTGACGACTGAGTTTGTAAAGGCGAGAAGTTTAAAAGCGCAGGCCGAATGGCAATTGGGTTTCGGCCAGGATGCTCAACAATCGGTGGAGAAAGCTATCAACGGAGCTGCTTCTGCTGGAATAGAGTATCCCCATGGACAGCGCCATCTGAAAGCTATCGATGCGGTTCTGCCATTGTTTTTATCCGACATCGTTCCTTCCGGTCCTGAAAAATCGCTCGATTTATACCAAACCGCCGAATCCAAGCGCATTCTGAACGCCTTTAAGGTTTTGGAAGCTTCCGCTATTGCGCAAGCACGGCGAGGTGCTATTCAGGAAGCTTCACGATTGATGGAAGTTTTAGCGCCAGCCTCGGATACAACTGCCGCCTCGCTTTCTGACTTGCAAACGAACAAAGAAAAGCAACCTGAACTTTTTACTAAAATCATGCTAGCTCTTGCCGAAGGCCGGCTTGAACGAGGCGACGCTAATTCAACTCGTAAAGCGTTAAGCGAATTGGAGCAAGGCGAACCTTATTTTCTGCAAGAAACAACATTAGCCATCCGAGCCAGCATTTTGTACGCGCGGCTTGGTGAAGTCGGCAAGGCTGTGAACGCCACTCCCAAAATTAACCACTATATTCCACCAGATCTGGAAGATATTGCGGTGGCGTTTTGTAAAGCCAATGAAATTCAAGCCGGGAAGGCATTGGCCAATAGCATGGCCAAATTTGAGGAACACGAGAAATTCAAAAAAAAATCGTTTATAACCAAAGCCAAATTGGCAAAGATCGAATTTTTCTGCGGAAATCCCCAAAAAGCTAAAACTGATTTTATTAGCGCGTTAACCGAGGCAAAAAACTATGGATGCCATTCGGACTTTTGCGATCCGGATAGGTTAATTAACGATGTGAAACTCGGCATTCTAGCTACAGGTTGGCTGGAGCCCATTTGGCAACGGGGTGAACGAGAAGATGGGCTGCTTGCCCTAAAAATAGCCGTTCAGCGCGCTGAACAAGGCGAAGCGCAAATTGCGCTAGAGCGGTTGGATGATTTGGCGACTAATAAACCTAGTCGAGCGCACATCGTATATCCGTTGACGTACGCTTTGGCAAAAGCCCAAATACTAGTCAAGTTAGGCCGCGACAATGAAGCTGAAAGTGAATTTACTACGGCCAGACATATCGCTGTTAGCGACAACCACAGTCACATTCGGGCGTATGGTTTGCTGGAATTGGCGAAATCTCTGCAAAGGCTTAAGCAGAACGAAAAAGCGATCCGATATGCCAAGGAAGCATTCAATGAGTTGGTGAACGATTTACCGAACGGCAAGGTTCAATTTGCTCAAAACAGTTTCGTCAACGAAGGCATTGTCAAACTTCTCGCTCAAATGGGAGCCGAAGCCGACGCGTTGGAAATCGCGAGGGGGACGTTAGCGCCGGAGCAGTTTGCTCAAAAGTCGGTGCGGGAGCAGTCACGACAAAGAGTTTTAGCCGAAATTGCCTTGGTTAAGTTCCAAAACGAAGCCCATACTCCACTATTGGATGCCATAACAACGGTGCAGCCGCTCAATGTTCGCTTGAGAAATTGGCAAGGTGCGTTGACGATTGCCGAGAATCGGGAAGACGAGGAAGAACATGATTTCGTCGAATCAGTTATCAGCAATGAATTACAGCAATTGCCGGATTCTTTGAACATCGGTATGACGCCCGCCGAACGGCGCCAGGCAATCCATATGAGTGCGGTACTTTTGCAATCGGATAAATTGCCATTTGATTCGGCCAAACGATTAGCTCTGTTGGATGCTTTAGCCGAAACGGCCCGTTCGACCGACAATCAATTTGGTACTAAGGCCTTGTGCGAATTGGCTTATACCGCCATGGCCATACAACAGTCAGCGCAGGCAAGTGCGTGGTTTCAAGAAGCTAAACAGCGCGCATCGAAGTACTTCTCAAGTAACACTTCCATCAGCGAATCGTCACTTGGAGCTTGTGCCCACTGGGCGAAAACCGCAGGAGATAGTGCGTTGGCAAACGATATGCTGGCGGAATTGATCAAACAATTGCCGGAAAATCTGGATAATATTTCGCATCAGATTCATATCTTGCTAAATGTCGCGATTGCGTATGCCGAATACGAAAGAGGCGAGATTTTCTGGGCGGAATATGGCCGATAAACCCACTTGGTGTTGCAAGGCCATAAGATGCGAAAATATAGGAAGCCGCCGTTCTCGATCGTTGCGCCTCAAATGGCTCGGCACAACCTATGGGCAATCGCATATTTTTGGGATTACGCTTGGCGGCAATAGCTCAATCAACTGACGTTCTTCAGAAAAACCATCCGTCCGCAATTGGCCGTATTGATCTTTGAAATTGTGCAAATCTGATTCAATGATTTCTGTGGAAGGGATGAAGTTTGCGCTTTTTCAAACCAGCCAATCATCGTTCCGGCCAATACCCAGAATAGTCAATGTTTTTGTAGTTAGGCTGGCTATGTTCGAAGAGCAGAAAGGCTTTTTTATCGGTCGTTTGATAACAAGTTGATTGCCTTAGCTGGTTGAAGGAGTCCGTACCCCGTTTCATAGTCGTAGTCCGGCGCGCCCATGTCCAGGGCACTGCGCCGTAATACCTCGTAAAGTTCAATCGGCTTTAAAAGCTGGCCGTTTCGCGCGGCGTGTTGCAACAGCAAAGCAGCAACGGCGGCGGCATGTGGTGCGGCGGCCGAGGTGCCGGTGAAATTGGGCTTGCCGTCTTTTTCCAGGTCCGGCCGGGTCTTAGAAAAGAAACTGGTATTGACGTTGGTGGGCGCGACGGCATCGACATGTCTGCGGACGATGGGCTCGGCTAAACGCTGGCCTTGGTTGTCGAACAAAATCGGCAAACCGCCGGGCGAAGAATAATAACTCGGCGCCGGCGGCTTCTTGCCCTGGCCGGCTTCTATGGCGCCGACGCTGAACACGTTTGCCGCATTGGCGTGACCGAATGCTGAAGTGACGGTTTCGGCGGAGTTGCGGTACTCGTCGATGCTGGGGTGTTCGCTGGGTAGCGAGCTGCCGCTCAGGATGTATTTCAGCAAGCCGGGCGCGGGACCGGCCACTTTCAAAATGCTCAAGCCGACGGTTTTTCGGCGGCGGTTGCCTTTGTTGTCGAAACCGACCACTTCGACGGGGTCGCCGCCCAGATTATCGATCGCGCCGCCAATGACCCAGGCTTGGCTGACACGCTTGCAGGCTGGGTCGTCGTAAATCACCACATCCAGGTCAATGGCCGAGCCGTTGCCGCCACCTATCGACTTGGCCGGCTGGTCCCATTGCAAACTCAATACGGTAAACGCGTCGGCGCCAACGGTGATGGTTTGGCAGGTATCGGTTTTGCGGGGATCGGAATTGAAGTCGTGGGCGACGCCATGCTTCTCGCCCAACGGATAACGACCGCTATCGGCAAACGCCGACTGATAGCTGTTAAGGCCGGCGTTACCCGCCGACGAGAAAACAGCGATACCGCGTTCGGCTGCGAGCCGGTCAATGGTTTGCGATGCCGGACCGTCCTGAAACATCGGTTCGCTAAAATAGATCGCATCGTCGACGATGATCTGCGCGCCATGATCGGCTACCCAATTCAAGGCTTGCGTCAAGTCCGCTGGATTGTCGCCCATAGCGTGAAACAGCAAACTGGCGCCGGGTGCCAGATCGTGTATCACTTCCAGCATGGCCCGGCCTTCGTCTAGCGTCTTTTCGCCTTGGCAATCGGCTTCTTTCAATACCGTCACGGTTGCTGGCAATTCGCCATTGGCCTGGCCAATTTCGGCGCCGCCCAGGCAATTGAAACTGTCGCTGATGATGGCAACGGTAATGCCAGCGCCGTTCAAGTCGTAAATGTTTCTCGCCAGATCGGCACCAAGCAGAGTGTCGCCTTGGGTGACTGTCTTGGTCGTCGTGTCTGCCTGTACCTCATTGATTAAATGCCCTGATAGCCCAAGCAACATTGCGGCCGTAAACCCGCGACCAATCCCTGATTTAACTTGTGTTATCGACATCTCCCAATCCGCTACTGTTCAGTCAACCGCCGATACTAACATGCTGCAAGTGGCACCATCGAATCTGACGTAACGTTTCAAATGTAATGAAATCGGAGATGTTGTTGATTCACGGAGGAATCTTTTCGCTAAGGCGCGGGTAAGCGCTAAAGCCAACGCCATCCGGATCGCCGAGAGCGTAACTGCCTACCAACCGGCCGTCTTGAAACGGGCCTTACTTTTCCGTTTGCCCATGTCGCCAGGCCTCGACGGCGAATTCGGCGAGTTCTCCGGCCACTTCGGCGATAAAGCGTAGTGCCGAGTAGGCAATTGCGGCTATCATCAGTGCAAGGATTAATTTCATCTCGTCCTCCGGTATGCCGAACCGGTCACTTGGTCCGGCAGCGCTAGGAGGATTGGGCGCGAGTGCGAAAAGTTCCAGGGCCGATTTTCGGCGCTAGCGGCTTGGCCCACGCGCGATTGCCGGACAGAAACCCTTATTTTTCGGAGGCAGCGATGCAACTCGTCAAAATATTGAGTGCGGCCATGATGCTGGCGACAGCCGTACCGCTGTCGGCCGAACCGGTCAAATGCGTGGTGGCCGGCAAAACGTTATATACCGACGACGCTAAAAAATGCGCCAAAGGCGAAGTCAAGCCGATCAATGGCGCCTTGGTGATTACCGAACTGCCGGCCGCCAAGTCTGCCGGTAAATCCGCGCCGATTTCGGCGCCGGCTAGCTCCGATTCGCTGCTGGATTCTTTATTGCAGCGGCTGGGGATTACGCAACAGGAAGTCGCCGACGGCTGGAAAACCGTCGACGAGGCGCGCCAGCGCGGCGAGTGGCAGGCGCCGGAGATGCCGGAAGATGCGCGTTAACCGCGAGCGAAAGCATCGGTTAGCCGCTAGCCGCAGTCTGCTTGCCGGCTGTTTGGTCGAGCATGTGCCGAATCGTATCCGCTGTATCGGCTTGACCATGGCGTTGGCCGGGCAGGCTGTAGCCGGGGAATACCATTTGACGATTGCCGAGCAACGGGTCGATATCATCGGCCAGCCGCAGACCGCGATCCTGGCGGGCGACGGTTTGCCGGGGCCGACCTTGCATTGGCGCGAAGGCGAGCAGGTGGTGTTGCATGTCGAAAACCGGCTGTCGGAACCGACTTCGATCCATTGGCACGGCCTCGAGTTGCCGTATCGGATGGATGGCGTGCCGGGTATCAGTTTCGAGGGTATCGCGCCGGCGAGCCGATTTACTTACCAATTCCCGGTCAAGCAGAGCGGCACCTACTGGTACCACGGCCATTCCGGCATGCAGGAGCAGCAGGGCTTGTTCGGGGCGTTGATCATCGATTCGGCGCAACCGCAGCCGCCAACCGATCGCGATTACGTGGTGATACTGTCGGATTGGCCGCAGGCCGATCCTTACCGCACGCTGGCTCGGCTGAAAAAGCAGAGCGATTACTACAATTTTCAGAAGCGTACGCTTGCCGATTTGTTTGCCGACATCGAACGGCTCGGGTTTGCGGAAACCGTCGACGACCGTTTGGCCTGGGGAGCGATGCGGATGGACCCGACCGATCTGGCCGACGTCAACGGTTCCACCTACCATTTCCTGATTAACGGCCGCACCCCGCAGATGCAACCGCATTTTTTGTTCAACCCCGGACAAAGAGTGCGGCTGCGTTTTATCAATGCCTCGGCGATGACCTATTTCGATGTGCGTATTCCTGGTTTGACCATGCAGGTTGCTGCTGCCGACGGCCAAAACCTGCAACCTTTGAACGTTAACGCCTTCCGGATTGCGGTTGCGGAAACCTATGACGTCGTGGTGCAACCCAACGCCGAACAAGCCTACAGTATTTTCGCCGAGGCGATGGACCGCAGCGGTTACGCCCACGCCAGTCTGTCGCCGCGGGCGGATTGGCTGGCGCCGGTTCCGCCGCCGACGCCACGGACCTTGTTGACGCTGGCGGATATGGGCGGCGCCCACGCCGGACACGCAATGCAGGGCGATAATCATCTCGAACACGTCGAACACGTCGAACACGTCGAACACGCCGGCCATGGGCCGCAGACTACCGAGAGTCCCGCAGCCGGCCAGGCAACAGAACATACCGCCCATGCCGGCCACCATCACGCCGCAATGTCGCCGGAAATTCCGTCGTACCAGACGCTCGATTACCGCGATTTGCGCGCCCAAAACGCCACGCCGCTGCGCAAGCCGGACCGGGAAATCGAGTTGCGGCTGACCGGCGACATGCGGCGCTACATCTGGTCGTTTAACGACGTCAAATACGCCGATGCCGAACCGATTCGGGTCAAATTAGGCGAAGTGGTCCGCTTTCGTTACGTCAATCAGACCATGATGAACCATCCGATTCATATCCACGGCTTGTGGCAATACTTGGATATCGGCGCCGGCGCATACAATCCGAAAAAGCACGTCGTCAATGTCAGGCCGGGGACCACCGCGGTGGTCGATGTGCCGGCCGACGCGGTGGGCGAATGGGCGTTTCATTGCCATTTGCTGTACCACATGGATACCGGCATGTTTCGTAAATTGATCGTCGAGCCGAATCATGATTGAGCGGCGCAGAGCGATAGCCACAATCATCGGCCTGCTGTGGCTGAACTGCCGAGCCGATGACGGCCACATGCTGTTCAACCGCTTCCTGGCCGAACGCCTGGAATACGAAAGTAACGGCGGACTGCATCTGGCGAAATGGGATGTACAGAATTGGTTCGGTAACGACGACCACAAGCTCTGGTTGAAAACGGAAGGCGACTATTCGGCCGACCAGGGCATTTTCGGCCGGGCCGATTTACAGGTGCTTTACAGCCGCAACGTCGATAGTTTCTGGGATTTTCAAATCGGCGCCCGCCGCGCGTTCGAGCCGGAGCGCACTTTCGACGCGGTGATCGGGTTTCAGGGCTTGGCGCCGTATTTTTTTGAAGTGGACAGCGCGCTGTTCGTCACCGAGAAGGGCAATGTACTGGGTCGATTGACTGTCAGTTATGAGCTGTTGCTGAGTCAGCGCCTGATCCTGCAGCCGCGCATCGGTTTGAATGTGGCGGCCGAAGATTTGCAGTCGCGCGGTGTCAAGGCCGGCATCACCGAGTTCGAGGCCGGATTGCGGCTGCGTTACGAAATCGAACGCGAATTTGCGCCTTATCTGGGGGTCGATTACGTCGAAGAGCAGTCGCTGCGCGAACATCAACATAGCGTCAGAGCCGTTGCCGGTTTCCGGTTCTGGTATTAGCAAGGTGCTGCGAAAGGGCTGAACCAGTGCTTGAATTTGCTTGTCTGATCGGATTAGGACGATAACCCACAACGGGGAAGTGGCTAATCAATACTTTCAGGAGAGCCACCATGACAAATTCCAACTTCGTCGCCATCGCTATTTTTTTAATCACTACCGCTTTCGCCACCACGGCGTTTGGCGAAATCAAACCAGTCCCAAGTCCGGTGTCCGCAGCGTATTCGCCGGATAACAGGCTGCAAACTTTCAGCAAAACCGTTCACGGCGGCGTGCAGCACGTGGTCGCCAAGCCCGGTGCCGACGCCAAGGTGATCGCTGCCATCCAAGCCCATCTGCGGCAGTTGGCGGGTGCTTTGACCAGCGGCGATTTCTCGGCGAGCGAACGCATGCACGGTGCCGCCATGCCGGGCTTGGCAAGGCTGAAAAACGCGAAACCGGACGAGATTCGTTACGAGTACCGGGCTTTACCGAACGGCGCCCAGATCCATTACAGCAGCGAATACCCGCAATTGGTGCAGGCGTTGCACGAATGGTTCGATGCCCAAACCCAAGCCCACGGCGCAGAGGCGGTCCCAGGACATCAGCAACATCATGCCGCGCCGGCGCAATGATCAGGCCTCGGCGTCGATAATTTCCAGGCATACCAGCATGGTATGACGCACCACAAAAAAGGTCATCGCCATCGGATACAGCGCGTAATGACGAGTAATTAGTAAGCTGGCGGCAACCAGGCCGAGAATCAGGCTGAAGTCGAATCGGCTGATTTTCTCCAGGTAACGCAAGTGTTGTACCGAGTCCGGATCGAAGTAAGGCGCCTTATTGATCAAGGCCAGGGTCAAGGTCGCGGTCAATAACGCGTAGTAGATCGGAAACAAGAAAAACATTGGCGCTTCGGCGCCGAACTGAGGTTGCCAGTAGGAATACCAGACGAACAAACCGGCAGTGGCAAAGCCATCGTGCCATAGCGAGGTAGGGAGCTTTTTCAGATAGCCGCCGGCGACGCTGGCGGCCATCACCGTGACGCCGACGGCGGTCGCCAGCGGCGACACCAGGTAATCCAGGAGCGCGGTTTGGTTTTGCACTAAAACCGCGAGGGCAATGCTACAGGCAATGAATCCGATCATAATCAGGCCGCTAAAAAAGTTAAGCCGGGAATTTAGCATTGCTGGCGCTGAAAAAGAAGCATTGCCGGCGCTGTTCGCCGCCACCCGTTACCGCTACGCCGACAATGGTGTTGTGCGTAGCGGCGGCTGGGACGGCTAGGGTTCAGAAATCCAGTTTCAATTCCATCATGAAGGTGCGCGGCGCGGCAATGAAAAATAACGGTGCGTTGCCGCCGCTGCCCCATTCCACATATTGTTCGTCGGACAGATTTTTTACGCGGGCGGTAACGGTCGCGTGCGGGTTGAATTTCCAGGCCAACTGGGTATCGAATACCGCGAATGCCGGGGCCTTGATAATGTTGCTGGTATCGACGAAGCGGTCGCCGACATAACGGGAGCCGAAGTTCCATTGCCAGTCCGGGTCGAAATCCCAGGTGAGCCAGGCGTTCGCGACCCATTTGGCAACGTTGGTCGGCCGGTTGCCCTTGCGGGAAACGATGGTGGTGTTATTGACGGTTTCCAGAAACTTGTCGTATTGGGCGTCGACATAAGCCATATTGCCCTGCATGCTCCATTCCGGGGTTAATTGCACGCCGATATTCGCTTCCATACCGGCGGAGGATTGTGCCCCGATCGGCAACACCCGGTTACGGTCGGACGGGTCGGTCATCGACAGGTTTTTACGTTCGATGTAATAACCGGCCAAGGTTGCCGAACCTTTACCGTCCCAGAAATCGAATTTGGTACCGATTTCCGCCTGACGGCCGGTGGTCAGGTCGAAATCGCGCAAGGCGGCGAAGGTGCCGGTGGTAAGGATGCCGGAAGGCGGATCGGCGGCAGTGCTGTATTGGGCATACACGTTGAAGGTGGAGGTGATGTCGTACATCAGCGCCGCGCGCCAAGTCACCGCGGTCCAGCGGCGACCGAACGCGGCCGGCGTAGTCGCGGTGGGCGGTACGATTCCTGTGCGCAGGTTGACCGCATCCAGCCGGATATCGTCCACCCGCAAGCCGGTGATCAGATTCAAATCAGGTACCAGCGTCAGCCGGTTTTCGGCGTAGCCGGCGACGGTATACAGCTCGTTGCGAGCGTTCGGCACCGGACCGGTAGCAGCCGGATAATCGTAGTAGCTGCCTACGCTGAAATTGTAAGGATCGACGGTACTGACTGTGCCGGTTGCGCTCTCCATACTGGGCGCCCGGGTTTGTTTGTTGTAGGCGACGTCGATACCGGCCGAGAATTTCGACGGCAAGTTAAACCAGCGGTCGCTGTGGACAATTTCGAAACGGTTGCCCACTAGGGCTTGGTCGTGGTTGACCGCAAACGAGCGGTTGCGAATGATTTGGGTGTTGCTGGCGTTCCAGTCGTAGCCTTCGACGTTCAACCATTGCCGGTCGGCCTTGTAGTAATAAAACGTGTTTTTTAACTGAGTATTTTCCGACAACTGGTAATCGACGATGTCGCGTAGCCAGAACACCTGTTGGTCGAAGGTCGGACTGGCGGCGTTGTAATTTCTGAAACGGGTGTTCGGATCGATCTGGCCTTCGATTGGGCCCAGACCAGGGGTACCCCACGGGACGATCCGACCGCCAACCGTCGGATTCAGTACCGGCGTACCCCAATAGGAATCGCGGTCTTCCAATTGGTGCTCGAAGGCGATAGTGTGGGACAGCTTGGAGGTGATGTCGCTCAACAACGAAAACGACATGGCACCGGAATTGGCCTCGGTCCGATCGATATAACCTTCTGAGCCTAGGTAACTGATATCGGCCTGCAACCAGTTATCGGTGTTGCCGAGCCGACCGTTAAATCCGTAAGAAGCCCGCCGGTTAAGATATTCGCCGAGCGAAACCAGCGCGCTATGGCGGTCCGGGCCGCGTTGGGCGATTTTGCTGACGTAATTGATCGAACCGCCAACGGCACCTTGCCCATAGAGAAAGGTGGACGGTCCGCCCAATACTTCTTCCCGCTCGATCAGCCAACTGTCCAGCGGCCTGGCCGCAACCACATCGTACTGTACCGTGATGCCGTTGAATAACTGGGTGATTTGCGTTCCGCTGAAACCGCGCATCGATACCGAACCGGCAGAGCCGGGTTGCGACGACACGATGATGCCCGGCGCTCTCTCCAGGGCTTCCTGCGTGGTTTGCGCGCCGCGTTTTTCGAAGGTGGCGCGGTCGATGATCGTGATCGAGGCCGGCGTTTCCCGCGGCGTCAAGCCCAGACGGCTACCGGTGACCGCTTCGCTATCCAATTGCGGTTTTTGGTTGGGTGGATTCAACGGGACAGTGCCGACCACCGTCATTGCTTCCAGGGTCTGTGTGGCGGCTTTCGGTGTCGCCGGTTTTGCTTGTTTTTCTTGTTTTGCGGGTTGCTTCTGCTCCTCTTCTGCAGCGCTGCCGTCGGCGGCAAGTGCGGCGTTGATGCCGCATGCCAAAATGGACATGTTGATGAGTACTGCGAATTGGCGCCCGGGGGCCGGGTAGTGTTTTGTCATGGTTGCCGAATCGGTTACGTTTTGAAATGGGATAGAAGTATGCGTAATACCAGGGCTCGGAAACGCAAGTAACGGACCAGTTCCGCAGCCGGCGCCGGCTCTGGCCTGCGGAGGCACGAGTCAATTAAACTATGTTTTATAATCCGGCGTGACTAGGGGATATGCCGCAAGTTATCGATTTTCGTTACAGCCTTGGGTCTTGTTAAAATGGCGGCTTGGCCGGACATTCGGCGTTCGGAATTTCTGAAATCGGTTAAGGACTCAGCAAATGGCAGGATTTTTCTCGAAGCAGCGTATTATCGCCCGGTCAGGCTATAGCCGTTGGCTGGCGCCGCCAGCCGCACTGTCGGTACATCTATGCATTGGCCAGGCCTATGCGTTCAGCGTATTCAACGATCCGCTGACCCGTGTCATCGGCATTGGCGCTTCGGCTCCCGACGATTGGAAATTAACCGAGCTGGGTTGGATCTTCAGTTTAGCCATCGTCTTTCTGGGCTTGTCCGCCGCATTCGGCGGCAAATGGTTGGAAAAAGTCGGCCCGCGGCTGACCATGTTCGTTGCGGCCTGTTGCTTCGGCGGCGGATTTTTTATCGCCGCGCTCGGCGTCAAGCTGCATCAGATCGGGTTGCTTTATCTGGGTTACGGCGTGATCGGCGGCATCGGCCTGGGCTTGGGTTACGTGTCGCCGGTATCGACCTTGATCAAATGGTTTCCGGACCGACGCGGCATGGCTACCGGCATGGCTATCATGGGTTTCGGCGGCGGCGCGATGATCGGCGCGCCGTTATCGGTGTGGTTGATGGACCAATTCAAATCGGCAACCTCGGTCGGGGTGAGCGAAGCGTTTTTGGTGATGGGTGCCGTGTATTTTTGCTCGATGTTGATCGGGGCGTTGGCGATCCGGATTCCGCCCGCTGATTGGCAGCCCGAGGGTTGGACGCCGCCGGTCGTCGCCAACAAAATGATTACCGACAAACACGTGCATATCGATCAGGCGCTGAAAACGCCGCAGTTTTACTTGTTGTGGCTGGTGTTGTGCCTGAACGTCAGCGCCGGCATCGGCGTGCTGGGCCAGGCTTCGGTGATGATTCAGGAAATGTTCAAGGGCTCGGTGACTCCGGCCGCCGCGGCCGGATTCGTCGGCTTGCTGAGTTTGTTCAACATGGGCGGCCGCTTTTTCTGGTCGTCGGCGTCGGATTATCTGGGCCGCAAGCATACCTACATGATTTTCTTTGCGGTCGGCGCGGTGCTGTATGCAACGATTCCGACTATGGGCATGGCCGGCAATATGGCGATGTTCGTGCTGCTGTATGCATTGATCATGAGCATGTACGGCGGCGGATTCTCGACCATCCCGGCTTATCTGGCCGATATATTCGGTACCCGTTTCGTCGGAGGCATCCACGGCCGGCTGCTGACGGCCTGGTCCACGGCCGGCGTGTTGGGTCCGGTGTTGGTCAACTATCTGCGCGAATATCAGATTGGCCAAGGCGTAGCCAAAGCTGAAGCCTATAACATGACGATGTACATCATGGCCGGGCTGTTGCTGGTTGGATTTGCCGCCAATCTGGCGATTCGGCCGGTGCATGAAAAGCACCATATGAAACACGATGATTTCGACGAACTGGACGGTATTTATCCGGCCGGCGAGACCGATCACTGAACCGAGACCAATTATGAACAATCCGCAAAATCACCAACCGTCCAGTCCGCTGCTCGTGGCCTTGTTTTGGCTTTACGTATTGCTGCCGCTGGCCTGGGGCGTCTGGTCCACGGTCAAGAAAGCTTTGGCTTTATTCGGCTAAATGTCCATCCAGCCGCTGCGGCCCCGCTGATGCGGTGGCTCAACGGGAACCGGATTTTTCCGCGCCGGCCGCATGGCGCAGATATTGGTTGACCACTTCCAAATCCACTTCACTCAAACTGCCGGCCGCTTCCTTCAATTTGATGCCATTGATGAGGTAGTCGTAACGGCTTCTGGCGTAATCGCTTTTGGCTTTGTACAGATTGCGTTGCTCGGTCAACACGTCGACCATGGTCCGGGTGCCGACTTCGAAGCCGGCTTCGGCGGCTTGTACCGCCATGTCGGCCGATTTGCTGGTGGCATCTAGCGCCTTGACCCGGCTGACGCTGGAAACCACGCCGCGAAAGGCGTCCTTGACGCCGCGGTTGACGCTGCGCTTGACCTTGGTCAGGTCTTCCTTGGCCGCTTGGTACTCGTGCTCGGCTTGGCGCACCCGCGACGAGACGCCGCCGCCTTCGTACAGCGGCAGATTCAATTGCAGCCCGAAGCTTTGGCTGTCGCCGCGCAGGCCGTATTGGTTGCCGGTATCCATTTCGTTGTATTGAGCGACGATGTCCAGGGTCGGCATGTGCTTGGATTCCTGTAAATCGATGTTCTTTCTGATGTATTCAGTCTGGTTGATTTGAGCGACGATCGAAAAATTATTGTTCTCGGCGGAATTGGCCCAGGACGACAAATCCTCCGGCGCCGGCGGCGACAGCGGAATTTCCGGTTGCAGACCCTCCAAATCGGCAGCGTTGTCGCCGACGATCTCCCGTAGCGCTTCCTTGCTGTTGTCGAGCAGGTTTTGCGCTTCGATTTCGCTGGCCAGCGCCCGATCGTAGCCGGCTTGAGCTTCGTAAACGTCGGTGATGGCGATGATGCCGACGTCGAACCGTTGCTTGGCTTGTTCTAACTGCTTTTCGATGGCTTTTTTCTCGGCGACGGCAAATTCCAGATTGTCTTGCGCCGCCAGAATGTTGAAATAAGCTTCCGCGGTACGCCGCATCAGGTTCTGGTATTTGGCCTGAAATTGGGCTTCGGCCTGGGCGATTTTGTTGTCGGCCTGGTCCAATTGCACCCAGTGTTCCCAGTGAAAGACCGGTTGTGTTAAGTTGAAGCCCAACTTGCTATCCCAATAATGCTGCAAGGTGGTACCCAGGAAGCTGGTACTTTCCAGCCGATTACGGCTGCTGTTGGCGTTGAACGAGAGCTTAGGCAACATCTGGGCAATGCTTTGCGATTTGATTTCGGCCGTCGCCAGTTTGTTGATATCCGAACTTTTGAAATCGGGATCGTTGGCTTTTGCCAATTGGAAGGTCTCCAGCAAATCCTGGCTGAAAGCCAACTTAACCGGGATTAACGCCACCAAAAGCGTGCATAACGTTCTTGTCATTGCTATATCTCGTGCGGACGGGTAAAAATAAATAATCATTATCGCCTAAAATAGCCCGGCGACAGTGTTTAATTCACTAAGAGTGCCATAAGGTTAGGCACACATTATTTATCCGTCAAAACCAAACTGAAACCTGAAAAGAGTCACTATGAGTCAGAAAATCACTAAAGTCGTTTTTCCAGCCGCCGGGCTTGGAACCCGTTCCTTGCCTGCCACCAAGGCCGTCGCCAAGGAAATGCTGCCGATCGTGGATAAACCGCTGATCCAATATGCGGTTGAGGAAGCGGTCGCGGCCGGCATCGACACCATGGTGTTCGTCATCGGCCGTAACAAGGAGTCGATCGCCAACCATTTCGACAAGTCTTACGAGTTGGAAAAAGAGCTGGAGAAAAGCGGCAAGACCGGCTTGCTGAACATGTTGCGCGACTTGCTGCCGCCACACGTGTCCTGCGTGTTCGTGCGCCAGGCCGAAGCCTTGGGTCTGGGTCACGCCGTGCATTGCGCCAAACCGGTGGTCGGTAACGAGCCGTTTGCGGTGATTTTGCCGGACGATCTGATCGAAGACGGCAGCCGCGGCTGTCTGAAGCAAATGGTGGAACTGTTCGAAAAAGAGCAAAGCAGTATCCTGGGGGTAGAGCGGGTCGATCCGACCGAAACCCATAAATACGGCATCGTCGAACACAGCGAAACCTCGCCGCGGGTCGGCAAGCTCAGCTCGATTGTCGAAAAACCGAAGCCGGAAGTAGCGCCTTCCAACATCGCCGTTGTCGGCCGCTATATTCTGACCCCGGCGATCTTCGAGAAAATCGAGAGCACCGGCCGCGGCGCCGGCGGCGAAATTCAATTGACCGATGCGATCGCAGCGTTGATGAAAGACGAACAAGTCCTGTCTTACGAATTCGAAGGTAACCGTTACGACTGCGGTTCCAAATTCGGTTTCCTGTTGGCCAACGTCGAATACGGCTTGCTGCACCAGGAAATAAACCAAGAGTTCGGCCAATACCTGAAACAGCGCGCCGCTAAAATCTGATTGTGGCGTCCGGAACGGCTAACCGCCGCCGTTCCGGGCTTGCCGTCGGTTTACGGTTTCGTAAATCAATAGAGCTAGCATAATCAGCGCCGTGCCGGCCAGCGTGGTCGGCGTGATCGGTTCTTGATTCACGCTGTAACCCAAAAATAACGACATGACCGGCGTCAGCAGATTCATCATCGCCACGTTGGTGGCCGGCATGTTGGTCAGCACGAAGTAATACAGCGCAAAACCCAGCGTGGTAGCGATGATCCCGAGGTAAATAATCGAATACAGCGCCTTCGGCTCGATGTTTTGCGGGAATGCCAAGCCTTCCATGCCGTACCAGGTCGCCAGGTACAGCGGCACCGCGATCGACAAGCCGCCGGTGACCAACGGCAACGCTCCAAGACCAGCATCAATTTGTTTGACCCAGACCGCGCTGGCGGCGTGGATAAAGGTGGCGATCAACACGCCGATCAGACCGGTTATTGCTTGCTCGTTCAATTCCAGCGCCGAATTGAACATGACCAGCAGGCCGCAAACGCCCAGGCTATAAGCGAACAGCTTGCCCCAACCCAGGCTGCGTTCTTTCAAGTAGGCAGCGGCCATGAATGCGGTCATGAATGGGCTGAGGCCGAATATCACTGATATCCAGCCGGAGGGTACGAATCGAGCGGACCAATAGGTCACCAACATGCTGCCGTAGAGTTGTACCGCCACGGCGAAGTAGCTGGTCAAGGCCGGCCGGCGCAGCGGTATCCGGCGACGCGCCACCAAGCACAGCAATAACAGGCAACTCAGGCCGATGCTCATCCGCGCCGTGGCCGCGAATACGAAGCCGGCGCCTACGCTGCTCCATTGGATGGCCAGCGGCGTAGTGGTCCAGATCAACACCACGCCGATATAGGCCAGACCGAGGCGGATATTCAACTTAAGGCAGTTTCAAGCGGTTGGCGATCAATTGCTCGACCACCGACGGATCGGCCAGGGTCGAGGTGTCGCCCAAATCGTGAAATTCGTTGGCGGCAATCTTGCGCAAAATCCGGCGCATGATTTTACCGGAGCGAGTCTTCGGCAGGCTGGGCGCCCACTGAATCAGATCGGGCAGGGCGATGGCACTGATTTCCTCTCTGACCAAATCTTTCAACTCGCCTTTCAGGCTGCTGCTGCCTTCGACGCCGACGTTTAACGTGACATAGGCATAGATGCCCTGGCCTTTGATCGGATGCGGAAAGCCGACCACGGCCGCTTCGGCCACCAGATCGTGCAGCACCAGGGCGCTTTCGATTTCGGCAGTTCCCAAGCGGTGGCCGCATACGTTCAACACGTCGTCGATGCGACCGGTGATCCAGTAGTAGCCATCCTGGTCGCGGCGGGCGCCGTCGCCGGCAAAATAATAGC
Source organism: Methylomonas koyamae (assembly GCF_006483455.1). Lineage (GTDB taxonomy): Bacteria > Pseudomonadota > Gammaproteobacteria > Methylococcales > Methylomonadaceae > Methylomonas > Methylomonas koyamae_B. The sequence continues at coordinate 101,779 of NZ_PPPU01000007.1, forward strand.
CGGGGAATTTGCTGAAGTAGGTATCGACGAAACGTTGGTGATCGCCATAGACCGTCCGCGCCTGGCCCGGCCAGGGCTGAGTCAACACCAGAATGCCTTCGGCTTCTCCTTCCAGTTCATGACCGTCCTGGTCGAGAATGGCCGGCTGTACGCCGAAAAATGGCAAAGTGGCCGAGCCCGGCTTCAAGGTTGTGGCGCCGGGCAGCGGCGTGATCAGGATGCCGCCGGTTTCGGTTTGCCACCAAGTATCAACCAACGGACAGCGCTTGTTGCCGACTACGTGGTAATACCATTCCCAGGCTTCCGGGTTGATCGGCTCCCCGACGCTGCCCAGAATACGCAACGAAGTGCGTTGGGTACGGTTGACGAATTCGTCGCCCTGCGCCATCAGCGCGCGGATCGCGGTCGGTGCAGTGTAAAAAATATTGACCTGATGTTTGTCGATGACTTGCCAGAACCGGTCCGGATGAGGATGGGTCGGTACGCCTTCAAACATCAGTGTGGTGGCGCCGTTGCACAACGGCCCGTATAGCACGTAGGAATGGCCGGTGATCCAGCCGATATCGGCGGTACACCAATAGATTTCGCCTTCCTGGTAATCGAACACGTATTTGTGGGTCATTGCCGCATACAGCAAGTAACCGCCGGTACTGTGCAACACGCCCTTCGGTTGGCCGGTCGAGCCGGAAGTGTACAAAATGAACAAGGGGTCTTCCGCGTCCATCATTTCCGCCGGGCAAGTGGCAGCAGCAGTTGCCATTTCGGTGTGGTAACAGATATCGCGCCGATCGTGCCAGGGAATGTCGTGGCCGGTATGTTTGATGACGATGACTTTACTCAAATTCGGGCACTGATCCGCAGCTTTGTCGACATTCAGCTTGGAATGGACGATTTTGCCGCCGCGGAAACTTTCGTCAGCGCAGATCAGTATCCGGCAATCGGCGTCGATCACCCGATCGCGCAAGGCATCGGCCGAAAAGCCGCCGAAGACGATGGAATGGACCGCGCCGATCCTGGCACAGGCCAGAATCACCACCGCCGCTTCGGCGATCATCGGCAAGTAGATGCAGACTCGGTCGCCCTTGCCGACGCCGTGATTTTTCAGGACATTGGCGAATTTACAGACCTGTTCGTACAGCTCTCGATAAGTCAGCGTGCGGCTGTCGGCCGGATCGTCGCCTTCCCAAATAATCGCGACCTGATCGGCGCGGTGCGGCAAATGGCGGTCCAGACAGTTGACGGTGACATTCAATTTGCCGCCGACGAACCATGCAATCTCGCCTTTGGGGTAGTCGTATTGCAGCACTGTGTGCCAAGGTGTTTGCCAGTCCAGAAACCGCTCGGCTTGTTCTGCCCAAAAAACCTCCGGTTGTTCGACCGATTGCCGATATAGCTGTTGGTATGCCGCTGCATCGATATGCGCGTTGGCCGCGACTTCGGGGGGTACCGGATAGGTTTTTTGATCTGACATGTTTTACTCCTTGTGCTAAGTCTGGTTACTGGGCGGCGAGTCCAGGCTGACGCTGCGGACGCCGCGTAAAGGCTCCGGCGACCAGTGAGCAACGGCCCAGTCTAATATTGCCGGAATTTCGGCCTGTTTCAGCGTTGGCGGCGGATTTTGGCCGAGTAAGCTTAACAGCATGAACAAGGTTTGGCGCGGCGATGTTGCGGTCACTGCTTCGGCTCGGGTTTGTTTGCTGAGTTTTTGCCCGGCACGATCGACGATGACCGGCACATGCAGGTAGTTCGGTTCCGGGAAGCCGAGCAGTTTTTGCAAGTATATTTGTTTCGGTGTGGACTCGAGTAAGTCGCAGCCGCGGACGATGTGCGTGATAGCTTGGCGCTGGTCGTCCACCACGACAGCCAACTGGTAGGCGACGATGCCGTCCTTGCGCAGCACGACAAAGTCGCCGTGTTGCTCAGCGATATTCTCGCGGATAGCGCCTTGCAAACCGTCGCAAAATTCGACGCATACCGGCATTGCTTTGACTCGCAATGCTGCCGGATGATCGGCTTGCTGCGGCCTTAACCGACAGTGGCCGGGGTAAATCGGCCCGGCCGCGGCTAACGAACTCCGGCTACAACTACAGGGATACAAAGAATCTTGCTGCCGCAATTCGGCCAGCGCTTGTTGGTATTGGCTTAAATGCCGGCTTTGATAATCGGCCTCTTTGTCCCAATGCAGCCCGAATGCCGCCAGACAATCTAAAATCCGCTCCGCCGCGCCGGGCATGTTGCGCGGAGTGTCGGCGTCGTCGATACGCAGCAGCCATAAGCCGTTTTGGTGGCGGGCATCGAGATAGCTGGCCAGCGCGGTGTAAAGGGAGCCAAGATGAAGCGGGCCGGTAGGCGAGGGCGCAAACCGGCCGATATAGGGGTGAGGTGGGGCTGGTTCTAGCCTAATTGCTTTTCCCTGATTTCGTCCAGTGTCTTGCAATCGATGCACAAGGTTGCGGTCGGTCTGGCTTCCAGGCGGCGGATGCCGATTTCGATACCGCAGGTTTCGCAGTAGCCGTAATTGCCGGACTCGATTTCTTTCAGCGCTTCATCGATTTTTTTGATTAATTTGCGCTCGCGGTCGCGGGTGCGCAGTTCAAGACTGAATTCGGATTCTTGCGTGGCGCGATCGTTAGGATCCGGAAAGTTTGCCGCTTCGTCCTGCATGTGGTGAACCGTCCGGTCCACCTCTATCATCAGTTCGGATTTCCATTTGTTCAAGATGGCGGAAAAGTGTTTTAACTGCGCTTCGTTCATGTACTCTTCGCCTTCTTTTTCCTCATAAGGCTTAAAAGTAAATTCCGCTGCTGCAGGGTTAGAATTGTTCATCCAATGACTCCTGGCGGTCTAAAAAATCGGGGCTTTTTATCAGAATAGCCGGGGGCAAGCAAGAAGTTTGTTATCATGCCAAAGCTTTACCTCTACCCGGATACTGGATTATGAAACAGCACGTCGCCGACAGGATGCGCGGTATCAGTTCGTTTTATGTGATGGAATTATTACAGCGCGCCAAGGAACTGGAGCGGCAGGGCCGGGATATCATTCACATGGAAATCGGCGAACCGGATTTTGCCAGCCCGCCGTTGGTGCTGGAGGCCGGTAACCGTTTTCTGAGCAAAGGCGAAGTCAAATACACCGCTGCAGCCGGCTTGCCCGAATTGCGCGCTGCAGTGGCCGATTTTTACCGTACCCAGTACGGCGTCGATCTGGACCCGCGCCGGGTATTCATAACGCCTGGCGCGTCCGGCGCTTTCCTGTTGGCATTTGCCACCAGCCTGAATCCTGGCGATAAACTGCTGATGGCCGATCCCTGTTATCCGTGCAACGATAATTTTGTCAGGCTGTTCGACGCAAGCACGCATTTCGTGCCGGTCGGAGCCGAAACCGGCTACCAGTTGAACGCTGAGCTGATTCAGCGCCACTGGCAGCCGCAATGCAAAGGTGCACTGATTGCCTCGCCGTCCAATCCTACCGGCACCCTGATCAGCCATGCCGATTTGCAAGCTGCGGTGGCGGAAGTCAGGGCGTTGGACGGATGTTTTTATTCCGATGAGATTTATCATGGCTTGGTATATGACGCTGCCGCTGAAACCGCCTTGCGGTTTAGCGACGAAGTCTTTGTCATCAACAGTTTTTCCAAGTTTTTCGGGATGACCGGCTGGCGGGTGGGCTGGCTGATAGTGCCGGAGAATTTCATCGACGCGGTGGAAAAGTTGGCGCAAAATATTTTTATCGCCACGCCGACTCACTCGCAATATGCGGCGCTGGCGTCCTTCAGCCCGGAGAACATGGACGAATTGCGCCGACGGCGCGACGAGTTTGCGGCGCGGCGCGACTTTCTTTACGATAACCTGCTGAGTTTGGGGTTTAAAATTGCCTGTAAGCCGCAAGGGGCTTTTTACATTTACGCCGATTGCAGCGAGTTTTGCAGCGACAGTTTCGATTTTGCCAGAGGTCTATTGGAAACCGAGGGCGTAGCCGTAACCCCCGGCAAAGATTTCGGCGAACATCTGGCCAATCGCCATATTCGGTTTGCATATACCGCCTCAATCGATAGAATGGCCGCCGCTCTCACCAGACTGGAACGATTCATATGCCGATAAGCCAATATACGCCCGAACAACTTCGCCAGCGTTTGCAGGAAGAAGCGCCGCCGCTGTTGCTCGACGTGCGCGAGCCGCACGAGTTTGCCTATGCCAAAATTGCCGGTAGCGTATTGATTCCATTGCAGCAAATCCCGCAACGGCTGGACGAGATACCGACCGACCGGGATATCGTGGCAATTTGCCACCATGGCATGCGTAGCCAACAAGCGTGTAATTATCTGCAACATGCCGGCTTTGAACGTTTGATCAATTTACGCGGCGGTATCGATGCTTGGTCGCTAGTCTGCGACTCTTCGGTTCCTCGTTATTAATAAATAATAAATCTATGTTTTTAAAAGAATTCTATGCAATTCAGGATGGCTGTGTCGCGATTAGCGCTGCCCAAGCCAGTATGTTCGCCAAAGAAGTCGCGCACGACTTCAATCCGCTGCACGATGAAGACGCCAAGCGTTTTTGCGTACCGGGCGATTTGCTGTTTTCCCTGGTGTTGGAAAAATACGGTTTGAGCAGCAATATGCATTTCACGTTTTCCGGAATGGTCGGCCACGGGGTGCTGCTTAACTTTCCCGACACCGATGCGGAACAGATCGATGTTACCGATAATCAGGGTAAAACTTACCTGCAAATCCAGCGTTCCGGCAGCCTGACCCGCGATCCGGAGCTAATTGAAACTCTGATTCGGGATTATGTGGCGTTTTCCGGGCAGAACTTCCCGTACGTGTTGGTGCCGTTATTGGCCAAGGAACAAGTGATGTTCAACATAGACCGGCCGTTGGTCATATACGAGAGCATGACCTTGAATTTAAGCCGGCTGGATTTTGCCAAGCCCAAGCTGGAAATGCTGGAGCCGACAATGGAAGTCAACGGTAAGCGGGCTACCGCTTACTTGCATTTTCAAATCCAAGCGAATGGCGAAGTGGTTGGTTCCGGATTCAAGAAGCTGGCAGTCAGCGGCCTGCGCGATTACGAAGCCGAACCGATGCAAGCCTTCGTCGACGACTATCTGGCCCGTAAACACGGCTATCTAGGCGAATTGGCCACGGCGAACGCTTAAGCTGGGCTGTGGCGAGCCGGATTGCGGATATTCCGGTTCGGCTTCGCCATCACAAATCGAGCGAGAACGGTTCCACCAACACCCAATCGCCGCGTTTAACGCCATCGCATTCGGCGGACAGCACGATAAAACAGTTGGCCACGCTGGCCACCTTAAGTTGATGCGAGTCTTGGGTGCCGGCGGCCGTCACCGCGAATTCGCCGTTGTCCAATTGCCGCAGCACGCCGCGTTGGTATTCGCTGCGGCCCGGCACTTTTCGCAGATCGCTGTCGCTACGGGCGCTTATCTGCAGCGTCTTGGCGGGGCTGGCGCCGAGAAGCCGATCAAGACCGGGTTTTACGAATTTGTTATAAGTGACCAGCACCGCTATCGGATTGCCGGGCAGACCGAAAAACCAGCAATCTCTTATCTTGCCGAATGCCAAGGGCTTGCCGGGTTTGATCGCGAGTTTCCAAAAATGCACTTGCCCGCATTTCTCCAGAATCTGTTTGACGTAGTCGGCGTCGCCTACCGACGCGCCGCCGGTCGAAATCAGCGCGTCGTGTTGCGCCGCCGCTTGAACCAGCATGGCTTCCAAGGCGACCGGATCGTCTTTTACCACCCCCAAATCGTTCGCAATGAAGTTTGGGTCTTCGAGCAAGGCCGCCAGCAAATAGCGGTTACTATCGTAGATTTGGCCGATAGCCAATGCAGAACCGAGCGGCGCCAGCTCGTCGCCGGTGGAAAAATAACCGATTCGCAAACGGCTTTTGACTTCGACGGTACTGATGCCAGCCGCCGCCAGCAAACTAATGTCGCGCGGACTGAGCTTTTTCGGCGCCGCGATCAGCCTCTCTTGACGCTTAAAATCGCTGCCGGCTGATCGAATGTTTTTTTGAAACAAACACGGCGCGGGCAAGTAGACGCGGTCCGCTTCGACACGCGTTTGTTCTTGGGCCACGACGCTGTCGGCCGTTTCCGGCACCACCGCGCCGGTAAATATGCGCACGCACTCGCCATGAGCCAGCGAACCCGTAAAAGGTTTGCCGGCCCAGGCAGTGCCGACTACGCGCAGGCTGAATTCGGCGTCTCCGCAGAGTCCGGCGGCGGCAAAGGCGTAGCCGTCCATCGCCGCATTCGGCTGCGGCGGCATGTCGATTGAAGCGAACACGTCCGTGGCCAGGATTCGGCCCAATGCGCTACTCAACTCGACCGACTCTATGGTGGCAATCGGGGCAAGGGTTTGTTGAATCCGCGACAGCGCTTGCTCGGCGGACAGAAGGGTGTTTTGTGGGGGGAAGCAGATATCGTTCACTGAGAGCGGCTCAAAAATTGGTACAGAATAAAGTCGGCGATGGAATCGGTGTCGTTCAGATCCAACCAAGGGCAATCCGGTGGCGTCGCTAGCGGCGAGTCGCTGGCTACGGCGATGATCCAAGGGTCGCTCGGTTGGAGTAAGGGTTTGCCCAGGGTTGGCCGGTGCAGTTCAATTTTTGGAAACGCCTCGTGTCGGAATCCCTCGACCAAAATCAGATCCAGCTCGACACCCGATAATGAGGCCAGTTGATCAGTCAGCTTTACCTCATCTTGCGGGAGTTCCTCGACGATGGCTCGGCGGTATTTCGAAACTAGCAGCACCGGATTTGCGCCGGATTTGCGCAGCTCGTAGCTATCTTTACCGGGTTTGTCGATTTCGAAATCATGGTGGCTGTGTTTGATTAGGCCGATTTGTAGCGACTTTGCCTTCAGCAACGGAATCAATTTGGTCAACAGCGTGGTTTTGCCGGTGCCACTGTAGGCCGCAAAGCCCAAAACCGGGGGTGCACAATGGGTCATTAGAAAAAACGTCGTTAATCCAAGCCGAGGTATTCTAAGTTATTATGCAAACCGGTGTTAAGAAAGGGCCCGTCGAGAATGGTAAGGATCGGAATAGTTTTGGTGCTGATAATTGGCGTTTTAGCCTATCGCTGGTACATCACAACGCCGTCGCAGGCAGCCAGGCGTCAATTCCGTCGTATTCTTTGGGTTTCGGCGGTTTGCATAGTGGCTGTGCTGTTGTTGACTGGAAGGTTGAACGGTTTGGTGGCTCTGATAGGCGTACTGTTGGCGTTTATGGTCAGAGCAATTCCGTTCATCCTAAATTATGCGCCGCAGTTGCACAGAGTCTGGCGGCTGTTCCAGGATAGGTCGGATGTCGGCCAAGACCATTCGCGGCCTAAGTCCGCAACGGATATGACCCGGGAGCAGGCGTTGCAAATTCTCGGTTTGCAGCCCGACGCCACCGAGGCCGAAATTGTCAACGCTCATCGCATTTTGATATCCCGCATGCATCCCGATCGGGGCGGATCGGATTATTTGGCCGCACAAATCAACCAGGCCAAGAAAACGCTGTTGGGCCGGTAACGGCAAGTCGACGATAGTCCGTGCGGCGGTCATTTCGAGGCAATTGCCATTGCTGTCGCGGCGTACATTTTTTACGAAAACTGCTAGTCTTAAGCGCTTGAAAATGCCGATGAGGCCGACATTGGAAGACGATATCACTACAGAACTGCGCGTACTGGAGAGTCATTTAGACGGCATGTTAAGTCGCGTGCAGCATAACAGCCTGACGTTGAAACGCCTGCAAAGCTTTGAAATGCGACTATTGGCGATGAATACTTTGGCGGAGATGATTGAATTCATTTTGGCCGAAACCAAAATTCTGTTCGGTCTGGATGTCGTCAATTTGTGGTTGGTCGATCCGAAGAACGAAATCGCGGCCTATTTGGACAGTGACCATTACGATTACCGGCGGCGCGAGGGCTTGCTGTTACTGAATCAGGAGGCTCCGCTGCATACCGGCTTTATCGGCAGCAAACAGCCGGTGCTTGGCAGTTACCGCGATCACGACTGCGAGCGTTTCTTTCCGGCAGCGCAGCCTAAAAAACCGGCATCGGTTGTGATCGCCCCCTTGGTGCGCCGCGATAAATACCTCGGTTCCTTGAATTTAGGTAGTTACCGTACCGACCGTTTTGTGCAGGGCATGGCTACGGATTTCATCGAGCATATTGCGTCGGTGATCAGTATCTGTCTGGAAAACAACCTGAACGTGGAGACCATACGCCGCACCAGCCTGATCGATCCGTTAACCGGCGTCAATAACCGGCGTTTTTTGGAGCAGCGGATCGAAGAAGAACTGGACCGCAGCCAGCGTACTCGTGATCCGCTATCCTGTCTGTTTATGGATATCGATTATTTTAAGCGCATCAACGACGGCTACGGCCATCAGGCCGGCGATCACGTGTTGGCTGCCGTGGCGACGGTGATCAAAAAACAATTGCGTAACAACGATGTGTTGGCCCGATACGGCGGCGAGGAGTTCGTGGCGCTGTTATCGCAAAGCGATAACAAACATACGGTCGAGATTGCTGAGCGGATTCGCGGCAGTATCGCCGATTTGCGGATCACCTTTGCCGAGCAAACCATACCGGTGACGATTTCGCTGGGTGCCGCTACTTACCAACCGGCTTTCGCCCTGAAAAAGCCGGTAGCCGAGATTGCGTTGCAATTGATCCAGACCGCCGATGCCGCGCTCTACGAGGCCAAGCGCAACGGCCGCAACCGGGTCGAAAACGGCGGTCTGGTGCTAAGGATGGATGCGGCTTAGTGGTAGCCGTTCGGATTCTGGCTTTGCCAGCGCCAGGTATCGGCAATCATTTGGGTTAAATCGCGCTCCGCTGTCCAACCCAATTTCTGTGCGGCCAGACTCGGATCGGCATAGCAGGCGGCGACGTCGCCGGCCCGGCGCGGCGCGATTTTGTATGGTACGTCCTGTCCGGTGACCTGGATAAAGGTGTTGACCATCTGCAAGACGCTGTAACCGTTACCCGTGCCCAGATTGACGGCATCGCAGACCGGGGCGTCTGCCGGCTGGCTCAGCAGGTATTGCAAGGCTTTGATGTGGCCTTGGGCCAGATCGACCACGTGGATGTAATCCCTCACGCCGGTGCCGTCCACGGTGGGATAGTCGTCGCCGAATATCGAGAGCATCGGCAATTTGCCGATCGCAACCTGAGACAAGTAGGGCATCAGATTATTCGGGATGCCGTTCGGGTCCTCGCCGATCAGGCCGCTACTGTGGGCGCCAATCGGGTTGAAGTAACGCAGGATGGCGGTTTGCCAGGGGGCGGTTGTTTGGTTCAAGCCATCCGCCGCGCTGGCGTCGCGCAAAATTTCCTCGATGAACAGTTTGGTGCGGCCGTAGGGATTGGTCGCTTGCAGCGGAAAACTCTCCAAAATAGGCACCGTGTGCGGGTCGCCGTAAACGGTCGCGGACGAGCTGAACACCAGCCGTTTGACGCCGGCTGCCGCCATCGTTTCCAGCAAGACCTGGGTGCCGTAAATGTTGTTGCGGTAGTAGCTGAGTGGTTGCTGGCAGGATTCGCCGACCGCTTTCAAGCCGGCAAAATGCACGACGGCGTCGACACTGTGGTTGTGGAAGATGCGGCCAAGGGCCGCGGCGTCGGTAATATCGGCTTGGTAAAACACCGGCGCCTTGCCGGTGATGGTTTCGATGCGGCGGAGCGCCTCGACTTTACTGTTGCTGAGATTGTCGACGATAACGATATCGAAACCGTTATTCAGCAATTCCACACAGGTATGGCTACCGATGTAGCCGGTACCGCCCGTCACTAGGATGGTTTGAGCCATATTTCCGTTCCCTGTTTAGCGTTCGAGTATGTCCAGTCCCGGCTCGTCGGAGACGACGCGGGCCAGGGTTGAATTCGGATCGCGACGCAGGCCGGCAAAGTCGAACAAGCCGGTATCGAGCATTTGCGACGGGGCGATGTTTTGCAAGCCGGCGAAGATGGTTTCGATCCGGCCGGGGAATTGTTTGTCCCAAGCGTTCAACATCTGCTTCATCGCCTTGCGTTGCAAATTCTCCTGCGATCCGCACAGATTGCAGGGAATGATCGGAAACTGCTTGAAGGCAGCAAAGCGGTTGATGTCCTTTTCGCGGCAATAGGCCAGCGGCCGGATCACGATATTCTGTTTATCGTCGCTGAGCAGTTTCGGCGGCATTGCTTTCAGTTTGCCGGCGTAGAACAGGTTCAGAAAAAAGGTCTCGATGATGTCGTCGCGGTGGTGGCCCAACGCGATTTTGGTGATTTTGTGTTCCCTGGCGAAGCCGTACAGCGTACCGCGCCGTAGCCGCGAGCATAGGCTGCAGGTGGTCTGGCCTTCCGGAATGATGCGCTTGACGATGCTGTAAGTATCGTGTTCGATGATGTGGAACGGTACGCCGATCGATGTCAGGTATTCCGGCAACACGTGTTCGGGAAAGCCGGGCTGTTTCTGGTCCAAATTCACGGCGATGATTTCGAAATTCACCGGCGCGGTTTTCTGCAAATTCAGCAGAATGTCCAGCATGGTGTACGAATCCTTGCCGCCGGATAGACAAACCATGACCTTGTCGTCCGGTTCGATCATATTGTAATCGGCGATGGCCTCGCCGACGCTGCGCCTCAGGCGCTTTTGCAGTTTGTTGAACTGGGTACGGGATTTTTGGCTGGGATCGGACATGGTGGGAAGAGAGGCGGCCTGGCTAAAGGTGCAGACCGCTTGGCAGTTAACCGTTGTAACGTTGGAAGATCAGCGTGGCGTTGGTGCCGCCGAAACCGAAGCTGTTTGACATCACCGTATTCAAGGTCACGTTGTCCTGATATTCGCGGACGATGGGGATGCCGGCGGCACCGGGGTCGAGTTGGCTGATGTTGGCCGACGCGCTCAAGAAGTTTTCTTCCATCATCAGCAGCGAATAAATCGCTTCGTTGACGCCGGCAGCACCGAGGGCGTGGCCGGTCAGGGATTTGGTCGAGCTGACTCTGGGCACCGTATCGGCGCCGAATACCGCGCGCATCGCTTCCAATTCGCGGGTATCGCCGACCGGCGTACTGGTGCCGTGGGCGTTGATGTAGTCGATCGGGTCGTTTACGGTCGCCAGCGCCATTTGCATGCAACGTACCGCGCCTTCGCCGGAGGGTTGCACCATGTCGTAACCGTCCGAGGTGGCGCCGTAGCCGACCAGCTCGGCATAGATTTTGGCGCCGCGGGCCTTGGCGTGCTCGAGCTCCTCGATCACCAAAACGCCGCCGCCGCCGGAGATCACGAAACCGTCGCGGGTCTCGTCGTAAGGGCGAGACGCGGTATCAGGGCTGTCGTTATATTTGGACGACAAGGCGCCCATGGCGTCGAACATGACCGACATGGTCCAGTGCAGTTCTTCGCCGCCGCCGGCAAATACGATATCCTGCTTGCCGAGTTGGATCAGTTCCTGGGCGTGGCCGATACAGTGGGCGCTGGTCGCGCAAGCCGAACTGATCGAATAGTTGACGCCCCTGATTTTGAACGGTGTGGCCAGGCAGGCGGTGTTGGTGCTGGACATGGCCCGCGTCACCATATACGGCCCGACTTTCTTGACGCCTTTGGAGCGCAGAATGTCGGCGGAATCGACCAGATTGGAGGTCGACGGCCCGCCGGAACCCATTACCAGGCCGGTGCGGATATTGGAAATATCGCTTTCGTCCAGGCCGGAATCGGCAATGGCCTGTTCCATTGCCAAGTAATTGAAGGCGGCACCGTCGCCCATGAAACGTTTGATCTTGCGGTCTATCGCTTCGTCCAGATCGATGTTAACCGGGCCGTGGACGTGGCTTCTGAAGCCCAGCTCCTGGTAAACCGGGGCGTGCACGATGCCGGAACGGCCGCTCCGTAGCGAAGCGACGACTTCGTTCCGGTTATTACCGATGCTGGAAACGATCCCCAAGCCTGTTACAACCGCGCGTCTCATGTTGGTTTCCTTAGAAATCCTGAGTGGAAGTAAATAAGCCGACCCGTAAATCGGTGGCTTCGTAGATTTGTTTGCCGTCTACTTCCATGACTGCATCGGCGATACCCATCACCAGTTTGCGCATGATCACGCGCTTCAAGTCGATTTTATAGGTGACTTTTTTAGCGGTCGGCAGCACCTGGCCGGTGAATTTCACCTCGCCGCAACCCAGAGCTCGGCCTTTGCCGGGACCGCCGAGCCAGCACAAGTAAAAACCGATCAATTGCCACATGGCATCCAGCCCCAGACAGCCGGGCATGACCGGGTCTCCCTGAAAATGGCAGGCAAAAAACCACAAGTCGGGATTGATATCCAGTTCGGCAATAATCTCGCCCTTGCCGTATTTACCGCCTTCATCGGAAATATGGACGATGCGGTCCATCATCAGCATATTGGGAAGCGGTAACTGCGCGTTTTCCGGACCGTAAAGCTCGCCCCGGCCGGACATCAACAACTCTTCGCGCGTGAAACTGTTCTGCTTCTCCATCCAATAATTACCTGATTCGTGGGTTCAAAAACATCCACCATTATCCAATAATCGGCTTAAAAAATCAGCTCAATTTTTATCCCGGCATCACCTCGCGCAGCAAGTCGTCAAGCTTCAATGAGTCGCGTTGCAAGCGTTGCTGGTAAATCAAAGCGTACATCAGGACCGACGCGACGTAGCCGCGGGTTTCTTTGTACGGTATGTTTTCGATCCAGATATCGGCCGGTAGCGCTTGGCTTCCGGGCAGCCAACGCTTAATTTTGTTGGCGCCGGCGTTGTAGGCCGCGGCAGCTAAAGCGTAGTGGCCGCCGAACTGGTGCAACAGTTTCTTGAAATAAAATGCGCCGTACTTTAGGTTTAGTTCCGGACGAAACAGACTGTCGTCGTCGCCCCAGCTGTCGTGCAGATCGGCAGCGATTTGCCGGCCGGTTTGCGGCATCACTTGCATCAAACCTTTGGCGCCGGCGGGCGAATCGGCCTGACTGTCGAAGGCGCTTTCCTGACGAATCAAACCGTAGATGATGGCGGGATCCAACTGCCTTTCCTGCGCGATTTGCCCGATTTCCCGACTGTATTCCAGCGGAAAGCGCAACTCGACGTCATCCCAATGATTGGCTTTGGCGACGGTAGCGATGGCTAAAGCCGGCGCACGCCAGCGTTGTGCCAGTTTAGCCGCAACCGGCAATAGGTTAGGTTCCAATTTGGCAACGGCGAACTGCCATTGGCGCCTGGCTTCTGCCGGCCGATTCAATACCAGCAGTTCGTTTGCCGCCTGAAAATCGGCTCGGTTGCTTAGCGCTTGCAACTCGGATTCGGCAACTTGTAACGGTCGGTGCGCCAAGTCGATCGCTTGGCCGGATTTAGCGGCGGCCATAAATCCGTAAAAGCTGCGATTTTTCGCCAACTCTACGAATTGGCGGTTAGCGGCTTCGCCTTGGCCGACTGCCGCCAAAGCCCGCGCCTGCCAATAACGCCACTTGTCCCGATTTTTCTCTTCGCTGTTCAAGCGGGCGATGGCGGTGAGCACGTTCGGCCAATCCTGGCTATTCAATGCCGCCCGCACCCGCCATTCCCGGCTCGATTCGTCGTCGGTTTCCAAACGCGACAAGCGCGGATAGGCTTGGGCATCGTGTTTCAATGCCAAGGCCAGGGCCAGTTGTCTTTCGATAAAGGCGGCGCGATCCGGCGCGATGGGCTGCTGCGCTTTTTCCTGATCCCAATATCGTGCCGCCGCTCCAGGATCGCGCTCCAGCCAACGCTCGACGGCATGGCCCAGCATTTCCGGTGCATCTGCCGGTTGATTGCGCCAACCGGTTTCGGTCTGTATGGCTTCCGGTTGCCGATGTAGTTTCAACCAAAGTTCGGCGCGCGGCAGTTCATCAGCGGCCAGGAAACGGGCGAGATACTCGGCCAGCGCCGGATTATCGCGTTTCAAGGCGGCATGGAAACGTTGCCAGACTAGATCGTGATTAAAGTAAGGCGATGCTTGGTAGGCCGCGAACAGGCCGTCACAGTTGTTCGGTTGCGATTTACCGCTCAGCCAAAGTGCGCGGGCGAGAACGAACGCCTCGGGTGTTTGGCCGGTTTCGACGTAGGCCAGGCCGGCGTAACATTGCAAAGCACTGTCGTCGCTGGCTTGGTAATATCTTAAAAAGTCCGGCCAACGTTTTTGTTCGCCAAGGTAAGCCAACCATTTCGGCTTGAGCAAGCCGGCATAGCGGCTGGACCCGTTTTCTGTCAGGAACGCGCGTATCTCATCGTCGGCGGACAAACGGCTTTTCAACCATTGGTATTGCAAATACGGATACAACGGGTAAGTTTTCAAAGTGGCGGCGAGCTGACGGTAGTCGGATTCGCGGTGCGCTGAGATAGCTTGTTCCGCTTGCAGAAAACGTTGGCGCAGATCGCCGATTTCGGAATCTCCGGCCGTCGCCCACGCCGGCAATAGGCTGACGATTGCGGCGAGCATCAGATTTTTGATTAACGACATGGCACTTCCCCGATAATCGGACCATTCGGCCCGGCAAGCTGTTTTGCCGCGGCCATCGGACCATTATAATGGCTAAACTCAATAGAATTCGTTTACAGACGTTGAAAATCAATCAAGCTGCAAGCCACACTGAATACTCCTGGCGTTACATTTACGGTATTGCTCTCCAACACAAAAAGCAATTGTTGGCCGGACATATGATGGCGATCCTGGCGACAGTGGCCAGCGTGCCGGTGCCGCTGTTGATGCCTTTGCTGGTAGATGAAGTACTGTTACACCATCCCGGTGTCGTGTTGGCGACGCTTAATCCCTGGTTGCCGGCGGAATGGCATACGCCTGTGGTCTATATCGGCGCGATTTTATTGGCGAGCTTGTTGTTGCGACTATTCGCATTGGCCTTGAATATCAGTCAGACCCGACAGTTTTCTAACATCGCCAAGGATGTGGTGTTTCGAATCCGGGCCAGCCTGGTGGCGCATTTGCAGCGTATCTCGATGTCGGAATACGAAAGTCTGGGCAGCGGTACCGTCAGTTCGCACATGGTGACCGATCTGGATACTCTGGACAACTTCATCGGCTCCACGATCAGCAAGTTGCTGGTCGCGGTGTTGACGGTATTCGGTACTGCACTGATCTTGTTATGGATGCATTGGCAATTGGGCCTGTTCATCATCTTCCTTAACCCCTTGGTGATTTACCTGGCCAAGGCGGTCGGCTCCCGGGTCAAGGAGTTGAAAGCCAACGAAAACAAAGCTTACGCAATCTTCCAGCAGGCCTTGAGCGAAACGTTGGAAGCGATACATCAGATCCGTGCCAGTAACCGCGAGGAGCATTACTGTCGGCAATTGGTCAACAGCGCGCTGGCCGTGAAAAACCATTCCACGATCTACGCCTGGAAAAGCGATGCGACGGTACGGCTGAGTTTCCTGACCTTTTTGTTCGGTTTCGATATTTTCCGCGCCACTGCGATGCTGATGGTGCTGTATTCCAACCTCACTATCGGCGAAATGTTGGCGGTGTTCGGTTATTTGTGGTTCATGATGGCGCCGGTCCAGGAAATTTTGAGCATCCAGCAATCGTTTTATGCCGCCAAAGCCGCTTTGACGCGGGTAAATCAGCTGGCCAGACTAGAACGCGAGCCTTACTATCCGCATTTGGCCAATCCGTTCCAGGGCAAGAAAACGGTTTCGGTCAGCGTCAAGGACTTGCATTTCAGTTACAAGGACGAGCCGGTGCTGAACGGCATCAATTTGTCGATCCGGGCCGGGGAAAAGATAGCACTGGTCGGCGCCAGCGGCGGCGGCAAATCGACATTGGCGCAAACCCTGATCGGGCTCTATCCGCCGGGTAGCGGCATGATTTATTTCGACGGTGTGCCGCTGGACCGCATCGGGCTGGACGTGGTGCGCGAACACGTGGCGACGGTACTGCAGCATCCGGCACTGCTGAACGATACCATTCGCGCCAATCTGACCCTGGGCCGAGATATCGCCGACGCGGCTTTGTGGCAGGCGCTGGAAATCGCTCAGTTAAAACACGTCGTTAAAGACTTGCCGGCCGGATTGGATACGGTGGTCGGCCGCCAAGGCATGCGTTTGTCCGGCGGCCAACGCCAGCGCATGGCGATCGCGCGGATGATCGTCAGCCAACCGGCGGTCGTGATTCTGGACGAAGCCACCTCGGCATTGGACAGCGAAACCGAGTACAAGCTGCACCGGGCCTTAAACGGATTTTTGGCAGGACGCACCACCATCATCATCGCCCATCGTTTGAGCGCGGTGAAACAGGCCGACCACGTCTACGTGTTCGAACAGGGCCAAATTTGCGAGCAAGGCAAGCACGAAGTGCTGATTCAGCAGAACGGCTTATACGCCAAACTTTACGGCGACTACCAATGAGCGATCCGATTTACGACTTACACTGCCATTCGACCGCGTCGGACGGTGCCTTGCCGCCGGCCGAACTGGTCGGCCGTGCCAAACTACAAGGTGTCGACGTCCTGGCACTGACCGACCACGACACTGTGGCCGGTTTGGCCGAAGCCCGCCAAGCGGCACAGGATTGCGGCATGCGGCTGATTCAAGGTATCGAATTGTCGGCCGGCTTTGAGAGCCATTGCCTGCATATCGTCGGTCTGAATATCGATCCGACTAACGGCCAGTTGTTGGAAGGAATTGGTCGGCAGCAGATCACGCGCGAGGATCGGGCGCAAAAAATCGCCCAAAAGTTGGTCAAGAAAGGCATTCCGGACGCTTATCCGGAACTGCGCGCCGCGGCCGGCAACGGCGAAATCACCCGGCTGCATTTCGCCGATTTCCTGGTCAAGCACGGTTATGTCGCGACTCAGCAGGATGCTTTCGACCGTTATTTGAGTAAAGGCAAACCCGGCTACGTGCCGACTGCTTGGGCGCCGTTGGCCGAATGCGTGGCTTGGATCAGGCAGGCCGGCGGGGTGGCGGTGCTGGCGCATCCCTTACGCTACAAGCTCAGCACGAAATGGTTGGACAAGGCCCTGGGCCAGTTCAAGGCCGCAGGCGGGCAGGGGATCGAGGTGGTTACCGGCAGGGCCAGCATCGACGACATTCGCTTAAGTTACGGCTTTGCGCTCAAACACCAGTTGTATGCTTCGCAAGGCTCGGATTTTCACGCGCCGGGTAACCAGTACCTGGAATTGGGCCGGTTGGCGGCGATGCCGGCTGGCGCCAATCCGGTTTGGGATTTGTTCTGACGATACAGCTTAGTCGGCGTCGAACAGGGCGCCGAACTCGTCCGGCGGCAACGGTTGATTCCAATAAAAACCTTGGGCTTTATGGCAACCGAGCTGGTGTAAACGTTCCGCTTGTTCTTGAGTCTCGACGCCTTCGGCCAGCGTCAACAAGCCCAACGTGTCTCCGAGTTGTACGATGGCCTCGACAATCGCCGCGTCTTCGGCCTTGCCGGAGTTTAAATCCTGGATGAAGGATTGATCGATCTTCAGTTTGTTGACCGCGAAACGCTTTAGATAACTGAGCGAGGAATAGCCGGTGCCGAAGTCGTCAATTGCAAAGCTGACCCCCAGTGCTCTCAGGTCGGCAATATTCTGAATGACCGTCGCGGTGTCGTACATCAACACCGATTCGGTCAGTTCCAATTCCAAATATTCCGGCTCCAGGCCCGACTCGGCTAAGGCGGAGCGTACCGATTCCAGTAGATTACCGCGTTTGAATTGCAGCGCAGAAATATTCACCGTCACTAACAATTCGTAACCGGCATCACGCCAAATCCGGTTCTGCCGGCAGGCTTCCCGCAATACCCAGTCGCCGATCGGTACGATCAGGCCATTGTCTTCCGCAATCGGAATGAACTTGGCCGGCGGAATCATCGGGCCGCTGGCCGGTTGCCAGCGCAACAAGGCTTCGGCGCCGATGATTTTGTTATCGCGAATCGAATATTGGGGCTGATAGTGCAGGCGGAATTCGTTTTGTTTCAATGCCGCACGCAGGCCGTTCTCGATATTCATACGCTCGATAGAGGCCAGGTTCATGTCGTGGGAAAAGAAACGGAAAGTATTGCGGCCTTCGTTTTTGGCCGCGTACATCGCGGTGTCGGCTTTGTTCAACAGGCCGTGGAAACTCAAACCGTCGTTGGGATAGAGGCTGATACCGATGCTGAATGAGGTGCACACCGTGATGCCCTCGATTTGAAACGGCTGGTTTAACTGATCGAGAATTTTCAGCGAGATTTGGGCGATGGTGTCCACCTCCGGAATGTCGGTCAGAATGATGATGAATTCGTCCCCGCCTTGGCGGCACACCGTATCCACTTCGCGGACGCATTGGCACAGGCGTTCGGCAATGCCCTGCAACAGACGGTCGCCGACGTCGTGACCCATCGTGTCGTTGATGTTCTTGAAATGATCCAGGTCCAGAAATAGCAGGCCAACCAGCGTGTTATTGCGTAAAGCATGAGCCATGGCTTGGTCGAAACGGTCGCGCAGCAAAGTCCGGTTCGGCAGGTTGGTCAGCGGGTCGTGCCGGGCCAAATATTCAATCTGGGCTTCAGCGGCTTTGCGGGCCGTGATGTCCGAGAAAATGCCGATGTAGTGGCTGACCGCACCGTAAGTATCGCCTATTGTCGAGATACCGAGCCAGGCCGGATAGGGTTCGCCATTTTTACGGGTGTCCCATATTTCGCCTTGCCAATAGCCGTTATCCTTCAATGCTTGGCGGATACGGCGGAAATGGCCGCTGTCGTTGTGTTCGGAATCGAGCATCGCCGGCTTTTTGCCGAACACTTCCTCAGCCCGGTAACCGGTAATATTGGTGTAGGCTTGGTTGCTGGAGACGATAGTGAGGTCCGGCGCGCATAAAAATATGGCTTCCCCGCTGTTTTCAAACACCTTGGCGAGCAATTTCAAGCGTTCGGCGGCGATTTTACTCTCAGTGATGTCCGCGTGGGTGCCAAGCATTCGCAGCGGTCGGCCGTCGGCGTCGCGTTCGACAATACTGCCGATCGACTGAATCCATTTCCAACTGCCGTCGGCGCAACGCACACGATATTCGAGCCGGTACTCGCCGAGAGCGCCGCCGATATAGGCTCGATAGCGCTCCAGCGTTGCCTGACGGTCGTCGGGATGCAGCCTTTCGGCCCAGGCGTCGAAATCGGGCGAAAAAGCGGTCGCCTCGTAACCAAGCATTGCCGAATATTCGCGATTGACAACGGTTGCGCCAGTCTGCGGATTCAAGTCAAAAAAGCCGAGTTTGGCGGCCTGCATCGACAAACGCAGGCGTTCTTCGCTATCGCTGAGTGCTTGTTGGGTCCGACGAATTTCGGTGATATCGTGGGCCAGGCCGTTGACTGCAATCACCCGGTCCTGGTCGTCGAAAATGGGGGTGGCGTTTAGGCTTAGCAACCGGCTGCCGCCGTTTCGGCAGCGCAATTCCAACTCGTAATTGGGCGGCTTGATACCGTTCAAACAGGCTTGAGTATGGGCGCGGGCAGCTTGGTTGAGCGGATTTTCCGTCGCCAAAGCAAAACAATCGCCCAATAACCGGTCGGCCGGATAACCGAGAATCTGTTCTACCGATGGCCCCAGGTAACTGAACTCACCTTGCGGATTCAAAGAGAACAGAAAATATTCGGAACTCAGACTTTCGACCAGCTCGCGGAAGCGCTGCTCGCTGTGTCGCAACAGGTTTTGCTGCTCCAACAAGTTTTGCGTCGTGCGATGGGCGCGCAATACGTACTCGATCCGGTGCGGCAACAGAGGCCATTGCACCGGTTTGCCGATAAAATCGGTGGCGCCCAGCTCGAAGGCTTCGTTGACCGCGTGAGTGTCTTCGATAGCCGTCATCATGACGATAGGCGTGTTACATTGCGGCAGCGACCGGATTTGCCGTAGACAGGCGAAGCCATCCAGTTCCGGCATCATCACGTCCAATAACACCAGATCCGGCTGTTCCTGGTAAAACAAGCGCAAGCCTTCGCGCCCGTTTTCGGCTTCCACGGTTTGGTACTGGTTGGCGCGTAATACTTGGCCCACCAACAATCTGACCATGGCGTCGTCGTCGACAATCAGAATTTTGGGATCGATGGTCACGGCGAAATCGGGTCAACGACGGATTGGCTATCGAACACTCTGGCAAACTCGGCGAATTCGGCAGCCGGCATCGGCCGCTGGAACAGAAACCCTTGTACGATGTCGCAGCCATTGTCCAGCAAAAAGTTAGCCTGATCCTGGTTTTCTACGCCCTCGGCAACCACTTCCAAGGACAAGGCCTCGGCCAGTGCCAAAATCGCCGAGGTAATCGCCATGTCGTCTTCGTTGTGCGGCAAGTCGCGAACGAAACTGTGGTCCACCTTCAACTCCGATATCGGCAGTTTTTTCAGGTAGGACAACGACGAATAGCCGGTGCCGAAATCGTCGATGCTGATCCTGACACCCAAAGCCTGCAACTCGCGTAGCGTAACCAACGCCTCTTCGACATTGTGCAGCAGAATGGTTTCGGTCAATTCCAGTTTCAAATAGCGCGGCTCCAGGCCGATTTGCGCCAATACCTCGCGGACATGGCCGCAGAATCCGCGTTGGCGGAATTGGTTGGCGGAGACGTTGACGGACATCACCAATTCTGGGCAAGCGCCTTGCCGTCGCCAACTCAGCACCTGACGACAGGCGTTCTCCAGAACCCAATTGCTGATCTGTGCAATCAGACCGGAATCTTCGGCGATCGGGATGAATTGTGACGGACCGATCAAGCCCAATTCCGGGTGGCGCCAACGAATCAAGGCTTCGCAACCGACCACCCGATGGCGACGAATGTCGATTTTTGCCTGGTAATACAGTTCCAGTTCGTCGCGTTCGATGGCTCGGCGCAGGCTGTTTTCCATCGCCAGTTTATGGAAGGCAGCGACATTCAGCGATTTGCTGAAGAACTGGTAGTTGTTGTGGCCGTATTCGCCGGCGTGGTTCATTGCAAATTCGCCGTTTTTGATGAAACTATCTTCATCCATGCCATCGCCGGGGTATACGGCAATGCCGATATTGATGCCTAAAAACAGCTCGGTGGCCTCGACCGGAAACGATTGCTGCATGATATGAAAAATCCGCTTGGCGACTTTGACGCTGTCGCGGGCGTCTTGTACCCGGTTCAACAAAACGGTAAACGTGCTGCCGCCTAGCCGGGATACCGTCATATCCGCCAGATCGACGTCCGAATTGGCCGAGACGTAATCGCATTCCCTGACTTCGGCGACCAAGCGATCGGCGAACATTTTCAGCACGTGGTCGCCGATTTTAGGCCCCAAGGTTTCATTGATGCGCTTGAAGCGGGCGATACTGATGAACAAGGTCGAAAGCGCGGTGCCGTAACGGTCGCAAGCAGCCATGGCCTGGCCCAAAATTTCTTTGAATAGCGTGCGGTTGGGCAGTCCGGTCAATGGGTCGTAATAGGATAAAAACCGCACCCGCTCTTCGATGTGGCGTCGTTCGGTAATATCCTGAATCGCGCCGCGGATATGCTCCACCGCATCGTGCTCGACAATTGGTTCGCCCTGAATGTGAAGTACCCGGCTGCTGCCGTCGCGATGCGTCACCGGCAATTCGATGCGGAAACTCAGCTTGTTCTTCAGGCACAAGTCTATGGCCTGCTGCAATTTGGCGGCTTCCGAAGCGTCCACGCGGTTGAGCAGATCCAGCATTTTGAAAGAATGACGCGGCGGATCGATGTCCAGAATATTGAAAATCTCATCCGAACATTGCAGTGTGTCGCTGCTAACCTGCCAATCCCAACTGCCGAGTTGGGCAATTTTTTGCGCTTTGCGTAATTCCGACTCGCTCTTGGCCAACGCCGACATGGTGGCTACAGAGCGTAGCAGATAGCGCAACCGGTGCGGCAAGGTCGGCCAATTGATCGGTTTGGCGATAAAATCGGTGGCACCCAATTCGAATGCGTGGTTCACCGATTCCAGATCGTCCACGCCGGTCAGCATCACGATCGGCAATATCGCGTTGCCCGGCATTTGGCGAATGGCTTGCAAGCAATCGAAGCCGTTCAGATCGGGCAGCATCACGTCCAGCAGCACCAGATCGGGTTTCCGGCTGGTACAAAACTCCAGCCCTTGCCGGCCGCTACCGGCACAGACCACGTCGAAGCCTTCGCGCTGCAAGATATCCTGTAACATCAGACGCACCATGTCGTCATCGTCGATGGCCAGGATCAGATTGGTTGCGTGTGGTCGTTGCATCTACGAAGCGGTGGCGGGAAGTTGTTGCACGATAGTTTTATAGGCGGTTTGCAAAGATTCGGCAATACGACTATCGAACTCAAGCGTGTTATCGCGGGCGGCATGTTCTACATTGCGGGCCAATTCCGCCAGATGATTCGCCCCGATATT
Organism: Methylomonas koyamae; assembly: GCF_006483455.1. GTDB lineage: Bacteria > Pseudomonadota > Gammaproteobacteria > Methylococcales > Methylomonadaceae > Methylomonas > Methylomonas koyamae_B. The sequence goes on from NZ_PPPU01000007.1 coordinate 124,132, forward strand.
CGCCGCGGTCGATTTCAGGCTATGCGCCGCTTGCCGTACCTCCGCACTCTGTTGATGCTCGATCGCAAACGCGATCGCGCTGATTTGCTGCGCGGCATTTTCCCGAAACAGCCTTAACACCTCAGCCACTAATTGGTCGCCACCAATTTGGCGTAGCGAGCGCAATTCAGCAGAATCGAATTCGGCCTGTTGGCCGCGGTCGATGATGTCGGCAACTGCGGCGGATACCGCCGAAACCAGGTTCGGGCGGGTGTCGCCGATTAACGCGCGGATTTTGTCATGCAAGGTTTTTTGCAAAAACGGTTTACTCAAATAGTCGTCCATACCGACCCGCAGACATTTTTCACGGTCGCCCTCCATCGCATTGGCGGTCAGGGCGATAATCGGCGTCCGCTTGATAGCCTTTGTCCGTTCCAGTTCGCGGATCCGCTGGGTCGCGGTGTAGCCGTCCATGACCGGCATCATGCAATCCATCAAGATTAAATCGGCCGGTTCGGTTTGGAACAAGTTCAACACTTCCTGGCCGTTGCTGGCACAAATCAGGGTGTAACCCAATTGCCGCAGCATGGCGCTGCAGATTTTCTGGTTCACCGGATTATCTTCCGCCAGCAGGATACGCACGCTGGCAGCAGGCGTAGCCGGTTTGGCGTCGACCGCGACGTCCGCCGGTAGCAAGCGCAACAGGGTATCTTGCAAGGTACGGCGGTAAACCGGTTTCGGTAAATGCACGTCGCAACCGCAGCAGCGGATTTCGGCCATCTCGGTTTCGTCGGCACTGGATGAAATAATCACGATGCGTAACCCGGCAAAACGAGCGTCGGCGCGGATACGTCTAGCCAGTTCGGTACCGCTGATGCCGTCCATTCTCATATCCAGCAATGCAACATCGAAACTCTGTCCGGATTGCGCTCTTTGATCCAAAATTTCCAGGGCGTGGCCGCCGTTTTTAGCAACCCGGAAATGCATGCCGAATTCGGCCAGATGATTTTCCAGGATTCTGGCGTTAGTGGCGTTGTCTTCAACGACCAGCACGTGCTTTCCGGTTAGATTGCCCTGCGCGGCAGTTTTGACCGGCAACGGCGCCAGCGCTTCGCGCAACGGCAAGTAAACGCTGAAAACCGAGCCGACCTGGGGTTGGCTCTCCACCCGGATCGTGCCGCCCATCAACTCGCAGAGCTCCTTGCTGATGACCAGGCCCAAACCGGTGCCGCCGTATTTGCGGGTGGTGGAGCCGTCGGCTTGGCTGAAGGCCTGAAACAACCGGGATAAGGCCTCCGGATTCATGCCGATGCCAGTATCGCTGATCTTGAACTCCAGGCACAGGCCGCTGCCCGACGTGCACAGCGTCGATTCCCGGTTGCGAACCTGTAGTTTGACTTCGCCGGCCTCGGTGAACTTGACGGCATTCGACAACAGATTGGTCAGGATTTGCCGCAAACGGTAAGGGTCGCCGCGGACTTCTTTCGGCGTTGCCGGGTCGATTTCGCACAACAACCGAATGTTTTTGCTACTGGCCCGCTCGAAGAACAAGGCACCGAGCTGGTCGACCAAATTGCTCAAGCTGAAATCGGTTTCCTCCAGTTCCAGTTTGCCGGCCTCGATTTTGGAGAAATCCAGAATGTCGTTAATGATGGTCAACAGCGAATCCGCAGAGCTGAACACGGTCTCTGCATATTGGCGCTGGGTCGGTTTCAATTCGGAACCAAGCAATAGTTCGGTCATACCCAGGACGCCATTCATCGGCGTGCGGATTTCATGGCTCATCGTCGCCAGAAATTGGGATTTGGCGATACTTGCGGCCTGCGCATCGATAACGGCCTGGCGCAGGTCGGCAGTACGCAGGTCGACTTCCCGCTCCAGGCAACCGCGCTGGTTTTCCAACTCGGCGTCGCGTTGTTGAATGCGTTCGATCATTTGGTTGAAGCTTTTGACTAATTGGCCGATTTCGTCCCGGCTTTCGCCTTGAGCCCGCACCATGTAATTGTTATCGACCGATACCTGTCTGGCCAGTTGCGACAATCGGGTCAGCGGTGCGGCGATGGAGGCGGCCAGACGCCGGCCGAACCAGGCGGCAAACATAAAGGCGACGAGCATCGAGAGCAGAATTTGCCCCAAGTTGATGCCGACCGAGCGCCACAGCGGACGTAAATCGATCATTATCCTCAGGTAGCCGACCACTTCCCCATTATCGTCCGGCAAGGGGTTCAGCGTTATCAGATTCAGCAACCGCATCCTTTGGCCGATCTGTTGTTCCTGGGCTTTTAACAGATTCGGCGGAAAGCTGTGCTGTAAAGCCTGTGTCGGATAGTGGGCGAAAATCTCGCCGTCGCGGCCGTAAAGTTGCGCGGACAGAATTTCCGGTTTGCCGCGTAAGGTGGCGAGTATGTCGGAACCGGTTTTGGCATCGCCGAACAATAGGGCGGCCCCGGCGCTGAATCCGATCATCTTGCCTAACGAGCGGATTTCGTTGAGCATTTCGTTTTTTTCCTGCCAAACCTGGGTAACGCTGACGATCGCCAAGGTCAATGCCAACGCCAACGCCAAGGTAACTGCCTGCAAACGCTGCAGTTTATAGGTCATCGGCAAGTCGACCAGCTTATCCCGGATCATGACGATATCGGCTCCAGAATCATTTGTTCAGGTTCAGATTTCTAGCGAGTTTCAGCAATTGGGCGCTGATGCGGATGTTGGCGGCATTGGCATTGTCCAGGTTTACCTCGAAGTTCAGTCGGTTACCGTCCTGAACCAGCCCAATGGTACCGTTCTGTTCTAAAAAGCCCGGTTTGTCGCTGACAGTGACCACCGGCGCGCCCCTCAAATCCCGCGCAATCTCTCCGGCGCCGGCAGCCGACTTGGCGATATATACCAGATGGCAGGCTTTCAAATCTTTGCTCGCGACATCTTGGAGGACAGCCAACGGTTTGCCGTTGACGGTTTTGCCTTCCAGTGCCAACAGATTGTCGCCAAGGTTGTGCGGGCTTACCAAGCACAAATTGAATTTGTTCTGGCTGGCGGCATCGGGCCATTCGATAAATTTGAAGAAGTTGTATAGAAACGCGACTTTTACCGCGGCTTCGTTGGCGGTTTCTGCGGCAAAGGCGCTGTGGAGGAATATCAGCGGCAGCACCAGCAGCGCACCGGCTCTGCGCGCCGACATGGCCAAATTCCGGCGCCAGCGAGCACGGCGGCATTGAACGGCCGCTTGGGGGCTGCGAGCTGTTTTTTGACGGATGTGCCAATTCATCGAGTCCGCCGTCCCGGTTAAAATTGCCAGCGCAAGGTGCCGTAGACCTCGCGTTGTACGGCGGTTGCGGTGGAAAATAGATCGGAACCGTATTCGAAATGGTAACTGTCGAGCAGATTGCGCCCGACCAACGCCAATTCCAAGCCGGAGCCCAGATCCCAAGCCAAGCGTGCGTCGAGATCCTGATAGCCTTGAGTAAAGCTCCGATTGGTGACGGTGGAACTGACGAAACGCCAATTCAAATCCAGTTTCAGTTGCGGAGTAATATCGTACATCGACCAGAGCATGGCTTTGTGCACCGGATAGCTGCTACGGTCACTGACGACGACACTGGCCGGCACGCCGTTGCCCGGACGGACGCGGTCTTCCTCGTGGCTGTAGTTGGCTTTTAGTTTCCACTTGTCGGAAACCTGCCAATCCAAACTGACCTCGCCGCCGTAGACTTCGGCAATGCCCAAATTGCTCAGGCCGGTACTCACCAATACGTAACTTGCCGGCGGCACGATTTTGAAACTGTTACTAATCGAATAACTGGTGAAGTCGTCGTATTTGTAATGGTAAAGCGCGATGTCGGCGCTGAGCTGCGAAGTTATTTGGCCGCGCCAACCCAGTTCGAAGCCGAGCATTTTTTCGGCTTCAAGGTCGGGATTACCGACCAAGCCGGTGATCATGGGTACCGGCAACCCGGGCTGCGGCGGCTGCAGATGCAGGCTGTACGAGATATTTTGTTCCACCCAGTTCGGTGTTCTGACCGAACGCGATACCGAGGCCCAGAAAGAATTGCGGTCGTCCGGCGTCCATAACAGACGGGCGTTGGGCTGAACTTCGAAATCGGTGACCGGGTTGTGTTCGACTTTGCCGCCCAATGTCAAACGCCAGCGGTCCGGGACCAGACTGATTTCGTCTTGCGCAAAGAAACTATAAATTCGATCAGTCCGTTGCGGTGCGCTCATCGAAATTTGCGGACTGTTTTCAAAGTCATTGAGGTTGAAGCGCAAACCGGTCCCCCACAACAGCAGGTGGCGATCGTCCAGTTTATAGTTGTGCTGAAAGTCGATATCGAAACTATCGATCTGGTATTGAGAGTTCAGAAACGGCGATTTTCGGCTGTGCCGGTCCCAATACATCCGCACGACGGTAGTGGAGTCGGTGCCCTGGTGGTGTTCCCAGCGGCCTTGCAAATAGTGGCCGGAGAATTGTTGGTTGGCAGGTAGTAGTTGGGAGTAGGGTGGTGCCATCACCGGCGTCAGATTGGCCGTTAAGGCCGGAAACTCAACCGGTGCGCCATTACTGTCGCCGATAAATGCGTCTCCCTGGATACTCAGCTTATTGGCAATATCGAAGGCTTTGTCGTAGCGAAAGCCGACTTTGCTCATATCGCCTTCGTCGCCGGCCTGACGAGACGATTCCCGGGTTCTGGAGTCGCCGTAATCCGAGTGGCGGGCGTAGACTTTTAAATAGGCCTCGTCGCCCAAATCGACGCCGTAACGGACGCCGCCGCCGTAGCGCTGAGTGCCGACTTGGCCGCTCAATAAAGCGCCTTGGGTGTTGTTTGCGGTTTTGGTGATGATATTGATTACGCCGTTTACCGCGTTGGCTCCCCATAGGCTGGCGCCGGGACCGCGAATTACTTCAATGCGCTCAATGTCCTCCATCATCACGTCCTGCTGGTCCCACCAGACGCCGGAGAACAGCGGGTTGTAAACACTGCGGCCGTCTACCAGCACCAGCAATTTATTGGCAAACTGGGTATTGAAGCCGCGCACCGAAACCGCCCATTTGTTGCCGTCGACTTTGGCTACATTCAAGCCGGGGACCACCCGCAACGCTTCGGGAATCGTAGCGGCCCCGCTGCGGCGGATGTCTTCGTTGCTCAGCACGTAAATCGCTGCCGGCACATGGCTGAGGTCGGTCGACGTTTTCATCACAGACGTCACGTCCAGATTCAACAACTGCTCGACGCTCAGCGCTGTCAAATCCGGCAGATTTTCGTCGTCCGGGGATTGATTGGCCGCTTCGGCGAACTGAGTGGCGGCCGACCAGGCCATTACCAGGGCCAACGTCGCCGGAGTCAAGGGGTGGTATGCCTTACTTAACATGGTCGGGAGCTCAGAAAGTCAATTGGAATTTCAAACGAAGCTCCCTGCCGTTCATGCGGATGATGTCTACTTGGTCGCTGACCCCCGGCATTTGCGGGTGAATATCGAACAGATTATAGATGCCGAAAGAGGTGTCCAGGCCTCGGATGATTTTATCCGAACTCAGGTTGACGTTCACCAGATTGTAAGCGTCGGCAAAGCTGCCGGCATAATCCAGTTTGCGCCGGTCGATGAAGATGTTTTCGATCCCCAGCGTTAGATTGTCGTTAAAAAAGGATTCGGCGTAATGCAATTTAAACAGGTTTTGCGGCGAGTAGGCGGCCCAAGTGCCGTGCAGATTCTCGTTAGTCAGTAGATTGTAGGTATATGAGGCTTTTAGCAACCGGCCATTGTTCCAACGTTTTTCCGCTTCCAACTCGATGCCGTAAGCGTGGTAGCGACCGTAATTTTGCACCGAATAATCGCCGTTGATGTCGTCTGTGACTGGACGGCCCTGCAGCAATTGAGAGATATCGTTGTAAAACACCGAACTTAGCAGCCGCAACCCGCTGTTGCCGCGCCATTCGGCGACGGCTTCGTAGCTTTTGATCTGCTCTTCGCGCATGTCGGGGTTGGCGACGAACCCAAACGCATTGTAGTCGCGTTCCCAGGAGTTGGGTGCCCGAAAGGTCGAGCTGTACAGCAGTTTAAACTGGGTGTTATCCAAAGGGCTCCAAATCAAGCCGAGCCGCGGGTTGGCCTGCATACTGTTCAGCATATGGTGGTAGTCGAGGCGGGCGCCGGCGCTGAAAATCAGATCGTCCAGGATCTGGATATCGTCCTGCAGATAAGCTTCCAGCCGGTGGCCGCTACGCCGGCTTTGGACGTAGGAGAAGTAAGGGTCAATGTCGTGATTAACCAGGGACTGACGCTGGTCGTATTGGTATTCCAACCCCATGATGACGTGGTGGCCGTCGATCGGCGAAAAGGTCAATTGCGCTTCGCCGCCCCACCAGCGGCCGCTGGCGAAATCGTGGTTGATGACCCGTGTTCCGTCGACCAGATAAGCCTGATCGGCATGGTAACCGTAGCCTTGGTAAAAGCCTTTAACTTGTAGCTTGCTGGTGTCGCTGAAGTTTTTTTCGTATTTGAGATTGGTGAAAAATTGTTTGTCCTCGGTGAAGTATTGCTGGTCGTTGAATACGGCATCGAATGATGCGGTCGGTACCCGTTTAAAACGATTGACATAACCGCCGCTCAACGTGAATTCTTCGAAGGTGAACTTACCGAACAAGCGGTCGGAGCGTTCGTCATCCATGTTGTGGGCGACACCATAGTTGGTCTCGGGGGCATCAAATCCCGGAAAATACAAGTTTTCCACACCGGCGCTATCGAAATGCGACGCCGAAAACAGCAAGTCGGCACCGTTGTCCAGCGTCTTGCCGTAACTGACTCGGCCCTTGTAGGTTTCGAAAGTGCCGATTTCCCCGGCCAATTGCGCGCCGTTGACCGCCTGGCCTTTTTTGGTGACGACGTTGATCATGCCCAAAAACGCATTGGCGCCATAGATAGAAGAACCCGAACCCGGCACATATTCGATGTGGTCCACCAAGTCCAGGTCCAGCATGAACTCCTGCGCGATGTAGCCGCCGTCGTAGATGTTTTCGTTCATTCGCTGGCCGTCGATCATCAGCAAAATCCGCGAATTGTAGTCGCCGCTACGCATGAAACCGCGCGCACCAAGAAAACTGTAGTTGCGGTCGTTACTGGTGAACAGCCCGCGCAGACTGTTTAACGCTTCCGCGAGGGTGCGCCAGCCGAAGGTGCGAATGTCTTTTGCGGTCAAGATCGAAATTGACGTGGGAGCCTGACTGGTTTTTTCGCCAAGACGCGACGCACTGATGATGTCAAGTTTCAATAATTCTTCGATCGACAGATTGGTGAAATCTTCACGGGTCGCTTCATTGGCGAAGGCCGTCGAGGCGAAGAATGACGCCGCAATCAGTTTACGCATTGAGTATACAGATCGATTCTGGGTGAATTCATTGACTCGAGTGTCTGCTAGCGGGATATCAATTTGGGTAACAGTAGTTGAAGCTCAATTGTGTAAGGGTTAGCAGATACTCAAAATGCGATTAGATTGCCAGATTTCGAGTTTTTGGCGAACGGTTTCCCGCCAAACCGTGCAACCTACCGCAGATTTTCACATTCGATTCCAAATAGTACTAAAAAATTGTGTTTAGCTTGGCTGTCTGCGCCAAGACCTAGAGTTTTATCGAGCGGCACGAAATTCGGTTTGGGTGGGCTGCGAGTGTATTTATGTACCGGGATTGTGGAGTCCCGCATAAACCCGATCTGCCGCAATTAAAGCGCCTTCAAGATAACCGCCCTGGTCGACGGCTGTTTCGCTGCCGGAAAAATATAACTTATCGTTCCACAGGTTTAGTTGCAGCCAGTGCTGACCGTAAATGGGGTGGGTAATCGGCGCTACGCTGTCGGCGTCCGTTGCCGCGAAACGCTCCCGGCTCCAGGGCCTTCTGGCTGGCCGTGATGGGCGGCGACAATCCCAGCGGCTTTGAGGACAGCCTGGAACATCCGGTCGAGCAAGTCAGTTGGGCTGATGTTCAACGCTTCATCGAAAAGTTGAATCAGCTGATTCCCGGCTTGACGGCGCAATTGCCCAACGAAGCACAATGGGAATATGCCTGCCGGGCCGGCACGACCACACCGTTTTCATTTGGGGCTAATATCACGCCGAAGCAGGTCAACTACGATGGCAACTATCCGTATGCTGACGGCGAAAAAGGCCTGTATCGTGAAAAGACTGTGCCGGTAAAATCGCTGCCGGCCAACCCGTGGGGTTTTTACGAAATGCACGGCAATGTGTGGGAATGGTGTCAGGATGTGTGGCAAACAGACCTCGGTACGGCAGCGGTGGTCGATCCGCTGACACAGGCGGACGCAGACACGGGCGGCGCCCGCGTGTTGCGCGGCGGCTCGTGGTACGGCGGCGGCGGGGATTTGCGCTCCGCCGTCCGCGGCCACTACCGGCCCAATTATCGCGGCGACGGCATCGGTTTCCGTCTTGCCCTAGGTCATGCTGAGCTCAGGCCGGCGGCGGAGCCGGGTCAATCAAGCTGAGCCCTTACGGACAGCGGCGTTGCGGAGTAGCCGCGGTCGGGACGGGCGGTAGTTGCCAATTAACAGGCAAGCGTTGTCATATTGACATTGTTCCCGTACGACAAGTGGGAACAATACAAGACAAATTGCAATCGACGATTTAAAAACGCTGTTGCAGTGTGTAGACTAAGTTAACTTAGTCTATTAGGGGTGAAGATGGCTACCGTCAATATTCATGAAGCTAAAACCCATTTATCGCGCTTGGTCGATCAGGCCGCAAGCGGCGAATCGTTTGTGATTGCCAAGGCCGGCAAACCCATGGTCAGAGTCTGTGCGCTGGATAGCCCGCAAGCCGGACAAGTCCGGCGGACAGGTTTCATGGTCGGCCAGATTCAAGTGCCGGAGGATTTCGACACCATGGGCAGCGACGAGATTGCCGGCTTGTTCGGTAGCAGCGATGAAACTGCTGCTTGATACCCATCTGCTGTTGTGGACTGCAGGGATGCCGAACAAACTGAGCCCGGCAGCGCGGCAATGGCTGGAAAATCCAGAGCACGAATTGGTTTTCAGTGCCGCCAGTTTATGGGAAATTGGGATCAAGCGCGGCTTGGGGCGGAGCGATTTTCTGGTTGACGCGCGCTTATTGCGGCGCGGATTGCTGGATAACGGTTACAACGAATTACCGATCAAAAGCGAACACGCAGTGTTTATCGACAGTTTGCCCGCCATTCATAAAGATCCGTTCGACCGCATGTTGGTGGCTCAGGCCAGTGTCGAGGGTTTTTTGCTGCTGACAGCCGATAGTACGGTTGCCCAGTATCCCGGGCCGGTACGTTTGGTTTGATTTGGCGTCTTTGAGCGCCGGCCACGTATAATTCCCGCCTTTTATCTTCTTGTCGAATCATGTCCGTTCAGCCACAAATTAAACTTCTGGCACAGCAATTATCCGGCGCAATGAGTGCCGACAGGCATTCGCTCAAACGCCAGCTTGACCGCTTGCGCAACGAGGTGGGCAAAGGCAAGGAAGTAGGCGGGCAACTCCAGCAACTGGCCGACAAGATCGAACGTTCCGTAGGTCGTTGTAACCAGCGGCGGGCGTCGGTTCCGGTTATCCAGTATCCGGATTTACCGGTCAGCGGCAAGAAGGACGAGATTGCAGAGCTGATTAAGAGCAATCAAGTAACGATAGTCTGCGGCGAGACCGGCTCGGGCAAGACCACTCAGCTGCCGAAGATTTGTCTGGAAATTGGCCGCGGCGTGACCGGCATGATCGGCCACACCCAGCCCAGAAGGATTGCGGCGCGCACCGTTGCCGACCGCATCGCCGAGGAGTTGGGCCAGGCCATCGGCAACACCGTCGGTTACAAGGTGCGCTTCCATGACCAGACCGCGCCGAATTCGCTGGTCAAGTTGATGACCGACGGTATTTTGCTGGCCGAGACCCAGAACGACCGCTACTTAAACCAATACGACACGCTGATCATAGATGAGGCGCACGAGCGCAGTCTGAATATCGACTTTTTGCTGGGTTATCTGCGCTGGCTGTTGCCGAAGCGGCCGGATTTGAAGGTGGTGATTACTTCGGCGACCATCGACCCGGAGCGTTTTGCCAAGCATTTTAACGGCGCGCCGATCGTCAACGTCTCCGGCCGCACCTATCCGGTGGATGTTCGTTATCGGCCCATCGAGTTGATCGAGGAAGACGATGAGACCTCCGCCGACTTGCAGCAGGCGATACTGGATGCGGTCGACGAGCTATACCGGGATTTGCGCGGCGACATTTTGATTTTCCTGAGCGGCGAACACGAGATCCGCGAGACCACCGAATCCTTGCGCAAGTCGCATAACAACGGCCGCTACGAGGTGTTGCCGCTGTATTCCAAACTCAGCGTCGCCGAGCAGGAGCGGGTGTTCAAACCGTCCGGCAACAAGCCGCGTATTGTGCTGGCCACCAACGTCGCCGAGACTTCGCTGACCGTGCCGGGCATTCGCTGCGTGATCGATTCCGGCCATGCCCGCATCAGCCGCTACAGCGCCAAGAGCAAGATTCAGCGCTTGCCGATCGAGCGCATCTCGCAAGCCAGCGCCAATCAAAGGGCAGGGCGTTGCGGCCGGGTCGCGGAAGGCATTTGTATTAGGCTGTATTCCAAGGAAGATTATCTGGCGCGGCCGGAATTCACCGATCCGGAGATTTTAAGAACCAATCTGTCGTCGGTGATATTGCAGATGGCGGCCTTGAAGCTGGGCGACATCGAGGAGTTTCCCTTCGTCGAGCCGCCCGACGAAAAAATGGTCCGCGACGGCAAGACCTCGTTGTTCGAGGTCGATGCGCTGGACAAGCAAGGCAATCTGACCGACACCGGCCGGCAATTGGCGAAGATTCCGACCGACCCGAAACTGGCGCGGATGCTGTTGGCCGCGGCGCAATTGGGTTCGCTGCACGAAGTGGCGATCATCGTTTCGGCGCTCAGCATCCAGGACCCACGCGACAAGCCGGCCGATAAATTGCCCCAAGCCGAAGCCAAACACGCCCAATTCAAAGCCGAGGATTCGGACTTTTTGACGCTGTTGAACCTGTGGAATGCCTTCGAGGAACAGAAGAAACATCTGACCAACTCCAAACTGCGCAAGTATTGCCAGGACAACTTTTTGTCCTATATCCGCATGCGCGAATGGCACGACATCCACGCCCAGATCATGCAGGTAGCGCGCGGCGATCTGGGCCTGAAGACCGCCGGCAATCCGGCCAATTATGAACAAATCCATATGGCCTTGCTGCCGGGTTTGCTGTCCAACATTGGTTTCAGACATGAGCAATATGAATATCTGGGTGCGCGCGGCCTGAAGTTTTTCATCTTCCCCGGTTCCGGCCAGCACAAGGCGCGGCCCAAGTGGATCATGGCCGCCGAGCAGGTCGAGACCAGCAAGGTCTACGCCCGCACCGTCGCCAAGATCGAGCCGGAATGGATAGAGGCTTGCGCCCAGCACTTGGTCAAACGCAATTATTACGACCCGCATTGGGAGAAAAACGCCGGCCGTTGCGGCGTTTATGAGCGGACTTTGCTATACGGCTTGACCTTGACCGCCAAGCGCAAAGTGCCTTACGAAAACGTCGATCCCAAGGCGGCGCGGGAGATGTTCATCCGCCATGCGCTGGTCAATCAGGATTACCATTCCAACGCGCCGTTTTTTAAAGCCAACGAGAAGCTGCTGGAGGAGGTGGGTTATATCCAGCACAAGGGCCGCCGCGTCGATTTGATCGAAGACGAGGAGTGGCTATACCAGTTTTACGACAAGAAACTGCCGGCCGAAATCGTCAGCGGCATTACCTTGGACCAGTGGCGCAAGCAGGTCGAGCGCGACAATCCCAAGATTCTGTTCCTGACCAAAGAAGACCTGACCCGCACCGACGACAACCAAATCAACGACTGGGATTTTCCGGACAGCAAGAAAGTTGGCGATTTGACCATCGAGTTGCATTACCGCTTCGAGCCAGGCCACGACGAGGACGGCGTTACCGCGATCGTGCCGGTACACCAGCTCAACCAGATTCGGCAAACCCCGTTCGATTGGCTGGTGCCGGGTATGCTGGAGGAAAAGGTCGTGGCATTGATCAAGGGCCTGCCCAAGCATCTGCGCAAACATTTCGTGCCGGTGCCGAACACCGCCAAGGCTTGTCTGGAAATCGAGCCGGATTTCAAAGGTTCGCTGTACGAATGGCTGAGTAACCGCTTGCGCAAGTTAACCGGCGAGGCGATTCCGCTCAACGAGTGGCAGCCGGACGCCTTGCCCGAGCATTTGAAAATGAACTTTCGGGTGGTGGACGATGCCGGCCGCGCCATTGGTTACGGCCGCAATCTGGCCAAATTGCAGGCTCAGTTCGCCACCAAGGCCGGTGACAGTTTCGACAAGCTGGCGCAGGAAGAAATGAACCACACTGGCTGTATCGCCTGGGTGTTTGACGATTTGCCGGAGACCTGGCAGTTCATGCAAAAGGGCCAGAGCTTCATCGGCTTTCCGGCGATTTTGGATGAAGGTCAGACGGTTGGCGTGAAGATTCTGGAAACCCAGCACAAGGCCGAGCTGGCCCACTTTGACGGCTTGGTCAAGCTGTATCAATTGGTCTGCAAAAAAGACGCGCAATACATCTTAAAAAACCACGGTGTGTCGCCGGCTTTGCAACTGGCCTATAACCAATTGCCGGCGCATCCGCTGTTAAAGGACCGTGCCGGCGGCGATTTCAAGGAGGATGTGTTGTATGCGATCTTTGCCGCGGCGTTCGTCGAAGGCCAGACGATTCGCACGCAACAGCAATTCGAGTCTATTCTGGCGACGAAAAAGTCGACATTAATGTCGACCATGACGCAGGCCGGCAAGCAGATCGGCGAAATCCTGGCACACTATCAAACATTGAGCAGGCGCCTGCAGCAACCGGCTGTGGCGCCGGGCTTGCGCGAAGAGATCGAACAACAACTAAGCTTGCTGGTACACAAAGGCTTCTTGCGGTACACGCCGGCTGGGCAATTGCAGTCCGTGTCGCGCTATTTGAAAGCGGTGGAATGTCGTTTGGACAAGCAAAAACCGGACTCGGCCGAGGTACAGGGCTTGCAACGGTTGAACCAACGCTACTGGCAATACATAGCGAAGCAGAGCAAGACCGTCACGCCAACGCCGGAGCGGGAAACTTTTCGCTGGGCGCTGGAGGAACTGCGGGTGTCTATATTCGCCCAACAATTGAAAACGGCATTTCCGGTGTCGGTGCAGCGCCTGGAAAAGCAGTGGAGCGACAGCTATTAACAGCGGCGCTGGATAAACCATAACCAAGAGGGCAAACGATGATACCGATTCGCGATTCGATACCTTGCCAGACTAAGCCTTACGTCACTTGGGGCGTGATGGCCTTGTGCGTCGCGGTGTATTTGATGATGTTGCTGATGCCGGACGAAGTCGGCCAGCACTTCGCTTACATGTACGGCATGGTGCCGATTCGCTATTCCAACCCGGATTGGGCTTATGCCTTCGGTCTGCCACCGGACCACTATTTGTCGTTTCTGACCAGCTTGTTTTTACACGGCGGCTTTTTGCACCTGTTGATGAACATGGTGTTTTTGTGGATCTTCGCCGACAACATCGAAGATTTGATGGGGCATAAACGCTTTGTGGTGTTTTACATCTTGTGCGGGCTGATCGCGACTTACACCCAATGGTATTTTTATCCGACCATGGCGGTGCCGGTGGTTGGCGCTTCCGGGGCGATTGCCGGCGTATTGGGCGCCTATTTTGTGCGTTTCCCTTACGCGACGGTGGTAATTCTGGTGCCGATCCTATTTTATCCGCTGTTTTTTCAGGTACCGGCGATTGCCTTTCTCGGGTTTTGGGTGATCGTGCAATTGGGCGACGCTTTCACCGCGGCGGTGTTCGACAACGTCGCGGTGGATTCGGCCTGGTGGTCGCATCTGGGCGGTTTTGCGGCCGGGGCCCTGTTGCATCCGCTATTCATCGAGAATAAGCCGGCACAACAGGATTTGAGCGCCGAATAGCGCCGGTTGCGGGCAAAAAGTAGAGAAAACGCTAGGGGTTTTATTTTATAATGCCGATGTTAGCAAGCGGCGGAAAATACGATAGAAATCAAGGCCATTGCTTATAAGTGCAAAAGAATCCCCATTCAATCGAGAAATATTGATCATGAAAAACCTAAATGTTGTGCTGGTCAGGCTGCTGCAATTCGTGGTGTTTGCCTTGTTTACATTCATCGTGCTGGTTTATTTCGGCACCATGATTCTATTGCCGCTGGATATCGTGGTATTGATTACCAAAGCCTTGAGCGTGCTGGGCATCGGTACTGTGTTCGGCGCAATCATTGCGGTACCTGCCGTGGCTTACCTGGGCAAGATCGTTTACAACACGCCGGGTTTGATTCAAATGATCGTCGAAAACGGTATTGAACTGGCCAACTTGGGCAAACAACGGGTAGAGGCTTTCAATAAAATCGCTGAAGCTGCGAAATAAAGTTTTCACGGATAAGAAAAAGGGGCCTTTTGGCCCCTTTTTTGTGTCTGGCGGTTTACAGTTCCCGGGTGGCGCTGAAGTGGATGTCAGGCCAGCGTTCTTCCGTCAATTGCAGATTGACCCGGCTGGTGGCGAGATACACCAAATAACCGCCGCCGTCCTCGGCCAGATTTTCGAAGGCCTTGTTCCTGAACTCTTCCAGTTTAGCCGGATTGGCCGAGCTGACCCAGCGCACGGTGTTGATCGGCGAGGCGTCGTAAACGCATTCGACGTTGTATTCGTGCTTCAAGCGGTGGGCGGTGACATCGAACTGCAGAATACCGACTGCGCCCAGAATCAAGTCGTTGTTTTTCAGCGGTTTGAACAGCTGAGTGGCGCCTTCCTCGGTCAATTGCACCAAGCCTTTTTGCAGCGCCTTGGCGCGCAGCGGGTCTTTCAATACCACGCGGCGAAACAATTCCGGGGCGAAGTAAGGGATGCCGCCGAATTTCAGGTTCTCGCCTTGGGTGAAGGTGTCGCCGACCTGGATCGTGCCGTGGTTGTGCAGGCCGATGATGTCGCCGGGATAGGCTTCCTCGACGTTTTTGCGGCTGTCGGCCTGAAACGTAATCGCGTTGGCCACCTGGATGCTCTTGCCGATGCGGACGTGGTGCATCTTCATGCCCTTGTCGAATTTACCGGAACTGATGCGCATGAAGGCCACGCGGTCGCGGTGGGCCGGGTCCATATTGGCTTGAATTTTAAACACGAAGCCGGTGAACTTGTCCTCCTCCGGCTTGACCTCGCGCTGCTCGGCCTGGCGCGGACGCGGCGGCGGCGCAAATTCGGCGAAAGCATCGAGTAGCTCGACGATACCGAAGTTGTTGATCGCGGAACCAAAAAATACGGGGGTTTGTTCACCACGCAGATATTTTTCCAGATCGAATTCGTGGCTGGCACCTTTGACCAGTTCGATTTCCTCGCGCAATTCGTCGGCCTGCAGGCCGAGCAGTTGATCGAGTTGCGGATTATTCAAGCCCTTGACTAAGGTGGATTCGGCGATTTTACCGCCGTGTTGCGGGTTGAACAGTAGAATCTCATCGCGATACAACTGGTATACGCCCTTGAAGCGCTTGCCCATGCCGATCGGCCAGGTCATCGGCGCGCATTCGATTTTCAGCACACTTTCGACTTCGTCCAGCAGTTCGATCGGTTCCCGGCCCTCCCGGTCCAGTTTGTTGATGAAGGTCAGGATCGGGGTGTCGCGCAGGCGGCAGACTTCCATCAATTTGATTGTGCGGTCCTCGACACCCTTGGCGACGTCGATCACCATCAGCGCCGAGTCGACGGCAGTCAGCGTGCGGTAGGTGTCTTCCGAGAAGTCTTCGTGTCCGGGTGTGTCCAGCAGGTTGACGATAGCCCCGTTGTGCTCGAACTGCATAACCGAGGTGGTGACCGAAATGCCGCGTTCCTTTTCCATTTCCATCCAGTCGGAAGTGGCGTGCCGTGCCGCCTTGCGGCCCTTCACCGAGCCGGCCAACTGAATCGCGCCGCCGAACAGCAGCAATTTTTCGGTGATGGTGGTTTTACCGGCGTCGGGGTGGGAGATGATGGCAAAGGTTCTGCGGCGCTTATATTCTGGGACTTCCATGGAGATTCTGATAGGTTTCGCGGTAAATGTTGCGTCCGAACTGAAATGACGCAATTAAAGATCAAACCGGCATTATAACGTAAGCGGCCGCGGCGCTGGACGCTTGCCAGGTAAAGCAAAGATGTGATGGTCGGCTAGGTCCGCAGACTCGTGGAATCAGCCTGGCGAACGCCGCCGGGTGTGACGCTGAACATACCAATAGCAGGACAGGCTGCCGCACAAGCCGCCCAACGAATCGGCCAACCAATCCAGTGCGCTCGATTCACGGCCGACGACAAAGGATTGGTGCCATTCGTCGGATAGGCCGTATAAGCTGCAAAATATCGTGCCGATGACGAAGTGCCAGTGGCGTGGCACCGAGAAATGGGCGAAGTAGCGCCAAGCAAACACTGCCATCGCGAAGTAGGCCAGGAAATGGTCGAGCTTGTCCTGGTTCTCGACCAGCGCGTGGTCGGGCAGTTTGGTTTGGTCGGAAAGCCAGAAAATCAATGCGCAATACAGCAGCAGGGCGGATAGATCCAGAATTTTGTACATGACGGCGGCTCAGGTTTCCGGTGGCGGTTGTAGCGGTTTGCGGTAACTGTCGAACAAGTAGCTGATTTCCTCCAGGCCGTCTTCTATCGACCAGGAAACCGTTTTGGACAGCAAATCTAGCAAAATCACGCCGTTGACGGCGGCGTCTTCGCTGATTCCGGCTTTCAGCCGCTGGGTCAGGTGCTGGTTGACGACTTGTAGGTTTCGATAGATTTTCAGTAACTCGTCGAGCTCCAGCGAATAGGGCAAACCGTCCTGGCGGCGAAAATATTGTGCTAATAAAAAGGTGGCCGTCACTCGATAAATGGTTTCGTCCTGGTCGGCCAAAGGCAGATGAAAGCGCGCCATCGGCTTAAGATATTCGGTATGCGGGCAGGGACTGGTGGCCATGATCAAACCCAGAATCGAACTGGCAATGTGTTGCGCCGTGGTTTTGCAGTGAATCGTGCGTCTGTCGGTGATGACTTCGACGCTCATCGGTTTATGCGACACCAAATGGCCGCACAACTCCAATAGCGGCGCCAGATTGACGGCTACCGGGCAATGCGGCGTTTCAGCGGCGTGCAAGGGGCAGTTTTGGCATTGGTGGTAGCTCAATTCGGTCCAGTACGGGTAGGGTGCCTCAGCCGCCGGAACTAAGGTCATGGTCGGTTTGTGGATTTCGACGAGAAATTCCGCGCAAGTGTAATCTTCGGCGGTAAGCCTGTAGACAAAACGTAACAGGTCTTGCGGCGGGTATGCGTTGGACATGGGAGATGTAGCTTCAACCTAAATTCTGATGATTGTAGCGCTGCCTGTAAGCGTTTGCTTGGGCTTGTTTGGCATTCGTTTTTGCGACGCCACAAACCCGCATTGAAGCGCTAACGCCGCTTTTCGGAGCGCTTCGGCACACCCTGGCCGCTTTGATTGCTGCGCGGAGTATGCTTTCGGCGCTGCTCGTGTTTGTTATTCGCGTTATCGAAGCCGGTGTGCTTGGTCTTAAAGGTCTGTGTTTTGGCCGGTTTGTTCACCGGTTCGGCGTCGGTTTTCGGTTGAAAACTCGGCACCAAATGCTGCTTGCCATTGCCGATCAAGTCCGCCCGCCCCATTTCCTTCAACGCTTCCCGTAATAGCGGCCAGTTTTTCGGGTCGTGGTAGCGTAGAAAGGCCTTGTGCAGCTTGCGCTGTTTCATGCTGCGCGGAATCGGAATGTCCGGGACGTTACGGCCGACTTTGTGCAGGGTATCCTTGCCGGAATGGTACATGGCAGTGGCAATCGACATCGGCGACGGCAAAAACGCCTGCACCTGGTCGGCGCGGAAGCCGTTGCGTTTCAGCCATAGCGCCAGATTCAACATGTCCTTGTCTTCGGTGCCAGGGTGGGCGGCGATGAAGTACGGGATCAGGTACTGTTCCTTGCCGGCTTCTTTCGAGTACTTATCGAACATCTGCTTGAAGCGGTCGTAAGTGCCCATGCCGGGTTTCATCATCTTCGACAAAGGGCCTTGTTCGGTGTGTTCCGGGGCGATTTTCAGGTAGCCGCCGACATGGTGGCTGACCAGTTCTTTCACATATTCCGGCGTCTCGACGGCAATGTCGTAACGCAGGCCGGAGGCGATGAAGATTTTTTTGATGCCGGGTAAGGCGCGGGCGCGGCGGTAGAGTTTGACCAGCGGGGTCTGATCGGTGTTCAGGTTTTGGCAGATGCCAGGATAAACGCAGGACGGCTTGCGGCAGGATGCCTCGATTTTCGGGTCCTTGCAGGCCAAGCGCCACATGTTGGCGGTGGGCCCGCCCAGGTCGGAAATATTGCCGGTGAAGTTGGGCGAGGTATCGCGGATGGCTTCGATCTCGCGGATAATCGAATCTTCCGAACGGTTTTGAATGATGCGGCCTTCGTGCTCGGTGATCGAGCAAAAGCTGCAACCGCCGAAACAGCCGCGCATGATCAGCACCGAATGTTGGATCATTTCGAAGGCCGGAATATTGGCCTTGCCGTAAGCATGGTGCGGCAAGCGCGAATAGGGCAGGTCGAACACGCCGTCCATTTCCGGCGTGGTCAGCGGCAGCGGCGGCGGGTTGATCCAAACCTCGCGGTTATCGTGGCGCTGGATCAGGGCGCGGGCGTTGCCGGGGTTGGTTTCGCCGTGCATCACCCGCGAAGCGTGGGCGTACAAAATCGGATCGTCCTTGACCGCGTCGTAATCCGGTAGCCGAATCACGGTTTGGGCGCGGTTTTTATTGGCGATGGGTTTGAATTGGATGACTTTTTCGTTATCCGCCAGCCCAGTGTCGGCCGATGTCGGCGCCGATTCGCAACTGGGCATTTCCTGATACGGATTCTGGTGCACGATGGCTGCGCCGGGCTGATCGAAATGGGTCGAATCCTTTTCAATCCAGCCTTGCGGCACTTGTTTGACGAAGTGGACGGTGCCGCGGATGCCTTTCAAATCGTGAATGCTCTCGCCCTTCGCCAATCGATGCGCAATCTCGACGACTTGGCGCTCGGCGTTGCCGTACACCAGCAAATCCGCCTTCGAATCCAGCAAGATCGACTTGCGTACCTTGTCCGACCAATAATCGTAATGGGCGATGCGGCGCAGGCTGGCCTCAATGCCGCCAATGACGATCGGCACGTTTTTAAAGGCTTCCCGGCAGCGGTGCGAGTAGACGTTGACCGCACGGTCCGGGCGCTTGCCGGCTTCGCCGTTGGCGGTGTAAGCGTCGTTGGAGCGGATTTTCTTGTCCGAGGTATAGCGGTTGACCATCGAATCCATATTGCCGCCGGTAACGCCGAAGAACAGCTTGGGCTGGCCTAGTTTTCTAAAATCGTCGGCGCTTTGCCAATCGGGTTGGGAAATGATGCCGACTCGAAAACCCTGCGCCTCCAGCACCCGGCCGATCACCGCCATGCCGAAACTGGGATGGTCGACGTAGGCGTCGCCGGTTACCAGAATGATGTCGCAGGCGTCCCAGCCCAGCGCGTCCATTTCGGCGCGGCTCATCGGCAATTCCGGTGCCGGACCGAAGCGGTGGGCCCAGTATTTTTTGTAACCGAAGATGTTGGGGGCGTTGTGGATCATGGTTTCAGAACTCGATGCAGGAGGCTGGGATTATTGCGTTTAAAGTCTTGCATGAACACTGGGAATTCCAGTTGATATTGCAGCTCGAGCGCTTTGGCTTTGGTTATCAGGGTTTTGAACTGCAGTTTCGGAAAGTTTTCGCCGAAGGCAAAGCCGATGACATTGCCGCGGTTCCGCACCGGCAGAAACAGCATGCGCCAACTGAAAATCCTGCCCATATGCCAGGAAACTTGCTGAAACATGGCCTTATCGGTACCCCATAAATTGATCACCAACACCCCGTCCGGTTTCAGCAGACTGCGGCAATCGTCGAAAAAACGTTGGCTGCCGACTTCAGGCGCCATGCCGTTCTCGTCGTACGCATCGATCATGATCACGTCGTGAATCTCCGACAGTTCCTGACTTTGACGGCGAACATGCTCGGCGCCGCAACCGATTTTGACTTTCAGGCGCGAATTGAACGGCAGGCCGAAGTGGCTACGGGCCACTTTTAACACGCTGCTGCGGAATTCGACTACTTTCAGCCGGCATTCCGGGAACTGGTGCAGCATAAATTTGGCGATAGTGCCGCCACCGAGGCCTATCATCAGCACATCACGCGGGTCGTCGTTGAACAGCAGCAGCGCCATCATCGCCCGGGCGTAGAAGGAATGCAGCCGGTTCGGATCGGCCATCAACATACTGCTTTGCCGGGCAGGCGAGCCGAAATGCAGCGCGCGTTCGCCGTTGTTATCGACGACTTCGATCACACCCTCGTCGTCATGGCTTTGGTGGACGACTAGGCCTTCGTATTTGTACATGCAGTGCGGCAAACGGAAAAGACGGCGCTATTTTCCTTGAAAATCCGCTGCTTGTCTTCTGATTCCTGATTAATTCGGAGCTGGCGGCGGCAGTGCGAGTAGACGGATTGCCGTTTGTGCGCTCGACACTTGCGGTCTTAGGGTTATCGCCCTACAGTGGAGGCCCCCAAAACCACTATTCCGAGGCTTCGTTATGAACAGACTATTGCCGATCCTGGTATTGATGGCGCCGGCGCTTGCGGCAGCCAATGCCGCCGATAGCCGGAGTGTCTCCCAGCCTGCTGCGAACCCGAAAATGCAGCAGATGTTGGAAAAAATTCAAGCGATGCAAAACTGCATGAAAGACGTCGACAAAGCCGAGCTGCAAGCTTTGGAATCGCAGGCCAAACAATTGAGTAGCGACGTCAAGCAGTTGTGCGCCGCGGGCAAGCGCGACGAAGCTCAACAACGGGCGATCGGGTTCGGTCAGGAAATCGCCGCAAACAAAGCCATGCAATTGACCAAAAAGTGTAGCGAAGGCTTGGCCGGGTTGACACCGGATCTGGTCGCGGCAGAATCCTACTCGGAAAGCGGCAAAGCTCGCCATATTTGCGATAACTCGATACATCCTTAGTCCGGCGAAGCAGACGGTGCCGGCGGCCGCAGGCAGGCGATTCGCCCATGTCGTTGTTCAACTCCGCCGGCATCGCGTAAAATCGCCTTTCGCCATCATGTCCGTATTGGAGAAGAAATCATGAAATACCGTTTGTTTGCTTTGCTGATGCTCGCCGCCGGCTTGGCCAATGCCGAAGAGGCTAAAGAAGAATGGAACGAAACCAGCTTAAGCAATGAATCCATCGAAAAAATTCAAAAAGCGCAATTCAATTATAAAAAGTGCGTAGTCGACACGATGCAAAAACCGGATTTTGCCAAGCTGGAAAGCCGCAACGCGACCGATGCCATCATTAAATTGTGCGAACCGACGCTAGCCGAAATGCGCCAGGTTTATGTCGACGCGCAGGTGCCGGGCGTCATCGCCGACCGCCACTTGAAAACCATGCGCATCAAAGTTACCCGCAATTTGTTGCAGGAACTGATGTACGCCGAGGCCGCAAAAAAATCCGGCATGCCTCAGTGATTTAGCCGAGCCGACCGGCAATCCGGTCGCCGGCTTAGCCGTTCTGCGCTTGCCGCTTTGTATTCCCCCAATATCCATTTTTCATGAACACTTACACCATAGACTTATCGTTACGTCCGACTACATTCGATTTGTGGCACGTTTGCTTAGCCGGAACCGCGGCTGTGTTGGCTTTCATTTTGATCGCGGTGCTGGTATCGGTATTGCTGGGCTTGCGCCGCTGTAAATCGACCCGGCAACCGGACATGCCGATCGCGGCACCCGAACCCCAAATCAAAGTGGTGGAAAAGATCGTCGAAGTCGAAAAAATCGTTCAGGCACCGGCCCCGGAACCCGTGGTGCTCAAAGAAGCCACGCCGGATGCGGCTTTACAGTTATTAAGTTTGTTGCAGAAGGAAGCCCGTTTCCTCGATTTCGTCAAAGAAGACGTCAGTGCGTTTGCCGATGCTGAAATAGGCGCCGCGGCGCGCGTCGTGCATCAAGGCTGCAGTAAAGTGATCAACGAGCACTTCAAGTTGGCGCCGGTCAGTCAGGATGCCGAAGGTAGCCGCGTGACCCTGAACAAAGGCTTCGACGCCGCCGCATTTCGTTTGACCGGCAATATCGTCGGCGAAGCCCCGTTCTCCGGCGTGTTGGTGCATAAAGGCTGGCAGGTCACCGAGCTGCATTTGCCGAAACTGACCGAAGGCCACAATGCCAAAATCATCGCTGCGGCCGAGGTTGAATTATGACGGCGCGTTACTCGGTCGGTATCGATTTGGGTACCACGCATTGTGTAATGTCTTATGTCGATTTGGCGGCGGGCGACGATAGTCCGGCACTGGAAGTGTTTTACACGCCGCAACTGGTTTCGCCGGGCGTGATTGAGGATAAAGCCCAACTGGCCTCGTTCGCCTACATAGCCCATCCGGCGGAAATCGCCGAGGGCGCGTCGGCTTTGCCGTGGACCGCCAAACCCGAGCATCTGGTCGGCGAAATCGCCCGTAGCCTGGGAAGCAAGACCCCAATTCGGCTGGTTTCCAGCGCCAAGAGCTGGTTGTGCCATGCCGGCGTCGACTGCAAACAGGCGATTCTGCCGGTCGACGCGCCGGAAGACGTGGCCAAGATTTCGCCGTTCGCCGCCAGCAAAGCCTATTTGCAGCATTTGCGCGACGCCTGGAATCATCGTTTCCCGGATCAGCCGTTGCAGCAGCAGGACTTGACCATCACGGTGCCGGCGTCGTTCGATCCGGCCGCACGGGAATTAACCGTGGAAGCCGCGCGCGAAGTAGGTCTGGGCCAAGCCGTGTTGCTCGAGGAACCGCAGGCGGCTTTGTACAGTTGGATCGAAAAAAGCGCTGGCGACTGGCGCAATCAGGTCAAAGTCGGCGATGTGATTTTAGTCGTCGATATCGGCGGCGGCACCACCGACTTGTCATTGATTGCCGTAACCGAACAAGACGGCAATTTGCAATTGACCCGGGTGGCGGTAGGCGATCATATTCTGCTCGGCGGCGATAACATGGATTTGGCGCTGGCGTATACGGTTAAGGCCAAGCTGGAAACCGACGGCGGCAAAAAATTGGAGCCCTGGCAATTGCAGGCCTTGACCCATGCCTGCCGCGAAGCCAAAGAAAAACTGTTTAACCAACCCGATTTGGCTGCTATGCCGCTTGCGGTTGCCGGGCGCGGGTCGTCGCTGATCGGCGGCACTTTGCGCAGCGAACTGACTCGGGACGAATTGAACCGGATCCTGGTGGACGGCTTTTTGCCGCATGCTCAAGCCAGCGATAAACCGGTATCGCGGCCGCGCAGCGGTCTGCGCAACGTCGGCCTGCCGTATGCGCAGGATGCCGGCATTACCCGGCATCTGGCGGCCTTTCTGTCCAGACAGCGCCAGGCAACCGACGAGTTCAGTTCAATCGCGCTGGCCGAACACGCCAGCTTCCTGCACCCGACCGCGCTGTTGTTCAACGGCGGTGTATTGAAGGCCGGCGTGTTGGCCGAACGGCTGATGGCGGTATTGAACAATTGGTTGCAGACCGAACAGGCCGCTCCAGCCCGCTTGCTGCATGGGGCCGATCTGGATTTGGCGGTCGCCCGCGGTGCGGCATATTACGGTTTCGTGCGCCAAGGTAAAGGCGTGCGGATCAAAGGCGGTACTGCCGCCGCCTACTACGTCGGCATCGAGAGTGCAATGCCGGCGGTACCCGGTTTGCCGCCGGCGATAGAGGCGTTGTGTATCGCACCGTTCGGCATGGAAGAGGGCAGCGAACAGGAATTGCCGCACGACGAATTCGGCTTGGTCATCGGCGAGCCGGTACGCTTCCGTTTCTTTGGTTCCAAAACCCGGCGCGAAGACAAGGTTGGCGATCGTCTCGACGAATGGAGCGACGACGAATTGGAAGAGTTGGACGAAATCGAAATTACCTTGCCGGTGGAAGATGGCCGTCAAGCCGGTGAAATCGTACCGGTGCATTTATCGGCCGCGGTAACCGAAGTCGGGACGCTGGAATTGCGCGCCGTCTCGCGACGCGACCAGCAGCGCTGGAAAATCGAATTCGATGTTCGCGCCGGCGAAGTCTAATCGGTAACTTTTCTGCCCTAAATAAAAAATAAGGCCGGAATTCCGGCCTTATTCGTATCTACGCTCCAGCGTGGCGGAATTATTGCCGGTAGTAAGGCTGCTGGTATTGCTGCTGTTGAGGATAGCCTTGCTGGTACGGTTGTTGCGGGTAGCCCTGCTGCGGGTATTGTTGCTGGTAGGGTTGGTTTTGCTGCGGATACTGTTGGTATGGCTGATTTTGTTGCGGATAACCCTGTTGCTGCTGCGGATAGCCTTGCTGTTGGTAAGGCTGGTTCTGCTGCGGATATTGTTGGTTTTGCTGGGCGGCGCCGGCGTTCTGGTTAGCGTTGATCGACAACTCCACCCGGCGGTTGATGGCCCGGTTGGCGTCGCTGGTGTTCGGCACTTTCGGCGAACTTTCGCCCATGCCCTGTTGCGAGATGCGCATCCGGTTCACGCCGCGGGACGATAGAAAATTGGCGACACTGGTGGCGCGGGCTTCGGACAGCCGCTGGTTGTCGGCATCCGAGCCGACATCGTCGGTGTGGCCGGTGACCGAAAGCGTCGAATCGGGATAGTTGTTCAGTACCCGGGCGACCGGATCCAGCGCATGTTGCGCCTCCGGCGTCAAATCCGATTTACCGAAGGCGAAGGTGACGTCGCTGGTGCTGGGCATGTTCAATACCAATTGGTTTTCGGCCGTACGCTGCACTTCGATACCGGTGCCTTGCAGCGATTGCTGCATCTCTTCCTGCTGTTTATCCATGTAATAACCGATACCGGCACCGACTGCAGCACCGGCCAAAGCGCCCAAGCCGGCGTTTTTCCAATCGTTGCCGCCGAACAGGGTACCGGCGCCGGCACCGACCGCGGCGCCGATGCCGGCGCCTTTGCCCAGATTGCTCATGCCGGACTGGCCGGTATACGGGTTGGTGGCACAAGCGCTCAGCAGCGCGGCGCTGATGGAAATGGCAAGTAATTTCTTATACATAGTCTTGGTCCTGGTTGTGATGCAAAAATCGTCGACGCCAATTTGGCATGCCGTCGGTTGCCGGAAATTTAAACGTCGTTTTCTTAAATCGTTCTTAAAATCGGCGGCGACCATTGCCGGGTGAGTTACCAGTTAAGGCAAAGGCGGCTGAGGCTCCCCAATTTCGTCGATCTGTACGCTCTGTCCCACGGCTAGGCTGCCCGATTTGTCATGCAACGCATTTTGCCCGAAATACACTTTGTTCTGCCATTTGCGTAGCCGGCTTAAGGTCGCCAACGGTTCTTTGCCGGAAATCGCGGTTTCCGGATCGATTGTCGGCACCGGGCAGCGCGAACATGGTTTGGGCAGCCGGAAACCGATACCGTTGATGCTGACCCGCCGCCATCGGTCTTCGGCATAACTGTCGCAGCCGGAAACCACCAGATTGGGCCGGAAACGGACCATGTCGTAGTCCAATTGCATGGCTTGATTCAAGGCCGTCAACGAACCCTCGGATACCAGCAAAAACGGAAAGCCGTCGGAGAACGCCGTTTGGTCGGCGACCGTCGCATAGTTGAGGTCGACTTGGCGGCGGTCCTCGGCGGCTTGGTATACCAGGCGACAATCGGTTTGCAAAAACTCGCTGAGCCAAGCGTCGGCTTCGGCACCGCAGGTTTCCGCTCGGCATTGGTCGTGCCAGACAGTAACCTCGATGGTTTCGCTGCTGCTGGCGGTTAACGGCAATATCAGATCCCTTCTGCCAGGGGCCGACAGAATCAAGCGGTCGGCATCGATCCAGGTTTTTACCAGGGCCATTTGCGGTAAACGCCGTTGGCTGAGAAATTGACGGTCGCGGTCGATGAGCATCCATTTGCGGTCGTAAAGCAGACCTTTCTCATCGACCGGCCATTGCGTAACCTGGAATCCGGACAAGGATTTGACCGGGTAGACATAGATTCGGCTGAGTGTCGGCATGGATTTTTGCTTTAGCTGAAATTCAAGTCGGTTTGGGTATGAAGTAGATGTTCGGCCAATTCGCTATTCAGACTGTCGAATTTGATGCCATAGCGGTTTTGGTCGGCGTCATGGTGGACGACGGTGGCTTCGATCTGGAACCGTCGACCGTCGCCGAATAGCAGAAATAGGCTAACCCGGCTTTTTTTTTTAATTTTTTTGCTGGTGATAACCGCGGCGCCGCGGCTGCTGATGTCGCGCAACAATACCGGAAACAGACGCGGAAACCAAAGGCTGTGTATTTTTACGGCCGCTTTGATGTCGTTGCGCAGATAGCGCACGGCAGTGCGTTTGTTGGACCATTCGCTATCAAGATCGATTTCTTGATCGAGAAAATCCATGGAAAAATCCGAATCAGACATAGCGAATGCCACAAGCAAGGAGTGGTTAAGTATTGAACCTAAACCGGTAAAATTCAATAGAAGCCACACGATTATCGGTTAGGCTTGCTGGCAATTTATCGATAAAATGCAGGGATCTTTACGGATAGCCGCAAAACATGAAAAAACTCCAACGCTTAGCCGCCGGCCTATTGATTCCATTCTGTTGCAGTGTGCCGCTACCGGCCGCGGCCAAGGCCAAACCGACTACGGCCGCCGCCAAGCCTCAAACCAAACCAGCCCCCGCGCCGGCCCAGCAAACGCCGAAGCAAATCGTCAAGATCGCGTACTTCGCGCAGGAACAGGTCGCGCCGCCGGCTTTGTCCAACTTGGACCCGTTCATTCCAAACAAAGGCGAGCTCGGCGCCGAATTGGCGATTAGCGACAACAATACCACCGGCCAATTTACCGGCCAGCAATACGAACTGAAAAAAATCCTGGTCCCGGCCGACGCCGATCCGCAATCCCTATTCGATGGCATCGACGCCGACCTGGTGTTGCTTAATGTCGCAGCCGACCAATTGAATAAACTGGCCGATCGGCCGATCGCCAAAACCAAACTGCTGTTCGATGTCGCCAATAGCAGCGACGAGTTGCGCAACGCGGATTGCCGGCATAACGTCTTGCACATCTTGCCGAACCGGGCGATGCGTGCCGACGCCCTGGCGCAATACATGTTGAAAAAGCGCTGGCAGAATTGGTTTTTAGTCGTAGGCCCGGCGCCGGAAGACAAACTCTACGCGGCCGCGATCAAACGCGCGGCCAAGCGCTTCGGTATGAAGCTCGTCGCCGAGAAAGAATGGAACCAGGATTACGACGCCCGCCGCACGGCCCAAGCCGACGTGCCGACCTTCACCCAGGTCGACGATTACGATGTGCTGGTAATTGCCGACGAGCAGGGCCTGTTCGGCGAATATCTGGATTACCGCACCTGGAAACCGCGGCCGGTGATCGGCACCCAAGGCCTAACCGCGACGGCCTGGCACCGGAGCCACGAACAGTGGGGGGCGGTGCAATTGCAGAACCGTTTCAAGATTGCATCGGGGCGTTGGATGGAAGAGCAGGACTACGCCGCTTACCTGGCGGTCAGAGCCATCGGCGAGGCTAGTATCCGGACCAAATCCAACCAGATGCCGGCGTTGAAGGATTATCTGTTGTCCGATGCCTTTGCCTTGCAAGGTTATAAAGGCATGCCGCTGTCGTTCCGCAAATGGGACGGCCAGTTACGGCAACCCATCCTGTTGGCCGCGCCGCGCTCGCTGGTGGCAGTGGCGCCGATCGAGGGTTTTTTGCATCCGAAAACCGAACTCGATACGCTGGGCTTCGACCAACCGGAAACGGGTTGTAAATAATCATGGTTTCGACAAATCGGATCAATTCGGCAAGGAAGTCGGCATGAGCGACAAGCGGCGGATGGAGATCAGCCAGTCGGCGATATCCGGCGTACTGGCAGTGGAAGAGCCGTCAGTCAAGGGCAAAGGCTTCCAGCCAAAGCCGTTCAAAATTCAAAGCCGTTATCAACCGGCCGGCGACCAGCCCACAGCGATTCGACAATTGGTGGAAGGCATTAACGACGGCGAAGTTCACCAAACCCTGCTTGGGGTAACGGGTTCCGGCAAAACCTTCACCATTGCCAACGTGATTCAGCAGACGCAACGGCCGGCGATGATCATGGCGCCGAACAAAACCCTGGCAGCCCAGCTTTACGGCGAGATGAAGGAGTTTTTTCCGGAAAACAGCGTCGAGTACTTCGTCTCCTATTACGACTATTACCAGCCGGAAGCCTATATCCCGGCTTCCGACACCTTCATCGACAAGGACGCGTCGCTGAACGAACATATCGAGCAGATGCGCTTGTCGGCGACCAAGGCGTTGCTGGAGCGGCGCGATACCATCGTCGTCGCCACCGTGTCGGCGATCTACGGCTTGGGCGAGCCGGAATCCTATTTCCAGATGGTGTTGCATCTGGTGCGCGGCGATATGATCAAGCAGCGCGACATTCTGCGCCGGCTGGCGGAAATGCAATACACCCGCAACGATATCGAGCTGCGTCGCGCCACCTATCGGGTGCGCGGCGATGTGATCGACGTGTTTCCGGCCGAATCGGAAGAGCAGGCTTTGCGTATTGAACTGTTCGACGACGAGATCGAACGCCTGTCGATGTTCGACCCGTTGACCGGCGAGGTTACCCAGCGCCTGGCCCGGTTCACGCTGTATCCGAAAAGCCATTACGTCACGCCGCGCGACCAGTTGCTCAGTGCGGTCGAAAAAATCAAGTTGGAATTGGTCGAACGGCTGGCGCAGTTGCGCGAAGACCATAAGTTAGTCGAAGCCCAGCGGTTGGAGCAGCGCACGTTGTTCGACATCGAAATGATTATGGAAGTCGGCTACTGCTCCGGCATCGAAAATTACTCGCGGCATTTGTCCAATCGCACCGAAGGCGAGTCGCCGCCGACCATGTTCGACTATCTACCGAAAGATGCGTTGGTCATCATCGACGAAAGCCACGTCACGGTGCCGCAGATCGGGGCGATGTACAAAGGCGACCGTTCGCGTAAGGAAACCTTGGTCGAATACGGATTCAGACTACCGTCGGCGCTGGATAACCGGCCGCTACGTTTCGAAGAGTTCGAGCGCATTTGCGGGCAACGGATTTACGTGTCGGCCACGCCGGGCGGTTACGAGAAGGAGCACGCCGGCGCCGTGGTCGAGCAAGTGGTGCGTCCGACCGGCTTGGTCGATCCGATCGTGGAAGTGCGGCCGGCCACCAGCCAGGTCGACGATTTGCTGTCGGAGATCAACAAGCGGATTGCGGTGCAGGAACGGGTGTTGGTGACGACATTGACCAAGCGCATGTCGGAAGATTTGACCGATTACCTGATGGAACACGGCATCAAAGTCAGGTATCTGCATTCGGATATCGAGACGGTGGAACGGGTGGAAATCATCCGCGATTTGCGGCTGGGGGTGTTCGACGTATTGGTCGGCATCAACCTGTTGCGTGAAGGTCTGGACATCCCGGAAGTCTCGCTGGTGGCGATTCTGGATGCCGATAAGGAAGGCTTTTTGCGCTCGTTGACCTCGTTGATCCAGACCATCGGCCGCGCGGCGCGCAACGCCAACGGTAAAGTGATTCTGTACGGCGACAAAATCACGGGCTCGATGCAGCAGGCGATCGACGAAACCGAACGGCGGCGGGCGAAACAGATCGAATTCAACAAGCAGCATAATATCCAGCCCCGCACCGTATTCAAATCGGTCACCGACATCCTGGAGTTGGCGATTCCCGGTTCCGGCGGTTCGATCAGTACCGCCCGAGCCAAAGTGGCGGAACCGGCCGGCAATTACAAAGCGTTGACGCCGAAGCAGGCCGCCAAGACCCTCAAGCAATTGGAAGAAAAGATGTATCAGCATGCCAAGAATCTGGAATTCGAGGACGCCGCCCGGGTCAGGGATCAAATCAAACTGTTGCAGGCAGAGATGGCGGTTTGAGCGGACACCGGCGGTGGCAGACAAATTACCATCGTCTAAACTTTGAACTGAGTTGAAACAAAGCGACCGCGTCTGGGGTAAAACGTCGTTACATCTCGCTCCGCGTTAAAGTCGACATGGCTAGCGCGGCGCCGAAACATTGCTAGGAACGGTTCGAATTTGAAGTCCAAAAACATGATTGCCGCCAAACACTTGCTTACCGATAACGTCAGAATCCTGAAAAGCGAGGTCTCCAAAACCACTTACCAAGGCGTGGCCATCGCCCTGCTGGCGATCGTCTGTGCGCTGTTGGCTTTGAGTTTTTATTACACCGGCGAGATCTCGTTCGCGGGCATCATCCGCGCCCAAACCGAAAACTACGGCTTGTGGGTGTTGGAGGCGCTACCGTTTCTGTTCGGATTTTGGGGCCAATATTCGAGTTCGGTGATTGCTTATCAGGCTGGCGCCATGATATTCGACCAGACTCAGGAGTTGCGCAACCGGGCCGAAACCTTGGAGAAACAAGTCAGTTACTCGTCCACCCACGATGCGGTGACCGACTTGCCCAACCGGGTTTTGTTTTACGATCGGGTAGAGCAAGCGCTACATGCGGCCAACAACCAGGGCAAAATGTTATCGGTACTGTTGGTCGAAGTCGCCAACTTCAAGGAAGTTTACGACACGCTGGGCCGTAACAGCAGCGACATGATCTTGCGCCAAATCGCCACCCGCCTGCAGAGCGTGGTGATGGGGAGCGACAGCGTGGCTCGGATCGACAGCAATATTTTCAGTTTGCTGCTGCCCGCCACCGAAAGCGAAGACGCATCGCTGAATCTGGCCAAGAACATTCAGGCGGCCTTGGATCCCGCATTCAAAGTCGAGCGTTTGAATCTGGCCATCCACACCAACATCGGCATCGTCAATTTTCCGGAACACGGCGATGACGTCGACACGCTGGTGCAAAAAGCCGGCGTAGCCTTGTTTATGGCCGCCAAATCGCACGAGGGTTATACGATTTACGCACCGTCGTACGACGACCACAGCCCGCGCCGATTGACACTGATGAGCGAATTGCGCCAGGCCATCGAAAAAGAACAACTGATGATTTATTACCAGCCCAAAGTGTCGATTCAGACCGGTAAAATATACGGCGTCGAAGGCTTGGTAAGGTGGGCCCATCCCAAACATGGCTTTATCGCGCCGGACGAGTTTATCCCGATGGCGGAAAGAACTCGCGTCATCAAGCACCTGACCTTGTGGATGTTGAAACGTGCGTTCAGGGATTGCGCGGAATGGCGGCGGCAAGGTCTGGAACTGGTGGTGTCAGTCAACCTGTCGACCAAGGATTTACACGATCCGGATTTGCCGGACGTGATGGCGGGCGTCGCCGCGGCGGCCAACATCAAGCCGGCCTGGATGATGCTGGAGATCACCGAAAGTTCGATCATGAACGATCCGGAGCGGGCCATGGAAACGATTTTGCGCCTGCATGAGATGGGGTATAAATTGTCGATCGACGATTTCGGTACCGGGTATTCCTCGCTCGCGTATTTGAAAAAGATGCCGCTCAGCGAATTAAAGATCGACAAATCCTTTGTCTACGATTTATTAAAAAGCGACAACGACGCCGTCATTGTCAAAGCCACAATCAATCTGGCGCATAACCTGGGTTTGCAGGTCGTCGCCGAGGGTGTCGAAACCGGCGAGGTGCTGGACCGACTGGCCAGTTACCGTTGCGATATCGCCCAGGGCTACTGGTTTAGCAAGCCCAAGCCATTCCACGAATTCAATACTTGGTTGCAGCAAAGCAGCCACAATCACTAAATTTGCCATTTACTCGCGAAGGAATAGAAAGACGATGTCTACAGCTTGGGCCGGCGGGGCCGATGCGATAGCGGAACGCATGGAAAAAATGACGGAACTGTTCGTCGCCGAAACCCGAAAAGCGATATACACCGGGGAATCCGCCACCCACTGCGAAGAATGCGGCGAGCCGATTCCGGAAGCGCGGCGCGCGGCAATTCCCTGCAAATACTGTTTGCCTTGCCAAACCAGCCTGGAAAAAGCCGGTAAATAACCCGCTCAAGCGTCGCTTTGCCGGAAAGGCAAATATTTTGCGGCATCCAGTTTGTACTCTGCGATCAGTTGCCGTTCCCGAGCGACGAAGCGTGCCACCGCGGCGGCGAAACCGGGATCGCGCAGCCAATGGGCGGAATAGGTCGTGACCGGCTCGAAACCGCGGGCGATCTTATGCTCGCCCTGGGCACCGGAATCGAAACGCTGTAAACCGTGCTCGATGCAATACTCCAATCCCTGGTAATAACAGGCCTCGAAATGCAAGGCGCTGTATTCTTCGTAACATCCCCAATAGCGGCCATACAGCGTGTCGGCGCCAACAAAGCTCAGGGCTGCGGCAACCGGCTGCCGCTGTTTCAATGCGACGACCATCAATAAGCGCTCCGGGATTTCGGCGGCGAGCAGCCTGAAAAACTCCGGATTCAGGTAAGGTTGGGATTGGCGTTTTAGATACGTTAGCGCATAAAAGTCATAGAACGCTCGCCAATATTCGTCGCCGATATCGCGGCCGCTCAAGCGCAACATACTAATGCCTTGCTCCTCCACCCGCCGCCGCTCGCGTTTGACCATCTTGCGCTTACTGGAGCTCAGCATCGCCAGGAAATCGGCAAAGTCCCGGTAACCGCGGTTGAACCATTGAAATTGAACGCCTTCGCGGATGTTAAACCCGCGCGCCGCCATAATCTCGGCCATTTCCCGTTCCGGGAACAGGCAGTGCAGCGACGAAATACCCTGGGCAGCGGCGTTGTCAGCCAGGAAACCGCATAGGGTATCGACTACCTGGTCCGGACTCACGCCCTGCCGCAACGCAAGCCGCGGTCCGGGGCAGGGCGTGAACGGAATCGCATTCAGCCACTTCGGATAGTACGCCATACCTTGTTCGGCATAAGCCTGAGCCCAGCGCTGATCGAACACGTATTCGCCCCAAGAATGGCTTTTCCGATACAAGGGCAGGGCGGCGACCAATTCGCCGTTATCGGTGCAGCGCAAATGCGCGGGTTGCCAGCCGTTCTCGGCGGAGACGGCTCCGCTACGCTCCAAAGCGCTAAGGAAGGCATAGTCGAAAAAGGGATAACGGTCATCGGCCAAACTGCGCCATTCCTTATGTCCAAAGTCGGCGAAACCGCTAATTTGCGTGACGTCCATGGCTAAAACCATTACAGTTGAAAGCCACAAGATACCACCGATAATTGGCTTATGACGACGCAAAAACCGTTTTCCCAATCCTGCGAAAATAACAAACAGCCTATCTTGCGGGTGATCGAAACCGTATTCACCGATCCGACCACGGTCTGGGAAATCGGCAGCGGCACCGGCCAGCACGCTTGCTACTTTGCCGAACAACTGCCGCATTTGGCCTGGCAACCCACCGACCGTGCCGAAAACCTGGCCGGTATCGAGCAGTGGCGAATCGCAGCCGGCTTGCCCAACCTGCATCCGCCGCTGTGCCTGGACGTTGAGCACGCCCCCTGGCCTTGTTCACGAATCCAGGCCTTGTTTAGCGCCAATACCCTGCACATCATGAGTCAAACCCAGGTCGAAGCCTGTTTTGCCGGCTTAGGCGAATACCTGAACGCCGCGGCTCCCGTTTGCTTCTACGGCCCGTTTAACTACGCCGGCAGTTACACCAGCGACAGCAATGCCCGATTCGATGAGTGGTTAAAGCAGCGCGATCCGCTGAGCGGTATCAAACATTTCGAGAATATTGTCGAACTGGCAGCCCAAGCCGGGCTGGAATTACGTTCAGACTGTGAAATGCCGGCCAATAACCGGTTGTTGGTGTTTCGCAAAAGTGATGGCTAAACCGATTGGGTGTCGAGTTCGCCGAATCCCGGCCGGATAGCCCCGCTAAACGGCGTGGATCTCTAACTTGTCTAGGACTTGTTTCACCGCTTGCAGCGAAACCGGCTTGATCAATATGGCATCGACACCGAATTCGCTGACCCAATCCAGATACATGACGTTACTGGATACTGCAATCAATTTCGGGCATTGGCTCTTTTCTTTGAGTTCCAATATGGTTTCGATCCCGTCTTTACCTTCCATCACGATATCGATGAAGCAGGCCGCTGGAGATTCTTCGCGGATTTGTTGATACAGGTGCAGCGCCGAATCGTTTTCGATGGCGGTAAAACCAAGTTGGGAAAGATGATGTTTCATCACGTGCCGAAACATCGCGTCGTCATCGACGACAAGGAGTTTTTTCATGGTGTTCTCTAACGGTTACTGCTTCATTCTTCAAGCCAGTCGCGGATTGCAGCTATCAAACGCCGATTGGCTGCCAGCAGTTCATGTTGACTGCCAAGGATGTGATCGCTACGTTTAGCCAGCGCATTTTCCAACAGTTCGGCGCTTTCCGCCAGCTCAATTGCCGCCAGACTTGCCGCTTGTCCTCTCAACTTATGCGCAAATTTTGCTGCCTCGTCAAACCGGTTGTACGCGAG
This sequence comes from Methylomonas koyamae, assembly GCF_006483455.1. GTDB lineage: Bacteria > Pseudomonadota > Gammaproteobacteria > Methylococcales > Methylomonadaceae > Methylomonas > Methylomonas koyamae_B. Next base: position 158,626 of record NZ_PPPU01000007.1, read on the forward strand.
ATGGTCCGTCAATTTCGCCATCAAACTCGAATTCTCGCTAACGAATAGCGCTGCCAGTTCAGCGAATAACGATAAGCTTCCACCCAAAAGCAACGCGGCTTGCTTGGCATCGATCCCGGCGATTGTTGGCCAAAGCGGATCGGCTGCGTTTTCGGGTTCAGCGTCGGGAGGCGGATTGACGAGCGTGGCTTGGGCCGCAGTCGGCAATAACCATTGATTCAGCTTGGCGATCAATCCCTCGGGATCGACGGGCTTGGTCAGAAAGTCATTGAAGCCGGATTCGAGGCAGGCCTTATGTTCTGCGACGGAAATGCTGGCGCTCAAGGCAATGACCGGCAGCGATCGATGGGAGTCCTTGTTTCTAATCGCTTGGGTCGTGCTTATGCCGTCCAACTCCGGCATTTGGATGTCCATCAAAATGGCATCGTAGAGAACCGCATCGATTTGCGCGAGCGCTTCCAGGCCATTGTTGACCGCATCCACTTCCATTCCGGCCAACTGCAAAAATTCCGCAACCACCCGCTGATTGATCCTGTTGTCTTCCACAACCAAAATGCGCTTACCCGCCAGCGCTTGAGCCGCTTGCGCGATTTGACCGGAAACCGAAGGCGAAGCCGCGTCAGTCGCGGTGGTTTTATCCGCCGTCTGCAATACCGATGCCGCTTCTCGACACTGGTGGCAGCATTCGTCCAATAGGGCACGGGTCACTTGCCGTTGTTTCGCCGCCCGTTCCAGAATCGATGCCGCGCCGAATAGGGCTTTTGCGCCAAAATTTCCGGCCGAACCTTTGATATCGTGGGCAAGAGCCATTATTGCGGCGCTATCGTCGGCCGCGAAATAGGCGTTCAGCCGCGCTTCCACCGTTGCCAGGCTACGCGCAAAACCTTGCAGCAATTCGAACATATCTTCGTCGTTGCCTCCCAGCATTAAATTGAGGTTGGACAGATCGAACCCAGGCAATTTCAGGCGCGGCCTTTGGGTGGCGGTTAGCATACCGATAGCGTCGGCATCGGTCCTGGACAATTCCGGCTTGGTCCAATTCAACAGGGTGTTTAACAAATGCACTGGCTCGATCGGTTTGGATACGAAATCGGTCATCCCCGAGGCCAGGCAAAGTTCCTTTTCCTCGTAGGTTACGCCGGCCGTCAGAGCGATAATCGGCAGCCGAGCGTGTGCGGGTTGTTGCCGAATTAATTGGGTTGCCTCGATTCCGCCCATCTCCGGCATATTCACATCCATCAATATTGCGGCAAAGCCGGGGTTTAACGCCAAGCATTCCAGCGCCTCCCGACCGTTGGTCGCAAAAGTGGTCTTGATGCCGGCCAGTTGTAAAAACTCGCGCACAACCTGTCGATTTAACGGATTGTCTTCCGCGATCAGTACTTCCATGCCGGTCAACACCGCGGCATAGGTTTGCATACGGTCAGTTAGACCGCCGGCGCTGCTGTGAATGGGTTGCTCCTGGCAAAGCTGCGTTTCTTGTTCGGTCGCCAATCCCAGCGACAAAGTGAAGGTAAAAGTACTGCCTTGGTTTACGGCACTCGCGACATGAAAATCGCTGCCCATCATCAGTAGCAATTTACGGCTGATGGCCAAACCGAGGCCGGTCCCGCCGAATCGACGGGAAATGGAACTGTCGGCCTGGCTGAAGGGTTGAAATAACTTTTCCTGGTCGGCCGGGGCAATCCCAATGCCTTGGTCTGCAATCGCGAATGCCAAATTTACCCGTTGCTCCTCGCGGGAAACCAGCTCGATCGTCAAGCGCACTCGGCCTTGCGTCGTGAATTTGAGTGCATTGGAGATCAAATTGGTTAAGATCTGTTGAATCCGCAATTTGTCGCCCACAACCATCGCGGGCACATCATTTCCGATCTGCAATTGCAGCTCCAAACCTTTTTGTTCTGCCGGAAATCGAAATAGCCCCTCAATATCCGCGACCAGGCGGGCAATGCCGAACGGATGGGCTTCTATGGTCATGCCGCCGGCTTCGATTTTAGAAAAATCGAGAATGTCGTTGATGATGCTGAGTAAATGATCGGAAGAGCCTTTGATTTTTTCCAGATAATCCCGAATCTGCGGCGATACATCCCGATTCATGGCAAGTTGCGACAAACCGACGATCGCGTTCATCGGGGTCCGTATTTCGTGACTCATATTGGCCAGGAACTCGCTTTTCGAACGGGCGGCAGATTCCGCTTTGCTATTGGCTTGTCTGAGATCCTGCTCCAACCGCTTCAGTTCGGTGATATCGGCGGCGCTGACGACCGTGCCGTCTTCCTTACCTTGCCGGTCGTAGATCATGGTTGCATCCAACATGAACTGGCGATATTGGCCCTGGCTATTGCGCAAACTATGGTGCCCGGTGTAATTGCCCTCTAACCGAATCCGCTCCAACAGACAGGAATAAATCTGCCACGGGCGTGGCGGCGTTTGCTCTTTCAGCAGTCGAATGTCGTCTGCAGATAACCAATCGTCCAAATAAAAGGGGGTTGCGGCATCTAACGCCGCCAAACCCAAAAATTGCAAACCTTGTTGATTGGCCTGCACGATACGGCCATAAGGGTCAAGCCGATAGACCAGGCTGGAAACGGCATCGATCACACGTTGACTGCGATTAGCCAGATCCTGTTGCAGCCGATTGGCGGCGCTTAATTCGTTACGCTGACGCTCCACTTCCCGCAGCATCGCGTCGGCATGTTCGGCTTCCTCCAGCAATTGTTTTTGTAATGCGGCATTTGCCAGTTTTAGCGATTCGATCTGCAGTTGCAGCGCCTCAAAATCCTGATTGTTCTGGTTCATCGCTATGTTTACCGAATACCCATGAGAAAACAGGCCGTTTAGCCTTTGCGATAATAGATGCGTACGCCGGACGGAACTTGGATTTCTGCGCCAGCGACCCCGTTCTGAAATGAGTGCAGGCTCGGTTTAAAACCGAACCTCGGTTAGGTGTTAACAGCCGCCAGGGCTAAAGGATTGGCTAAACCTAGCCGCCAAATCGATCCATCCATTTCAGAAAAAGCTGTTGCAGTGGTGGCGGGGAAGCGGGTGAAACCGGAGCATCGATCGGTCTGCAGCAATCGCAGCAAGATCCGCCGCCTTCACAGTCGGTTTCGACACCATTCTGAAGCAGCAAAAATTTTTGACACTGTGCAGCCCGCGTTAGCCGGTGTCACTGCCGATGTAGCCGGTTTGCGAGTATGTCAGCAGTTTTTTTGGCGAAAGTAGGACAAGCCAAAACCCGCCGGGCTTCTTGCGGGTTTTGGAATCGATTAACCCGGCCCTTGAATACCGTTGGCCCCAAGCAAAGTAAGCCCTCTTCGGGCGCATGGCGTTAACAAGCAACAGGGCAACGCTTGCTGCAACGTCTGCATTTTGCCAAAGCCCGGCATAAACGGGATCGCGAGTACCCGTTCTGAAAAGAGGGCGTGCCGATATTGATATTATTTGGTTCGGGCGGAGCGTATCGCAGCCTGATGCGGTGCCAAGCCGGTTAAATGCGGTTACGTGAACTTACCGCAGCATTGGTGTTATTCCAGTGCCACCAACTATCAAGGCTTGGCGGGGTTGGTGGAGATAGATGTTTGGTGATGGACGCTGTAGCGTCTGGGGCGGCGTTCCCACGTGGAGCGTGGGAACGATGGAAATACATTATTTGCCTTTAAGTGCGTAATTGCACGCACTTGCACACCCAAGTGCACGCCATCTGCACACCTAAGTGCATCACTTGCACACCCTTGGTCTGACAAGTTGCACAAGTGATGGTTTTAGCTCTCTAGGATGTGTTTTTACCTTTCAACTTGCGCATCGATTCACCCTTGAGTTCTATCGGATGAGCCCGATGGACGATCCGGTCCAAAATCGCGTCGGCAACAGTGGCGTCTTCGAACAATTCGTACCATTTATTAGTCGGGTATTGACTGGTGAGGATTAAGGAGCCGACCATCGATTGCTGATCCAGGATTTCTAAAAGTATCGGCCCTAATTGAGCGGGTACGCCGCCAATGCCGACATCGTCGATGATTAACAACGATGCGCTGATTAATTGACGTCGCAGCTTGGGCAAACAGAGCCGGCCCCAAAAA
>NZ_PPPU01000079.1 GCF_006483455.1 Methylomonas koyamae
ATGGAGCCACTTCTGGCTGACGCCGATCAGGAACAACGGTTGCAGTATCTCAACTTGCTGGCCATGTCGCTGATCGAGCCCGATGAAATTTGGTGGTATTGGGAGCAGGATCGCGGGAGAAAGGTCGTTGGCGGCTAAACGGCGCTATCTGCGTGCGTTCTAACTGGATGGTGCTGGGGTGTTCGGCGTGGGTATTTTTGAATGGGCCAGTACGGGCTGGAAAGGCGCGACGGTGTTTATGGCATAGCACAAACCCGAGAAAGCCAAGCTGGGTTATTTAGATAAACCACATTACGGCAGGCTGTTGTTCAAGAAAAAAACGCGGCCTTTTTAGGGGTCGCGTTTTGTGGATCGGATATTGGGCAGTAGCGCGCAAGGCGCAGTCTGACCGATTCACGCCTTGATTATAAAGGGGGTGGTGCATTATGCAATTTGAGATCGACTTCGAAGCCAGTCATTTAGAACATATTCTGGCAGCCGCCAGGCGTGAGATTGCCTCACCCGAGGGCAAGGAGTGGAAGCCGCTGTCGGCGATGAAGTTGGCCGAGGATAAGCCCAAGGGCGGGCCGCTGAAAAAAACGGCCGGATGTGCGTTCCCCGCACCCGCAGGGACGAACCCAAGGCGGTTAGCCGACCTATTACCCGGTCCTTAAATATCGTCGCTCCCGCGAAGGCAGGAGCCCGGCGGTTATACTGGATTCCCGCCTTCGCGGGAATGACGAATCCAGTGGATTCAAGGGTCGGGTTAATAACTAAACGGCGTCGGGGATAAAACTCCGGCTATGGCTACCGCAAGACGCCCCGGCCCGTCCGTATCCAAGAGAGGAGAAAAACGGCAAGCCAATCCGGCCCGATGGGGTGGCTTCGGCCCGCGCGTTCGGTTCGAGATTGACCGGCGCGAGCCGGGGCCTTTACTATCTGTATCTTCCGCCACACCGCCGGACTTAACTATGGGCCAAGAAACCCGCGCCGCTGCGTATCAGGAAGCCGATTTCGACCGGTTTTGCCGGCGTTTGCAGACCGAGACCGAATTGCTCGGCCGTTTGATCCGCGATAAAGCCTGTGCGGAAGCTGCGCCGGTGGCCGGTTTCGAGATAGAAGCTTGGTTGTTGGACGGCGATATGCGGCCGGCGCCGGCTAACCAGACGTATTTGCAATCCTTCGGTCAGCCGCTGCTGGCCGGTCCGGAGCTGGCCAAGTTCAATATCGAACTGAACACGCCGCCGCAAGCCTTGACCGGTGCTGCGTTCGGCGCGATGCACAAGCAATTGCAACAGACGTGGCAAGACGCGGCCGGGCATGCCCGGCAAATGGATTTGCACCTGTTGGCGATCGGTACGCTGCCGACCTTGGAACAGCGCGATTTGCATCTGGGCAATATGTCGGACATGAACCGTTACCGGGCTTTGAACCAGCAGATTTTGCAAAACCGCGGCCGGCCGATTTGTCTGGATATATGCGGTCACGAGCATCTGAAACTGGAACACCACGACGTGATGCTGGAAGCGGCCACTACCTCGCTGCAGTTGCATATCCAGTGTCCGCTTAGTCAGGCCCACCACATTTACAACGCCTCCATCATCGCCTCGGCGGCGATGGTGGCGCTGGCGGCGAATGCGCCGTATCTGTTCGGCAAGGATTTATGGGCCGAGACCCGGATTCCGATGTTCGAGCAGGCCATCGCTGCCGGCGGTTATAGCGGCGCGGCGGACGGGCCGTTGCACCGGGTCGGTTTCGGTTCGGATTACGCCCGGCACTCGATCCAGGAATGTTTTATCGAGAATTTGCAGCATTTTCCGGTGCTGTTGCCGGAACAATTCGACGATGCGCCGGAAGCGTTTCGCTATCTGCGCCTGCACAACGGTACCATCTGGCGCTGGAACCGGCCGCTGGTGGGGTTCGACGCCGACGGCACGCCGCATATCCGTATCGAACACCGCACGCCGGCAGCGGGGCCGACCGTGATCGATATGGTCGCCAATGCCGCGTTTTTCTATGGGCTGGTGAAAAATCTGGCCGACGAACGGGCGGAGGGCGGGGCGGCATTGCCTTTCGCTCAAGCCAAGGACAATTTCTATCAGGCCGCCCGCCACGGGCTGGATTGCCATGTGGTCTGGTTCGGCAACCGCAAGCAGCGGCTGGCCAAGCTGATCGAACAGGAACTGCTGCCGCGCGCCGGCCTGGGGCTGGACGCGCTCGGCATCCGCAACCGCGACGCGTTGGACTACCTTGGCATCGTCCGCCGCCGTGTCGCCAGCCGGCAGACCGGCAGCCAGTGGCAGCGGCGCTTTATCGAAGCCCATCCCGGCGAATTTAGCGCAATGACGCGGGAGTATTTGCTGCGCCAGCTCGGCGGCGAGCCGGTGTCGGGCTGGGGGCTCTGAGCGCACCCCGCCGAACGGCGCATTGCGGTTGCTCTCGGCCGACTATTCAGGCATGTTGAGTCGCTGAACGGACTTTGGACATCTCGGCCATGCAATCGAACCTCTCCGCACATTCTGTTCTGAAACAATTCGACGTCCTGCCGCCGGGTCTGCTGGACATTCCGGTCGAAGCCCTGCATACCCTGGTGCCGGAACCGGCCTTGTTCCATCTGCCCGGCAAGCGGCCGGAGACACTGTTCGTATCGGTGCTGCTGCACGGCAACGAATCGACCGGCTTTCTGGCCGTGCAACAGTTATTACGCAAATACCAGGGCCAAAGTTTGCCGCGCGGGCTGACCCTGTTTTTTGGGAATACCCAGGCCGCCCGCCACAATCTGCGCCGACTGGACGGCCAGCCCGACTTCAACCGGATCTGGCCGGGTACCGGTCTGGCGCCGTCGCCGGAAACGGCTTGGGCAGCGCAGATTTGCGAAATCATGCGCCGGCGCGGCGTGTTTGCCAGCGTCGACGTGCATAACAATACCGGCCGCAACCCGCATTACGCCTGCATCAACAAACTGGACCGGGAGTTTCTGCATCTGGGGGCCTTGTTCGGCCGTTTGCTGGTCTACTTTACCCACCCCAAAGGCATCCAATCCGGCGCGTTCGCCGAGTTTTGCCCGGCCGTGACGCTGGAATGCGGCCGTCCCGGCCAGCCGCACGGCACCGAACATGCGCTCGAGTTTTTGGATAGCTGTCTGCACTTACACGAATTTCCGGCGCATCCGGTCGCCCGCCAGGATGTGGACATCTACCACACCGTGGCCCAGGTCTGTATCGCCGAGGATGCCAGTTTCAGCTTTACCGAGCGCAGCGCCGATTTGCTGCTTGACAGCGGGTTGGAGCGATTGAACTTCACCGAAATTGCCGCCGGCACCGCGTTCGGCACTAGCTCGACGGCGCGCGTGCCGGTGGTCGCCAGGGATAATGCCGGTATACCGGTCACCGAGCGGTTTTTCGAGATTCGGGACGGGCAGTTGGTGTTGAAGCGGCCGACGATGCCGTCGATGCTGACCTTGGACGAACGGGTGATCCGCCAGGATTGCCTGTGCTACTTGATGGAGCGGCTGCCGCTGGAGGGCGGCTGATTTTGGCGATTGGGCCGAATGGTCTAAGCTTTACGGTTTATGCTGCGGGCCGCTGCCAACCAAAGCTTCGGTTGCGGTTGCAGCGGACCGTCTAACGGGGTAGGGGAGAAAACTGATGTTGAAGTCCTTGGATATATTGCTGGGCTTGTCGGTGGTGATGTTGATCGCCAGCATGGCCGTTACGCTGATCAGCCAGGCCATACTCAAGCTGCTCGCCAGCCGCGGCCGCAACCTGCATCACGGTTTGACCGATCTGCTGGAAGTGCTGGACCCGCGTTTGGCGCGCACCGACGCGGCAGCGATCGCCGGTAAAGTGTTGAGCCAACAGACCATCGGCGGCCGGTTTCGCAGTTGGTTGCCGCCACGTTTGCGGTTTTTGTCCTACGGCGAGGTGATCCACCGCGAAGAATTCGTCAAAAGTCTGCTGGAATTGGCTGCGGCCTACGATGCCGGCATCAAAGCCGAATTCGACCGGGTCAACGCCGAATTGGCGAACGGGGCGATTACCGTCAACGTCGGCTTGGCGGCACTGGAGAACAAGTTGCGCGAGTATCCGGCGTTTTTGAAGAGCCTGGAAGCCGGCCGGCTGATCCAGCAGGTCAAGACCGAACTCGGCGTCAATAAACAAAAGCGGCTTTATCAAAAATTGAAAGGCATCATCGCCAAGCACATCGATTTGGCGGAAAAGCTGGGGCAGGCATTGGGCAACAATGGGGTCGAGAACCCGACCGCGACCCTGAAAAACGTGCGAATGCTGGCGCTGCAATTCGAAAAATCCAATCCGGAACTGGCGCAGGATGTGCGGGAAGCCAACGCCTTGCTGCAAGAGGCCGCCAGCGAGTTTTTGGCGGTGATCCACATGAATTTCGACAATTTGCTGGATCGGGTCGCGGTGCGTTTCTCGTCGACGGCGCGCACGGTCAGCGTATTCAGTGCGGCTTTGCTGGCGTTCGGATTACAACTGGATGCACTCGTCATCATCAACCGCTTGGCCATGGACGAACAAATGCGCAGCGCCTTCGTGCAATTGGCGCCGACCTTTGCCCAGGACGAGACCATCAAAGCCAAGGTGATGGCGGACGCCAAAAGCCAGCCCAAAACCGGAGCAAGCAGTGATGCGTCGGCCGAACCGGTCAAATCCGCCGCCGGTATCGAAACCGAAAAATATTACTTGAACGTGCTGGCCGACCGCGGCCTGATTACCTGGCCCAAGGATTGGCAAGCCTGGCAGGACAATTGGCAGCAGAATGCCAGTGTCCCCGGCGTGGTGTTGTCGATGTTTCTGTTAAGCATGGGCGGGCCGTTTTGGTACAACGTGTTGAGCAAACTGTTGCAGTTGCGTTCCGGTCTGGCGCGCAAGGACGACGAGCAAAAAGCCATCCGTCAAAGCTCCCAGCTTGCCGCGACCGCAGATGCGCTGTCGCCGACGGCCGCCAACCCGTTGCAGGGCGAGCGCGGCGATTTGAAGGCGTTGGGCTGAGGAGGGCGGTATGCAAATCGACTGGATAGGCTGCGCCGCCGACAATTTCCGCCCCGGTCGGCCCGGCGGATTCAAGCCGGATGTGATCGTGTTGCACAGCGTCGCCGATCTGGCCCAGGCCGAAACCGGTTATCGCAGCGGCGGCAGCTTGGTCTCGACCCACTACGCGATTGCCGGCGACGGCCGGGTCCGGCAGTACGTCGACGAGAAAGACACCGCTTTTCACGCCGGCTTGGTGGTCAACCCCAGCGCGGCCTTGGTCCAACAGCGGCCGAACAGCAACCCGAACTATTATTCGATCGGCATCGTGGTGGAGATGGCCGCTGGCCAAGGCTTCCCGGCCGGGCAGCAGGCGGTTTGCGCCCGGCTGTTGCGCGAGATTGCCGACCGCTGGCGCATCGAGCTGGATACCGAGCACGTACTGCTGCACAGTGCCATCCGGGCCTCGGCGGCTTGTCCGGCGACGGCGTTGAATCTGACCGAACTGCTGGCGGCAGCGGTACCGGAACCTGAGTTTGCCGGCCTGAGCGGCAAGCAAATCGGCCTGCTGGTTAATGTCAAATTGCGGGAAAGCCCGGCCTTGAGCGGCGCGCTGGTCAAAGTATTGCCGGCCGGCAGCCGGGTGGAGATCAGTGGCTTTGCGGTTGGCGAAACGGTATCCGGCAATAGTTTCTGGTATCGCGATTTGGATGGGCATTTTTTCTGGGCCGGCGCCAGCGAACGGCCCAATCCGCGGGCGCTGTTGGCTACCGATCCGGCCGGACTCAGCACCGATACGATGCCGCCAGCGGCAACAGTAAGTGCCGCACCGGCGTTGGCGATCAACCGCAGCCGCTTCCGGTTGCCGGCCGGGCAATATTACAGCGACCGGCCGCACAAGGATTTGATCGTGCTGCATTTTACCGCCGGCTCCAGCGCCAAATCGGCCTTCGATACCTGGAACGGCGACGCCGGCCGTATCGGCGCGGCCTATCTGGTGGATGTGGACGGTACGGTGTACGAAGTATTCGACCCGGCGCAATGGGCCTACCATCTTGGAGTCCAGGGCAGCGGCGGTCGCCACGACAAACGCTCGATCGCGATCGAAATCGCCAACGTCGGCCCGTTACGGCCGGCGGCGGATAATCCGGATAGTTTGAACTGGTGGCCGCCGAAGCGGGGCGACACCGCGCCGTTCGGCACCCGCTACTGCGAACTGAGCCAGACCGAAAAATATCGGAAACTAAGCTTCCGCGGCGAGCATTATTTCGCCACCTTTCCGGCCGGGCAAACCGAATCGATTCGGCTGTTGTTGCAGGACTTGTGCGCCCGCTTCAATATCCCGCGCACCTTGCCGCCGACGGCGAAACAATTCGAACGCGATCCGGATTTCTTCCAGAACTACAGCGGCATCGCCAGCCACATCAATTTTCGGCAGGATAAATGGGATATCGGGCCGGCCTTCGATTGGCCGGCCTTGCAAATCCCGAATGCCTGAGGCGGTTTAACCTGGGTTTGCGCCGGCTCAGGCTGCGGCCAGCATGCCTTGGCGGACGATGAAGTCGATAATCCGCTCCAGGCCGTGGCCGGTTTTGATGTTGCTGAACACGAATGGCCGCTCGCCGCGCATCTTTTTCGCATCCCGGTCCATCACGTCCAGCGACGCGCCGACATAAGGTGCCAAGTCGATCTTGTTAATCACCAGCAAATCCGATTTGGTGATGCCGGGACCGCCCTTGCGCGGAATCTTGTCGCCGGCCGAGACGTCGATCACGTAAAGCGTCAGATCGGCCAGTTCCGGGCTGAAGGTGGCGCTGAGATTGTCGCCGCCGCTTTCCACCAACACAAAGTCCAGTTCCGGGAAACGCTCGCACAACTCGTCCACCGCCGCCAGATTCATCGATGCGTCCTCCCTAATCGCGGTATGCGGGCAGCCGCCAGTTTCCACGCCCAGAATTCGCTCTTCCGGCAAGGCCTGGCTACGGATCAAAAACTGCTGGTCTTCGCGGGTGTAAATGTCGTTGGTGACGACGCCGATTTGGTAATCGTCGCGCATGCGTTTACACAAGGCATCCACCAGCGCGGTTTTGCCGGAGCCTACCGGGCCGCCGACGCCGATTCTCAATACGTGTTTGTCGTTCATGTTTTCTCCAGTAGTCCGGATGCCATCCGGGGTTAAGGTTGCTCAAACCTCGATTGCGCTTGCGCTGCATCGAGGCATTATTGTTATTTCACGATCGGAACAGCCGCGAATACTGCATCTCATGCCGGCTGCTGGCCAGGGCCAGCCCGAAACAACTGCCGCCGATCTGGTCGTCGGTCATGGTCAGGGTTTGCCCAACCAAAGCCGGCAATTCGCCGGCTAGACGCTGCAATAACTGTTGCCCGGCGACTTGCCCCAGCGGCACCAATTTGATCGCGCCCAGCACCTGGTTTTCCAGCCAGCCCCACAGGTAACCGCTCACCGCGTCCGCCTTGTCGATTTGCCAACGCACCGCCGCCAAGCCAAACAAGGTCGCCAGCGTCGCGTCCGGCCGTTTCTGCCAAGCCTGCGCTTCCGGCATGTCCAGATTGACTAACAAACGCGCCAAGGCTTGGCCGGTCTGCTTGTCCTCGGCGCGCAATTCGGCGGTTTCGCGATAGGCATTGAGAGTCTGGCTCCAGTGCTCGACGGCTTGCATATCGTCAGCTTGCCAGGCGTCGTACAACCGCGCCAGCAGCGGCGCATCGACCTTGCCCAAAGCGTTGTGCAGCAAACCGCGCAGCCAGTCGCCGGTTTGCTCGGCGTTGGTCACCCAACCGTCCTGCACCGCAGTTTCCAGCCCCTGCGAATAGCTGTACATGCCAATCGGCAAACTGGGGCTGACCAGTTGTAACAGCCGCAGCAACGACAGATTAGTGACCATGGCTGTGGTACGCGCCGGCTTCCGGTTCGAAGGGCAGGGTGTGATGCTCGACGGTCAAGCCTAAACCAATCAGCATTTGATCCAACACGTGGTCGGTCAGAAAGCGCAGTTCGTCCGGCAGAATTTGCAGGGCGATGTGGCGGTTGCCGAGGTGGTAGCAGGCGCGGGCAAACAACAGCGGGTCGCTGCATTTGACGACCGATAATTGTTCCGGCGCCGCATCGACGCGCACTTTAAAGCCTTGGCCGTTGGTCAGGATTGCGCCGTGTTTCAGGGTTTGGCCCCTTGGCAGGAACACGCCGACTTGGATGCCGCCTTTGGTAGTCGCCGGTTGGCGAGATTTTTGGCGGGCATCGTAAGGCAGGGTCAGGGTGTCGTCGGGCTGGTCTTCGGTGTTGGTGGTTTCGGTGAGTTTTAGCATTGTTTTATTTTATGTAGGTTGGGTTTACCCGAAGGGCATAAAAGGCGATAGCGGTAACCCAACACGATGGCTTTTGGATTATTTGATGTCTTTTGGTTTTGTTGTGTCGCGGCAGCGGCACAAAATCAAAAGCTAGCGCTTTCGAGCACTTCGATTCCCAAGCCGGAGATTGGGAACCAGTCCGAATCAAAACAAAAAGTACCGCTGCGCCATCGGCAACACCACCGCCGGCTCGCAGGTCAACAACACCCCATCCGCCTTGACCTGATAGGTCTGCGGACAAACCTCCATCACCGGTTGGTAATCATTCAACTTCATATCCGATTTGCCGATGTTCCGTGTATTCCGAACCGTGCCCACCCGCTTTTGCAAACCCAATTGTCCCGCCACGCCGGCAGAGACGGCGGCTTGCGGCAGGAAGATCATCGAGGTATTGGCGGCGGTGCGGCCAAAACTGCCGAACATCGGCCGGTAATGCACTGGTTGCGGGGTGGGGATGGAGGCATTGGCGTCGCCCATCGGTGCGGCGGCGATCAGGCCGCCTTTGATAACCAGGCTGGGTTTGACGCCGAAAAAAGCCGGTTGCCACAGCACCAGATCGGCCAGTTTGCCGGCTTCGATGGAGCCCACTTCGTGACTGATGCCGTGGCTGATGGCTGGGTTGATGGTGTATTTGGCGATGTAGCGTTTGATGCGTTGGTTGTCGCTGGTGGCCGGGTCGCCGGCCAGCGCGCCGCGTTGCACCTTCATTTTGTGCGCGGTCTGCCAAGTGCGGATCACCACTTCGCCGACCCGGCCCATGGCTTGCGAATCCGAGGAAATCATCGAAAACGCGCCCAGGTCGTGCAGGATGTCTTCGGCAGCGATGGTTTCGCGGCGGATGCGCGATTCGGCGAAAGCCACGTCTTCCGGGATGCTGGGGTCGAGGTGGTGGCAAACCATCAGCATGTCCAGATGCTCGTCGACGGTGTTGATCGTGTAGGGCCGGGTCGGGTTGGTCGACGACGGCAGCACGTTGTTCAGGCCGCAGGCTTTGATGATATCCGGGGCGTGGCCGCCGCCGGCGCCTTCGGTGTGGTAAGTGTGGATGGTGCGTCCCTTGAAGGCGGCGATGGTGTCTTCCACGAAACCGGATTCATTCAGCGTGTCGGTGTGAATGGCAATCTGCACATCGAAACGCTCGGCCACGCTTAGGCAACAATCGATCGCCGCCGGCGTGGTGCCCCAGTCTTCGTGCAGTTTCAAGCCCATCACCCCGGCCTGGATTTGCTCATCCAAGGCGCCGGGCAGGCTGGCGTTGCCCTTGCCGAGCAAACCAAAGTTCATCGGCAAACCGTCCAGCGCTGTCAGCATTTGTTGGATATGCCACGGCCCCGGTGTGCAGGTGGTGGCGTTGGTGCCGGTGGCTGGGCCGGTGCCGCCACCGACCATCGTCGTCACGCCGGAACACAGCGCTTCTTCGATCTGCTGTGGGCAGATGAAATGGATGTGGGCGTCGATGCCGCCGGCAGTGAGAATCTGGCCTTCGCCGGCAATGACTTCGGTGCCGGGGCCGACGATGATGTCGACGCCGGGCTGAATGTCGGGATTGCCGGCCTTACCGATCTTGAAAATCCGCCCCTGTTTGATACCAACGTCGGCCTTGACGATACCCCAGTAATCGATGACCAGCGCATTGGTAATCACCAAGTCCACCGCCTTGTCGTTGCCCACCTGACTTTGGCCCATGCCGTCGCGGATCACCTTGCCGCCGCCGAATTTCACCTCGTCGCCGTAGACGGTGTAATCGGCTTCCACTTCCAGAATCAAATCGGTGTCGGCCAGCCGTAGCCGGTCGCCGGTGGTGGGGCCGAACATGTCGGCATAGGCTTGTCTGCTGATTTTGCTCATGCGCTTTTCTCCAACGGGCCCATCACTTCGCCGCGAAAGCCATAGACTTTACGTTCGCCGGCAAACGCCACCAACTGCACCTCGCGCTGTTGGCCTGGCTCGAAACGCACGGCGGTGCCGGCCGGAATATCCAGTCGAAAGCCCAAAGCCACGCTACGGTCGAAATGCAAAGCCGGGTTGGTTTCGTAAAAATGGTAATGCGAGCCGACCTGAATCGGCCGGTCGCCGCTATTGGCGACCAGGACTTTAACGGTGGCGCGGCCGGCGTTGAGTTCGATGTCGCCAGCGGCGGGGAAGATTTCTCCGGGGATCATGGGGGCTCCTGTTAAATTTGGTTTTCCGCGTGGGCACGATAAATCGTGTCCACCCTTATATCTCGATT
>NZ_PPPU01000080.1 GCF_006483455.1 Methylomonas koyamae
CGCCAGGCGCCGCGACCGTGTTTTGAGGATCGACGTCCGGCAAATTGTCGTAAACCTGCTCGACGGTTTGGTTTTCGGTTAAGGCTTTGACAACGGCCGGCAAGGGCTCAGCCCGGATACCGGGCAAATCTTGTTCCAAAGGATTCACAATCGGGAACGCCAATTTCTCCAGCGGCGGGCAAAACTCCGCGTTCACGCCGCGCTTATTGCCACGCGCGTCGATCCGGTACCAGCCGTATTGCTGCAAGTAGACCGCATTCAATCCGTGCAGACAAAAAGAGGGTTGGTCGCCGTCTATCTTCAATCGCTGGTAACACAACCCGGCGGGAATGCCGTTGGCGCGTAGCAACGCGGCCAGCAAATGGCTTTTGGCATAACAATAGCCGGTGCCGTGGATTAACACCTCGGAGGCTTTGCAGGTCAAGGGATTCAGCCGGTAGTCCCAACTATGTTTGATCTGGTCGCGGACGAATTCGAAACAGCGCTTGGCGATCTCTTCCTCATCGGCGCAGCCCTCCGCCAATTTTGCCGCTTTCGCTACGATCAGCGGATGTTGGCTGTCGATATAGTGGCTACTGTCGAGGTAGGGATTCATTACCACGCGTTGGATTTGTGCCAATACTCCGTTCAATAAAGCCGAGATCTCCGGCAAAGCCAACAAGTTCTCCTCTGTGACATTCGCGCTCGGCAACGGTAAAGTGATCGATGCCGCTTCGATCAGGTTGGCCGACATGGTGGTCAAGGTTTCCCGGAGCGCGGCGTCGGCGTGATGGGCCCGCGGCGTCGCGTTCAATACCACCACCGGTTTGTTAACAAAGCCTTCGAAGCCCACCAGCCAATCCAGTGCGTTTTTGATGGTACCGGTAACGCCGTGGGCATATTCCGGGCTTGCGATCAGCAAGGCATCCGCCGAGGCGACTTCGCTGCGTAATAGCTGTGCGGCGGCCGGAGGCGCGTTTTCCAAGTCCGGATTGTACAAGGGCAAATCGCCAAGCCTCGCGAACAAATAGACTTCCATAGAGACCGGCGCCAGAAGCCTCACCGTGCGCAACACGGCCGAATTGATGGACGCTGCCCGCAAGCTGCCGGATAAAGCCAGTATTTTCATTGCAGAGTTACGAGTTGCATGTCAGGGAAAAGTGGTGGCTGCTCAATTGAAAGCCCCGGTTAAGATACCATCGATGCGCATGATGGCGCCGATAAACGGAATCCAAAGTTACGCCACGGCAACCGTGCGCTTAACGCATGCTGGATCAGCCAATCGAACGAGGCGCTGGCAGAATCTTGCGAAGTATCGCCGCTTAACGTGGCCAAATCGTCGATATACAGTATTTTGCCCCAGGCCAAAAACTCGGAGAAACGAAAACCCGCCACGCTTTTAACGGCACCTTGTTGTCTAACAGCCAGAATTTGGTAGGACTGCGTTTGTTGGCGGCGAACCTAGGCTAAAAGCTGTTCCTGCGAAAGATGCGGGCGCAACTCGCTGAACACAGGAAAACAGGCTTCGAAAGTCATGGCTAGGGTTTAACAAATAAATCAAAAGGCCGGCTGTCGGCAACAACCAACATTTTTTGATTCAAACCAAGCCAGATTTTGAACGTCTTGGATCGGCAAAAGGCCAGTTACCAATCGCCACAATTAGACAGCAAACGATCAAATACCGGCCATTAAGCCGCTTTTTTGTTATTAACAGCCTCCTGATTAAGTTCTACGCCTGCAAAAACATGAAGCCTTGGACTCTCGCGGTCTTAACGAATAACCTTTCAACAGCGCATAAATGGCGGGGATTACGATAAGCGTCAGCAGCATTGAGGATATCATACCTCCCACCATGGGGGCGGCAATGCGGCGCATCACTTCCGATCCGGTTCCATTACTCCACATGATGGGTAATAGACCTGCCATAATGGCAGCCACCGTCATCATCTTCGGTCGCAGCCGTTCTGCAGCACCTGTGACTACACAGTTATAGAGTTCGGTTAGCCCCATTTCCTTACCTTGTTGCCGGCATTCTTCGACTTTCGCTTGATAGGCATGATCTAAATAAATCAGCATGATGACACCGGTTTCGGCAGCCACCCCGGCCAGTGCGATAAAGCCGACACCCACTGCCACGCTGACGTTGTAGTTCAAAGCCCAAAGCAACCAGACGCCACCCACCAAGGCAAATGGCACCGACAACATGACAATTAGGGTTTCCGTCATGCGTCCAAAATTCAGATACAGCAGGATAAAAATGATCAGCATGGTCAATGGTACGACTATCTTCAAGCGCTCAACGGCACGCTCCATATACTCGAATTGCCCACTCCAGGTCATGTAGTAACCGGTAGGCAGTTGCACAGCTTTCTCGACAGCGAGCTTGGCATCATGAACATAGCTGGCGATATCGCGATCCCGCAAATCCACAAATATATAGGCCGAGAGCAGTGAGTTTTCGGTACGAATGCCGGGCGGTCCTTTGGATAAACTCAGATGTGCCACCGACGACAACGGAATCATTGCGCCGTCAGCAGTCGTTACCAGTAAGTGATTGCCTATGGCATTAGGACTGTTCCTGAGTTCGCGCGGATAACGCACGATCACGCCAAAGCGTTCCCGGCCCTCGACCATGGTAGTGACCATTTCTCCGCCAATAGCCGTTGAAATCAGGTTTTGAATATCACCCACCAGCAAGCCATACCTCGCCAAAGCGTCATAGTCGGGATCGATATTCAAATAATACCCCCCGGTAATCCGCTCGGCATAAGCACTGGTGGTGCCGGGTACGTTCTTGATGGCTTGTTCGATTTGCTGGGCTAGCCGTTCCATTTCAGCCAGGTCGTTACCGAACAATTTTACGCCAACAGGCGTCCTAATACCGGTTGCCAACATATCGATGCGATTTTTGATCGGCATGGTCCAAGCATTACTGACGCCAGGGATTTGCAGGGCCTGATCCATTTCTGTAATCAATTTGTCGACGGTCATGCCGGGTCGCCATTGTGATTCTGGCTTTAGGTTGACCACCGTCTCGGACATCTCTAAGGGTGCTGGATCGGTGGCTGTGGCGGCGCGACCGGCCTTGCCAAATACCGATTCGACTTCAGGAAAAGTTTTAATGATGCGATCTTGAGTTTGCAGCAGCTCAGCGGTTTTGGTTACCGACATGCCGGGCAATGTCTGTGGCATGAACAGCAACGTGCCTTCGTTTAAGGTCGGCATGAATTCACCACCCAATTGCATGGCAGGGTAAATACTGGCAACCAGTACCAGTATCGCCAGCAACACAGTGGTTTTTTTAAAACGCATGACCCAAGTAATCACGGGACGATACAGCCACAGCAATAGCCGATTGACCGGGTTATCTTGTTCTGCCCGGATATGACCGCGCACAAATAGCAATATTAGCACCGGCACTAAGGTGATCGATAGTAAGGCCGCGCCGGCCATGGCAAACGTCTTAGTGTATGCCAAGGGTTGAAATAGCCGACCTTCTTGTGCTTCCAGGGTAAACACCGGTAAGAAGGATACGGTGATAATCAGTAAGCTGAAGAACAAGGGCGGGCCGACTTCCCGGCAGGCATTCAAAACAATGGCGTGTCGGGGCAATTTATCCGCATCATGCTCAAGATGCTTATGCACGTTTTCTATCATGACGATGGCGGCATCGACCATCGCGCCGATGGCAATGGCGATACCGCCAAGACTCATGATGTTGGAGTTCATGTTCAGCAAATGCATGACGATGAACGCCATCAATATGCCTACCGGCAACATCACAATGGCGACCAACGCGCTGCGCAGATGCAACAGGAATATCGCACAAATCACCGCCACCACCACGCTCTCTTCCAACAACGTGTGCCGCAGATTTTCAATCGCCCGATGGATCAAATCGGAACGGTCATAAACCGCTTGAATACTAACCCCGGTTGGCAGGCCTGCCATAATTTCCTTTAACCGCAGTTTCAGGTTGTCAATCACTTCCAGCGCGTTTTGACCGTAGCGGGCAATCGCAATGCCCGATACCACCTCGCCCTCACCATTCAACTCGGTAAGGCCGCGACGCTCATCTGGGACCAATTCCACTCGGGCCACATCCCGCACTAACACGGGTGTGCCATTGGCAACTTTTAATACCAGTCGTTCCAAATCCTGACTACCATGCAAATAGCCACGACCGCGCACCATGTATTCGGTTTCGGTCATTTCGATGGCTCGACCGCCCACATCGCGGTTGCCATTGGCAATCACCTCGGTCACGGTTTTTAGTGGGATGCCATAAGCCTGGAGTTTATGTGGATCAACGGTGACTTGATATTGCTGCACAAACCCACCGATGCTAGCCACTTCGGCAATCCCTTGCGCCTTGGTCAATTGGTAGCGTACAAACCAGTCTTGCAAGGTACGCAATTCAGCCAGCGAGTATTCCTTGCCGAGCAACACATATTGATACACCCAGCCCACGCCGGTCGCATCCGGCCCGAGTTGAGGGGTAACGCCACGCGGCAAGCGTCCAGCCGCAAAGTTTAAATATTCGAGAACCCTGGAACGCGCCCAGTAAATATCCGTACCATCCTCAAAGATCACGTACACAAAGGATGCACCGAAAAATGAGAAGCCCCGGACTACCTTGGATCGCGGCACACTCAGCATCGCGGTGGTCAGTGGATAAGTGACTTGATCCTCGACCACCTGCGGCGCTTGACCGGGGTATTCGGTGTAGACAATGACTTGAGCATCGGACAGATCAGGCAAGGCATCCAGCGGAATTTTGATCACCGCGTAAATGCCGCCACAGATTAAAAATAGCGTCGTGATCAGCACCAGAAACACATTTTTTAACGACCAGGCAATGACACGTTCCAACATCGCTAGTGCCCCATTACATGTTGACTGTGCGCGTCATGCTCTGGCATGGCTGGCATATTGTCCTGGGGCGACTTGCTCTCCGGCATCTCCTCTTCGCTGCTCATGCTATCAAGCGCTGATTTCAAATTGCTTTCGGCATCGATCAGGAAATTAGCGCGGGTGACGACATTGTCACCCTCTTGTAAACCTTCAAGCACTTCGCTGAATCCGTTGGCCTGATGGCCTATCTTCACGGTGCGCGGCTCGAACCGGCCATCATCGACTTGTACCAGTGCTACCTGCCGCGTACCACTATCGAGAATAGCCGAATCGGGGACACTCAGCTCTCGGTGTCGTTGTTGAGTCGTTAATAATTCAACGCTACCGTACAGGCCGGGTTTCAGAAAACCTTGGGCATTGTCCATGTCCACCCTGACCTTGACGGTGCGTGTGTCGGTATTCAACGTGGGAAAGATAAAACTGACTTTTCCATGAAAGGATTTATCAGGGTAAGCCTTGATATTGACGCTAACCTCTTGACCTAATTTAACCCACTCTAAATCTGGCTCGAATACATCGACCATCAGCCAAACGCGACTTAGATCGGCAATTTGGAACAGTACCTCGCCCGGCATAAAACGCATGCCTTCTACCGCAGGCTTGTCCATGACTACGCCATTGACAGGCGATTGTAACGACAAGGTTTCAATCACGAGTCCGCGCTCTTGCAAACCTTGTAATTGCGCCGTGCCAATATCCCAATTTTTTAGGCGTTTTAAAGCATTGCGAGTGAGTTGCTGTGCCGTGGTTAGCGCCTGTGGGCTTGCCTGATCTAATGCAACTTCACCTTGTCTGGCAATAAGATATTCCTGCTGCGCCGTCAGTAGATCGGGGCTGTAGATCTCCAATAACGGCTGTCCACGTTTGACGGATTGTCCGGTGCTATTGACCAGCAAGCGTTGTATCCAACCCTCGAATTTTGCATTGATAATATGGAGTCGGCGCTCATCGACTTGAATACTGCCCAGCGCACGGATCGAACGGGTTAAATCCCGATATTGCACGTTTTCGGTTTTAACGCCGAGTTTCTGAATTTTTTCCGGACTAATGCTCAAGAGTTTGGACCTGTTAGCTTCACCCTCATATACAGGCAAATAATCCATGCCCATTTCGTCTTTTTTCGGTACAGGCGAGGTATCAGCAGCCCCCATAGGGTGGCGATAGTACAAAACGCGGCCTTTGTTCGTCTGGGCTGTCTGCGAGACTTCATCGGCATAGACGGGGAGATAATCCATACCCATTTCGTCTTTGGTGGGTATAGGCGATGTTACCTTCGGATTCATGGGGTGTCGGTAGAACAACGGCTTTCGTTCAGCGACTGACGCAACGTTTTCCATGGGTTGCTGTTTACCCGCTAACCAATAGCCGCTGCCGATGCCGATCAGCAAAGCCAGTACGCTGACCAAAATTGCATACTTAGTCATGGGTCAGTTCCTTGCCAATTAAGTTGGATAATTCCGCCAGTATTTGCTGGGTTTCCACCAGCGATTTCCAATATTGGCTTTGATACTGAAACAAGCTCAGTTGGGTGCGGAGCACATCACTGAAGCCTGACTTGCCAACCGGATACCCGGCCATCAAGGAACTGACCGCCTGCTGCGCTTGGGGAATGATTTCATGCTCGAATAATGCTAATCGCTCTTTTGCATGTAAGTATTGAGCGGTGTTGGCGGCAATTTCGCCATGTACCTTGTTATGCTCGTCTTGCAAAGCGTACTGTTCCTGCAGCAATTCACTATTGCGTTGATCAACTGCCTTAGCCTGTTTCTGTTCGGCATAGATCGGCAAATTGATGCTGAGTTTGACGCTAGCAAAATCGCTACGGGATTCCCCAGACGGGGTGTTTTGCCTGACCGCATAACCAGCCCCCAGTGTCAGATCGGGATAAAAATCCTTTTCGGCGATTTCAATGCGGGTCTTGGCTGCGCTGAGCATTTTGCGATGCTGCTCGAACAACGGGCTATGCTCCATGGCTTGAGCCTGCATATCAGAAACGATCAACACCGGGGTTTTGATCTCAGCTTGATTGGGCAGAGCCACCAAGGTATCGGCGCTACGGCCGAGCAGAGTGTTGAGCTGAATACTATTACTGTGGCGCATACCGATCAGCTCAAGTTTTTCGTCCTTAAGTTTTGAGAGCTCTAGCTGGGCCAGCATCACATCCTGTTGTTGCCCCTGACCGACTTTGTAGCGGGACTGGGCCATATCGATCAGTTGCTGAAAAAATTGTTCGCTTTCAGCAATGACATTGATGGCTCTATCGTAATAAAACAAACGCCACCAGGTCTGTTTGACATCGCGTACCAAGCGCAAGCGGGCTACATCCACGGAGTCCGCTGCCGCCAGGGCTTCTTGTTCAGCCGCTTGCTCCTTCAGGGCCAACTTGCCTGGAAAGGGGATCATCTGGCTGATGCCGACATCCATCATCGTCATATCTTCCTTGCGAAGACTGAAGCTATTGGTGGGAATATTTAAGGTATCGAAATTAAGCGTCGGGTCTGGTAGGGCGCCTTCTTGCGAGGGAATGGCGGCCAATGCTTCGGCACGGGCTTTAATTTCTAAGATGCCTGGGTTTCCGGCCTGAGCTAGTTCAACAGCCTTTTCCAGGGACAAAAAACCTTCATCAGCATGGCCTACGCCGATGAAAATCATCAGACAACAGCCGAGCGCCCAATAGGGCCACGACACCCGATCAACAGGTGTGGGGTATAGCAAGGGGGACATTATTTTCTCCGATCAATGGAAACACAGGCTCACACCAAAGCATGGAGCCTTATCACGCCAATAAGGCGCGGGTTACCTGGGAGAAGTAGCTAATTCAGAAAGGTACAGAACCGATAGCGTATCGGTATGGGATTGGCAGTGGGTCTTCGTTGTCTATGACGGATAAAAAGGCAGAGTAATGGGCTAAAAATATAGATACTTAGCCAAGTCAGGCACAGGATAAAAACGGGTAGATCAGGCTTATCGATTTTGAAATTTAGCGCGGGGTTAGGCTGGGAGTCCGGACACGCCTTGAGTGTACAGTTTTGGTTTGGTGAGGGTTTCGTCGCTGCGTCGCCATGATGCGCCGAATCGGAACAACCAACTGGCATGGTGTCCGTCACTGGTATTTGCATTTGCGCAGGCATCGGCATCGCACACGTTGACGACACCAGCATGAAGAGCCAGCTAGTCAACATGATCAGCACCATAACGGTCTGATAATGATGATGTCGAAAAAATCCCGCAGTCATTTTGCCATTGTGATCAATTGAAGTGTTTAATACTATTGAACCCTATTACGCATGAAGACTAGATTCAATTCCAAGCGTAAAGTTTCCCTATCAAAACAAAAAATGAATACTTGGCACAAGCCAAAGATTCATTATCATCACTCTTTAGAGTATAGAGCAAGACATCGCGAGCGGCGAGTTTTTGCAGTATCGCTTTGATAGTTTTACTCGCTGTCCCCCAAGCGAGCAGAGTCACCTAGTAACCCGATAAGCACAAGTCCCAAATTTATCCACACCGAAACCTTAGCATACTATTTTTTCCGAATTCTGCGGTTATGCCTATTAATGGTAGCAAAAGTAGTGCTGTGACTTTTCAAAGTCGATGTCAACAGTCATTAGCTAGAACCCGCTAACCACCTAGATAGAGGTAAACTAAAATGTCATAGTCGTTGTCAGCAGTGTTCAAACCCGATGTCAGCAGGTTGCAAATTGTCGAAGTCGGCGTCAGCACGGCGCAAAAATGGTTAGATCATCAGCCGTATGATCAGGAGCCGTTTGGCAGAGCATAAACCTTGTAACCAGCAGTACAAATAGGTTGTCGTGAAATTTAGAATTTGTACGGCATTCAAAATACTACCTGCTGACATCCCTTTGACAATCTACTGACACTGACTTTGAAAAGTCACACGTGCAGTCGTCTTCTGACA
>NZ_PPPU01000081.1 GCF_006483455.1 Methylomonas koyamae
CCGACGCCGGCGGCGGCGAGATCGGCCATGCGGAAATCTGGCGCTTGTTCAACGCAACTTATTTGACTGATGCTGGGCCGCTCCGTTACCTCGGCCACCGTTTAGCCGAAATCGATGGCGGCCAACGGATCGAATTGGATCTGCAATGGCACGGCGCAACGCGCTGTGTGGCCGGCGACGGCAACGGCCCGCTGGATGCGGCGGTCGCCGCGTTGACGGAGCTGGATTGCGCCGTCACCATCCGCAGTTACGAAGAGCGCTCGCTCGGTCCCAGCCGCCACGGCGGCGATGCCCGCGCCTGCGCCTTCGTCGAATTGGCCGGGCCGGATGGCCAGCCGCCGCGTTACGGCGTCGGCATTGACAATAACTTGCTGACGGCGTCGATCAAGGCGCTGATCAGCGGCGTCAATCGCTCGGCCGAATAGTTTGCCAGGCCGGATGACGTTCGATTGCGGCCAGGGCCTCGGCCAGTAGGCTAATGCCCGGCTCGGTGCGGTGCCAAGTCGAGGCGCCGGACGGGTGCGGCAGCGGGATCAGGTCGGCAGCGTGGCCGTAGACGTCGATCCGAAATTGCTTGCCGATCACCTCGCTGAGTTTGTCGGCCTTCAGCCGTTGCTGGATCGCCAGCTTACCGACCGGGATGATCAGTTGCGGTTGCAATAGCTCGATTTCGGTACGCAGCCAGTCAGAGCAGTTTTCGATTTCGGCCGGGCTCGGCACCCGATCGCCGCCGCCGGCCTGCTTGCCGGGGAAACAGCGGCACACCGCCGCCATATACACCCGTTGCCGAAATTGTTCTTCGTTCAAGCCCAATCGGCCGAACCAGCCGAACAACGTCTTGCCGGCGGTCCAGGCGAACGGCTTGCCGAACTGGCCTTCCTTGCCGCCCGGCGCCTGACCGATCAGCAGCACTTTTGACATCACCGGTTGACAACAAACCACCGGACCGATCATGTCCGGACAACGCCGGCAGGCCAGCAAGGCCGCCCGATGCTGGTGCAGCGCGCTCAAGCGATTTGAATGTCGATGCCGACCGGACAGTGGTCCGAACCGGTGATCTCCGGCAGGATGAAGGCGCTTTGGATGCTCGGCACTAGCGGTTCGCTGGCCAACAGGTAATCGATCCGCCAACCGATGTTCTTTTCGCGGGCGTTGGCGCGGTAACTCCACCAACTGTAAGCCACTTGCTCCGGATGGAAATGGCGGAAGCTGTCGACCAGACCGCGCGCCAGAATACTGCTAAAACCGTCGATCTCGGCCTGGGTGTAGCCGGCCGATTTGTTGTAATTGGCCTTGGGCCGGGCGATGTCGATGGCTTGGTGGGCGACGTTGAAATCGCCGCCGACGATCACCGGTTTGCGGCTTTGCAGATCGGCCAGATAATCGCCGAACGCCTGGTCCCAGGTTTGCCGGTAATCCAGTCGGGACAGGCCGTCGCCAGAATTCGGCACATACACGTTCACCACGTAAAACCCCTCGTACTCGGCGGCGATGACTCGGCCTTCCAGGTCGTGGTCGGTCTGGCCGATGTCGCGCAGAATTTGCAAGGGTTCCTGCCGGCACAGCAGCGCGACGCCGGAATAACCCTTGCGCTCGGCCGAGTTGGCGTGGACGTGGTAACCGTCGATGCCGTTCAGCGCCTGCGCCACCTGGTCTTCCTGGGCCTTGGTTTCTTGCAGCAAGATGCAGTCGGCGTCGATTTGCGCCAGGGTTTCGGCAAAACCTTTGCCTTGCACGGCGCGGATGCCGTTGACGTTCCAGGAGACGATTTTCATTGCAGTAGTATGGATGCAGTTGAAGACCGGGCTATTCTAAGCGTTGCCGGCCGCAACGGCATAGTGCGGCCGGCAACGGGCTTTACTTGGCGGTGCTGATATTGATTCTTTGAAAATATTTACCCAAATCGATCCGGATCGGCATGAAATAGACGTGCAAACCGGTCTCGGCGGCCGTCGCGATCAGATTGTTGGCGAACTCGACGTTCCAGTCGTAATCCGGACGGAAATTTTTCGGAAATTTGACCCGATTTTTCACTTCCCAATAATTCTGCGAGGCCTGCGTCGTGATCGGACTGATGCCGATATAGGTTTCCAGCCCTTGCATATGTTCGGCATAAATCTCGACCATGCGCGGATCGTAAAACGGTTGCGAGAAAAAACCGGTGGCGCCGGCATCGGCCTTGCGCCAGATATAGTCGCACTCGTCCTGCAAACCCTGGCGATGCGGATCGAAACCGGCGTAAATATTTAGCTCCGGAAAGCGGCGGCGCACGGCGCGGATCAGATCGACCACGTCGGTATTGTAGAACGCCCGTTTCAAACCCTCCGGCGGATCGCCGGTTACCAGCAACACGCTATCCAGGCCGTAGTCTTCGATGATGCGGAACAATTCGCCGCCGTCAATTTTAAAGTCGATGGCTCGAAAATGCGGGATGAAGCGGAAACGGCTACGATCGACCCGGCTTGCCAATTGCCAACTGCGGGTGTCGAAGCGCTGGATATCCGGCACGTTGATGATGTTGATGCCTTGGTTCAGGGTTTGCACAAAGGCGTATTGTTCGTCGAAAGCCTGTAGGCTTCTGGGTACGATTTCGAAAGAAATATTCATGGATGGTGTAACGAATGGAAGTGTATTCGGTCTGCGGCTGGGTTCAATCGGCGCTGGCAAGTTTGGAATCGGTATCGTCTGCCGGGGTTTGCTGCGGTTGAGCCATCAACCCGGAGAACAGTTGCAGGTAGTCATCCGCGGAATGATTAACCGCTTCGACCATCTTGCTATATTGCGCCAGCACCTGCTGCCCTAGCGGTGTCAGTACCGTGCCGCCGCCGTGGCGTCCACCTTTCGCGGCGTGCACCAATGGCTCGGCAAAGCTACGGTTCATCACATCCACCAACATCCAGGCCCGGCGGTAGCTCATATTCATGGATTTACCCGCTGCCATGATGGAACCGGTTTTTTGAATGGCGGCCAACAGTTCGGCTTTG
>NZ_PPPU01000082.1 GCF_006483455.1 Methylomonas koyamae
GTTGGGCGTAGTCGGCAAATTGGGCGGGTGTCATCGGTGGAACTCAAAATGGGGCGGCCGGGCCGCGAACAATCAAGCGGCGATTGTACCCCACAACGCGCCGAGCGGCGAACGCCAACGCCCGCTTGCCGCCAATTTGCGGCCGATCGGCTAGAATGCCCGCTTTTTGGAACTGAGCGGACTATATGAAATTGGCGACTTTTCTGGACAACGGCGTGCGCAAAATCGGCGCGGTGGTGGGTGATGCGGTGGTGGCCGCCGGCGCGGAGGCGCCGAACGACATGCTGGCGTTTTTGGCGGCGGGCGACTCGGCACGGCAGGCGTTGCAAGCCTTGATCGATGCCGATGCGCCGCGCATCGCGCTGACGGATGTGACGCTGTTGGCGCCGATCCCGCGCCCGGGCAAATTGCTGGGCGTGGGTTTGAATTACGCCGACCACATCGGCGAAACCGGCTTGGAAAAACCGGAATACCCGACGTTTTTCACCAAGCAAAGCACCTGCGTCATCGGGCCCGGCGCGGCAATCCATATTCCGCCAATCTCGGATAAAGTCGATTACGAAGGCGAGTTGGCCATCGTCATCGGCCAGCGTTGTAAAAATGTCCCGGCCGAACGCGCCGTCGGAGTGATTGCCGGCTATACGATCTGCAATGATGTGACAGTGCGCGACTGGCAGGCGCGGACGCCGACCTGGACCCTGGGTAAATCCTTCGACACCCACGGCCCGCTGGGTCCCTGGCTGATTACCGCCGACGAAATCGCCGACCCGCACAACCTGAGTCTGAAAACCTGGGTCGACGATGAATTGCGCCAAAACGCTAATACCGGCGAGATGATTTTCAATTGTTACGAGTTGATCGCCTATCTGAGCCAGGTCATGACCTTGGAGCCGGGCGATGTGATCAGCACCGGCACCCCGGCTGGGGTCGGTGTGAAGATGAAGCCGCGCGGTTATTTAAAGCCGGGACAAACCGTGCGTATCCAAATCGAGGGGATTGGCGACCTGATCAATCCGGTGATTGCCGAACCGGCGGGTTTTTTGGTGCAGCCTGGAGTTTAAGCGCCGATTAAGTCTGCCTCGATAAGCTGTAGCCAACTTAATCCAAGAGGGCCGCAAAGCCAAGAGGCAGTCATGAAAACCTTGAAAGTCACCATTTTTTCCATCGCAGCTATCGCCCTGTCGGGTTGTGCGACGGGCTACTACCAACGTGGCTATTCGGGTTACGGCAATGGCTATTATTCGTCCCCGACCTATTCGCGCAGTTACGGCGGCGGCAGCTATTACAGCCCAGGTACGACGATAACTTACGGTCGCTACTACCTGCCGCAAGGCCGGATTCATGACCACCATGACCACCACGACTGGCGGCGGCCGGATTTCGACCGCCACGACGACCGTCGCGGCGATTGGCGCGGCCGCTCGCCGGATCATGATCGGGACGATCATCAACCGGACCGGTCTGCGTGGCGGGAATATTCTTTGATGGCGCGGCCGGAGCCGGCCGAAGCCGGTGGCCGCAGGGCTTGGCGCGAGCGCGGCGGTGATGGCGACGATCGCCGACCCGGCGGCTGGCGCGGGCGCCGCGATCAATAGTCCGCAGTAAGACTGACTACAACTCGATCCGAATACCTAGCTCGATGACCCGGTCGACCGGGATTTTGAAATATTCGATCGCACTGCTGGAATTGTGAGTCAGGAAACTGAACAGGGAGCGCCGCCATTTCGGCATCGGACTTTTGCGGCGGAATGACAGGCGCTCGCTACCGATAAAAAACGATACGGTTTTCTGGTTGATATCCAGGCCTTCGTGGCAACAAAGCTGCAGCGCACGGCGGACGTCCTGTTCCTCCTGAAAGCCGAAATACAGTTTGACGCGGTAAAAGTTGCCGCTGTCGCCAAACGAACGAATTTTGACCCGTTGCGCTTCCTCCACGTAAGGTTCCTCGCGGGTGACGATGGTCAATACGATCACCTTCTCGTGAATCACATGGTTATGCTCCAGGTTGTGC
>NZ_PPPU01000083.1 GCF_006483455.1 Methylomonas koyamae
CTGATGTATAACACCAGCACTATCGACGGAATCGCGACGGACTCGAAAAGCACCAGGATAGACAATAACATCCGTCCACCCTGATAAGCAGTTCAAGCCTAAATGTAATATAGGCAAACAGGCTTGACTGGCGATGTTGACGCTCATGATATCGGTCACTAAAAACTCATGGGCGCCGACAATGTTTTTTTCGTGCACAAACAGGGTTGCTAATTCTCGCAGATGCGCTGTTTCGACCGCGCTCAGTCTTTGCAGTACCGATAATTTTTCAGTCGTCTGTTGCCATAGCGCATGTGGAATCGCATGTTGATGCAGGATATAGCGAATACGAAAGCGTTTGAAGAAATTCAAGTTAGGCTAAAAGCGCCGCAATGATGCCAGTCATGAAGATGCCGTCAAACGTTCCGGCCCCGCCAATGGACGCAACGGGCACACCTAGGCTGCCAACATTTTTGAGATGCAGGACATCGGCACCAATCAATACGCCCAGCACGCCGCTGATGTAGGCCAGATGTGCGGCATGTTCTGAGTCCAATATCAACGCTATGGCGACCGAAACTAATGGCGCCACAAAAACAGGCATCCCAAAGCCAATGCCCGGCTCAGGCCGGCTCATTCGATAACTCAATGCTGTCACAGCAGCAAATGCAATACCCAGCTTGATAGGATCAATCAATTGCAATGAGATGAAGTAGAGACATAATCCAACCGGAATTACGCAGCCGCCGACATTGACCGCAATAACAGTATTGCCCTCTCTGGCTGGCTGGAATAACTCCCAGACTGGTTTTCGGCCTGGTAATTCGACCAAATGTCCACTTTCCTGAGTCCTTATCTTGAAGATTGGCAAATTGATCCCGCTGCCAATTAAAGTTCCGACCAACACCATCAGCGTACCCTGTGGAGTCAATCCCAGCTTGGCGAATGCGATTTCAAAAAACTCCACCTGAATCATGGCAACCATCAGCATCGATAAAACCAATAACACTATCAATGGAAAGATGGGCATCGGTGACTCCTAATGTGGGTTATTTAAAATTAAAGGCGTTGCGTAGATCATCGGCTTTAGCGTCACGATCCGTCAAGGACTCCAGATCAAACCGAGTCTCAATCAGTTTGAGGATTGAGGTGGTGTCATAGACAATGTGATCCACATAGCCTTTCTTGGCAAACGGCGAAACAACAATCGCTGGGATTCTCGTGCCCGGTCCCCAATGATCTATCACCGGCGGCGCGACGTGATCCCAAAGGCCACCGTATGCGTCATAGGTGATAATGATGGCAGTGCTAGGCCAGATGCTGCTGTTGCGAATGACTTCAACAACCTCCCGCACTTCTGCATCGGCATCCTGAATGGTGGAATACCCCGGATGCTGGTTTTTACTGCCAACCGGCTTGAAGAATGCCACTTGTGGAAAGTTGCCCTTCAGATCAGCCAATAAATTGGTTTTATCGAGCGATTACGCGAAATCGAACTGGAGGAATACCGCGCGAA
>NZ_PPPU01000084.1 GCF_006483455.1 Methylomonas koyamae
TTTTCAGAGGTTCCTTAACCATTTTATTAGGAAATATTCCGATCAGTTCACTCGAGTGCACTGGATGAAAGTCCGCACCACTCAGCTCGATTGGTGTTATCACGCATATACCTGTCAACGAAAAGTTAATAGATTACCGTTTCACCGCCAGCAGAGCTAAGCCATCGCTCTGTTCTTTTTGTACGCCAGCGTACGGATAGATTGGCCTTTTATTTGTAATGCTTTATCGAGCGCCGGAACTGGGTGTTTTAGGCTTTTGGTGCTCATTACAAATTGTTAGGGAGTCAGTGTGAATAAAGAAAAACCAGAATATCGGATTCGACGAATCGGCATCGACATCAACAGTGCCATCGGCCAGCTATCGGCCGATGACGACATGGAAGCGGAGCGGTGCACACACAAAAAGCGGGGGAAGCTGGATACTGACTCGGGTGATTTCAAGGAAAAAATCAAGAAAGGCCGCCATAGACGCCAAGACTATTAGCGGCGTTGAGCCCAGCGCGCTAAGCGCAAGGTTTATGAACGGGAATTTCCCCATTCCTTGGCAAGCCGGAGATACCGCCTGCCACAGCATCCGGCCAAGCGTTAACAGCGAATTTCGGCCTGATGACACTTCTAATTTAATCAAACAAGATGGAGACTGCTCATGACTCAATCGGATTCAGCAAGACAGAATTTGTTGCTGGCCGCAATTCCGGAAGACACATGCGCGCGCCTTTTATCCGAACTGGAATTGGTGCAGCTGAATTGCGGCGAAGTCATTCACGAGCCTGGACGAGAATTGCGTTATGCCTATTTTCCAACGACTTGCATCGTGTCCAATGTTTATGTCGATCAAGACGGCACATCCAGCGAACTGGCCATTGTCGGCAACGAGGGCTTCATCGGCCTTGGCCTGTTCACGGGCGGGCGCACCATGCCGCATCAAGCCGTGGTCAGCCGCACCGGGTATGGTTATAGGCTACGGCTACAGTTGTTTATCGAAGAATTCGGGGCGGCACAAGGTATCGGCAACGACCAATCGTTATTTCGTTTGGTACTGCGCTACATCCAGGCATTGATGACCCAAATAGAAGTGGCTCCATTCGT
>NZ_PPPU01000085.1 GCF_006483455.1 Methylomonas koyamae
CGGCGAACTCGGCGCCGACGTGGTGGTGGTGCGCAACGACGAAGTCACGGTGGAAGACATTGAGGGCTTGCGCCCGGACAAGATCGTCATTTCTCCCGGCCCGTGCACGCCAAAGGAAGCCGGCATTTCCGTGGATACCATCCACCGCTACGCCGGCAAATACCCGATCCTGGGCGTCTGCCTCGGCCACCAAAGCATCGGCTACGCCTTCGGCGGTAACATCATCCACGCCAAACAGATCATGCACGGCAAGGTGTCGTCCGTTTACCACAAAGACTTGGGCGTGTTCAAAGGCCTGAGCAACCCGTTTACCGCGACCCGTTACCATTCGCTGGTCATCGAACAGGCGACCATTCCCGATTGCCTGGAAATCACCGCCTGGACTCAGGACGAAGAAGGCAACATCGACGAAATTATGGGCGTGCGCCATAAAACCCTGGACATCGAAGGCGTGCAATTCCACCCCGAGTCGATCCTGACCGAGCACGGCCACGACATGCTCAGGAATTTTCTGCAGCGCTGAAGAACCTCGCCGCGGCCGTTTTATCCGGCCGCGGCCAGCGGAAATGCAGTCTTATCGACGACTCGTCTCAGTACAAAGCTGGAATGCACGCCGCTGACGCCGGGAATGCCGGTGATGCGCTTCAGCAGCAACTCCTGGTAAGCGTCCAGATCCTTGACCGCGACCTTGAGCTGGTAATCGGCGGCCTGGCCGGTAATCAGCAGGCACTCCATCACCTCCGGGATCTCGGCGACGGCCGCCTCGAAAGTGGCAAAGCGCTCCGGCGTGTGCCGATCCATCGAAATCTGCACCAACGCGGTCAGACTCAAACCCAAAGCCTTGGCATCCAATAGCGCCCGGTAGCCGACTATCAGGCCGGCTTCCTCCAGCACCCGTACCCGGCGTAGACATGGCGACGGCGACAGGCCGATGCGGTCGGCCAGTTCCTGATTGCTGATCCGGCCGTCGGCTTGCAGCACGGTCAAAATTTGCCGATCGTAGCGGTCCAGTTCCATAAATTGCCTGTATAGCCTTATTTAAAGCAATAAATTTAATTAAAAAGATAATATCCAGCAATATTAATTTAATTCTACTGCCAATCTTCGCTAAAAACGCAATCGCCTGTCTGTCGCTTCGGCGTATCGTATCGCCAACTCGAATACAGGAGACCGACCATGTTAGCCAACCCTTCCATGAAATACCGGCCGTTTCCGCCGCCCGCCTTGCCGGACCGGCGGTGGCCGAATTGGGCCATAGCTCAAGCCCCGATCTGGATGAGCACCGATCTGCGCGACGGCAACCAGGCCTTGTTCGAGCCGATGAACGCGGCACGTAAACTCCGCTTGTTCGAAACCTTGTGCGGCATCGGCTTCAAACAAATCGAAGTGGCGTTT
>NZ_PPPU01000086.1 GCF_006483455.1 Methylomonas koyamae
ATTTTGGCTTCGTTGGCGGTGAAAGTTTGCATGGCACCCTCCTAAGACGGGAAGTTTGTTCCGATAATTTAGTCCAAATCGTTCGATTAGGTCAACTTGAGCGTTAACGGTTCCCGCCACCTTAAAGCTGGCCGCTGAAAGCCTAGTGAAGCAGGGATTTTTCAGGTCGTCGAGTGCGGCGATTTTTTGTTGGTAGATGGATTCGAGGCGCTTACCCTAGTTGCCATATGTAATGTAGGGAAAAAATCCTATTAACCCAGGAAAAAATCCGCGCGAATAGCATGCCCAACCTTGCATGCGCCGCTGTTTAATTCCCCTGTATCGTGACGATCGGCGGTTGGACTTTCTCGTCATTCTCCGCTAGTGTCATGATGATCATCAGGAAGGTAAAGATGGCCTTCGACCTGAAGTCGCGATCATCTATCCAATACCAATAGTCGCGATATTTCACCGCTGCAAAGACATCTGACGGCAGCGACTTTTCCGCATGAATCCTGATCAGAGGCGGTAGCGCCTGGGCACCTTCCGGCTCCTGAAACGGCGGATAAGTCCTTTGTTCGGCAATATGCTCAGATGGCACTTCGACATTGGTACCCAGTAGATTCATGATCTGGAAACCGGAACGCGTCTGCACGGCGATAACGTCATCTTTTTCAGCCACCGCCCCATAAACAACTTTAAATTCTTTTAGCTCGGGCCGCAGACCCAACAGTTTTCTGACCAGCAATCTATCGGCCTCGACCTCTGCAGGAAGAGCCGTTTGACTGATCACCAGAATTGTCCCTTCCTGCTTCGTATCCTTGGACAATTCCACCCGTAACCCCAGCACACCGGAAGCCTGGAGACGTTCCAGGGCCGCCAACAGCACGCCAAAATCGGAATCCGCTGCACGCCCTCGCGCGCCGCCTTTACGGTTCGATATCCCATTGATGCTTTGCACCCCTTTTTACACAATGCGTATAGCACCTAACCATCTCGGGGAAATCCCCAATCTGCACATTGCGATCGCGGGCTTTGGCAAAACGCTTTTTAGCGCGTGCACTGGCCATCTCATCCATTCTGTGCTATCGCAAAGGTGAGCGATGAAACGAAAAGGGCGGCCGGAAAAAATCAAGCCTTCAGACCTGAGCCTATTGCGCGAATTAGCGCTGGAACAGCCTTTGGCGACGCGGGATGAGTTGGTTAAAGCCTTTCAAATCCGGACAGGCGTGCAAGTCCACAGCGCCACCTTACGCAAGGCGCTTGCGACCCTAGGGGTGGTCCGGGTCAAGCCGTTGAGACCTCCCTCGACCACAACGGCTGATCAGGCCAGCAAACGTTATGGTTATCAAGATCGTCATCGTCCGCCTGAATCAGGGAAACACTATCCCAGTTCGCTGACCGACGCAGAATGGAACTTGGTGCAAGACTTGTTCGAGCGCGAAGGCGAGCGTGGTGTCCCCGCCAAGATTCCACGACGTGCCTTGGTGGACGCCTGCTGCTATGTGGTGCGCACCGGTTGTGCATGGCGGTTATTGCCGAAAGACTTCCCGCACTGAGATAACGTCTACAAAACCTTTCGCCGTTGGAGTGCCCAGGGCCGGTTTGAAGCGATGCATGACCGCTTGCGACAGATGTGGCGAGCCCGAGAAGAGCGCGATGCCATGCCCAGC
>NZ_PPPU01000087.1 GCF_006483455.1 Methylomonas koyamae
CCGCCGGTTACTGGCGGCGGCCGCTGGTCAGCTTCATCATGCAACTGCACTATTGTATGTTGCTGGATCGGTTTGGCGTGGTTTTAGTCGGCATCGTCTCGGCGCTGTCGCTGGTTTCGTTATCGACCGGGCTGGTGTTGTGGTGGCCGTCGACCGGCCGTTTTACCCGTGCCTTGGCGTACAGACGCCGCGCCGGTTGGGTCAGGCGCAACTACGATCTGCACAAACTGGCCGGTGTTTTGAGCTTTTGTGCGTTGTTTCCGGTGCTGTTTTCCGGGGTGTATTTCAATTTGCCGGAGCCGGTCAACCGGGTGGTCGGCAGGTTTTCGGTGTTGACGCGGCCGAATGCCTGGGAAGGAATCGATAGCGAAAAGTTGTATTCGGAACCGGCCCTGGGCCGCGATCCAATCAGTTTTCAAGCGGCGGAAGCGGCCGTGAATCGGGCGTATCCCGGCGGCAGGTTGTGGATGTTGACCGCACCGACCGGGGAGCGGGGCGTGTTTCGGATTGCCAAACGCGACGCCGCCGAGTTAAGCGGTTTTGCTTTGGGCTATCGGGATTTCGCCGTCGACCAATACAGCGGCAGGTTATTACAAGTCTACGAAGCGGGGCGCGGCAGCTACG
Organism: Methylomonas koyamae; assembly: GCF_006483455.1. Classification (GTDB taxonomy): domain Bacteria; phylum Pseudomonadota; class Gammaproteobacteria; order Methylococcales; family Methylomonadaceae; genus Methylomonas; species Methylomonas koyamae_B. The sequence continues at coordinate 625 of NZ_PPPU01000087.1, forward strand.
GCGATGTGTTTTTGGATTGGCAATGGCCGATCCACAGCGGCCAGGCTTTGGGTTGGAGCGGGCGGATCGCCGTATTCGCGTCCGGTCTGGCTTGCCCGCTGTTGTATCTGACCGGGGTACTGCGATGGCTGCAAAAGCGGCGGGCCGCCCACGCACGGGAAAATTAAACTATGTTAGCTGCCGGCTGGATTGGGCGATATGCCGTATCGGCTAAGCGACATGGCGCGCAACATTTTGAATGTACAGGTGTTTTTCTGTGGCATGAAACTGGCTGTGTATTCGGCCGACCCCTCTTGCCTATTCCGCCCACCATGAGTTTGGACATTGCCGTACTGTACCGGAGTTACCGTAAAGAGTTGCAGCACCATTTGCAACGCATCGTACACTGCCCGGAGACGGCTCAGGATTTGGTGCAGGAAAGCTATCTGATTTTATGCCGTAACGCTGCCGATACCATTGAGCATCCGCGCGGCTTGCTGTACCGCATCGCCGGCAATCTGGCTTTGGACCATTTGCGTCACGGCCGCATCGTCGATCGGCACCGCGAAACCTGCGATGCGCCGGAAACGGACCGCTACCCGGACGCCGAGAGCCAAGTTGCGGATGCGCAGCGGCGGGCGTTATTGCATCAATCCATTGCCGAATTGCCGCCGCGCTGCCGGGATGCCTTCATCTTGAACAAACTGCGCGGCATGAGTTACCGCGACATCGCCCTGCTACTCGATATCTCCGAGAGCGCCGTGGAAAAACACGTCATCAAGGGCGTGACGTATTGCCGCAAGCGCCTCGGCGGCCAGATTCGTCGATGGGAAGCTCTGGCAACTCCGCGCGTTAGCGGTTCCAAGCATCTAGTGGCATAAAGGAGCGATCCATGAAATGGCGCCCGTTCTGGGTGGTTGTACACCGTTACGCCGGGCTGGCGATGACTGCTTTCCTGATTATTGTCGGTCTGACCGGCAGTTTGTTGGCTTTTTACCATGAGCTGGATACTTGGCTGAATCCGGCATTCTCAGTGCCTGCCGCCGGGCAGCCCCGGCTCGAATTGCCGGTCGTGTTAGAGCGAGTGGAACGGTTGGCGCCCAACGCCCGCTTACAGTCGGTAAATTTGGGGCACGACTTGGTCGAGGTTTGGCTCGAACCGAAAACCAACCCGATGAACGGCAAGCCTTACGCCTTGGATTACGACCAATTACTGCTGAGTCCTTACAACGGCGACGAGTTGGGCCGGCGCAAGTGGGGCGATCTTAGTCAGGGTTTGACCAATTTGTTGCCGTTCGTCTACCGCTTGCACTACGCCTTGGCGTTGGACGAAATCGGCGGCTGGATCATGGGCATTACCGCGCTGGTGTGGACGCTGGACAGTTTCGTCGGTTTTTACCTGACGCTGCCGCCCGCCCGGCGCAACGCTGCGCAAGCCCCGGCCAAGCCGTTTTGGCGGCGTTGGGCTGTGGCCTGGAACATCAAATGGCAGGGTTCCGCGTATCGGATCAATTTCGATCTGCACCGCGCCGGCGGCCTGTGGCTGTGGCTATTGTTGCTGACCTTCGCTTGGTCCAGCGTTTACATGAATCTGAGCGACAGCGTTTACGCGCCGGTGACGCGGACGCTGGTCGGCGAATACCATGAGCCGTGGATCGATGTTCCCGACCTGGACCAGCCGCTGGAAAACCCGGCCATCGGCTGGCGCGACGCCTACCGTATTGCCGACGAATCGTTGGCCCAGGCCGCCCGTGAACGCGGCGTGGCAGTTAATGAGCCCGTGTCGTTTCGCTACAACGCCGCAAAAGGATTTTACGTTTACACGGCGCGCACCGGCGCCGACATTCAGGATACGGGCGGTGAGACCCGGCTGGTGCTGGACGCCACGACCGGCGCACCGAAATTGTTGCTGTTTCCCCGCGGCCAGTACGCCGGTAACACCGTAACCAGTTGGCTGGCCGCGTTACACATGGCCAAGGTGTTCGGCCTGCCTTACCGGATAGTGGTCTGCATCCTCGGCTTGGCGATCGTCATGCTGTCGGTGACCGGCGTGGTGATTTGGTTGAAGAAGCGGCGGGCGAGGTTGGTTAAATCTTGAATAACAGCTGAAATCAAAACCCCGGTTTGGATGGGCTATATGCCTACGAAGGCGGTCATGAACGCAAGTCTAAAAGGTAGCCGAGCCATTCGGAGAAGTTTTATCCGACAATCGTCCGGGGGGGGGATTGAGTAGATCAAATTCAACAGAGGGACTTCACAGCCTACCGGCAATTACTGCAACGGTACGATTTATTAGTCAGCAGGAGCGCCAAGGTCAATTGTCTATATTGTAAGGCGTTGTATACCTC
>NZ_PPPU01000088.1 GCF_006483455.1 Methylomonas koyamae
TAGCCGGTAAGCTGTTGTCGAGGATGTAATCCGACAACAGCTTAATGGCTAAAGGTGTGGTTTAGATATAATTTAGTCAGTTAATAACTTAGTTAAATAATCGGACCAAACCTGCATCATGTTTTTCCTTTCAGTCAAATGAGTTGTTCTATTATAAGCCCTACCTAATGGGTCTCTTACATTATGGGCTAATTGGTGTTCAATATAATCTGGTCTGAATTTAAGAACTTCATCTAGCAATGTTCTAGCAGTCGCGCGAAATCCGTGCACTGTAACCTCTGTTTTTTCATAGCCTAATCTTCTTAAGGCAGCTAGCAGAGTTACATCTGAAATTGGTTTGTTACCTTTAGGAGTTCTTAAAGACGGAAAAACATAGTCTCCATTCCCTGTATATGGTTTCAAGGACTCTAAAATAGAAATAACTTGATTTGAAAGCGGAACTATGTGCTGAGTATTTGTTTTTGTAACCAAATATCGCCATTCTCTTGATTCAAAATCAATATCTGACCATTTAGCTGTTCGCAACTCTCCGGGTCTAACAAATACATGTGGTGCAATTCTCAATGCCGCACTTACAACTCTTGATCCTGAAAAATGTTCAATTGATATTAATAGCTCTTTAAATTTTTTTATATCGGTAACAGCAGAAAAATGCCCGCTTTTTACAGGAGATAAAGCTCCTTTCAATGAAACTGTAACGTCTGTACATTTTCGGCCTGTAACAATGCCATATCTAAATACTTGGCTGCACGTTCTCAAGGTTCTATGAGCAGATTCAATAGCACCTCTTCTTTCAATGTCATGAACTATGTTCAATAATTGCTGGGGCGTTATATCCGAAAGCCTTTGATTGCCAATCTTAGGGAACACATCTCTTTTTAGTTGGCTGTAAACCCTAATTTTGTAGGCTTCAGCTAAGTGCTGCATCTTTTTATCGAACCATTCATCCGCAACATGCTGAAAAGAATCTATAGGAGGCAAGCCGTTGCTGATTCTTTCTTGTTCAATTTGTATTTTTGAAGATTCTACTTTAGCTGTTTTCCTAACTTCGGAAGGATCAACACCT
>NZ_PPPU01000008.1 GCF_006483455.1 Methylomonas koyamae
CAATCTTGATCTCTGTTGGAAACATCAATTTTGATAACACTTGGCTTGCAATTGGGGATGAGTCCATATATGTGCGGAGCATTGTCGTTGCTCACGGCGAAATCATTGAAATGAACGCCAAACAGCGCCTTATAGAGGCATTCAAGGATTTGAATTAGAGACGTTCGGGGCGGCACAAGCCGATGCAAAGTAGCGGCAGCTAAATCACGGAAAGGAATCACGAGAATTGGCGTCCCCACGGGGGTTCGAACCCCGGTTACCGCCGTGAAAGGGCGGTGTCCTAGGCCACTAGACGATGGGGACTCAGGACTATTAGCAGAAGCGTCTGCTGATTTTTTGATTTGCGGTTACCGGCCTTGACCGGTTTTAGCCAGATTGGCGTCCCCACGGGGGTTCGAACCCCGGTTACCGCCGTGAAAGGGCGGTGTCCTAGGCCACTAGACGATGGGGACTTAGGACTAAATCAACTAATTTGGTGGAGCCAAGGAGGATCGAACTCCTGACCTCTTGCATGCCATGCAAGCGCTCTCCCAGCTGAGCTATGGCCCCGTAGTTGAGTTCTCGTATTATACGGATATTTAGAGCCTTGTCCAGAGAATTTATAATTTTTTTATAAACTCGATCGCCCGATCCAAGCGATTCAAGGTTTTTTCGCGGCCCAGCAGTTTCAAGGTCAGGTCTATAGCCGGCGACACGCTGCCGCCGCACACCGCTACCCGCAACGGCTGCGCGACTTTACCCAAGTTTAGTTCCAACCGCTCGGCACTATCCAGCACGACCTGATGCAGCGCCTCGGCCTCCCAGCCTTCCAGCGCACTGAATTGATCGCGCAAGTGCTGCAAAACGGCATCGACACCGGCCTTGAAATTCTTCTTCACGGCCTTGTCGTCATACTCGTCAAACTCGCGGTAGAAATAGACGCTGTCATTGGCCATATCCACCAAAGTCTTGCAGCGTTCGCGCTGAGCTTTGACGACCTCGCTCAACGCCGGGCCGCAGGCCGGATCGATGCCGCGCTCGCCCATGTGCCATGCCAAATGCCGGGCCACGTGCGCCGGATCGGAGTTCATGATGTATTGGTGATTTAACCAAACCAGCTTGTCGGTGTTGAAGGTAGAGGCCGACACGTTTACCTTTTCTAGCTCGAACAACTCGATCATTTCCTCGATCGAAAACAACTCCTGATCGCCGTGCGACCAGCCCAATCGCACCAGATAATTCAACAATGCTTCCGGCAGATATCCGTCGTTGCGGTATTGCATAACACTGACCGCACCATGGCGTTTGGACAGGCGCGCGCCATCGGAGCCAAGAATCATCGGCACATGGGCATAAATCGGCAATTGCGCACCCAACGCTTGCAAGATATTGATCTGCCGGGGCGTATTGTTGACGTGATCGTCGCCGCGAATGACGTGCGTCACCCCCATATCCATATCGTCGACGACGACGGTCAAATTGTAGGTCGGGGTACCGTCGGAACGAGCGATGATCAAATCGTCCAATTCCTTATTGGCAACGACGATCCGACCTTTCACCAAATCGTCAATTACCACCTCGCCGCTTTCCGGATTTTTGAAGCGCACCACCGGCTCCCCCCGCGAGTCGGACACACCATGGCGGCATTTACCGTTGTAACGCGGCTTTTCCTTATTGGCCATTTGCTGCTCGCGCAACGCATCGAGCTCTTCACGACTGCAGTAGCAGTGGTAGGCATCGCCTTGGTCGAGCAGTTGCTGAATCACTGCTTTATAACGATCGAAGCGCTGGGTTTGGTAAAACGGACCTTCGTCGTATTCTAAGCCCAACCAAGTCATGCCCTCCAGAATCGCGTTGACCGATTCCTGGCTCGAACGCTCCAGATCGGTATCCTCGATCCGCAATATAAAGCGGCCGCCGTGCTTTCTAGCATAAAGCCATGAAAACAATGCAGTTCTTGCACCACCAACATGAAGATAGCCAGTGGGACTCGGAGCAAATCGGGTTCTTATACTCATTATCGAATTATTTCGTGATTAAAAATTTCTTTGCGTATTCGCCGGGAATCGAGCGCGACGCATTCAGCCGCATCGCCTGATAATTAAATTGCACGCTGCCCTTAGCAGCATCGTTCTTACCGAGGATGGCCAGAGACGTCCCATGACCTTGGGCAGCGGCCTTTTCATACCAATAGGTGGCTTTATCACGGTCGGCGGTAAGCCCCAAACCGCGATCGTACATCGCTGCCAGCGCCACTTGGGCATCCATCAAGCCTTGGTTGGCCGCCTTTTCCATCCAATATGCCGCTCGCTCCTCGTCTTTCTGCTCACCATCGCGGCCCAACAACAAACGCGATGCCAGCTTAGCTTGGGCCAGAGCATTGCCTTGCTCGGCAGCATGTTTAATATCGTCGGCAAGGGCCGAATTGAACTGCACCAACAACAAACTGAGTAAAAGCCACTTTCGCATCACGCGTCTCCGGGCAAAAAATCAACGGCAAGGCCAAACCGCTATTATTTCACGGCACGCAGCCCAATTGAATGAACTATAAAAAAATAAGGGATTGATGTTAGACTTTATCCACCAAGGCAAACACTCCAGCCTTGCCCGCCCAAGAATAACAACCAGGAGACTTGATATATGAAAAAAAACCTAATGATCACGGCCGCTCTGGCTGGAGCAGTACTATCCGGCTGCGCCACTCAGTCGAGCAATAACTTCCCGCCGTTCCAGGCTGAAGATCTGAATGCGCTGGTCAAATCGGGCAAACTGGTACAAAAAGCCAACAGTTTCCTGGTTGTGAACGACTCTTCGTCGTCCATGAGCCGTATCTACCTCAATTCTCAGGATTATAGTGGCACCAAGCTGGATGTCGAAAAAGCGCTGCTGAACAAGTTCAACAAAACCATCCCCTCCATTCCGTTGATGTCCGGCTTGCGCAGCTTCGGCTACGGGCCTTGCCTGGATTGGAGCGCTACCAAACTGAACCAGCCGGTGCAAAACTATACCCAAGCCGGCTTCGACAGCGCGCTCACCTCTTTGCAATGCTCCAGCGGCGGCACGCCTTTAGCCGACGCGCTGCAGGAAACCAGCCACGATTTGGCTAACGCCTCCGGCAACATCGCGATGATCGTACTGAGCGACGGTATCGAGGAAAGCTCTCCGGCTCCCACAGCCGAATCGCTGAAAGCACAATACGGCGACCGCTTGTGCATCTACACCGTGTGGGTAGGCAACGAGCAAGACGAAGCAGGTCAAGCCGTACTGCAAAGCATTGCCGACGCCTCCGGTTGCGGGTTCTCAACCACCGCAGAGGCGATCAGCACTCCGCACGGCATGAGCGAATTCGTCAAAAACGTCTTCTTCAAAGCCGGCACCCCAGTCGCCGACTGCTCGAAACTGGATGACGATAAAGACGGTGTCAACAACTGCGCCGATAAATGCGCCGACACGCCTAAAGGTGCCATTGTCGATAAAAACGGCTGCTGGGCATTCCGCGGTCTGCTGTTCGATTTCGACAAAGCCGACATCAAATCCAAATACAGCCCGTTGATCCAGAATGCGGTGGAAGTGATGAAATTGAATCCCGGTCTGACCGTTGAAATTCAAGGCCATACCGACAGCTACGGTACCGACGCTTACAATGAGAAATTGTCCGAGCGCCGCGCCAATGCCGTCAGAAACGAGCTGATTAAACAGGGCGTGGACGGCAAACGCTTAACTGCAGTCGGCTTCGGCGAATCAAAACCGGTCGAAAGTAACGATACCGACGAAGGCCGCGCCTACAACCGCCGCGTCGAATACAAGCGTACCGACCGCTAAGCGTTAAAACCGAGGAGTTAATTCCGGAAGGGAGGCTGAGGCCTCCCTTTTTTATGCGCGTCAGCCCTGCTTACGAGCACGGCAAGTAAATCAATCCCAATCGGAAACCGAATTTTACCGATAGAATCGCCAACGAGATTCAACCCGCAATTCAATGCCGCGCCGTCAATCGGCCTCACCGGAGCAGCGTATGAAATACATTATCAAACAGATCGGCGACGACTTCATTTTCGACGAGCTGGAAGCCTCGCGCCTGCAGTTTATCGAGTCGCTAAATTACTCGATGGAAAGCGCGAAGCTTATTTTCGACAAAAACCCCAAGGAACCCCTGGATTTTTACATTGCCTACGATTTTCAACAAAAAAGCGGCGAACCGGTGGTGTACGGCTTCAATCTGCGCGATGAGTTGCTCAAATATTTCAAGCTCGACACCGATAAGTACCACAACTCCAAATGGCTGCTGACCATCGGCCAAAACCTGAAAGCGTTAGCGGACGAACTGGCCGAGCGCTACGACCCTGAGCCGCCCAAAACCATCGCGAAAGAAAAAGACAAACAAGAAGCCGAATACGCCAAGAGCGTTAACCGCTCCTACCGCGACGTGTTGAGGGAAGCAAAAGCCAAAGACGAAGCGGACCGCCAAGCCGGCGGAAACGTCAATTTCGAGCGCAAGGATCGCCACCTTTGGCAAACGCTGATGCTAAAAGGCCGATTCAAATAGCCTAGCTTCGCGTCGCTCGTAAAAACCGGTTAAAAACCGGCTGCAGCGACCAAGGATTAATTGCCGAACTTGGTGACGCAATGGTTGCGTGAATCGCACTCCACCGATTTAGTAATCGGGTTGGGCGACACGTAATAGTCGGTTACCGGCTGGCCTTCGCTATGCGGACGCGCTTCTTCCAGCGCTGTCACCCGATCCTCCAGATGGTTCTGTTTGATCAATTGCTTATTCAACTGCAAGGTCAGCATATCGCCGGATTGGGTCATTTTGAAAAACCTCAGGGTATTCATACCCAATAAAATCTCGGTCAGGTGCTGATTCAGAACCGCTTCGACATGTTTCAACTCGGTGTCACCGATCACCAGACTGTCGATAACCGTCTGTTTGTCGATTGTTCTGCCGCCGGCGGTAGCCATGTCCACTTGGCTGCCGAACGGTAAGCGCGCTTCCAGCGCGAACTTCATCGGAATCGCGATGACGGTCGCCCCAGTGTCGATTAAAAACGGCAGTTCTTTACCGTTAACCCATAACTTGCCGCGAAAGTGGCCGCTATGGTCGGCGCGAAGCACAATACCACTGCTTACTTCGGCCTTGGCGGCTTGAGCTTTCTGATAACCCCCATCATCGGCGCAAACTGCGCCCGCACACACCAGCCACAAATAAGCGACAACAAATCTACAGGAGATAAAACCAAGCGATCCGCGCATTCTTCCCCCCATAAAAATCAGCCAGGTGTCGGCCTACCCATTCACATACAAGCAGCCTAGCACCATCCAGGCAGAATCCAAAGCCTGGGCAACGGTTAGCGGTGCGAAATCAACACTGCTTAATATCTGACTTTAACGCTGCCTTCGTTTAACAGCCTGCGCAAACGGATCAACAATTCGTCCGCCGGTCGCACCCGCCATTCGTCGCCTAATTTCAGCGCCGCCTTATCGCTGGCCGTGCGATATTCCAATTCCAGCGGACATTGCCCGCCGCGGAACGGTAACAGCGTATCCCGCAAACGCGCCAGCCAGTCGCTTGGCAGATCGGCGCTCGCAATATCGATTTCCAGCGTTATGCTGCGCGCAAATATTTCGCGCGCCTCTTCCATGCCGTACAGTTTCTCGGCGGTCATGCGTAGACTATTGGTAAAGTCGTCCATGGCCAGCGAGCCTTCGGCAATCAAAATCGTATCTTTGCTCAACAGATTCCGATATTTATCGAAAATACCGCTAAACGCGGCGACTTCCAGGCGACCGGTACGGTCGTCCAATGTGGCAAAACCCATCATCTTGCCCTGCTTGGTCTGACGGGTGCGCATTTCCACGATCAGGCCGGCGACGCGGGCTTCCATCTTGCCGCGGGCCCGGCCGGCATCGACTTCCAGGCTACCCAGAGTGCCGTGAGTGATGTGCTTCAACTCCGGCAAGTACTCGGCTATGGGATGACCGGACAGGAACAAGCCCAGGGTCTGCTTCTCGGCTTCCAGCTTTTCTTTTTCGGTCCAGGGCTCGACCATAGTCGAATAGGCGTCAGCCTCGTTGTCGCTTGCCTCGACCTCGACGCCCAAGCCAAACAAGTCATTCTGGCCGGCCAACGCCATTTTGCCGTGTTGCTCGGCGACGCGAAGCGCGGTGGTCAACTCGGCCATGTGCGCGGCGCGGTTCGGGTCGATCGAATCCAGCGCGCCGGCCTTGATCAAAGCTTCCAACACCCGGCGATTGACTTTGCGCAGATCGACGCGCTTGCACAGGTCGTATAAACCGGAATACGGGCCGTTGGCGTTGCGCTCCTTCAATAAGTCGTCGATCGCGTTTTCGCCGACACCCTTGATCGCGCCAATGCCGTAGACGATCTGGCCCTTATCGTTGACCGTGAAACGGAAGTCGGACAGATTAATATCGGGCGGGCAGATTTGCAGCTTCATCTCCCGGCATTCCTCGATCAACACCACGACCTTATCGGTGTTGTCCATATCCGACGACATCACCGCCGCCATGAACGCGGCCGGGTAATGAGCTTTCAGCCAGGCGGTCTGGTACGCCACCAGCGCGTAGGCCGCCGAGTGCGACTTGTTGAAACCGTAGCCGGCGAACTTCTCCATCAAGTCGAAGATGTAGGTCGCAATGCTCTGGTCGATCTGGTTCTTGATCGCACCCTCGGTGAATTTGGCGCGCTCCTTGGCCATCTCTTCCGGCTTCTTCTTACCCATCGCCCGCCGCAGCATGTCGGCGCCACCCAGGGTATAGCTGGCCATTTCGCGGGCGATTTGCATCACCTGCTCCTGGTACAAAATCACGCCGTTGGTCGGCTTGAGAATGGGCTCCAGCAACGGATGGGCATACTCGGCCTTGGCGCCGTGCTTGACGTTGATGTAGTCGTCAACCATGCCCGACTCCAGCGGGCCGGGTCGGAACAGCGCCACCAGCGCGATGATGTCATCGAAGCAATCGGGTTTGAGCTTTTTGATCAGCGCCTTCATGCCGCTGGATTCGAGCTGGAACACCGCCGTGGTTTGGGCGTTTTTCAGCAACTCATAACTGGGCAAATCGTCGCGCGGAATTTGGGCAATGTCGATTGGCGGCTCGCCTTTCTCGGCGCGCTGGCGGTTAATGGTCTGTAGCGCCCAATCGATAATGGTCAGCGTGCGCAGGCCCAGGAAGTCGAATTTAACCAACCCGACCGCTTCGACGTCGTCCTTATCGAACTGTGTCACCAGGTTGCCACCGCCCTGCTCGCAATACAGCGGCGAAAAATCGGTGAGTTTGGTCGGCGCGATCACGACGCCCCCAGCATGCTTGCCGGCGTTGCGGGAAATACCTTCCAGCGAGCGGGCCATGTCGACCAGTTGTTTGACCTCTTCTTCGGCTTCGTACAGGTCTTTCAGCTCCTGGCTTTCCTGTAAGGCCTTGTCCAGCGTCATGCCGATTTCGAACGGAATCAGTTTCGCCAGCCGGTCGACGAAGCCATAGGCATGACCCATCACCCTACCCACGTCGCGGATTACCGCCTTGGCCGCCATCGAGCCGTAGGTAATGATCTGCGAGACGTGATCGCGGCCATAATGGCGGGCAACATAATCGATCACCTCGTCGCGGCGTTCCATGCAGAAGTCGATATCGAAGTCCGGCATTGATACCCTTTCCGGATTCAGAAAGCGCTCGAACAACAAGTCGAATTCGATCGGATCGAGGTCGGTGATCTTCAACGCATACGCCACCAGGGAGCCGGCGCCGGACCCCCGGCCCGGCCCGACCGGAATGTCGTTGTTCTTGGCCCATTGGATGAAATCGGCAACGATCATGAAGTAGCCGGGGAAGCCCATCTGCACGATCACGTTCAGCTCGATTTCCAGACGCTCGTCGTAGACCTTGCGGTTTTCCTCGAAGCTGCCGTTACCGATCGGGGCATGCTGCTGCAAACGCTCTTCCAGACCTTCGCGCGAGGCTTGCTTGAAATAATCGGCCAGAGTCATGCCATCCGGCACTTCGAAATCCGGCAGAAAGTTTTCGCCCAGGCGTAATTCGACGGTGCAACGCTTGGCGATTTCGACGCTGTTTTGCAAAGCTTCCGGAATATCGGCGAACAACTCGGCCATTTCTTCGGCGCTACGCAGATACTGCTGATTGGTATAGTCTTTCGGCCGCCGGCTATCGTCGAGTACCCGACCCTGGTGAATGCAGACCCGCACTTCGTGGGCTTCGAAGTCGCTGGGGTTTAAAAAGCGCACGTCGTTAGTGGCAACGACCGGCAGGTCCATTTCGGCGGCTAACTCCACCGCCAGAGCAATATAGCGCTCTTCGTCCGACTTGCCGACGCGTTGCAATTCCAGATAAAAACAATCGGGGAACAAACCGCTCCAAAATTCGGCGCAGGCCCGGGCCTGAGCCCGATTTTCCGCCAGCAGCGCGGCACCGATGTCGCCCTGCATCGCCGCGGACAACGCGATCAAGCCATTGTGGTTTTCGGCAATCCAATCTTTCTGCAGCATCGGAATGCCCTGGTGTTGGCCCTCCTGATAACCGCGGGAAACCAACTCGGTCAGCGTCACGTAACCTGGCTGGTTGCGGGCCAGCAAGGTCAAGCGATGCGGCGCCGTCGGCTCTTCGGGGTTATAAATCCAGACATCGGCGCCGGCTATCGGTTTGATTCCGGCCCCTTGCGCGGCCTTGTAGAATTTGACCAGCGAGAACAGATTGCTCTGTTCGGTGATAGCTGCGGCCGGCATTTGAAATTCGCCGAGTTTTTTTACCAGCGGCTTGATCCGGACGATGCCGTCGACCAGCGAAAACTCGGTATGAATACGCAGATGAACGAAGCTCGGACTCATCGGCTTAGAGGAATTTTTTCACGGGCGCGTAGGAACGGCGGTGCTGCGGCGTAACGCCCAGTTGTGCCAACGCTGTCAGGTGGACTTGAGTGGGATAGCCTTTGTGGCCGGCAAAATGGTAGCCGGGATACAGCCGATCCAACACCGCCATTTCGCTGTCGCGGGACACTTTAGCCAGGATCGAGGCCGCGGAGATTTCGGCGATCAGCGCGTCGCCGCCGACGACCGCTTCGCCGGGACACGTTATGCCGGGCAGGCGATTGCCGTCGACCTTGATGTAATCGGGCTTGATCGGTAATTGCGTATAGGCGCGCCGCATCGCGACAAAGGTGGCTTGCAGGATATTGATGGCGTCGATTTCGCTGGCTTCGGCCCGACCGACCGCCCACGCCAGGGCCTGGGCCTGGATCTCTTCGGCCAGTGCGACGCGGCGTTTTTCGCTGAGTTTTTTCGAATCGGCCAGCCCGGCGATGGGCCGGGCCGGATCCAGAATCACGGCTGCCGCGACCACTGGGCCGACGATGCAGCCGCGTCCGACTTCGTCGATGCCGGCGATCAGTAGCGGGGAATTAGCGGAGGATGCCGCGCGTGACATTACGCAAGAAACTGACCATATTGGAGAGTTCGTTGCTTTCGCCGGCCATGCCTTCCATTTCTTCGATCGCGTCTTCCAGGCGCAGATTGTTTTTGTACAGGATTTTGTAGGCCTGACGAATCTGACGGATCACTTCCGGCGACTTGCCGTTGCGCTCCATACCGACCGAGTTGATGCCGTGCGGACGGGTCGGCCGCCCCCCCACCATCACGTAAGGCGGAATATCCTGGGTGATCGCGCTGCCCATTGCCGAAAAGCTGTACTCGCCGATCTGGGTAAACTGATGGACCAAGGTAAAACCGCCAAGAATGGCATGGTCGCCCAAATGCACGTGTCCGGCAATCGACGCGCCATTGGCCATGATGACGTGATCGCCGATTACGCAATCGTGGGCGACATGGGTGTAGGCCATGAACAGATTGTCGCTGCCGATCAAGGTCAAGCCCTGATCCTGCTGCGTACCCCGGTGCATGGTGCAGAATTCGCGGATCACGTTGCGGTCGCCGATTTCCAAGCGAGTGATTTCGTCAGCGTATTTTTTGTCTTGCGGGTCTTCGCCGATCGACGAAAACTGGTAAATTTTGTTATCGCGGCCAATCGCGGTCGGCCCCTTGATCACCACGTGCGGCCCGATCTCGGTACCGGCATCGATTTGCACGTCCGGCCCGATTACCGTGAATGGGCCGACGCTAACGTCTTCCGCCAAATCGGCGTGTGGATGGACAATCGCTCTGGGATCGATCATTTAAGCCACCGACACGGCGCACATGATTTGCGCGCTGGCTGCCAGTTCGCCGTCGACTTCGGCCCGGCAATCGAACGACCACAAATGGCGCTTGTGTTTCAGGTAAGTCACATGCAGGCACAACTGGTCACCCGGCACCACTTGCCGCTTGAAGCGGGCGTTGTCGATTCCGGCCAGATAATAGACAGCTCCCTCGCCCAGCTTGTCGTCGCTTTGCGAAGTCAACAAAGCCGTGGCTTGCGCGAGTGCTTCCATAATCAATACGCCGGGCATGATCGGCTGGCTTGGGAAATGCCCCTGAAAGAAAGGCTCGTTGAAAGTGACGTTTTTTAAAGCCTTCAAGCTGATGCCGGGCTCGCAATCAACCACTTTATCCACCAACAAAAACGGGTAACGATGCGGGAGTAGTTTCTGAATCTGCAGAATATCGAGTGTTCCGGCCATAGCGCTTAGATGAAGACGGGTGGACTGGAAGGCGCGACAAACTCAAGCCTTCCGTAAACTGAGCGGCGGCTTTCCGATATTTGGATCAGGAAAGCCGCGAAGAATTTACTGCGACAGGGTTTCCAGCTTTTGTTGGACGCGACTGGTGACATCAATTTGGTCGTTGGCGTAAATCACGCCGTCGGTCAACAGCAAATCGAAAGATTCTTCTTTCGCCAAGGCTCTGACAGCTTCTACGATGCGTTTTTGCAAAGTACCCAACTCTTCATTGCGGCGCATCTGGAAATCTTCACTGAATTCCTGTTGCGCTCTAGTGAATTCGCGTTTTTTATCCAATACGTCTTTTTCCAGTCTGCGGCGCTCGTCGTCACTCATCACGGCACTATCACGACCCAATTTCTCTTCCAGCGTTTTGATTTCTTTTTGTTGGGCAGCCAACGCTTTGTCCCGGGGTGAAAATTCGGTTTCCAGGCGGGTTTTTGCTTTTGCCGCTTGCGGCGCTTTCTCCAATACTTTGGCCACGTTAACAAAGCCGATTTTCAGCTCCGCGTGGCTTATGCCGGCAAAAATCATCAGCATTAAAAACAAAGAAATTCTATTTTTCATGGTTAAAACCATCTCCGGTCAATTATGAGTTAAGACAAAACGCAGCGGCGATTATAGGGCAAAACCGGCCTGAACTGAACTAAAATCCGGAACCGAAGGTAAACTGGAAAGCCTGGGTCCGGTCGGTATCTTCGGTATTCATCGGCTGGGCGACACTAACGGCCAAGGCCCCGAACGGCGACAACCATTCGCCGCTCAAACCGACCGAATAACGGAAGTATTTTTTCAGGTCCCCGGTATTGAGTCCCGGCGCCAACGTTCCGGCGTCGATAAACGAACCGATCCGGACCGACTTGACGTCGCTCAAAAACGGCACCGGGAAAAACAACTCGGCCTTGCCGATCATTTTGGTGGAACCACCGACCGGGCGCCGGAAAGTATTGGTCGGATTCAAGTCGTTGGTATCGATGATACCGAGCGTATTCTGCATGAAACCACGTACATCGTTGGTACCGCCGGCGAAATAGTTTTCGAAGAACGGCAGACCGGAATCGCCGCCATAACTGTCGCCGTGAGCGACTTCGCCCAGCAAGCGGAAGGTAAAGTCGTTGGACAACGGAAAATAATGCTGATGCTTGTAACCGATCTTGAAATATTCCAAATCACTGCCCGGCACCGTGATCAAACCGGATACCCGCTGCTGACCGCCGCTGTGAGCGAAGGTGGCCCGGTCCAGCGTATCGTGGGTCCAGCCCATGGAGGTGGATAGCGTGTTGAAACTTTTGGATTTGGTTACCAGCGGATCGCCCTTGGCAAAACCCAAAAACTTCAAAATCGTATCCGACGACAAGGTCGTGTTTTCGATTTCGGTGCGCTTCAATTCGACGTCGAAACCGATCCGGTCGAATTCGTTCAACGGAATCCCGAAATTGACGCCGGCATTGGTAATGTTGGTGTTGTAGCTGGCCAGGTTGGCGGCGTAGGCGTTGCGCGAGGTATAGCCCAGGTTATAACCGAGCGCCACGCCATCCAAGGTGTAGTAAGGGTCGGTAAAGCCCAGGTTGTAGCGGGTCAGGATACTGCTGTTATTGAAGGCGAAATCGACGCGTTTGCCGGTACCGAAAATATTGTCCTGCGACACGTTGGCATTGAAGATGATGCCTTGCACCTGTGAATAACCGATACCCGCCTGCAAGTTACCGGAAGCTTTTTCCTTGATCGAATAATTCACGTCGATTTGGTCGGCCGCGCCAACCACCGGCGGAGTCTCGACGCCGACTTCTTCGAAATAACCCAAGCGGTCGAGACGGGTTTTGGTACGCTCGATCTTGCTGCTGGCAGCCCAGCTGGACTCCATCTGCCGAGCTTCGCGGCGGATAACTTCGTCGCGGGTCTTGGTGTTGCCCTTGATATTGATGCGCCGCACGTAAACCCGCTTGCCCGGGTCGACGAAGAACGTCATCGCTACGGTTTTGTTTGGTTCGTTGATTTCCGGCACCATGTTGACGTTGGCGAAAGTGTAACCTTCGTCGCCCAACCTGTCGGAAATGGCTTTCGATGTTTCGGTTGCGTTCTTGCGCGAGAAAATCTCGCCGGGACCGACCTTGACCAGTTTGATTAGCTCTTCCGGTGGCACGATCAAATCGCCCGACAATTTGACCTTGTCCAACATGTACACGTCGCCTTCCTTGACGTTGATCGTTATGTAAATTTCCTTTTTATCGGCCGTGATGTCGACCTGGGTCGATTCGATCGAAAAATTGATATAACCGCGGTCCAGGTAATACGAGCGCAGCTTTTCCAGGTCGGCGGACAGCTTCTGTTTCGAATATTGGTCGTCTTTCGAATAAAACGACAGGAAGTTGGTAGTGCTTAATTCGAATTCCTTGCGCAATACATCGTTGGAAAACGACTTGCTGCCGACGATATTGATCTGTTTGATCTTGGCAACCCGGCCTTCGGAAATATCGATGTGAATGCCGACCCGGTTACGGGTGAGTTCGGTGACTTCGGTCTTGATTTTGAGACCGTATTTACCGTGACTGAAATACTGGCGGCGCAGCTCTTGTTCGACCTTATCCAAAACCTGCTTGTTGTAGACCTTGCCCTCGGCCAAACCGATTTTCTTCAAAGCTTCGGTCAGATCTTCCTTCTTGATGTCTTTATTGCCCTCGATCACCACTTTGGCGACGGAGGGCCGCTCGACGACATTGACGACCAAAGTACCGCCGTCGCGCTCCAGGGCAATATCCTTGAAAAAACCGGTATTGAACAATGCCCGAATCGCCTGGGCTTGCTTGTCTTCGGTAAAGGTTTCGCCGACGTTGACCGGTAAATAGTTATAAACGGTACCAGCCGAAATCCGTTGCAACCCCTTGACCTTGATGTCCTCGACTACAAAACTGCTTGCCTGGACAGCGTTGCCGGTCAACATGCTCAACAACAGGATTTGCAAAAGCGGGCTTTTCTTCACGCAGTCAACCAGAATGGATAAATGCGGCGATTGTAACATGCTGTTTTGCCATTCCCGCGCCTTCCAAGGTAAATACTGGTTAATTTTGGCCGAAAAATTGCTTTCTTATTTTTTTTCAAAAGCAAAGCAAAACAATAGAAACAAATCTCCAAAAAACAACGCCCAACCTTTTGAAATTTATAATTTTTAATGAGAAAACCAAATCAACCGAAACTATCCGCCACCAAATTGCGGTAGACAATTTGCGCATATTCGGCTTCGGCCCGCTCGACTTCGGCATCTTTTCCGACGCTTACACCGCCCGCCCCGCTGACCGGACTGACCGTATTGCCGGTATCGGGCTTGTAAACTCCGGCCACCGAAATCCCGTGCTCCGGCGTGACCAAGCTATAACAGGTATTCAGCCAATGCGCCTCGGCTAACGGCTGTTCCCGCAACAGCGACACAACCGCGAAAGCACAGGCTTTCGCTTCGGAATTGGCGGCAAAGGCCGACTTCGGAATCGGCGCATAGTTGGCCGCATCGCCAATCACATGCACAAACTCGTCGAATCTCGATTGTGCGCTGGCCGGCCGGACCGGACACCAGCCGCCGGCATCGGCCAAGCCGCTTTGCCGCGCAATCGAGCCGGCCGTTTGCGGCGGAATGATGTTCAGCACGTCGCCGGTAAAACGGTCGCCGAACTCGCTGACCAGAGTCTTGGCATCGGCGTGCAATTCCAGCAACGGATTGTCGGCCAGACTATGCCATTCGATCAGGCTGTTCGGCGTCCCGTAACCGTAATGCTTGGCCCAGCCGGCTTCGAACAAGGCCTGTTTGGAGAAACTGCGCTTGGCGTCGAGAATCAGAATCTTGGCCCGCGGTTTGTGTTGCTTCAGCCAGAATGCCATCATGCTGGCCCGCTCGTAAGGCCCCGGCGGACAGCGGTACGGGTCCGCCGGCACTGAGATCAACACCACGCCACCGTCTGGCATGGCCTGCACTTGCCGCAACAGGATCAAGGTCTGCGGTCCGGCCTTCCAGGCGTGCGGGAAGCGTTCGGCGGCGACCGCGTCGTAACCGGCGATTGCATTCCAACGAAAATCGATCCCAGGCGCCAGGATCAGGCGGTCGTAAGCCTGAGCGCCACCGCTTTGCAACTGCACCCGTTTCCGGGACAAATCCAATGCCGCAGCGGTATCGGCCACTACTTCGACGCCATAGCGGCTGCGTAGCGCCTGATAATCCACCCGCAGTCGTTCCATGTCGCCCAGCCCGGCAAACAGCCAATTACTGGCCGGACAGGTGGTATAGCGGGATTGCGCTTCGACCAGCGTAACGCGAATCCCACCGTCCAATATTTTCAGATATTTGGCGACGGTAGCACCGGCGAAACCGCCGCCGACCACCACCACTCGCGGCTCGACAGCACCTAACGACGACCACCGGCTGCAGCCGGCCAGCAAACTGGCGCTCAACCCGACACAGCCGCTCAGAAACCGACGCCGCGACAATACGGATCGCATCAGTGCCGGCCCAGATAGGCCGCCACGGCGACAAGCTCCGCATCGCTATAAGCCTTGACCAGCCGCGGCATCAACGTTGCAGTCCGCCTGTCGTACTTAAACGCCAGCAAGGCCTGCTCCAGTTCGGCGGCGCTGAGACGGCCAAGCTCGGGCAAACGGCTCGCCGCCTGGCCGCTAGCGTGGCAATTCAGACAGTTCACGACGATGGCCTGAGCGGACAAATCGGCTTGTGCAGCCGGGACTGGAAAAAGCGCTAGAGCGCAAACGATGCCGCGCAGCCGCCGCATGCCGTTAGACCAGATGTTTTTGCCGAAAGATTTCGTACATCAACACCCCGGCTGCGACCGAAACATTCAGGCTTTCCACTTGGCCCAGCATCGGAATCTTGACCAAAAAGTCACAGTGCTGCCGAGTCAGATGACGCAAACCGCTGCCCTCTGCCCCCATCACCAAAGCCAGTGCCATATCCAGTTTCATGTCGTAGACGGTCTGCTCGGCTTCGCCGGCCGCGCCCATGATCCAGATATTTTGTTCCTTCAACCATCGCAAAGTCCGCGCCAGATTGGTGACTTGGTACACCGGCACGGTTTCGGCGGCGCCGCTGGCGACCTTGCACACGGTCGGGGTAATGCCGGCCGCATTGTCCTTGGTAACGATCACACCGTGGGCGCCGACCGCGTCGGCCGTGCGCAGGCAGGCGCCGAGATTATGCGGATCCTGGACTTGGTCCAAAATCAGATAAAACGCCGGCTCGGTTAACGCCTCGACATCGCTCTTCAACCGGTCCTCGCTGTGCATGGCCGGCAATTCGACGGCAACGACGATACCCTGGTGGTTCTTGCCGTCGGCCAGTTTATCCAACTTCTTGCGCTCGGTTTTTTCCAGACCGATGCCCAGTGCGGCCAGCTCGTCGAGCAGCGGTTTGAGGCGGGCGTCCTGCCGCTGGCTATCGACCCAGGCGCGGCGGATTTTTTGCGGCGAATATTCCAATGCGGCTTGCGCCGCGTGGATGCCGAACAGATGAGTCAAATTCATGAGCGGCGGCGCTTCCTGGATTTAGATTTGGCACTGGCCTTTGCCGGCTCGGCTTTGGACTTCTTCGCCTTTTTCTTGCCATTGTCCTTGGCGGGCACAGCCTTGGCCTTGTTCTTTTTACCGACCTGCACCAGTTCGAAATCGATTTTCTTGTCGTCCAGACTGACCCGTACCACCCGAATCCGTACGCTGTCGCCCAAGCGGTAGCGAATACCGCTGCGTTCGCCGTACAACTGGTGCTTGCTGGCATCGAAATTGAAATAATCGTCCTGCAACGAGGCGATATGCACCAAGCCCTCGACATAGATAGCCTGCAATTCGACGAAAAAGCCGAAGCCGGTCACGGCGGAAATTACGCCGGCAAACTCCTCACCGATCTTGTCCATCATATATTCGCATTTCAGCCAGCTGACCACGTCGCGAGTGGCCTCGTCGGCCCGCCGTTCGTTGGCCGAACAATGTTCGCCCAGCAGCACCATGTCGTCATGGCTGTAATGGAAGGTGTCCGGTTTATGGCCGGCCAGACAGTGCCGGATTGCCCGATGCACCAACAGATCGGGATAGCGCCGGATCGGCGAGGTAAAGTGAGCGTAAGCGTCCAGCGCCAAGCCGAAATGGCCTTTGGTCTCCGGGCTGTAGACCGCCTGCGACATCGAGCGCAGCAACAAGGTCTGAATCAAGTGGGCGTCCGGGCGCTGCTGTACCGATTCCAGCAAATGCATATAATCCAACGGCGTCGGTTCGGCCTTGCCGCCCAGATGCAAGCCCAACTCATTCAGAAAGGTCTTCAACGCCAGCAGTTTTTCCGCGCCGGGACCGTCATGGACCCGCAGCAGGCGCGGCATTTTCTTGCGATTCAGGAAGCGCGCGGCCGCGGTGTTGGCGGTGATCATGAATTCTTCGATCAATTTATGCGCATCGTTGCGCACCAGCGGTACGATTTCGGCGATCTTGCGCTCCGGCCCGAATACGATTTTAGTTTCCTGGGTATCGAAATCCATCGCTCCGCGCAGTTCGCGCTGCTGGCGCATGACTTTGTACAGATCGTATAACGTCTGTAGATGCGGCATCAGTTCTTGATGCTTTTTAATCAGCTTTTGATCGCCGTCCACCAACATCTTGGCCACAGCACTGTAAGTCAAGCGAGCGTGGGAGCGCATCACCGCTTCGAAGAAGCGCGAGCGCAACACCAGGCCTTCGCTGCTGATCAACAACTCGCAGACCATGCACAAGCGGTCCACGGCCGGGTTCAACGAACACAGGCCGTTGGACAGGATTTCCGGCAGCATCGGAATCACTTTTTCCGGAAAATACACCGAAGTGCTGCGGTTCTTCGCTTCATCGTCCAACGCGGTGCCGACTTTGACGTAATGCGACACGTCGGCAATCGCCACCAGCAATTTCCAGCCTTTCGGCGTTTTTTGGGCGTAGACCGCGTCGTCGAAATCGCGGGCATCCTCGCCGTCTATCGTCACCAACGGCAGTTGGCGGATGTCTTCCCGGCCCTGTTTGGCCTGTTCCGGCACTTCCGGCGTCAACGGCTTGATTTCCTTGAGCAGCGCATCCGGCCATTGGTTCGGCAAATCGTAGGAACGAATCGCCATTTCGATTTCCATGCCCGGCGCCATGTGCAGACCCAGCACTTCGCTGATGCGACCAATCGGCTGGCAGTGGGCGCTGGGTTGCTGCAGGATTTCGGCGACAACGATCTGGCCGTTCTTGGCGCCGCCGGTATCCTCCTTGGCGATCAACACTTCGTGGTTGACCTTCTTATTGTCCGGCACCACGTAAGCAACGCGGCCCTCGGTGAAAAAGCGGCCGACGATCTGATGGGTGTTACGTTCGGTAATCTCGATCACGGTAGCCTCGCGCCGGCCGCGACGGTCGATGCCGCTGACGCGGGCGATCACCCGGTCATTAGGCATCAGCGGTTTCATTTCCCGCGGCGACAGGAACAAGTCTTCGCTGCCGTCGTCCGGCTTCAGGAAACCGAAGCCTTCCGGATGACCAAGGACTCGTCCGGCGATGGTGTTGTGGCCGGAACCGATGCAATACTTTTGCCGGCTGTTAAAACTCAATTGGCCGTCGCGTTCCATGGCTCTGAGCCGGCGCCGCAGCGCTTCCTGGGCATCGGCCGATTCCAGCCCGAATTGCTGGGCGATTTGTTGGCGTCTTAACGGTTTGCCGGCTTGCTGGATCAGCTCCAGGATCAGCTCGCGGCTGGGGATGGGGTTCTCGTATTTTTCCGCTTCGCGTTCGGCGTGCGGATCGACGAAAGTCGAAAAATCAGCGGGTTGATCGCTATTGGTGGTCATTGAGTCCGTCGCTTGGCAGCCACGCCCCCGCAATACGATGTATCGGGCGCTTGTGGCATGGGTTATATAAAGTCATAGCCTTTCTTCTTGGGTTGTTGCGGTATGGTGGATTCGTCCAGAATCCGCCGGCACTCGAATTGCCAATACCCCAGGCCGATATTGCGCCGGCCGTTGAGGATGATCGGAAAGTTCTCGTTCCCCATATACATCCTGAGCAGGTCGCCGTCTTTCAATCGAAAAGAATCCATAATGATATAACTCTTCTCGCCTTCTTGGTCTTTCGCGCCGTAAATCAAGGCCTTTTTGCGCTCGTCGCCGGGTGCTGCATCCAGTGCCTGATAGGTCACCGCGTAGGTCTGGGCAGCGATCACCATCAACTCGAAAATCAGCTTGCTGTCCTGTTTGGGCACCAGTATTTTGCACACCACGCCCAACGCTCGTTGCTGAGGCAAGGCGTCGATCTTTCTGAAGCTGACCAAACTGCCGATCGACAACACGCCTTCCTGGTCGAAATTGCAGGACAACGCGCGCTCCGAGTCGGTCTCCGCGCGTTTTTCCAAACCGGAACCGGTGCCGGCACGCGAGGTATCGAGCAAGTCGAACGTGGCCTCCAGGCCGATCGCCACGTAGCGGTCGAGCCGGTCGCTGAAATAAACCGAGCCCTGCGGCTCCTTGCCCTGCCAGCGCTGCAGTAAATAATCGAACAACTCGGCCGGCAGACGTTGCTGCTGGCTTTTTTCCATTTCCAGCGAGCTGAAGCGGGCTTCGTCCTTGCTGGAAAATTTGTCGGGATGCTTGAAAACCTTGGCCAGCTTGCTCAGATTCAGATACAGCATCGCCGAATCCGAGCGCCTATCGCTTTGCCCGCTACTGGCCAGAAAGGCCGGCGGCAAATCCTCGTCCATCAGAATCGAGCATTGCACGGCTTGGCCGGCGACCGGCTTGGTTTCGATCTCGAGCAAATCGGCGATTTTTTCGATGAACTCGTAAACCAGCTGGAATTCTTTCTGCATCAAACCCGACGGATAGGCCAGACTGAGCAATAAAATTTGTTTGTAACTGTCCTCGATCGACGACTGCTTACTGAAAATGCCGCCATGATCGGCCGCTTTGACATCGGCTTTATCCAACTTCACGGCCAGCTTGTACAAGGAATGCAGGTCGATCCAGATCCAATCCGGAATCGGATAACTCATCATGTAATGGGTAATGATGATACGGCTCAAACCCTTGATCGTGCGCTGAATCGACAACACGGTCGGCTTGGCCTGCATCCAGCCAATCTCGCGCCGCGTCAGCTCGCGCGCCACGCTCCAGTAACCGATCGTAAACTGGCGTTCGATACTACAGGTCAAGGCGAAAATTTTCTTTTCGCTATCGCCCTTGGGAAAACCCGACCGGGTCAGGCGGGAACGCAGGTAGTCGTCGATCAGAAAAAAACTGTCCCTCAGCATTTCCAGCGCGTGCAGCCGTTTGGCGGCCGGCATGTCTACCGATATCAACTCGCCCAGCAATTCGTAGAACAAGCGCGCAGCCAGACCTGGATTCGCCGTGGGAAGCTCGGTAATCCATTGTTTGAGCGCGTCGTCGCTGAACGAAGCCAGCAGCTGGGGATCGTTTCTTTGCTCGGGAATGACTAAAAAGAACGAGTTTTTCACAAACAGCTCAAATAATGTACGCGCTTAGCGCGCTTTCGTAACGCCGCGGCCAACGCTGCCGGGTGACGCGAACAACTATAGCCCCCATTTTCTAGAAAAGCGCCTCGTCATCGACCATCGGACTTTGCAATGCGTTGATATCGTTTCTGAGCTGTTTTCTGGCCAGCAATTTGGATTGCACCCGCTCGGGCAACTCGGTAAAGATCAATACCTGCTTGGCCACCAGCAAATCGACCAAATCGTCTATCACCCGCACCATCTCGCTGTCGGTATCCGACAAAGCCTGACGGGCATCCTGCTCGTAGCGGGCTTTGGCGTAGGCCAACCACTCGGGGTGGTCTGCCGCCAACCATTCTCCGTTACCGTTGTCGCTTACCGTGACAATGGCGCCATCGGCGCCGCGTTGTACGAAAGGCATGCACTTAGCTCCCTGTGGCTGCCTAACGACGAACACCGAACCCCAAGATGCGCGCTTGCATCAACGCGGCGAAATGGTCAGGGCACCCAAGGTTACGCCGATGTCTATCCCGCGTCCTTTACCCGACAATGCCAAGGATATTTCACCGCGGGTCAACACTTGGCCGTCAACCGATTTGGTCGCGCCGGCATGGCCTTCCAAGGCGACGAAATTACCGTAAATTTCGTTTAAATTCTTCACATCGGAAAACACCCCGGTACCTTCGATCTCGGACTTGCCGATGGTAAAGCCGATGCTTTTCGACGCCAAGGCTACCTGGGCGCGCTGACCGTTGCTGCAACTGATATTGCCGATACCGTCGTATTGCTTGTAAACCAAAGACCAGCCGCTCATTTTGTAGGTCATCGTGCACGAAGTAAACGCTTCGGCGAGCGCCGGGGCCGACGAAAACGCACCAGCCGCAGTCAAGGCCAGCGTCAACATCGAACGAACAAGCTTATTTTTCATAGCTACTCCAATGGGTTAGTAACACTAAATGAATTTCGCCGCGACCCGGCTCAGCCTAAGCATTAGGCCTATCTTACACCGCAACGCTGTAAAGTTGGGTGCCGGCAGTATCGCGAACCGCACGCACCGCCGATTAGCCCAATCTTATTTATCACGGGTTTTCGGGCTGAGCGAGTCGCAGCCTGGCGGCCCCTAAGGCCCTGCACTCAATGTTAACACCGACTTGATGCCGTCGGCTGCGTCTGCCTGGTTCAGCTCGGTCGCCAGGATGTAGACTCGGTCCCGACTGATTCCGCCCGGCTGGTCGGCGACATATTGGGCGATATGGTTAGCTCTGGCTACCGCCAAATCGTTGAGCTTTAGCGGATCGGGTTGAAAAATGCTTTCCAGCCGCTCGCGCGCCGAAGCGTAAAAATCCGCGTCGGGTTTGCTTTTAATACGGGGCGTACCGAGCAGACTGCGTTCGAAATCTTCCGGAAACACTTCCGCGAAAAACTTGGCCAACAAGCGCTTGTAATCGTCGTCGGCAAGCTGAATATATTCGTGACGAATCTTCTGGCCCTGATCGCGCAGTTCGCCGGATTTCATTTTTTTCAGTACATCCTGTAAGGCCTCGAACCGCATCGCCGGCCAATCCTGATTCTGATAGGCAATACCTTTGATTTCCAAGGTCAGTTCCGGTTTGCTCAACAAGGCCTTGCTTAATTCGCCCAGCTTGACCGTCTCATCCTTAGCCAATTCGGCACTACCCGGATTAAATTGCACGACACTGAAGTCCTTGTCGTCACCCAATAGCGACGCAATGGCCTTGAACGGAGACATTGCCACCTTGGCGACCAAGTTCACCAACACGTCGCGCACGAGGGCGCCGACGCTAAATTGCGGATCCTCCAGGCTGCCGGAAATCGGAAAATCCAGATTGATTTTGCCGTCGGCGTCTTTCAACAAGGCAATTGCCAAATGCAACGGCACGGACACTGCATTCGGATTTTCGACTTTATCACCCAAAGTCAATTGATCGATTAACAGTTTGTTTTGCACTTCAAGCTGGCCGCTCTTTACTTTGTAGTGCAAATCCAGAGCCATCTGGCCTTTCTCTATCCGGTAACCGGCAAATTCCGCCATATAAGGGGTGATCAACGGTAACGGCATATGGGTAAAATTCAAGGCAATATCGGAGTCACCGCTCTGGAACTGGTACTTGCCCTTGATGCCCACCAAGGCCATATCGTAAACCTTGCCTTTCAAAGCCATCGTCGCGACGGCATCCTTGGCAGAAGAAAAACCGCTCACTTCGCCGTTCAAACCGTTCATTTCGGCTACGAACGGCAAAATCAACGAATAGTCGGCGAAATTCGAGTTGCCGTTACGCATCTCGATCTTGCCTATGCTCAGACGGGGCTCATCCGCCTGGGCTGTCGCGGTTTCGGACTTGCCGCGAGCTTGAACCGGCTTTGTCGTCGGTACCGGTTCGGCTGCTTGTTCGACCAGGATATCGTCGACATTGGTACTACCGTCCTTTTTGATATTGAACCGCACATAAGGACGCTCCAATACCACGTTCGCCAGCTTGTAGTCTTGCGCGGCCAAATCGATATCGATGCCGTTCAGCACCAGATTCGACCACTTCACGAAATCCTTGTTTTTCAGTTGGTCGCGAGTCAAAAGATTATCGATGTCGGCATCGCCAGTGAATTTGAGTTGAAACGGCTCGGCGGCAGCCAGATGCAGTTTGCCGGCCGCATTGACGTCGCCGTCCACCACTTCCAGCTTTATGAACGGTTCCAAGTAGGGTTGGAAGGGTTTTAACTGCAGGTCCTTGAGATGCAGATCCCAATCGGCGACGAAGGGTACCAGCGTCATATCGCCTTTCAGCGCCAAGCTACCGGCTTGATTCAAACGGGTATCGAACTGCAACGGTAGTTTGCCGGCCAGATCGGAACTGAAATTCTGTAATGAGCAATTCAACTCCGTCAGTTTGAATTCGAACGGTTTGGCTTGGCTAAAATCCGTAAAATGGATTTGGTAATCGTGCAACGCCAACTCGCCCAACCGAATCGACCAGGGTTTGCCGGCATTGGCAACCGGAGCGGCGCTACCGCTTGTTTGAGTGGCGCCGGCTGCCGAGCCGCCAGCGTCGTCAGCGAACAAGGCCTGATAATTGACCACTCCGTCAGCTTGCAGCCAAGCCTTTATCGCCGCATTGTTGCTGACAACCGAGGTAATAGTGACGGCTTGACTGCCTAAATCGGCGCCGATGCCGCTGACGACTAATTCAGGTAAATCGATCAAAGGCTTCCCGGTGGCTTTTTCGACGACTGCCAACTCTCGTAAGGCCAGCGCGCCGTTGTTCAGCACCGTGACGGCACCGGTATCGTCAACCGTTACTTGATATTCGATTTGCAGACCAGCCTGACCGGCCTCGATCCGCACCGGCAACTCCTGCAAAAACAACTGCCAAATTTTGTCCAACCGGATACCGTCGAGCGTTACTCGTCCCTTCGAGGCTAACGGCTGCAGACTTAAATCGCCGCTCCACTCGATGCTACCGCCTGACTCGAGGCCCAAAGTCAACTTGCCGTTACCGGTTTGATCAGCCAGAGTACTGATTTCCTGTAGGGTCAAATTAACCGGCAATAAAGTTTCCGCCAA
This sequence comes from Methylomonas koyamae, assembly GCF_006483455.1. GTDB lineage: Bacteria > Pseudomonadota > Gammaproteobacteria > Methylococcales > Methylomonadaceae > Methylomonas > Methylomonas koyamae_B. Next base: position 23,731 of record NZ_PPPU01000008.1, read on the forward strand.
AGTTTGACCGGAAGAGGCATCCGACCAGGCGACTTTGCCTTCGGCGATTGCCAAACGATGAATCGCCAGTTTGAACGGGCTGGCCGCGGCGTCCGGCTCCGGCGTATCTTCAGCTTCGGTTTGCTGCGGCTGCAGATCGGCAAAATTAAAGCTGCCGTCGGCCCGGCGACTAATATTGAATTGCGGTTTGGTCAACTCGATGCTGTCGACCACGGCACCGCCCATTCCGACCGAACGCCAAAACGCCAGATCGATGCGCAGGCTTTCGAAACCGGCCAGCAGTTGTCCATCCCCGGCCGGCAACGAGAAATCCCGCAGCTCGATCACCAAGCTGAACGGGTTCAGACTGATCTGTTTCAACTGCGGCGTTTGCCCGGTTTGTTGCTTGATGATTTCCGGCAGCTTGCTCAAGGCAATTTTCGGCAGCAGGTAAAACCCGGCCAACGCATAGCTTGCCACGCCGGCGGAGACTGCCGCGGCGGCAATCAAGGCTTTTCTCCGGTTGATCGCGATCGGCATCGGCTTCAGATCAGTGCAATCGGTTGATGAATTCGGCATCTATCCGGCAACCGCCCAAATCGGGATAGTCCGCCAAATTTTGTTCGAAATCGCGAAACGACGGGTGTTGAAACGCCAAACGGCTGATTTTGCCCTGCACCAATTCGAATTCCAGCGCACCGCCTTTCTCGCGCGGACTGCCAGGTTTGGTCGCGAACAACATGATGCCGATATTCGCCAGCGGCTGGCCTTGTTCCTGCGCCGGCCGCGCGCAACTGAAACTCTCGACGTTGAGCGCGCCAAACACGCTGGCCAACTGCGCCGCATTGATCACCACACCATCATCGGCAATATTCGGCAGTTGCAACAAGGCTTCCAAGCCGAAGTTGCTCAAATGATTCTGCAGCAATACCGAACCGTTGCCGGATTTTTCGGTATTCAACAACGGATACAGCTGCCGGGCCGCTTCATCCTGATTCGGATTTTGCAATGCCGACAAAAATTGGCGCGCCGCCGATTGAATCGGACTGATCACACCCTCTTTCTTCTGCCTGGAACTGGTCAGATTATCCCAGTCCTGTAGCGTGTTGACCGGTAAGCGCATGTTTTTCATGGCCGTATAGTCCTCTGCCGCCAGACAGGCGGAAAAATCCTTGGTCCGGTACTGCTCCAGCAGTTTCGGCCGAATTTCGTCGGTCATGGCCTTCTGCGCGGAGATATTGAAGTTTTTCCAATCGGTGGATTTGGCCAGGAAGTAGTACAACACGGCATCGCGGTCGAATTTATTGAAGCCCAAATCCTTCATCACCAATTTCAGCCGCCGGCATTGGCTTTCCACATCGTCATAGTTACGCCAATCCGGTTGCAAATTGGGTTTGGCGGCCGGGTCGACCTGGTTGATCAATTGTTGCAGGCTGATCTCGCCGTTAGCGGTTTGTACCGGCGCCCGCCACAATTCCTCCAAGGATAAATCATGCGCGTCCGGAATGGCGTCGCCGCCGGTTTTTAGCAACAGCGACGTGGCGACTTCCGGGTAAATCCTCAATTCGCCAAGCAGCCGGGTTTCCGAACTCCAGGCTTTCCAGCCGCCTTCAACCACTTCATAGACCGCCAACCGGCTCTGGTTGAAATTACCGCTATCGCCGGCCAACACCACGCTGGCAGGCAAGGAGTGGGTTTCGGAACTGTACTTACCGCTAGCGGCCGGTGTCTTCGCTACCACCTGCGGGCTGGTCTCGACCCAGTTACCAGCCAACTTTCCCATCACCGCCATGCCGGCACCTACCCCGGTCAACGCGAACAAACCGCTGGCGGCGTTGACGTCGCTGACCAATTGCGACAGGTTGGCTTCGTGGCTGTTGCTGGTTAAAAAGTTGTAATCAACCAGCGTATCCTTGCCGGTATCCAGCCTCAACCACGGCGTCAGGTTGGCTTTTTTGGTCTCCAACTTGAAGTTGCATTTGCCGGTGGTCGCTTGATAAAGAAAACCGCTCACCTCGCGTTTCAGCTTCAAAGTCTCGTTATGGACGCTGAATACCAAAGCCGCCGACAAATCGCCGTTCTCGTAATGGCCGCCCATTTCGTTACAACCGCCTTTCAGCGCGCTGTCGCCTTTGAACTCGAAATCCGACACCAATTGCACGTAATAATCGTCGCCGCCGACCGTCGCATGACCGCGTAAGGGTTTGATCGGTAAGGTTTCGGTTTTGGGATAATCCACCGCGATCTGCCGGGTCGTGGCGCAACCGGCGATCAGGCTACCAGCAATTAGCGTGACGGGTAGGGAAAATAATCGGCTGATCGGCATTAATGGTCCTAAACAAATTTGGCAAGGTTCGACGGCCGCTATTGCCGCCGCTGTTTTCAAGCTAGCGGGGGCGGCTTAGGCTTTGCTTAACGGAATCGAACTGCGAGTGTATTACAAAATCGCCATGCTCAATTCACTACATTCAGCGCGGAATAATAAATTGAAGCTTGCGAAGTGGCTACCGTTTTATCCGCTCGCCGTAAGACTTTACAACGAGTCCTGCTTGAAACGGTGGATTTGCCGGCGTTGTTTCTTGTTAGGTTTGTGTTCGCGTTCGGATGGATGTTGTAACGCTTGTTGCTGCTTGCGCAATTCGATTTGCTGATGGCGTCTTTCCGAGCTGGTCTCGTCTTCGTGGTAAAGCCGAGCGGCTTCCTGAGCCGGACGCCGCTGCTGATTTAGATCGGTTACCCGCACTTCCCAGGTGTACTGATCTTTGGTCACCGTGACCAGATCGCCGATTTTGATGTCCTTACCCGGCTTGCAACGTTGACCGTTGACATGGACCTTACCACCGTTGACGGCATCGGCCGCCAGACCGCGGGTTTTGAAAAAGCGCGCGGCCCACAGCCATTTGTCGATCCGGATCTGGCTTAACTCATTCAACCTTGAGTCCACTCTCCGCCCAAGCCTTGAAGCCGCCGGCCATGCTAACCGCGCCGGAATATCCCAACTGGTTCAGGACCTGGGTTGCCAACGCGGAGCGACCGCCGCTCTGGCAGTAGACCACGATACCGGCATCCTGCTTACCCTGAAACGCCGGATGGCCGCCGATTTGAAACTCCAAGACGCCGCGCGGAATGTTGACCGCTCCCGGCAAATGGCCGGCGGCAAATTCGGCCGGCTCCCGCACATCGAGCAGCAACGCGCCGGACAACCGGGCGTTGGCGGCGGCGACGTCGATTTCGGTGATCTGCTGCTTGGCGGCAGCAACCAGTTCCTGAGCTGTGATCGACATAAACGACTCCTAAAAATCAGGCTTCCATAGCTTTTTTCAATTCTTTCGGAATCGAAAACACCACTTTTTCTTCGATACCTTTGTTCTCACGCACGGCAGTGTCTTCACCGCCCCACTCCTTCAATTGGTTGATCACTTCCTGCACCAGCACTTCCGGGGCCGAGGCACCGGCGGTGACGCCGACCACTTCGATACCGTCCAACCATTCTTGTTTCAAATCCTTATAGGTGTCGATCAGGTAGGCCGGTTTGCCCAGTTGTTCGGCAATCTCCCGCAAACGATTGGAATTGGAACTGTTAGGCGAACCGACCACCAGAATCAGATCGGAGATTTTCGCCAAGTCGTGTACGGCATCTTGGCGGTTTTGGGTGGCGTAGCAAATGTCGTCTTTCTTTTGTTCCTTGATCGACGGAAAGTGTTCGCGCAACGCGTCGACCATGACTTTGGTATCCGTCATCGACAGTGTGGTTTGCGTCACATAAGCCAGATTGTCCGGATTGTTGACCTTCAGGTTTTTGACGTCTTCCGGCGTTTCGACCAAATAAATATCGCCGTGCTCGGTGCATTTATCGTACTGGCCCATGGTACCCTCAACTTCGGGATGACCGGCGTGGCCGATCAAAATCACTTCCCGGTCTTGCTTGGCATGTTTGGCCACCTGCATATGCACCTTGGTCACCAGCGGACAAGTCGCATCGAACACCGTCAGCTGGCGCTCCTCCGCTTCTTGCTGCACCGCCTTGGACACGCCATGAGCACTGAATATTAGATAAGAGCCGACCGGCACGTCACTGAGTTCTTCGATAAAAACGGCACCCTTTTCCTTTAAGCCATCGACTACGGTGCGGTTGTGCACCACTTCGTGTCGTACGTAAATCGGCGCACCAAACGTATCGATCGCTTGATCGACGATTTCAATGGCCCGATCGACGCCGGCACAGAATCCACGGGGGTTAGCGAGTACTATTTGCATATTCTTGAGTGTTTTACTGGGTTAAGACGGAAGAATTCTAATCCAATTTCGCATCCGAGACGATAATTCCGTCGCCATCGGCATATAAATAATGGTCTTTTTTGAAATTGACGCCGGCAAACGTGATCATCACGTCGCGGTCGCCGTGGCCATGCTTGTTGCTGCGTAACGGATTCGTGTTCAACGCCATCACGCCGATCGGCAGATGCCGGATCAGTTCGGAGCCGCGGATACTGCCGTAGACCACGATGCCCTGCCAACCGTTCTCCAGCGCCAAGCCGGCCAGGGTATCGCCGATCAGCGCACAACGCTTGGAACCGCCACCGTCGACCACCAATACGCGGCCGTCGACTTTCTCCGCCAACACGGCGCGGACCAGCGAATTGTCCTCGAACACTTTTAGCGTCGTGATTTGACCGCAGAACCGGCGGTTACCGCCGAAATGGCGCAGCACTGGTTCTGCCACCTGAAAACTGTCGGTTTGGGCAAAACGGTCGCATAAATCCGCCGTATCGAAGCTCATACTCGCCTCCGCGAATCAGTAATAACGGGCCAACAAACCGTAATCGCACTCAGCGGTCGGCAACGGAATCTTCACTTCGTAGCCGCCGCCGGCGGCTTCCTGCATCGGCTGGCCGTATTTATCGACCATGTGTTCCACGACGATATCCCGGTTGCCGCTCGGCAGAATCAGTTCCAATTTGTCGCCCAGCGCAAACTTGTTTTTGACGCTGACATCGGCCATGCCGGTCGCGGCATCGAAACCGGTAATTTCGCCGCAAAACTGTTGTTGGTGGCTCTTCGAATAGCCGGACAGATAATTTTGGTGTTCGTGGGTGTGGTGGCGCTGGTAAAAACCGTCGGTGTAGCCGCGGTTGGCCAGATTATCCAGAATACCGAGCAACTCCGGTTGGAACGGCCGTCCGGCTAGAGCATCGTCGATGGCCTGGCGGTAAGTCTGTGCGGTACGAGCGACGTAAAAATGGGATTTGGTGCGGCCCTCGATTTTCAAACTATCGATGCCGATTTCCACCAAGCGCTGCACGTGCTCAATCGCGCGCAGATCCTTGGAATTCATGATGTAGGTGCCGTTCTCGTCTTCCATCACCGGCAACAGCTCGCCCGGCCGCCCTTCTTCTTCCAGGAAATAAATATTGTCGGCGAGAGGATGCCGATCGGCGCCGCCGCAACTGGCAGTGTTTAGCCCCTGGTTCAAATCGGTCATGGAAATAACCGCGCTATCGGCCAACAAATAATCGCCCTCAGCGTTTTCCACCGCCGGTTTGGTATCGTATTTCCAGCGGCAGGAATTGGTACAAGTGCCTTGGTTAGGATCGCGATGATTGAAGTAGCCCGACAGCAAGCAGCGGCCGGAATAAGCGATGCACAGCGCGCCGTGCACAAAAACTTCCAATTCCATATCGGGGCATTGCTGGCGAATCTCGGCGATCTCGTCCAGCGACAGTTCGCGCGACAAAATCACCCGTTCCACGCCCATGCTCTTCCAGAACCTAACACTGGCATAGTTGACGGTATTGGCTTGCACCGACAAGTGAATCGGCATCTCCGGCCATTGTTCGCGGGTCATCATGATCAAACCCGGATCGGCCATGATCAGCGCGTCGGGCTGCATCGCGATGATCGGCGCCATGTCCTTCAAAAAGGTTTTGATTTTGGCGTTATGCGGAATAACGTTGGCGGCCAGGAAAAACTTTTTGCCCAACTGATGCGCTTCCGCTATGCCTTTAGCCAGATTCTCGGATAGGAAATCGTTATTGCGCACCCGGAGACTGTAGCGCGGCTGCCCGGCATAAACCGCATCGGCACCGAAAGCAAACGCGTAACGCATATTGCGCAAGGTACCGGCCGGGGAAAGGAGTTCGATGTGTTTCATGTCAGCTCGAGAAAAGGAAATGGCGGCCATTTTAGCAAAATTTCGGGCAAAATCAGGCCACTACGAAAATCACCGTCGTCCGCTCGTTCAGTGCGGGATTTAAAGCGGCACCGAATAATCAGACGTCGGCAGCTTCAGAGATTAATTCGCGGTAAATCGCCAGATGAGCGTCGACGATAGCTGCGACGGCATAGCGTCGTTCGGCCAGTTGCCGGCCCCGCCGCCCCATCTCCCGCCGCAAACCGCCATCGGCCAATAGACGCCGAATCGCATCTGCCAGCGCAACGGCATCTCTCACCGGTACCAACAAACCGCTGACATCGGTTTCGATCGCATCCCGACAACCCGGCACGTCGGTAGTAATGACCGCCCGCCCGCAGGCGGCCGCCTCTTCCAAGACTCTGGGCAAGCCCTCGCGGTAGGAGGGCAATACCACGATATTGGCAGCGGCCAATAATTGCGGCATATTTTTTTGAAAGCCGAGAAATTCGATATTCGGATCGGCACGCAAGGCTTCGACTTCCTGACGGCTTAAACTGGAAGGATTGCCGTCGTCCCGATCGCCGACCAGCACAAAGCGCGCGTCGACACCCTGTTCACACAACAAGCGGGCGGCCTCGACGTATTCCCTCACGCCTTTATCGTACAGCAAGCGCGCCGCCATCAACACGACCGGCCGGCCTTCCGGCTCCGGGATAACGGCGAAGCGCTGCAAGTCGACCCCGGAACCGCGCACCAATACGGTGTTCTGCGGCAACACGACACCTAGCCCGACCATCAGATCGCGATCGGTCTGATTCTGAAAGATCACGCGAATACGCCGGTGCCCCAGCGCCACGCGGTAGAGCCGGGAAACCAAAGTTCGGAGGATCCGGGTTTTAAGCCGGGTATCGGTAAACAGATAGCCCATACCGAATACTGCGGCAACCACGGCCTTGACCCCGGCCAAGCGCGCGGCGATGCCACCGTACAAAATCGGCTTTACCGTCATCAGGTAAACCAGATCGGGTTGCACCCGCTTGAACAAGCCATACATCGCCCGGAGCGCTGCCAGCTCCGCCATCGGGTTTTGGCCGCTCCGGGTCAGCACCAGCTCGTGATAGATAAAACCGAGATCGCGGATTTCCGCAACCCGCGTCCCGGGCGGGGTCGCAACGTGGACTTCGTAACCCTGTTTCAGCGCCCCGCTGGTTTCCGGCAGCCGGTGCAGCAGAAAAAAATCCAGGTCGTTGCAAACCACCAATAGTTTGTTACTCATTGCTGATCGAGCCAGGCATTGAACATCAAAACATCCCACAACAAAAATCGCCAATTCCGCCGACCGGACAAATGCTCGGCCCATTTGCGCCTGATCGGCTCCGGATCGAAATAACCGTCGCGGCTGAGCCGCGAGCGGTCAAGCAAGGCCTCGGCCCAGTCGCGCAACGGCCCGCGCAGCCACTCTTCGAGCGGTACCGCAAAACCCATTTTCGGCCGTTCGATCAACTCGCGCGGCACATGCCGGTACAACACCCGGCGCAATAGCCATTTGGCTTCGCCGTCGCGCACCTTCATCTGCCGCGGCAATTTCCAGGCAAACTCGAACAAACGATGGTCGAGCAGCGGCACCCGGGTTTCCAGGCCGACATTCATTGCCGCCCGGTCGACCTTGACCAGAATGTCGTCCGGCAGATAACTGCAACTATCGAACAACATCATTTGTTCGAGCAACTCCGGCAATTCCGGCCAACTTTTCAGCAACGCAGTTCCAGAGTCGCCGTCGAGCACCACATCGGCCGGTTGCCAATGACTGATCAGGTTCAAGTACAACTCGGCAGGATTGGCGCTATGTAACAAGCCAGCCCCTTTATGAATCTTGTCCCCCGGGAAACCGCTACGCGTGCCGGCCGGCAACAAGGGCTGGACACCAGCGTACAGAGCGTCCCAACCTTTGACCGGTACGCCGCGTAAAACCCCGGCTAGCGCATTGCGCAGCGGCAAAGGCACCGCTGCCAGCTTGGCCAATAGCCGCTGCGCCATCCGGTAGCGGCCGTAGCCGCCGAACAATTCGTCGCCGCCGTCGCCGGACAACGCTACCGTAACCTGCTGCCGGGCCATGCGCGAAACCAGGCATGTCGGCAATTGCGACGAATCGGCAAACGGTTCGTCGTAAATCGCCGGCAGCTCTGGAATGATGGTCAACGCATCGTTGGAGGTTACATAAAGTTCGCTATGCTCGGTACCCAAATGCCGGGCCACCGCCTTTGCGTAGCGGGCCTCGTCGAATGCATCCTCGCCAAAGCCGATGGTAAAAGTCTTGACCGGCGGTGCACCTGCAGCCCGCGCCTCGGCCTGCATCAACGCGACGATCGTCGACGAATCGACACCGCCCGACAAAAATGCACCCAATGGCACATCGGCCACCATCTGGCCGCGCAAGGCCTCGCGCAACTGTTGTTCCAGCGCGTCGGCCGCGTCGTCTGCGGAATTAAACGTAAACGGCTCGGCCAAGCCGTCTCTAGCCGCAGCGGCGGCGGACCAGAACAGATCGGGCTCCGGCAACTTGCCCGATGCAATCTGGCTGCGGTCGAAGGTCAACAAACTGCCCGGAACCAACTTATTGATCCCGCTATAAATACTGAACGGGCCGGGAACGTAGTTATGCCGCATGTATAACGCCAGGGCTTGACGATCAATTTCGTCAACGAAGCCCGGAATTGCCCGCAAGGCTTTCAGTTCCGAAGCAAAAGCCAAACCGCCGGTTACCCGACCGTAATACAACGGCTTTTCACCCAAGCGGTCCCGCGCCAACGACAGCTCGCGCCTTTCCCGATTCCATAAAGCCAGCGCAAACATACCCACCGCCGACTCCAGCGCTTTGCGCAAACCCCAGGCGGCGATGGCCGCCAATAAGGTTTCGGTGTCGGAATGCCCGCGCCAAACCGGCGCCTGTCCGGCCCGCTCCAGTTGTTCGCGCAACACCGAATGGTTGTAAATTTCGCCGTTGAAAACGATGACATAGCGCCGACAGGACGACAGCATCGGTTGATGCCCGGCCGGCGACAGGTCGACGATGGCCAGCCGGCGGTGCACCAAGCCGATCCCGTCCTCGGCACTTCGGAAAATCCCGCTATCGTCGGGGCCGCGACTGCGAATCGCATCGCCCATCGCTTGCAGAACCGCTTCCGGGTCGGACAGGTCAATGCCGAAAAAACCCGCTATGCCGCACATCGCTTAAGCATCCTCGGCCGCAGCCAAACTGCGGTATAGATCTTGATAACGCTGAGCCACCGCTTGAATCGAAAACTGCTCCAGCACCCGCTGCCGGGCCTGCATACCAATCGCCTGTCGCCGTTCGGGCGCCAAATCGAGCAGTTCGCCGATTGCGGCCGCCAACGTCTGCGAATCTTCGGCGGCAACGACTCTGCCGCCGTCGCCCAAAACCGCCGCGGAATCGCCGACATCGGTCACCACGCACGGGACCGCGCAACTCATTGCTTCGCCGATCGCGTTGGCAAAGCCTTCCGAAACCGAGGGCGTGACGGCGATATCCAGCGCGGCAGTAATGCTTGCAATATCCTGGCGCTCACCCAATAGATGCAAACGCCCCTGTAAAGCGGAACTGCGTTCGGCGTCGACAAACAAGCGGTTTTGCGAGTCGACCCCACGCCCGGCCAACACGAAATGCACATCGTTGCGCCGCTCGGCCAACAGTTGGGCGGCCTTTAGAAAATTGGCATGGCCTTTCATCGGATCGTAGCGGGCGACCATGCCGACCAACGCCGCTTGCGGCTGCAAGCCGAGCTCTTCCCGTAATGCAGTCCGCGCCGCCGGCTCCGGCCGGAATACGTCGGTGTCGAAACCGTTCGGCAGCCAATCGCCGCGCTCCGGCGCATAACCTATGTTTTCGTGGTGCTGTTTGGCGGTTTGCGAGTTGTACAGGATTTTAGTCGCCGCTCTGGACAACCAGGCGCACAAGCGGATGATTTTCGCGGTACCCGGCTTTTCTTTATTGATGTCGTAAAGACTCTGCCGTACACCCCAGATCAACGGTACCCGCCGGCCGATCAGCAAACGGCCCGCCCAGGCCGCAAAATTACCGTGGTACATCCAGCCTTGCACAATATCCGGCCGTGCCGCGAGCAAATATTTGCGCAAACGGCCGACGGCTTTCAAGCCGCTCACCGGGGACCGAGCGCCCAAACACAATACCGGTATGCCCAAGGCGCGGATATCGTCCGCAACCGGCCCGTCGCCAATCAGGCAAACTACCCGCATGTCGAACCGCTCCCGGTCGGCATGGGCCAGCAACTTCCACAGCATGCGCTCGGCACCGCCGACGTTCAGGCCGGTGATGACGTGGACGACGACGATGCGATTGGCGTTAGCGGTTGGCAAGGCGGAACACAAATTCGTTACAGCCCATGCGGCCGCCGCAAGTCGTCATTTCGGTCAAAGTAAAACCGCGATCGCGGAAATAAGCGAAGACTTGTTCCGGCTTGGCCACTTCGAACGGATAACCGCCCAACCAATCGATCATGTCGTACCAGATCGTCATGCCGCGCTCGATCGACAGCCGTCCGCTGGCAGCGCGCACCAGCCAGCGCAGGCCCAGCAAGTAAGGGGCATGGCATGCGATCAATACCGGTTTGGCAATCCTGCTGCGGTTGTACAATCGTTTGACCCAGGTCCAATAGCGGCTGATCCAGCCCTGGTCGTTGTAGATCGCGATAAACAGCAAACCGCCCGGTTTGACGCAAGCGGAGATATTGGCAAATGCCGCAGCCATATCGCCGGTATGGTGTAACACGCCCCAGGAATAGACCACATCGAAATCACCTAATGCCGAGACATAGGCTCGATCCAGTACCGATCCGCTCTCGATCCGCCAGCGTTCGCAGTCCGGGAATTTAAGCTGCTTGATCCGTTCGGTACATTTAACCGAACTCGGATCGAAATCGAAGGAATGCACCGTTGCCCCCAGGCGCGCCGCCGCCAGCGAAAACAAGCCGCTGCCGGAGCCCGCATCGAGAAAGGTCTTGCCTTGCAAAGACTCGACGCCCAGCATCCGTTTCAGCGACGCCTCCGCCGCGGCGATTTTTTCATCCGACAGCTCGGCCAAGAAACGCGCCCAATTTTCGCCGAATTCAAAACGTTCTCCGGACTCGACCTCAGCCGCGTGCCCCATGCCAGTTCTCCCCTATTCTCAAAACGGTGCGGACAAGCCGCACCCCAAATTTGCCGTTTCCGGCCTCTGGCCGGATGCCTGAAGTGCCGTTACGCATAAGCAATCCAAACTATTTCCGCAACAGTTTTTTTAAACCGTTTACCAGGCAGCGGTAAGGCCGACCCAACAATTTAAAGCGCCAGGCCTGGCTCATGTGCAACCAGTAGTCGCGGCGCGGAAACGCCCGCGGCGCAACGGTTTGGCCGGGTTTTGCCAAAATCATGATCGAGCCTTTCAATCGGCGGCGGGCAATCACGACGAAACCTTCCTGCTCCAGCAGATAGACCAGCGCATCGGCGCTCGGATACCAGGTGTGCGCATAACCCGGACAACTGTCGCTAAACGACGACAACAAATCGCTGACGATAACGACGAACAGGCCGTCGGGCTTCAGCATCGCCGCGACCTGCTGCACGAACTGCCGCGGCCGGCTGACGAAATAAATCGCATGCGCGATCGAAACCACATCGAAAGCAGCTCCCGGCTGCAAATTCTCCACCTGCCCTATCGTCACCGACACTCCGGCTTTTTCGTGGAATTGCCGCGTGTTCGGGTCGGCATCGACCCCTTCCGCCTGCCAACCCTTATCGCGGAACAGGGCGACGGTTGCGCCCAGCCCGCAAGCGACATCGAGAAAATGTTGCATATCCGGCCGTAAAAACGGCGCGACAAAGTCGTAAGTCCGCTGCGCCCAAACTTGGCTGGCCTGCCAACGGCCTTGCCAGACAGCCTCGGCCTCGGCGGCAGGCGTATCATCGATTACCCGGTTGCGATCCCAATATTGCTGCAGTTCCGCCAACGACACCGTCTGCGTCGGGAAGGCATTGCCGCAAGTGCCGCATAAACGCCAATGGTAACCGGCGGTTTTCAACACCCGCAGCCCGGAATCGGGGTCGCGGAACGGTATCGGCCTGGACTGCTCGGCAGCGCAAATCGGGCAGACATGGGCTTGTTGCGGCACCGTATTCATTTGCCCACTCCGTCGATAGCACGGCAATGTTGGATGAAGCCCTCGGCAAACGCAGTTACATTGCCCTCGCGTAACACCGGTTCGCCGGCCATGCCCGGCGAACCGAACACGATGTCCTTGCGTACCGAAAACACGCGGGCCAGAAAATCGATAATCTCGGCGTCGTCGACTTTGCCATCCAATTTCTCGGCAATTTTGGCGCGTAAATCGCGGAGATTGCAGACGCCGCCCAAAGCCTCGGAAAAAAAGGCGTTGCCCAAGGTAATCGACGGCCGGCCCAGCAGATAGGCTTCGAAGGTGGCGGTGCCGGTCACTGAGATCGTGATCCGCGCCCGTTTTACGATTTCCGCCGACGGCATCGCGTAATGGGCCACCACGACACCGGATTTATGCAGCAACTCGCGGACGAAACTGCCGCTTCGCAGCAGTATGCAGGCCGGGTGTTCTTTGATCACTAAAACCACGTCGCTGGGCAACGCATGCCGAATCGCATCGATTGCCCGCATCTGATCGACGAAATACGGCGCCGGGGTATTGATCGAAGACTCGGGCGAATACTGCAACGGATAAAACACGAATTTTTCCGGGAGCTGTTCCAAACCGGTAATGTCGCATAGCCCTTGGTTTTTCCAGCGCCGCAAATTCCAAACAGCGTCCCGCAGCCAAGGCAGGTTATTCAAAAACGCCGCACGCAGGTAATCCCATTCGAAGCTTTCCCTGGCGTCGAACCGGCGTTGTAACGCCAAGCCCACACGCTGCAACAATGGCTTTTGGAACGTTGGCAGAATCTTGTCTTCCGCTACAGCCTGGCCGACAGCCGGCGCTTTTGGCGCTTCCCGGAACTCTCGGAGAAATCGTTCGCCGGACTGCCTGGCAGTCGAATCGCCCGCATTCGCATACGGCGGCAAGGATTCACTATCATCCGGCGAAAAAAATATTCCGCCCAAATTGCGGCAATGAGTCGGCACGACGACCGGTATGCCCATCTGTTTGGCGCACGCCAGAAACACCTTGCCGTCCAGACCTTCCACCTGAGACACCAAAGCATGGCTCGGCGCGAAGCGCGCCATGAACCCTCTGGCACCGCGGTACAAGTTCATCGCCCGTTGCAGTTGGAGCTGCGAGCGGGCGAATTTGAAATTGCGTTTTTCGCTGTCTATATCGCGGTGCAGGCTGCCCGGATACAGCCAATTTTTCTCTTCAGTAGTGCAAGTGGCGTCGTTGGCATTCAATACTAGGACATTGTCCCGGCCGAGCAGCGATACCATCAAGGCCTCGTGGTGCGGCGACGACAAGATCATCGCCCATTCCAGTTCCGGATAGCGGCGTCTGGCATATTCGACCACGTGGTAAAACAGAATCGGGAACGAGCCGAACCCGTGCAAAATCACCCTCATTTCAAGTATTCCTCGATTGGGCCGAAATTTTCCGCAGACAAGGCTTGCCAGGAGGCAAGATTGGCGCCATCGACCATTCGGCCGGCTGCTCCCTCTATCGTTTCGGCGATCACCCCTGTCCGCGCCTCGGAAAGCGAAAGGAACGGCATACCGGCATCCAGGCAAAAATCCGACAGCTTGCTGTCGCGGCCAATCCCGACAAACGGCAGGCCCAGCAAAGCCGCCATGACCAGACCGTGAAACCGCATCCCGACAACGATATCGAGTTCGGCGAATTGCCGGCACAATGCATCCGGGTCCGACGAAACCCGGAGCAGTTCGACGCGCTCGCCGGCGATACCGACGGCCTGCAGCAATTTGGTATCGGACACGCCGGCCTGCGGATCGTCCAGCTCTTGAAACGACAACAGCCGGACCGACCAACCCTTGTCGCGTAATTCCGCCAAATCCGCGGCAAGAGCGCTAAAAAACTGCGGATACGCGTCGGTCGCGGCGCCGATATCGCTGGCCGCCAACGTGACGCCGACCGTTTTGCCGGCCGAGGTTGTCGGCACCGTCGGCAACTGCAATGAGAACACCAGATCCGCCGTACGCCTGACGCGATTGCCGCCGATCACCTGCCGGCAATGGCGCCACGACGAGGCGTCGCGCACGGCAAAATCATCGCTCAGCGCCAGGATCGCCGCCATTAACAATCTGGCCGAAATGCCGGGCATTTCGGCGACGCCGGCCCCCAGCACAAACACTCGGGCGCCTCTGAGCCGGGCTTGAACGACGGCCAGGAAAATCAACACCAGATTGGTCAACGCGCCGCCGCGGGCGTGAAACAGCGTACCGCCACCGAAAACCATGGCCCGGCAACCGGCCAGCGACCGCCAATTGACCGCCAGATAGTCGAGCAGGCGCCGCCACTTCGGCAGATTCGGCTGCAACAGAATCCGCTCCTGGCAGCTGAATTCGACGTTTTCGCTTTGCAAGTCGGCTACCGGATGCAGGCTGCGCACGACAAAACTCGAATCCGGCGCCGCCGAGCGCAAGCGCCGCAAAATCGCCGCCAACAGCAAATCGTCGCCGACGTTGCCGAAGCCGTAATAGCCGTAGAGAAAAACCTTACCCATCCGCAGCGCTGCCGGCCAGTTCGCCGAGAATAGAACGGAACCGTTCCGCCACCGCATCGGCGCTGTAAGCCGCGCGCACTTGCGGATCACCCCAGGCCGACGTAATTCCCGCCGCCCTGCGCTCGCGACTAGTGTGCAAAACCTGCCGCAGAGACTCGGCGATTTCGGCCGGTCGGCGCGGATTGGCGACGACACCGCCGAGCTTGGCAATTAACTGCGCCGATGCGCCGG
Organism: Methylomonas koyamae; assembly: GCF_006483455.1. Taxonomy (GTDB): domain Bacteria; phylum Pseudomonadota; class Gammaproteobacteria; order Methylococcales; family Methylomonadaceae; genus Methylomonas; species Methylomonas koyamae_B. Next base: position 38,783 of record NZ_PPPU01000008.1, read on the forward strand.
GCGGTACGATGCCGAAAATCGGCACGCCGGCGCCCAAATAATCGACCAGCTTCCCGGGCAGAAACACGCTTAGGTCGTCCGGCGCATCGATCACCAATAACAAATCGGCTTGCTTCATCAATGCCAGCGAGGCCGAATAATCGACGGTAGGCACCACGGTTACCAATCCGTCCGGCAAGGACCGGTAGGCCGCCGATGTCAGCATCCTGGGCGGCACTCCGCCGACCAATTCGATGCGGACGCCGCACAGTTCGTCCGGCCGCTCGCGCAGAATGGCCGCCAAAGCCTCGAACAACGGCTGCGGCGACCGGTGGCCGTAGAAATTCCCCAAATAACGGATCAACAGCGGCGCATCCGGATCGCGTGGCGAGTCGCCGTAAGCGCCGGGCTCGAAACCGTGCGGCAGGACCCGGGTCTTCTCTCGCCACGCCGCGGGATATTTGGCCATCACCAAATCCACGGTTTCCTGCGAGGTAAAAATGATGCGGTCGGCGGCGGCAACCACTTCGCGTTCCAATTGGCGGTTACGGATGTTCGCCAGGAAAAACCGGCGCCGGAACGGGTTATCCGCCCAGGGATCGCTGAAATGCGCCACCCACGGCAAACCGTAGCGGCGTTTCAAACGCAGGCCGAGCAGATGGTCCGACATCGGCTCGCCGAAGCTCAGCAATGCGTCCGCCGCAAAATCGCCCTGCGCCAAACGCTCGACCACGGCACGCTCGGCCAGCGGCACCCAGCCCAGGAATTCGTCGGGGGCCCGCGCGTAAAAGGGCAGCAGATTCGCCGCAATTCGATGCCACAGGCCGGAGAAGGGCGCACGGTACGCCACCGGCAATCTAAACAGTAAGCGGCTGTCGAAATCGGGATACGCATCCAGCCCGTTCGCCAAGGCCTCCACCTGCCCCGTGACGGCGGCTATCGGCAGCCGGGCGTGGTAAAGCAGACGGCCGATTTGGATGGCCTGCGAATAGAGATTGGGCGGCAGCACGTAGGATACGGCAAGTAGTTTCATGGTAAGGCGCGGTCAAACCGGGGAATGGGCGGCGATGGTATCGATAATCCGTTCCGACGCCAGTCCGTCGCCGTAAACATCGGCGCTATCCGCCAGCGGCCAACGGCCTTCCAAGGCGTCTATCGTAGAAGCGGTTATTTTATCGGGATTGGTTCCGGCCAAGCGAATCAGACCGGTGTCGAGGCCCTCGGTCCGCTCGGTCTCGTCTCGCAAAACCACGACGCGTTTACCCAGACTCGGCGCCTCTTCCTGCACGCCGCCGGAATCGGTCAAAATCAGTTCGGCGTCCGCCATCAGGCTGACGAACGGCAAATATTCCAAAGGCTCGATCAATTGAACGTTGGCGATACCGCTTCCCAGCAGCCTGTTTACCGTTTCCCTGACCCGTGGGTTCGGGTGCACCGGGTAAATAAAATCGTAACCGGGAAAATGGCCGGCAAGCTGCAATATCGCCGAGCAGATCGCCTCCAGGCCGGCGCCGAAACTCTCCCGCCGGTGGCAGGTGACCAGTACGTAAGGCCGGCGCTCAGACAAGCTCACGGCTTTCAAACCGGCCGCGTTCAATGATTTCGCCGCCCTGTCCTGCAACATCGCGTCGTCCGTCAAGCGCTTGACCAGGCCCTTCAAAGCGTCGATGCCGGTATTTCCGGTCACCAACATTCTGTCCGGCGGAATCCCTTCGGCCAGCAGGTTTTCCGCGGCGGACCGGGTCGGCGGGAAATGCAGCGTCGCCAATTCGGATACCAACCGTCGATTCATCTCCTCCGGCCACGGCGCATAGATATTGCCGGTTCGTAAGCCGGCTTCGACATGGGCTACCGGTACCTTCCGGTAAAAAGCCGCGAGTGCCGCGGCAAAACTGGTCGTCGTATCGCCCTGCACCACGACCCAATCCGGCCGGCAGCGGTCCAGACAATCCTGCATCCGCGTCAGGATATCGACGGTGATACCGGTCAGGGTTTGTTCGGCACGCATGATGTCCAAATCGAAATCGGCATGCAAGCCGAACAACTCCAACACCTGATCCGACATCTGCCGATGCTGGCCGGTGTTGCAGACCAGAAAATCGAATTGGCTCCGGTTTTTGCCGGCCAAAACCAAAGGCGATAGCTTGATCGCCTCCGGCCGGGTTCCCAAAACCACCAAAACCGTTTTTCCCGCTGCCATTACCGTGTCCAAACCCTGGAGAGCCGCCCCAGAAACCGTAGCTCATGGGTTTTACAAAACCGTACCGCCGGCAACTCGACCAATATGTAGCTCAGATAAGCCACCCAGGTCGACAGCACTGCCGCGCCCACAATAGCTATCAGATTGCCGGCGAAGGTCTGCTGGCGGCCGATCCAATCGAGCAACGAGTATCCGACCAGCGTGTGGTACAAGTAATTGCTATAGGAGACCTTGCCGAAAAACGCCAGCAAAGCCATCGAGAATCCGAATTGCAACAGTCCGGCCATCGCCGCAGCGCCGCCGAGAATATAGGCCATCGACCAAAGCGGATAGATGCCGTCGAACAAGGCAACGTTAAGTCCGGCCAACAAGGCGATCAAAGCCAACCTTAACAGGCTTCCCCCTGCCCAATCCGATTTCTCCGCCAAAAACACCTGAATACCGACAAAGAAAACCGGAAAATACGTCAACAACTGGCTGGCCTGGCCCCTAAGTAAAAACATCGCAGCATTAGCCAGAGTAAACAATACCGGTACCGCCAAAACGAAACGATTCTTTAAGAAATGAGAATACAAAGCGATAAACAGGTAAAACTTCACTTCGATCAACAGGGTCCAATATACGTTGCTGACATTGGGTAACCTGAACAGGTCGGACAGCATCGTAAAATTCGCCAGGTAGGTCGCATTGGAGTGACTTGCCAAACCGAAACCCAGTTGGCCGGCAACGAAAAACACCAGCAGGTTCAACCAATACGCCGGAAAAATTTTGAAAAACCTCCGGCATAGAAAGGGGCCGATATTGCAGCTCTGTAAACTCTTGAATATCAAGTATCCGCTGAGCAAAAAAAACACAATCACGCCGCCCCTGCCCATCGTGGCAAACGATGCAGCTAAATCTCCGAAGACCAAGCGCTGCGGCAGAAAATGGCCGCAAATCACCATCAAAATGGCAATGCCGCGAAAAAAATCCAGAGTTGCGATACGTTCGCCGCGTTGCGCCACGGCAGCCGGACCGCCGGCAAAACCGGCATTGGCGACAACAGCGTGGGCAATCGGCACAGAAAGACCAGGAAAACGGAGCATCGGCAAGGCCGGCGCTTAGCGTAGGCGTTTCAAAAAGCCGTCAGGGGCCACCGAAATCTGCAGTTTATGGTCCAGGCTTTTGTCGATCTCAAATTCGGGATGCGACTGCAAATATTGTCTGACCGCGGTTTTCGGATTGTCGCCCGGCCCCCAGGGACGGTCCGGGAACAGATCGGCCGGCATGTCTTCGACCATGGTATCGAACACCACGCAGTAACTGCCTACCGTCGTCAGCGGCGCGTAGGCTTCCAGCTCGGCCAGCACGTGCTCGTGGGTGTGGTTGGAATCGAGGCACACCAGAATCCGCTGCGAACCCTCCGCGCGCGCTTTGACCTCGGCCACGGTCTCCGGGGCGATGCTGGAGCCCTGGATCATTTCGATCCGCGAGCTCATCGGGTGGGCTTCGATCGCCGCCCGGTTATGGGCGCGAATATCGATATCGATGCCGATCACTTTACGGCGGAAATCGCGCAGATTCAGCGTCTGCTCGCCGGCTTCGATCGCTTCGGCCATGTCCAGCAACGCCAGCATCGATGCGCTGAAAATCAAGGATCCGCCGTGAGCGATACCGGTCTCGACGATCAGGTCTGGCTTCACCGACCAAATCAGCTCCTGCATCGCCACGATGTCCTGCGGGTATTGAATGATCGGCCGCCCCATCCAATCGAACTGGTAAGAATATTTGCCGGCTTGAGCGAAATTCATCCAGGCGCGTGTCAGCTGTTCGCCCGCATTGTTTGCCGCGAAAGCCTGGCGGATAGACTCTCTTTCATGCGCAAACTGTGTTACCGGATCCATCATTCACTCCCCTTCAATTCGTTAATTTTAATTCGGTAATCGGCAAGGCCGTCGCGGATCGATATCCGTGCGGCCCAACCGGTTGCAGCCAGCTTGTCCGCGCAGCCGACCAGCAGCAGCGGATCGTATTCGGCGACCGGCACGGCGCCGAATTCGACAGCCGGCACGGCTTCGAACAAACCGGCGCAGATCGCCACGATGTCCGCCAGCCGCATCGGTTCGCCCGAGGCGATGTTAAACGCGCCGGTCGCCGACGTGTTTGCCGCCAAATGGGCGAAAGCCGATGCGACATCGCTGGCGTGCAGAAAATCGCGAAACTGCCGGCCGTGGCTGCACTTTAAAACTTCGCCCCGGGCCATGGCCGAGAGCACCGACGGCACGAATCGCGCCGTCGGTTCGCCCGGCCCGTACGGCGTAAAAATCCGCCCCCACACCCAGTCAATGCCGTTGTCGCGGCAAAAACCTTCGGTAAATTGCCGGGTGGCATCCTTACACTTGCCGTACAGCGTTACCGGCGCAGTTGGCGTTTTGCCTTCGACGCAATAGCCGTAATTCCAGTCGTACTCGGCGCAGGTCCCGGCAATCACCGCCCGCTTACCGCCAAATTCTTTAAATGCCGCCAGCAAATTCGCCGTGGCATCGCACCAGGCAAAATTTTCGGCTGCGGTCCAGAACCGGCCGTGCTCGACGAACCAGGCCAAATGAATCAAGCACTCGGCTTCGGCTTGAGCCATCGCCTGCCTGGCTTGGCCGACATCCAACAAATCGGCCGGTAACCAGGTCAGGCCGGGCTGCGGCGCATGATCGGAACGCCTGGAAACGGCAGCCACCTGATGGCCCTGCGCCAGCAGGATCGACAACAGATAACGGCCAATGAAGCCGTCGGCCCCAGTAACCGCGATTCGCATTAGAGGACCGTTAACTCCGGCACGGCAATGGCGAAACGGCCGCCCCAATCCCGCAGGTAATCGAGTTGCGCAACAACTTCGCGCTGCAAATTCCACGGCAATATCAGCACATAATCGGGCTTGTCGCGTTGCAAATGCTGCTCATCCACAATCGGTATCCGACTGCCGGGCAGCCATTTGCCTTTCTTGGCCGGATTGCGGTCGACGACATAGGCAATCAGATCAGGCCGCACGCCGGCGTAATTGAGCAAGGTGTTGCCTTTGGCCGCTGCGCCGTAAGCCGCGACTTTCTTGCCGTTGCGGGCGGCGTCCAGCAAAAAGCTTAGCAGATCGTTCTTCAACGCATCGGCCCGCTTCTGGAATCCGGCGTAAAAAGCCACCCCGGCCATGCCGGCCTGAACCTCGCGCCGCAACAACTCGGCCACGGCTGGCTCGACCGGCTGTGCGCCGTCGGCGGTGCGCTGAACAAACACCCGCAAGCTGCCGCCATGGGTCGGTAATTCCTCGACATCGAATACCGTCAAACCGTTTTCCGCGAATATGCGCTGCACGGCGGTCAGCGACAGGTAGGAAAAGTGCTCGTGGTAAATCGTATCGAACTGGTTGCTTTCGATCAGATTCAGCAAGTGCGGGAACTCGAAGGTCGCAACCCCGACCGGCTTCAGCAACACCGCGAAGCCGCGGACGAAATCGTTAATGTCGGGGACATGCGCCAGCACATTGTTCGCGGCCATCAAATCGGCCCGGACGCCTTCCGCAACCAGCCGCTCGGCCAATTGCGCGCCGAAAAACGCCTCTACTATTCGCAAGCCCTTATCGCGGGCAGCTTGCGCAGTGCTCGCAGTCGGCTCGATACCCAGGGCGCCAATACCGCGTGCCTGCACATATTGCAACAAATAACCATCGTTCGAGGCCACTTCCACCACCAACGACCCTGCATCCAGACCGAAACGCCGGACCATCGCCGCGACGTAATTTTCGGCGTGCTGCAGCCAGGTCGACGAGAACGAGCTGAAATAGGCGTAATCGGCCGAAAAAAATTCGGCGCAATGGGCATAGTCCTCGGTCTGTACCAACCAGCACTGTTGACAGACCAGTACCCGCAACGGGTACCAGCGTTCCGGCGCATGCAAGGTTTCGGCGGTCAGATAGGAATTCGAAGGCGGCGCACTGCCCAGATCGATCAGCGGCAGAGAGAGTTCGGAACCGCAATGACGGCATTTCATAGCTCGATACCTTGAAAATCGGATGGTAGGTTTGAGTGTTGCCGGTCGCGCTCGGACATTTCGGTAATCGCCAACGGCCAGTCGATAGCCACTCTCGGCTCCAACGCATGCAACGCGCCTTCCGCACTCGGCGCATAGGCGGTGCTATGCAAATACAACAATTCGCAGTCGTCCTCCAAAGTCTGGAAACCGTGGGCGAAACCTTGCGGAATCAGCAGCGACTCGCGGTTATTAGCTGACAACTCCACGCCGTACCAGTGTAGAAAGGTCGGCGAACCGCTGCGCAAATCGACTGCGACATCGAATATCCGCCCGCCCAGGCAACTGACCAGTTTGGTCTCGGCGTGGGGTGGATACTGGAAATGCAGGCCCCTGACCGTACCGCGGCGGCGAGTCAGCGTCTGGTTGATCTGAACGATCGGTTCGGAAAAGCCGGCAGCGTTTAATTCGTCCGCGCAGAAAAACCGGGAAAAATAACCTCGGCTATCTTCCGAACAGCGCCGCCGAATCAATTTCAATCCGGCCAAAGGCGTCGCGACGACTTCAAATTGCGCCAAGACCGTCTCCATGCGGCGCTTGCCGGTAGTCCCGAATTTGTCCGGCGCTGAACTCGGCCATGTCCTCGCCGTTGCGCCAAGCTCGGTGCCAGGCGGCAGTTCTTTCGATGGCAATCTGCAAACGCCAGCGCGGTTGCCAAGCCAAACGCTGCCGGGCTTTGCTGCTGTCCAGGCTCAGAAAATGCGCTTCGTGCAGATCGCTGGGTTCTGAGCGCCAATTCAGAGTCGGGAAGCGCTTCGCCAATTCGCCCAGCACCCAGGCCACAGGCTTGGCGTCCTGTTCGTGCGGTCCGAAATTCCAGCCCTCGGCGAACGCCTCGCCATGCTCGAATAAATGCTCGGCCAACGCCAAATAACCGGATAGCGGTTCCAACACATGTTGCCAGGGCCGCGTCGCATTCGGTGCCCGAATCACCAATTCTTCGCCGCGGTCCAATGCACGCAGCGCGTCCGGAAGCAAACGGTCTTCCGCCCAATCGCCGCCGCCGATCACGTTGCCGGCACGGGCCGACGCCAAATGCACACCAGCCTGCGCCAGAAACGACGCCCGGTAAGCCGCCGTCACCAATTCCGCGCAGCCTTTGCTGGCCGAATAAGGATCGCGGCCGCCCATGGCTTCGTTCTCGCGGTAGGGCCACAGCCACTCGCGATTTTCGTAACACTTGTCGGTGGTCACGTTGACAACGGCGCGGACCGTGCTTTGCCGACGCACCGCCTCCATTAAATTTACCGTTCCCAGCACGTTGACCTGAAAAGTCTCGACCGGCTCGCGATAGGAATAGCGTACCAAGGGTTGGGCCGCCAGATGCAAGACGATATCGGGCCGGGCCTGGTCCAGCGCGGTCGCCAAAGCAGGTAAATCGCGAATATCCCCCAATACATGCGCGGCGAGCAGCGATTCCACGCCGGCCTCGACAAACAGCGCCGGTGCAGTGGCCGGAGGCAAGGCATAGCCATAAACCGTCGCCCCCAACGAATGCAACAGCATCGTCAACCAGGAACCTTTGAAACCGGTATGGCCGGTGACGAACACCCGCTTGCCTTGCCAGAATTCAGGATTCATGCCAAACCTTCCACGGTGCGGCCCCGGATTGCCACAACTCCTCGAGCTGATTCTTGTCGCGTAGCGTATCCATCGGTTGCCAAAAGCCGGCGTGTTCGAACGCCATCAGTTGGCTTTGCTGTGCCAAACGGGTCAATGGCTCGGCCTCCCAGTGGGTTGCATCGCCGTCGATGTATTCCACGCACTCGGGAGATAACACGAAGAAACCGCCGTTGATCCAGCCGCCGTCGCCTTTCGGTTTTTCCATGAAGCCTTTGACCCGGGTTCCGGCCAAATCCAAGGCGCCGTAGCGCCCGGCAGGCTGGACCGCGGTGACGGTGGCCAACTTGCCATGGTCTTGATGAAAACGAATCGCAGCGGAAATATCGACATCGGCCACGCCGTCGCCGTAGGTGAAACAAAATGCCGTTTCGTTTTGCAGATAGGCGGCGACCCGTTTCAGGCGGCCGCCGGTCATAGTGTCGTCGCCGGTGTCGACCAGTGTCACCCGCCAAGGTTCGGCGTAGCGGTGGTGGACTTCCATTTGGTTTTTTTGCATGTCGAAGGTGACGTCCGACATATGCAGAAAATAATTGGCAAAATACTCCTTGATGACATATCCCTTGTAACCGCAGCACACGATAAACTCGTTAATCCCATGCGCGGAGTATATCTTCATGATGTGCCACAGAATCGGCTTGCCGCCGATTTCGATCATCGGTTTGGGGCGGGAAACGGTTTCTTCGCTGATGCGGGTACCGAGCCCGCCGGCCAGAATGACTGCTTTCATGAATCAACTTTAAAAAGGTCGGCAGCCAATCGGCGGGGCTGTAACGGACGCACCATTTTATTTTTCAACGCGAGCGAGCTAAAGAAAAAACGGTGGATGATACACGATAGGCCGCCGGCTTTCACCTGCGAAATTTGTGGATTCCCAGGTCGGTCAACCTTCGGCCGGCTCGCGCTTGCGCAGTTCCTCGACCAGCGGCGCCACCTCGGCATAGCTGCCGATCGCGGCCAAGCGGCCGGCGTCCATCAAGACAATCTTGTCGAACCCAGGCAGAACGTCCCAGTTATGAGTCACCGCGACCACTGTTTTCTGAAAATCGGTCGCGCACAATTTTTCGAACAGGCGAGCCGACAATACCGGGTCCAAGGCGCTGGACGGCTCGTCGAGCACAACGATTTGCGGGTCGTGGTACAAGGCGCGGGCGATCGATATACGCTGGGCTTCGCCGCCGGAAAGCGCCACGCCGTCTCCGCCCAGGACCGTAGCCATACCGCGCGGCAAATTGCCGACCACGTCGCCGGCCAATGCAAAATCGGCGACCTCACGGCAGCGCCGTTGATCGATGGCATCGGCCGGAATGCCGAACGCGATATTCTCGGCAACCGAGGCACCCAAGATCAGCGGCGCTTGCGGCGCGTAGCCGACCAATTCGGTCGCCCATGACAATCGTTGATCGGCAAGTTCGATCCCGTCGATCGCGATCGTTCCGCTTGCAGCCGGCACCAAACCCAGGATCAAATCGAGCATGGTGGTTTTGCCGCTCCCGGAAACACCGACAATCGCCACCTTTTCGCCAACAGCGATTTGCAACGACACGCCGGCAAGCGCCGGGCTATCGCTGCCCGGATAGGTATAGGCCACATTTTCGAAGACGATGCTCCGGCCGAAGTGCTCTATCCTGGTGACACCCGCCGTCCGCGCCCTGGCTTCCGCCAGACATTGGCCGAGATATTCGACCGCAGCGGCATTGAATTTCAGAATACTCAGACTGGCGTAAACCTGCTGCAAATTCGGCAGCAGACGGTAGCCGGCGTAAGCGAACAAGGCGATGAACGGTACCAGCGAAAGGTATTCGCCGCCGCTCCAGGAACGGTAGATCGGCAAGGACAGCAACATCGAAAATGCCAGCAGTTCTATCAGGTATTTGGGAACCATCGGATAAACCCTGGAAACCTGATCGGCATGATGGTACTCATCCAACCAACCGCAAACGCCGTCAACAAAGTAGTTCAGATTGCCGCGTACCAACACCTCCTTAGCGGAAGCGAACAGATCGGTGGCCGCGCGGGTGGCATTTCCGGTAGCGTGCAAAATCGCCTCGCCGGCTCCGGCCATTTTCTTTCGCAACACGCGAAAGAACAACGAGTACATGATGATGGCCGCTAACCCGAAAACCGCGGAAAACAACGGCGAGACCAAAGCCAGCAGCACAACGACCAAGGCAACCTGAAAGGTTTTACTGACGATCAGGCACAATTGCAGGATGCCGCCCGACACCGCTCTATCGATTTCTCTGACCACGTAATTGGCATGAATCGTCGGGTTCTGCGACCGCAAAAACGGCAAGCCCCTGGCGAAAAAGCTCAGCGATAATTCGCCGGCCAATCTGACACCCAACTGCGCCGAAAACCGGATCGACAACCACATCGACGCTAGGCCGAGCAGATTGCCGAACACGAACAAAAACAGTACGACCAGACCCACCACGTGTACCGGTATCTGCTCCAACGGTACGGGACTGACCAGCGCGAACAACTGGCCGGTCGAGGACTTGGCCAGTGCCGCCGGATCGGACAACAGGGCGACAAACGGCATGATCGAGGCTACGCCAAGCATCTCGAACACGCCCAACAACAGATACAACGCGACCAGACCAAAAAACCGCCGATGCCAATCTTCCGGAATGATTCTGAAAACCAGCATCAAAAAGCGCATTTTTGCTCCTTAAAACGACAGCCCATCGGCTCGCTTCCTCGATTAGCGTTTAAAGATCAACGCTTGCCCGGTAGGCAACGGCAGCAGCGTGCCTTCCTTGCCTTTCAACCATTGCAGGATTAAATTGCGGGTATCTTCGTAACCGGCCCAGGCATAATCGTCGAACAACACCACCCCGCCCGAAACCATGCGCGGCCAAAAAAAGTCGAGCGCGGCAATGGTCGGCGTCGCGGAATTCAAATCGATATGTATCCACACAATCGCCTCGGGATTTTCCGATTGGGCAAACGATTCGGGGATATAACCCTTGTTGAAGCGAACCCTATCGCCAAACTTGGCCAGATTGGCCCGAGTGACATCGACATTCAGGTAGCCGTATTCCCCCTGATTGGCTTTCTCGCTATCCAACAGCAAATCCCCGCGCATCGCCTCCCAAGCATCGTACAAATAAGCGCCCCAATCGTTACCGCAGCCGGATGCGGCACTCAATGCAAAAAATGAAGTCAGACCGTCGCAAACTCCGCATTCGACAAAATTATGCGTCCCGCGCGGCGCGTATTTGGCGGCAAAAGTGGCGCTCCAGAAGACGATGTAATGCCGCCACATCAACGAATTCAACATGCTCAACCGTTCGGCCGGCTTGAATTGGGTCAGTTTGAATCCGTCGTTTTTAACCAGTTCGGTTAACTGGCCGCAGGTTTCGTTGAAAGCCTGTTCTATGTCGCCCAGATCGGTCGCACTGCCCCACGGCGTATGGGTAAAGGTCGACATACCCCAACCCTGAAAAGTCGGGGTAAAGCCGACGCGCAACAATCTCCGCAAGAGTGGTGCATCGGCAAAAAAGTTTTCCACTTTTTGCTTCGACCCCGGATAGTTTGTATACAGCCAATCCTTGAATTTGGTTTTTACGCTCATTTCAGACCTTTCTCAGTGTGTTTAATCTTTGACTCAAAATCATGCCGAGCCGGCGGCAAAACAAATAACCCACCGCAACCGGCGAGAACATCACACCCGGCCAACTGGCGGCCGCATACGCGGCATAGGCAAACCGGCTCTCCATTTGCAGGTGAACCGAGACGTACATTAGAAACAGCAGCAGATGGCGCCAACCCAAACTCGGCGAATGCGGAAAAGGCGATCGGCCGCCGACGAAATGTACGGTATTTTCGCTACTGGCGTTGCAATATCCGCCCGAGCTCAACAGGCCGAAAATAAAGGCGTAACTGACGAAATTATATTCAAGAAACGGCCAAGCCACGGCCAGCTTCGGCGGTATCCGCCAAAAGCGTAACAACCCGGCCAATTTCCGGCCCAATGCGGTAGGAAACAGGCCATAAAAGACGGCGTCGGTGTCGAGACGAACGAAATTGGTCATCGCGGCCAGTCTGCCCAATGCCGTTTTCATTTCCTTCACCACTCGGTCATCGCCAGCTAAGTCGACATCGACTATCTCGCAACGGCCATAGGTCAAAGCCGCCCCGCTTTGTTCGGCTGTGGCCACTATATTTTCCAAATACTCTGCGCACCAATAATCGTCGTCGGCCAGCCAGATGAAATAGCGGCCGGTGGCGGCATTCAAGGCCGCCCGGAAATTAAAAAACGCCCCTTGGTTGACCCGATGGAACAGGCACTTGATGCGCGGGTCGTTAGCGGCAAATTCTTCGATAATTTGCCTGACCAACGGATCGGTACTGCCGTTGTCGCTAATGACAATTTCCACGTCGCGGTAGGTTTGCGAGGTCGCCGATTCGATGGCCCGTTTCAGCAACTCCGGCCGGTTATAAGAGACGATGCCAATGGAAACATTTGCCATCAACAAGCTCCTTGCCGGCTCGAAAATCTGCGGCCGCTGTTTTTGTCAGGGAATGGGCTGAATGTTATCGAGTGCATACGGAAAGACGATAGACGGCTGTTTGTTCGCAGAACAGGTTCCAGGACTCAGAAATCAATGGCATAGGCTGGCGGTCAAGCGATAGCACGGGAAAATATGCGAGGCAAATCCCTGTTTGAATTCGGCGATCCGCAGTTCCTTTTCGCTGGGCGGCGGCTGATCGCCGGGATAGGGCCGGGCGCCGATTTTGTACCAACGGACGCCTCGGCTTTTCATTTCTTCTATGGCCCGGTATTGCACGGCATGCCCCAAAGGTTTGTCGAATAGCGCCCTATCGTAGGCAGCCACCGCGTATACGGCTTCGTCGCGGGTCACCTGAAAAAAGCCGCCGCCGACCATGCGTTGCGCGCCGTCGCGCAGGTACACCAGAAACGCATCGCCGGACGCGACGGCTGCGTGCTGCAAGCGCCAACTGTCGTCGCTGCGCGTCACCCTGCCGGCGACCTCACGATGCAGATTTTTGAATTCGTCCCAGACCCGATCGTCGCGGCCGTCAAGAACCGCAATCTGCCACAGTTTGGCACCCAACGACACCAACGGCCGGTAACTCTTGCGAAAGCCGGACTTAATCTCGGCAACGGAACGATGTAAATCGATAAACAATTCGTAGCTGCAGGTAACGGTGGCACCGCGGCACAAAGCCAAGTGCTGCCATTCGCTGACACTGGACTGATTTTCGAATGCAGCCAGCGACTGCCATTGGCCGATATCAAATTTCCTCGCCAGCGTATCGACGAAATCCAGGCAACTTTGCAACAGCTTTTTTCTGACGTTTGGCGTCAGCCCGGCAACGAACAGCGGCGGCAACAGCGCATCGCCGTTGCTACCGAGACGCACGCCATCGGCAACGACAAAGCTCAACGGCCAGATACCGCAGGGATACTTGTCCTGGTAAAGCACGAGGGATAGGTCGAATAGCGGTTGTCCGCTGCCGCGCCAATATGCCAACTGGTAGTCGATCATGGCCCTGCTATAGGCCACCGGCAGATATTCGGCACGCACGGCCGCGTTACACCAATTGCCTGGATTTTCTGAATACGGCCGGGCCGGCAAATTCGCCGCCGCCAAAGCTTCATCGAGATCGAAAGTTAAACGATCCAACCAAGGTTGTTCGATTTCCGCCATTACTCAGCCGAGCAAATCCCAGGACATCGGCGTCCCCATTTTCACATCCCGGTTGACCTTGCGCCCCAGCAAGGTTTCGTAGTACTTGGGCGGCAATCCCAGACCGGGCCTGACGCAGCGCAAATTCTCGCTGGTCAAAACTTCGCCGGCAACGACGTCGCGGGCGATATAAATCGAACGCCGAAATTGCAGCGATTTTTTTTCGGCGTCGGTTACGCCGTAGCTGATTTCGCCCAAGGCCTGCCAGGCGCGCTCGGTTTCGACCACCAATGCCTCCATTTCCGCGGGCTCCAGCGAAAATGCACTATCGACGCCGCCGTCGGCGCGACACAGCGTAAAGTGCTTTTCGATGACACTGGCGCCCAACGCCACGCTGGCCACCGCGACGCCGGTACCCATGGTATGGTCGGACAAACCCACTTCGCAGCCGAACAGTTCACGCAGGTGCGGAATGGTGCGGATGTTGGTGTTCTTCGGCGTGGCGGGATAGGAACTGGTGCATTTCAACAACACGATGTCGTTGCAGCCGGCTGCGCGCGCGGCGCGCACCGTATCGTCCAGTTCGGCTACGCTGGCCATGCCGGTGGAAACGATCATCGGCTTGCCGGTTGCGGCCACTTTGCGTATCAACGGCAGATCGATATTTTCGAACGAGGCGATTTTGTAGCAAGGGACATCCAACGTCTCCAAAAAATCGACCGAGGTCGAATCGAATGGTGTCGAAAAACCGATCATCCCCAATTCACGGCAACGGTCGAAGATGGGCTTATGCCATTCCCAAGGCGTGTGAGCTTGCTGATAAAGTTTATAGAGTGACGTACCCTGCCATAACGACTTGTCGTCCGAAATAAAAAACTCGCCCTGATCCAAATCCAACGTCATGGTATCGGCTGTATAGGTTTGGATCTTCAGCGCGTGCGCACCGGAACGCGCCGCCGCTTCGACGATCTGCAATGCGCGCTCGAGCGACTGGTTATGGTTGCCGGACATTTCGGCAATCACGAAAGGTTGGTGGGAAGGCCCGATAGGCCTGTTTCCGATATGCATGGATCAATTCCTGATTTTCTTTTCGTAAGCGTACGATTTGCTTCGAAAACCGGCTTTGGAAAAGGCGGATACGGAAGGCAAATTATTCGCCATTATAATGGCCTCGACCGTTTGCACCCCAGGCCAATTATTCTCGACCCAAATACAGCCGGCTTCGATAAGGTGCACGCCTATGCCTTTGCCGTAATGACCAGGCACAAGGTATACGGATATCACCGAGCGTTCGCTGTCGCGATCGAAACGCAACACGCCCACCGCCTCACCGTCGATCTCGCCGACCAGCAACTGGCGATCGGGGTCTGATAGAACTTGGCTAAACCAACTTCGATGCCCCTCGAAGTCGATAGCCTGCCCATCCTGAGAATATTTTCGGGTCGATTCGGCATTGCGCCATTGATAAATCGGCTCGCAATCGCCAATTTCCGCCGGCCGTAATGCTAACCGGGCCTGAAGCAAATGCGAAACCACCCGATTCGTCCCGAGACCATCGGCCACCTCCAAGCTACGTTGCGCAATACTCTCTATTAAGCCGACTGCGTTAACCGCAACCGATAATGCCGAAGCGACTAACTCTGTCGTTACCCGCTCGGATTGCCCCAGATACAGGATCGCACCCTGCCTGGCCATGGCTTCGCATCCCGGTTGCTGGTTGGCGGCCACGCTGACAACGATAGTCGGCAAGCCCAGGCAACTGCGCTCCCACATCGCTCCGCCACCGGCTCCGACCGACAGATCGGCATTTGCCATTAACTCCGCCATATTACTGACTTGGCGATATAGGGTACACGCGGGAAATTGCTCGGATAATTCCAGCAATTGCGGGTAATGCGGATTCGCGCTGCCGATTACGACGTCGACGGCCAATTCGTCGCAAGCCAGACTCTTTAACGCCAACAACACTTTCGCGGTTTCGTTGCTGGGGTCGCCGCCGCCGAAAAAAACCAGTACGCGCTCGACCACGCCGGACCTGATCCGCGCCGTCGCCCTTAGCGCTTTAAATTCGGGGCGCAGTAAGGCATATTTGGGCCCCATCAGCGTGACTGCAGTGGACGGCAGCAAACCGTCGTAGCGAGTTTGCCCGGTTAGATCCAGCAGATTTTGGTCCAACAACAAGTCGCAATCGTGCAGCCGATCCGCCAAATCGTCGATCACCATGATGCGTCCGACCATCGGCCGCAATATTGCCTCCCATTCCGCGTCGATCGCGTAATGGTCGACCATCAGCCAATCGGGATCGCCAAACTGCCGTAAAGCCGCAGCGGTTTGTTGGGCATCCTCGGTTTGCGTTGTTCCCAACCACGCGGCATGGGCAAGCCGGGTATCGTGAGCGGACGCCGGTTCCGGCAACCGCAATAACAGATGGCCGGAAGCCTCGATCAGCGAAAACA
Source organism: Methylomonas koyamae (assembly GCF_006483455.1). Classification (GTDB taxonomy): domain Bacteria; phylum Pseudomonadota; class Gammaproteobacteria; order Methylococcales; family Methylomonadaceae; genus Methylomonas; species Methylomonas koyamae_B. The sequence goes on from NZ_PPPU01000008.1 coordinate 54,754, forward strand.
GATTGCCCGGATGTTCGCGGCTGATGAATGCCACCTCGGCACCGCGCTCGCGCAATGCATCGGCCAGAGTCAGGCAACGCATCACATGGCCGCTCCCCATCTGCACCGAGGCGTCGGCGCGAATCGCGACTTTTAGGCTCATCTGACCTTGAACAGCGGTTCTAGCGCCTGACAACGCAGCATTTTTTCCAAGGAGCGCTCCTTGACCGCCGCTACCAGCAGCGGAAGCACCGCATCGTAAGCGGCAAACAATTGATCCAGATCGCTGTCGTGATGGCTATAGCTCATATTGTGAGTGCCGAAGGCCAGAATGCCGCGTTCCAACATCTCTTGCATGAACAGGGTTTTCAATTGCCAGGACGTGTAAGGCTCGGCATCCTTGATCAACAAAAAGCTCCAAGCCGGATGGCCGGAGACGCTGAGGAAATGCTCAGCGCCATGTGCGGCTATCGCTGCCTGCAGGCGCTGGATGATTTTTTCGCCTTGCAGCCGCATCGTCGCCACGACCGGTTCGCGCTGCAATTTCTGCATCGTTGCCAATGCGGCAGCCAAAGACAAGGTTTCGCCGCCGAAGGTAAACGAGAAGAACACTTCTTCCATCAATTGCATCAAGTCCGCCCGCCCGGCGACGGCGGATACCGGATAACCGTTGGCCAAACCTTTGCCGAAGGTTGCCAAATCCGGCGTCACCCCGAAATATTCCTGGGCGCCGCCGTTGGCATAGCGAAAGCCGGTGATGGTTTCGTCGAAAACCAACACCGCGCCGTGTTTGTGGGTTAATTCTTTAACATTTTCCAAAAACCCGTCCTGCGGCTCGACCACATTCATCGGTTCCAGAATCACCGCAGCGATCCGGTCCGGCCACTGCTTGAACACACTGTCCAGCGAGGTAATGTCGTTATACGTGAAGGTATGCGTCAAATCGCGGGTGGCTTGTGGCACGCCCCGGTTGCGCAAGGTCGAACCGATATACCAATCCTGCCAGCCATGGTAGCCGCAAACCGCGACATGGTCGCGGCCGGTGCGCGCGCGCGCCAAACGAATGGCACCGGCCGTGGCATCGGAACCGTTTTTGCCGAATCTGACTTGTTCCGCGCAAGGCACCAATTCGCAGATTTTTTCCGCGACCTGCATTTCGATCGGATGGGACAAGCTGAATATCACGCCGTCTTCCAACTGCGCCTTGACGGCTTCGGTGACGTCAGGATCGTTGTAACCCAGCGTAACCGCGGCCAAGCTGTTGATGAAATCGACGTACTCGTTGCCGTCGACGTCCCATACGTGGCTGCCGCGCCCGCGTTGGATGAAATACGGCGACACGCCGTGCGGGTATTGGGTTTTGCTTTTGCTAAAAGTTTGGGAACCGAGCGGGATGGTTTTTAACGCACGTTCCAATAGCGTTTCGGAGTTACGGTAACGTTCGGACATAAGGACGATTAACTCGCTGGGTTTGACGATTGCTGAGCATCGGCGGCAACAGATTTAAGATAACCTTCATTGCGTTGATGTTGCGTATTCCAATTGGCCAGTTCGGGCCGCTCGGCTAATAACTGCAGGATATCCGGCGTCGAAAAATCCGGATGCGCCGGGTACAAAGCGGCGTAAATCTGCGAGACCAATTCAAAATCTCGTGGCTCGTCGACAGTCCAGCGCAGATGCGACAAGTCTTCGCGATTGAAAAAATGGCCAAGATTGAAGCGTTCCGGCTGCTGGTGAATGAACGGCGTGACGTGTTCGCGTTGCGATGGCAGCTCGGCCTCGCGCCAAGCCTGTTCCAGGCAGGCAAAGCGGCAGATTTCGACATCCAAGCCGTCCGGGAAGGTCGGCTGTATGGCGTTACTGGCATAGTCGTAACCGCCGGCCAGATAATATTCGATGACTTGGTCGATCAAACCGGGATCGGCCAACGGGCAATCCGCGGTCAGCCTCACCACGTGATCCGGGTGGTAACTCGCTGCCGCTTGATAGAAGCGGTCCAGCACGTCTTGCAGATTGCCGCGAAAGCAGTCGACTGCATGTTGCTCGCATAAGCTTGCTATCGCATCGTCCGCCATCTCGCTGCTGGTAGCGACCAGTAGCCGGTCGATGTGACGGACTTTTTGCAGCCGTTCGATTTGCCTGAGCAACATCGGCTCTCCCAACAACGGCATCAACACCTTACCGGGCAAGCGGGACGACGACAGCCGAGCCTGTAATATCGCTAATATCATGATTTTCCTGGTTCCAGCCGCCACAAAGCCGGATTGACTATCGCTTCTGCGCCGATGGCGAACCCGGCAAACTCGCCGCAATCGAGCTCGACGTTGGCGGCGTCGCAGATATCGCGTAGTTGCTGCGCATTGTTCACGCCACAAATGATTTGGTCGATTTCGGTCAAGCCGGAGACGAACCCCACTGCGGCTTGTAGCGGCGTCAATCCGCGGGCGCGAACAAATGCGTGATAGGCTTCGAGAACATGCCGCACCGGAGCGAAATACGCCGGAATTTCCGACGCATCCATCAGCAACAGGCCCTGCAAAAATACCGAGCGGGCATGCACCTCGACTCCGGCCGATTTTAGTTTTTGCAAATGGCCGCTAACCAGCAAGCGCTGGTCCAAAACACTGATCGGCAGTTGCACCAAATCGATATCAAACCGCTGCAGAATTTGGTCTATCTGCGCCGAGTCGTACACCGAAACCCCGATCTTGGCGACCAAGCCTTGCTGCTTCAAGCCGGTTAACGCCGCCATCAAACGTTCGCCGCCGGGCACGAACAGATCGTCCGCCCGATGAATCAATAAGCCGTATACCGAATCGCAGTTCAGCTTTGTTAACGACTCGTGGAAGACTTGTTGCAATCGCTCGGCATCATCGGCATCCAAAACCGGTTTGGCAAATTGCGGGGTTTTGGTCACGATATCGAACCCGGCCGCCGCCGGCAAACAATTGCCCAAGACCTGTTCGCTATCGCCGTAAAGGCTGGCCGTATCCAGCACCCGAACCTTCAGCTCACCCGCCGCCGCCAGAATAGCGGCGACTTCGGCAGCTGGCGTTTTGCCGTCTTTATTCGAAACGCCGTAATCGACGCCGAATTGTACGGTACCCAAACCGATCTTCATTGCAATTGTCCGCGCAACGCTGCGACAACGCGGTCTTGGTTAGCTTCGGTCAAGGTCGCATAGAGCGGCAGACTGATCGCGGCACGGTAATAACGTTCAGCTTCCGGAAAGTCTCCGGGCTGGAAACCCAGCTGTCGGTAATACGGCTGCAAGTGCACCGGGATGTAATGCACGTTGACGCCGATACCGGCAGCGCGCAAGCCTTCGAACACGCTCAGCCTGCTGTAGGCAGAGACACCTTCCGGAACCGTGATCGGGTACAAATGCAACGCGGAATAATTGTCCGGGTGCTGCCAAGGAATCTCAACCGGTAACGCCGACAACAAACTGTCGTAACGCGCTGCCAGGCGCTGCCGGTTTGCCACGAATTCGTCCAACCGCGATAGCTGGCTCAAACCCAGAGCGGCCTGAATATCCGTCATGCGGTAGTTGTAACCGAGCGCAATCTGTTGGTAATACCAAGGGCCGTCGGCCTGGTGCGTCATTTGCGCCGGATCGCGGGTAATGCCGTGGCTGCGCAGCAGGGCCAGCTTATCGGCCAATTCGGTATCGTTGGTCAGCGCCATACCGCCCTCGGCAGTCGTGATGATTTTGACCGGATGGAAACTGAATACGGTGATATCGGCATAGCGGCAATTGCCGATCGGCTGATTCCGGTATCTTCCGCCGATCGCGTGCGAGGCGTCTTCGATGATTTTGAAGCCGTATTTTTCGCTTAATGCGTGGATCGCCGCCATGTCGCAGGATTGCCCGCACAGATGCACCGGGATCACCACTTTGGGTAGCTTCCCGTCCCGTTCGGCCCCCTGCAGTTTCTGTTCCAATGCCGCGACGCTGAGGTTGTATGTACGCGGATCGATATCGACGAAATCGACCTTGGCACCGCAGTACAAGGCGCAATTGGCGCTGGCGACGAAAGTGATCGGGCTGGTCCAGACCACGTCGCCGGGGCCGACGCCCAACGCCAGGCAAGCGATATGCAGCGCCGAGGTCGCACTGTTGACGGCAAACGCATGGCGCACGCCGCAATATTCCGAAACCGCTGTTTCGAAAGCCGGAACTGCCGGCCCTTGCGTCAGGAAATCGGACTTTAAGACATCGATGACCGCCTGGATGTCGGCCTCGCTGATATCCTGGCGACCGTAAGGAATGAATGCGGTCATATTTTGCCGACTTTATCGCGGTTCTGTTCCAGCCAGGCCTGCAACTCGGCCACACTCATCCATTCCGTGTTGTTATCCGAACAATAGATAAAATCCGGCGCAACCCGCACCCCCTGGTTGATGCGCTCGGGATCGGAACTCCAGTTGTGAATCGCCGGCAGAATTTTGTAGTAGTCGTCGTACTCGTAGGTATAAGGCGCGTCTTCCAGCCCTATCATTTGCTCGTGCAATTTTTCGCCAGGGCGAATGCCGACGATTTCGTGCTGCGCATCGGGAGCCACCGCACGGGCGATATCGACGATATTCATCGACGGGATTTTCTTGACATAAATTTCGCCGCCGACCATGTCGTCGAAGGCGCGCCAGACCAGATCGACACCTTGTTCCAACGTGATCATGAAGCGCGTCATCCGGGCATCGGTGATCGGTAACACGCCTTTATGAGCGATGGATTGGAAAAACGGAATCACCGAACCGCGAGAGCCCATCACGTTGCCGTAACGCACCACGGCAAACCGGGTTTCGTTTTTGCCGGAGTACGAATTGCCGGCGACGAACAATTTGTCGGAAGCCAGTTTGGTCGCTCCGTACAGATTAGCCGGGCTGCTGGCTTTATCGGTAGACAAAGCGACCACTCGCTTCACGCCCTGATCGATACAGGCGTCGATCAGATTCATCGCGCCGATGATATTGGTCTTGACGCATTCGAATGGGTTGTATTCCGCAGTCGGCACGATTTTGGTTGCCGCGGCGTGTACGACGTATTCGATACCGTTCAACGCGCGGGCCAGACGGTCTTTATCGCGCACGTCGCCGATGAAAAAGCGGACGCGCGGATCGTCGCCGTACAACTTCGCCATTTCCCACTGCTTCATCTCGTCGCGGGAGAAAATCACCAGGCGGCGCGGATTGTATTTGGCCAAAGTCAACGGCACGAAGGTGTGGCCGAAGGAACCGGTACCACCGGTAATCAGTATGGTTTTGTCGTGAAGCATATTAATCAAGAAAGAATTTTATAGCGCCGGCCGTCGAGCGGGTTCAAGCAAACAGTTCAGCCTCGTCCAACGACACGCCGGCTTGGTCTTTTCCGGAGAGAACCGGTTCGCCGGCATAAGGCCAATTGACTTGCAGACTCTCGTCGTTCCAGGCAATACAGCGCTCGTGCTGCGGCGCATAGTAATTCGTGGTTTTGTAGAGAAATTCCGCAGTATCGGACAGCGTCACGAAACCGTGGGCGAAGCCTTCCGGTATCCAAATTTGCCGCTTGTTATCGGCCGACAATATTTCGCCGACCCATTGGCCGAAAGTTGGCGAGCTTTTGCGAATGTCCACCGCGACGTCGAATACTTCGCCCTGTACAACCCGGACCAGCTTGCCCTGAGCCATCGGCGGCATTTGGTAATGCAAGCCGCGTAACACGCCTTTTTGCGATTTCGAGTGGTTATCCTGCACGAAGTTGACGTCGACGCCGGTCAATTCCCTGAACAATTTTTCGTTGAAACTTTCGAAAAAAAAGCCGCGCTCGTCGCCGAACACTTTAGGGGTGAATAATATGACATCGGGAATGGAAAGACGGCTGGCTTGCATGGCTTACCTAAAATCTAAACGAAAGTGACTGCGGCTGAGCGATAGCAATTTAACGCAAGTCGCAAAACGGCTAGCCTCTATGCCACAGGATAAATGAACACCAAATTTATTCGGATTTGATGTCAGTTTTGTGGGCGACCAAAAATCGCATGCGACCAGTTCGGCCAATCAAAATACTTGCTTATTCAACAATGTTAACAAATATTGACCGTAACCGTTCTTTGCCAGCGGTTTGGCCAATTTTTCGATCTGCTCGTCGCCGATCCAGCCGCTACGCCAGGCAATCTCCTCCGGGCAGGAAATTTTCAGACCCTGGCGAGACTCGATGGTCTCGATGAAGTTGCTGGCTTCGATCAGACTGGCGTGGGTACCGGTATCCAGCCAGGCATAACCACGGCCCATGATCTCAACGCTAAGTTGTTGACGCTCAAGATAGATCCGGTTGACGTCGGTAATTTCCAACTCGCCGCGCGGCGAAGGTTGCAAATTGGCGGCGATATCGACCACTTGGTTATCGTAAAAATACAAGCCGGTCACGGCGTAATGGCTCTTCGGCTGGGCCGGCTTTTCCTCCAGCGACAAGGCCCTGCCCTCCGCGTCGAAGCTGACCACGCCGTAACGCTCAGGGTCCTGTACGTGGTAGGCGAAAACCGTCGCGCCCGAGCTGCGGTCGTTTGCTGTCCGTAATTGCTGGTACAAATCGTGGCCGTAGAAAATATTGTCGCCCAACACCAAGGCGCTGGGATCGGCTCCGACAAAATCGCGACCGATGATGAAGGCCTGCGCCAAGCCGTCGGGGCTGGGTTGTACCGCGTACTGCAAATTCAAGCCCCAATCGCTGCCGTCGCCGAGCAACTGTTGAAACAACGGCGTATCCTGCGGCGTGGAAATAATCAGAATGTCGCGAATGCCGGCCAGCATCAAGGTGCTGAGCGGGTAATAAATCATCGGCTTGTCGTAAATCGGCAGCAATTGCTTGGAAACCGCTTTGGTGACCGGGTACAAGCGGGTACCGGAACCGCCTGCGAGAATAATGCCTTTACGTTGACTCATGGTTACCTTCCATACAACTCGGACAACATGCGCTCGACCCCTGCCTGCCATGGCGGCAAGCGCAAATCGAATGCGGCCTGCAATTTCTCGGTATTCAAGCGCGAATTCAACGGCCTTTTAGCCGGTGTCTGATACGCGCTGGTCGGGATCGCGGTGACCGCCTGCTTCGGCGTATTCAACGCGACGCCGGCCTGGCGGGCGAAATACAGCGCAAAGTGGGCGTATTCGTACCAAGAGGTCTCGCCGGCCGCCGTCAGATGATAGATCCCGGCGACATCCGGCGTGCGCAATGCGGTGCGAATGGCGTGAGCCGTAACATCGGCCAATAATTCGGCCCCGGTCGGCGCGCCGATCTGGTCGTCGATCACCGACAACTGCTGCCGCTCCTGCGCCAGCCGCAGCATAGTCTTCGCGAAATTGTTGCCGTGCGCGGCGTAAACCCAACTGGTGCGGAAGATCAAATGCCGGCAGCCGCTGGCTTGGATCGCACATTCGCCGGCTAATTTAGTTTGTCCGTAGACATTCAGCGGCCCGGTCGCATCATCCTCGCGCCAAGCTTGATTGCCGCCACCGTTGAAAACATAGTCGGTCGAATAATGCAGCAGCCAAGCACCATATTCAGCCGCCGCTTCCGCCATCGCCCGCGGCGCCGCACAATTGATGGTATTGGCCAGCTCGATTTCGGTTTCGGCCTTATCTACCGCCGTGTAAGCGGCGGCGTTGACGATCACGTCGGGCCGCACGGCCCGAACCGTGGCCGCGATGCCGTCCGGATTACTCAAGTCGCCGCAGTAGTGCCTATCCTGGCGGTCCAAGGCCAACAGCTCGCCCAACGGCGCCAGACTGCGCTGCAGCTCCCAGCCAACCTGGCCGTTCTTGCCGAACAGTAAAATCTTCACTCGGCCCGCCCGGCGTAGTTTTTATCCAGCCAAGCCTGGTAATCGCCAGATAATACATTGTTGACCCAGGCCTGGTTATCCAGGTACCACTGCACGGTCTTGCGTATCCCGGTCTCGAAAGTTTCCGCCGGTTTCCAGCCGAGTTCCCGCTCCAGTTTGGTCGCATTGATCGCATAGCGGCGGTCGTGGCCGGGCCGGTCTTTGACGTAGTTAATTTGCTCGGCATACGACTTGCCGTCCGCACGCGGCTGCAGTTCGTCGAGTATCGCGCACAGCGTATTTACCACATCCAGATTAGCCTTTTCGTTCCAGCCGCCGACGTTGTAGACCTCGCCCAGCTTGCCGGCAGCCAATACGAGCCGAATCGCGCTGCAATGGTCTTTGACGTACAACCAGTCGCGGATTTGCTGGCCGTCGCCGTAAATCGGCAGCGGCTTGCCGGACAAGGCGTTTTGGATGCAGAGCGGGATCAACTTTTCCGGGAAATGGTAGGGGCCGTAATTGTTCGAACAATTGGTAGTCAGCACCGGCAAACCGTAAGTATGGTGGTAAGCGCGAACCAGATGGTCGCTGGCGGCCTTGCTCGCAGAATACGGGCTGTTGGGCTGGTATTGGTTGGTTTCGGCGAACGGCGGATCGGCTTTTTCGAGCGACCCGTAAACTTCGTCGGTAGAGACATGCAGAAAGCGGAACGCCTGTTGCTCGGCAGGTTGCAGATTGTTCCAATATTCCCTGGCGGCTTCCAGCAAACGAAAACTGCCGACGATATTGGTCTGGATAAAATCTTCCGGGCCATGTATCGAACGATCGACATGGGACTCGGCGGCGAAATTGACCACGGCGCGCACTTGGTGCTGCTTCAGCAAGCCCAGCACCAACTCGTAATCGCCGATATCGCCGTGCACGAACACGTGGCGGGCATCGGCTTGCAGCGCGGCCAGATTTTGCGGGTTGCCGGCATAGGTCAGCTTATCCAGATTGACGACGGTTTCGTCGCTCTGCGCCAGCCAATCCAGAACGAAATTGCTGCCGATAAAGCCGGCGCCGCCGGTAACTAAAATGCTCATATGCAACCGATATTATTGTTGTGTGTTCCTGGCGGTCTTCATCCCTCTACGCCGCCTCGGCGTTTATTGTAACTTAGTAACGGCCAAATCAAGGCAAAAACAGCCGAAACCGGGCTCCGCCCAGTCGACTCGAATTATCGATCGTCACGTAACCGCAGCGGCCGGCGTTTTTGTGCAACCCGGCGATCACCGACACGAAATACAGGCCCAGACCGGTATTGCCGTTGACCCAATCCAGCTCGGCGGCGTTGGTCAAATCGGCCTGCAGAAAATGCGGCGGATAACCGGTGCCGTCGTCCTCGATCGCGATCTGCAAATAGTCGCCGTCCTGCTCGGCCGACACCAACACCGTCTGCCGAGTATAGCGTAAGGCGTTATTCAACACCGCCGCCAAGGCATTGGCGATATTGTCGAAATCGCAATAGGCTTGCAACTCGTCGGTGCAATCCAGCCGCAGCTCGACCTCGTGCAAGGTAGACAGCCGCGCTTGCTGATCCACCGCTTCCTGCAGCACATCGAGCACCGCACATTGGTCGATGTCCAAACTGAATTTCTGAGCCCCAACCTTATATAACACGAGCAGTTGCATCAGACTATGGTTAATCCGCACCGCCTCGAATTCCAGCAGCCCCAAATCGCCGGTTTCGGTTTGGCGTTTGGCGGAGAACTGGCGGATCAACTCCAACAAGGTGCCCAACGAATTTTTGATGTCGTGCACCGTGAATGCCAACAGCGTCGGAAACAGTGCATCACGCTCCAAGCGGCCGGACACAGCTAGACCTTGGCAACGGCGGCGCGCTGCAATTTGCCGAATTCCAGTTGCAACACACCCAGTTTGTGCTGCTCCACGCCCAGTAACTTGGCTTTCTTGAGCAGCGTTTTGGCGCGACGCTCCTTATCTTCGTCGAACGGATTTACTTTCAAGTCGTGAATAATAATTTTCAGCATGTTTAAGATGATGGTCTTGTTTTCCGGCATCGCCGAAAATGCCTGCTCGAACAAATCCAGCGCTTCATTGAATTTACCCTGCTTGTATAGCGCCACACCTTTATTGTTGGTGGCAACCAAAACTTGTTTGGTTTTTTGAATCAGGACTTCCGAATGGTTATGCATGCCGATCCCGCTTTGCATGGCGCGCAGATTGTTCAGAAATGGCTCGTCGTCGATATGGTTATGAATCAATCCGTGCAGGATGGCCTCGGCTTTGCCGATCTGCTCGTTCAAAAAGCACGAACGCGCCACCTCCAACTGCAACTCGCGCGGCGCTTTGCTACCCAAGCGAGCGCAAAGTTCCAAAGCTTTATCCAAAGCCTGCTGCGCCGCGTCCTCCTCGCCCTGCGCCCGGAACAGATCGGCCTCCAAGGTCGCCGCCCGTAGTTCGGCCTCCGGCAGGTTGCCGTATTCCTGGCGCATTTCATTCAATGTCTTTAAAGCCTCCTCGCCGGCATTGGTCTTGGCGTATAACTTGGCCAGACCGGCGTAGTCGCTACAGGAGCCGTGAACCGAATGCTTGCCCAGTTTGACTGCCGCCTTATAAGCTTTTTCGGCCGCTTCCAGATTGCCGTTTTTATCGGCCGTCTCGGCAAACTTCTTCTGCCGCAGGATTGATTGCGGCGACAATTCCAAAGCCTGCGCCAGCACCTGTTCAACCTCCTGATGCCGTTCCAGCGCTTCGTAGGCTCGGGTCAGCCAGTCGTACCCCTCCATCAGCATCGGGTTGTCCGCCACCAGGCTCTGCAGGCCGGCGATGGCTTGCTCGATATCGTTGGTTTGAAAGTCGATCACGGCCAGGCCCAGACGCGCCCAAGGCAAATCCCGATGCTGCAATACTTCACCGTAAATCTGCCGCGCGGTTTCGAAATCGCCGGCAGAGGTTGCCAACTCGGCGCGCATTTTCAGCAGATGCAGGCGCATCGTCCCGTCGCCACTTTCCAGTAAGGTGTCGCAGTGCCGGATCGCCTGCGCCAAATCGCCTTTCGCCATCGCCTTTTCGATCGCAGCCAAATACTCGCGGCGCGCAAAATGCCGATGCAAGCGACTGATCAATTGCTGGGCATTGAACGGCTTGGTCAGGTACTCGTCCGGTTTGCTGTCCATTGCGCCCAGCACGGCGCCGGTGGATTGTTCGGAACTGATTAAAATGAAAATGCTGCGGTAATCGATCAATTTGCGATGCCGCGCTTCCTCCAACACTTGCTGGCCGTTCTTGCCCGGCCCCAGGTTGTAGTCGCACAACACGATCTCGAACGTGGTTTTCGCCATGGCGTTGACGGCGGCGACACCGCTGTCGGCCTCGACGATCGCATCGGCATTCAAGCCGTACAACATGTCGCGTATCGACTTACGAATCACCGGCTTGTCTTCGACAAGCAAAATCGGTTTGCCGGCTAAACTCAATTTCATAAGCGAGATTCAACTAACGAGACCATAAAACCCGCTTGCCCCGACTGCCGCGACCGCGGCCTTGAAAAATTTAACGGTCATCCCCAACTTGCCCAAGTCCACTTTACAACCAAAAGAGTATAGACATGACTGTTGAGGCAAACAAACAAACCCTAGGTTTTCAAACCGAAGTCAAACATTTGCTGCACTTGATGATTCACTCCTTGTACAGCAACAAGGAAATCTTTTTGCGCGAGCTGATCTCCAACGGTTCCGACGCCGCCGACAAACTGCGCTTCGAAGCCCTGGCCAACGACAGCTTGTACGAAGGCGACAGCGAGCTGAAAATCCGCGTTGATTTCGACGAAGCCAAAAAGACCATCACCATCACCGATAACGGCATCGGCATGAGCCGCGAGGAAGTGCAGGACCACATCGGTACCATCGCCAAATCCGGCACCAAGCAATTCTTCGAACGCCTGACCGGCGACCAAGCCAAGGACAGCGAATTGATCGGTCAGTTTGGCGTCGGCTTTTACTCGGCCTTCATCGTCGCCGATAAAGTGACATTGACCACCCGCAAGGCCGGCGCGCCGGTTAGCGAAGGCGTGCGCTGGGAGTCCGACGGCCTGGGCGAATACAGCATCGAATCGGTCGACAAAGCCAGCCGCGGCACCGAAATCGTACTGCATCTGAAAGAAGGCGAAGATGAGTTCTTGAGCGCCTGGAAACTACGTTCCATCATCAAAAAATACTCGGACCACATTTCCCTGCCGATCATCATGAGCCAGGAAATCCCGGCCGAGAAAGACGATGACGGCAACGAAACCGCGCCGGCCCGCATCGAAGACGAAACCGTCAATAGCGCTTCGGCCTTGTGGACCAAATCCAAGGACGACATCACCGAGGAACAGTACAACGAGTTCTACAAACACGTCGGCCACGACTTCCAGGACCCGCTGGCTCACGTCCACAGCAAGGTAGAAGGCACCAACGAATACACCTTGTTACTGTACGTTCCCGGCCGGGCGCCGTTCGATTTGTGGGACCGCGATGCTAAGCACGGCGTCAAGCTGTATATCAAAAAAGTCTTCATCACCGACGACGCCGAACAACTGATGCCGCGCTACCTGCGCTTCATCCGCGGCGTGATCGATACCGATAGCCTGCCTTTGAACGTATCGCGCGAGATCCTGCAACAAAGCAAACAGATCAGCACCATCAAGGGCGGCGCCGTGAAAAAGGTATTGGGCCTGCTGGAAGATCTGGCCGAGAACGACGCCGAGAAATACCAAAAATTCTGGGAGCAATTCGGTAACGTCATTAAGGAAGGCCCGATCGAAGACCACAAAAACAAGGACCGCGTCGCCGGCCTGTTGCGTTTTTCTTCGACCCACACCGACGACAAGACCCAGAACGTGTCGCTGGCCGACTACGTCAGCCGGATGAAGGAAGGCCAGGAAAAAATCTACTTCATCACCGCCGACAGCTTCGCCGCAGCCAAAAGCAGCCCGCATTTGGAAGTATTCCGCAAGAAAGGTATCGAAGTATTACTGCTGACCGACCGCATCGACGAATGGCTGGTATCCAGCCTGACCGAATTCGACGGCAAGCACATGCAATCGATTGCCAAGGGCGAGCTGGATCTGGACAAATTCGATACCGAAGAAGAGAAAAAACATCAGGAAGAAGTCAGCAAGGACTTCGAATCGGTGGTCAAGCAACTCAAGGACGTGCTGAGCGACAAAGTCAGCGAAGTCAAAATCAGCCACCGTCTGACCGACTCCCCGGCTTGCTTAGTGACCGGCGCTTACGACATGAGCCTGCACATGGAACGGATCATGAAGGAAGCCGGCCACGCCGGCGGCATGTTCGGCATGGGCGGCAACAGCAAGCCGATCTTCGAAATCAACCCGGACCACGCCATCGTCCAGGCGCTGAAAAACGAGCAAGACGACGCGCGCTTTGCCGACATCAGTCATATTTTGTTCGACCAAGCCATCCTCAGCGAAGGCGGCCAGTTGGACGATCCGGCGGCCTTTGTGCATAAGTTGAATGGGTTGTTGCAGGGGTTGTTGAAATAACCTGTTTTGATTTGGAAAAGGCCGGGAAACCGGCCTTTTTTTGAATACTGTGTTACAGTCGCTCTGTGTATCCGTTAGTTTTGGATGATATACAGATCCATTTAATTACTTGTCAGGTCTAGCTATGACTGAACCACACTGGACCACATATCTCGCAGCTTTGCTTACTCCAACGATTGCGGTCTTTGGGGCTTCAATTGCCTACCGCCAATGGCTTACAGCTCAGAACAAATTGAAACTAGACTTATTCGAAAGGCGGTTATTTGTCTACGAGGCTGCCCGAGACTACCTTGCTTCTGTTCTAAGAAGTGGCTCCATTCGTT
>NZ_PPPU01000089.1 GCF_006483455.1 Methylomonas koyamae
ATTTTGGCGAATTCCTCGACATCGTTCAGCGCGAACCGGTGCGGGTGACACGTCACGACCGCGTGGTTGGTGTAATGGTCAGCGCGGAAGACTACGAAGCCATGCGGGCCTTTTATGCCGACCGCTTGCGTAAAACCATGGACGAAACCGCCGATGCAGCCGAGAAGGCCGGTATGACACCGGAAATCCTCGAACAATTGCTGGCGGATGAAAGCTGAAAACTCAGGACTCATCGCTGTCGTCGACACCAACGTCTGGATCAGCAGTTTCCTGAGCAAAACCGGCGCACCGGCGTCAGTGATTCGCCAACTGGTCAGCCAAGGCAAGCCGGTGTTTTCAGTGGCCACTTATGCCGAGTTGCAGGATCGTTTGTGGCGACCCAAGTTCGATCGCTACCTGAGCATTGAACACCGCAAGCAATTGCTGCGCGATGTTGATGCGGTAGCGCACTGGGTAAGTGTTCCTCCTGAGATCGAACAACAAACCTTTTCCCGTGATCCGGACGACAACAAATTCATTCACACGGCTCTGGCCGCCAATGCGCCTTGGCTGGTGACGGGCGATCAGGATTTATTGGTGTTGGCCGAGGAATTGAAGCTCTTGGGTGTAACCATCCTGTCACCCGCCGATGCTTTGATACAGGCCGATTTTTTAACCCGGCGGATTCTAAAGCGAAGTGCAATACCTCGATTTTAAAGAATACGAACGCCCGCAAAGATTACTTAAAGCGCGCCTTTGGAATGTTTCGACAAGCTATTGGCGAAGCTGAGCCGGAAGAGGAATTGACAGGCAAGATGCGGCTAAATCAAAGAGGCTACACCATGCCACCAGAGCGCGAATTCGAGTGGTAAAAATACCATGAAAACCATCGACATCAGTGATTTCCCGGTGATGGCTGGTAGATGCCCAACTTGCCCATTTCACGAGCAAAATGAGGGGCAGAGGGAAATTGCAAACATGGTTAGGGAGCGCTGTGTTACTGCTGCATCGCAAATTTGCCATCACCCGCGATTGCACGGAAAGGAGGAGACTCATTTATGCCGCGGTGCCAGAGATTTTCAATTGCAAATTTTCCACCGATTGGGGGTGATCGATGAACCGACCGATCAAGCCTGGGACAGAGCGAAGCCGGTCGATGTTCTTCAGCGAAGAGGAGATGACTGCGGCCGTATCTGACCTTAGAGCGATGGGATCAGCGGCGATCAAAATATTGGCCGAGTCCGTTGAGCGTGGGGAGATCAAAAGAAAATCACTATCTCAGGCAGTGAAAAAGTTGGAGTTGGAGGGATTTGTCAGGGTTTTTAGCGAAGGCCCATTTTCTGAGGAATTCATAATTCGACCGACCCTTATCGGCGAGGATGCGGTTGCGGAGGTGCTGGGATATGACTAATGCAGGCCGCGGAAGAAAATTGGTCACCTGTTTGGTAAACTAGGGAAACGCTGAACAAATCTTAATGAGATGAATCTATCAGGCTTACTTGTTCATAGCCAGCTATTTAGCTTCCAGCCGCGCGAAAACATCCTCGGCGGGGA
>NZ_PPPU01000009.1 GCF_006483455.1 Methylomonas koyamae
GCTGGGCGCTCGCCGCCAGAAATTGCTGGCGGCGAGCGCCCAGCAGGCCGGAGCCCGTTCCCGCTTCAGCGAAGCCGAACACAATCTAAACCGCACCCGCGACCTGCACCGCCAGGACATCGTTTCCACCCGCCGTCTGCAAGAGCAGCAAGCGATACGCGATGCAGACCAAGCCAATCTGGCCGCCAACAGTTACCAGCAGCAACTAATCGCCGCCAACAGTCGTTTGACCTGGGGCGACACACTGACCGAGTGGTTCACCCACCCGCAGCACAAAGTCGCCGCCGAATTGCTCGAACACCGGGCGCAACTGCTGCAAATCACACTGCCGGCCGGCAGCCGTCTAGAACCCGGCGTGGTCCGGATTCAAGTCGATCCGGCCGGACAACGCCAGTCCGCGCTCAGTGCCGAGCTGGTCTCGGCCGCGCCGTTAGCCGATCCGGTTACGCTGGGTCAGCGCTATTTTTTCAAGTGCGGCCAATGCCGCTGGCCGTTGGGCACCCACGTCACGGCCTGGTTGCCCAGCGGTCCGGCCGGCGAACCCGGCGTAGACCTGCCGCAATCGGCAGTGGTTTGGCACACGGGTCAAGCCTGGGTGTTCGTCAAAACCGATGCGACCCATTTCAGCCGCCGGCCGCTGGCCGCCTATTCCGTCAACGGCGGACATTATTTCGTCGCCGAAGGTTTACATCCGGGCGAAGAAATCGTCACCAGCGGCGCGCAAACGCTGTTGTCGCAAATGCTGAAAGCGCAGATTCCGGAAGAGGATAACGATTAGCGGCCGAGCGCCGACCTAGTGCTTGATCGGCAATACTTCAACCGATTCCCAGACCCGCTCGACGAACTCGGTATCGATCTGCGGCATGCCGCAGGTGATCCATTGCACGATGCTCTTGGCCACGTTGGGATAAGTCACCCGCACGCTATGCGGGTTGTGTAGCCAATCCTCAATCGCTTGCGGATCCAGATCGAACATGGTGTGGCCGTAACCCAGTTGTTTCAGCGCCTCGGCATTGGAGATTTGTTCCATCTGCGCGTGTAACGGCTTGACCAAAATTTTCTTGCCCAACTGCAATGACTCGCTGGCCAGTTCGAAACCCGCGTTGCTGATAATGCCGGCACAATCGTACAAGTCACGCTGAAAGCCGTCGCGCGACAGCGGTTTGCATTGCACGTGCGAGTATTTGGACGCCACCGGCTGCGGCGAATAGACGTGGAACTCGAAATTTTCGAACGGACACAACAGTCTGACCACTTCCTCGCCGTCTTCGAACGGCAGATACACCACGATTTTGTTGGACTGTACCTGCGGCGGCAACTCCGGCGTCTCGATGATCGGCGGCAGAATCGGCTGGCCGAAATGATGCCAATGCAGACCGATACCGATATCGGCCGGCGCGAAATATTTCATGACCCGCTCGGCGATCGGATCGCCGCCGGCACGCGGAATCTTGTGACCGAATGCATATTGATGGCCGATGCCTAACACTTGTTTCTGCTGCCGTTTCGCGGCCCAGGCGGTGACCGGCTCGAAATCGCTGATCACCAAATCGTATCCGCTCAAATCCAAGCTGTTAATGTCTCTAACAAACCGAATCGGACTGGCCTCGATCGCGGTCTTCAAATAGCTGACCTGGCCTTTGTGGGTGTTGAAGGTCAAACCGGTTTTCACCTGGTAACCGTTGAACACTTCCATGTCGAAGTATTGCTCCGCCGGGCGACCGCTGAACTGAAAGTCCACTTCGCAACCGGCCGCGTATAATTCCTTCGCCATTACCCGCGCCCGGGTAATGTGGCCGTTACCCGTGCCCTGCACACCGTAAAAAATTTTCATGATAGAACGTAGTTGAGACTAAAAATTGCGATGCCGACACCCAGCACCATCCCCATCAGCGTGTCGGTCGGAAAATGCACCCCCAGCACGACTCTGGAAAAGCCGACCGCCGCCGCCCAGCAATACAAAACCGTCGCCAACGCCGGCAGGCAATAGCCGAACAGGGTTGCCACCATGAACGCCGCCGAAGTGTGGCCGGACGGAAAGCTGAACTGGTCGGCCGGCTTGATCGCACTAGTAAAATTGCTCAGCGCTTGCTGCGGACGGTTACGTTTGAAACCTTTCTTCAGCGCGAAATACACCGGTCTTTCGATCAAAAACGCCAAAACCATGGCTTGCAACAACCCGTCCTGACCGCCGCGATCCCAATACAGCCAAGCGGCCGCCAGCACATACAGCAAGCCGTCGGCGGTACGGGAAATACCCCGGCACGCCGGCATTAGACTGGCCCGAATCGCCACGCCGTTAACCCAGGTGAACATCGTCACGTCGTATTTGTGGATGGAATAAATTAGCTTCATGGCTTAGCCCTCCCGTTTGTTGCGCGCGTCGGCCGCGACTGTCGCGCAAACTCAATATCTTGGATTTTCCTTACCTTCAACAATCCTTGACTGCACGGCCAGTTTAGGGGTGATTTGTGACAAGCGGATGACGCTTTGTTTAAGGTTTTGTGACAAGGCCAAATTCCGGATTGTTTGTTACAATTGCCGGCTGCGGCGCGCCCGACTCACCTGGCGGCAGGCCCTGAGCTCCCGGCCCGCGCGCTCCCTTTACGGCAACCCTCCTCTCGGATCGATTCAGACGACAAACATGCGACGTTTTTGCACCCTTGGCTTTGTGCTCGGCCTGATTCTGATGGTATTCGGTTTGACTTATATCTTGCCGATTGCGACGTCTTTATATTTCGACGACGGCATGGCCGAACATTTCGTCAACGGCATGTCTTTGAATATTGGCGTCGGCAGCCTGCTCTCGGGCCTGACCATGCGCTTTCGCGGCGACGTCAAAACCCGCGACGGCTATCTGCTGGTGGCTTCGTTCTGGATTTTGATGTCTTCGGCGGCAACCTTGCCGTTGATCTGGGGCATTCCCGGATTGTCGTTTACCGATGCTTTTTTCGAATGCGTCTCCGGCTTCACCACGACCGGCGCTACCGTGCTGGTGGGTCTGGATCAGTTGGCGCCGTCATTGAACCTGTGGCGGCATGAATTGAACTGGATCGGCGGCCTGGGCATCATCGTGTTGGCCGTGGCGATTCTGCCGCTGCTGGGCGTTGGGGGCATGCAGTTGTACAAGGCCGAAATCGCCGGCCCGGTCAAGGACAGTAAAATCACGCCGCGCATCACCGAAACCGCCCGTTTGCTGTGGCTGGTGTATGCCGGCGCCACGGTGTTATGCACGTTGAGCCTAAAACTGGCCGGCATGGGCTGGTTCGATGCGCTCTGCCACGCGTTCTCGACACTGGGCCTGGGCGGATTCTCGACCCACGACGCCAGCATCAGTTATTACGATTCCCCGGCGATCGAATTTGTGCTGATCGTGTTTATGCTGATTTCAGCCATCAATTTCGCCACGCATTACACAGTCATACACCAATTCAGCCTGAAACCTTACCTGCTCGATCCGGAAGCGATTCCGATGCTGGGCGTGGTATCCGGCAGCATTCTGCTGTGCGCCGGCTACTTGTGGCATTTCGGTACTTATCCGGACATTTTCGAAAGCCTGCGCCACGTCGCGTTCAATCTGGTTTCGGTCGCTACCGACTGCGGCCTGATGAGCACCGACTACGATCGCTGGCCGCCGTTCGTGCCGTGGTGGATGTTGTATCTGAGTTGCATCACCGCCTGCACCGGCTCTACCGGCGGCGGCATCAAAATGTTCCGCACATTGCTACTCTGGAAGCAGGCCGGCCGGGAAATGTTCAGCATCCTGCATCCGCGGGCGGTTAATCCGATTCGGATCGGCGATACCCCGATTGCGAACAAGATCATTTTCGCGGTTTTGGCGTTCATCTTTTTGTACTTCATCTCGATCGTGGTACTGACCTTTTCGCTGATCTTTTCCGGGCTGGACCCGATTTCGGCGCTTAGCGGCATCATTGCCTGCATTAACAACGCCGGACCGGGTTTGAACGTGATCGGCCCGGCCCAAAATTACGGCGTACTCAGCGATTTTCAAACCTGGATTTGTTCGATCGCGATGCTGCTGGGACGACTGGAAGTATTCACGCTGATCGTGCTTTTTACACCCACGTTCTGGAGAAAATAGTACAATTCGCCGACTAATTCCGCTTCGGCCCCACTAACTGCGCCCAAGTGATTCAGGCCGCCGGCAACAACCCATCAATTCTAAAATCAGGAACATTCGACATGACTTCCGCGCGACACATCGACTTTCTCAGCAAAAGAAAAATAGCCTTTTTCTTTTCCGGCAGCCTGCTACTGATTTCGATCATTTCGTTTTTCGCCAAGGGCCTGGATCTGGGCATCGATTTCACCGGCGGCAGCGTCTACGAAATGCATTACAACCAAGCCGCGGATCTGGACAAAATGCGCGCCACGCTGGAGCAGGAAGGCTTTGCCGACGCCAATCTGCAGCATTTCGGCAGTGCGGCGGACGTACTGATCCGGCTGAAACCGGTGGAAAGCATCAGCCAAAAGGAACTTAGCGAAAAAGTCCTGAAAGTTGCCAATAGTAGCCAAGCCCAGCCCGGCGAATTGCGCCGCGTCGAGTTCGTCGGCCCGCAGGTCGGCGAAGACCTGATCAACGACGGCGGTTTGGCGCTGTTGTTCGCCTTTATCGGCATCATGGTCTACGTCAGCATCCGCTTCGAGTGGAAACTGTCGTTGAGCGCGATCGCCGCGCTGTTCCACGACACCATCATCACGATGGGCTTTTTCTCGGTATTCGGCTGGGAATTCGACATGACCGTACTGTCGGCGATTCTGGCCCTGATCGGCTACTCAATCAACGATACCATCGTCGTCTACGACCGGATCCGGGAAACCGTCCGCACCAGCCGGATCAAAGATTCGATCCACGACATCGTCAACACCGCGCTGAACGATACGCTGAGCCGGACCATCCTGACCTCTTTGACCGTATTCCTGACCTTGCTGGCGCTGGCGTTTCTGGGCGGCAAAACCATCCACGGCTTTGCCATCGCGATGCTGATCGGCGTGGTCAAGGGCACTTATTCGTCGATTTATATCGCCAGCTCGCTGGCGTTGAGCCTCGGCCTGACCCGCGAAGACTTGATGCCGCCGGCCAAGGACAACGTCGTCGACGACATGCCTTAAGCGGCCGCCAAATTCTGATTTCCAACTTCAAGCGTACATATCCGGAATAACTTGATGACCCAACAGCTAAATACTCGCGAACTGACCCAATTGACACTCGGCATCCCCGGCTTCGAATACAAAGACCTATACGACAGCAAGCGCCTGGCCGATTTGCTGACCGTGTTCGACCAATCGGTCAAGCATCACGACTCGGCTCTGTTCGACGAAATTGCCGCCTACCGCGCCTGCGGCGGCGACGGCATGAAGCCGGAAGACATATCCGAGCTACTGGTCAGAACGGCGCCGCTGGTCGGCACCTTCGTCGCCAAGCTGTTCAACGTGCAAGACGTGCGCGACAAGCAAATCAGCCACATCCGTGGCGAGTTCGACAGCGTATTTACCTACCGCACCGAGATTGTCGGCAATCTGGCCAAATCGTTCAAAGGACAAACCATCGACGGCTGGGATATCGCCGCATTGCGCGCGGAAATGGACGCTTTATTGGCCGCCGCCGGCAAACAGGATTTGTTCAACACCGACCCGGAACTGGCCGTCAGCGAACTCGGCGCCGACCTGTGGCGGGCAGCGCAACAGGAAAACGCCAGCGCGGAAACGCTGGCCGGTTACGACACGGTTTGCCGCTGGAGCTTTGCTGCCAAGCAGGTTCCGGAATTGCAAAGTCTGGTCGCGAAATGGTTGAGCTTTAAAGTCCCGGCAAAAACCAACCTGGATAATCTGGTAGACCACGAAACGGTCGATCAAAATGGCTATGGCGTTTGGGCTTGCGACGACCATCACCATCGCCGCCGCGACGGTTTCGCCTTGACCGACAAGCGCTTCAACCAGCGCCAGACCTTGTACGAGGTCGACCACTGCATTTACTGCCACGACCGCGACAACGATTCCTGCTCGAAAGGCATCAAGAACAAAAAAGACGGCACGTTCAAAACCAACCATTTGAACGCGTTGATGACTGGCTGCCCGCTGGAAGAAAAGATTTCCGAAATGCACGTGGTCAAACGTCAGGGCGACAACATCGGCGCGCTGGCGATGATCATCATCGACAATCCGATGTGCCCCGGCACCGGCCACCGGATTTGCAACGACTGCATGCGCGGCTGTATTTATCAAAAAACCGAGTCGGTCAACATTCCGCAGATCGAAACCAACGTGCTGACCGACGTGCTGTTCATGCCTTGGGGCTTCGAGATTTACAGCCTGTTGACCCGCTGGAACCCGCTCAACGTCAAACGTTCAGTGGCATTGCCCTATAACGGCAAAAACGTGCTGGTCGCCGGCATGGGACCGGCCGGTTACACCCTGGCGCATTACCTGTTGAACGAAGGCTTCGGCGTCGTCGGCATCGATGCATTGAAAATCGAGCCGTTGCCGCTGCATTTGACCGGCGACCGTAACAATCCGCCCATGCCGATCATTGATTTCAAGGATTTGTACGAAGATCTGGACAAGCGGGTCATGCTCGGTTTCGGCGGCGTCGCCGAATATGGCATTACCGTGCGCTGGGATAAAAACTTCCTGAAAGTGATTTACCTGACCCTGCTGCGCCGCAACGCTTTCAAATGCTATGGCGGCATTCGCTTCGGCGGCACCATTACGATTGATGAAGCCTGGGAGCTGGGTTTCGACCATATTGCGATCGCCAGCGGCGCCGGCAAGCCAACCATCATCGACCTGAAAAACAACATGACCCGCGGCATCCGCAAGGCCTCCGACTTTTTGATGGGCTTGCAATTGACCGGCGCCGCCAAGGAATCCTCGCTGGCCAACCTGCAAGTGCGCTTGCCGGCCGGCGTGATCGGCGGCGGCTTGACCGCGATCGATACCGCGACCGAACTGCTGGCGTATTACCCCGGTCAGGTCAGCAAAATCCTGCATCGTTACGAGAAGCTGGTGGCGAAATACGGCGAAGCCGAAGTCCGCCGCCGTTACGACGCCGAGGAACTGGAAATTCTGGAAGAATTCCTGGCCCACGGCCGGGTCATCGAGCAAGAACGCGAGCGTGCAGCCGCAGCCGGCGAAACGCCGAACTTCCTGCCGTTCCTGAAGCAATGGGGCGGCGTCACGCTGTTCTACCGCAAAGGCATCAAGGACTCGCCAGCCTACCGGCAAAACCACGAAGAAATTCACGAAGCTTTGTCCGAAGGCATTTATCTGGCAGAAGGCATGAGTCCGCTGGAAGCGATCGAAGACCAATACGGCCATTTGAAAGCCGTCCGTTTCGAGAAACTGACCGAGCAGGAAGGCCGCTGGAAGAAAACCGACGAGGTCGAAGTAAGCTTGCGCGGCCTGTTCATTGCCGCCGGCACCGCGCCGAACACGATCTACCAGTCCGAGCATCCGCGCACCTTCGCAATGGAAGGCAAATTCTACAAACGTCACGAACCTGACTGGCTGGACGGCAAAGCGCAACTGGCACCGATGGCCGACGAAGCTCAAGTTAAGGTCGGCAAACCGGCGCCGTTTACCTCATACCAAAGCGAAGGCCGTTACATCACCTTCTACGGCGACAACCACCCGGTTTACGCCGGCAACGTGGTTAAAGCGATGGCCAGCGCGAAAGACGGTTACCCCTATATCGTCAAGCTGTTCGCCAACGAACTGGCTGCACTCGATCCGACCCAACAAGGCTCGCGCGATGCGCAACTGCACGGTTTGCAGGATAAATTGGACGAGTTGTTCATCGCCCGCGTCGTCGAGGTCAACCGCCTGACCCCAACGATTATTGAGGTCGTGATCAAAGCCCCGGCGGCAGCCAAACATTTCGAACCCGGCCAATTTTACCGGGTGCAGAATTACGAATCGCTGGCACCGGTGGTCGAAGGCACCACGCTGGCCGCCGAAGGCTTGGCCTTGACCGGCGCCTGGGTTGACAAAGAAAAAGGCCTGGTATCCTTGATTGCATTGGAAATGGGCAGCTCCAGCCGCCTGTGCGCGACCTGGAAACCCGGCGATCCTCTGGTATTGATGGGCGTCACCGGCGCCCCGACCGAAATCCCGACCGGCAAGACCGTGTTGCTGTTGGGCGGCGGCTTGGGCAACGCGGTATTGTTCTCGATCGGCAAAGCCATGCGCGCCGCCGGCAACAAAGTGTTGTATTTCGCCGGCTACCGCAACCGGATCGACTTGTTCAAGGTACCGGAAATCGAGGAAGCCTCCGACGTCATCGTCTGGGCCGTCGACAACATACCCGGCAACGACGCCATCCCGGTCACAAGGCCGCAGGATAAAACCTTCGTCGGCAACATCGTCGAAGCGATGGTCGCCTACGCTGAGGGCCACCTGGGCGAGACCACGCTGAAATTGCAGGACGTGGACCATCTGATCGTGATCGGCTCCGACCGGATGATGGCAGCGGTTAAGGCAGCCCGCTTCGCGGCGCTGAAACCGTATTTGAAGGCCGGCCACGAAGCGGTCGGCTCGATCAACTCGCCCATGCAGTGCATGATGAAAGGCGTCTGCGCGCAATGCTTATGCAAGCATGTCGATCCGGAAACCGGCGAGGAAAGCTTCATGTACTCCTGCTACAACCAGGACCAAGCCTTGGATTACGTGGACTTTCCGAATTTGAACGCCCGCTTGCGGCAAAATACCGTGCAGGAAAAACTCTCGTCGTTGTGGTTGACGTATCTGCTGGAAACAGCGGGTAATTAAACCTTCACAACATCCACCCGCATTTCCGGTTTCGGCTGGAAACGCGGGCTGCTTTCGCGGCCAAGGAACTCGATACCGCCGCGACAGTCTGGGCTTCAAATTTTGAAAGGAGTTCGCTCGTGTTACTACGTATTTCGCTGTTTCTGCTATGTGCTTGCTCGCCAATCCTGGCTTGGGCCAGCGCAGACCCCGCCACCGCCCACGTTCTCGACCTGACCCATCATTGGGTCGGCTACTTGGCCATTTGCATCTTCTCGCTGGCCTATACCTTGGCCATGACCGAGGAAGTCACGGAACTGAACAAATCCAAACCGATGGTCTTGGCGGCAAGTTTGATCTGGGCTTTTATCGCCGGCGTCTACGTACACGGCGGCATGCGCGAGGAAGCCGGGCAAGCCTTCCGCGCCGCACTGATCGGATATGCGGAGCTGTTTTTGTTCATCATGGTGTCTATGGCCTATTTGAACGCAATGGAAAATCGCGGCGTGTTCGATAATTTGCGGGTCTGGCTACTGAGCAAGGGCTTCAGCTACCGCAAACTGTTCTGGATAACCGGCTGCATGTCGTTTTTCATGTCCTCGGTTTGTAACAATCTGACCACTGCCTTGTTGATGGGCGCGGTAATTACGGCCATGGGCAAGGACAACCCTCGCTTCGTAACGCTGGCGGCTATCAATGTGGTCGTAGCCACTAACGCCGGCGGTTCGTTCAGTCCATTCGGCGATATCACCACGCTATTGGTCTGGCAAAGTGGAGTGGTGCCGTTCGCCGATTTCTTCTCGCTGTTCATTCCAGCTATCGTCAATTTTGCGCTGCCGGCAATCGTCATGCATTTCTGGATTCCGCGGGAATTTCCGGGGGCGGTCGGTCGAGCGCCAATTATGAAGCGCGGTGCATTAGCGATGATTGTGCTGTTTTTGTTGACCATCATTACCGCGGTCTGCTTCGAGAACTTTTTGAAACTGCCGCCCGCCGCCGGCATGCTGGCCGGTCTGACCTATCTCAAGTTTCTCGGTTATTACCTGCAAAAAACAGAAGGCAGAGCCAAGGGCAGCGACTTTGCCCACGTTTACAAATTATTCCAAGTGGAGCTGCCAGCTAGTCGCCAAGATCAGAAGTTCGACGTATTCAAAAGCGTCGCCCATCTGGAGTGGGACACCTTGCTGTTTTTCTACGGCGTAATGATGAGCGTTGGCGGTTTGAGTTTCATCGGCTACCTGACGATGGCCTCCAACGTGTTGTACATCGGCATGGACCCGACCATTGCCAACATTCTGGTCGGCATTTTTTCCGCCTTCATCGACAACGGCACAATCATGTTCGCTGTGCTGACCATGCACCCGGATATCTCGCAAGGCCAATGGCTGTTAGTGACGCTGACTGCCGGTGTCGGCGGCAGCCTGTTGGCAATCGGCTCGGCGGCCGGCGTCGGTCTGATGGGGCAAATGAAGGGGGTTTACACCTTTAGCGCCCATTTGAAATGGATGCCGGTGATTTTACTGGGTTTCTTCGGCAGCATTGCCACCCATTTTTTGCTAAACGGCCATTATTTCTAACGTGGTCTCGGCGGCGACGGAGCGCTGCCCGTTTGGCCAATTGCCAAAAATACCAAATTTGTATCGCCTTCAGCAAAATATTATCGGTTTGCCAGCGCCAACTGGAACTCTGGAGCCGGCCATAGCCCCATCAAAAAAGCATCATTAATTTCAATAACTTGACTAAACTCCCTTTTGCCGACACACCTGTCCGCTTGCATTCGCCGCAGACACTACCGTGCAAAGCCGGGTCGTTAGGAGCAAAAATCGCTTTACTTTTTGTGGATAGCCGCGACGAGGCATGTATAATGAAGCCGATTTAGCTCGGTATCGTTGTCGCTTTTCAAGCTCGCAATAGGATCAACAAACTTTGTTTTCCGCTTACCCGCTTTAGTCACAAACCCTAGTTCCAAACCAGCGAATAGCACTTTTTAAAGCAAGAGAAATTTATGTCAGTTCAAGTAGAAGGCAAAGTTAAATGGTTCAACGATGAAAAAGGTTTCGGCTTCATCGAACAAGAGGGCGGCAAAGATGTGTTTGTGCATTTCAGCGCAATCAACGGCAGCGGCCGCAGAACTTTGAAAGAAGGCCAAAAAGTCACGATGGAAGTGACCAACGGCCAAAAAGGCCCACAAGCGGAAAACGTTACTCCGTTATAAGCCCGATAAAAAAGCCGCCTCACCAGCGGCTTTTTTGTTAGACCAGTTTGGCCCACAGGTCGTAGTCGTCGGCGTCTTCGATTTCGACGTCGACGAAGCTTCCAACCTGCAGGTGGCTTGCGCCGTCGATGAACACTTGACCGTCGATTTCGGGGGCATCGCTTCTGCTGCGCGCCACCGCCCCTTCTTCGACGACCTCGTCGATCAAGACGGTCTCACGGCATCCTATCCGTCGCTGTAAGCGTTCGGCGCTGATCGCAGCCTGATGCTCCATAAACCGCGCCAACCGCTCCTGCTTGACCTGTTCCGGCACCGCATCCGGCAGCGCGTTTGCCGCCGCGCCCTTAACCGGCGAATAGGCAAAACAACCGACCCGATCCATTTGCGCTTCGCTCAAAAACTGCAACAGCTCTTCGAATTCCTGCTCGGTTTCGCCGGGAAAACCGACGATGAAGGTGCTACGAATGGTTAAATCAGGACAAATGTTGCGCCAGGCACGGATACGCTCCAGATTGTTTTCCGCCGCAGCCGGCCGCTTCATCAGCTTCAAAATTCGGCTGCTGGCATGTTGAAACGGAATATCCAGATACGGCAAAATTTTCCCGTCGGCCATCAACGGCACCACATCGTCAACATGCGGATAGGGATAGACGTAATGCATCCGCACCCAAACTCCCAGCTCGCCCAATGCCGCCGCCAAATCCTTGAAACGGGTTTGGTAGTCGCGGCCGCGCCAAGCCCGGCTTTGGTAGTGTAAATCCAGGCCATAAGCGCTGGTATCCTGCGATACGATCAACAGCTCTTTTACACCGGCGGCAGCCAGGCGTTCCGCCTCGGCCATAACGTCGTCGATCGGCCGGCTGACCAGGTCGCCACGCATCGACGGAATGATGCAAAAGGTACAGCGGTGGTTGCAGCCTTCCGAAATCTTCAAGTAGGCGTAATGCTTGGGCGTCAATTTGATGCCTTGCGGCGGTAACAGCTCCAGGAAGGGATTGTGCGCCGGCGGCAAGTGTTCGTGTACCGCGTCCAGCACCTCGTCGGTGGCGTGGGCGCCGGTAATTTTCAGCACTTGCGGATGGCGGGCCAGAATCTCGTCCTGCCGCGCCCCCAGACAACCGGTGACGATGACCCTGCCGTTTTCGGCCAAAGCTTCGCCGATGCTGTCCAGCGACTCTTCCACCGCGGCATCGATAAAGCCGCAAGTATTGACGATAACCAGATCGGAATCCTTGTAATTCGGCGAAACCTGGTAGCCCTCGGACCGCAAGCGGGTCAAAATCTGCTCGCTATCGACCAGCGCTTTCGGGCAACCCAAACTGATAAAACCAACACGCGGATTAGTCATTAAATTCTCTCGAAATCGTTATAAACAAGTGGGCGGTTTCGGCAAGCCGGCTATCTTGCAAGCGTATTTCAGCGGCCCTTTGGGAAATAGTTTTTGCAGATAGCGGCTATTGCCTTTGTCTTCGCCAAATTGCTTGCGCACTGCGGCGACAAACATCCGGGCATTGGGCAGGTGTTTAAAGCGGGCGTAGTAGTCGCGGATGAAATACAGGATTTCCCAATGCGCATCCTCCAGTTCCAACGCTTCTGCCTGTGCTAACACCTCGGCGACGCGTCGGTTCCATTGCGCTGCGTCGCGCAAGAAACCGTCTGCCGTGGTGTCCAAAACCGCGCCGTCGTAAATCAACACCAGGAATGGATCGCGGGGTGTTTAACGGTCAGCTCGACCAGCCCAGCGTAATCTATGGGTTCCACACCGGGCAACAGCCGCCCCGCTTGTAAGCCATACGCCTCGACCATGTCCCGCATCGCATAGACTTGGCAGGCTCGCGCCATGACCTGCTGCAACAGCCGGTTATCTTGATGGCCGCGTAACGCACCGCAGACCGTGGCATCCAGCAACACGATATCGTCGCCGGGCGCCATTCTCGCAAACACCTCGGCCTGCAACGGCAATTGCGACAACAAATGCAACATCACTCGGCGTGGGTCAGTTTCAGGCCGACGATACCGACGACAATAAACATAATCGACGCCAGCCGCACCCAGTCGGCAGGCTCCTTAAACCAAAGGACACCGATCACGGCAACGCCGACCGCCCCCATGCCGGTCCAAACCGCATAGGCGGTTCCCAACGGCAAAGTACGGATAGCCAACATCAGCAAGTAAAAGCTGGCGATACCGGAGACGCCGGTTACCACACTAGGCCATAGCTTGGTGAAGCCATCGTTATATTTCAGACTTACTGCAAACACGATTTCCGAACACCCCGCCACCAACAACAGCAACCAACCCATCAAAACTCCTGCCTATACACTATAATCCTGCTTATTTTACAATAGCCCTTTCCGCACACCGCAATATTTAGCAACTTTAATGGAAAAAGAATCCGACTATCTTGTTAGAGGCTCCAAACTGGTTTTTGGCCACCTGACCGATCTGGTAAAGAAAAAGTGCATCATTTCTGCGCACTTTGGCGAACACAACCAATCGTTTTTGACCACGATTATCGATCTCGACCAGAAAGCCAACCTGTTGGCACTCGATGTCGCGCCCACCGAGTTGTTGAACAAACAGTTGCTGAATTCGCCCAAAGTGCTGTTCCGCACCGAATACGAAGGGATCAAGGTCTCCTTCCGCGGCAAATCGATCAAGAAATCGCAAAGTGACGGCCACCCGGTACTTGCAATGCCGATTCCAGACGCGATTTTCTGGATGCAGCGCCGCCAGTTCTACCGGGTTAAAGTACCGCTTTCGCATGCCAACAGCCTGTGCGTAATGATGTTTACCCCGCCCCAGGATCCTGACGACATCGAGAATACAGAACCCACGGTGCTAAAAGCCTCATTTAGGTTGGTCGATCTGAGCTTTTCCGGGTTTGCATTTCTGAATCCGGATTCGCAATTCGACAAATATCTGAATCCGGAAGACAAGCATGAAGGCTGCATGATGTATCTGCACGACGGCGGACAAGCCAAAATCAGCTTCGAAATCAAAGAAATAACCCGAGTACGCGCCACCGTGACCGGTACTCAGCAGCGAGTCGGCTGTCGTTTCACCGACATTCCGCCGGCGTTCGAAACCAATATTCAACGCTACATGCAGGATATCGAGATCCAACAAAAAAACTTGGCTTGATCCTAAAAAACGCTGGCACGCGGCCTTCCTCCAGACAAGACCTACAGCCACTCCGTTTGCCAGTTAGCCTGGCCTCACTGTCGTTCCCGCTATACCCATTCCAATTGCCATGAACGCGTCTCCGCTACAACTTCCCGAATTACCGAAACAGTCCACCCAAGCCCATATCTGGCGCGACCTAGCCGGCTGCGGCGATGCGCTGGCGCTCGCCACGGCGATCGCCAGCGAAAAACGCTTGGCCGTCATCGTCACACCGGACACGCAAACCGCGTTGCGCCTGGAGCACGAACTGGGCTTTTTTCTGGACAGCGCCTATCCGATATTGCAATTTCCGGACTGGGAAACCCTGCCCTACGATGTGTTTTCGCCGTTGCCGGAAATCATTTCCGAACGCTTGCGTACGCTGGCCCTGCTCCCGGAAACCAAGCGCGGCGCACTGATCGTACCGATCTCGACCTTGATGCACCGGCTGGCGCCGCGCGAACACATCCTGGCCCACAGTTTTGCCATTGAAGTCGGCGGCACCTTGAGCCTGGACCTGACCCGCGCCAAATTGGAAGCGGTGGGTTACCAGTGCGTATCGCAGGTGTATCAGCACGGCGAATTCGCGGTACGCGGCTCGATTTTGGACCTGTTCCCGATGGGCTCCAAGCAGCCGTACCGGATCGAGCTGTTCGACGACGACGTCGAATCGATCCGCAGTTTCGATCCCGACACGCAGATGTCGCAGGACAAAATGCAAAAAGTCGAATTGTTCCCGGCCCGCGAATTTCCATTTACCGACGACGCGATCAAACGCTTCCGCCAGGCCTTTCGCGAGCAATTCCCCGACGCCTCGCCGAAAAACAATCTGTACGTCGACGTCTCCAAGCAAATCGCCCCGGCCGGCATCGAATATTATTTGCCGCTGTTCGTCGAGCGCACCGAATCGCTGTTCGATTACTTGCCGAGCAGCGCGCTATTCGTGCTACCGGCCGAATTTGAAACCGGTGCCGGCCAGTTTTACGCCGAGGCCGAAGAGCGTTATCAGCAACGCAAATACGACGTCGACAGGCCGCTATTGCCGCCGCAGCGCCTGTTTTTAGCCGCCGACGAATTGGCTGGCAAAACCCAAGCTTTCAGCCGCATCGTGCTGGACCACCAAGGTGAACAAGGCGAATCGCTGCATTGCCAAACGTTGCCCGATGTCGCCATCGATAGCCGCTTGAAAGAACCGGCGCAGCGCCTGCGCCAGTTCATCGAAGGCTTTGCCGGCAAAATCCTGTTCGTTGCCGAGACTGCCGGCCACCGCGAGGGCCTGATCGAGAAACTGAAAAGCGTCAAACTGGCCGCCAAGCAAGTCCAAAGCTGGCCGGAATTTCTGCAAAGCGAACAGTCGCCGTGCATCGTCGTCGCGCCGATGGATCACGGGCTGTTGCTCGACCAACCGAAGCTGGCCATCATCACCGAAAGCCAGCTCAGCGGCGAAAAAGTCCAGCAGCGCCGGCGCCGGGCCAAATCCGCCGCCCGGGCACTGGAAAACATCTTCAACAACCTCGACGAGCTGACGATAGGCTCGCCGGTGGTCCACCAGGAACATGGCGTCGGCCGCTATCTGGGGCTGCAGACTCTGACCGTCGGCGGCATCGAAGCCGAGTTTCTGATGCTGGAATATGCCGGCGGCGACAAGATTTACGTACCGGTCGCGTCGCTGCATCTGATTGGCCGCTACAGCGGCGTCAGCGCCGAAAACGCCCCCTTACACAAACTCGGCACCGAGCAATGGAGCAAGGCCAAGCAAAAGGCCATGGAGCGGGCCCGCGACGTGGCCGCCGAATTGCTGGACATCCACGCCAAACGCGCCGCGCGCGGCGGCTTTGCCTTTAGCTTCGACAATAGCGACTACAACGCCTTTGCCGCCGGCTTCCCGTTCGAGGAAACCCCCGATCAGCTCAGCGCCATCGAAGCGATTTTGCAAGATATGGCTGCGCCGCAACCGATGGACCGCGTAGTATGCGGCGACGTCGGCTTCGGCAAGACCGAAGTGGCGATGCGTGCGGCCTTTGTGGCGGTGCAAAGCGGCAAACAGGTGGCGGTGCTGGTGCCAACCACCCTGCTGGCGCAGCAACACTATCAAAACTTCCGCGACCGCTTTGCCGACTGGCCGGTGCGCATTGAAGTCACCTCCCGTTTCGTCACCGCCAAACAGCAAACCGCCATCGCCGACGATCTGGCCGAGGGCAAGGTCGACATCGTCATCGGCACCCATAAGCTGCTTTCCAAGGATATGAAATACAAGGC
The DNA here is from genome assembly GCF_006483455.1 of Methylomonas koyamae. Classification (GTDB taxonomy): domain Bacteria; phylum Pseudomonadota; class Gammaproteobacteria; order Methylococcales; family Methylomonadaceae; genus Methylomonas; species Methylomonas koyamae_B. The sequence continues at coordinate 16,406 of NZ_PPPU01000009.1, forward strand.
CTTGGGCTTGGTGATCATCGACGAGGAACACCGCTTCGGCGTCACTCAAAAAGAGCATTTCAAAAAGCTGCGCAGCGAACTGGACTTGCTGACACTGACCGCAACGCCAATCCCGAGAACCTTGAACATGGCCATGGCCGGCCTACGTGATATTTCCATCATCGCCACGCCGCCGCCGAACCGCCATGCGATCAAAACCTTCGTCAGCGAATGGATCGATTCGCAAGTCCAGGAAGCCTGCCAGCGCGAAATCAAACGCGGCGGTCAGGTATTCTTCCTGCACAACGACGTCAAGACCATGGACAAAATGATGCGCGAATTGGCCGAGCTGGTGCCGGAAGCGCGGATTCAGATCGCCCACGGCCAGATGGCCGAGCGCGAGCTGGAGCAAATCATGCTGGATTTTTATCACCAGCGTTTTAATGTGCTAATCGCCACCACCATCATCGAAAGCGGTATCGACATCCCCAGCGCCAACACCATTGTCATCAACCGGGCCGACAAGCTGGGCCTGGCCCAGTTGCACCAGTTGCGCGGCCGGGTCGGTCGGTCGCATCACCGCGCGTATGCCTACTGCATCGTGCCGCCGAAAACGCTAATGACCAAGGACGCCATCAAGCGCCTGGAAGCCTTCGAGACCTCCGGCGAACTCGGCGCCGGCTTCATGCTGTCCTCGCACGACATGGAAATCCGCGGCGCCGGCGAGTTGCTGGGCGACGAACAAAGCGGACAGATTCAGGAAATCGGCTTTACCTTGTACACCGAGTTGCTGGAGCGCGCCGTCAAAGCCTTGAAATCCGGCAAGCAGCCGGAACTGGACGCGCCTTTGGACTATGGCCCGGAAGTCGATCTGCAAGTAGCAGCCTTGATTCCGGAAGACTATTTGCCGGACATCCACGCCCGCCTTGTTTTGTACAAACGCATCGCCAGCGCCGAAACCGAAGACGATTTGCGCAAGTTAAAAATCGAAATGATCGACCGCTTTGGCCTATTGCCGGATCAGGTCAAAGCCTTGTTCGCGGTCACAGAACTGAAGCAACAAGCCGCGCATCTGGGCATCCGCAAAATTGAAGCCCACGCCACCGGCGGCCGCATCGTGTTTACCGCCACGCCGCAAATCGATACCGGCGAGTTGATCTTGATGATCCAAAGCCAGTCGCAGGTGTATAAATTCGACGGCGCGGATAAATTGAGGTTTACCCAGACTCTTAAGGATATGGAGGATAAGGTGGCGTTTTTGGAGAAGTTGTTGTCGAGGTTGGCACCTAGTTCGGCATCAAGCATAGGCTGACGATTTCCTACTCATTAGGCAATAACGGACACGTAACATGACCATCCCCGACTACCAGACAATAATGTTGCCAGTATTGAAACTTGCATCGGATGGCAATGAACATAAATTCAGCCATGCCGTCGACGCTCTGGCTAAAGAGTTCGCACTGACAGTAGAAGAGAGAAATGAACTCCTACCAAGCGGCAGCCAAGCAATATTTAACAATCGGGTAGGCTGGGCTCGATCTTATTTGAAGCAAGCTGGCTTATTGACGGCGCCGAGACGAGGATACTTCGCAATTTCGGACAAAGGCGCAGAATTACTTAAAAACAATCCCGATCAAATAGACGCATCAGTCCTCGAACAATATCCGGAATTCATCGAATTCAAAAATCGCAAAAAGGACAAGGGCGAAACTGAGCCGAATCCGGTATTCGCATTCGAATCGCAATCCACATTAACTCCGGAAGACGCACTTGCCTCAGCTTACAACAAGCTTCGTTCTGCGGTTGAATCTGAAGTTCTCGCTGCGGTCAAGGAAGCATCGCCGTCATTCTTCGAACGAGTCGTTATCGACCTGTTAGTGAAAATGGGTTATGGCGGTAATCGGCAAGATGCTGGCAGGGCGCTTGGCAAAAGCGGTGACGGTGGAATTGACGGCATTATTAATGAAGACCGCCTGGGACTGGATGTAATCTATATCCAGGCCAAACGCTGGGAGGGCGTTGTGGGGCGCCCCGAAATTCAAAAGTTCGCCGGCGCGTTGCAAGGCCAACGTGCAAGAAAGGGTGTTTTCATTACCACTTCATCTTTCACGAAAGAAGCCAAAGAATATGTTTCGGTCATCGAATCAAAAATCATACTGCTCGATGGCGAGAATCTTGCCAAGCTCATGGCCGAACACAATGTTGGAGTCTCTACAATTGGTCTTTATGAGGTCAAAAAACTGGATTCCGACTATTTTGATAATGAGTAGGTCGTCAGTTCGCGTCGTTCCGATGCACCTGACTTGCCGGGCGGCTTTTGGCTAGCAAGCCCCCGGCAACTCAAAGGATCACTTCTTATTGAAATGGTAAATATCCCCAAATTTACCCTTCAACGTCATCGTTTTATCGTCCTTTTCGACCAAGGAAAAAACGTCGAATTTGTCTGACCTACCCAATAGCGAAATTTTCAACTTGCCGTTTTCCACTTCGTAATTGACCGGCGCTTGGTCGTAATAAGTGCCGTCGCGCGGAATGTGGGTGATCGTGACCTTGCCGGCGTTGAACGCCCAAGTATCCTCCCGCTTGAGCGTATCCTGAGCGCTGGCCGATTTCTTGGTGTACTCCAGTTTCCAGCTACCCTGAATTTCGTCGCCGGATTGCAGCGGCACGTCGGCATAACTCTGGCCGGCCATCGCCAATAAAAGCACTGCCCAATATTTTTTCATGTCGCTCTCCCCGTTTTTGATAAACATAGAGCGTCAGGATTGTACGCTCAGTTTTCCGGAAAGTATCCTTATTCCTTTAGGGGGTTTGGTTGAAGCACGCGCTCGCAAAAACCGGCTCCGCCGACGCACTGCCGCTGGCGCCGAAGCAGACGAAACTCACCCCCTTATCTACCGATCCGAGTTAGTCGGATAGCTGTAAATGGCCTGACCATGGGCTTTATCGACATAGACCATGTCTATCTCGGCGATCGGCACCGAAGGCACCAACATAGGGTAACTGTGTATTCCGCGGTTATAGGCAGGATCGTCGTAAAGAACCTGCACGGCCGTAGATTTGATATGTCCGGAGCCTATTCCTCGGTCGCCGTGAGACCACGCCGCGCCAGAAAACAAGCCTATTGCGATCGCCATTATTTTGATGATTTGTGTGATTTTCATGATTGTTCTCCCGGTAATACTAGAATCGCCGGTTTTGCTCGAAGCTGAGCTTTCCGGCTTGGAAACATTCTGAACAAGCTCAACAAATAAATAAAATCGATAGTTTTTATATCGACGATAGTCTTTTTGAATAGACCTCCCCGTCATCTGCAACAACGGCAGAATGACACTGGAAATCGGATTCGGTTCGGCCGGACGAAGCGGATTCCGTTAAAATCGCGAGTCTGTTGGCGAATATTCCCGAAAAACATCGAACATGCTGCGCTACGACCGATCCCGATACATTGCCCTGGGCCTGCCTTGTCTGATTAATGCCGCACTTATGATCTACGGGTTGGAACTGAAATTGGGGGAATTCCCGGTGGGACTGGCCGAACGCGGCTATTGGCTGTTGGCAGCCAGCCTGGGACTTTTCGGCGCCACAGCGATGATCAAACGCGCCCGCGACATCGGCTCGTCGGCGTGGGGGATATTATTGGGGTTTTTATTCGCGCCGCCGCTGATGTTGCTGATCGGGCTCGTGTTGTGCTTCGTCCCGAGCAATCCTGATGCAGATCGCCTGGAACCGGCTCCCGCCGCCGCAACCGCTAAAATTTGGCTGCTGGGAAGCGGTTTGTTGCTGACACCGTGGTTAGCCGTGTTGGTACTACGCCAATGGCCGGGGTATTTCTGAACTTAGACTCGGATTGACGCCGCCACGCCACCCACAACCTTGTGGCGGCAATGGCGACAAACAGCTTATTTGCCCAGCACTTCGCCTCTGACACTTTCCACCAGGGCGGCCGCTTCGGCGATCAGTTCCGGCGGAACGTTCAATTCGGTCATCGTCGCGCCCAGATGCTCCATGACGGCATCATAGTGCGAGTCATTCAATCCCATTTTAACCAGCCGGGCGTGACCGTCGCGCAAGGAACGGCCGGCGTAATTGTTGGGTCCACCGAATGCCACCGTCATAAAGGCCTTCAAATGTTCGACCTGTTTTGGCATGTCGGTCTTATCGAAAAAACGGTTGATGCGATAATCGTCCAACACTTTTCCGTAAAACAGATCAACTGCGGCATTGACCGCTGCCTCGCCGCCGATTCTTTCGTACAAAGATGGCCCTTGCACTTCGTTTGCTTCACTCATGGTTACCCCTCCTCTATTTTATGATTGTTATCGAGGCCGGAGCCAACTCGGCAAGCCTTTGATTTTGCCAGGGTTACCGACCTCGGCGCGGATGATAACCCAGGATAGTTTCGCCTCCAAACTATTTTGCCGACCCTAAAGACCGGACTAATCGTAAGTTATTGAATCTTTTCGAGACCGCCCAAGTAAGGTCGCAGGGCTTCCGGCACGGCGATCGAGCCGTCGGCATTCTGATAGTTTTCCATCACCGCAATCAGGGCGCGTCCGGCGGCCAGACCGGAACCGTTTAGCGTGTGTACCAACTCCGGCTTGCCGGTTTCCGGGTTGCGCCAGCGAGCTTGCAGGCGGCGAGCCTGAAAATCCTTGAAATTGCTGCAAGACGAAATCTCCCGGTATTTTTGTTGACCGGGCAACCAAACTTCCAAATCGTAGGTTTTGGATGATGAGAAACCGGTATCACCGGCGCACAGCAATACTTTACGGTAGGGCAGATTCAGTTTTTGCAGGATTTTTTCGGCGTGGGCGGTCAGTTCCTCATGGGCCTGAGCCGATTGTTCCGGCGTGGTGATTTGCACCAACTCCACTTTCTCGAACTGGTGCTGGCGGATCATGCCGCGCACGTCGCTGCCGTAAGCACCGGCTTCGCTGCGGAAACAGGGTGAATGACAGACGAATTTCAACGGCATCTGCTTGGCGTCGACGATGACGTCGCGGACGATATTGGTCACCGGCACTTCGGCGGTCGGAATCAGGTAAAAGGTCGGATCGTTTTTAACGGTAAACAGGTCGGCTTCGAACTTCGGCAGCTGGCCGGTGCCGCGCAAACTGTCGGCATTGGCCATAAACGGTACATACGTTTCCTGGTAGCCGTGTTCGTTGACGTGGGTATCCAGCATCAGTTGAATGATGGCGCGTTGCAAGGTGGCCAGCTTGCCGGCCAGCACCACGAAACGGGCGCTGGCGATTTTGGCACCCAATTCGAAATTCATACCCAACGGCTCGCCCAGATCGACATGGTCCTTAGGTGCAAAATCGAATTGGCGCGGCTCGCCCCAACGGCTGATCTCGACATTATCGGCATCGCTTTTGCCGGCCGGAACCGATTCGTCCAGGATGTTGGGAATACCTTCCAGCATGACATTCAGTTGATTCTGAATGTCGTTCAATTCCGACTCGGCAGCCTTGAGTTGATCGCCCAAATCGGCCACCTGGTCTAGCAAAGGTTGAATATCCTCGCCCTTGGCTTTGGCCTGGCCGATAGCTTTGGAACGGGTATTGCGTTCGTTTTGCAAATCCTGAGTTCTGACCTGTACGTCCTTGCGCCGGTCTTCCAAAGCTTGATAAGCCTGAGTATCGAATTGAAAACCGCGGCGTTGCAATTGCTGCACGACCAGGTCCAGGTCGCTTCTAAACAAACGGGGATCTAACATGGTTACAGCTTTCCTGAATTAATGATGAGAAAAAACGGCGGTTATACCTGCTTGCCCAGCCACAAGCCGAACCACAATGCGCCGCCGCAGAACACAAGGTTGCCGAGAAATACCGTTAGCATGGCGTCGATATGCGATTCGAACGAATGTCCGCTTTCCAGCAGATACAGAATCAAATACAAACCGGACAGCGTCAGGAATACGCCGATCAGCAGCGTTACCAAAATAGCCCGGTGTTCGATGGAAATTTCGAGCTTATGCAGCAATATCGTGGCGACGATACCGATCAGGAAGGCGCCGATGCCGTTCACCACAGTCAGCGCGTAGGGATAAGGCCAATCGCCGATGCGCACGGCACCCTGGCCGTAGAAAAATAAGCCCTTACCCAACGACAGGCCGGCCCAGACCGCCAGCAGGCAACCGATGACGCTGACGGCGATATTCAACCCGGCCTTGCCGATTTGGCCTTGTTCCAGCAGAAAGAACGTTTCCAGCGAAAAACTGGAAAAGGTCGTGAAGCCGCCCATCACCCCGGCCAAAATCGCGGTGCGGTATTCCAGTGCGATCGCCAAGCGTTGCAGAATCAAAGCTTCCGTCATCAAGCCGATCAGGAACGACCCAATCAGATTGACCGTCAGCGTGCCATAGGGAAACCCGCGCCCCAACCACAGGTAAACGCCACTGGACGCCATATAGCGCAACATAGAACCGATGGCGCCGCCCAACGCGACGGCAAATAGTTGCAGCATCAGAACTTGAAGAAGGTTTCCCGGTAGTAACGCAGTTCATCAATCGACTCGATGATGTCGTCGAGCGCCTTGTGCGAAGCCTGCTTATTGAATCCGTCCTTGATCTGCGGCGCCCAACGCGCGGCCAGTTCCTTGACAGTGGAAACGTCCAGATTCCGGTAGTGGAAAAACGCCTCCAACTTGGGCATGTAACGATACAAAAACCGCCGGTCCTGGCAAATGCTATTGCCGCACATCGGCGAGGTTCTGGCCGGCAGCCATTGCTGCAGGAAGTCCAGCGTACGCCGCTCGGCTTCGGCGGCGTCGATATCGGAATTCTGGACCCGCTGGATCAAACCGGACTGGCCATGGTGCTGCTGGTTCCATTCGTCCATCGCCGCCAGCGCCGCATCGGCCTGGTGCACCGCCATGACCGGGCCTTCGGCCAGGATATTCAGATTCTTGTCGGTGACCACGGTGGCGATTTCAATGATCAAATCGTTATCGGGATCCAAGCCGGTCATTTCCAAATCGATCCAGATCAGATTGTCCTTATCTTGAGTCATTGCGTTTCTATGTTATTAATAATGTTGCGGCGGATTGTAGCATTAGCTAATCTGTACCGCTAATTGTTAACCCCACCCCAATTGGCTTGATGAACACGTTTACCGGCATATTTTTAGCAGCTTTCGTCCTTTCCTACGGCACCCAATTCTGGCTTGCCAGACGCCAAAAACACCACGTCTTGCAACACCGGGACCAAGTTCCCGCAGCGTTCCAAGATCGTGTAACCCTAGCCGCCCACCAAAAAGCCGCCGACTACACCATTGAAAAGGGCAAGTTGCACGATGTCGACAGCGTGGTCGGCATGGTATTTCTGCTGACCTTGACCCTGGGCGGCGGCATCAGTCTGGTGTTCGACTTCTGGTCCACCTTCGAACTGTCGCCGCTGGCCGCCGATTTGGCGGCGATGGCCAGCATCTTTTTACTGATGACGGTGGTCGAGATCCCGTTCAGTTTGTACCAAACCTTCGTCATCGAAGAAAAATTCGGTTTCAACAAAAACACCATTGCGCAATTCGCCAAAGACCAACTATTGTCCCTTGGCCTGACGCTGGTTATCGGCCTGCCGATCCTGGCGCTGCTCCTCTGGGTCATGGACAGCATCGGCAGCCTATGGTGGCTGTATGCCTGGGCGATTCTGATGAGTTTTTCGTTGTTGATGAGCTGGCTGTTTCCGACCCTGATCGCGCCGCTGTTCAATAAATTCGAACCGATGCAGGAAGGCTCGTTAAAGCAAAGGATTCAAGGCTTGCTGGAACGTTGCGGCTTCAGCAGCAACGGCATTTTCATCATGGACGGTTCGCGCCGTTCCGGTCACGGCAATGCCTATTTCACCGGCTTGGGCAACAACAAGCGCATCGTCTTTTTCGATACCTTGGTCAATTCGCTGGACGAAGAAGAGTTGGAGGCGGTTTTGGCGCACGAACTGGGCCATTTCAAATGCAAGCACACCATCAAAATGTTGGCGGCCTCGTCGGTCATGACGCTGGTCAGTTTTGCGGTGTTGGGCTGGCTGATTACCCAGGATTGGTTCTTCGACGGCTTGGGCGTCAGTACCCATTCCAACGCCGCGGCCTTGTTATTGTTCATGCTGGTGTCGCCGGTTTTCACCACCTTCATGCAGCCGATCAGCGCCTACTTCCAGCGCAAGTTCGAATTCGAAGCCGACGATTTCGCCACCCGCAACGCCCAAGGTAAAAAGATGATCAGCGGCCTGGTCAAACTCTACGAAGAAAACGCCAGCACCTTGACGCCCGATCCGTTGTACTCGGCCTTTCATTACAGCCATCCACCGGCTGCGATCCGCATCGCCCACATCGAAGAAAAAATGCAGTCCGCTTGATGACCGAGCTGCAGCAAGGCTTGGTCGTTTCCCACCTCGGCAAGGGTATCGCCGTCGAGGTCGGGGAACAGACCGTGTTGTGCCAGACCCTGCGCAAACTGGACACCGTCGTCGTCGGCGACCAAGTCCTGCTGTCCTTATCCGGCCCGGAACAAGGCCGCATCGAGCAAATCCTGCCGCGCCGCTCGGTATTGCAACGCCCCAGCCGCGGCGACCAGGTTCGACCGGTGGCCGCCAATCTGGATACCATTTTTGTGGTATTTGCCGCCGAACCCGAGTGCGATTTCTTGTTGTTGGACCAATATCTGGCTATCTGCGAAAACTGCAATATCGACGCCGCGCTGGTATTCAACAAGGTCGACATCCCCTGCCACGGGTCGATTCTGGAAGAGCTGAAAATTTATGAGGCGTTGGGCTACCGGCTGCATCGGGTCAGTGCCAAACAGCAATCCGGGCTGGACGAACTGAAACAGGTATTGCGCGGCCAAACTGCAATGTTCGCCGGCCAATCCGGCGTCGGCAAATCCTCCCTGACCAACGCTTTAATACCGGATAGAACGCTGCGGACCAATAGCGTGTCGGCAACGACGCGCCACGGCCGCCACACCACGACCGCGGCTACTTTGTACCATCTGCCCGCCGGCGGCGATTTGATCGACAGCCCAGGCGTTGCCATCTTCGGTTTGGCCGGCTTGTCAGAAGCGCAGCTGGCCTGGGGTTATCGGGAATTCCAGCCCTACATTGGTCAATGCAAATTCAACGATTGCCGCCATGCCGGCGACAAGGATTGTGCCGTCAGGGCCGCGGTCGAATCCGGCGCAATATCCGCCACCCGCTACCAGCGTTATTTGAAATTGCGGGAAAAAATGCCGCCAGCAAACCGCAGTTAACCCTATTCGAAACCGAATGACCTCGATTAACCTGGCGGCCAATGCATCGGCCGGCCGGCCAGCAGGTGCAGGTGCAGGTGAAACACGGTCTGGCCGCCGTCGGCGTTGCAATTAAATACGGTCCGATAGCCGCTGTCGGCGTAACCAAGGTCTTTGGCGATCTGCGCGGCGGTTTGCAGCAAGTGGCCGCCCAGTCCGGCATCGTCCAGTTCGTTTAGCGTGGCGATGTGCCGCTTCGGAATGACCAGCACGTGCAGCGGCGCCTGCGGGTGCAAGTCGCGAAACGCCAGAACTCGATCGTCTTCGAAAACCACATCCGGCTTTATTTCGCCGGCCACCATTTTGCAAAACAAACAATCGCTCATAGTCGCTCCTTAAAGTTCGCGCCGGCCGTTGAACGCGTGCGCCAAAGTACCGCTGTCGATAAACTCCAGTTCGCCGCCCATCGGGACGCCGTGAGCGATGCGGGTAGCCCGCACGCCGAATTTGGCGGCGACGTCGGCAATGAAATGGGCGGTAGCCTGCCCTTCCACCGTAGAATTGGTCGCCAGAATGATTTCCTTGATCTGGCCAGACGCCATGCGCTGTTCGAGCAGATCGAAGCCAAGCTGGTCCGGGCCGATGCCGTCCAGCGGCGACAGGCGGCCGTGCAACACGAAATATTTACCCTTGAACGTGGTCGCCTGATCCACCACCCAAACGTCGGCCGGACTCTCGACCACGCATAAGGTTTCGGCGTCGCGCAGCGGGTTGGCGCAGACTTCGCACAACTCGGCTTCGGTCAAGGTCCGGCACTCGCGGCAATGGCCGATTTGGCTGATCGCCCGCTCCAGAATCTGGCCGAGTTGCAAACCGCCTTCGCGGTTACGCTGCAACAAATGGAAAGCCATCCGCTGCGCCGATTTGGGCCCGACGCCGGGCAGGCAACACAGGCTTTGGATCAACTCTTTCAGCAAGCCCTGGTTCTGCATGTTTTAAAACGGCATTTGGAAACCGGGCGGAATCGGAATCCCGGCCGTGACGTCGGCCATTTTCTCTTTCTTCATTTTCCCGACCTTGTGCACCGCGTCGTTGATCGCCGCAGCCACCAGATCTTCCAGCATGTCTTTATCGTCGCCGACCAGGGACGGATCGATGCTGACTTTACGGACCTCGCGCTTACCGGTCATGATGATCGTCACCAAGCCGCCGCCGGATTCGCCCTGGACTTCCATGGCTTCCAATTCTTCCTGGGCCTTTTTCAAATTTTCCTGCATTTTTTGGGCTTGCTGCATGATGCCCGCGAGTGCGTTTTTCATCTCTGTCTCCAACCATTCAATTCAGCGGTTCGATGCTGCCAGGCACAATTCTGGCGCCGAACGTTTCTTTTAAAGCCTGTACGTTAGGATCGGCATTGATCGTGTCGACCGCTGCCTGTTGCCGGTCTTCTCGAGCTTTTTGGATTTCCAGAGCCGGCGTCATCTGCGTTGCGGCCTGCTGGGTGATAACCAATTTCAACGGTTTACCGTAATAATTTTGCAACGCCAAGCGCAGATTGTCCTCGGCTCTGCTGCCGACTTGGTGAAATCCCGGGTCCAACAATAAGCGACAACTAGTGTCGTCGATGCTGTCCAGCACGCAATTATTGGCTAACTCGCGGGTACGGCCATTGAGGTTCAGCGCGGCGATAATATCGCGCCAGCTGCTGCCGGGCTCTGCGGCCGGAATCGGTTTCGGCGATGCCGGGGCTCTCTCCGCGACCGGCTCGGCGACTGCTTCGACTACCGGCGCCGACCTTGCAACCGAAGATTCGGCGCTGGCCGCCGTTTTCGGCGCGACCGGAGCTTGAACTGGCGCGGCCGTTACCGGCGTCGGCTTTTCCATCGCCGCCGGGCGAAAAGCCAGCATTCGCAATAGCGTCATTTCGAAACCGCTGCGCGGATCGGGCGCCAACACTAAGTCGCGTTGGCCGGTCAAGCCGATCTGATAGTACAACTGCACGTCCGCCGGGGTTAACCGGTTCGCCAGTTCGTCCAGCAACTGCTTGTCGAATTCTTGGTCGACGAAGCCGGGCACTTGTTGCAATACGGCAACGCGATGCAATACCCGCAACATTTGCTGCAAAATCTCGGCGAAGTCCGGCGTCAGTTGCGCCACGTCGGCGACCTTGGCCAACACTTGGCGGGCGTCGCCGGCTGCCAAGGCCAATAGAATGTCGTCGACCGGCTGCTGGGCGACGGCACCGAGCATGCCCAGCACGGCATCCGCGCTTACCGAGCCGCTGCCGTAGACGATGGCCTGGTCCAGCAGGCTCAAGGCGTCGCGCAAACTGCCGTCGGCCGCTCGCGCCAGCATTTTCAGAGCCTGGGCTTCGAATCCAATATTTTCCTCGCCGAGGATGAATTGCATCTGCCGGTCGATTTGCTCCGGGGTTAGCCGTTTCAAGTTGAACTGCAGGCAACGCGATAACACGGTGATCGGAATCTTGTGCGGATCGGTGGTCGCCAGCAGAAACTTGACGTGCGGCGGCGGCTCTTCCAGCGTTTTCAGCAACGCATTGAAGCTGTGTCCGGACAGCATGTGCACTTCGTCGATCAGATAGACCTTGTAGCGGCCCTGGTTCGGCGCGTATTGGGCGTTATCCAGCAGATCGCGGGTATCTTCGACCTTGGTACGGGAAGCGGCATCGACTTCGACCAAGTCCATAAACCGGCCTTGTTCAAAAGCCTGACAGACCGGGCAAGCGCCGCAAGGATTGAAGTTTTGCAGATTTTCGCAGTTGATCGCTTTGGCGAGGATTCTGGCGACCGTGGTTTTGCCGACGCCGCGGGTGCCGGTAAACAGATAGGCATGATGCAAGCGCTGATGTTGCAACGCATGAATCAGAGACTGGCTGACGTGCTCCTGGCCGACGAGCTGAGTGAAGTTGCTGGGACGCCATTTTCTGGCAAGAACCTGATAAGCCATTAGCAACGGAAGCGGCAGGAGATTGGGCGGCTACTGCGCCAGCCGCATCCCGGCACACGAATCCGCTGCTACCGTTGCTTCCTTCCGGACCTGGCGGGGTTTACAGCGTATCGTTGCGAGAGGACCGACACAGTAACCATAAAAACATCAGCGACTGGCTGAAGAGCTGGCTATTATCCTTAAATCGCCACGATTAGGCAAGCGGCGAAACATAAACTTTGCTTAGCGAAGGCCGCCAATGTTCAGAGCAATAGCAATGCTGTGACCGAATGCGGCGCCGAAACGGCCGGCCAAGCGATCGATCAAGCGTTCGTGCGGCGTGAAATTGACCGTGTCCTCAGTGCCGAATTGCTCGCGCACGACCGAATCGATGCTGCCGAAGCCGTCCGCCAAACCCAATTTCACGCCTTCCTGCCCTGACCATACCAATCCGGAAAACATTTCCGGACTCTCTTTCAAGCGCTCACCGCGTCCGGCTCTGACTGCCTCGATAAACTGCTGGTGGACTTGGTTCAACAGGGATTGCATGTGCTTGCTTTCCTGCGCATTCACCGGCGAGAACGGATCGAGCATGGCTTTATGCTCCCCCGCAGTCAATAAGCGCCGCTCCACACCCAATTTCTCCAACACATTGCTGAAACCAAAACCATTCATCACGACACCGATTGAGCCGATCAAGCTGGATTGGTTGACATAAATCTTGTCGCTGGCCGAAGCAATGTAATACCCGCCCGACGCGCAGATATCGCCAACCACGGAGTAAATCGGCAATTGCGGATGCTGAGCTTTCAAACGCCTGATTTCGTCATAGACGTAAGCCGATTGCACGGCGCTGCCGCCCGGCGAATTGATATTCAGAATGATGCCTTTGGTATTTTTATCCTTTGCCGCATCGCGCAGGCCTTCGATGATGGTATCGGCCGCCGCGCCTTCGCCCTCGGCGATCTGGCCCAACACGTCGACGATCGCCACGTGCTGCGCCGACCCGGTCTCAACCTCTTGTTTCAGTTGCGGGTACAAAGCCACACCCAGCGCCACCGACAAATAGGCGAAAGTCAGCAATTTGAAGAAAATACCCCAGCGCCGCGCCGCTTTCTGCTCGGCAATTGCGGCGAACGCCAGCTTCTCGAGTACCGCTTTTTCCCAGCCGGGAGCGTTCTGGTCTGAATTGTCGGGATGCTGTTGATTCGTATCCACCGTGACCTCCTAAAGTAATTCAAGCAAATCCGTCGGGTAATCCAGACAAACCAGCGGATTGTATTGCCGCAGTGTTTCTCTGGAGTGAGCACCGCATGTGACGGCCGCCGCCGCGACACCGGCATTCAGCGCCATTTGCATGTCGTGCGCGGAATCGCCGACCAGCAAGGCCCGCTGTTTGTCGATTCCGAGTTCGGCCAAAATTTCGGTCACCATCAACGGGTCGGGCTTCGAGGCGGTCTGGTCCGAGCTGCGGGTAGTGCAAAACAAATCCGCTACGCCGGTGCCGCGCAGGGATTGATCCAGGCCAGCGCGTTTCTTGCCAGTAGCCACCGCCAAGCGCAAGCCATCGGTACGCAGGCGTTGCAACATGTTCGCAACGCCCGGAAACAAATCCGCCGGACCGATCTGCCGCGAGAAAAACGCCTCGCTGTAAACAGCGGCCAACCGTTGCCTTGTTTCGGCATCCGCACCGGGAAACAATTGCAGCGTCGCGTTATCGACACTCAAACCGATAATGTCCTTAATGGCCGCTACCGACGGCACGTCGCGGCCGCAAGTCTCAGCCGCCTGTTGAATGCAGTGGACTATCCAGTCCACCGAATCCATCAAGGTACCGTCCCAATCGAAAATGATTAAATCAAAGCGGTTTTTCATGGTCGATCAATTGCTGCAAATCGCTGGGCAACGGTGCAAAGAAATGTAAAGGTTTACCGGTTAGCGGATGGGCAAACTGCAGTTGTTCGGCATGTAAAAACAGCCGCTTGTAGCCGCGCTTTTTAAACATTTTATTGGTCTCGTCGTCTCCGTAGCGGTCGTCCGCGACTATCGGATGCCCCAGCCACGCCGCATGCACCCGAATCTGGTGGGTGCGGCCGGTCTTCGGCGCCGCATGCACCAGCGTGGCATCCTGGTATTGCTTCAGCCGGGTGAACAACGTTTCCGCAGTCTTACCCGCTTGACTCACCACTACCATTCGCTCGCCGCCTTGGGCGACATTCTTCAGCAACGGCACGTCGACTACCTGTTTTTTGCGCTGAAATTGCCCGGCCAGCAAAGCCAGATAGGTCTTCTGAATGCCGTCGCCGCGAAAAAGTTCATGCAACACCTTTAGCACCGAGCGCTTCTTCGCGATCAGCAAACAGCCGGAAGTCTCCTTATCCAGCCGATGCACCAGCTCCAGAAACTTCTGCTGCGGCCGAATTTGGCGCAACCCCTCGATCACGCCGGAACTGACGCCGCTGCCGCCATGCACAGCAAATCCGGCCGGCTTGTTCAGTACGATAAAGCCGTCGTCTTCGTAGAGAATGTGGTTTTCCAGGCTGAACTTCAAGGTGGGCTGGACGATGACTTCGTCTTTTTTGTCCGCAACCCTGACTGGGGGAATGCGCACGATGTCGCCAATCTGCAGTTTATAACTGACGTCGGTACGACCCTTGTTGACGCGTACTTCGCCCTTTCTGACCATCCGGTAAATTCGGGTTTTCGGTACGCCTTTGAGATAAAAGATCAGAAAATTATCGAGCCGTTGTTCGTTGTTCGCCTCGGTGATTTCCAGCCATTGGACTTGCGGGTTAGTCGGGTCTGATGCACTACTCATGCGGCAAATGATAGCAACATATGCACGAGCCATGTTTAAAATTGCTGGTCCGAATAAACATTGCTATATTAGGCTGGTTTATCTTTGGATAGACTTTAATTATAAAAATTTAAAACCATGGTTTTAGCGCTGTTCCGCCGCGCCAGACTTATAAAGAATTTTCTCGGGTTTTGTCGCTCAACCCATGATGAGCGAGCTGCATCCTTTGCGTAGAGTTCGGTACAACAGACCTCCCACTTTTCAAGCGCCACGCTCGGCATTGCCGACACCCACTGCGACAATAACTACAAGATATTGCAGTTTTCAGTCAGTCCGGCCGCTCAACTAAAAGTCATATTGGGAAACACGCCGCCTTTATCCGCGACAACCAAACCTGTTCACGCTCTAGTTAGGATACACAGAACAATAAGGATAATTAAATGAAAAGAATGCTTATCAACGCCACGCAGCCCGAAGAGCTGCGGGTGGCATTGGTAGATGGCCAGAAACTTTACGATTTCGACATCGAAGTTCCATCGAAAGAACAAAAAAAATCCAATATTTACAAAGGCATCATCACCCGGGTTGAACCCAGTCTCGAAGCCGCCTTCGTCAACTACGGCGCCGAAAAACACGGCTTTCTGCCGTTCAAGGAAATCGCCCCGGAATACCGCACCGGCGACGGTCAGGAAGGTAAAAGCTCCAGCAAAAGCAATATTCGCGAAGGCCAGGAAATCGTCGTTCAAATCGAAAAAGAAGAACGCGGCAACAAAGGCGCGGCGCTAACGACCTACATCAGTCTGGCCGGCACCTATCTGGTGCTGATGCCGAACAACCCCAAAGCCGGCGGCATCTCCCGCCGCATCGAAGGCGAAAACCGCAGCGAATTGCGCGAAACCATGGCGGCACTGGAAATCCCGGACAGCATGGGCCTGATCATCCGCACCGCCGGTTCCGACAAAAACGTCGAAGAATTGCAGTGGGATTTGAACTACCTGATGCAACTATGGGAGGCGATAGACCGCTCCAGCCAGGAACAAACGGCACCATTCCTGATTTTCCAGGAAAGCAACGTCATCATCCGCGCGCTACGCGATCATTTGCGCGGCGACATCGACGAAATCCTGATCGACCAGGAAGGCGCCTACAAGCTGGTGCATAACTTCCTGAAACAGGTGATGCCGCACAATCTGCACAAGGCCAAACTGTACCAGGATAGCGTGCCGTTGTTCAGCCGCTACCAGATCGAAACCCAGATCGAGATGGCCTACAAACGCGAAGTTTCACTGCCATCCGGCGGCTCGATCGTCATCGACCACACCGAAGCGTTGACCTCGATCGACATCAACTCGGCCCGCGCCACCAAAGGCAGCGACATCGAAGAAACCGCGCTCAACACCAACCTGGAAGCCGCCGACGAAATCGCCCGCCAACTGCGTTTGCGCGACTTGGGCGGCCTGTTCGTGATCGACTTCATCGACATGATGTCCAACAAAAACCAGCGCGAGGTGGAAAACCGGCTGCGCGACGCGCTGAAAATCGACCGCGCCCGCATCCAGACCGGCCGCATCTCCCGCTTCGGCTTGATGGAAATGTCGCGCCAACGCTTGCGGCCGTCTTTGGGCGACTCGACCCAGTTGACCTGCCCGCGCTGCAAAGGCCAAGGCACGATCCGTAACGTCGAATCGGTCACGCTGGCCGTACTGCGCTTGATCGAAGAAGAAGCGATGAAAAAAGGCACCGAGCGCGTCATCGCCCACTTGCCGATCGATTGCGCCACCTTCCTGCTCAACGAAAAACGTGCCTCGATTCAGGAAATCGAGTCCCGGCTGCAAGTCGGCATCATCGTGTTGCCGAGCAAACACCTCGAAACGCCGGCTTACGACATCGAGCGCATCAAAGCCACCGGCGACAGCGAAGAGAAGGCCAGCCATTTGCAGATCAAGGAAGAAGACATCACGGTTCCGGAGTTCGCCAAACAACTGGGTCCGAAAACCGAAAAAGCCGCAATCAAGGAGTTTCTGCCTGACTCGCCGGCCCCGGTTCAAAGTAAGAAAACTTCGGCCAGCCTGATCCAGCGCTTCTGGCAACGCCTGATCGGCGCCGGTAAAACCGTCGAAAACGCCGAAGCCGCCGAAAAAAGCGGTGAAGATAAAGCCAAACCCGGCCGCAACAATCGCCGCGACCGTGGTGAGCGCGGTGAACGTGGCGCCGGCCGCAACAACAATCGCCGTAACGGCAATCGCCGCCCGGCTCCAGCGGCAACAACCGGCCAGGACACCGTCGCAAACCTAAGCGACGAAGCCAAACCGGCAGCGACCGGCGAGCTAGACTCGGGACTAGACAACGCTGCGAAAAAAGCTTCAGGCACGCCGGATCGGGAGCGCAGCCGCCGCAGCCGTAGTCGCCGCCGAGGACCGCGCAACGGCGCCGAAAAACGTAGCGAGCCGAATGGTATCGGCGCAAACGGCGAGCAACACACCGCCGAATCCGCTCCACCCGCACCTGCCGACCGCGCAGAATTCCGCAACCCAAGCCGTAGCGCCGACAGCGACCATGCGGAACGGAGTCCGCGCCCGGCAGAAACCCCGCGCGATTACGAACCTGTCCGCACCGCGGCCGAAGACTGATACGGTCTTGGCGGGCACCGTCGAACACGGCGCCCGCCTACCCGAGGCTCAATCGATATAACGCCGCAACAAATCCTGGTACGCCTCAATGCGGCGGTCACGCAAAAACGGCCAAATCCGCCTAACATCTTCGCTACGCCACACATCAATCTCGGCAAACAACAACAAATCCTGTTTATCGTCGGCGCTGGCCAGGATTTCGCCCTGAGGGCCGGCGATAAAACTGTTTCCCCAAAACTGGATGCCTTGCGCCTGGTCCGGCGCCGCTTCGAAGCCGATACGGTTACAGGAAATCAGCGGCAGACCGTTGGCGACGGCATGCCCGCGCTGCACTGTCACCCAGGCATCGCGCTGCCGCGTTTGCTCGCCTGCGTCGTCGCTCGGATCCCAACCGATGGCGGTCGGATAAATCAGCACTTCGGCCCCGGCCAATGCCATTAGCCGCGCCGCCTCCGGGTACCACTGGTCCCAGCAGATCAATACCCCCAATTTACCGATCGAGGTTTCAATCGGCCGAAAGCCGAGATCGCCCGGCGTAAAATAAAATTTCTCGTAAAACCCCGGATCGTCCGGAATATGCATCTTGCGGAATGTCCCGGCGATGCTCCCGTCTTTGTCGAACACCACGGCCGTATTGTGGTAGAGCCCCGGCGCCCGCCTTTCGAAGATCGTCGATACGATCACGACTTTATTGTCGGCCGCGACTTGCGCCAGCACCTCGCAGGTCGGCCCCGGCACCGGCTGGGCCAAGTCGAAGCAGGCAGTGTCTTCGCTTTGGCAAAAATAATGGTCCAGATGCAGTTCGGGCAGCACGACCAAATCGGCATTGCGCTTGGCAGCCGCTTCGATCTGATTAATGGAATAGGCCAGATTGGTTTCCCGGCCGCGATTGCACGGTTGCTGGACCGCACAAGCGGTAATGGTTCTTTTCATACTTATAACTGTTAACGATAGTCTGACGGCGCGAAAATCCGCGCCGGAAGGAGCTGAAGGAATGGAATGTTAAAAATTCAGTTTGACGACGGCCGGCACCTGCATGCTGGCGCAATGCAAGCTGCCGTATTGGTGCACCAACGCTCGGCACGGCACGGGGACAATTTCGCGATCCGGGAAGCAAGCCGCCAAACGCTCCACCGCCAAGGCATCGTTGGCATCGTCGTACACCGGCACCAGCAGCGCACCGTTGATAATCAGAAAATTGGCGTAGTTGGCCGGCAAACGCTGACCATGTTCGTCGAAGATCGGCTTCGGCAGCGGCAACGCCACCAGTTTATAAGCCGCGCCAGCCTCAGTGCGGAAAGCCTGTAACTGGGCCTCCATATTTTTCAAGCCGGCATAATGCGGATCTTCGCTATCCTCGCAAGCGGTATAGGCGATGGTATCGACACTGCAAAACCGCGCCAGCGTATCGATATGGGCATCGGTATCGTCGCCGGCCAGATTGCTTTGTTCGACCCACAGCACCCGCTTCGCCCCCAGATAATTCTGTAACTGGCCGGTAATCGCTTCCGCCGACAGGCCGGGGTTGCGGTTCGGGTTGAACAAGCAGTTCTTGGTGCTCATTATGGTACCTTGGCCGTCGGATTCGATGCTGCCGCCTTCCAACACCAAATCCAGCGTCGCGGTCGGATGCCCCTTGAAAATCGGATGGGCGAACAATGCCAGATTCAGCGCATCGTCGGCGGCGTGCGGATATTTGTTGCCCCAACCGTTGAAACGGAAATTCAGCATCTGCACCGCGGCTTTCGGATGCTGCCACTCCAGGGTCAGAAATACCGTATCGCGCAGCCAGATGTCGTTGTAATCGGCTTGAACATAATGAATCTGAGGATTGTGCGGCAGTTGCGTCTGAATATGTTGTTGATGTTCGCCGTCCTTACAGATCACCACCAACGGCTGAAACCGGCTGATCGCGGTAGCGGCGGCATGATAGCAATCCTCGACCGCGGACAAATTGCTGAAATCGCCGCTGTGGTGCGGCCAGGCGATGATAACCGCCGCTTGTGGTTCCCATTCGGCTGGAAAGCGAATCATGGAGTACTCCCGGGTAAATGACTGAAAAAACGGCGCATTGTACCAATAGCCGGCGTTGAAGACTTGTCCGGCATACGTTTATTCGCGCCGAGATGGCTGACGCCGGCAACGGGAAACGACAATAACCGGTGCGGCCCGGCAAGCAGCCGGCGATAACTCGCAGAAAACTAAGCCTTAAGCCTTGCTTTTTGAAAATTACCGCCATACTTAAACCGCCCCTGGCCCTTTACCAAGACCTTACAGGCAGCAACCCTTTGCCTTGACGACACCGACGCTCATTTGCCGCTAGCCACGTTAACCCGCCGCCCACCATGAAACCGCACCGACTACCGTTTCCCTGCCCGTTTGCACCGGCAATGTCCGGTTCGCGTAACATTTTTTTCGGTTTGGCCTTAAGCCTGAGTTACGCAGCGGCGGCCGACGAACCGGCGCCGACGCTGGAGGAGTTATCGATCAATGACCTGATGCAAATGGAAGTGTCGTCAGCCTCCCGCAAGACCCAAACCGTGTCCGATACGGCCGCCGCCGCATTTGTCATCAGCCAGGACGACATTCGCCGCTCCGGCGCGACCTCGATCCCCGATGCGCTGCGGCTGGCACCCGGCATCGAAGTTGCACAAATCACCGCCAGCGTCTGGTCGGTGACCGCGCGCGGTTTCAACGGCCGCTATGCCAATAAACTGCTGGTATTGATGGACGGCCGCTCGGTTTACACCCCACTGTTCTCCGGCGTGTTCTGGGACTTGCAGGACACGATGATGGAAGACATCGAGCGCATCGAAGTCATCCGCGGCCCCGGCGCCGTCATGTGGGGTGCCAATGCGGTGAACGGCGTGATCAACATCATCACCAAAAAAGCCAAGGATACCCAAGGCAACCTGTTTGTGGCCGGCGGCGGCAACCAGGAAACCGGATTCGCCGGCTACCGCCACGGCGGCCGGGTCGGCGACGACGGCAATTACCGGGTCTACGCCAGAACCTTCGAACGCAATACGTTCGTCAGCAACACCGGCGAACGCCTGCATGACGACTGGCGCTCGGTGCAGGGCGGTTTCCGGGTCGACAACCGCATCTCCAACGACAATCGCTATACCGTACAAGGCGACGTCTACCGCAAGAATGTCGGCAACACGGTGCCGGCGCAAACGGTCGCTCCGCCGTTCAATTCGCCCTTTAATACCGACGACCATGCCGAAGGCGCCAATTTGTTAGCGCGCTGGGAAGGCAATCTCAGCGACGGTTCCGAGTTTATGCTGCAAGGCTATTACGACCGGGTCAATTTCAGCGCGGCAGCCCTGTCCGACAGTCAGGACATGTTCGACATCGACTTTCAGCATCGCCTGCATCCGAATCCCGACCACGACTTGATGTGGGGGGCCAGCTACCGTTTCATTCGCAGTGCAACCAACGGCAGCGCGGCAATCGCGTTCAACCCGACCAGCCTGGGCTACCACAACGGCAGCGCCTTCGTGCAGGACGACATCACGCTGATCGACGACACCTTACGCTTGACCTTGGGTACCAAACTGGAAGAAAGCCACTTCGGCAACACCCAGGTGCAACCCAACGCCCGACTGATGTGGACGCCAGACCCGAAACACTCGGTGTGGGCCTCGGTATCCAGGGCCGCACGCACGCCGTCGCGCGGAGAGGCGCAGGCCAATATCGCCTTGGGGGGAATACCGACCGGCCTACCCGCACCTTTCGATCAGATTCAGATTATCGGCCGCCCCAATTCCGACTTACGAGCCGAGAAAGTGTTTAGCGCCGAAATCGGCTACCGGGCGCAATGGTCCGAGCATTTTTCCACCGATATCGCCGCTTTCAGCAACCACTATACCGACCTGATCATGTTCCGCCAGGGAACGTTGGACTTCGCCACGTTAACTCAGCCCTTGATCTGGTACAACAACAGTCGCGAAGTCACCACCCGCGGCATCGAAATCGCCAGCGAATGGCAAGCCCTGGACTGGATGCGCTTTACCGGCAATTACAGCCACCTGAAAATAGAGCGCCCCTACGACAGCAACAATCCGGATATCGCCGGCCTTAGCCCGCGTCACCGCGGCTCGCTACGCTGGCAAATGGACTTGCCGGAAAGAATCAAACTGGACCTGACCTTGCGTTACGTCGGCAAACTGGCCGCCCTCAGCCAGGAAGTACCCGCCTACACCACCTTCGACGCCCGTTTGGCTTACGAACCCATTGCCGGCCTGGAACTGGCATTCGTCGCCCAAAACCTGTTTTCGCCCAGGCATCCCGAATTCCAAGATTCGGCCGCCATTTCGCTACCCGGCGCGGCGGCGGAAGTGCCGCGTTCGCTGTACGGCAAACTCAGTTGGCGTTTTTAATTTCTTTCCATTTGCGAGCGGTTAACATGCGAGACTTCTTAAAAAAATACTTACCCTGGATCATCGCCGGCGTTGTGTTGCTGGTCGGCTGGTTGTTGCCGAACTGGCTACCCTGGCTATTGTTGGCTCTAACGCTGGCAGCCTGGTTATTCTTGCCGCGCCGCGGCCTGATCGGCCCGGTTGAACTGCCTGCGGACGACGCGTTCTTACCGACCGAGCAGGTGCAATGGTGGTACTGGACCGGACATTTGCTCACTGACGACGGCCGCCGCTTCGGCTTCGAAGTGGTGTTTTTTTCTTTCGACAGCCTGGTAATTTTTCGCGACCAACTGGTACAGGCTGCGGTGACCGACATCGACGGCCAAAAATTCAGTTTCGAAGAATTCGTCGAATTTCATTTACCCCAACGCACGCCGAACGGTTTTAACCTGACCTCCGGCAAAGACAACAAAGTCACGGCAGTCGGCGGCGGCGGCAACGACCGCTTGCATGCCGAGGTCGACGGCTATGTCCTGGATCTGGAATTGAAATCGACGCAAGAACCGGCCTTGCATTACGGCGGCGACGCCCACCCCTACCGGTTCGGCGGCTACACCTACTACTATTCGCGGCCGAAAATGGCCACGACCGGCACCATCAGCTTCGGCGGACAGACCTTTAAGGTCAGCGGCAACAGCTGGTTCGACCGCCAGTACGGCGAGCTCTACCAAGCCATTCAACAAGGCTGGCAATGGTTCGCGATCGAGCTCGACGACAACCGGCAAATCATGTTGTTCGATTTCAAAGGCAACGACAGCTCGGTGGAAAAATCCGGCTCGATCACCGACGCCGAAGGCCGCACGGTAACCCTGGCCGCCCACGAGTTCGAAGTGACGGTGCTGGGTGAATGGACCAGCCCTCACACCGGCTGTACGTATCCGTCCGGCTGGTCTGTGGAGGTGCGCGGCGAGAAATTCACGGTGGAACCCCAAGTCAAAGACCAGGAATTGCGGGCGCAACACAAACTGTGGATCGGACCGATCTACTGGGAAGGCACCTGCAGTGTGGCCGGTGCCAGCGCCGGCCAGGCCTACGTGGAATTGAACGGCTTTTGCCGCTGCCCGAGCAAAGGTCTGTTATAGACTGCGGCGCACAGCGGCGCCTAGTGCGCCGCGGAGT
Source organism: Methylomonas koyamae (assembly GCF_006483455.1). Taxonomy (GTDB): domain Bacteria; phylum Pseudomonadota; class Gammaproteobacteria; order Methylococcales; family Methylomonadaceae; genus Methylomonas; species Methylomonas koyamae_B. Next base: position 39,526 of record NZ_PPPU01000009.1, read on the forward strand.
GGCGCGCCCGCCGATGCGCTCAGTAGCCACCGAGCGTAAAAGTCGAACCGTGTTTGGGGGCCTGGGGCATAATTTAACCGGCAACGCCGACAACCGCAGCCCAAGCCCGGATGCGCTTTGACCGAGTCAAGCCCGCCGCCAAACGATCCGCGTCTCACCACACGACCTATGACGACAACCGCACCAGACGTAACATTAACCACGGCTGCAGCCAAATTGCGCAGCCGGGCATTGTCGCGTCCGCCGTTCGGCCCGAGCGTTGCGGCCTCAGCCTGGGTGGCACGATTGCTAAACCTTACCCGCTGCAGCCGCTCGCATCGGCCCAGTTTACTATCCATCCTGTGTTTGCTGGTACTGCTGGCGGCCAGCGCTGGGCAAGCGCTGGCCGCCGAAGCGCTGTCCGAAGCCCAAATCAAAGCGGCGTACCTGTACAACTTCGCCAAATTCGTGGAATGGCCGGCAACCGGGGCGCCGGCTGGCGCCGAGATCAACCTGTGCGTGATCGGCAACAATGTGCTGGAAGGGGCCGTGCAAGCGCTGGACGGGCGCAAAGCCGGCGAACGCGGTTTGAAAGTCAGCCAGCGCAACCACACCGACGCCTCCTTCGCCGACTGCCAGTTGCTGTATATCGGCAGTTCCGAGCAACCGCGGGTGGTACCGATTCTGAAAAACTTGGGTAACGCGCCGGTGCTGACACTATCCGACATCGGCGATTTTGCCGAAAAAGGCGGCGCCATCGCCCTGCTGTTCCGCGACAACAAGGTCGTGTTCGAAGTGAATCTGGAATCGATCCGCAACGCCGGCCTGCGGCTTCCCGGCCAACTGTTGAACATCGCCACCCATGTCTACGGGAGATAGAACGATGCGCGCTTTACCCGACTTCCCGAATTGGTCTTTACGCCGCAAACTGCTGACCATCATCATGCTGAGCTGTACGGTGTGTCTGCTGGTGAGTTTATCGGCGGTGGCGATCAGTTCCGCTATCAACCGTTACCGCAGCGCATTACAGGACATTTCCGGTCTGGCCGACGTGTTAGCGGAAAACGGTCAGGCCGCACTGGTATTCTCGGAACGCAACGAAGCCGCCCGCTTGCTCAATTCGCTGCAAGAGCACTCGGAAATCGCCGCCGCCTGGATGGTCGCCGCCGACGGTTCGGTACTGGCCGCCTGGAATCGCAGCGGCTCGCCGACCGCGCCGCCGCGCGATTCCCGCTCTCCGGCGCGGGAACTGCGCACCGATTTCTGGCGCCGTAGCGCCGAGCTGTATACGCCGGTGATCCGCAACACCGAATACATCGGCTATGTCCTGATGCAAGCCGATTTTACCGGCCACTGGAACAGCCAGCTCGCCGATCTCGGCACCGGCCTGGGGGCGGCAGCCCTGGCCTTGGTGGTGGTATCCCTGCTGGCCCTGCGCTTGCAGCGCATCATCTCCGGCCCGGTCGAGGAGTTGGCAGCCACCGCGCGCCTGATTGCCCACGAACAGAACTACACGCTGCGCGTACCGCAACGCCACCGCGACGAAATCGGCGAATTGGTCAAGGCCTTCAACACCATGCTGGAAGAAATTCAACGCCGCGACCAAACCCTGACCGGACACCGCGACCGCCTGGAACACGAAGTGGCGCAACGCACCGCCGAGCTGCTGCAAGCCAAGGAACAAGCGGAGGCGGCTTCCCGCTCCAAAGGCCTGTTCCTGGCCAACATGAGCCATGAAATCCGCACGCCGATGAACGCAATCATCGGCTTGTCGGATTTGGCCTTGAACAGCAACCCGCCGAGCAAGCTGCGCGATTATTTGCGCAAAATCCACACCTCCTCCCTGGCGCTGCTGGCACTGACCAACGACATCCTGGACTACTCGAAAATCGAAGCCGGCCGGATGGAATTGGTGGTCGAAACCTTCAACTTGGAAGAAGCGCTGGAAAACGTGCTGAATTTGTTCATCGTCCGCGCCGAAGAAAAACAACTGGAAGTGGTGCTGGAAATCGACCCGACAATCCCGCTGATGCTGGACGGAGACTCCTTGCGCCTGAGCCAAATCCTGAACAATCTGGTGGGCAACGCCGTCAAGTTCACCCAGCGCGGCGAAATCCACATCAAAGTCGTCCTGCTCGCCAAACAAAACGGTATCGCCCATCTGCTGTTTTCGGTGCGGGATACCGGTATCGGCATGACCGCGGCGCAAGTCGCCAATCTGTTCCAGGCCTTCACCCAAGCCGACGGCTCGATTACCCGCCGCTTCGGCGGCACCGGCCTGGGCCTGACCATCAGCAAACGCCTGCTGGAAATGATGGGCGGCGACTTGCGCGTCGAAAGCGAAATCGGCAAGGGCAGCCTGTTCGAATTCGGCTTGCGCTTGCCGTTCTCGGCCGAGAAGCAAAGCCGGCAACAACAGGAACAATTGGCAGGCATGCGGGTACTGGTGGTCGACGATCTGGATATCTCCCGCCAAATGCTGCGCGACATTCTGCAAAACTGGGGCTTCCAAGTCACCGAAGCCGCCAACGGCAGCGAGGCCCTGGCGCAGCTCGGTCAGGCCAACCAATCCGGCAAGGACTTCGAACTGGTATTGCTGGACTGGAAAATGCCGGGACTGGACGGCATACAAGTCACCCGGGCGATCAGAGACATGGTGCGGCAATCGAAAATCCGCCACGCGCCGGTGGTGATCATGGTCACCGCCTTCAGCCGCGAAGGCCTGCTGCACGCGGCCGGCGATACCCCGCCCGACGATGTGCTGCTGAAACCGGTATTGCCGTCGATGTTGCTGGATTCGGTCACCCGCTTGCAGGGCGGCAAAACCGCCGCCGAACCGAACCGGCCGCAACTGGCGGAAATGGCGGCATCGATTCGCGGCGCGCGCATCCTGTTGGTGGAAGACAACGAGATCAACCAGATGGTAACCTGCGAATACCTGACCAACGCCGGCCTCAACGTCACCGTCGCCAACAACGGCCGCGAAGGCCTGGAAGCGATGCGACGCGAACGCTTCGACGCCGTATTGATGGATCTGCAAATGCCGGAAATGAGCGGCATCGAAGCGACGCGGCTGATCCGCGCCGAAAAGACCCGCGACGAATTGCCCATAATCGCCATGACCGCCGCAGTGCAAGAGCCCGAGCGCAGCGATTGTTACGCTGCCGGCATGAACGACCATGTCGGCAAACCGGTACTGCCGCAAACGCTGATCGCGGCCTTGCTGCGCTGTATCCGGCCACAGGCCTTGCTGCCGCAAGGCGGTTCGACCGCAGGCTTCGCCTTGACCACCCGGCGCACTGATTTGCCGGGTTTCGATTGGGACTACATCGCTGCCGCCATCGCCGACAGCCAAAAACTGAAATCGCTGCTGCAGCGTTTTGCCGAAAAATTCACCGATGCCGACGTCAAATTACGCCGCCATTTGTTGGCCGGCGAATTGTTGCCCGGCGCCCAATGGCTGCATTACCTGAAAGGAGCCGCCGGAGCGGTCGGCGCCACGGAATTGAGCAGCATCGCCGGCCGGCTGGAATCGGACTTGCAACAGGGCGTATGGTCGCCGGCGGATTTGGAAGCATTGAGCCAAAAGCTGGCGAAGACCCTGCATACCATCGCCGCCTACACGAATCCGGCAACCGAAAACGGCGAAGACGGTCGGGCCGATTGGCCGGCTGCCGGCCGGTTGGCCGCGCAGTTGGCGACACTGTTGGACGGTAACGACTATATTCCGCGAGAGACAACCGAACAGTTGCGCGAAACCGTGGCCGGAGCAGAGGCCTTGAGGCTGGTGCAATTGATCGAAAAAAACATCGGCGACATCAACTACAGCCAGGCGCGGGAGATCCTGCGTGAGCTGGAGACCATCATCAAACGTTACCTGCCGGAAGCCGCCCATGAATAACGACCGCCTGAAACCGCTGATATTGATCGTCGACGACACCCCCACCAACATTCAAGTGCTGGCGGAAAACCTGATCAAGGACTACCGGATAAAAGTCGCCGCCAGCGGTGCCGCGGCACTGGCGGCGATCGCCGCGCAAGGCGCGCCGGATTTGATCCTACTGGACGTGATGATGCCGGAAATGGACGGCTACGAAGTCTGCCGCCACTTGAAAGCCAATCCGCAAACCAGCTCGATTCCGGTCATCTTCGTTACCGCGCTGAACGACGTCAGCGACGAAGAACGCGGCCTGAATCTGGGCGCATTGGATTACATCACCAAACCGTTCTACCTGCCGGTGGTCAAGGCTCGCATCCGCAACCACATCCGTTTGAAACAGGCCACGGACATGCTGGAAGCGATGGCCTGGATCGACGCCTTAACCGGCATTCCCAACCGGCGCCGCTTCGACCAAACCCTGGACAACGAGTGGAAGCGCGCGCAGCGCAACCAAACCCCGCTGGCGGCGATATTGATCGACATCGATTACTTCAAAGCCTACAACGACCACCACGGCCACGGCGCCGGCGACGACTGTCTGAAACAAGTTGCCGGCCATTTGGCGGCGGCGGTAAGCCGGCCCGGCGATTTGGTCGCCCGTTACGGCGGCGAGGAGTTCGTCATCCTGCTGCCCGAAACCGACACCGCAGGCGCCCTGCAAATCGCCGAAGAGCTGCGCATCCATCTCGCGGACCAACGCATCCCGCACCGAAATTCCCCGGTCTCGGACTCGATCACGGTCAGCCTCGGGGCTGCAGCCGTTATCCCGCAACCGGGCCAAGCGCCGACGTTGCTGGTCGACGCCGCCGACCAGCGCCTATACCAAGCCAAAGACGCCGGCCGCAACTGCGCCCGCTAAGTCTTCCCCGCCGCGATGGAATTTGCATTGGCATTTCCGCTGTGGTAGAAAATTTTTCGCAAACGGTTAAGTACCGGCTTGCGTTTAAGGTTCGAGCGGTCGAAATTCCGATAACCGCGCGAACCCATCTCAGCGTCAATAACTACTACAACACCGAGGAGACCGAGAATGAAAAAATCCCTAGTAACCTTCACCGCTGCCATTACCGTGGCTCTGCTGCCATCCCTGGCGTCGGCCGGCGACGCCGATACCTGCAAAGGCTGCCATAACGGCTCGGTAGCGCCCAGCGTCGACACCCTGAAAGGCAAATTCAAAACCGTCGACGAGTTGGTGGCCGGCGCCAAAGCCTCCAAAAACGACATGATGAAACCGATGCAGGCCGACACGGCCAAATTAAAAGCGGCCGCCGCCGAAATCCTGAAATAAGCGAAAGCCACCAACCCACGGGTCCGCAAACCAGTAGACGGGGTTGCGGATTCTCCCCGCCGCCGCAAAAATCCACTGCGGCGGCGTTCTGATCCGCTACAAGCCCCTCACTGCCGGCATCCAGCCTGCCCTCAGACCTGGTTCAGACCACCGGTACACCATTCACTCCCGGTCTTTAGCACCCTCAAAAACAAGGCCATCGTAACGCTCCACCCGGCTTAATCGCGCCGACCGATTCATCCCGAACAGCATCCGGCGACCGCTTTCCGGTGCCGAGCCTGTCTCGCCAGCCCCCGCCTCCCCTCCGTGCGGAGGGCGAAACCGCACCGGGGATCCGGTATGTTTTTCGGCGTGCCGACATTGCCCCGGTAACGGGCTTGCGGCGCCAACAATGCGTATTACTCCACAATCAAAACGAGCACATACTATGAAAAACATCTCGCTAACCCAATGGCTGGGCTTCGCCGCCGCAGCCTCGATGCTGGCATTCGCCTCCCTGCCGGCGCAATCCGACGAAACCTGCGCCTCGCCGTATATGGCGAAAATCACCGGCCAGGAGGATTTCGTTTATGTTTGGACATTGGGCGCCGAAGGCATCGGCGACGAACAGGACAAACTGGTCACCGTCGACGTCAATCCAAAATCCAAGCACTACGGCAAAGTGGTAGCCAGTGTCTCGGTCGGCGGCCGCAACGAAGCCCATCATTCCGACTTTACCGACGACCGCCGCTACCTGTGGGCCGGAGGCTTGGATACCAACAAGATTTTCATCTTCGACGTCGCCAGCAATCCCGCCAAACCCAAACTGGTCAAAGTCATCAGAAACTTTGTCGCCAAAAGCGGCGGCGTGGTCGGACCGCACAGCTTTTACGCCGTACCCGGCCGCATGCTGGTAACCGGCCTGTCGAACAACAAGGACCACGGCGGCCGCACCGCGGTGGTGGAATACAGCAATGCCGGGCGCTATATCAACACCCACTGGATGCCGACCGACGGCAACCTGCGCGGCGCCGTCAAAACCGGCCAGTACGCTGACGGCTACAACTACGACTTGCGCGCCCTGCCCCGCAAAAATTTGATGCTGACTTCGTCGTTCACCGGTTGGTCGAATTACATGATGGATTTCGGCAAGATGCTGGCCGACCCGGAAGCGATGAAGCGCTTCGGCAATACCGTCGTGCAATGGGATTTGCATAGCCGCAAACCGAAGAAAATATTCGATGTCCCCGGCGCCCCGTTGGAAATCCGTTGCGCCTGGCGCCCGGACCACGACTACTGCTTCACCGCCTCGGCGCTGACATCCAAGCTGTGGCTGATCCATGCCGACGCCAACGACGAATGGCAAGCCAAAGACGTCGCCGATATCGGCCAGCCGGCAGAGGTCCCGTTGCCGGTCGACATTTCCATTTCCAGCGACGACAAATACCTGTGGGCCACCACATTCATGGACGGGAAGGTCCGCCTGTTCGACATCGGCGACGCCCACAACCCGCAACAGGTCTTCGAACAAACCATAGGCTCTCAGGTGAACATGGTGTCGTCCAGCTGGGACGGCAAGCGCTTGTATTTCACCTCGTCGCTACTGGCAAACTGGGATAAGAAAGGGCCGGACAACGAGCAATATTTCAAAGCTTACGCCTGGGACGGCAAACAATTGACCGAGCGCTTTGCGATCGATTTCTATCAGGAAAAACTGGGGCGCGCCCACCAAATGCGCTTCGGCGCTTACGCCTTGTACGGCAAATGGCCGAAGTAGCCGGTTCCGCTAAACCGAGTCGAGCAGACTGGCTAACAGTCGTTTCCGGTTCGAAAATGTTAATTAGAAATTCCTAATTTTCTCCGCTGCGCGGTAAGATGTTCGCCCGAATCGGTCCGGGCGAACCTGCCGCCGGCCCCCATTATTTTCGGTTTCGGCGCCGATGCGCCACCTACTTCCGCGAGCCCGTGCCATGAGACTTTTCTGCTTTTTTCTGTTGTGGTCGATTCTGGCCAGCCCGGCTATCGCCGCCAACGACACCGCGCCGTTGGCACCGGGACACTCCGCCTTGCCTTACCGCCCGGCCGCAGCGGGCAGTTACCGCTTACCGCCGATCGGCCCGGCCGCGGACGGCGAAGTCTTGTCCACTGCCGACAAAGCGTTGCGCCTGCACGATTTGATGGGCGACAAACTGGTTGTGCTCAGCTTCGTCTATGCCGCCTGCAGCGACGTCAACGGCTGTCCGTTGGCGACCCAGGTTCTGCACAAGATCGGCCGGCAACTGCAAAAGCAACCGGAGCTGGCCAAAAACCTGCGGCTGCTGACGCTCAGCTTCAATCCGCTAGACACGCCGGAGACGATGCGCCATTACGGCGCGGCATTCCATGCCGGCGAGTTCGATTGGCAATTTCTGACCACTCGCGACGACGCGGCGTTGCAGCCGATCCTGGACGGTTACCAGCAGAGCGTACAAAAAATTTACGACGACCAGGGCCGCTTCACCGGCACCTTTTCCCATTTGCTGCGGGTTTACCTGATCGACCGCAATAAAAACATCCGCAATATCTACAGCGTCGATTTTCTGCATGCCGACACCCTGATCAACGACATCAAAACCCTGCTGGCCGGCGACAGTGAAGCGGCCGAGCCGCCATCGGCCAGCGACGCGCAGTTGCTCCGCCCCGGCGACGACAAACAAGGCTACCAACAAACCGATTACCGCACCCGCTCCCTGGCCTTGACGCAACGCAAAGGCCAAGCGGCCCGGTTGATCGAATTTGCGCGCAAGCCGCCGCTGGGTCTGCCCAAACTGCCGCAGCCGGCGGACAACCCGCTGACACCGGCCAAAATCGCCTTGGGCCGCAAACTGTTCTACGACCGCAGGCTGTCGCTGAACGATACCTTTTCCTGCGCCATGTGCCACATCCCGGAACAAGGGTTCAGCAACAACGAAATGGCGACCGCCGTCGGGATAGAAGGTCGCAGCGTGCGTCGTAACAGCCCGACTCTGTACAACGTGGCCTATGCCGGATTGTTGTTCCACGACGGCCGCGAAAACAGCCTGGAACAGCAGGCCTGGGGTCCGCTGCTGGCGCATAATGAAATGGCGAATCCGTCCATCGGCTACGTCATCGATAAAATCAAAACAGACGCCGCCTACCGCACCCTGTTCGCCAAAGCCTTCGGCAAGGGCCCGACCATGGAAACCGTGGGCCAGGCGCTGGCCAGCTACCAACGCACCTTAAACGCCGCCGACTCGCCGTTCGACCGCTGGTATTTCGGCAAACAGGCCAAGGCCATGCCTAACGAGGCCAAACGCGGCTTCGAGCTGTTCACCGGTAAAGCCGGTTGCAGCGCCTGCCATCGCATCACCCCCGACTACGCGCTGTTTACCGACCAACGCCGCCATAACACCGGGATCGGCTACGCCGAAGCGATGCAAAAAACCCCGGAGAAACAACGCATCCAAGTCGCTCCCGGCACCTTCGTCGAGGTCGCCAGTGCCAACCTGCAAGGCGTGGCCGGCGAGAAAGCCAGCGACCTGGGCTATTACGAAATCAGCCAGAACCCGGCCGACCGTTGGTCTTACAAAACGCCGACCCTGCGCAACGTCGCGTTGAGCGCGCCGTATATGCACAACGGCTCGCTGGCGAGCTTGGCGGATGTGGTCCGTTTCTACAACAACGGCGGCACGCCGAACGAGAATCTATCGCCGCTGATCAAGCCGCTAGGCCTGACGGAGGCGGAAATCGCCGATTTGGTTGCGTTTTTACAGGCGTTGACCGGCAGCAACGTCGAAACCCTGGTGTCCGACGCCTTTGCCGCACCGGTGGGAGACCAACAATAAGCCGACCGGTGCTGAACTTACAGCCTCGGATATTGCCGTCGAACTCCGGCATAGAGCGTACATCCCTGGGTTTCAGCCAATTTTCAAGATCAAAGGAGCTTTTGCAAAGTGATGTTGGAATGAAGACTGGTGACTCTGAGATTGAGCCCAATCAAACGGCTGGAGTTGGATACCCGGAGAATCCATAGTTTGGTTGCGAGCGTGATTGTCTTGTTTCGACCCATTGCTGACTGTCGCTCCATCTGATTCAATGGCAGCAATTTGATCAATTTCGGTCGCTGTTATTTATTATCGATGATATACGGAAAGGAAAATCATATGCAGATCAATAAACTATCTTGTAGACGAGCTTTTTCCGATAGATATATGGAAACCGTCTAATTCCTTGTTATATTTTTTGAGTGAATTAGAATGAAAAAAAGAAGACATCATTATGTCTGGAGAAATTATTTGCGAGCATGGTCTGACAACGAGCAGATATGGTGTTATCGAGATCAGAAAATTTTCCCTAGTAACTTGATGAATATCGGACAAGAACGTGACTTTTACCGATTAAAGGATCTGACCCATCAGGAGATTGACTTTATAAAGTTGCTTATACATTCAGATCAAACAGAAATGCTCAAAAAGTTAAACCACGGGTGGATTGAACTATTCACTGCTGTTTTTAAAATTCGTGACATCGTAAATAATTTAGGTATCAGCGACGCTGAGGTTGAGCAAGAGCTCGACACACAAATTATTAACTTGGGTGAAAATTTTCATTCAGAAATTGAAGCTAGCGCTATTAAATTTCTAGACGGAATGTTAACTAACAACACTAACTTCTTAAATGACGAGGAGTTTGTTATTGAGTTCATTCACTATATTTGCGTACAGTATTTTAGAACAAAAAATATTAAAGAAAATGCTACAAGTTCAGTGACAGAGCTAGGCCTTCTAGATGTAGATAAAGCATGGAATATATTAAGCCATATCTTTTCAACTACTCTTGGTTGGAGCATATATGTTGAACGAACCTTGTGGAGTGCTGTTTTCTTGGAAAATCATACAAGTACTTCCTTTTTAACGGGTGATCAACCAATTATCAACACATATGCCGCTTTCGGTCATGAAGTAGAAGAACACGACCATTTAGAGTTTTATTATCCATTATCGCCAAAAAAAGCGTTGCTACTAACAAAAAGAAGCGAATATCAAGGAATACAGTGCAAGGTGTTAAGTGAAACTGAAGTAACGCGTTTTAATGATGCTATTGTCAATTTGGCATATAATCAAATATATGCAGCCTCCAAACTTCAACTGAATGAAGTGGCTGAAAAATATACCAAAGCATTGCAGCGGACGAGCCGCTGAATGCGGCGTTATCAAAATACGATGCAAAGCGCAAATAATCCAGAAGTACAACGTGTATTTGAATGGTTTTTAGATTTTATAAAACCAGCAGAATGGCGTACTCGTAAGGAAGCAATAGAAAAGCACCTTAGATATATTCATACAAGAAAAAACTGTCGAGAGAAAGCAAGAAATTATGAATCTATCTCATTTCAGTCCGACAAAATTGGTTGGTATTTGTATCTGGCAGAAATGATATTAACTGAGCCAACAAAATATGAACCGATTCAAGGGGCAAGAGTTATTCCAATATTTGAACGATTAGGCACTGACTTTGAGCTACTTCGTCAAATTGGAGGAATTGATAAGAAAGTAAGTAACCTTTTATCTTTTGGAAAAAGAAATATACCAGAACCTGATTCTGTATTATTTGAAATTTTGGTTGCTCTTTTATGGAAAAGTAATGGCTGGGAAGATGTGTCATTTATACCAGAAGCACCACCCAAAAAAAGTCCAGATATAAAAGTAGCTTCAGGAAATACGGAATGGTTTATTGAATGCAAACGATTGAATGGGACTTCAGGTTACAGCAAGGAAGAGCGGAAAAAATGGTTAAAGATGTGGCGGCATCTTAGAGACTATCTTGTTGACAAGCAGATACCCGCAGTTTTTGAAATTGTATTTCATGTTGAACTTGATACGCTTCCAGATGATTTTTTAGTGCGACAGCTTGCTGGCAAATTATCGTTGTTGTCATCACCATGTATAGTAATTTCTAATGAACAATGGCAAGTGAGCTTTGATACGGTCAACTTTGAAAAGGCGAGAGCACATCTTGAAAAATTTTCTGTCAAAATACCATCCAATCATTTGAATGAACTGATTGCTGGTTATCGTGACCCAAATCGAGGTTTTACACATGTTGTGCTGGGAAAAACTGGTCGCTTTGGAGATGAACGGGTAAATAACAAATATTTAACAACAATGGATTTTGCTGCTGGAGCCTTCTGGCATTGTGATGCAGAAGCCTCCATTGATAAAAAAGCCCGCGATATTCGTAAGCGTTTAGGTGAAGCAGTAGAGCAATTACCAGAAAACAAAAACTGCGTGGTTCACGTTGGGTTAGAGACACTAGATGGTGTGCTTGTTGAAGCAGAACGATATAAACGTATTTTCAACACAGCGCAAAATTTTGACAATTCTGGGAAGGATTTACGTTGGATATATTGTCACCTTTTCCAATCTTATGCGCCGCCCGACCAAGACTGGGTTTTTGACGAAACTGTCCACTATTTTTCCCATAAATACACTGGAAATGAACAGCCATTAAACCATCATTTAGTTATGACATCTGTTGGTGATTCTTGTGATGGTATACATTGGCTGCGAGACACGCCATAGCATCAGCTTACCCCGCTTCATACATGGCCTCAGATTCATCCCAAGACATGTTATATCGCCTTATTTTCTTAAGGATATATCTATCGTACCCAATATTCCTGGCTCAAAATGACAAGTAGCTTTATATGGTATTTTTACACCAAATGCATTTTTAGCTTCGAAATTCATAGTTAATACGACATTATGTGTTACCGGAGCTTCTGAAAAAGTTGTACCCATGATGTCATGAATTTCTGCTTCCGAAGGAATAAGAGCTCTATCCTTTATGCCTTGCTTACAGAATGCAATTGCATTATCTGGAGTCCAAGCTTTTTCCTTTTGGGTTCTTACAGGTGAATCTTTAAGTATTTCACTCTCAGTAAGATAAAGTCTTGCCCCCCCTTCGCAATCAACATAGAAGCGAAGATTTTTTAATGTACTATCATCGTCAACTTCTGCTACTGTAATACGAGGACATTTTCCGCTCTCAATAGCCATTACTGCTGCTTTTTTCCGTAACAATTCTATTTCCTTTAATCGAGGCTTAAATTTGGCGACAGTTTTAGGGTATTCCTTAGATGTATAAGGCTCTAATACATATGAAGGAATTTTTGCTACATTTTTGTTGCCACTTTCTGAGGATGATCCTTTATCAATATACTTAGTTTCAACCCATCCACGGTGTGAGTCTTGGAGCCAATCTGGTTTAATTACTCTTATCCACGACCACCCTTGGCTTGTGCACTCTTCGTAAATTGTAGTGGAATCATCAATGCTCACATACTGGGTTTTTGTACTCATACTGGTCGCAGTTGCATTTACAATTCGGTCATATTTTTTCCCAGGCCCGCTTCTTAATTCATGACCGCTGCCAATCACTTCAAATTGAGCACCTGTATGGACGGCCCCTTCATCGCACTTTATCGATGTTACTGCCTCGGATTCGAGTGGCAGCAAAAACAATAAAATCAAACATACAAAGCAGGTATTAATTAATTGTGTACGATGCCTAACCGGATACTTGAAACTGTATTTCTTTATAATTAGCATAAATTTTATATGTGCGCGGTTAATGGTTTGCTGGCAATAGCCTATGTGAATCTTGCATATCATCGACGATTGCCTGAATCGAGGCAATGAGCCCGCGTAACTACACAGCGGCAGCGTAATCGTGGGAATGATAAAGTTCCGGTAGGGTGGAGCATTTTCCTTTGAGTTATCACTACGTTGAGCGACAGCTTTCAGGTTTTTTGCTGCCAATCCTACGTTATCATTCAATGTCGCAAAGTGGCCGATAACGAGCATAAACTCGACCAATTTTGTACCTAGCAAGCCATTGAGCCTCTCAAGGCTCTGACTCTATTTTCCATGAAACGGTACCTTTCAAAAATCAGCGCAGTTTCAATTTCCCCCTAGAAAACAAAGCCGGATTAAAATCGTTCGGCTCGGGCATACTCGGGAGCGTAAGCGTTTTTTCGAGTGTCTTCGCGCCTTTCGTGTAAACGAAGCTTTCAAATTGTTCCATGCCCCAAACGAGACTTGGCATTGGAACTACTCACCGCCAAAGCCGCCTGAAGCGGGAAGGTTTAACCAACGGAGAACCCCAGTGAATTTATGCCCCTGCTGTTCCGGCCTGGATTTTCAGGCCTGCTGCGGCCCGATCATCGCCGGCGCGCCGGCCGCGACGGCCGAGGCACTGATGCGCTCGCGCTACAGCGCGTTTGCGACGCGGCAATTGGATTACATCGCCCAGACCCAAAGCCCGGAAATTAGCGCCAAATTCGGCCGCGCCGATATCGAACGGATGGCCGACGAATGCGAATGGACCGGTTTGCAGATCGTCGACCGGGCCGAACGCGGCGACTCTGCGGAGGTGGAATTCGTCGCCCGCTTCCGCCAGCACAATCGGGAGATGCTGCACGCCGAGCGATCCGAATTTCGCCGCGAAAACGGGCGTTGGCTATACGTCGGCGGCCATGCCGAATTGCGCGATGCGCAACGCGCCTCCGCTAAAGTGGGGCGCAACGAGCCGTGCCCGTGCGGTTCCGGTAAAAAAGCCAAGAAATGCTGCGGTACCGGCGCGGCATAAGACCTGCAGCCTGCATAAAAACGCCTGCTCAAAAAGAAAACCGCACGCCGGCATTAAAGGTATGCCGGCTTTCGTGCTGTAAACTGAGCACGGTTTCGTATTGGATAAAAGCCGAGCCGCCGTTAGGTAGCGTGGCCGATACCGAACTGCGTAGATTCAGATAGTCGCGGTCCGGCCCACCGGTCCGTACCGAAAAGGTATTGCCGGAACGGTCGTCGACGAAACTGGCCAGAATCCGCCGCGCATCCTTTTGATATTCGTGCTCCCATTCCAGATTGACTTGCGGCGTGAATACGCCGAACGGCGTGCTGGCGGCGTAGTTGACGATAAAGCCCAAGCCGCTGGTCGCCGACACGATCTCTTGCTCGGCAATGGCCAGATTCAACCCGGCGGCGCCGTGTTCGCGGTAGGCGCCGATCACCAGTTTGCTGTATTCGCCGCGCCCGCGCAGACCGAAGGTCCAGGCGCCCCAGGGATAATCGTAGCCCAGCGTCGAACTATAGCGCTGCTGCGCGCCGTCGACGTCGGCCTTGGCTTGTTCGTTGACCGGGCCGAAAGCGTCGACGTAAGCGATATTGCGGACGTTTTTGTAGGCATTAAAAGTGCCGTTGGCGATGAAATCGACGAACATGCTGTCGCTAATCGAGTACGAACCGAAACCGGACACGGTGTAGGCGTCGATATCCAATTGGCTGGCGTTGGCGCTGAGTTTGGAATCGGTGTAACCGTAGCCGGCGGAAACGCCGAGCAAGAACTTGCGGGTCAACCAATAGTCGGCGCCGATACTGACGCCGTAGGTTCTGGAACGGTAGCCGGGGTCGAGCCGGGTCTCACTGCGATCGCCGGTTTCGAACTGGCCGTTGGCAAACAGACCCAGACGCTCGAACAACTCGCCGTCGCCGGCCGCGCCGCCTTTGGCCCGATACGGCGCCAAACCGGCCAAGGTCGAACCCGGCAAACTTTGCCCGTCCACATTCAACGACAGCCCCTTCAGGCTGATGCCGGTCGCGCCGCCGCGCAGCTCGATCAGGCGTTGGTTGATGTTATTGACTTGAATCCGCGACAAGCGGCTGCCGCTCAGGGCCTGGGATACGGTTTCCTCGGGCGCCAGATTTTGCAGGGCCTCAGTGACTTTCTCCAGGCCGCCCGGTTGATTCAGCAGCAAGGCGATGCCCTCGGCCCGCTCCAGCAGGGCCGGCGACGCGCCGCCGCCGGAAACGATATTCTCGACCACTTCGATCAGGGTTTTGTCTTCCGGATCGGGGCCGGCGTCGCTTAAAACGCCGTCGGCCACGGTCACGGTCACGGTCGCGCTGGCCTGGACGTTATTGGTATTGCTGACGGTATAACTGAAACTGTCGGTACCGACGAAGCCCGGCGCCGGGGTATAGACCATGCCGTTCCGGCCGTTGCCGATGCTGCCGTGGGCCGGACTGCCAATGCTAACGAGTTGCGCCGCATTGAGGTCGTTCGCCAGCGGATTGATGGCCACCGGCAGATCCTTGGTCGTGGCGTAGCTGTCGTTGTTGGCCTGCGGGTCCGGTTCCGTTATCGTCAACGACGTGGAATAGCTGGGAAACTGGCCGTTAAAACTGCCGCCGGAAGCCACGACCTGGCCGCCAATCAGGATCGACATATTGCTGAATTCGCGGCCATTTATGCTGATATTCAACGGCGTAGCGTACGGCAGCAGGAAATTCTCGGAAAAGGTGCCTGCCGTCGTAAAGTTACCGTAATCGCCGTAGGTCCGGGAAAAAATGGTTTGCGAGGTATTGGCGTTGACGATGCTGAGAAAACCGAAAGCGGCAGCATCGAAGGTGTGGTCGTAAATATGCACCCCGGCCCGCTGGCCGCCGGCTTCGAAACCAAGCCCGTAGAGTTGCAGGGAATAAAATTCGCTGGATACCGGAGCCGAGTCCGGCAATGCTGCCGCGCCAGTCAAAGACCAGCTTAAGCCCAGCGCTGCGACTCCGACGCCATAGCGCCGCCGAGCCAGCGCGTGCTGTTGCCGGGATAATTCGGTGATCAGGTCGAGCATACAATCCTTGGTGCTGCCAAATTCGGATTCGCCCCCGGTTAAGACTGACCGAGGGCGCCAAAATAAAATTTATCAGCCTGGAATTATAGATGCTCTCGCCGATTTATCGGGCCGCCGGCTGCGGCCCGGAGGCGAGCGACGTTAACAACAGCCGCCAGCCGCTAATGGATGTGCACTTCGCGGGACTTGGCCTTGTCGCTACGGCTCAGGGTGTAATCGTCCTGATCGCCCGCCAACGGCTGGCCGTCTTTATTCAAATGCACCAAGGTGCCTTGGTCCTTGATCGCAAACAGGCGCTTTTCCTCGGATTTATTGGACACCAAAGTCAGAATCCGGCTGTTATCGTCCCAAGCGTATTTACCCTTGTCGTAATACTCGCGGGAGGACGCCTGCGCATATTGAGTAACCAGCAAGTAATTATTCTTTTGCTTTAAGGACAAGGTCATTTTAAAACCGTCGCAACCTTCCTTTTCGCAAGGCAGATAACCATAGAACACGCCGCGAAAGCCGCCGGTCGGATCGGCTTCCTCCATCTCGGCATGCTTGGAGTGGTCCATGTTCTGCATTTCCCGCGCCTTCAGCGCTTTTTCCTGCAATTTCATGTCCGACTCCGCCCAGGCAGCGTGACCAAGCGGCAGTAATGCGCCGAAAACAATCATCGTCGCAGTCTTTGTTATTGTTTTAGTTAATGTTTGCATACCAGATTTTTCCGTTTTCAAGCGTGGTTAAAGACGAATTCGAATAGTTCCGCAACCAAGAATACCAGTTTATCGGCCGAGATCAATTTGGCGGCTATCGCTCGATTCGGCGTCAATTTCCCAACCAATTTTGAGGTTTTAGATACTTTTCGTATAACTCGGCTTCGGCACTGCCCGGCGCGGGCTGCCAATTATATTGCCAGCGGGCCAGCGGCGGCATCGACATCAAAATCGATTCGGTGCGGCCGCCGGTCTGCAATCCGAACAAGGTGCCGCGGTCGTATACCAGATTGAATTCCACGTAGCGGCCGCGGCGATATAACTGAAAATCGCGCTCCCGCTCGCCGTAAGGGGTATTCCGCCGTTTTTGCACGATTGGCAAATAGGCCGGGATGTAATGATCGCCGACGCTTTGCATAAAGGCGAAGGCCTGGGCGAAATCGGGTTCGTTCAAATCGTCGAAGAACAGGCCGCCGACGCCGCGGGTTTCGTTGCGGTGTTTCAAATAGAAATATTCGTCGCACCACTTTTTATATTTGGGGTAAACCTCATCGCCGAACGGTTGGCAGGCGGCGCGGGCGGTGCGATGCCAATGCTCGACGTCTTCCAAAAACGGGTAAAACGGCGTTAAATCGAAGCCGCCGCCAAACCACCAGATCGACGGCTCGCCGTCTTTTTTGGCGATGAAAAAGCGGACGTTGGCATGCGAGGTCGGCACATAAGGGTTGCGCGGGTGGATCACCAGCGACACCCCCATCGCCTCGAACTGCCGGTTGGCCAGCTCCGGCCGTTTCGCGGTCGCCGACGGCGGCAGGCTGTCGCCGAACACGTGGGAGAAATTGACGCCGCCCTGTTCGAATACCTGGCCGCCGGCTAACACCCGGCTGCGGCCGCCACCGCCCTCGGCCCGCTGCCAGGCGTCTTCGGTGAAGTGCGCATCCGCCTCTTCCGCCTCCAGCGCGGCGCAAATCCGGTCTTGCAAATCGAGTAAATACTGCTTTACCGCAGCTATTTCGGGGTCGTGGCTCATGCGGCAGGCTCCTGTGGTAACGAAACGAGCCGGCAAAATTAACACAAATTCGGCGCGGCGAAAGCAGGCAAGCCGCTGCCGACGGCACGATTTTTCCGGCAGCCGCTAGCGGCTAGCGAGTTACGGCATATTGTACTGCTTACGAAATATCGTATCGAAATCGGCCCTCATCTCAACGCCAGCAGTCGGCAAAATTCAAAATAATCGTTTTTTATCAAATACATAAAAAATATCGCCCAATCCGGCACGGGCTTTGCGATGTAGTTAGCGACCGAAGCAATCGGCATTAACCCAACAAATTTCCGCCAAAAAGAGGACGCTACTATGAACATCAAATCCATTTTGACCGCCTGCACATTCGCCGCCGCGATCGCCTTCGACGCCGGTGCCGCCACCGCCATCGACCACGCCGCCTATTCCCACGACAGTTACAACGGCGCCGTCAATCCCAAATGGCTGACTGCGCTGCCGGATACGCTGAGATTGAGCCAATTGTCGCTACCAGGAACTCACGATTCGATGGCTTTGTACGGCGGCGACATTCCCCAAACCCAGTCCATGGACCTGGAAACCCAATTGAATGCCGGCATCCGGGTGCTGGATATCCGTTGCTGGCATATCGCCAACAATTTCCAAATCGCCCACGGCATCGTGTTGCAAAACGCGACCTTCAGCGACGTTTTGGATACCGTCGACGCCTTTCTGGCGGCGAATCCGGGCGAAACCGTGGTGATGCGGGTCAAGGAGGAAAATACCGGCAAGAACAATACCCGCAGCTTTGCCGACACCTTCAACGCCATCGCCAGTAAATATCCCGGCCTGTTCTGGACACCGAACGGCACAAGTAATCCGACACTGGGTTCAGTCCGCGGCAAGGTGGTGATGCTGCAAAACTTCGCCGGCGTGTTACAGGGCATCTCGTACTCGTCGCTGGAAAACCAGGGCACGGTGCAGGACAACTACGAACTGAAAACCAACTGGGACTTGTACGGCAAATGGCAGCAGGTCAAAAGCCAAATCATGTCGGCATCAACCGGCGACAGCAATAAAATCTATCTGAATTACCTGAGCGGTGCGACCGGCGCCTTCCCGTATTTCGTCGCCAGCGGCCACAGTTCCCACGAGACCGGCGCGCCGCAATTGATGACCGGCCTGACCACGCTGACCAACCCGAATACCTATCCGGATTTCCCAAGGGTCAGTTGCCTGGGCAGCCTGTGCTCGATCGCCTTCCTGGGTACCAACCAGCTCAGCAGTAAATTCATCGCCGATCTGCGCCTGAATTACGCCACTTTGAACGAATTGTACAAACGCTTGAATCTGAACATCCGCCTGACCAAACGGGTGGGCATCATCATGGCCGACTTTCCCGGCATCAGCCTGATCAACAACGTGATTGCGATGAACAGGTAAACCGAATGCCAGTGAGTTAAGCCGTCATACCGGCAGGGATTGCCGGTATCCAGTCCACAGGGATGTGGCAGCCGGCATTCACTGCCGGGATGAGAGTTTTTCCAAACTGAACGGCATTGGTCCGAATCTCCGCCGGACTGCCTGCCAACCCGCCGTTCAAAGCCCCGGAATCCCCACCTGTTGGATATGGACGGCGTTATCGCCCTCCTCGTAGGCCAATAACTTGCCGTCGTGCCGCCACAACTTGAACGCCAACGCATAGGACAACACCCGGATCGGGTAATCCCGCGGCAGGGTTTGCAGATAAGGTTGCATCGTCGCGAAATCGCTGGCGCCGTACTGCTGCATGATGAAACGCAAACCGCCGTTGCGCGGGCCGATGTTATACGCCAGCAAGCCCAGGAACAGATCATCGTTCATTTCTGCCAGGTAGTGCTTGAAAGTCGCCGCGGCGAGATAGGCGTTGTGGCGAGGGTCGGCGACCGAGGGCTCGGCCACGCCGAGTTCGCGGGCGGCTTCGCGGGTGATGGATTTGGGTACCGCGGTAATTTGAAACAAGCCTTTGCCGCCGTCGCGGCTGTCGCGCGGCATGAACGACGATTCGGTCGCGGCGATACCGTGCAGCAAATCGGCATCGACATCGAACGCCTTTGCCGCATCGGTAATCGCCGGATCGAACGCCGCCGCCCGCGCCAGCATTTTTTGCAGGCCGCCGGTGTCGTGCCGGCGATACGCGGCATAAACTTGATGCGCCAGCGTCACCCGCTCGGCCTCCTGCTTGCCGCCGACCAGGGTCCGAAAATGAGTGAATACCGGCGTGTAACCGTCGTGCAGCACGAACCAAACCCAGCTAAGCGCCAACGCGACTGCCGTCGCGGCCGGCAAATAGCGCAAACGCTCGCTGAGCCAGCGCCGCGCCTGCCACCAGACAATCAACAATAATGCCGCAGCCAACACCAGCAACACGACACCGCCGGCGAAAGGCAACAAATTGGCAAAAAAACCGGGGCCGGACAACCAGCTGGCCGAATAGCCCAGCAGAAACATGGTCGCCAACACCGCGGCGACGGCCAGTGCCGCAATTTCCAGACTGAGCAGCCAGCCGTTCCATTCCGCCCGAAACGGCGGTTTGCGTTTGGCTTTACGCGGCGGTTTGGCGCGGCCGGCGCGAGCCGGTGGCCGCGGCTTTGCCTGAGCTTTTTTTATCGGTACAGGCCGGGACATCGAACCATCGGAAATTCAGCGAAGGAAATAGGGGGAGCGGATTTAGCTGCCGAAACCGCACCGGCTGGCATTTGCCGCGAGCGGCGGTATATTCTGCGGCTGGTATTCATACTCGGCTCAACTATAAAGCAGGCGCCTACCATGCACAACGCTTTCCGCCCGGCCTGGTGGCTGAACGGCCCCCATCTGCAAACCATTTATCCGGCCTTGCTGCGGCGGACCGCGCCACCGGCCGCGATTCGCCGCGAACGGCTGGAAACGCCGGACGGCGATTTTCTGGATATCGACTGGTGCGAAGACGAGACCAAACCGCTGGTGATTTTGCTGCACGGCCTGGCCGGCAGCAGCCGCTCGGGTTATATCGCCGGTCTACAACACAGCTTGCCAAGCCAGGGCTTTGCCAGCGTGGCCCTGAATTTTCGCGGCTGCAGCGGCGAAATGAACCGCTTGGCCCGCTGCTACCACTCCGGCGAAACCGAGGACATCGGCTTCTTGCACCGGGAACTGCGCCGGCGTTTTCCGCGCCGGCCGCTGGCGGCGATCGGCTTTTCGCTGGGCGGCAACGTATTGCTGAAGTGGTTGGGCGAGCAAGGCACCGATGCCGACCTGTTCGCCGCCGCCGCGGTGTCGGTACCGCTGGTGCTGAGCGAATGCGCCGACAAACTGGACCGGGGTTTTTCCAGAATCTACCGCGACTACCTGTTGCGGGAATTGAAGCAATACATGCGGATCAAGCAACGCCATCTGGAGGCTATCGGCCGCGACGACCAGGCCGAACGAATCCGCCAACTCGGCGATTTGCGGCCGATTCGCTCCTTCTGGCAATACGATGATCGGGTGGTAGCGCGGCTGCACGGTTTCGCCGACGCCGCGGACTATTACCGCCGCAGCAGCTCGCGCCAGTTTTTGCCGCTGATCCGGGTGCCGACCTTGTTGTTGCAAGCCAAGGACGATCCGTTCATGACCGAACGCGTGTTACCGAGTCCGGCGGAACTGTCGGCCGCAGTGCATTTGGAAATCAGCAACGGCGGCGGCCATGTCGGCTTCGTCGGCGGCGCGGGGTTCCGGTCCGCTTACTGGCTGGAAGCAAAAATCGGCGGATTTTTGCAGGCGCAGTTGCCGGCCTGACCGGACAGACTTGAAAACGGCCCGGCGGCGTTGTCTAATGCCGGGCACCGTTAAACGCTGGCCTACTGCCATGGGCAGACCTTCGCATGCATGATCAAGTCTTGTTTCTTTGCACCGGCAATTACTACCGCAGCCGTTTCGCCGAGTACCTTTTTAACCACCACGCGCCGGCTTACCGCTTGCCGTGGCGCGCCGATTCGCGCGGTTTGGCGATCGAATTGCTGGAACCCGATGCCGGGCCGATTTCGCCGCACACCCTGCGTGGCCTGGCTTTGCGCCGAATCCCTGCCGAACCGGTAAGGCCGCCGCTCGCGGTCGACGAACCCGATTTGCAGCGCGCCCGCCTGATCGTGGCCTTGAAACGCAGCGAGCATCAGCCGATGTTGGTGCAACGATTTCCGGAGTGGGTCGAGCGTGTCGAATACTGGCAAGTCGACGACATCGGCGACAGCCATCCGGATCAAGCCCTGCCGCAAATCGAAACCGCGGTACTCGGGTTGTTGCAACGTTTGGCCGACGCCGGCCGCTAACCACCGAATCCGGAACTGCTCAGGAAACGCGCAATCTGAGCTTGAGCCGTTCTTACACTGGGCGGCAGCGTGTTACTATTTGTTTCCTTTCGTTTTCATTGTTCTGTAATGGCACCGAATAAACCGTTGCAACTAATAGACCGCTTCGGCCGAGTGGTCAATTATCTGCGGGTCTCGATCACCGACCGCTGCGATTTCCGTTGCGTCTACTGCATGGCCGAAGACATGGAATTCCTGCCGCGCAGCCAAATTCTCAGTCTGGAGGAAATTCGCACGATCTGTCAGGCCTTTGTCGAACTCGGCGTGACAAAGATTCGGGTTACCGGTGGCGAGCCGTTGGTGCGAAAGGGCGCGCTCGGTCTGCTGCGCGAAATCGGCAGTATGCCCGGCTTGAACGAACTGGTACTGACCAGCAACGGCTCGCAACTGGTCGAAATGGCCGACGATTTGCGCGCCGCCGGCGTCAAACGCCTGAATATCAGCCTGGATACCCTGCATCCGGAAAAATTCCGGGAACTGACCCGCACCGGCAATTTACAACGGGTGTTGGACGGGCTCGCCGCCGCCCGCGCCGCCGGTTTCGAGCGCATCAAACTGAATGCGGTGATCATGAAACACCGCAACCACGACGAGGTCGTCGATCTGGTGCAGTTTGCGCTGGACCATGGCCTGGACATCAGCTTCATCGAAGAAATGCCGCTCGGCGTGGTAGACCGCCACCACCGCGGCGAGAGTTTTTATCCCAGCGACGAAATCCGCCGCGACTTGAGCTGTCGTTTCAACTTACAAGCGATCGCCGACAACACCGGCGGTCCGTCGGCTTACTACCGCGTCGACGGTAGCGCCAGCCGGGTCGGTTTTATCTCGCCGCACAGTGCCAATTTCTGCGGCAGCTGCAACCGGGTCAGGCTGACAGCGGAAGGCCGCTTGCTGCTGTGTCTGGGTAACGAGCACTCGGTGGACCTGAAACGCGTGGTCAGGGAGCAGCCGGGCGATATGGCCGCGCTGAAACAAGCCATCGTCGCGGCGATGCAGATCAAACCCGAGAAACACGAATTCAATATTCACGAACAGCCGGTGATTTTGCGGCACATGAACGCGACCGGCGGTTGAGAAACGGAGGACACCATGTCGGATAACAAAGCCTACCATATCGTTGCCGAAGCCCGGCGCTACAAAGAAGAGCGGGAAAAAGGCTACCGGGAACAGGCCTTGAAACTGTATCCGTGGATCTGCGGACGCTGCGCCAGAGAGTTCGACCATAAGAATCTACGCGAGCTGACGGTACACCATATCAACCACGACCACGACCACAATCCGCCCGACGGCAGCAATTGGGAGCTGCTGTGTTTGTACTGCCACGATAACGAGCACCAGCGCTACGAAGAACAGGTGCGCTACGGCGGCAAAAGCAGCACGGACGGCAAATCGCCAACGGCGACTTTCAACCCGTTCGCCGATCTGAAAAAAATGATGAACAAAGACTGATGGCGGCCAAATGCGTCTGGGCGCTGGCCAGCGCCAACGAGGAGCGCTACCACGACAGCGAGTGGGGCGAACCGCTCCACGACGACCGCGGCCTGTTCGAATTTCTAGTGCTGGAAGGCGCCCAGGCCGGCCTGAGTTGGCGCACGATCCTGGACAAACGCCCGGCTTACCGTAGCGCTTTCGATGGTTTCGACCCGCGGGCCGTCGCCGAGTACGGTCCGGCCAAACTCGAACAGTTATTAGCAAACCCCGGCATCGTCAGAAACCGCTTGAAAATCCAGTCCGCCGTCGCCAACGCCAGAGCATTTCTGACGGTACAACAGCAGTTCGGCAGCTTCGACAGTTACATTTGGGGCTTTGTCGACGGCCGCACGCTGCAGAACCGCTGGCAAACTCATGCCGAAATACCCGCCTATTCGGCGGAATCCGAACGCATGAGCAAGGATCTGCAAAAACGCGGCTTCAAGTTCGTCGGCCGCACCATCTGCTACGCCTATATGCAGGCGGTGGGGATGGTCAACGACCACACCGTCGATTGCTTCCGCCACGCGGAATTGGCCCGGCCATAAAGCGATGCAAGCCGCCGCTCCGGAAGCCGATTGTCTGCGCCTGATCGCCGCGAGCGACGCCGCGACGATCGCCAGTGGCGCGGCCGACGGGGATGCCGAAGCCAGCTATGCGCCGGTGTTGCAGCACGACGGCGTGTTTTACGTTTATGTCAGCGGCCTGGCCCGGCATACCGGCAACATGTTGCTGCGCCGGCAGGGTTCGTTACTGTTTTTAGGCGAGGCGGCCGGGAATCCGTTCGCCAGACCCAGAGCCAGCGTAAACTGCGCGGTCGCCGAAATCGAGCCGGACCATCCGCATTACGTCGAATTACTTGATAGCCTAGAAGCCCGTTTCGGCAACGTCGTCGGTCTGCTGCGCACCTTGCCCGATTTCCGCTTGCTGGCCTTGACGCCGACTCGCTACCACTATGTTGCCGGCTTCGGCAAAGCCTATAACTTTAGCGCCAACCCACGCGACCCGGCCCAGTCAGGGTAAACTATTCCGGATCAGCACGCTCGACCGACCATGGAGCCCGCTTAACCGTCATGCCTGTTTTTCTTAAACCGCTACTGAGCAACAGTTTTTTCGCGTTGGCGTATTTCATCGGCGGCTTTCTGGGGCATTTGCTGGCTATTCCGCCCAGCGAAGCCAGTGCGATTTGGCCGCCGGCCGGTATCGCCCTGGCCGGCATGTTGCATTCCGGTCGAAAAATCCTGCCGGGTCTGGCAATCGGCGCTATCGCCGCCCAAACCTATGCGTTCTCCGGGCTTACCGACGTCCAGTCGCCGGCGTTAGCCTATTGGGTGGGTTCCGCTGTCGCCATTGCCGCCTGCGGTCAAGCCTGGCTCGGCGCATTTTTAATCAACCGCTGGATCGGGCCGCACAACCCGTTGCTGGAAGACCGCCACATCCTCCACTTCTATGTCTTGGCCATCGTCAGTTGCCTGCTGACACCGACGCTGGGCACCAGCTTGCTTTACTTGCTCGGATGCATCGAATTCTCCGGGATCGGCCTTAACTGGAGTACTTGGTGGGTAGGCGACTCGATCGGCACGGTGATCTTCACTCCCATCCTGCTGGCTTTCATCGGCGCCCCGCGCCACACTTGGCGCCAACGCCAACAGTTCGTGGTATATCCGCTGGCGGCAACCCTGTTACTGGTTGTAGTCGCCGTAGCCTACAGCAGCAATCTGGAGAACCGCCGTATCCGCGAATTATTCGAGAGCCAGACCAATTTGCTGCACCAGAGCATACAGCAGCATTTCGACAACGACGTATTGAACAACCAGTTGTTGAAGGCCTTGTTCGACAGCTCCGACAGCGTCGACCGCAACGAATTTCGCTTATTCGCCCACACCATATTCAGCCGCCATCCGGAACTGGAAGTTCTGGAATGGTTACCGAAAGTCGGACGCGCCCAGCGCCGCGAATTCGAAAACCGGGAAGGGATGCCAATTCTGGAACGCAATGCTCAAGGCGCCAATACCGCGGCAGCGGAGCGCGATTTTTATCTGCCGATAACTTACTGGTTCGGTAATGAACAAAACCTGGGCCTCGATGCACTGACTCAACCCGAACTGCGCGACGCCATGGAACAAGCCATCGCCTCCGGCAAAACCAGCGCCACCGGCCCGTTGACGTTTAGCGATGGTGAATTCGGCTTTGCCGTATTTTCCCCGGTCTACGCCAAGGGCAAACCGCTGGGTTCGGTTGCGCAGAGCGAAGCACATTTGCTTGGCCTGGTGGCCAACGTCTTCCGCCTGGGCAGCGAAGTCGGGGAAATCGTCACCCGCCTCGAAGCCGACGAGTTGTCGTTGAGCATATACGACGGCGACCGGATGCTGTTTGGCGAAACCGCAGCGGAGTCTGCTGTCAGCCTGATGCAATTGCAGCGGCAATTGGAATTAAAAATAGCGGACCGCATCTGGAATATTCGTTACCGGCCGTCGGCCAAGTTCTACAGCGACCAACATTCCTGGACGGCATGGCGGTTATTGGCGGGCAGTTTTCTATTGTGCGGCCTGACCAGTTTCGGCCTGATGCTGATGACCGGCCGTACTGCCCGCATCGAAGACTTGGTGGCGCTGCGCACCCGCGACTTGCTGCGCAGCAACCAAGCCCTGAACAGCGAAATCGAGCGCCGCAAGCGGCAAGAAAACGAATTGCGGATTGCCGCCGCGACGTTTCAGTCGCACGAAGCCATCATGGTGACCGACGCCAAAGGTACGGTTCTGCGCGTCAACGAAGCCTTTAGCCGCATTACCGGCTATAGCCCGGAAGACGTGATCGGCCGGCGGCCGGATCTGTTGACCAAAGTCCGCCAAACGCCGGGCTTGCTACACGGGCTGTTCCGCGCTTTGCTGCGCGACAACCAATGGCGCGGCGAGATCTGGAACCGGCGCAAAAACGGCGACGTGTTCCCGGAGCGGCTGACTGTGACCGGCGTCCGCGACGAGAGCGGCAAGCAACTGAACTATGTCGCGATTTTTTCCGACATCAGCGACCAAAAGGCCGCCGAGCGCGAGATCCACGAGCTGGCGTTTTACGATCCGCTGACCGGCTTGCCGAACCGGCGCCTGCTGTTGGACCGCTTGAAACAGGAAATTGCCGCCGCCAAGCGCCAACATTGCTACGGTGCGCTGTTTTTCCTGGATCTGGACCATTTCAAAACCCTAAACGATTCCCGCGGCCACCAGGTCGGCGACGAGTTGCTGACCCAGGTGGCTCAGCGTTTGCGCGCCATCATTCGGGAGGAGGATACCGCCTGCCGCCTGGGCGGCGACGAATTCATCGTCATGATACCGGGTCGTTACAACGAATTGGCCCGAGCCACGCACCACGCGGTGATGCTGGCCGAGAAGATTCTGCACACCATCAACCAGCCATTCACTGTACAAGGCAGCGAACACCATTTTTCCACCAGCATCGGCGTCACACTGTTCCCGGAGGCCGCCGAACAGCCGGAAGCGGTGATCCAGCAAGCCGACACGGCGATGTACCGTGCCAAGGAAGGCGGCCGCAACGGCATCAGCTTCTACCGGCCGTCGATGCAGGAAACCGCCGACCGCAGGCTGACGTTGGAAAAGGAAATTCGCGAGGCATTAAAGCAATGCCAATTCGTGTTGCATTACCAACCTCAGGTCGACGAAAGCGGCCGGGTGGTGAGCGCCGAGGCTTTGATTCGCTGGCAGCATCCGCAGCGCGGCATGATTTCTCCGGCCGAGTTTATCCCGATCGCCGAAGACACCCGCCTGATTTTGCCGCTCGGGGAATGGGTGATCCGCGAGACCTGCCGCCAGATCCGTGCCTGGGACCGCGAGAACCGACCAATCGGCCACGTTGCCGTCAACGTCAGCTCGCGCCAATTCCGCCAGCCGGACTTCGTCGAACAAATCGAACGCATTCTGGCCGACGCCGGCCTGTCTGCCGATCGTCTGGTGATCGAATTGACCGAAGGTTCCGTGATCAGCAACATCGACGATACCGTCAGAAAAATGCGCGATTTACAGCGTTTGGGGGTCAAAACCTCGATCGACGATTTCGGCATCGGTTACTCGTCCCTGTCCTACCTGAAAACCTTACCGATCAGCCAGCTCAAAATCGACCAAAGCTTTGTCAGAGACCTACCTGAAGACCAAAACGACGCCGTTATCGTCGAGACGATTATCAACATGGCGAAAAGCCTGCGCCTGCACGTAATTGCGGAAGGCGTGGAAACCGAGGAACAAATCCTGTTTTTGCGGGAAAAAGGCTGTTTGTCCTACCAGGGCTACCACATTGGCCGGCCGGTTCCGGCCGCTCAGTTCCACAGTTGACCGCGGGTTTGGAAACGGCTGGGAGAAACGTTCTTACAATCGCCGCGGCTGCGTTAAAATCGCCAGCTCGACATTCAGCCAGGGATAATAAAGATGAACTTGAAAATCGGCCTGTTTACTGCGGCGGCACTGTTCGCTGCCATCGGCGACGCCGCCGAGAAAACCGCGATCAGAGTCGGCGCCATGGCCTCCGGCACATTGAGCTGGGAATTGGCGGCGATGCGAAACCAGGGCTTGTTGGATCAGGCCGGCTTCGCCGTGGAAAACGTCGCCGTCGCCAACCAGCAGGCCGGTAAAGTTGCGCTGCAAGCCGGCGCGGTCGATCTGATCGTCTCCGACTGGATCTGGACCTCGAGCATGCGCGGCGAAGGCATCAAGTTGAGTTTTTACCCGTTTTCCGATACCTCCGGTGCCTTACTGGTCGCAAACGATAGCCCGATCAAAACGCTGGCCGACCTGAAAGGCAAAAAACTGGGGGTCGCCGGCGGCGAACTGGATAAAAACTGGCTGTTGCTGCAAGCCTTGGGCCGGCAGCAGCAATTGGACCTGAATACCGGCGTCGAAAAAATCTACGGCGCACCGCCCTTGCTCAGCCAGCAATTGCTGGATAAGCGCGTCGATGCGCTATTGACCTACTGGCAATTCGCCGTTCGCCTGGAAGCCAGGGGTTACCGCACCTTGCTCAGCGGCGAAGACATCGTCCGCCAATTAGGTATAGCCGAGACTGTGCCCAGCATCGGCTATGTTTTCAAACAGGATTGGGCCGATCAGCATAAAGCCGCACTGAAGCAATTCTTCGAATTGAGCAGACAAGCCCGCGACAGCTTGTGCACCAACGATGCGGAATGGGCGAAAATCCTGCCGCTGACCGAAGCCGGCAACCCCACCGAGCAAGAAAAACTCCGCGCCGGTTACTGCAAAGGCAGTATCGAGCAATGGGCGCCAGCCCAACAAACCGCCGCCGAAAAGATTTACCGGATGCTGCATCAGGTCGATAGCAAACTGACCGGCGCTTCCGACCGGATACAGCCCGGCACGTTCTGGTCTGGCGATTGATGATCTCCGGTATCACCGGACAGCGTAACGGCGTCGTTACGCTGTTATCGCTATTACTGTTGTTAGGCATCTGGCAAGCGGCGGCGATGTCGCTCAACGATCCCAGTCTGCCGCTGCCGGCAAAGGTGGCCGGAGTATTCTGGCGCGCAACCGCTTCCGGCGAACTACCGCATCACCTGGGTGCCACGCTGTATCGGTTGGCCGTCAGTTTTTCGATTGCGATGCTGCTCGGTTGCGCGATCGGCCTGTTGTTAGGCAAAAACAAAAGCCTGGACGCGTTCTTCGACAATTGGCTGGTGATTTTTCTGAACATCCCCGCTTTGGTCACGATCATCCTGTGTTACATCTGGTTCGGCCTGGACGAATCGGCAGCAATTCTGGCGGTCGTGGTCAACAAATTGCCGAACGTGGTGGTCACGATCCGCGAGGGCGCGCGGGCGCTGGACAAGGATTTGCTGGAAATGGCGCAGAGTTATCGTTTCGGCCGCAAAAAAACGCTGCTGCACGTGATTTGGCCGCAACTGCACCCGTTCGTGATGGCCGCCACCCGCTCCGGACTGGCCCTGATTTGGAAGATCATTTTGCTGGTGGAATTGCTGGGCCGTAGCGACGGCATGGGTTACCAATTGCATTTGTTTTTCCAATTGTTCGACGTCGCCAGCCTAATGGCTTATACCTTTGCTTTCGTCGCAGTGATCCAAGCCATCGAATGGCTGGTGTTGCGTCCCATGGACCGGGCGGCGCTAAGGTGGCGGCGATGAACGCAATCAGTATCAGCATTCAAGACAAAACCTACCGCGACGGCCATGGCGGCGGTCAGCATAGGACGATCGCCGACTTGCAGTTCGAGGTCGAACCCAACGAATTCGTCTGTTTGCTGGGCCCATCGGGCTGCGGCAAAACCACACTGCTTAACATGGTGGCCGGCCTGGACAGTCACTACCAAGGCCAAATTCGGATTGGCGGCCAAGCCGCCGTCGCTAAAATCGGTTATGTGTTTCAAAGTCCGCGGCTGCTGCCGTGGCGGACCGTTCGCCAGAACATCGAATTAGTCTTCGCCGGCCCGCCTCCGGCCGCACTGATCGACGAACTACTGGCCGGCATGCAGCTCGATGCGGTGCAACACAGTTATCCCGAGCGCTTGTCGCTGGGCATGCAACGCCGGGTGGCAATTATCCGCGCCTTTGCCGTGAATCCCGATATCCTGCTGATGGACGAGCCCTTCGTGTCGCTGGACGCGCCCAGTGCCCGGCAGGTGCGGACGCTGCTGTATGCGCTGTGGCAACAACGGCCGCGTACGGTCTTGTTCGTCAGCCACGATTTGCGCGAGGCAATCGCACTGGCCGACCGCCTGATCTTCTTGTCGCCGCCGCCGATGCGTATCGTCAGCGATATTACCGTCGATATACCGCGCGACGGCCGCCACGACGAAGCCCAAATCGAAGCCTTCCGCGAATATTTGTTGAGTCAGCATCCGGCTATCAACGGATTGTTGTAACGTGAAAATCGTCGTCGCGGCCTGCCAGGTCGAAGAGCTCATCAAGAAATCCCGTTTCATCGGCATCATCAGTCCCTGCCGTTCCGAAGCCGAGGCGCTGGGGTTTTTAAACGACCTGCACCGACGTTATCCGGATGCCAGCCATATCGTTTACGCCTACCGGATCCAGTCGGCCGACGGTCTGGTCTGCCGCTTTCATGATGCCGGCGAACCCAGCAGCACCGCCGGCAAACCGATATTTCAACATCTGGAAGGTAAGCAACTGATCAATCTGCTGGTCGCCGTCGTGCGTTATTTCGGCGGCGTCAAACTCGGTGCCGGCGGCTTGACTCGGGCTTACGGCAATGTCGCCAAAGCGGTGATCGAAGCGGCGGACATTGTCGACTACATCGAATTTGCCGAAGTCAGCCTGACCTTGGACTACAACCAATTGCAGCCGCTGGAATACCAGTTAAAAAAATTGGACGGCTGCATTCTGGCGCAGGATTTCAGCGACAACGTGCGCCTGACGGTAAAGCTGCCCAAGCACCATCTGGCTTCTCTCAACGCCTTTCTGGCATAAAGCCGGCTTATAGCAGCCCAATGTGACAGCTTTATTGCAGAATTGTTTCCCAATAAGAAACAAGATGTACACTATAGCCGGTATTGTAAATAAAAGAACTAGCTCATATATTAGAACCGTCTTCATTGAATTGACTGTCATCAGTCAGGGAGAAAACATGAGCAAATCTAACAATCTTTACCGAGACATACTCACTGGTCTGTTTTTTACCTCCGGCGTGTTTGGCTTCATGTCGGGTGAGTTCATTATCTCCACCATGCTGTTCGGAGCCGCCACTATTTCCAGCAATCTGGACTTTAACGGCTCGTTCCGCGCTTAACCTGTTTGTTGTACCTCCTCACGCGATCAAGCAGTAGCTCTGTTTAGCTTAGCTCGCTCACCTGTCACCAGGTGACGCGGGCATTTTTTTAAAAGCCCCGGCTTTCTTTGATCGTTTCGTAAGCTTTTCTGATCTGCTGGGTTTTCTGTTTGGCAAGCGCCATCATTTCTTCCGGCAAACCTTTCGCCACCAATTTATCCGGATGATGCTGGCTCATCAGCCGGCGGTACGCTTTTTTGATTTCTGCCTCGCTAGCTTGGGCCGATACCCCCAGCGCGGCATAAGCATCCGTCAATCGCGGCGCGGCCGGCTCCGCGGCGGAAGACCTGCCGCTCTGCTGGCGAAAACGCTGTTGCGCGGCAACCTGGCCCTTGATCAGCCGATATTCGAATTCCGACAAGCCGAGCTGCCGGCAAATATCCGCCAGCAAGGCTTCCTCGCTGGCATCGAACACGCCGTCGGCAAACGCCGCCTGCAATTGGATTTCGACGAACATCCGCACCAAATGCGTACGTCGGTGGCACTCGTTGCGAAATTGCTGCAGCACCTCCGCCAACGGAAAGCCGGCTTGCTTACCCTGGCGAAATAAGTGGATCGCCGCGTCGCGCAATTCCGGCGTCAGCTCCATATTGTCCATGACCCGGTTGGCCAAGCCGATTTCCTCGCTCGACACCCGGCCGTCGACCTTCGCCACATGCCCCATCACGGCAAAGGTCGCGGTAAAAAACGCGGTCTGTACCCGATGCTGCTCGCCCGGATGCAAGGTCTGATCCGCCATGCCTTGCATCCCGGCATCGAACTGGTGTCCGACCGCGGCACCGAAAATGGCGCCCAGCGGCCCGCCCATCAAGAAGCCGAAAGCGCCGCCAACCAATTTACCCAACCAACTCATGCGTTAACTATCCCTCTTTCGATTAATGATAAAATTTCGACCAATATCCACTGACTATCCGCCCCCGATATGAACGTCCCCGCCGCACTATACGAATCCTCTCTGCCGCATCTGAAACTGCTCGGCCGCGGCAAAGTCCGCGACATGTACGAAATCGACGACAGCCATCTGCTGATCGTCACCACCGACCGGATGTCGGCGTTCGACGTGATCATGCCCGATCCGATTCCAGGCAAAGGCCGGGTATTGACCAGCGTCTCCAACTTCTGGTTCGAAAAAATGCGCGACATCATTCCGAACCACTTGAGCGACGATTTGACCTTGGCCGACGCGATTCCAGATCCGGAGCTCAGAGCCCAGGTCGAAGGCCGTGCCATCGTCGTCAAACGCCTGAAACCGTTGCCGGTGGAAGCCATCGTCCGCGGTTACCTGATCGGTTCCGGCTGGAAGGACTACCAGCGTTGCGGCGCGGTCTGCGGCATCGAACTGCCGGCAGGCCTGCAACAGGCGCAGCAACTGCCGCAACCGATCTATACGCCGTCCAGCAAAGCCGAAGTCGGCGTGCACGACGAGAACATCAGCTTTGCCGACACCGTGGCGTTGATGGGAGAGGAAATCGCCGGCAAAGTTCGCGACGCCAGCTTGCAACTGTATACCACCGCTGCCGAATACGCCCGCCAGCGCGGCATCATTATCGCCGATACCAAGTTCGAATTCGGCCTGGACGCCGCCGGCACCTTGTTCCTGATCGACGAGGCGCTGACGCCGGACTCGTCGCGCTTCTGGCCGGTCGAACAATACCAAGTCGGCATCAGTCCGCCCAGCTTCGACAAGCAGTATTTGCGCGACTACCTGGAAACCTTGGATTGGAACAAAACCGCTCCCGGCCCGAAATTGCCGGAAGAAGTCAGCCGAAAGTGCGCCGAGAAATACCGCGAGGCGGAATTGAAGCTGTTGGGCTGAGCGCTGCCAAATTCAGCTGCATTCGCCTTTGTCGGGCTGACGCCGAAACCGCTCAGCCCAGATCCGCATCCCGTTCGCCGGTACTGATCCGGCCGCCCGCCACCGCCTCGACGATGTAGACCTTGCCGTCGCCATGGTGGCCACTATGCGCCACCTGCATGATGGTCTGAAAAATGGTCTCGACCAGATGCTCCGGGGCGAAGATTTCGATCCGCTTTTTGGCCAGAAACGGTTTGTAATCCTGTACGTGCTCGGTGCGTTCGCGGCCGAAACCTTCGCAATCCATGATCGACATCCCCGGAAAATCCGGAATTTCCATCAAGGCCATCGTCAATTGGTTGAGTTTATGCGGCTGAATATAAGCGCGGATTTCTTTCATGACCATCCTTTAAAGCTCGTCGGCTTCGGCAAAGTAACGGTATAGCGCCGGCAGCAGGGTCAAGGTTAGCAAGGTCGCGCTAATCAAGCCGCCGATAATGACCACGGCAAACGGCTTGGCGGTCTCGGAACCGACGCTAGTAGATAATGCTGCCGGGAACAAGCCCAGCATCGCCATCAACGCGGTCATCACCACCGGCCTGAGCCGGCTGACCGAGCCGTTGACGATCGCGTCGTGCAAGGATTGGCCCTCGCGGCGCAGCTTATTCAACTGCGACACCAGAATCACGCCGTTCTGCACGGCAATGCCGAACAAGGCGATGAAACCTACCGCGGCGGAGACGCTGAGATTGATGCCGGTTGCCAGCAGGATCAATAAACCGCCGATCAACGCAAACGGCACATTCATCACGATTAAAAGCGCATTTTTAACCGACATGAAGGTCCAGAACAACAACACGAAGATCAAACCCAGACTGATCGGCACGATAATCGCCAAGCGCTTCATCGCCCGCTGTTGGTTCTCGAACTGACCGCTCCAGACGATGCGGTAACCGGGCGGCAACGCCACTTGCGCCGCTACCTTGGCTTGGGCTTCGGCAACGAAGCTGCCCTGGTCGCGGTCGATCAAATTGCATTTGATCGCGATCCGGCGCATGTTTTCTTCGCGGCTGATACGGGATGCGCCTTGGTTGACCTTGATCGTCGCCAATTCTGACAATGGTATCAATTGCCCCGCCGGGGTTTGCACGGTCAGGCTTTCCAGGCCGGATATCGAATCGCGGGCGTTTTCGGCATAACGCAACGCGATATCGAAACGGCGTTCGCCTTCCAGAAACTGGGATGCCGCTTTGCCGCCCATGCCGATTTCCAATACCTGTTCCACATCGGCCACGTTGATGCCGTAGCGGGAGATCTTGGCCCGATCGATGTCGACGATGACCTGGGCCAGACCGGCTTGCTGTTCGGCGGCGACGTCGCTGGCGCCGCGAATGCCGGCCAGGATGTGGGTAATCTGGTCCGCCTTGTCCTGCAGGGTTTGGAGATCGCTACCGAATACTTTGATTGCGATCTCGCCTTTAACCCCGGATATGGCTTCTTCGACGTTATCCTGAATCACTTGGGAAAAGTTGGTCTGAATCCCCGGAAAAATCGCTAGCGCCTTGTCCATGGCCTGGACCAGCTCGTCTTTTTTGGCGTAACCCCAGGTTTCCTTCGGCTTCAGGTCTATCAACACCTCCAGGTTGTTGAAGCCTTTAGGGTCGGTGCCGTCTTCGGGGCGGCCCAGTTGGGTCAGGATGGTTTTGGCTTCGGCGAAGGTTTCCAAGCGGTCGCGAACCTTGCGTTCGATATCTTTGGCGGTGGTCAACGATACCGGCGTCGGCAGCGTGATGGTCAGCCAGATATTGCCCTCGTCCAGTTTGGGCATGAATTCGGTGCCGATCAAGCGCACCGACAGCACGCTCAATGCCAAGGTGCCGACCGCCGCGAAAAACACCAATCGGGCATGTTTCAACACCCATTCCAGAATGTTGCGGTAATGGTGCTCCATCGCATGTACCAGCGGATTATGGCGTTCGGCCAGCTTGGGCCCGAGTAAATAGGTCAGCATCGACGGGATAAAGGTCAGGCTGAACAGCATGGAAGCCACCAACGCAAAGCTCAGCGTGTAAGCCATCGGCGAGAAAATTTTGGCCTCGACCCGCTGGAAGGTAAAAATCGGCAGAAAGGCGATGATGATAATGATTTTGGAGAACAAAATCGGCCGCCCCATTTCGGTCGCAGTATTCAACAAGGATTGCCGCAAAACGCGGATGTCGGCGCTGCGCTGCATATCCAACGTCACCTGCACCATGACGGCTTCCACCAGCACCACGGTGCTGTCGACGATGATGCCGAAATCAATCGCACCGAGCGAAATCAGATTGGCGGAAATGCCGCCCAAGTCGACCAGGATAAAGGCAAACAGCAACGACAACGGGATGATCAGCGTGACCAGAAAGGCGGCCATGAAACGTTGCAGAAACACCAGCAGAATGATCAAAATCAATACCGCACCTTCGACCATATTGTGTTCGACGGTATGCACGGTATGTCCGACCAGTTCGGTACGGTCGTAAATCGGCGTAATTTTCACGCCTGGCGGCAAACCGAACGCATTCAATTCTTCGATTTTCTGCTTGACGCCGTCGAGTACACCGACCGCGTCGCGGCCTTTGATCAGCAGCACGATGCCTTCGACGATATCGTCGCGCTGGTTTAGCGAGACGATTCCGGTCCGTGGTTGCGGGCCGACCCGAATCTCGGCGACGTCTTTGACCCGGATCGGCACGCCGTCGTTGCTGGCGACGACGATTTCGCCGATCTCATCGGCCGATTTCAGTAAACCGATGCCTCTGACTACCAAGGCCTCATCGCCATCCTCGATATAGCCGCCGCCGGTATTGGTGTTGTTGGCCGCAATGGCGCTATAAACCTGATTCAGATCCAGCCGGTAGTTTTTCAGACTATCCGGCCGGACTACAACCTTGTACTCCTTGACGCCGCCGCCGTAAGACACCACGTCCGCCACCCCTTGCACCGTACGCAGGCGCGGCTCGATTACCCAATCCTGCAAGGCCCGTTGCTCGGTCAACGGCAGGTGTTTGGCGTCGATTACGTAACGGTAAATCTCGCCGACACCGGTCGATAGCGGCCCGATTTGCGGTTTAACGTCGTCGGGCAGATCGGCGCCGCGCAAACGTTCCAGGACTTGCTGGCGGGAGAAATAGTCTTCGGCACTGTCATCGAAGGTTAGCGTTACCACCGACAAACCGAAAATCGAGACCGAGCGCATGTTGATCAGATGCGGCAAGCCGTTCATCTCCCGTTCGATCGGTAACGAAATGATCTTTTCCACTTCTTCTGGCGCTTGGCCGGGAAATTGCGTCACCACCTGCACGAACACGTTTTGCACGTCCGGAAACGCCTGCACCGGCAGATTCTCGAAGGCAACGATGCCGGAAACGGCGATAGCTAAGGTGGCGCCGATCACCATCAGGCGCTGTTGTAAACAAAAAGCGATAACGCGGGCAATCATCTCGGCGATCCTGGGCTAAGGGTTGGCATCGTTAACATCTTCCTCGGCGCGCAACACCAAGGCCCCCTCGGTCACCAACTGCTCTCCGGCTTGCAAGCCCTCGGTAACCACCGCGCGCTCCTTCAGCCGCAAGCCCATTTTTACCGGCCGCTGCCGATAATGGTTTTCGTCGACGGCGACAAACACGTAGTCGGAGTCGTCTTCGGTGAATACCGCGGTTAAAGGCACAACGATGGCTTGGGCATCCGGCGGGCTCTCGACATCGATGGTCGCGTACATGCCGGGCAGCAAGCGGCCGTCCGGATTCGGTAACGCGCAGCGCACTTGTACGCTGCGGGTGGTCTCGTTCAGAACTTGGCCAACGTACTCCACCGTTGCCGGAAAGGCTTCGCCCGGATAAGCCGGTACCGAGATTTTCAGTTGCTGACCGGGTTTGATCTTGGCCAGATTGACTTCGAACACGTCCATGACCACGGTCAGCCGTTGAATATCGGAAATGACGAATAGCGGCTTGTCCAAACCCGGACCGACCTCCTGCCCCGGATTGACGTTACGCTCCACCACGACGCCGCTTATCGGAGCACGCAACGCAAAGCGGGCATTGTTCTGACCCGACGCCAGTTGCAGATTTTTCAAGCGGTTTTGTGCGCGTTGCACTTCGCTGCGGGCCTGACTCAGATCGTCCTCGGCCTGTTCCAGCTCTTTGCGCGAGACAACCTGGCCTTGATATAGCTCTTGCTGGCGCCGGAATGCTCGATCGGCCAAGGTCAGTTGCGCTTGCGCCTTGGCGTAGTCGGCCTGGGCGTCGGCAACCTCCGGGCTATGCAATTCCAACATCACCGTTCCGGATTGCACTTGACTGCCCAGCGGCAACGGATTGGTCAGCACTCGGCCGGTTACCGGAGAACTGATTCGGGAGGTCGCGCTGTCGTTATAGGCGATTTTGCCGGCCAAGGGTTCGAGCAATGGTGGCCGGGTCAAGGTCAACGCGCTGGTTTTGACGTAGGCTTTTTTCGGCGAATCGGGGGTCAGGTAAACTTCGCCGGGTAGCGCATGCACAACCGGCTGGGGCTGATTTTTATCGGCGGAGTCGGAACAGGCATTCAGCACTAACAATACCAGCAACCCAAACAGAGTGGGGCAACGGCGTAAACCGAAAATCGCTTGCTTATTCATGAAGTAGGGTATGTGCATATGAAGTTACCGGCATTTACCGCGAGCCAACGCTTGCGGCAGCATTCTCAACACTGGGTTCTACGCCCAACGCTTTGCTTAAATCGAAGTAGGCATTCGTGCGATTGATCATGGCCGCGTAGTAGTCGCGCATCACACTTTTATAGCTGCGTTGTGCTTCGATAAAATCCAGCACGCCGGTCGCGCCTTTTCTGAAAGCCAGTTCTGCGCTGTCGCGTACGCTACGGGCATCACCTAACAAACCGCCATCGAAGCGTTGCACGATCTTGTCGGCGCTGTTCCAGGCTGCCAACGCGCTGACCACGTCGTTGCGGATACCGAGCTCGGTTTGTTCGACCGCCAATTGCGACTGGTTCAAACTGACTGTCGCCTTGTCCGCTTCGCCCTGATACTGGTAAAACAACGGCAGCGGCACGCTGAAACCGACGAAAGCCGAATTTAACGCATTGTTACTCGGATCGCGGGCGTAGCCGGCGTTGACAGTGACATCCGGGTATTTCAAGCGCCGCGCCAGCTCCAGTTCCTTTTTCGCTTGTTCGGCGCGTTGTTTGTCGGCTTGCAGGTCGGGGCGCTGTTGCAAGGCCCGGTCGATCAATTCGTTCTTGTCGCGGGTTTGGCCGATATCGGCTAACGCTGGCCAGGCGTCCTTCGCTTCGATACGTAAACTCTGTTCGGGCCAGCGCAGCAGCACTGCCAGCGCCGCTTGCGCCTGCTCCACAACGGCTTGGGCACTATCCAGATCGGATTGGGCGCGCAAACTTTCCATTTTCACCCGCAAATAATCGGCCTCTGCAATATCGCCGCTTTTCAGCCGCAAATCGTTAGCCTGACCTATCTGTTGGTAATGATTGGCAATTTCCTGCGCCAGCCACCGGTTTTTTTGTGCCTGTAACAAATCGAAGTACGCATCGCGCACCATATTGCTGAAGATGCGCACGGCATCGCGCAAATCACTCTCTGCCGCCTGTGTCGCAAAACCGCTGCTTTGCATCCGCAGCCCGCGTTTACCGGCAACTTCGATTAATTGGCTGAAGGAGAAATATTCGGCCGGTCCGCACGATACGCTGGGGCTATGGTTGCAGCCGGTGGCATTGGACCCCATGTTGGGATTGTTACTGATTTCGGAGACTTGGATGCCGAATACCGGATTAGGAATCGCCCCGGCCAGCACTTGCTCGGCGCGCGTCTGGTCGATGTTGTATTGCGCGGCAATCAGGTCCAAATTGCGCTGGTAAAACAGGGCGACGACCTCATCGACCGACAGTTGCGCTTCTTGAGCATTTGCCGAACCGTACCCAAGCCAGATCGGGCAGGCGACTGCAAGCAAACGGAGGTAGAAATTTTTCATTAGCAGTAAGCGTCTTCGATTAAGCGGTGTTAACCCCGGAAAGCAACCTTTAGGCCACAAAAATTGATCTGCCGCTACTCGTCTTGGAGCGCACGCAAAACCCAACGATTGTACCAAATTAATATCGAGGCGCTATTAATATACGTCTGACGCTGTGTTTCTGAATGGTCTGCAGGAAATTTTGGCTGGAGGCCGGTTCAAATCAACCGAATCGGACCGGTTGAAATAACACGCAAACTTTCTCGCCAACAGTTACGCCAAAAAAAAGCCGGCGCTAAGCCGGCTTCTCGCTGTATTTGATGGGTGATTGGTTAACTTAACCGGCCGCGACAGCGGCAAGATGTTGATCGTAGTAAGCGCTACTGATTCTGTAGCCGCGCGATTTTAATTCTTTCGCCAACCCCGGGCTCATCTTTTCCGGGCTTATATGCGAAATGACTTTACCGAATTTTTTGATGTTATAGCGCATAGCAATCATCTCCAACCTCCAGTGATATCGACCTAAACCGAACGTTTTCGAACGCCGTTACGACAGGCTACCACGCGCAAAATTCCCTGCTTCCACCAATTAGCAAATTTTTACCGGCAATACTTCGGCATTAGCTCCTTGAGCCCAGTCTTCCGCAACTCACGAACGATTTGACGACAGGCATAAAAAAGCCGCTGTTTAAAGCGGCTTTCGATACCCCGGTTGAACCTATTCGCTATGCGTTATTGCTCCGCTTCGGCCGGTTCTGCCGGCATAACGTCTTCAGCACTAACATTCTCGGCGGCTTCAGGCTTTACCGAATCGCATTTGCCCTCAAGCAGATCGTAAGATCCAGCCCAGCAGCGGGCGGCGACGTAGTACTTGGCATACTCTATAAAGGCGACGCCGGAACAATCTTCGTATTTTATTGCGGGAGCCGCGCTGGCATCCTTATCGTCGAAAGTTCGCAAAACCTTGCAATAGCTGACTTCCCTGGCTTGAACCACGCTGCTAACCAGACCGAGCAGCAGGACTCCACAAATTTTGTTGACCGAACTCATTTTTAGCATCCCCGAAAATTGAAACTGTTGCGCATGTTCAAACAGAGTGACGAATTTCGGCAAATTCGTCAACCGGAAACGGCACAATTCGATGCCAGCCAAATAATCGGTCAATGCGTTTCTGCGCTATGCCAGGCTTCAGCCATCAAATCTATAAATTCTTTGCCGACCACGCGTATCAATTGCAACGCCGCAATAACGACCAAACCACCGATTACCAAACCGGACAACATGACGACGACCATCTTCATATCCACCCCCGAAACTAACCGCAAAAATAAACTAGGGAGGGCGAGTATTCACACAAAACCGGCAAAAAGCAACTAGATTAAAGTTCAGTTAAAGCATTGATTATTCAGGACTTAAACATGTCAACCGCTTACATCTCAATGTTAATGTAAATTCGCAGATCAAGCGTTACCGTCTCAGCCCCGAGCTACGGCTCAGACACAAATCTGTGAACCGACTCACGAAACCAGCTATCGCTCGATTTATTGAAGCAATCCTCGCCGTCAAATACCGGTAAGACGTTATGCACTCCGGCCCGGATTTCTCGATCGTTCGCGGCGGGCCTTGAAGAAGTCGCCGAGCAAGTCGGCGCAAACCGTTTGCAATACCCCGCCGGTCCATTCCACCTTGTGATTTAAAAATTCCGCATCACTGAGTTGCAGCGCGTGGCAGACCGCTCCGCGCTTCGGATCGTAAGCGCCGAACACCAGGCGTTTGACGCGAGCGTGGGCAATGGCGCCCATGCACATCACGCAGGGCTCCAGCGTTACGTACAAGGTGGTATCGATCAGACGGTAGTTATCGAGGACTTGGCCGGCTTTGCGCAACGCGACGATCTCCGCGTGAGCGGTCGGGTCGTTGGTTTGGATCGGTTGGTTCCAGCCTTCGGCGATACAACGGTTACCGAGCACCAGCACCGCGCCTACCGGCACCTCGCCTTGGTCTTCGGCGCGCTGCGCCAGCCGGATGGCATGGCGCATCCATTCGTCGTCGTTCATTTCAGACCGTGGCTTTGTTCAGGCGGTCGTTAACGGCGGCCCAGGCTTCGTGATCGGGCGGTTGCTCGATCAAAATCGTATCAAGTTGCAGATTGTCCAGAGCCCGAAGCGAGCTGTACAGGGCCGGTTCGTATAGTTCGGCATCGGCCGGCAGCCGGAGAATATGCAGGCAGGGAATTTCCGCGATCTCGGCGCTGAATGCCAGAATGCCGATGTGTTGGCCTTTGGCGCAGAGGTCGTCGGCCATCGCAATCAAGGTATCGGCCGGACAGAGCAAGGCCATCGTGTTTGGCGCATAGTGCACGGCCATCATGCCCGGCGCCCGAATCTTGGTTTGCGAAGAGAGCCGAATATCGGCATGCAATACGGCTTTGAGTTGGCTGCGGGTAATGCGGCCGGGGCGGAGGATGGTCGGGACCTCGTCGCTGAGGTCGATGATCGTCGATTCCACTCCCACCGCGCAGGGGCCGCCGTCCAGAATACAAGCCACACTGGCGTCCAACTCTTCGGCCACGTGCTGGGCTTCGGTCGGACTGATGCGGCCGAAACGATTGGCCGATGGCGCGGCGACGCCGCCGCCAAACGCCTGCAGCAAGCGCAACGCCACCGGATTGGCCGGCACCCGCAACCCCACGGTATCCTGGCCGCCGGTCACCGCCAGCGGCACCGACTCGCGTTTTTTTAAAATCATCGTCAGCGGACCCGGCCAGAATTGTTCCGCCAGCCGCCAGGCAGCCTCCGGTACTTGGTCGGCCCAATCAGCCATTCGCTCGGCACCGGCAATGTGCACGATCAAAGGATGGTCCGCCGGCCGGCCCTTGGCCGCAAAAATTTTCGCCACCGCCTCCGGATTGGACGCGTCAGCGCCCAGGCCGTAAACAGTTTCAGTCGGAAACGCGACTAGCTGACCATGGCGCAGTAAGTCGGCGGCGTGCTGGATGGATGCTTCGGTGACGGGGGTTGGTTTCACGGTAGAGCCGGACGAAAGGTCGAATACAAAAACAGCGGACTGGCCAATCGCTTCATGGCCGGCGCGCTGCACACCTTGGCGGTAAAGTTTAGGCGATTAAGCAAAGCGCGCTATTTTACCTTTCGTCTTGCCGCTTTTCTCTCAATTTATTTCCACCAATACCTCGTTGGGGTTAACCGCGTCACCTTTAGCCACATAAATGGCTTTGACGCTGCCGGCAATCGGCGCGGTGATCTCGGTTTCCATCTTCATGGCTTCGGTGACCAGCAAGGCTTGGCCGGCGTTGACTTTCTGGCCTTCCTTGACCAATACGTCGATGATGTTGCAAGGCATGCTGGTCACGACATCACCCGGCTCGCTGGGCCGACGCCGCTTGCTGGCGATGGCGCTTTGCACCGCGCCCTGGGCGCCGCCGTCCAGCACGATTTCGTCCAGGGTTTCGATGACGATCTCTTCCGGCATGCCGTCCACGGTGAAATAAAAATGCCGCAAGCTCTGGTTTTTCGGGCCGGCGCCGGTGACTTTGACGTGATATTGCTCGCCGTGCAACGCCACATTAAATTCGGTCGGGGCTTTTTTAACTTCGCCGGGCTTAGCCGCTTCTTCCAGTTCCAGCGGTTCCGGCACCAGATTGTCGGTGGAACGCAATTCCAGAAACTGTTTGCCGATTTCCGGAAACATCGCGTAACTCAGCACGTCTTCATCGTTCAAAGCCAGATGAGCAATTTCGTTGCGCAGATGCTCGAATTCCGGTTTCAATAAATCCGCCGGCCGGCATTCGATGATTTCCTCTTTACCAACCGCCTTCGCCAGCAATTGCGGATTGACCGGCGCCGGTGCCTTGCCGTAGCCGCCGTGCAGATAACGTTTGACCTCGTTGCTGATGGTCTCGTAGCGCTTGCCGATCAACACGTTCAGCACCGCCTGGGTGCCGACGATTTGCGAGGTCGGCGTCACCAGCGGCGGATAGCCCAAGTCTTTGCGCACTTCCGGGATTTCTTTATACACCTCGTCGATCCGGTCCAGTGCGTTGCGTTCTTTCAATTGGTTGGCCAGGTTGGAGATCATGCCGCCCGGGACTTGGAAGATGTGGACGCGGGTGTCGATGCCGGTAAATTCGCTTTCGAAGCGGCGGTATTTTTTGCGGATTTCGGCGAAATAGTCGTTCACCGCTTGCAGCTTATCCAAATCCAGCCCAGTGTCGTAATCAGTGCCGCGCAGTGCAGTGACCAACGATTCAGTGGGCGGGTGGCTGGTGCCGCCGGCCCAGGAGGATAAGGCCGTATCGACATGTTCGCAGCCGGCTTCGATGGCCTTGAGCTGACACATTTCCGCCAAGCCGGCCGTGGCATGGCAATGCAGGTGCAGCGGCAAATCGACGGCATCTTTCAAGGCTTTGATCAATTCGCCGGCAATATAGGGGGTCAGTAAACCGGCCATGTCTTTGATGGCAATCGAATCGCAGCCCAAATTGACCAAGCCTTTACCCAGTTTGATAAAGCTGGCGATGTCGTGCACCGGGCTGGTCGTGTAACAGATGGTGCCTTGGGCGTGCTTGCCGGCGGCTTTGGTGGCTTCGATAGCCGTTTCCAGGTTGCGGATGTCATTCAGCGCGTCGAAGATTCGAAACACGTCCATGCCATTGCGGGCGGCAGTCTCGACGAATTTACGCACCACATCGTCGGAATAATGCCGATAGCCCAGCAGGTTTTGGCCGCGCAACAGCATTTGCAGGCGGGTATTGGGTAAAGCGGCTTTCAGTTTGCTCAGTCTTTCCCATGGGTCTTCCTTTAAGAAACGCAGACAGGCGTCGAAAGTCGCGCCCCCCCAGCATTCCAGAGACCAATAGCCGATATCGTCCAGCATGGCGCAGGCCGGTAGCATATCTTCGGTGCGCATCCGCGTGGCGATCAGGGATTGGTGGGCGTCGCGGAGGATAACGTCGGTTACATAAACTTTGCTCATCTTGGTGTCCTTGGCTTACAGGCCGGTATGGGAAGCGACGACGGCCGCCAGCACGCTGGCCAGAATTTCCGGGCGCGGCTTGTTGGAGTAATTGATCAAATCGGGATTGGCTTCGACGAAGCCGGTGTTGAATCGACCGCGACGAAAATCCGGGTGACCGAGAATTTTTAGATAATAGGGAATGGTGGTTTTGATGCCGAACAAGCCCATGTCTTTCAAGGC
Organism: Methylomonas koyamae; assembly: GCF_006483455.1. Lineage (GTDB taxonomy): Bacteria > Pseudomonadota > Gammaproteobacteria > Methylococcales > Methylomonadaceae > Methylomonas > Methylomonas koyamae_B. The sequence continues at coordinate 83,753 of NZ_PPPU01000009.1, forward strand.
GCGTTCGCCGCGATTGATCGCATCTTCCCAAGTCATCGAGCTGACGATGACCTTGGCCAGCATCGAATCGTAAAACGGCGGCACTTCATAGCCGGTATAGATGGCGGTGTCGGTGCGCACACCGGGACCGCCGGGGGCATAGTAGCGGGTAATGTGGCCGAAGCTGGGCAGGAAATTGTTTTTGGGGTCTTCGGCGTTGACCCGAAATTGAATGGCATAGCCGCGGCGCACGATTTCTTCCTGCTTGAAGCGCAGCGGTAACCCGGCAGCAACCCGAATTTGTTCTTCGACGATATCGACGCCGGTGATAGTCTCGGTGATGGTGTGCTCAACTTGCACCCGGGTGTTCATTTCCATGAAATAGAAGCGACCGTTGGCATCGAGCAGAAACTCCACGGTGCCGGCGTTGGTATAGCCGACTGCTTTGGCAGCCATTACCGCCAAGCCGCCCAGGTACTGGCGTTGCGCTTCATCCAATTGTGGCGACGGCGCAATTTCGATCAATTTTTGGTTGCGGCGCTGCACCGAGCAATCACGCTCGTAAAGATGGATGGTGTTGCCGAAGTGGTCGGCCAACACTTGCACTTCGATGTGAATCGGGTTGACCACGCACTTTTCCAGAAACACGTCGGCGCTGCCAAAGGCCTTGGTCGCTTCGGAAATCACCCGCTGGAAGTTTTGGCGGAGTTCGTCGGGATTGTCGCAACGGCGGATGCCGCGGCCGCCGCCGCCCGAGGTGGCTTTCAGCATGATCGGGTAACCGATCTGTTCGGCGACTTGCAACGCATGATCGACATTGTCCAGATTGCCGTCCGAACCCGGCGTAACCGGCAGGCCGGCGGCCTTCATTGCCGCCCTAGCCTCAGTCTTGTCGCCCATCCGGTGAATCACGTCGGCCGACGGGCCAATGAACACCAGACCGCGCTCCTGGCAGGCTTTGGCAAACTGGGCGTTTTCGGACAAAAAGCCGTAACCGGGATGGACTGCGTCACAGCCGGTGCGCAAGGCCAAATCGACCAGACCGTAAATATTCAGGTAACCGGCCAGCGGGTCGCTACCGATATAGTGCGACTCGTCCGCCTTTTTGACGTGTAGGGCAAACCGGTCTGCCTCGGAGTAAATCGCCGCCGAACGGATGCCCATCTCGGCGCAGGCGCGAATAATGCGGACGGCGATCTCGCCGCGATTGGCGATCAGGATTTTGCGTAGCATGATTTTTCCATTGCGGTTCGGGGACGCTTACTACTCTAACAAGTTATCGATATCTTTCAACCTTAAAACCGGTGGGTATCCAACTTGACGGCGCTCCGGCAGACAAGCCGAAAGCTGCCGGAAACTGTCGCTCTGTAACGCCTCTGAAACCGGCATCACCGATCAGACAACTTGCTGCGTTAGCCACAATTTGTGGGTTTCCCATGTCGCAATCCGCACACAGCCTCCGGGTAAGTCCGCACAATCCCTGCTAACCAGCCCTATTGAAATTGGCACATATGATGCTATCCTGATAATGCACAGGAAGCCTGGGCCTAGGCTCAGGGTTGTCACCTCCAAAGTAATCAATGATTTTCGAGGTTCATTATGGAAAAAAACAAAGCTCTAATTCTGGTTTTACTGTTGTTCTGCCTACCACTCGCGGCTGCCCTGGTACCAATAACGGCAAGGGCTGTTCCAGACTGGTCACAGGCAGTGTTCCTCAATCCGCCCCAACAATTCGCCACAGCTTTATCTTGGAGCGACACCGCACTCAGCTTTGCCGAACAAGCAGAGCGCGACGCTAGCTCAGCAGTCCGCGAAACTGTAACCGATCTGCAACACTGGCTGGATTTCGGCATGCAAGCCGCATTTTTCGGCTGGCTCGGTACACCCTCGTTGCTTGAAGCGTTACCGCTGCAAAATCTGAAAGCCGCCCTCCCTGGTACGGTTTGGTTTCTGCTCGGCAGCCTTTTGGCTATTTTAAGCCGTAAAAAACGCAGTATCGTATCCTGACGCCTGCCGGCTTGCGTTACCGGACCGGCGGTGCCGCTCCGGTAACGTCTGTTTTGATTGCTTCCAAAGCACATCTAACATCACAAGTGCGGCGACCAGCCGCGCGACAACTCCGCTGCTCTGTCATTAGCGGCGGCTTATTTGGCAGCGGCCGAGATTTGGCTAATAATTGCCACAGGCTATTGCAGCCGGTTGGTACTTTGAACAGCTTGTTAGCCATGAACTTTAGGAATCGCCGATGCCTCACTCCGTACCCGATACGGCAGACCAATTTCAGTTCCGTACACTTCAGCCGGAAGATATCGGCGCATGTATTCGGATTGCAATAGCTAATTTCGACGAATTCCGCGACCATCCGGAATACATACACCTATGGTTCGAGCAACGGATCACGCATAACCCCTGGCAAAACGCACTGCCGGGCCCCGGCGTTGGCGTTTGGCTAGACTCGCGTCTGGTAGGCTTCAGGGCCATGTTTGCTCAACCTTGGTGGTTGAACGGCCAGTCTAGGATAATCGCCTTCGGCGCAAATACATGCATCGACTCGGAATTCAGAGGCCAGGGCCTGGCGACCCGGCTGATTCGATTCAGCTGTGGTTTGTCCGACATCAACGGCAGCGTCACGGCCGGCGTCATCACGCAGAAATCCTTCGGAGCTTGCGGATTCCTCAAAATCGGCGGCGAATCCAACGATTTTTTTCGGCTAAGGATCGGTTACCGCGGTTCTTGGGAGAAGCGGGTCGGCAACCAATTAGGGCAAATTCTGGGCAGCTTTTGCGACCTCAGTTTACGTTGGCGCGACAGAAAATTGTCCCAACCCGACTTCACTATGGCGGAAATCAGCCATTGCGGCTCCGAATTCGATTCACTGTGGGAGCGCGCCAAAACGGCCTACCCATCGTGCGCGGAGCGCAGCAGCCGCTATTTGAATTGGCGCTTGTTCGAATTCCCGACCTGCCCGTTGCAAATGCTGGCGTTGCACGACCGCTCGGGGATATTGCGCGCGTACGCCATCTGGCACCGGCAGCACCTTGCCGAGTCGATCGACATGGCCGTGCTGCGCGACGTGTTCTACCCGCCGCAGGACGAACCGGCTATACGCGGTTTGCTGCACCACTTATTCGCTTACTGGCGGAAACTCGGTATCAGTTGGGGCAACCTGGAAGTGGCTTCACCACGATTGACTGCCTTATTCCGGGAACTGGGGTACGAGGCCTTGAGCTCGCACGGCAACCGCTACCAGATCTACAGCAACCCGGCGCTAGCGGAGAATGTTTTAACCGATTGGTACCGGAGCGGCATCGACGGCGATTATTTCGACCATCCGCTCTGACAAATAGCCAATATCAGCCAATGTATATTAAGCTTTTGCAATAACTAGACTTGCTCGCGCCTGTGACCATGCCCAATCAAACCGTAGCTATCATTTCCACCGTACTTAACGAGCGCGAAAGCATCAGACAGTTGCTGGACGCGTTTTTCCGCCAAACCCGCCAAGCGGACGAAATCGTTATCGTCGATGGCGGTTCCACGGACGGGACACTGGAAGTGTTGCAGGATTACGCCGCCCAGAACCCCAAATTGAAATTTTTGGTCGAGAACGGCGTGAATATTGCCGCCGGCCGCAACATTGCCATCGCCCACGCGAACTCCAGCATCATAGCCGTCACCGACGGCGGCTGCCGCCCGGAAGACAACTGGCTGGCGGAACTGGTCGCCCCCTTGTTGGCTGATCCTAGCTACGGCGCAGTTACCGGCGTACGCAATGTCGAGCATAAAAACGATTTCGAATTTTTCGCCGGCAAATTGTCAACCTCCGGCAATGCCGCCAACGAAGCCGACCGCGTATTTCACGGCCGTAATTCGGCATTCCGCAAAAGCGTCTGGCTGGATGTGGGCGGTTATCCGGAATGGCTGTATACCGCCGAAGATACCTTGTTTGCGCAACGGGCCAAAGCGCTCGGCTGCCGGGTTGCGGTGGCGCCGAACGCAATCGTATCCTGGCGGCCACGGCCGAATCTGAAAAAACTCGCGAAGCAATATTATCTGTACGGCAAGGGGACCGGCCGGATTGGTCAAGCCGATTTAAAAGCGGTGCTTTACCATCTGCGAAACCATGCGGTGTGGATGGCATCACTGTTGTTCGGGTTTTGGCTCAACGGGTTTTGGCTGATTACGTTGACCGTGCTCGGCTTCCTGTACTTCACCTTGGTGAATCCGGTAATCGCCAACCTGACAGCCAACCAAAATTTGAGGCCGGGATATTGGCTTTATGTGCCGACGATTATTCTGGTCCGCAGCTTTTACAACAATCTAGGCCAACTCTACGGCTACTGGGAGTGTCGGGAAGGCAGCCCGTTTCGGGAAAATCTGGCCCGCTACCGGTCCGGCTCCTGGAAATCCCCGGCCATCCGAGCATGACAAAGCCGGAGTCCGATCACTTCAACTGAAACTGCAAGTGCTTCCAGATTTTGTCGGCCAGGATCTGCTGCGCCAGGGCATTGGGGTGGATGCCGTCTTGTTGCATCAACTCCGGCCGCAACACGATGTCTTCCAGAATAAACGGTACGTAAGATATCTTGAACTCCTGCGCCAGCTCCGGGTAAATATCGTAAAACATCTCCACATAGCGCTTACCGTAGTTGGGTGGAATTTTCATCGCCAGCAAGGTCACTTTCGCCCCGGCTTGTAACGACCGGCCTATGATCGCGGCCAAATTGGCCTCCATTTCCTCCGGCGACAACCCGCGCAAACCGTCGTTGGCGCCCAACTCCAAAAACAGAATATCCGGTTTGTGTTTGGCCAAAATCGTCGGTAGCCGGGCCAAACCGCCGGCAGTAGTATCGCCGCTGATACTTTCGTTATAGACCGTATAGTCGAAACCGCGCGCGGTAATTTTTTTTTGCAACAAAGCCACCCAGCCCTGCTGAACTTCGATACCGTAACCGGCACTAATACTGTCTCCAAGCACGACAATCGATTTGGCGGACGCGCAAACAGGCAAAATACTCAATACTAAGGCAAGGACCACGCTATACATGACAAACACTCGTTCCGATCACTCCGCTTCCACCATCATCAGCGCCCATAAACTTGGCAAAGCGGTTCCAACATCCGAAGGCACCTTGCATATCTTGGCATCGGTCGATCTAATCATCAAGCGCGGCGAAACTGTCGCCATCGTCGGCGAGTCCGGTTCAGGCAAATCGACCTTGCTCAGCCTGCTGGCCGGCCTTGACACTCCGAGCAGCGGCTCGGTCGAAATCGACGGCCGCGACTTGGCCAGTTTGAACGAAGACGGGCGGGCATTGCTGCGCAACGAATTGGTCGGCTTCGTATTCCAGTCGTTTCAACTACTGCCCGGTTTAACAGCGGTGGAGAACGTGATGCTGCCGCTGGAACTGAGCGGCGCGGCCGACGCCGAGCAATCGGCGCGGGCCCTGTTACAACGCGTCGGCCTGGCTCAACGCCTAAAGCACACGCCGCGGCAACTTTCCGGCGGCGAACAACAGCGCGTGGCCCTGGCCCGCGCCTTCGTTACCCGGCCGGCAATATTGTTCGCCGACGAACCGACCGGCAACCTGGACCGAATTACCGGTGCCAAAATCGTCGAGCTGTTGTTCGAATTGAACCAGGAACAACACACCACACTGATTCTGGTGACCCACGACATGTCTTTGGCGGCCCGCTGCCAACGCACCATCCATCTGGAAGCCGGGAGCATCGTATGACGCGCTTTCGCCTGGCCTTAAAGCTGCTGTGGCGCGACGCCCGCTCCGGCGAACTGACGCTACTGGCCCTGGCATTGTTAATTGCAGTAGGCGGCACTACGTCGATTTCTTTGTTCGCCGACCGGCTGCAACGCACAATGAATTTGCAAGCCGCCGAATTCCTGGCTGGCGATTTGGTGTTGGCCGGACCGGCCCCGGCCAGTCCGCAATGGCTGGCAAAGGCTGACGAACTGGCACTGAGCGGATCGCAAACGGTCGAGTTTCCCAGCATGTTGCTGGAGAACGGCGAAATGCAGCTGGCATCGGTCAAAGCGGTCAGCGCCAGCTATCCGTTGCGCGGCCGCCTGAAGACTCGCGACGCCGATCTACAAGACGAATCCGTCGCCGATCACGGCCCGGCAGCCGGCGAGGCCTGGATCGACAAACGCTTGCTGCCCGCCCTGAAATTGCAGCTGAACGATACGCTGACCGTCGGCGAAAAAGCGCTGAAAGTGACCAGACTGATCAGTTACGAGCCGGACAAACGCGGCGATTTTTACAGCTTCTCGCCGCGCGTGATGATGCATCTGGACGATTTGGCCGCCACCGGCGCGGTCCAGCCCGGCAGTAGAGTCCATTACGCTCACCAGTTTATCGGCAGCGAACAGGCTTTGGCCGAATTCAAGGCCTGGTTGCAACCGAATTTGAATCCTTCGCAAAAAATCTTGGATATTCGGCGGGACCGGCCCGAGCTGGGCTCTGCGTTGCAGCGCGCCGAGCGCTATCTGGGCTTGTCCAGCGTTGTCGTGACCTTGATCTCAGGCGTTGCGATCGCGATGACCACCCGCCGCTACAGCGAACGCCATTTCAACGCCACGGCCTTACTGCGCTGCCTAGGCTGCACGCAAGCGGAAATCGTAAGACTCTACGCCGTCCAATTTTTGGTATTAGGCTTAGCCGCCAGCTTAGCCGGTTGCGCTTTGGGTTGGCTGGCCCAGTACGGCTTGTTTCAATTGCTGAAAAATCTGTTGCCGGAAACACTGGCCGATCCCGGGGAATTGGCGATCGTCTACGGCATTGCCACCGGCTTGATCATCTTATGGGGTTTTGCCTTGCCGCCGTTGTTACGCCTACAAGCAGTCCCGCCGCTACGCGTGCTAAGGCGGGAGCTGGAACCTTTACCCGGCAGCGGCTGGCTGGTCTACGGCTTGGCTGCCAGCGTCGTGGCCGGTTTGATCTGGCGTTATACGGGCGATCCGAAACTCACTTTCGCGATTATCGGCACCGGTTTTGCCGTTTTGCTGATCTTGGGGCTGGCGATTCAGGGCATTTTGCATTTATCGCGACGGCTGCTGCCGCGGCTGGGCTTGGTTTGGCGCTTCGGCTTACGCGGATTGTTGCGCGACGGCCGGGCCAGCATCGGCCAGATTTTGGCATTCGGCATCACGCTGACCGCAATGGCCTTAAGTTTCAACGTGCGCAGCCACCTTTTGGACGATTGGCGCCGGCAACTTCCCGATCAGGCTCCCAACCATTTTGCGATCAACATCCTGCCGTCGTCTCTGGCCGATTTTCAGGACGACCTGAGTCGCAATCAGGTTCCGGACAGCCATTTTTATCCGGTGGTCCGCGGTCGTTTGGTGACCATTAACGGCGAAGCCGTGCAAGGCCGAGTCAGCAAAGACAGCCAAGGCGAAGCTGCCACGCAGCGCGAATTGAGCCTGACCTGGGCCGACCGGTTTCCGGAGGATAATCAAATCACCGACGGCGCAGCTTGGCAGGCGGACCGCCCCGGCCAGGTATCGGTGGAGAAAAAACTGGCGGACAATTTGGGTATCCGCCCCGGCGACCAGCTCGGTTTTACGGTGGGAGACGCCCAACTCACCGCCACGGTGGCAAATCTGCGCAGCGTGCAATGGGACACCATGCGTCCCAATTTTTACATGATTTTTTCGCCGGGCACTCTGACCGGTTTTCCGACGACCTACATGACCAGTTTTCATCTGGCCGAAGCGCAAAAAAACCTGCTGCCGCCACTGTTAAAAAAATATCCGGCGGTGACGGTTCTGGAGGTGGAGCAGATTCTGCAGCAATTCAGAACCATACTGGCCCAATTAACCCAAGCGATTAATCTGATTTTATATTTTGCGCTGGCAGCAGGATTTAGCGTGCTGTTCGCCGCAGTCTATTCCACCTTGGACCAACGGATTTACGAAGGGGCGTTGCTACGTACGTTGGGGGCGCGGCGCAGCTTTTTAAGGAGCAGTCATTTGATCGAATTTTGCGTTTTGGGGCTGTCCGCAGGATTGCTGGCAACGCTGGCGACCGAGTCGATACTGTATATGCTGTATACCCGCGTCATGCAAATCCAGTTCCAGGCCCATGTTTATCTATGGCTGGCGTTACCGGCCGTCGGCGTTACCGGAGTCACCCTGGCCGGGTATTGGGGAGTACGCCACGTGGTCAGACAAGCACCGTTACGGGTATTGCGGCGTTAAGATCTACCTGTTTTACAGCCGAAACCGGCTCAAAAGGAAATCAGCGACAGGTTTAAGACGATGCAAACCGCATTCGATAACACACCGTAGATTGCCAGAGAACTATTGAACTTGGTATTGACCATCGCAAATGCTGCCACGCCCAAGCCGCCGATATCCAAGGCCAAAAACACAGTGACGAAAATCATCACGCCGTCGAACACATTGGGCCCGGGCGCCGCAGTTGCTAAGGTGGCGGGCATTGAAACCGTTAGCCAGGCCGCGCAACTCGACGCCGAGATAATCAGTGAAGCCCGCGCAAATCCCTGGCTGCGGTAACGGCTTTTGCGGCGGTCGCCGCCCGACCATGACGATGCTTCCTGATTCAATCCGAACTCCCCATGTCAGAAAATGTGCCGACCTGTCCCGACAAGATTCCCGCCGCCGTTCGCTTTGCCGGGTACAAATGCTGGCGAGCCCGGCGGAAAAGGTTTATATCTCCCGGAACCGATAACCGCCAGCGGTTTGCCAAGACAAATAAATACGGTCGCCATCGCTCAGTAAAAAAGCATCGTCGGCCGCATCCGGCGTTGCTTCCGCGATCTCGGGCTGAGTCCAGTGGTTGCCGCCGTCGTCGGACTTGATCAATTTGACCAAATTTTTACTGCCGTCAAACTCCGACCAGACTACCGCCAGCCGCTGGCCCAACGCCAATACTTGAGGGTGTTTGGCGCCCGGATTGCCGAGCCGGTAGGGCTGGGAGAACTCGGCCGCACCCGGTAGCGAATGAGCGTAAAACAAGCCCTGATTGTCGGGGGCCCCGCTAAACCAAACGGCGTGTATCGTGCCATCGTCGGTAATCGACAACCCTGGACCATGGTGCGGACAGGCATCGATTTTCCAGTTCTCGTGGCTGACTCGCTGCACCGGCCCCGGCGTATGCCAATCGCCGAACTTGGACAAGACATGGTCGCGGATATTGCCGTCATAGACATGCCGCCACAGTACTAGCGGGCGGTTGTCGGGAGCGATTTCCACGCCCAAACGGCAACATTCGCAGCTATGCGGCGCGACGATTTTATTCGGGTAAAAGCTTGCTCCGCCATTGTCGGACCAAGCGTAATAGATCGCGGTACCGTTGAATTCCTGCTTGGCAGCCTTAGCCTTTTCCTTGTCCCGAGCGTCTAGCCAAGCGATAAACACTTCGCCGTTCTTGCCCAGCGCCAACGCATCGAAACGATGACTGATAACGTCAAGATTGTCGTTGACCGTTACCGGCTTGGAAAAGGTTCTACCGCCGTCGGTAGAACGGCTGAAACGGATATAGCCGGTGTGGCGTTTTTCCAGACTCTGCGTCCACGTCAAATAAACGTTGCCTTCGGGGCCGATTTTGATTTTCGGCCGATATTCGCCGTGCGCGGCAATCGCCTCGGCGTCGGCATTGACCCGAACCGGTTTGGAAAAACTACGGCCGCCGTCATCCGAGGTTTGCAGATAAATATGGCGTTGCTGCACCCACGCGATCCAGAGTGTACCGTTTGAGTCGAAGCTGGCCGTCACGGTATCGGAACACCCACGCTGCGGCAATGCTTGCGCTTTGGTGCAGTCGGCTTGGTTTACCGCACCTTGCTGCGCGGCAGCCGGATTTTGATCGACGGGTACGGCATCGGTCGCACAAGCCGAAACCACAAACGGTGTGATTAAGGCTAGGAATAGTTTGGATATTTTCATGTGTCATTCGGCGTGTTGAAACGTTGCAGCCGGGTTGCCGCAACAAATTGATTATATTTTTCGCAGATTATCGCCGTCCCGGCAGCCGCGCGCCACTCCGCTTGCATGATGCCGAAAAATCCGGCGCACCGACGCCGGTTTTAAGCTTGCGCAACTTCGCAAAAAAAAGCCCCGGCCGTTACCGGCCGAGGCTGGGTGTCCTGTAAGCTAAACCCCGCTATTCGGTATCCAATTCGTCGGCCGACAGTTTTTTACCCGGAAAATAATTCGGCGCGACACTGATCAGAATCGTAATAAAAGTGGCGATATACGGTACCGATTGCACCGCCAGTACCGCGACCCATAACCGGCCGCTCAAGTTGTCGAAATGCTCGACGGAGCGCATCGCCACAATGCCGGCGACCAACAGCAGTAGCAGTAACAGCTCTTGCCAGATGATCAACAGACCGGCGACCAGAGGCCCCTGCTGTTCGTATTTAGGCGTACGCATGAAGGGCTTGCCGGACGTGAACAAACCCTGCAAGGTGCCGCGCGCCACAGTGTGCGTCAACGACAGGCCGGCCAGCGCCGCACCCAAGGCCTGCAACATCGAACACGCCACCCGCGCCTTGTACAACCATAAACCGCGCACGATCTTAAAGGCAAACAAGCCTATCGTCGGCAACAGGAAGGCATTTACCGGCAATTCGCTGTGCTTGGGATCGGCGACGATCAGCGCCGTCAAAATCAAACTGGTGCCGGTAAACAGCAAGGCCAACGCATCGGAAAACCACGGCAACCAGCCGGCGACAAAGTAATAGCGTTGCGCCGACGTCAGCGAAGACTTCTTGTTGGGCAGGAAATGCCGCCAATGCTTTTTGATGATTTGCATCGCACCGTACACCCAACGGAAGCGTTGCGTCATATAGCCGGAGAAGGTATCCGGCATCAAGCCGCGGCCGAACGATTCTTTGCAATACACCGAATCGTAACCGGCCTCGTACAAACGCAAACCCAGTTCGCTGTCTTCGCAAATACACCATTCACCCCAGGAGCCAACTTTTTCGAACGCCGATTTGCGCACCATCGTCATCGTGCCGTGCTGGATGATGGCGTTGTATTCGTTACGCTGCACCATGCCGATGTTGAAGAAACCGGCATATTCCCAGTAACACATGTTTTTGAACGAGCCTTGATGGGCGTCGCGGTAGTCTTGGGGCGACTGGACGAAGCCGACATTTTCCTGGTCGAAGTACGGCACCATGGCGTTCAACCAATCAGGCGACAAAATGTAATCGCTATCGATCACCGCGATAATTTCGGCATCGTCTGCGGTATTTTCCAGCGCATAGTTGATCGCGCCGGCTTTATAACCAGGCCAGTTGTCCAAATGGAAGAAGCGGAATTTCTCGCCCAAACGGTCGCAATCGTCGCGCACCGGTTGCCATACTGTCGGATCCTTGGTGTTGTTATCCATCACCAACACTTCGTAATTCGGATAATCGACCTTGGCCAGAGCATTCAAAGTCTTGCGTACCATTTCCGGAGGCTCGTTATGAATCGGCAGATGGATCGAGACTTTCGGGTAACGGAAACCGGCCGGCGGCGTCAGCGGCTGGAAGGTACGACGGCCTTTTCGATGCCAAATCACTTCCGCTATTTCCAAGCTTTCGGTCAACAGCACCAGGATTGCCATGGCCTGCATCATCAACAGAATCGCCCAAAACACGACCGAGAAACCGGTTTGGTATTGGGCTGCCGCTATCGAAGCCGACCAGAACAAGACCGATGCCGCCAAGTTGGCGACGATGCCGAAGAAGAATTTACCGGGCAGTTTCAAGCTTTTCCGGGTAAACAAGAAGGCCGCCATCAGGATGATACTGAGTATTGCCGCACCGCTGGCCCAATTACGCCAGGTCGGATTGGCCAATACGTCGCCCTCCATCGGGAATTTGGGCTGGCGATCGGCATTGAACAGGCCCCAGTACGCGCCGGCGGTACCTTCCAGCTTGATTTTCCACGGCTGGTCGAAGGCCTCGACCACGTAGTAAATCACGTTCTCGGCGGTGGCGCGGTTCAGGAATTCGCGTAAAAACTTGGCCTGATTCGCCAACGAAGCCGTAGCGGCTTTTTGCGGCGGACCATCGGAAGGCCAACCCACCTCGGTAATGACGATGGTTTTATCAGGGTAAAGCTTTTGCAGTTCATAGTAGCGCTTGAACACGTATTCGACGGCATTATCGCCTTCCGCGCCTTGGGGCAATTCGACCGGAATGCCCTCCCAATACGGCAGGATATGCACCGCGATGTAATCGACTTCGGCCGCCAATTCCGGATGGTCGACCCATATATCCCAGGTCTCGGCGGTACTGACCGGCTTCCAGGTGCGTTTTTTGACTTCGCGGATATATTCGATCAGTTCATTGGCTTTGTTGGTAACTTCAAGATTGATCTCGGCTTTGATTTTATCCTGCAGTTCCTGCTCCGCCATCTGACCGCCAAACTCGTCGCGCACGCGCTTTGCGACCGGTTCGCTGACCTTGTTTCTGACCCGCAACAGCGATTCGTTTCCAACCAGCGTCCGAATGATCGTTTTCGGATATTGATTGGCTAGGTTGATTAAACTCTCGACTTCGCGCTGGTTCTTGTCCAACCGTTTTTGCCGGTTCTCCTCGCTTTCTTCGTCCTCGACCAAATCCACCCAGCAGCCCATCGCCAGATTCAACGCGCTTTTCGCGGTCAATTCCGGCACGACCTCCATACCCTCCAATGCGGTATAGGTCCTGATTGAATGCGCCTTGCCCGACAATAGCTCGACATCGGCCTGGATTTGTTCGCGGGTCGGAAAGATACCATCCTGCGGATTGAAATCGCGCTGCTTGGGGTTAAAAGTTACCCCCATCATCGTGTCGCTCCAAGACGGAAGCTGTAACGGGTTATTGATGTAGGACCAGATACCGATGTTGATCAAAACCAACAGGACTAGGGTGAGAAATGTGGCTATTTTGGCTTTCATTCGACAGAAAGACTCCGCATTATTGGAAAATTTGTTAAACGGTATTTTTGTAATTCTTACGGCGCTACCCGCGCCAATCCGTCGGCGGATCAATCAGACTTAGGCAAGATCTTTTCGACGTAATGCCGAACGCCAGCCATATGCGGGCCGCAATTCCAGTCAGGCAACAGGCTACCTAAAAACCTCGCGGCATTGAGAATACCCGCCTCAGACCGAAAAGCTCGACAAACTGATCACCGGACACATTGCCAGTATTGAAAGCTGCCTCGCTTAGCCCTGTCTTAAGCGGGTATGCGGAAAACTGTTACTTCAACGAAAGGGTCTCGACGCGTCCTTTCATCTCGATATTCAGCTTGTCTTCTTTAGCCAACCAGCCGATGGCCCGTTGCACTTCGTTTTTGCCCAAGCCGGTTTCGGTGGTGATCTTATTCACGCTGGCTTCGCCATTCGCGTTCAGAAATTGCCAGACTGCACCAGCTGCTTCGCCAATTGTATCTACCATTTCAACTCCTCATCATTTGCACAACAAAAAAATCGGCTGCTTGCTCCGGCACAACACCGGAATAAGCCTTGTCAAACAAGCAAACGCAACTAACGCTCGTCAGGTAACACGATATTCAGTTCGAGTGTTTCCTGATTGCCATCCTGTTCGAAATTAACGGTGATAGCATCCTGCCCGACATTTACATATTTACGAATTACTGCCAATAGTTCTTTTTGTAGTTCTGGCAAATAAGAAGGCTGGTTGCGCGAGGCCCGTTCGTGCGCCACCAGAATTTGCAGCCGCTCCTTGGCTAAAGACGCCGTATTGGTCTTCGACGATCTGAAGTAATCTAAGAGACTCATCACTTGCTCCCGAACAGCTTGCTAAACAAGCCCTTCTTCTCTTCCTCGATAAAACGGTGTGGTCTGTTTTCGCCTAAATAACGGGCAACGATATCAGCATACGCCTGACCGGCATCGCTTTGCTCGTCCAAGATAACCGGGGTGCCGGAGTTCGAAGCGTTCAATACCGACTTCGATTCCGGAATCACGCCCAACAGGTGGAGGGATAAAATTTCCTGGACGTCTTCGACACTCAACATTTCGCCCAACTTAACCCTATCCGGTGCGTAACGGGTCAACAGCAGGTATTCCTTGATCGGCTCTTCGCCTTTTTCCGCCCGCCGCGACTTGCTGGCAAGAATGCCCAACATACGATCCGAATCCCTAACCGACGATACTTCCGGATTGGTCACGACGAAAGCGTCATCGGCAAAGTACATGGCAAGTGTAGCACCGCGCTCGATTCCCGCCGGCGAGTCGCAAACGATGTATTTAAAGTCCTTGGACAACTCTTCCAAAATCTTGCCGACGCCTTCGGTCGTCAACGCATCTTTGTCGCGGGTTTGCGAGGCGGGCAGTATGTACAGTTGCTCGCAGCGCTTGTCCTTGATCAAGGCTTGATTCAGAGTCGCTTCATTGTTGATCACGTTAACCAAATCGTAAACCACGCGGCGTTCACACCCCATGATCAAATCGAGGTTGCGCAGCCCCACATCGAAATCGATCACGGCAGTCTTGTGCCCCCGCTTCGCCAAACCCATCGCGATCGCGGCACTGGTCGTGGTTTTGCCCACACCACCTTTTCCCGATGTTACTACGATTATTCTGGCCAAAATTATTCCTCCAAGAAAAGCTTAAAACTCTTTAATAATCAGGGCTTGATTATCCAGACTGATCTGTAACGGCTTATGCGCCGGATATTTGCTCAAATCTTCGCTCAGCTGGTAAATCCCGGCGATTGAAATCAATTCGGCTTGCAGGTCCGAGCAGAAAATACGGGAAGCAGTATCGCCCAACACGCCAGCCAAAGCTCTGCCGCGGAGCGAACCGTAGATGTGAATATTGCCCTCGGCCATGATTTCGGCGCCGGCGCTCACCGTTGCGGTAACGATCAAATCCCCTTTCGCATAGACCCGTTGCCCGGAACGGACCGGTTGCACGACCAGCTTGTTTTCCACAAGCTGAGTTTGCTGCTTCGGCTCTTCAGCAACTGGCGGCGGCAATGTTTTTGCGGCAGGTTTGTTGGCAACGAGCGGCGCATTGGCGCCATGCAGGGAATAATGCGGCAAATTAATTGCCAGAGCATCGTCGGTTTGTTTTTGGTTACCACCGCGAATACCGATCGGCATGAACCCGTGTTTGCGGACCAAAGCGACGATTTCGGTAAAATCCAGTTCGAGATTTTGAGCGTTAAGCTTTTGAAAATCGATCAAGAGCGGCGAATTTTTAAAAAATTCGGGTGCTTGCGCGACTTTTTCCTGCAATTGTTGATCGATCAGGACCACGTCATTACCGGCTAGCAGCAATACCGGCACTGTCAGCGACGTGCTTTTGAACTCCAAAGCTGTTTTTTGCGTAATTGGTGCGCCGGTAGACATTTATTTTGGAAAATAAGCTGCTGTACGTCTGGAATACTACCATTTTCCGTAACAAAAAGCACAAACCCTTAAAGGAGAAACAAGGTCGCCAAACCCAAAAAGGCTGTAAAACCAACCACATCGGTGACTGTGGTCAATAACACTCCGCCGGCCAGGGCCGGATCAATCCCCATCTTGTTCAGCAAAACCGGTATCGCCACACCGGACAAAGCGGCACAGACCAGATTGATCAACATCGCCACACCCAGCAATATTCCGACATCCGGGCGGTGAAACCACATACCAGCCACCAGGGCTACCACACAGGCCCACACCAAACCGTTCAACAAGCCGACCGAAATCTCCTTAAACAATAAGCGCCCGGCATTGCTACCAGTGACTTGGCGTAAGGCCAGACCTCTGACCACCAAGGTTAAAGTCTGACTGCCGGCAATACCGCCCATGCTGGCCACAATCGGCATCAGCACGGCCAGCGCCACAATCTGTTGGATAGCGTCTTCGAACAAATCGATCACCGAGGCCGCCAGAAAAGCCGTCAGCAGATTTACGCCTAGCCAGAGAGCCCGACGCTTGGCACTGCTGACCACCGGTGCAAACATGTCCTGCTCTTCGCTCAAACCGGCCATGCTCATCAGCGAATGGTCCGCTTCGTCCCTGATTAAACCGATAACGTCGTCGACTGCTATCCGCCCGACCACTCTGCCGTCATCCGCCAACACCGGAACAGACAGCAATTTGCGCCGCTCAAATACTCCGGCAACGTCACGACTTGGCATCCGGTAAGAAATGCCGGCAATTCGGGTATCCATCACAGCGGCAACCTTGGTATGCGGATCATGACTCAGCAACTGGCTGAGCGGCAATACCCCCTGAAAGTGTTCCTTACGATCAACAACGATCAGATTATCGGTATTGGCTGGAATGTTGCCGCGCAAGCGCAAGTATCGCGAAACAACATCCAATGTGACGTCGCCGCGTATCGTCAGCACGTCATCGGACATAATGCCGCCAGCAGTATGCTCCCCGTAACTCAAAGCCTTTTCGATCCGGTTACGGTTATGCACCCCAATCGATTCCATGATTTGCGACAACAACGGCTCAGGCAGCACATGCAATAGATCAACCATGCCGTCGGCACCCATCGACTCGGTCGCGGCAATCAGGTCTTTGCGGTCGGTGATTTTCAGCAGACCGGCACCGACTTCGACGTTAACTTCCACCAGGATTTCGCCAATCACTCCGGGTGGAATCAACGCCCAGAGTTTTGCGCGCTGTTCGGGATCCAAGGCTTCGAGAATATGCGCCGCTTCCGCCGGATAAAGGGACCGCACCAAGTTTCTGATTTCGATTTGCGAGCCGTTGGCCAAAACTTCCAGCGTCCGATCCAATAGAGATTCCGCGTTTTCGAGCTTCACTGCTGATGTCATAGGTACAAAACCAAAAAGAGGGCCGGCGGCCCGGGGTTACCGCAACTCCCGATGCCTGACGATGACGTTGGCGGTAATCGTTTGAAAATGTTTGCTTAAGGCTTCGACCAGATAAACCGAACGGTGTTGGCCGCCGGTACAACCGATCGCAATAGTCAAATAACTGCGGTTATCCGATTCGAACCGCGGCGCCCAACGGCCGATGAAGTAACCGATATCGTGTAGAAACTCCTTTACGGCCGGATCGTTCTGCAAAAAATCGGCAACCGAGGGATTTTTGCCGGTTAAGCCCCTTAGCTCAGGCGCCCAATAAGGGTTGGGCAGACTACGGGCATCGAACACAAAGTCGGCGTCCAGCGGAATCCCGTATTTGAAACCGAACGACTGGAACAGAATCGACAGCGAGTTTTTGCCTTTCTCACCCAGCCGGTTTTTCAATAAATCCCGTAATTGATGGTAATGCGTATAGCTGGTGTCGATTACGATATCGGCTCTCAAGGCCAGCGGACGCAACATCTCCCGCTCGATTTCCAAGGCTTCGCGCAAAGGCCGGCTCTCGGTGCTGAGCGGGTGGCGGCGACGGGTTTCGCTGTAGCGCTTCAGGATGATGTTCTCATCCGCCTCCATGTACACCAGTTCGCAGTCGATACCCTTGTTACGAATTGAAGTCAGACTGTCCGGAAACTCGGCCAAATTGTCGGACCGATTGCGAGCATCGATGCCGATCGCGGTTTTGCTGTAAGTGGCTTGGTTTTTCAGCATCACGTGATCGACAAAGTCGGCCAGCAATGCGACCGGTAAGTTATCGATGCAGTAATAGCCGCAATCTTCCAGAGTATCCAACGCGATACTCTTGCCCGACCCCGATAAACCGCTGACGATAACAAGCTTCATGGTTGACTGGACACGAGACGAAAGCCGTTTTCATCCCGTGTCGCCGAATATCCGATTAACGATGGTTTTGAGATTTTTCTTTGTGCTTGACGATTTGGCGGTCGAGCTTGTCGACCATATTGTCGATCGCTGCATACATGTCTTCTTGCACGTCTTCCGCATAAAGCTTGGCACCGCTGACCTGTACTGCCGCTTCGGCTTTTTGCTCCAGTTTTTCAACGGTCAAAATGACATGGACATCAACGACGTTGTCGAAATGGCGTTTGATTTTGCCGATTTTTTCTTCGACATAAGCTTTCAACGCCTCGGTAACTTCTACGTGATGGCCTGTGATACTAACTTGCATGGAATACTCCTGTTTTTAAAAATTGTGCTTCCCGATCGATTAAATGTGCCTTTTCCGCTGGCTGGTTGAAGGGATGGACATCGCTTCCCGGTATTTGGCGATGGTGCGGCGCGCGACGTTAATGCCCTTCTCGTTCAATAAATCCGATATTTTACTATCGCTTAACGGCTTGGCCGGATTTTCGTTGCCGACCAACTCTTTTATCAGCGCCCGGATTGCCGTCGCCGAGCACTCGCCTCCGCCATCGGTACTGACGTGGCTGGAGAAAAAGTATTTGAATTCGATCACCCCATGGGGAGTGTGCATGTATTTCTGCGTGGTCACCCGCGAGATCGTCGATTCGTGCAACTCCAGTTCCTCGGCGATATCCCGCAACACCATCGGCTTCATTGCGATCGCCCCATGCTCGAAAAAATCGCCTTGTTTTTCGACGATACTTTTTGCGACCCGCAACAAGGTGTCGTTACGGCTATGCAGACTTTTGATAAACCAGCGCGCTTCCTGCAAATGGTTTTTCATGCTGACATTGTCTGAACTGTTGTCCGCGCGCTTGATCATGCCGGAATAGAAGGGGTTGATGCGCAATTTCGGCGCGATGTCCGGGTTCAAGCTGACCAGCCATTGGCCGTTAACTTTGACCACGAACACGTCGGGCACGACATATTCGACATCGACTTCCTGCAAGCTGGCTCCCGGCTTGGGGTCCAAGGTCCGAATCAAGGCCAATATACCTTTCAATTCGTCTTCGCTGAGCCCGACCCGTTTCATCAAGCGGACCTGATCGCAACTGGTCAGCAAATCCAGATGCCGGTGCACAAAATCCAAGGCTTCAGCCTTGTAGCGGGTGTTATCCGGCAATTGCTGCAATTGCAACCGCAGGCAGTCGGCCAAATCCAGCGCCGCGACACCGACCGGATCGAAATTCTGAATCCGATGCAGCACGGCCTGAACCTCGTCGAATTCCAAGCCTTCCAACTGCTCCAGCAAACCTTGAAAAATGTCCTGCAGATCGCTGGCGACATAACCGTCGTCGTTGATTGCGTCGATAATCGCTACCGCAATTGCATAATCGCGATCCGAGATTGGAATCAGATCCAATTGCCACAGTAAGTGGTCGTGCAAAGTTTCGGATTTACCGCGAAAGGTTTCGAACTCGGGCGTGTCGCCGTCATCGCCGCTGCTGGGCAACGAACTTTCGTAAACATCGTCCCAACTGACATCGACCGGCAACTCGTCCGGCATATCGGTTTGGGAGCCTTCGCTGGTGACTTGGTCGGTGTTGTCGAGCTTTTTATCGCGAAACTCCAAAGCCGGCAGCTCTTCTTCGTCCAATTCCAGCATCATATTGGATTCCAGCGCCTGCTGAATTTCCTGCTGCAAATCCAAAGTCGACATTTGCAACAGTTTTATTGCCTGCTGCAACTGCGGCGTCATGGTCAAACTTTGACCGATGCGGAGCTGTAAGGATTGCTTCATGACTACTCGGATTTTATAAACTGAATTTTTCGCCCAGATACACTCTGCGCACCTCGTCGTTCTCGACAAGTTGGCGGGATTGCCCTTCGGCGATAACCTTGCCTTCGTTCAAGATGTAGGCGCGATCGCATATTTCCAATGTTTCCCTAACTTTATGCTCGGTGATCAGGATACCGATACCGCGCTGCTTCAGATGCGCGATAATTTTTTGCAATTCCAAAACCGAGATCGGATCGACGCCGGCAAACGGTTCGTCCAACAAAATAAACTGTGGTTCGCTGGCCAAAGCCCGGGCAATCTCGACCCGCCGCCGCTCGCCGCCCGACAGCCCCAATGCCAACTGGTTGCGCAAGTGGCCGATACCGAACTCCCCCAACAATTCGTCGATGACCAGTTCGATCTGGCCATCGGTCAAATCGTCACGAATCTGCAGTACCGCGCGCAAGTTGTCGGCGACACTGAGCTTACGAAATACCGATGCTTCCTGGGCTAGATAGCCTATCCCCAATCTTGCCCGCCGATGCATCGGATGCAGCGTAATCCGTTGGTCGTCGAGAAAAATATCGCCTCTGTCCGCCTTCACCAGCCCCACCATCATGTAGAAGCTAGTGGTTTTACCGGCGCCGTTAGGGCCGAGCAAGCCCACCACCTCGCCGGTATCGACCTGCAAACTGACGCCATCGACGACGTTGCGTGAGCTGTACCGCTTGTACAACTCGGTTGCTACCAAGCGCGCCACTATTGGGCCTTCTTGGTTTTGGGCTGAATCACCGAGTGCACCCGCTTGCCATCGGAATTGGACTCACCGGCTTTCAACAACGAGTTTTTGGTATCGTACTCTATGTACTCGCTGGATTGTTTGGCATCACCCTGCCAAACCGAAGCATTTTTCATAAAGATCAACAAATTCTTATCCGGATAAAACTCGTTGATCAAACCCTCGCCGTGCATTTCTTCCTTACCCACGGCCGGCAATTGTTTGAAACGGGACGGCTTACCCGTCGCCACCAGTTTGGTGATGGCGCCGTCTTTCAGATGCACCACCAACTGGTCGGCGTCG
This sequence comes from Methylomonas koyamae, assembly GCF_006483455.1. GTDB lineage: Bacteria > Pseudomonadota > Gammaproteobacteria > Methylococcales > Methylomonadaceae > Methylomonas > Methylomonas koyamae_B. The sequence continues at coordinate 104,278 of NZ_PPPU01000009.1, forward strand.
ATTCTGATACTGCCCTGGGTCGCCACCACATTACCGGTGTAGGTACTGATCTGGCTTTTTTCATCGTAAACGGCGTTATTGGAATCGATATAAACAGGCTGCTCGGAATCCGACTCCAAACCGAACGCAAGCCGCGCCGACAAAAACAGGCCTACCCCCACTATTCTACTTAATTTCATAGCGACCTTTCACTTTGGACAACAATTTCAGGTGAATCGGACTGACGAAAGTCGCCTCCATTCCTATCCCTTCCGTTCTATTGGGGGGACTGATGATTTCCGCCCAAGCTTGGGTCTCTGCAAAATGACTGGCGAGTTTAACTCGCAAATCCGATGTGTTAATGGTTAAAGCCGAATTGGTTTTCGATGCATCACGATTGATATAAGCTTTGCCGTTCAACTGCAAACTATCACCGTCCGCCGCCATGATTCCGGTTTCGGATTTGATCGACCATGGCTTTTGATTGGGATTGAACAGCGTCATGACCGGCTGCTGCAGATGCGTGCTGCCGTCGGCCTTGTAATGTTCCATTCTGTCAGCCGACAATTCGCTTTTCGGCAAGCCGTCCAAATCCATCTCTTTTTTGTAATAACCCACGCTGAAAAAATCCGGGCTATTTTCGGCAATTTTTATTTCGGCGTCACGCTGTTCGTTAAGCTGCACCAGCCACCACGACAACAAAGCGGCCAAGCCGACATAGACAAAAATCTGAAAATTCCGCTGCGATGTCATAAATAGTTGTGCAACACCGCATCCAGCGTCCCTTGAGCATGCATGATCAAATCGCACACCTCGCGCACGGCACCCAAGCCGCCGGGGACTTTGGTTTGCCAATGCGCATGTGCCAACACCGCAAAATTGGCATCCTGCACCGCCACGGCAAACCCTACCTGGCGCATGACCGGCAAATCCAAAACGTCGTCGCCGACATAAGCCACTTGCCGCGACTGCAAATTCAATCGCTGCAACACGTCGGCGAAAGCCGCTCGCTTGTTTTCATGCCCCTGATAGACATGCTCGACGCCAAGCCCCTGCATCCGCAACGTCACCGAATTGGATTTTCGGCCGGAAATGACCGCGACTTCGACACCGGTTTGACGCAGCAACTTGATACCGTGGCCGTCGCGGGCGTGAAAGCATTTGTACTCTCTGCCGCCATCGTCGAAAAACAAACGGCCGTCGGTCAGCACGCCGTCGACATCCAACACCAACAATTTGAGCTCGCGGACGATGGCGAGTTGTTCAGGACTTAATTCAAACATTTCCGCTCACGCTTCAAACAATCCCGGCCCGCAACAAATCATGCATATTCAATGCGCCGAGCAACTTATTATTTTCGTCGACCACCAACAAGGCGTTAATTTTTTTGGCCTCCATGATCTGCATCGCCTCGGCCGCCAACATGCGTTCGTCGACGGACTTGCAATTCCGGGTCATGACTTCCGCAATCCGGGTCAGGTGCACATCCAGGTTTTTCTCCAGCATCCGCCGCAAATCGCCGTCGGTAAACACTCCGGCCACGCGACCGTCGCCATCCACCACCGCAGTCATTCCCAGTTTTTTGCCGGTCATTTCCAGCAAAGCCTCGCCGACCAACACTGTATCGGATACCACCGGCACTTCGCCGCCACGATGCATGATGTCGCCGACCTGCAACAGCAATCGCTTGCCCAAACTGCCGCCCGGATGCGATAGCGCGAAATCGTCCCGAGTAAATCCGCGAGTTTCCAGTAAAGAGACGGCCAAGGCATCCCCCATCACCAATGCCGCGGTAGTGCTGGCGGTGGGCGCCAAACCCAACGGGCAAGCCTCTTGTTCAACTGCAACATCGATGTGCGCCGTTGCAAACTTTGCCAACGTCGAGCCGGGATTGCCGGTCAACGCAATCAAGGGTACGCCCAGGCGCTTAATGATAGGCAAAATCGTCAGAATTTCTCCGGTTTCGCCGGAATTAGACAGGGCCAAGACCACGTCCTGACGGGTGATCATGCCCAAGTCGCCGTGACTGGCTTCACCCGGATGCACGAAAAACGCCGGCGTGCCGGTGCTGGCCAAAGTTGCGGCGATTTTACCGGCGATATGTCCGGATTTGCCCATGCCAGTAACCACTACTCGGCCTTTGCAAGCCAGTAACAGACGGCAAGCAGCAACGAACTGGTGGTCGATACGCGCGGCCAACGCTGCCACGGCCTGCATTTCGGTTTGAATCACCGCCAACGCCAACGCCTGAATGTTCTGATCGCCGCCCACCGAAAACCGACTCCGCACACTTGAGTAAAAAGGAATCATTATTGCATGTTCTTGATCGACTTTTCACCCCAAGTCATTGACTTATTCGCGACCAGTCATAGAAAATAACCTGTTACCAAACCAGATACTCCTGTAATCACAGCAGATGGCCACTAGCGCAAGCCCGGAAAGCAACATCGTTTCAATCAGCAACTTGAGCTTTTCCAGGGGCGCCAGAAAGATATTCGACGGCATCGATCTCGAAATCCAACGCGGCAAAATCACCGCCATCATGGGCCCCAGCGGCACCGGCAAAACCACACTGCTGAAACTGATCGGCGGCCAACTGACTCCCGAACGCGGCCAAATCAATGTCGACGGTTTGAATGTTCATCGTTTGCCGACCCGCGACTTGTACAATTTACGCAAACGGATGGGCATGCTGTTCCAAAGCGGCGCCCTGCTCACCGACATGAACGTTTACGACAATGTGGCGTTTCCGCTGCGGGAGCACACCCACCTGCCGGAATCGATGATCCGCACCCTGGTGTTGATGAAATTGCACGCGGTCGGATTGCGCGGCGCTCACCGCCTGATGCCGAACGAACTGTCCGGCGGCATGGCGCGCCGGGTCGCTCTGGCCCGGGCCATCGCATTGGACCCGATGATGATCATGTACGACGAACCGTTTACGGGCCAGGACCCGATCTCGATGGGCGCGTTGGTGCATTTGATCAAAGCCTTGAACACCACGCTCGGCCTGACCAGCATCATCGTCTCCCACGACGTCCAGGAAACCGCGGCGATTGCCGATTACATCTACGTTCTGTCTGGCGGAAAAGTGATTGGCCAAGGGACTCCACAACAATTGGCAGCCTCCGATTCGGAGTGGGTGGAACAGTTCATGAACGGTTACGCCGACGGCCCGGTGCACTTCCACTACCCCGCTCCAGATTATCTGGACGACTTGTTGTCCGGCAAATAAGCCCTATTTGAGAACGCGATGCTCGAATTACTGCAAACTCTGGGAAAAACCACGCGCAGCGCTTTTGCCAAATTGGGGCGGGGCACTTTCTTTCTGCTGCATACTCTGACCGGCATCGGCGAAGTAATGCCGCGCCCGAATTTGCTGCTGAAGCAGATGTATTCGGTCGGCGTGCTGTCGTTTCTGATCATCACCATTTCCGGCCTGTTCGTCGGCATGGTGCTCGGTTTGCAAGGCTTCAACATCCTGTCGGACTTCGGCGCCGAAGAATCGTTGGGCGTAATGGTCGCCGCTTCGCTGGTCCGGGAACTGGGGCCGGTGGTTTCCGCCTTATTGTTCGCCGGCCGGGCGGGATCTGCGCTGACCGCCGAGATTGGCCTGATGAAAGCCACCGAACAACTGTCCGGCATGGAGATGATGGCGGTCGACCCGATCAACCGCATCATTTCCCCGCGCTTTCTGGCCGGCTTTTTGGCCATGCCGTTACTGGCCGCACTGTTCAGCGCGATCGGCATCATGGGCGGCCATCTGGTCGGCGTCGGCATGCTCGGCGTCGACGACGGCGCATTTTGGGCGCAAATGCAGGCCAGCATCGATTTTCGCGAAGACATCGTTAATGGCGTCATCAAAAGCGTCGTGTTCGGCTTCGTCGTATCCTGGATCGCCCTGTTCGAAGGCTACGACGCCATCCCAACCTCGGAAGGGGTCAGCCGAGCCACCACTCGCACCGTGGTCAACTCGGCGTTTTCGGTATTGGCACTGGATTTCATCTTAACCGCACTCATGTTTGGAGACATTTAACATGCCGCATTCCAAGACCCAGGATACTCTGGTCGGATTTTTTGTCGCCTCCGGCATTGCCGCGTTGTTCTACATGGCTTTACAAGTCAGTAATCTGGGAACCTACACCGGTGACGACAGTTACACGGTGATTGCCCATTTTCAAAACTCCGGCGGTCTGAAAGTCAAATCGCCGGTATCGATCGCCGGCGTCCGCATTGGCCGGGTATCGTCGATCCGGCTGGATCGCAACAGCCACGAATCCATCGTCGAAATGCGCATCGAATCCAAGTACGACAACATCCCGATGGATTCGGGCGCCAGCATTTATACTGCCGGCCTGTTGGGCGAGCAGTACATCAGTATCGACCCGGGCTCGTCGGAAGAATACCTGCACGATAAGAGCCAGCTCGACATCACCAGCTCGGCCATCGTTCTGGAAGAAATGATCGGCAAATTCATGCTGAACAAGGCGGAAGGCAAATAGATGCCGAAACTGAGCGTCACCGAACAGGCCCCAGGGCATTACACCGTGGAAGGAAACCTGACTTTTGCCAGCATCGACAAGCAATCGCTGAAGTCCTTCAACTTTCTGAAAGGCATGGACAGCATCTGCATCGACCTGTCGCTAGTCGGCATGACCGACAGCGCCGGTCTGGCGTTGATGATCGAATGGATCAAGCAGGCCCGTAGCAACCGCGTCAAATTGTCTTTCAAGAACGTTCCGGCCCAATTACTGGCATTGGCCAAACTCAGCGGCTTCGACGAAACCGAATATTTTGCAAACCGCGCGCCTTGAGCCGCGTTCTGCCCCACTTACCCGAGACCATTCATGGATAAATTACTGATTACCGGCGGCAAACCCTTACACGGCGAACTGCGGATTTCCGGCGCCAAAAACGCCGCCCTGCCGATTCTGGCTGCGACGCTACTGTCCGAAGTACCGGTCAGCGTCGGCAACATTCCCCACCTGCACGACATCACCACCACGATGGAATTGCTGGGCCAAATGGGCGTGGGCCTGACCGTCGACGAGAAAATGAACATCGAAGTCGACACCAGCACCATCCACAAATACGAAGCGCCTTACGAACTGGTGAAAACCATGCGCGCTTCGATCCTGGTGCTGGGGCCGTTGCTGGCCCGTTTCGGGGAAGCTTACGTGTCGCTGCCCGGCGGCTGCGCGATCGGCACCCGGCCGGTGGATATCCACATCGACTCGCTGATCAAGATGGGAGCGGACATCACCGTGGAAGCCGGTTACATCCACGCCAAGGCCACGCGTCTGAAAGGCTGCCGTTTGGTGTTGGATAAAATCACCGTGACCGGCACCGAAAACATCCTGATGGCCGCCACCCTGGCGGACGGCATCACCATCATCGAAAATGCTGCCAAAGAGCCCGAAGTCACCGATCTGGCGCATTTTCTGAACAAAATGGGCGCCAAGATCAGCGGCGTCGGCACCGATATTCTGACCGTCGAAGGCGTCGAAAAGCTCGGCGTTCCCGGCCTGCATTACGATATTCTGCCGGACAGGATCGAAACCGGTACCTATCTGGTCGCCGGCGCGATCACCCGCGGCCATGTCCGTCTGAAAAATACCGACCCGAACACGCTGGACGCCGTGCTGGCTAAATTGAAGGAAGCCGGCGCCGACATCACCTGCGGCGAAAACTGGATCGAATTGAACATGCACGGCAAACGGCCGAAAGCGGTCACAGTGCGCACCGCGCCCTATCCGGCTTTCCCGACCGACATGCAGGCCCAATTTACGGCGTTGAACTCGGTCGCCGAAGGCGTCGGCCTGATTACCGAAACCGTATTCGAAAACCGCTTCATGCACGTGCAGGAATTGCAACGCATGGGCGCCCAGATCAAACTCGAATCCAACACCGCGATCTGCACCGGCAACGAAGGTCTGAAAGCGGCGCCGGTGATGGCTACCGACTTGCGCGCATCCGCCAGCTTGGTGCTGGCCGGCCTGATTGCAGAAGGCGAAACCTTGGTGGACCGGATCTACCATATCGACCGCGGTTACGACCATATCGAGGAAAAATTGTCGCAACTGGGCGCCACGATCCGCCGCGTTCCCAACTAAAACCCATCCCGAGCCATGTTAACCATCGCCGTATCCAAAGGCCGAATTTACGAAGAAGCCCTGCCGTTTTTGCAACAGGCCGGCATCACGCCGATCGACGATCCGGATAAAAGCCGGAAATTGATCCTGCAAACCACCCGCGACGACGTGCAATTGGTCATCATCCGTGCCACCGACGTACCGACCTTCGTCGAGTACGGCGCCGCCGACCTCGGCATCGCCGGCAAGGACGTATTGCTGGAGCACGGCGCGGAAAGCCTTTACGAACCGTTGGACTTGGGCATCGCCGGCTGCCGCCTGATGACGGCCGGCCCGGTCGGCGCGCCGCCGGTCAAAGGCCGCTTACGCGTCGCGACCAAATACGTCAAAACCGCGCAACGCTATTTTGCCGACCTGGGCGTGCAGGCCGAGATCATCAAGCTGTACGGTTCGATGGAACTGGCGCCGCTGGTTGGCCTGGCCGATTGCATCGTCGACTTGGTGGACACCGGCAATACGTTAAAAGCCAACGGCCTGGAGCCGCGCGAGCTGATCGCCAACATCACCTCCAGGCTGGTAGTCAATAAAGCGGCGATGAAAATGAAGCACCAAGCCATTCAAGCCTTGATAGACCAATTCGAAACCACGCTGGCGCAGAGGTAAGCCCCATGGCTGCGATCAAAATGTTACGCCTGGACAGTTCGTCCGCCGATTTCGCCAAACAATTGCAGGTTCGCCTGGACTGGGACGCCAGCGACGATTTGGAAATCCATAAACGGGTGCTGGACATCATCGCCGATGTCAAAAAACGCGGCGACCAGGCCTTGCTGGAATACACCAACCGTTTCGACCGCACCGCATTCAAGGCCGGCAAAGAACTGGAACTGAGCCGGGAGGCACTGAAGCAGGCCTGGGACACGCTACCCAGCACGCAAGCAATTGCTTTGCAAACCGCCGCGGACCGGGTGCGAGCTTACGCGGAACATCAAAAATTGCAGTCCTGGCATTACACTGAACTGGACGGCACCCTGCTCGGACAGAAAGTGACGCCGCTGGACAAAGCCGGCCTCTACGTGCCGGGTGGCAAGGCCGCTTACCCTTCCTCGGTGCTGATGAACGCGATTCCGGCGAAAGTCGCCGGCGTCGGCGAATTAATCATGGTGGTGCCGACACCCGGCGGCGAAACCAATCCGCTGGTGCTGGCGGCGGCCTACGTCGCCGGCGTGGACCGGGTGTTCACGATCGGCGGCGCTCAAGCCGTTGCGGCGCTCGCCTACGGCACCGAAACCGTGCCGGCCGTCGATAAAATCGTCGGCCCCGGCAACATCTATGTCGCCACGGCGAAAAAACTGGTGTTCGGTCAGGTCGGCATCGATATGATCGCCGGTCCGTCCGAAATCCTGATCATCTGCGACGGCCAAACCGATCCGGACTGGATCGCGATGGATTTGTTCTCGCAAGCCGAACACGACGAAAACGCCCAGGCAATCCTGATCAGCCCGGACGCCGACTTCCTGAAAAAAGTCGAAGCCAGCATCAATAAACTGCTGCCGGAAATGGAGCGCGCCGCCATCATCAAAGCCTCATTGACCGGCCGCGGCGCCTTTATCAAAGTCGCCGACCTGGACCAAGCCGCACAAGTAGCGAACCGTATCGCACCGGAACATTTGGAGCTGTCGGTCGCCGATCCGGAAGCCTTGGCAGAGCAAATCCGCAACGCCGGTGCCATCTTCATGGGCCGTTACACCGCCGAAGCCCTGGGCGACTACTGCGCCGGCCCCAACCACGTGCTACCCACCTCGAGTACTGCTCGTTATTCATCGCCGCTGGGCGTCTACGACTTTCAAAAACGCAGCAGCCTGATCAACTGCTCCGCAACGGGAGCACAGAATTTAGGGAAAATCGCTTCGGTGTTGGCGCGGGGCGAGAGTTTGACTGCGCACGCCCGGTCGGCGGAATTCAGAATTTAGCGGAGCAAATTCGGTGCCGTCGATCGTGACGATGCCGAACGAGTGGAATAAACTTCTACCACAAAGCGCCGCCCCGTTTACTCCAGAGCGGAAATAAACGGGGCGGCAACTTGGCCGGTTTTACAGCAACAGACGGCGAATATCGGCCAGATTGGCTTTTAAGGCTTCCATGAATCGGGCGCCTTCGGCACCGTCGATGACGCGATGGTCGTAGGTAATGTCCAGCGGCAACATCAGTTTCGGCTCGAATTCCTTACCGTTCCACACCGGCTGCACTTTGGAGCGGGTCACACCCAAGATCGCGACTTCCGGCGCGTTGACGATAGGCGTGAACGCCGTGCCGCCGATGCCACCGAGGCTGGAGATGGTCATGCAACCGCCTTGCATGTCGGACGGTTTCAGTTTGCCTTGACGAGCCAATTCGCTGAGCTCAGCCAATTCTTGCGACAACTGAAAAATGCCTTTTTTATCGACATCGCGGATGACCGGCACGACTAGGCCATTTGGCGTGTCGACCGCAATACCGAGGTGGTAATACTTTTTCAGGAAAAGCTTGTCGCCTTCCGGAGATAGCGAGCTATTAAAAGATGGGAATTTCTGCAGCGCAGCGACCAGCGCTTTCATGATGAACACCAAGCCGGTAACTTTGATGCCGTCCTTGCCTTGGTCGGCGTTGACCGCCTTGCGGAACTCCTCCATCTCGTCGATCGCGACTTCGTCGTGGTAGGTTACCAACGGCAGGTTCAACCAAACCCGGGTCAAATTTTGCCCGGTCAAGCGTTTGATTTTGCTTAACGGCTTTTCTTCGATTTCGCCGAATTGAGTGAAATCGACCGCCGGGATGGCCGGAATGCCGGCGCCGCCACCGCTTACCGCGGCGCCGGACGTCATAACTTGCTTGACGAATTTTTTCACGTCTTCCTGCAAGATCCGCCCTTTGCGGCCGCTGCCGGCCGGGATCTTGCTTAGCTCGACGCCCAATTCGCGGGCGAACAAGCGTACGCTCGGCGTCGCATGCGGTTTATAACCTTCGGTGCTGGCAACAACCGGCGCTACCGGGGCAGCCACGGCTTTAGCCGGTTCGGCTTTCGGCGCTTCCGCAACCGGCGCCGGAGGCGGCTCGGCGGCGGCAGGCACCGGCGCGACTTCGGCAACCGGCTCTGCAGCGGCGGCGCCGACTTCGACCGTGACGATCAAGGTACCTTCCGCGACTTTATCGCCCGGTTTGATATGGACCGACTTAACGATACCGGCCGCACTGGACGGCAGGTCCATTGTGGCCTTGTCGGTTTCCATCACCGCCAGAGTTTGTTCGATCGCAACCACGTCGCCGGGTTGCACCAAGACTTCGACGATATCGATTTCCGGCACGTTGCCGACGTCGGGGACTTTTACTTCAACTAAAGAACTCATCTACGCATTCCGTTAATTCAGCCGTTAAACCAACCAGGGGGCGCTGGCATCGGGGTTTATGCCATATTTCGCAATCGCCACGTCAACTTTGGCAGCATCGAACTCACCAGCTCGCGCCAGAGCTTGCAGCGCAGCAACGGTAACGTGGTAACGATCCACCTCGAAGAATTTACGCAGATTGGCGCGGGTATCGGAGCGGCCGAAACCGTCGGTACCCAGAACAGTGTAGGGATTTTTTACCCAGGGCCGAATCTGTTCGGCAAAGGCGCGCATATAGTCGGTTGCAGCGATCACCGGACCTTTGGCATCGTCCAGGCAGCGTTCGACGTGGGTCACGCGCGATTTCTCGGTCGGATGCAAACGATTCCAACGCTCGCAGCTTTGGCCGTCGCGCGCCAACTCGGTAAAGCTGGGGCAACTCCACAGATCGGCGTCGACACCCCAGTCGTCGTGCAGCAATTGGGCGGCGAAAATCACTTCGATGAAAATGGTGCCTGACCCCAACAACTGGACTCTGGGCTTGTTGCCCTTGTGGCCCTTTTTGAACAGATACATGCCTTTCAAAATGTCGGCTTCGGCGCCTTCGACCAATGGCGGCTGGTCGTAATTTTCATTCATCAAGGTGATGTAATAGAAGATATCCTCCTGCTCGACGTACATCCGGCGCAAGCCGTCGTGGATGATTACCGCCAGTTCACAGGCAAAGGTCGGATCGTAGGAATAGCAGTTCGGGACCGTCGCCGACATCAAATGGCTATGGCCGTCTTCGTGCTGCAAGCCTTCGCCGTTCAGCGTGGTTCTGCCGGCGGTGCCGCCTAACAGGAAGCCGCGGGTACGTTGGTCGGCCGCGGCCCAAATCAAGTCTGCGACGCGCTGGAAGCCGAACATCGAGTAGTAGATGAAGAACGGAATCATCGGCGTACCGTGAGTCGAATAGGCCGTACCCGCCGCGATCCAGTCGCACAGGCCGCCGGCTTCGTTGATGCCTTCCTGCAACACCTGGCCGTGCTTGTCTTCCTTGTAAAACATTAACTGTTCAGCATCTTGCGGCGTGTACAACTGGCCAACCTGCGACCAGATTCCCAATTGGCGGAACATGCCCTCCATACCGAAGGTGCGCGATTCGTCCGGCACGATAGGTACCACGCGTTTGCCGATTTGTTTGTCCTTGACCAGGATATTCAGGATGCGGACGAAAGCCATCGTCGTCGAGATTTCATGGCCTTCGCCGGTGCCATCCAGCAAAGCCTTGAACGCGGACAGCGCGGGGATTTCCAACGAATAGGATTTTGCCCGCCGCGCCGGCAGATAACCGCCCAAGTCGGCGCGGCGCTGGCGCAGGTATTTGAGTTCTTCGGAATCTTCCGCCAAACGGATGTAAGGCAGGTTGGGCAGGTCTTCGTCGCTGATCGGCAGTTGGTAGCGGTCGCGGATACCCTTGATCGACTCCAGGCTCATTTTCTTTTGCTGATGACTGGTGTTTTGGGCCTGGCCGGAATCGCCCATGCCGTAGCCTTTGATGGTCTTGGCCAGAATGACCGTCGGCTGGCCTTGGTGGTTGGCTGCCGCGTTATAAGCGGCAAACACCTTGATCGGATCGTGGCCGCCGCGGTTCAATTCCCAGATATCGCGGTCGGTGTAATCCTTGACCAGTTCTTTCAGTTCCGGCGTATTGAAGAAGTGCTCACGCACATAAGCGCCGTCCTTGGATTTGAAGGTTTGGTAGTCGCCGTCGACGCATTCCATCATGCGTTTGACGATCAATCCGTGCTTATCACGCGCCAGAATCGCATCCCAGCGCCGGCCCCAAATCACCTTGATTACGTTCCAGTTGGCGCCGCGGAAATTGCTTTCCAGTTCTTGAATGATTTTGCCGTTGCCGCGCACCGGGCCGTCCAGGCGCTGCAGGTTGCAGTTAATGACAAAGATCAGGTTGTCCAACTTTTCGCGGCCGGCCATGCCGATCGCGCCTAGGGTTTCCGGTTCGTCGCATTCGCCGTCGCCGAGGAAGGCCCAAACTTTACGGCCCTCGGTGTTGGCCATGCCGCGGTCCTGCATATAGCGCATGAAACGGGCTTGGTAAATCGCCATGATCGGCCCCAAGCCCATCGATACGGTCGGGAATTGCCAGAAATCCGGCATCAACCACGGATGCGGGTAAGACGATAAACCGTTGCCGCCGACTTCCTGACGGAAATTATCCATTTGTTCTTCGCTCAAACGACCGAGTAAGAAGGCCTGAGCATAGGTTCCGGGAGCCGAGTGGCCTTGCGAGAAAATCAAATCGCCGCCGTGTTTGTCGGATGCGGCATTCCAGAAATGGTTTTGACCTACATCGTACAAAGTGATTGCCGACGCGAAACTGGCGATATGACCACCGACATTGGTATGCTTGTTTGCCCGCAACACCATCATCATCGCATTCCAACGAACGTATGACCGGATGGTCCGTTCGATATCGGTATTACCCGGAAATTTGGGCTGCTTATCGACCGGAATCGAATTGATGTATGGCGTGTTGGCGGAGAAAGGAATGTCCAGACCGGCTTGTCTGGCGGTGCTGAGCAGGGTTTCGATCAGGTAACTGGCGCGTTCGCTGCCTTCCTTTTCGATCACCGCTTGCAGGGCTTCCATCCATTCTTGAGTCTCTGCGGGATCAATATCGTATTTGGCGGCAATGTCGGTATTGTTGGTCATTACGGAACCTAGGAAACATGGAAATAGCCGGAAAAGGATACCCGAAAAGGCCGGTGTCAGCATGTTTTTTTGGCAGCTTATCCGCCGACGCGGCCTTATATTCGGTGACTTGCGCCGGTTTCGGCTTTGTTGGCAACGAGGCCGAAACGGAGTCGGTAGCATCTTGAGCGCTGCTGCACTGTTCACCAGCCCAAAAGTACAAGTGGCTTTGCAGTACGACATCGCTTAGAATTTGCGTTAGTTCTAAATTTTACAAGGAGAATCCGATGCGTAGCCGAGTTTTACTCACTTTAGCCGCACTGTTTCTGACCGCGACCAGCGCGCAAGCCAATACGGTTACATTTACTTCGCAAACGTTTCAGCAAACCGCCGACGGACAAAGCTTCGAATTTATAATCGATAACGCCCCACTCGCAGCGTTGACCGAGGGCTCGCTTTGGATTCACGCCCGCGGCGACTACAGCGAGAACTCCGATCTGGAAAACATCGCGTTCAGCATTGACGGCGTCGCGTTTCCGGATAATGCGTCCCCTTATTTCGGCGGCATCGTCTCCAATTCGCACCATCAAGACGTCGTCGAATGGAGTCAAGAATTTGTACTGGATGGCGCCGATCTGGTGAACTGGACCGCCGACAACAAAATTGTCATTTGGTTGAATTTATCGAGCGACGTTGAATTTAACTTGCATGCTGACGGTTTCACTGCCCAGTTTCCGCCGTTCGTCGAAGCAAGGCTGACCTATAACACGCCAGCCGTACCTCTGCCGGCGGCCGCTTGGCTGTTTGCCGGCGGCTTGTTGGGCGTATTCGGTACCGGCAAATATCGTAAATCCAGCTGACTTAGCTAACCCGACCTCAAAAAAAACCGGCTTAAGCCGGTTTTTTTATGTGAGGTGGTTAGCCAGACTAATGAACGTGGCTATCGGCGTGTTGTAGCTCGGGCAACGTCGTCGTAATACCCGTCGCGAGTAGTGTACCGGCATTTACGCTGAAGCTGCCGCTAACACTATCCCCATCGCCATCTGTGGCAGTGAAACCGAAATTCAATTGCAGCGTTTGCGAACTTGCCGCCTGATATTTCAACCCACCCAGTTCAAACTTGCCCGCAGTTATATCGATCTTCAGGGTATCGAAACCACCATTGACGTTAATGGCTGGGGTAAAGCCGCCGGAAGGCATTGTCACATTATTCCGGCTGCCAACGACGGCTCCGTCTTTGTAAGCAGTCCAACTAAACCGATCCGGACCGGCGAGATCGGCATTGATGTCATTCATTTGCACTGCATTGACCACCCCACCGAACTTAAAGGTCAAGGTTTCACCACGATCCAAAGCATTGTCGTTGACGCCGATATGATTGGCAGGACTCAACACCAGGTTGCTCCCCTGCACCACTAGCGAGCTTCCGAAGGCGATCTGCGACGCGGAAACGCTCGTGGCGTTCTCAAAAGTCAGTGTTGTCGGCGTTGGAGCCGGTATATCCAATACATCGTACAGAACCAACTTGTAAGCCCCGTCAACTGACCCGGGCTCCGTAGGCTCAAGAGAAAACACAGCACGATCGATTGACTTTTGATCAAGATAATTGGCCTCGGTGGTAAGACCACCTTTATCAACAAAAGCGTAAATCTCCTGCAAATTATCGCCGTTGCTATCGAAAACCAAATAAGAAATACTGTCTCCGCGCGAGGTTAATGCACCGTTGTTATTCACTAAAGTTACGCCGCCGGAAGCTCCGAAACCGTCGAATCCCAAATCATAATCAATCAAGCCGGACAAGACTTGGTCGGGCTGAGCAACATTCTGTACCTGGCCATTGCTGTTGGCTACCCTTGGCCCGTCGTCGTAAACATCAACCCGGAAAACGGCATTCGCGACTTCCCCGTTCGTTCCGGTCAATACCGCGGAAATATCGTATTGGATTGGCGCCGAAGCGGCGTCTGCCGCCCCGGGATGGGACAATGCGCCCTTCAACGCAAACTCGTAGCTACCGTCGGCATTCACCGTGATCCGATAAGTACTGGCATCCAACGTTTTGCTGGCAGCGTCCCAGGTTGCTCCCGTCGCCGCCAAAGTTACCGAAACAGGGGGCTGACCGTCGATCAACAAAGATCCGGAGCCGGTCGGCTCGACTAATACAGCGCCACCTGTTTGATCCAAATTGCCGTTAGTCTCGTCGACTACCGCGTTAGTCGCCACCACGGTTGGAATATAGTCGACGGTGACGGTGGCCGGGTTCGAGACCAGGCCCAGGTTGTCGGCCACGGTGTAGCTGATCGGGGTCGGGTCGCCGGTGAAGCCGGCGGCCGGGGTAAAGGTGATGGCGCCGGTCGCCGGGTTAACCGTCCAGGTGCCTTGGCCCGCTACGACCAGCGGTTGGCCGGGGCCGCCGCTGCCGACGATCGTCACGCTGGCGGGGTTCAGGCTGCCGTCCGGGTCGTTGTCGTTGCCCAGCACGTC